>NZ_BNBZ01000005.1 GCF_014656215.1 Streptomyces zaomyceticus | reverse complement strand
GCGGCAGACCGTCCAGACGCCGACAGATCTCCTCCGCCGCCCCCGGATCCTCACCCACCACGAACCCCGGACGCGCCGCCGCACCCCGCTCCCCCAAGAGCCGCAACGCCGTCCCCGCCGCCAACGGACCCAACGGCCGCACCACCTCCCCCGGCACCCCCAACGGCTCCCGGCTCGTCGCGAGGACGGTCACTCCCGGACAGCGCGTGAGGAGCGTCTGCGTCAGCTCGGCCACCGCGGCGACCACCTGCTCGCAGTTGTCGAGGAGCAGCAGCATCCGCTTCCCCGCACAGTGCTCGACGATCTCGGCGAAGGGTTCCTCCGAGCCCGCTCCGGGGACCGACGGGCCTTGCCACAGCTGGGTCCGGCGGGCCCCGAGCGCGTCGAGCACGGCCGCGACGACCGTGCACTCCTCCCGCACCGAGGCGAGTTCGGCCAGATGGACCGGACCGTCCTTGTACGTCTCCGCCGCCTCCAGGGCGAGCCGCGTCTTGCCGACTCCCCCCGGTCCGGTGAGGGTGACGAGCCGCCGTTCTCCCCACAGTGCGGCGAGCGCACCGAGCTCGTCCTCCCGGCCGATGAACGAGGTCAGCCGGGCGGGGAGGGCGCTCCGGTACCGCGGGTCCGGCACCGGCGGAGGCCCCGGCGCGTGCGCCGGGGCAGGCCCAGATGCCGGTTCGGACGAAGGTGCCGGTACCGATTCGGATGCCGGTACGGGCTCAGGTCCTGGGACGAGTTCAGGTGCCGCTGGAGTGGTCGCCGTGCCGTCCGCCAGAAGTTCGGCGTGGAGCGTGCGCAGTTCCGGCCCCGGGGCCGTGCCCAGCCGCTCCGCGAGGCTCGCGCGGACCTCCTCGTACGCGGCCAGTGCCTCGGCGGGCCGCCCGGCCGCCCGCAGGGCGCGGATCCGCAGGGCCTGGAGCGGCTCGTCCAGAGCCTGTCCCGCCGCCAGGGCGGCCAGAGGTGCGAGGGCCTCGGTGGCCCGCCCCAGTGCCAGGTCGGTGGCGAGCCGGTCACGGCGCGCCCGGTCGTGCCGTTGATCGGCCCTGACGAGCAGGGGGTCGGTCTCCCGATCGGGCAGGTCGGCGAGGGCGGGCCCCCGCCAGAGCCCGAGGGCCTCGTCGAGGAGCACGGCGGCCCGGGCGGGGTCTCCTTCGGCGAGGGCCGCCGAGCCCTCGACGGCGAGACGTTCGAAGCGGTACAGGTCGACGGCGTCCGGGTCCGCGGCCAGCCGGTAGCCGCTGCCGGGCGTGGAGACGACCACCTCCCGGCCGAGTGCCCGGCGCAGCCGGCCCACCAGTGCCTGGAGCGCCGCCGTACGGTCGCGGTCGTCGTCCCGGTCAGGATTCCGGCCCTCGGCCCGGTCGCCGTCGGCCCACACCTGTTCGATCAACGCGCGCGTGCTCACCGCTCGCCCGCCGGCCGCGGCCAGCGCGACGAACAGCGCGCGGAGCCTGGCGCCGCACAGGACGACCTCCGTCCCGTCGTCGGTACGGAAGGCCTGACACGGACCGAGAACACGGTAGGGCGGCTGCACCGGCCCATTCTGCCCCGCCGGGCACCACGCCCTCACCGGGATTTCCCGCCGCGTCGCGGACCCCGCCACGCCCCTCGGGGCGCCTTCACCCCCTCCTCTCGGCGGCGAACTCGCGCCACGCCGTGTCATCGCCATGGCGTCGGCGGGGTCCGGGTTCGACAATGGTGGGGATGACCGATGAAGACCCGCCTACGCGCCATGGCGAGATCGGGCCCGCCGAGTGGCTCGCCATGAACAGGACCGGCAGCTTCGACTGGGATCTCGACACGGGCACCATCGATGTCGACCGGTCCGGGCTGCTGGTCTTCGGGCTTGCCCCGGACGACACCTACGACGGGCGTCCGGTGTCCCTGATCGCCCGTCTCGCCCCCGAGGAGCGGGCCAAGCTGGAGGAGGTCGTGCGGCAGGCGGTCACCAGTGGCGAGGTCTCGTACACGGCGCACTTCCCCATCCCGCAGGACGACGGACCACCCCACTGGACGCATGTGCAGGCACGGATCCTGCGCTCGCCGGACGGGCGGGCCAGGCGGATCGTCGGCGTCGTACGGGACACGACCGCCGAGGTGACGCGGATCGCCTTCGTCCAGGAGCTGGAGAGACGGCGCGAGGTCCAGACGAACATCGTGGAACGGACGACGCGCGCGCTGTCGCGCGCGGTGACGGTCGACGACGTCACGGCCGCCCTGACCGGCCCCGGCGGGCTCGCCCGGCTCGGCGCCGACGGGCTGGCCCTGGGCCTGGTCGAGAACGGCTCGCTGAACATCATCGCGCTCAGCGGCGAATCGCTCGACGTGCTCAACGACTTCCGTGTCCGGCGCCTCGACCGGGGGCTGCCGCTGGCCGAGGCGGTACTCAGCGGCCGGCCCCGGTTCGTCTCCTCGTTCTCCACCCTCGGACAGGACTACCCCGAACTCGCGCCCTACCTGGCGCGCCTGCCGTTCCGGGCCGCCTGCTATCTGCCGCTGGTGGCGCAGGCACGCTCCCTCGGCGGGATGGCCCTGTACTACCGGGGCCGTACCTCCTTCAACGCCGACGAGCGCAACCTCGCGCTCGGTCTCGCGGCGATCGTCGCCCAGTCGCTCCAGCGGGCGATCCTCTTCGACGAGGAGCGGGAGCTGGCCACCGGGCTCCAGGCGACGATGCTGCCGCGCCGGATCCCGGAGATCACGGGCGGCGAGATCGCCGTGCGCTACCACGCGGCGTGGAGCGGGCGGCAGGTCGGCGGCGACTGGTACGACGTGATCCCGCTGCCCCGCGGCCGGGTCGGGATCGTCGTGGGCGACGTCCAGGGGCATGACACCCACGCAGCCGCCATCATGGGGCAGCTGCGCATCGCCCTGCGCGCGTACGCCGGTGAGGGGCACGCCCCTTCGACGGTGCTGGCCCGCGCCTCCCGGTTCCTCGCCGAGCTGGACACCAACCGCTTCGCCACCTGCACCTACGCCCAGGTGGACCTGGGCAGCGGCACGCTGCGTGCCGTACGGGCCGGGCATCTCGGGCCGCTGATCCGGCACACCGACGGCCGGGTCGGGCAGCCCAAGCTGCGCGGCGGGCTGCCACTGGGGCTCGCGACCGCCTTCGGCGACGAGGAGTTCCCGGAGACCCGGCTCGACCTCGTGCCCGGGGAGACCCTCGTGCTCTGCACGGACGGACTCGTCGAGCAGCCCGGCTCGGACATCGAGACCGGTCTCACCGCCCTCTCGGAGGCGATCAGCAGTGGCCCGCCGCAGGCCGAGGCCCTCGCCGACCATCTCTCCGAGCGGCTGTGGGAGCGTTGGGGCTCGGGCGACGACGTGGCACTCCTGGTGCTGCGGCGCAGCCCGGACCCGGGCACGGTCCGGGCGCCCCGCATCCACCAGTACATCCACCAGGCCGACCCCCAGGGTCTCTCGGACGCGCGAGCGGCCGTGGGGCAGGCGCTGCGCGACTGGGGCATGGAGGAACTCGCCGACGACGCGGAGCTGTTGACGGGCGAGCTGCTCGTCAACGTGCTGCTGCACACCGAGGGCGGTGCGGTGCTGACCCTGGAGGTGCTGCCCGAGCCGGTGCGGCGTGTACGGCTCTCGGTGCAGGACCGGTCGAGCGCCTGGCCCCGCCGGCGTACCCCCGGCGAGGCCGCGACCTCGGGGCGGGGGCTGCTGCTGCTCGACGCGCTGGCCTCCCGGTGGGGCGTCGAGCCGCGTGGTGAGGGCAAGGCGGTGTGGTGCGAGATCGGCCCCGTGGCGGTGACCGCCGGCTCCGCCGTGAACGGCTCCTGAGGCGAGGAGGAAGGCCGTGGACCCTGTGGCCGCCCTGAACCGGATCGCGTTCCTCCTGGAGCGTGCGCAGGCGCCGGGGTACCGGTCCCGTGCCTTCCGTACGGCCGCCGCCGCGGTCGACGCCCTGCCGGAGGGCGAGGCGGCCGCGCGGGCGACGGCGGGCACCCTGGAGTCCGTGAAGGGGCTCGGCCCGAAGACGGCCGCGGTGGTGCGCGAGGCGCTCGACGGGCGGGTCCCGGAGTATCTGGCGAAGCTCGAGGCGGAGCTGGAGGAGTCCCTGCGCACCGCCGAACCCACGAGTGGGGGCGAGGCGCTGCGGGCGGCTCTGCGCGGCGACTGTCATCTTCACTCGGACTGGTCCGACGGCGGCGCGACCATCGAGGACATGGGCCGTGCGGCGGCGGGGCTCGGCCACGAGTGGGCGGTGCTCACCGACCATTCACCCCGGCTCACGGTGGCGCGGGGTCTGTCGCCGGAGCGGCTGCGGGAGCAGCTGGACGTGGTGGCGCGGCTGAACGAGGAGTGGGCACCGTTCCGTCTGCTCACCGGGATCGAGTGCGACATCCTGGAGGACGGTTCGCTCGACCAGGAGCCCGAGCTGCTCGACCGTCTCGACCTGGTGGTCGGTTCGGCGCACTCGAAGCTCCGGATGGACGCGAGGGCGATGACCCGCCGGCTCGAACGGGCCGTGCGCAACCCGCTGATGGACGTGCTCGGGCACTGTACGGGCCGGCTGGTGGCGGGCGGGCGGCTGCGGCCGGAATCGGAGTTCGACGCGGAAAGGGTGTTCGCCGCGTGCGCCGAGTCCGGGACGGCCGTCGAGATCAACAGTCGCCCGGAACGGCTCGATCCGCCGAGGCGGCTGCTGCGGCTCGCGGTGTCGGCGGGCACCTGCTTCGCCGTGGACACGGATGCGCACGCGCCCGGCCAGCTGGAGTGGCAGATCCTCGGCTGTGCCCGGGCCGAGGAGTGCGGGGTCCCGGAGGACCGGGTGATCAACACGTGGTCGGCGGACCGGTTGTCGGAGTGGACGCGGGCCTGAGCAACGCACGACGGGCCCTCGGCCGCCTCGGCGGCCCGTCGGCTCGCGCCGGCCCGTCGGCTCGCGCCGGCCCGTCGGCTCGCGCCGGCCCGTCGGCTCTCGCGAGCCGACCGCCGTGTCCGCCGGTCCGGCGGCGGGTGTCAGGCGCGCTGCCAGACCGTGGTCGCGTTGCAGAACTCGCGGATGCCGTGGCCGGAGAGCTCACGCCCGTACCCGGAGCGCTTGATCCCGCCGAAGGGGAGGGCGGGGTGCGAGGCCGTCATGCCGTTGACGAACACGCCCCCGGCCTCCAGGTCGCGCACGAAGAAGGCGACGTCCTCGGGGCTCCGGGTCCAGACGTTGGAGCTGAGTCCGAACGGCGAGTCGTTGGCCACGGCCACCGCCTCCTCGATGTCACGGACCGGATAGACCGTGGCCACCGGGCCGAAGGCCTCCTCGTGGTGGATGCGCATCTCGGGGGTGATCCCGGTGAGGACGGTGGGCCGGTAGTACCAGCCGTTCGCGAGCCCCGGTTCCTCGGGGCGGTGTCCGCCGCACAGGGCGGTGGCACCCCGCCGTACGGCGTCGTCGACGAGGGCCTCCAGGTCGGTCCGTCCCTGCTCGGTGGCGAGGGGGCCGACGTCGGTGGAGTCCTCGAACGGGTCACCGACGGTGAGGGCGTTCATGGCGGCCGTGAAGCGCTCGGAGAAGTCGTCGTACACGTCCTGGTGCACGATGAAGCGCTTGGCGGCGATGCAGGACTGCCCGTTGTTCTGCACCCGTGCGGTGACGGCGGTCTTCACCGCCCCGACGATGTCGGCGGACGGCATGACGACGAACGGGTCGCTGCCGCCGAGTTCCAGGACGGTCTTCTTCACCTCGTCGCCCGCGACGGAGGCGACGGCCCGGCCGGCGGGCTCGCTGCCGGTGAGCGTGGCGGCGACGACCCTGGGGTCCCTCAGGACGCGCTCGACGTCGCCGGAGCCGATGAGCAGGGCCTGGAAACAGCCCTCCGGGAATCCCGCCCGGCGAAAGAGGTCACCGAGGTAGAGCGCGGTCCTCGGCACGTTGGAGGCGTGCTTGAGGAGGCCGGTGTTGCCCGCCATGAGCGCGGGCGCGGCGAAGCGGATCACCTGCCAGAGCGGGAAGTTCCACGGCATGACGGCGAGGATCGGCCCCAGGGGCCGGTAGTGGACGCGGGCCACGTCCGCACCGGCGTCCTGGATGTCGCTCTCGGCCGGGTGCTCGTCGGCGAGCAGCCTCTCGGCGTTGAGGGCGTACCAGCGCATCGCCTTGGCGCACTTTCCGGCCTCCGCGCGGGAGGCCGAGATCGGCTTGCCCATCTCGAGGGTCATGATGCGGGCGATGTCCTCGGTGTCCTCGTCGAGGAGCGTCGCGGCGGCCCGCAGCAGCCGGGCACGTTCGGCGAAGGACGTGGTGCGGTACTGGCGATACGCCTCGTGCGCGGCGGCGATCCGCCGCTCGACCTCCTCGGGCCCGTGGGCCTCGTAGATACGCAGCGTCTCGCCGGTCGCGGGATTCACGGTGGCGATGCCCATGACCTGTCTCCTCCTGCCAACGGCCCCCACTGCAACCTTCCGCCTTGCGCGGCCCGGCGCAACAGGGGCGGCGCGGTGGGGTGACCCGGAGGGCAGGAGAAAACGGGAGGGAGCGGGGGGAGCGGGAGGAAGGCGGTCGCGGACGTAGTGGGCGTCGTCCGTGGTGACGATCTCGGTCGTGCTGCCGAGGGAAGGCGTCCCGTTGTGGCGGCGAGGGCGACCGCGATGCCACGACGGCGCGGCGAGGTGGAGTGTGTACTCGTGCGGATCGGAGGCGAGCATCTCACGCCCCCGATCCGCCCCGATCCGGCCCCTGAGACACCCGCTAGGCGGTGAGCCAGGTCAGTGCGCCCGTGAGGTGGGCGCGGAACACCGGGTCCCGGTAGGTCTCCGGGGCGTGTCCGAGGGCGGTGAAGAAGACGCGTCCGCGGTCGATCTCCCGGCACCAGACGAGTGGATGGTCCTCGCCGTGGGTGCCGCCGCGGTACGAGGACTCGTCGGCCCGGGCCAGGACCCGTACGCCGCTCCCGTCGCCCCCACCGCTCCCCCGCGGGTCGGAGGTGAAGTTGTACCACTCGTCGGTCCACTCCCAGCGGTCCGGGAGCGGGGCCGTCGCCGGATGCTCGTGGTCGTCGACGAGGACGAGACCGGGCTGGATCTCGGGGTGGCCGTCGAACCGGGTGCCGAGCAGTTCGCCGTAGAACGGCCAGTCCGGCTCCGCGTTGGCCGCCGCGTGGACGGCGAGCAGTGCGCCCCCGCCCCGCAGATACTCCTCGAGGGCGGCGCGCCCCTCGGGTGTCAGGACGTTCCCGGTCGTGGACAGCAGGACGACGACGGCGCAGTCGGCGAGGCGCCCGGGCGTGAAGACGCCAGGGTCCTCGGTCGCCTCGGCCGGCCTCCCCAGGTCCCGGGCCAGCTCCGTGAGCGCGGCGGCACCGTCCGGGATCGAGTCGTGGCGGTAGCCCGCGGTGCGGGTGTAGATCAGGACGTCGGGGGTGCGCACGCGGTGGACTCCAAGCGGGCCGGTGGGGCGGAGCGTCGGACGGTCGAGCGAGCACCGGGGAGAAAGCGCTTTCCGTCCGGCGTCGACCGTAGCCACCGAAAACCCCGGGCCGCAACCCCCGACCCTCCGGCACACTGCCCCGATGACGCCGATCCCCACCCGAGCGCACACCCACGCCCCCGCGCGGCGGGCCCTCGCCCATGTGGCCGACCGTTCCACCGGCGATCCACTCGACCCCTCCCTCCGGGTCACCCTCAACTTCCACCCGCACTTCCTCCACGAACTGGCGGACGACGGGGTCTACCGCTCCCAGTTCGCCACCGGGACGAGCAACGGCGGCCTCACCGCCCACCCCGGCGGGGACCGCCGGCGCTGGGAGAGCCGCATCTTCGGCGGGGCGTACGACGACGCCCCCGCGGACAGCCGCCCGGTCTACGGCGCCCTCGACTTCCGCCGCCGCCCCTTCGGTGCCGCACCCCGCTTCGGCTCCGCCCATCTGCGGCTGACGGCCGCCGCGCTGGAGCGGGCGACCTTCTGCTATCCGGACAGCTTTCTGGAGCCCACCGACTTCGGCACCGCGGACCGCATGCCTCTGATCGCGCTCGCCGAGGCCGACGACAAGGACCCGATCGACGACTACATCGAGGCACAGATCCACGGCCCCGTCCTCGTCGGGCGCGATGTGGAGGCGCTGGTCCTGGACCCGAGTCACCGGGGTACGGAGGTGGAGGCGGCGGCCCGGCGGCTGCCGTGCCCCGTCGAGTGGCACGGCGGCTTCCGTCTCTCCGTCGACGAACTGCGACGGCACCCCGGGTTCCGCGGTCCGCGGTACGTGGAGCTCGGCGTCCGGATCGCCGTCGACGGATGGCTCGACCCCCGGATCGTGCAGGAGGCGGCCGGTTCGGGGCGGTACGACCCTCAGGACGTGAAGAAGGTCTGGCACCACCTGGCCCGCTTCGGGACGCCGTCCGACTGATCCGTTGTCGTATCGGATACATCTCTGTATCTTTTGGCGCGCCGTGCACCACCCGTGCCCACCCGCTCATCGAGGAGCCGCCATGAGCACCGTGCCGCCCGCGCTCGCCGCCGCCGTCGGGCCGTTGCCCGACGGGGTCGTCCTGCCGCTGCCGCCCACCTTCGACTCCGTCGAGGAGGAGCGCCGGTACCGCAAGGAGCAACTCGCCGCCGGCTTCCGCATCTTCGGGCGGTTCGGCTTCTCCGAGGGGGTCGCCGGGCACATCACGGTCCGCGATCCCGGAGACCCGGACGCCTTCTGGGTCAACCCCTTCGGGATGAGCTTCGGCCAGATCAAGGCCTCCGACCTGATCCTCGTGGACCACGAGGGCACGGTCATCGAGGGACGCAGGCCCGTGAACCGGGCAGCGTTCGTCATCCACTCGCGGGTCCACGCCGCCCGGCCCGACGCGATCGCCGCCGCGCACTCGCACTCCCTGCACGGCAAGGCCTTCTCCAGCCTCGGCATACCGCTCGACCCGATCACCCAGGACGCCTGCGCGTTCTTCGAGGACCACGGGATCTACGACGACTACCGGGGCGTGGTGAACGAGACGGAGGAGGGCGAACGGGTCGCCAAGGCGCTGGGCGACCACAAGGCGGTCATCCTCAAGAACCACGGCCTGCTCACCGTCGGCCACTCCGTCGCCGAGGCCGTGTGGTGGTTCGTCACCATGGAGCGCTCGTGCCAGGCGCAGCTCCTGGCGATGGCGGCGGGCACGCCGCAACTCATCGACCGGGAGACCGCCCTTCTCACCCGGGGACAGGTCGGCGGTCATCTGGCCGGCTGGTTCCAGGCGCGCCCCCTGTGGGATCAGATCACCGCGTCCGACCCGGACCTCTTCGACTGATCGGCGGGGCCGGGGTCGGTCACGGCACCGGGGCCGGGGTCGGCGGCGGCTCCCGGGCCGGGCACCCTGCCCGGGAGCTCGCGCGTCGACACCTCGAGGAGCGGGGCGAGGAACTGCCGTTCCAGGCTGCCCGGCGGCAGTTCCGCCGGTTCCACATAGCTCTGCGCGAGTCCGCCCTCGCGCAGGGCGATGAGGAGCCGCGCGAAACGGTCGGGGTCCACGGTCAGTTCCCGTCCGGCCCTGCGCAGGACGAGGGTGAGGCCGCGCGCGATCTCGGCCCGCAGCCGCTCGTCGTGACGGGCCAGCACCCACGCGGCCTGCGGATCACGGATGGCGTGCAGGGTGAACTCGGTGGTCACCAGGTACCAGTCCCGCTCGTCCGGTTCGACGCGGGCGGCCAGCTCCGCGAGCCGGGTCAGGGTGTACTCCTCGGCGGTCAGCGCGTCGATCGCCTCGGCGAGCCGCTGTACGGTCCGGTCGCTGTGCTCGTCGAAGAGAGCGAGGAAGAGCTCTTCCTTGCTGGCGAAGTTCGAGTAGTACGCGCCCCGCGTGTATCCGGCCCGCTCGCAGATCTGCTCGATCGTCGTGGCGTGGAAGCCGTGCTCGGCGAAGGTCTCCAGGGCAGCCTTCAGGAGCGCCGCACGGGTACGGGGCCGCCGCCTGGTGACACCTTTCGGCACGGGTGCTTCCTCCTTCGTCCGGGGCCGCGTCCTGCGGCGGACGCCCACCCTACCGGCGTTCCCATCCCGGGCACGGTTGAGCACCGGCGGATAAAATTCACGCATGGGAGAGCGGCCCGTCGCGCCCGCGGCGCCTAATCTGGTCCTCGAGATCGACGGGGACGCAACGCGCATGAATCCGACCCGCGTCTATCGCATCGGGCGCGACCCCACCAGCGACTTCGTCCTCGCGGACGCGCGCGCGTCCTGGCACCACGCGGTGCTCAGCGCCGCCCACGGCCACTGGACCCTGGCGGACGAGGGCAGCACCAACGGCACCTTCACGGACGGCCTGCGGGTGGCCGGGGCGAGGGAGGTGGGCGCCGGGACGGTCGTACGGTTCGGGCATCCGGAGGACGGGCCGCGCGCGGTGCTGTCGGCGGGAGCGCAGGCCGCCGGTCCCGCGGAACCGCGAGCCGCGGCGGCCGCCGTACAGGAGCCCTCGATCGCACCGGACCCCCCGGCGCCGGGGGAACCCCAGGTGGTTGCGGACCCCGTCGCGGAGCCCCTGGCCGTACCGGAACCCGTCGACGCGCCGGAGCCCGCCGCGGAGCCCTTGGCCGCGCCGGAGCACCTGTACACACCTGAGCCCCCGGCCACGCCCGAGCCCCGGCCGGAGCCCGAGTCCCTGTCCCGGCCCCGGCCGGAGCCCGAGCTCCAGCCCCCGCCCCACCCCGAGCCCCAGGCCGCACCGGCGTCCGGCGCCCCGCCCGGCCGCGCCGCACCGCCCCGGCCCTCCTCCGTCTCGCACCCCGCCGCCACCGGCACCTTCCGGCAGCCGACCTCCGTGCGGCCGTTGCCGACCCACAGCATCCGGATCGGCCGCGCCCCCGACAACGACGTCGTCGTCCCCGATCTCGTCGTCTCGCGGCGGCACGCCGAGCTCCGTGCCCATCCCGACGGCACCTACTGGATCCATGACCTCGGCAGTCACAACGGCACCTTCCTCAACGGCCGCCCCGTCGTCGACGCCCGGGTGACACCGGACGACATCGTCGGTGTCGGCCACTGCGCGTTCTGTCTGATCGGCGGGCAGCTCGTCGAGTTCACCGACACCGGCGAGGTCTCCCTCGACGTCCAGTCGCTCGCCGTCACCGTCGACCACGGCCGCAAGACGCTCCTCGACGAGGTGTCGTTCCCGGTCGGCCAGAAGTGTCTGCTCGGGGTGGTCGGGCCGTCCGGCGCCGGGAAGTCGACGCTGCTCGGCGCCCTCACCGGTCAGCGCCCCGCCGACCAGGGCAGCGTGCTCTACGACGGCCGCGACCTGTACCGGGACTACGCCGAGCTGCGGCAGCGCATCGGACTCGTCCCGCAGGACGACATCCTGCACCTCCAGCTCACCGTCCGCCGTGCCCTCGGATACGCCGCCGAGCTGCGCTTCCCCGAGGACACCGTGCCGGCCGAGCGCCGGGCCCGGGTGGACGAGGTGATCCGGGAACTGGGGCTCGTGGAGCGCGCCGATCAGCCGATCCACAGCCTCTCGGGCGGGCAGCGCAAGCGGGTGAGCGTCGCCCTGGAGCTGCTCACCAAGCCGTCGCTGCTCTTCCTCGACGAGCCGACCTCCGGTCTCGACCCCGGCATGGACCGGTCCGTGATGCACATGCTGCGCGGGCTCGCCGACGACGGGCGGACGGTCGTCGTGGTCACGCACAGCGTGCTCAGCCTGGACGTCTGCGACCGGCTGCTCGTACTGGCGCCGGGCGGCCGGGTCGCCTACTACGGGCCCCCGGGGGACAGCCTGGGCTTCTTCGGTTACGAGCAGTGGCCGGAGGCCTTCGAGGCCTTCGAGAACGACCGGGACCGCGACTGGGCGGGCGAGTACCGGTCGTCGCGCTTCCAGCGCCGGTACATCACGGACGCGACGGCCCGCCCGGACGTCCCCGTCCCCGGGGCGGCCCCGGACGTGCCGCAGCCGGGCCCGCCGCCGAAGGCGCAGAGCTGGGGATCGCAGCTGCGGACCCTGGTGCGCCGGTACACGGCCGCGCTCTCCGCCGACCGTACGTTCCTGGCCATCATGATCGCGCTGCCGTTCGTGATGGGGGCGATGGCCCGGGCCCTCTCCGAGGGCAGTCTGAACCCCGAGTCGAGCTTGAACGTGCTGCTCATCCTCTGTGTGGGCGGCGTGCTCACGGGCGCGGCGAACGCCGTGCGCGAACTCGTCAAGGAACGCACCATCTACCGGCGCGAGAGAGCCGTTGGCCTGTCCCGCTCCGCGTATCTCGCCTCCAAGGTGGTGGTCCTCGGCACCATCACGGTCGTGCAGGCGGTCGTGCTGACGCTGGTGGCCCTGATCGGCGTGCCGCTGAACGTGCCCGGCGGCAAGGGCGTCCTGATGCCCCCGCTCGTGGAGATCACCCTGGCCGTGGCGCTCCTCTCCTTCACGGCGATGATGCTGGGGCTGCTCGTCTCCGCCCTGGTCCGCAAGGAGGAGGTGACGATGCCGCTGCTCGTCCTCCTCGCCATCGTGCAGGTGGTGTTCTGCGGAGCGCTCCTGACCGTGCGGGGCACGCCGGTCCTGGAGCAGCTGGCCTGGCTGGTGCCCTCGCGCTGGGCGTTCGCCGCGATGGGGGCGACGATCGACATCGGGCAGGTCGCGCCGAGCGACAAGACGACGGATCCGCTGATGCAGCACACGGCAGCAGCCTGGTTGTTCGACATGGGCATGATGGTGGTGCTCTGTCTCGTCATCGGACTGGTCGTGGCGCGGCTGCTGCGCCGCCACGAGCCGGTCGTCATGCGGAGGTAGGCCGTGAGCGTCCCCGTACCCGAGTACGTGCCGGACTTCCGGCCCACCCATGTCGTGCCGCGTTCCGGCCTCGACACCTGGGAGGCGCCGGATCCGACGCTGCCCACGACTCCGCTCGACGCGTTCCTTCCGGTGCGGCTGGAGGAGCGGGCCGGTGACTGGGGGCGGATCCAGTGCTCCAACGGCTGGACGGCGTGGGTCGACGCACGGCTGCTCGTCACCGTTCCCGACGACCCGCCGGCGGGCGGGCCCCTCACCCGGACCGCCGACCCCCGCCCGCTGATCGCCCGCGCCGAGGACGCGCTCGGGCGCTACCGGCGGGCGGCGGAGGCGTTGGGCGCGGGCCGCCTCGACGGCGAGAACTTCCGGCTACGGACGCGCGGCCTGCGGGTGGGCATGGTCGTCGACGGCGAGTCGGTCTGGCTGTACGACGCGGAGCACGAGCGCTGGGTGTACTGCGACGGCGTGGGACTGAGTACGTACGCGGCTTCGGCGGCGCCCTCGGTGGCGGCGGCCCCCGGACCGGCAGCCGGTTCCGCGCCGTCCGAGGAACCCGACAGGGCCGAGGAGCCCGAAGACGAACCGGCCGGAGCCGCGCCCCCCGACCACGAGCCGACCCAGGTGGTCCTGCGGGGAGACCCGCCCGCGGCCGCCGGGTCACCGCCACCGACCCAGGTCGTGCCCCAGGCCGACCCGCCACCGACGCAGGTCGTGCCCCGGGCCGACCCGGACCCTGCCGTCGCCGCCGGCCCGCCGCCCACCCAGGTCGTGGAGCGGCCGCCCGAAACGGCCGGTGAGGGCTGATGGCCGGCACACCGCGCGACGATCCCGAGCTGCCCGCCGGCCGCCCTTCGGGGCTCCTCGGCAAGGAGATCGCGGGCTACAAGGTGGAGGGCGAGATCGGGCGCGGCGGGATGGCGGTCGTGTACCGGGCGAGGGACCTGCGGCTGGGCCGGACGGTGGCGCTGAAACTGCTCGCCCCGGAGCTGGCCCGCAACGACACCTTCCGCAAACGCTTCGCACACGAGTCACGGGTCGCCGCCTCGATCGACCACCCCCACATCGTGCCGGTCTTCGAGGCGGGCGAGACGGAGGGCGTGCTCTACATCGCCATGCGGTACGTGGCCGGCCAGGACCTGCTGGCCCTGCTCGACCGCGAAGGACCGCTGTCGCCCGTGAAGGCGGGCAGGATCGCCGTACAGGTGGCTTCGGCGCTCGACGCGGCGCACGCCCACGACCTGGTGCACCGGGACGTGAAGCCGGGCAACATCCTGGTCGCGGAGGGAACCGACCGCGACCATCCGGAGCACGTCTACCTCACGGACTTCGGTCTGACGAAGAAGTCGCTGTCGCTGACGGGCTTCACGACCGTGGGCGAGTTCGTCGGCACGCTGGACTACGTGGCGCCCGAACAGATCTCGGGCAAGCCGGTGGACGGCCGCTGCGATGTGTACAGCCTGGCGTGCGTGGTGTTCGAGACGCTGGTGGGGGCGCCGCCGTTCCGCCGGGACACCGACTGGGCGGTGCTGTGGGCTCAGCAGTACGATCCGCCGCCACCGCTCTCCGAGGTGCGGCCGGGACTGCCGGAGGCGGCGGACGCCGTGTTCGCGAAGGCGCTGGCGAAGACTCCGGAGGAGCGGTACGGGACGTGCCTGGAGTTCGTCGCCGCCCTGCGCGCCGCCCTGACCGACGGCGGTGACGGGCCGATCGTGACGAAGGGACCCCAGCCGCTGGGGCCGCCGCGGGACCCGCCCGCGTGGGCGAGGCCGGTGTTCCGGGAGCTGTAGGCCGAAGCCGGTGTTCCGGGAGCTGTAGGCGGCGGCGCCTGCGGGCGGCCTCCCCGGGGCCCTCTTTCCCACCCGGCCCCTTGTCGTTCACTCTTGCTCAGGGGCCTTGCTCAGGGTCGTTGATCACTCTTGCTCAGGGGCCCTTGCCGGCGGGGCCCTTCGAGGGCTCCACCTCGCCCTTGCGGTGCACCCGGGTGGCGAGCAGGCCACCGAGGAAGCCGAAGAACGCGCCCCAGAGGAGGGCGAAGCCGACCGTCTTCCAGATGTGGGGGCGCAGGATCACTTCCCCGCCGAGGGAGTCGAGCTCTCCGATGCCGAGGACCGAGAGGCCGAAGCGGGCCTCGACCAGGGTCAGCGGAGCCACGACCAGCATGGTCAGGGCGAACGCGATCGCCAGATGCAGCGCGTGCTGCCAGAGCTTCGTCCTGGCCGGGGACCGGACCGCGGCCACGAAGGCCACGGCGAGGACGAGGACGGCGGCGACGGGAAGCAGCCACCAGGCGCGGCCGTCCTGCGCGGCGAGGGTGCTCAGGTCGATCGTCGAGAGGTCCGTACTGTCGCCCGTGCCGTCGCCCTGGCGCATGACGGCGTCGAGGACCTGCGGCATGGGCAGGCCGAAGGGCCCGTCGACCCTGCCCTCCCAGGAGCCGCCGATGCCCACTCCGAGGGCGAGCCAGCTGACGTTGGGCAGGCCGAGCAGGAGGACGGCGAGGGTCTCGGCGGCGTGCCCCTTGGTCGCCGCGACGACCACGCCGATGACCAGGCCGACGACCACGTAGGCGAGGAGCAGGAGAAGCATCGCGTGCGCCGCGGGCCGTACGGGCTCGTGGTAGCGGACGAGGCGGGCCGGCAGCGGTGTTCTGCGGGAGACGAGCAGGGCGACGACGAGCACGCCGAGGATCCACAGCAGCCCGTAGAAGAGCGTCGGACCGACGTCGGTGCGGAAGCCCACGGTGGGGTTCACGGCGTCGAGGAGTTCGCCGAAGATGTCCATGAGCGAGCCCTGCTCGTCCCCGCCGCCGATGGTCAGGGGGAAGTCGTGGCGGGCTACGGCCGAGACGCCCGCGAGCGCGAGCAGCCAGAGGACGACCGTGCTCACGGCGCGCAGCAGGAGTTCGCGGGTGCCGGCCACGGCGTGGTGGCGCAGGGGGCGCAGAAAGCAGAAACCGGTGACCAGTGCGCCCACCAGGGTGACGGTGAGGGGCATGGCGGTCAGTTCGGCCTGGGTTCCGGCGAGGGAGCCGGCATCGCCGGAGAGCTCGATCTTGCCGCCGGCGGCCATGACGACGACGGCGGCGAGGACGGCGGTGAAGCCGCCGGGAAGGTCGGCCGCGCCCGCGGCCCAGAGGCCGAGGCCCGCGGTGACGCCCATCGCGACGAACCCGGCGACGACGGCGGCCAGGGCCTGGAGGCCGACGCGGGCGAGGGGCCCGGTGGAGGTCGCGGCGGGCCGCGCGGAGGTGGGGAGCCGACTGCTCACCCTGACCACGCTAGTACCGCCGCCGGTCGGCCGCAGTGTCGGTGGCGGTCGGCCGCGGTGTCGGTGGCGGACGGCCGCGGTGTTCGGTGACGGCCCCGCTCGACCGGCGGCGGGATCCGGCCGGGCGCCGGGTGCTCTGCCGTCCGGGCGCCTCCGCTTGCGGGCGGGCACCGTTCGGCGCACACAATGGGCCCGGAACGGAAGAAAGGGAAAAACGTGACTTCCCACCCGCCGTCCGGCCCTCCGTCGGTCCCCCCAGCAGGTCCCCCCTCAGGCCCCCTCTCGGGCCCGAGCACACGCCCGGGGAACGCCGGACCCCCACCGCCTCCAGGACCGCCCCACGGCGGTTCGGGAGGCGGCTCGGGCGGCGGCGGCTCGTCGGGCGGTTCCGGTGGCGGCGGCTCGTCAGGCGGTTCGTCGGGCGGTTCGGGCAGCGGCGGCGGCCCGGGCGCACCCGGGAACGGCGGTCCCGACAAGGGCCCCTGGTGGCGCTCCGTCCCCAAGGTCGCCTCGGTCACCGCCATCCTGGTCGCTATCGCGGCCCTGGCCGTCGTCCTGACCAACCGCCCCGACGACAAGGGCGACACCGCGGGATCCGGTGGCGGCGAGGTGTTCCTCCAGAACGCCGCCGCCTCCGGCCCCGATCCGTTCACCCGGTCGACGGCGCGCGCCGACACCGCCTCCGCCTCGCCCGCCTCGCTGCCTCCCCGAACCACCTCGGCGACCCCCGAGGTGTCGGGCTCGACTCCCGGTCTCTACGGCGGGACGCAGTCCGTGGCCAGCTGCGACGTGGAACAGCAGGTCCGCTACCTCTCCGGCGAGCCCGAGAAGAACACCGCGTTCGCCTCCGTCCTGGGTCTCTCCGCCAACGAGGTCCCGGGCTATCTCCGTTCCCTGACCCCGCTCCAGCTCCGTGCCGACACCCGGGTGACGAACCACGGCTTCCGGAACGGCTCCGCCACCACCTACCAGGCGGTGCTCCAGTCCGGAACGGCCGTCCTGGTCGACGGCCGCGGAGTGCCCAGGGTGCGCTGCGCCTGCGGCAACCCGCTGACCGAGCCGGTGGCGCAGAAGTCCCCGCGGACGACGGGGACGCCGTGGCAGGGCTACAGCAACGACCAGGTGGTCGTCGTGGCTCCCTCCGTGACGGTCGTGAACGTCTTCGTGGTGTACGACCCCCAGAACGACATCTGGTTCGCCCGGCAGCACGGCGACCACGGCAAGAACGACAAGCCGACCCCGCCTCCTCCGCCGCCCACCAAGTCACCTTCGAAGTCCCCGTCCACCTCGACCTCCACGTCCCCGTCCGCGCCCTCGACGTCGCCGGTGCCGTGCGTGACGGTGACGGGCACGGAGACCCCGACGCCGAGCGACGGCGTCACTCCGTCGCCGTGCCCCTCGACGCTCTCCCCCGCGCCGTCGACGTCCTCGCCGTCGACACCCCCCTCGGACACGACGCCGTCGACCGACACGTCCTCGCCCCCCGAGTCGCCCGACTCGTCGCCGCCGCCCCAGTCGCCGGGTCCGGAGTCCGCTCCGGTCACCGAAGGATCGGCCGACCTGAACACCAGCCAGTCGGCCTCGGGCAGTTCCCCGGCGGGCGCGGCCTCGAGCCCGGGCTCCGCCCCGGGCCCGGCCCCCGGGCAGGATGCGGCTCGGTGGTCCGCCGCCGGAGCGGTCGGTCAGCCGTTGGTCTGATCGAGACCCGCGGCCCGAGTCGCCGGTCGGGCGCCAGTCGCGCCGGTCACGCCGGTTCGCAGGGGCGAGGGCCGACGGCGGTCGCCCGCCTCGGGTGCGGCGGCGGGGCCGACCGCGGCTTCAGGCCGATGCGCAGGGTCCGGAGCCAGGTTCCGAGCGGCAGGGGCCGGGCCGGACGCTCCTCCGCGCGCCGCTGCCACATCCGCTCGTCACGGTCGGTGAAGTGTCCGGACATCGACTGTCTCCTCTCCCTTGCGGTAGGTGGCCACCAGGCCACTTGAAGGAGTCTGTAACCTTATTGGCCCGGACAGCAGAGCCAATGAGGAGTGATTGGCATGGCAGTGGCACGTGTGGTCCACGCGGCGGACCGAACCCTGACGGGCCGCCAGCTCGCGTCGCTCCTCAGCCCGCCCCCCGAGGGCCGGTTCGGCTACCGCGAGCTCGCTCGGGCCGTCCGCGAGGCCCTGCTCGACGGGCGGGTGGCCCTGCGGCTGCGACTGCCGGCCGAGCGGGAGCTGGCCACGGTGCTGGCCGTGAGCCGGACGACGGTCACCGGGGCGTACGACCTGCTCCGGGAGAGCGGCTACGCGCACAGCAGGCGCGGCGCGGGCACCTGGACCGCGCTCCCGGAGGGCCAGGCGCCGACCTCCCTCGGCGCCTTCCACGGCGATGCGGGGGCGGCCCTCGACCTCGCCCTGGCCGCGCCGGAGGCCCCGGCCGAGGAGCTCTCCGCCGCGCTCGCCGCGGCCTCGGCCGAGCTCCCCCGCTACGCGGGCTCGCAGGGCTATCACCCGTACGGGCTACCCGCGCTGCGCGCGGCCGTCGCCGAGCGGTACACCGCCCGGGGCCTGCCGACCCTCCCCGAACAGATCCTCGTCACCACGGGCGCGCAGCAGGCGCTGTCCCTGGTGCTCGCCCTGCTGGGCCGGGCCGGTGACCGGGTCCTCGCCGAGAACCCCTCGTACACCAACGCCCTCGACGCGATGCGGGGCCGCATGCTCCGGATCACTCCGGTACCGGTCACCGAGACCGGCTGGGACACCGGGCTCGTCGACGCGGCACTCAGGCAGACCGCGCCGCGTCTGGCCTATCTGATCCCGGACTTCCACAATCCGACGGGCCACCTGATGCCGCAGGAGCAGCGCCGGGACATCGCCCGGGCGGCGCGGGCCACCCGCACCTGGCTGGTGGTGGACGAGACGCTGACGGACATCGCCCTGGACGTGTCGGCGCCGCCGCCCTTCGCGGCGACCGCCGCCGCCGGCGACAGCGAGCAGATCGTCTCCGTCGGCTCGTTGAGCAAGAGCTGCTGGGGCGGTCTGCGGGTCGGCTGGGTGCGGGCCGCTTCGCAGGTCGTGACCGAGTTGGCGCGGGTACGGATCACGGCCGACCTGTCCGGTTCCGTACTGGACCAGCTCGTGGCCGTCACCCTCATGGAGCGCCTCGACGTGATCCTTCCGAAGCGCGTCGAGGAACTGCGTCTGCGCCGGGACGCGCTGACCTCCGCCCTGGCGCGCCATCTGCCCGAGTGGCGGTGGACGGTTCCGCCGGGCGGGATGAGCCTCTGGATCGATCTGGGCCGGCCGGGCTCCTCCGCCCTCGCGGCCCGCGCCCTGCGGCACGGGGTCCGGGTGGAGGGCGGTGCCCGGTTCGGTGTGGACCCCGGCACCCACGAGCACCGGCTGCGCATCCCCTACACCCTTCCGGAGGACGTGTACGAGCCGGCGGCGGAGCGTCTCGCGGCGGCCCTCGACGGCGCCCCGGGCCTCTTCAGCGACCCGGCGGTGCCGGACTGGGTGGCCTGAGGGGAGCATGCGCGGCCACCCGCCCGCTTCCGCGGCACCCCGTTATTGGGATGCCCGCGCGCAAGGGTCCGTGTACGGTCCACCGAGTGGAATCACTGACCGACAAACAGATCCGCTCGTCCTTCGTCAACTGCACCAAGGGTGAGGCGGCACGCCTCAAGCTTCCGCTCGACTTCTCCGAACTCCCCTGGAACGAGCTGGACTTCCTCGGCTGGGTCGACCCGGGTGCACCGCTCCGCGCGCATCTGGTCGTCCCCCGCGAGGACGGGCCGGTCGGTGTGACCCTGCGGGTGCCGGCCTCCGGCCGGACCAGCGCCGTGAAGTCGAGCATGTGCCAGGTCTGCCTGACCGGGCACGCGTCCTCGGGCGTCACGCTGCTCGTCGCGCCCCTCGCCGGGGCCCGGGGCCGCGAGGGGAACACGGTCGGCATCTATCTCTGCGCCGACCTGGCCTGTTCCCTGTACATCCGGGGCAAGCGGCAGCCGAAGCTGCGGGCCGGCCGCCACGAGGAGTCCCTCACGCTCGACGAGCAGGTCGCCCGGCTCACGGGCAACCTGGACGCCTTCGTCGCCCGGGTGACCTCGGGCTGAGCGCCCTGCCGGCTCGGCCCATGCCGCCTCGGCCTCTGCCGGCTCGGCTCGGTTCGACTCGGCTCAGCCGGCTCAGCGGAAGGCCTGCTCGCCGGTGAGCGCCTTGCCGATGACCAGGGAGTGGACCTCGCTCGTGCCCTCGTAGGTCAGGACCGATTCCAGGTTGTTGGCGTGGCGCAGCACCGGGTACTCCAGGGTGATGCCGTTGGCGCCCAGGATCGTGCGGCACTCGCGGGCGATGGCGATGGCCTCGCGTACGTTGTTCAGCTTGCCGACGCTGACCTGCTCGGCGGTGAGCGCGCCCGCGTCCTTGAGCCGCCCGAGGTGGAGGGCCAGCAGCATGCCCTTGCCGAGTTCGACGGACATGTCGGCGAGCTTCTGCTGGGTCAGCTGGTACGAGGCGAGGGAGCGCGCGAAGACGATCCGGTCGCGGGCGTACGAGATCGCCGTCTCCAGGCAGTCGCGGGCGGCGCCGAGCGCACCGAAGACGATGCCGAAGCGGGCCTCGTTGAGGCAGCCGAGCGGGCCCGAGAGGCCCCGGGCCTCCGGCAGCATCGCGTCGGCGGGGAGACGCACGTCCTCCAGGACCAGCTCACTGGTGACGCTCGCCCGCAGCGACAGCTTCATCTTGATCTCCGGGGCGCTGAACCCGGGGGTGCCGGCCGGAACGAGGAATCCCCGGACTCCGTCCTCGGTGCGGGCCCAGACGACGGCGACATCGGCCACCGAACCGTTGGTGATCCACATCTTGGTGCCGTTGAGGATCCAGTCGGAGCCGTCCCGCTTGGCGTGGGTCCGCATGGCGCCCGGGTCGGAGCCGGCGTCGGGCTCCGTGAGGCCGAAGCAGCCGATGTACTCGCCGGCCGCCATCTTCGGCAGCCAGCGCTGCTTCTGCTCCTCGGAGCCGAACTTCCAGATCGCGTACATGGCGAGGGAGCCCTGTACGGAGACGAGCGACCGCAGCCCGGAGTCGACGGCCTCCAGCTCCAGACAGGCGAGTCCGTACGCGACCGAGTTGGTGCCCGCGCAGCCGTAGCCCTCCAGATGCATGCCGAGCACACCGATGCCGCCGAGAGTGCGGGCGAGCTCCCGGGCGGGGATCTCGCCCTTCTCGAACCAGCCGGCGACGTGCGGGCGCAGCTCGCGGTCGGCGACCGCGCGCACGGTGCGGCGGATCTCGCGCTCCTCGTCGGTCAGCAGTCCGTCGACGGCGAGCAGGTCGAAGGGGTGGACGGGGGCGGAGCTGGACGACGACGACTGCGACGACTTCACGGACGGCCTCCTGGCGGCTGTGGCGACTCGGCGTGCAGAAGCGTAGCCGTAGATCGGATATTGGATCCAGTATTGAAAATCCGGTATCCGCGTCCTACGGTCCGATCAAGTCCGATCGCCAGTGAGGGAGAACGGAATGCGCGCAGATCAGCCGGGGGCACCGACGGTGGGCGCCCTGTCCGGGATCGTCGTCGCCGACTTCGGCCGCGTCCTCGCGGGGCCGTACATGACGATGCTCCTCGCCGACCTGGGCGCGGACGTGATCAAGATCGAGCGCCCCGGCTCCGGCGACGACACGCGCGCGTGGGGACCGCCGTTCGCCGACGGCGAGGCGACCTACTTCCTCGGGGTGAACCGGAACAAGCGCTCCGTCGCCCTCGATCTCACGGACCCCCAGGACCTGGCGGCGGCACGGGCGATCGTGGACCGCGCGGACGTACTCGTCGAGAACTTCCGCCCGGGCACGATGGAGAAGCTGGGCCTCGGGTACGAGGACGTACGGGCGACCAACCCGGGGCTCGTGTACTGCTCGGTGACCGGCTTCGGCACCGCCGAGGGCGCCCGGCTGCCCGGCTACGACCTGCTCGTCCAGGCCATGGGCGGCCTCATGAGCGTGACGGGCGAACCGGACGGGCAGGGGACGAAGGCCGGGGTCGCCCTGGTCGACGTCATCACCGGGCTGCACGCGGGCATCGGTGTGCTGGCCGCCCTCCGGCACCGGGAGCACACCGGCGAGGGCCAGCGGGTCGAGGCCTCCCTGCTCTCCTCCCTCCTCTCGGCGCTCACCAACCAGGCGGCCGCCCACCTCGGGGCCGGGGTCGTGCCGCGCGCCATGGGCAACCGGCACCCGAGCATCGCCCCGTACGAGGTGTTCGAGGCGCGGGACCGGCCGCTGGTCCTCGCCGTCGGCAACGACCGTCAGTTCCGGGCCCTGTGCGGGCGGCTCGGCCTTCCCGGGCTGGCCGAGGACCCCCGCTTCACCACCAACACGGCCCGGGTCGCCCACCGGGAGGAGCTGGTCGCGGCCCTCGCCGGCCCGCTGGGCACCCGTACCGCCGACGACTGGTTCGAGGAGCTCACCTCGGCCGGGGTGCCGTGCGGACCGATCAACGACCTGGCGGCCGCGTTCGACCTCGCCGAGCGGCTCGGACTCGCCCCGCGTGTCCCGGAGTCCGCGGCAGGACCGGGCCAGGTCGCCCATCCGATCCGGCTCGACGCCACACCGCCCACGTACCGCGCCGCTCCCCCGCACCTGGGCGAACACACCGAAGAGCTGCTGGCCGCACCGGAGACCGGAGCGGGCCGGGACGACCGTCGCGGGCGACCCGGGGTCCCGCGCACGTAGGAAGATGGTCGGCACCGGAAGAGCGGTTCTCCGGTGGCAGTGCGAGGGAAACGGAAGGTCACAGGCGATGAGCAGCGCGGTGCAGAAGCGGCGGCCGCAGACCGCCCAGCAGTTCGTTCTCGAGGAACTGCGGCGCGCCATCACCAGCGGGGAGCTCAGGCCCGGCGGGCAGATCCGTCAGGACGCCCTCGCGGCCCGGTTCGAGGTGAGCCGGGTGCCGCTTCGCGAGGCCCTGAAGGCCCTGGAGGCCGAGGGACTGGTCG
This sequence comes from Streptomyces zaomyceticus, assembly GCF_014656215.1. Classification (GTDB taxonomy): domain Bacteria; phylum Actinomycetota; class Actinomycetes; order Streptomycetales; family Streptomycetaceae; genus Streptomyces; species Streptomyces zaomyceticus. Next base: position 288,521 of record NZ_BNBZ01000005.1, on the reverse strand, counting down.
TCCACCACATACACCGGGGCTACTTCGTCGCGGAGCTCTCGCTCGCCGACCTGGAGGAGATCTACCGGATCCGCGAACTGCTGGAGACCGAGGCCGTACGCAACGCGGTGCGGCGGTTGCCGGACGGCATCGTGGCCACCCTCGAACGCATCCAGCGCGAGGTGGAACGGGCCGCCGACGAGGGCGACGTGCCCGCGATGGCGGCGGCGAACCGGCGCTTCCACTTCACCCTCGTCGAGGCGTCGGGGATGCCTCGCCTGGTCCGTCTGATCGCCACCCTGTGGGACTCCACCGACGCGTACCGCTCGCTCTACTACACGGAGACCGCCCATCGGAAGCAGGCCGTGCGCGAGCACCGGGCCGTCATCTCCGCCCTCCGCCACGGCGACGAGGAGGCCACGGTCCGGTGGCTCGACGAGCACCGCGCCCACGCGGTGGCGGCGCTGCGCGAGGTCCTGGACCTGGAGCGGTCCGCATCGGGCCAGGACGAGAGCTGAGTCGGCCCCGGGGCCGCGCCCGGCAGCACCGGAGCAGAAGCCGAGCCCGCCGCCCCGGGCCCGGCCGCCCCGGCGCTCACTCCGGAGCGGCCCCCGGCTTCCCGTCGCTCGCGCGGCGACGGGCGCCGCCCAGGACGAGGAGCGCCGACACGATCGCCAGGGCCCAGGGAGCGCCGCCGCTCGCGTACGACGGATCGGCGAACATGCTCGCGCCGGCGAGCCCCAGGAAGGCCCCCCAGGCCACCAGCCCGGTCCCGGCGGGCATGGGCCCCGCCGTACGCCATTTCCTGCGCGGGATCCACAAGCGCAACAGATCCACGACGACCGCCAGGGAGATCAGGCGGGCCGTGACGGCGAACCAGAGCGGCGTGGCGTCGGTCTCGCCCGCGCCCAGCACCGCCGTCAGGGCGAAGAGGACGACGGGGAGGAGCCAGCCGACACCTGCCCGGACGCCCGGCTCCCCGAGCACACCGGGAACACCGGGAACACCGGGAAGGCTGGGAACGCCGGGAACGCCAGGGCTGTCCTCGCTGCTCTCCCGGGACTCCGGTGAGCGGGGGGCCGCCGCGCCGGGAGCCTCCGAGCGAGGCGCCGGAACGACCGCCGGGGCCGCGGGTGCCGGCGGTACGGCCGGTGCCGCGCGCATCGCCCGGGACCGCGCCCGGCGGTCACGCATCCCCAGGTCTCCGTACCTGTCGACATGGGCGGCCAGCTCCGCCTGGAGGGCGAGCAGCCGCTCCCCCATCGTGTCGAACTCGGCCCTTCGCCGGTCGGCCTCCTCCTGCTTCTCCCGTTCGGCTGCGGTCAGCTCCGCCCGCTTCTCCGCGTGCGCCTCTTCGACTTCCGCGCGTGCGGCATCCGCCGTCCCCGGAAGCTCGTCCAGTTCCCCCTGGAGACGGATCCGCTCGTTCTCGATGATCTCCTCGATGCGGTGCCGCTCGTCCGCCGGAAGTTCATGCGGCGCCCGAGCCTCCGCGCGGGCCACGGCTGCCCTCCGCCATTCCATGAGCGGTCGGCCGCGATGCTCGCCGATGCCGTTGATGTGGACCTTCCGGCCCTGCGTACGGTAGATGTACAGCACGTCGCCGCCACGGCCGTTGGGGGCCTTGCCCCAGGCGACGCGCCGGAAGTCGGCCGCGGTGGTGATGCCCTGGGCGGCCAGGTCGCGGACCAGTCCGCTGCCGATGCCGTTGACCTGGCTCGCGGTCAGCCGGGTGCCGCGCAAGGACCGTTCGATCGACTCGCGGCGCAGGACGGCGAGGGCCTGCCGCTCCCGCCCGGCACGCTTCCCGTCCAGCCCGTTCAGCTTGTTCGTCAGCGACCGTTCGCGTCTGGTCCGCTTCTCGTGGATGCGGTGCAGGGACTTTCCGCGCCGTGCGTCGGCACGGTCCCGTTCCCGGGCCTCGCGCTGGAGTCGCCGCCGGTCCGCGAGTTCGAAGGGCCGCCGCGCCGTGAGCAGCCGTCGGTGTGCACGGATCGACTCGACGATCCGCCGGCGCTCGGCGCGTATCTCGGCCCGTTCGGGGGCCTGGAGAGAAGTGGTGCTGTCGATCACAGATGCGCTCTTCGGGGAGTGGAGAGGTCAAGGGGTCTCATTATGGCCATCGATGCGACCGATGGCAGAGCTCCCTCCCGCTCGGTCTCCACTCGGCCGACATCCGCAACCGCGCCGCCGAGTGGCGCGTCTTCGCCCCTGTCGGCCGGTCGACGGTCGGCGGGACTCGGCAAGGGGGAACCTGCGGTGAACGGAACCAGAAGCTGGTCGGCACGGGGAACATGGCTGGTCGCGGCCCTCGTGCTGGCGGCGGGTGCGGTGGGTTGCCAGGACCCGGACGACGGCGGTCCGGGTGCGGGGGGCGGGCCCGGCAAGCCCGCCGCTTCCTCGAAGACGCCCGACGACACCGCGGGCGGGGGTACCGACAAGGGGAAGGGCGAGGGAAAGGAATCGGCCAAGCCTTCGGCGGACTCGTCGAAGAAGCCGGGTTCCACGAAGAAGCCCACTCCCGGCAAGAAGCCCGGCCCCACGAAGAAGCCCGGCGGCGGCGACACGGCCGGAGCGCTCACCTGCGACCAGTTGCGGAACGCCGAGTTGCAGAACTCGTCCTTCAGGTTCCCCGACGCCCCGGAGGGGACGATCGCCTTCACGGACGGTCGCTGGGAGGGGGACGGCGTGGTGGTCGAGCTGCAGTCGCAGTGCGGCATCGGGGACGTGACCGGCGACCCGGCGGCGGACGCCGTGGCCGCCGTCAAGGTCACCACCGGCGGCACGGGCCGTTTCTTCGGTCTCGTCACCTGGCGCAACGACGCCGGGACCCCCGTACCGGCCGCCGTGGACTCGCTCGGCGACCGCACTCCGGTGGTGTCGATCGGCGTCTCCTCGCCGACGCGACGGGCGACGGTCGTCTACCTCACCCGGGGTGACGACGATCCGGCCGCCGTGGTGACGATCCGCCGCACCGCCGTCTACCGGGTGGCGGAGCCCGCGATGGTCGAGCTCCACCACAGTGACGCCCCGTACACCCCCTGACACACGGCCCGACACACCGTCTGACGCACCTCTCATGCGGGGCCTCGGCGGTCCCGGGACGCACGCTCCCCCGCGTAATTCGGATGCCGGGAGCCCTGGACGACTCCTAGGCTCCTCGGCATGCATCACGGGGGATTGATCAATGTCGTCGACGTCGAGGCCACCTGCTGGGACGGTGCGCGGCCGCCGGGCGCGGTCAGCGAGATCATCGAGATCGGGTTGACCGTGGTCGACCCCGCCGCGGGCGAGCGGGTCTCCCGGCACCGGATCCTGGTCCGGCCGGCCCGCTCGCGGGTCAGTGCGTTCTGCACCGAACTGACCGGTCTCACCCAGGAGGAGGTCGACACCGGTCTGGACTTCGCCGCCGCGTGCCGGCTGCTCGCGACCACCTACGAGGCGGGTACGCGCCCGTGGGCGAGCTGGGGCGACTACGACCGCAACCAGTTCACCCACCAGTGCCGGGTCACCGGGACCCGGTACCCGTTCGGGCGTCACCACACCAACGCGAAGGCCGTGTTCACCGAGGCGTACGGCCTGCGCAGGCGTCCCGGCATGGCGCGCGCCCTGGAATGCGCGGGACTCCCCCTCGAAGGACGTCATCACCGGGGCGAGGACGATGCCTGGAACATCGCGGCACTCGTCCTGCGGCTCGCGGAGCGCGGCGCCTGGCCGGCCGAGGGGGCCGGGGCCGTTCCGTAGGAGGCGCCGTCGCCGGGGGCTACCCTGGCGCCGGACGCGAGGAGGAACCATGGGGCGGATGCCGTCGGCCGAACGACGCAGGCAACTGGTCGAGGCGGCGATCAGGGCGATGACCAGGGACGGTGTCGCCCGGACCACCACCCGGTCGATCTGTGCCGAGGCGGGTGTCTCGCTGAGCGTCTTCCACTACTGCTTCGATTCGAAGCAGGCCCTCCTCGAGGCCGCGATCGAGACGATCACGGGCAACTACGTGACGCGTGTGCTGTCGGCGGTCGAGCCGGGCGCCACCCTGCGCGAGACCGTACGGGGGGCACTGCAGACGTACTGGGACCATGTCACGGCCCACCCCCGTGAGCACATGCTGACGTACGACCTCACCCAGTACGCCCTGCGCGAGCCGGGGTTCGAGCATCTCGCGCGGGCCCAGTACGAGCAGTACGTGGTGTCGGCGGGCGCGATGGTCGAACAGGTCCGCGCGCAGCGCGGCCTCGAACCGCGGGTGCCGGTGGAGACGATCGCGCGGTACCTGGCCGCGGTGATCGACGGTCTCACGCTGCAGTTCCTGGTCCTCGGCGACGAGAAGACGGCCTCCGACCAGCTCGATCTGACGGCCGATCAACTCATGCTGATGTTCGAGGGGTAGGACCTCCGGAGGGTCGGCCGGAGGCGCCGCCGGTGGGCCGCCTCCGTCTTCAGTAGGTCATCTGTCCCGGACTATTGACTCACTCCGTCAACACCGCGATCCTCGGGGCGCCCGGTACACCCCCACCGACCGGAGGCGTCGCCCACGATGACTCGACCCATTTCACGGATACGACCTGATGCGCGCGGGACCGGCGGCAGATCCGCCCTCCTGGCGCTGTTCCTGGCACTGGCCGCCGTCCTCTTCGGCTCCGCCCCCGTCCCCGCGGCCGCCACCGGCGGTTCGTGGTGGGAGCCCACATCCCGGCCCGCGGCCGACTCGCAGATCAATGTCACCGGCGCGCCGTTCACGGGAACGGACGCGCAGGGCAAGGTCCGCGGCTTCGTCGACGCGCACAACCACCTGATGTCCAACGAGGGCTTCGGCGGTCGCCTCATCTGCGGCCAGACCTTCTCCACGAGTGGTGTGGCCGACGCGCTCAAGGACTGTCCGGAGCACTACCCCGACGGTTCGGGCGCGCTCTTCGAGAACATCACCGGCGGCGCCGACGGCCACCACGACCCGGTCGGCTGGCCGACGTTCAAGGACTGGCCGGCCCACAACTCCCTGACCCACCAGCAGAACTACTACGCGTGGGTGGAGCGTGCCTGGCGCGGCGGGCAGCGGGTGCTCGTCAACGACCTGGTGACGAACGGTCTGATCTGCTCGATCCTGCCGCGGGACCGGAGCTGCGACGAGATGACGTCGATCCGCCTCCAGGCCCGTAAGACCTACGAGCTGCAAGAGTACGTCGACGGGATGTACGGCGGCCCCGGCAAGGGCTGGTTCCGGATCGTCACCTCCGCCGCGCAGGCGCGCTCGGTGGTGGAGCAGGGCAAGCTCGCCGTCGTCCTGGGCGTGGAGACCTCGGAGCCGTTCGGCTGCAAGCAGATCCTCGATGTGGCCCAGTGCAGCAAGGAGGACATCGACCGCGGCCTGGACGAGCTGTACGGGCTCGGGGTGCGGAGCATGTTCCTCTGCCACAAGTTCGACAACGCGCTGTGCGGTGTGCGCTTCGACTCGGGGACCATCGGGACGGCGGTCAACATCGGCCAGTTCCTGTCGACGGGCACCTTCTGGGCCACGGAGAAGTGCGCGGGCCCCCAGCACGACAACCCGATCGGGCTCGCGGCCGCCCCGGTGATGGCCTCCAAGCTGCCGGTCGGGGTGAGCGTCCCCTCGTACGCCTCCGACGCGAAGTGCAACACCCGCGGTCTCACCCGGCTCGGCGAGTACGCCCTGCGGGGCATGATGGACCGCGGGATGATGCTGGAGCTCGACCACATGAGCGTCAAGGCCGCCGGGCGGGCGCTCGACATCCTGGAGTCCCAGGAGTACCCGGGCGTACTCTCCAGCCACAGCTGGATGGACCTCGACTGGACCGAGCGGCTCTACCGCCTGGGCGGTTTCGTCGCCCAGTACATGAACGGCGGCGAGGGCTTCGTCGGCGAGGCGGGCCAGAAGGCCGCGCTGCGCGCCAAGTACAACGTCGGTCTCGGCTACGGCACCGACATGAACGGTGTCGGCGGCTGGCCGGGGCCGGTCGGCGCCGACGCGCCGAACGCGGTGAAGTACCCCTTCCGCAGCGCCGACGGCGGATCGATGATCGACCGCCAGGTGACGGGAGAGCGCACCTGGGACGTCAACACCGACGGCGCCTCGCACAACGGCATGGTGCCGGACTGGATCGAGCAGGTGCGGCTCACCGGCGGCGGCCAGGGCGTCGTGAACGAGCTGGCCCGCGGCGCGGAGTCGTACCTGACCACCTGGAAGGCGACCGAGAACCACGAGCCGGGGGTCAACCTCGCGGCGGGCGCGCCCGGTTCGGCGAGCTCCTCGGAGTGGAACCCGTTCACCAGCTACGCGCCGGGCCGCGCCCTCGACGGCAACGTGGGCACGCGCTGGGCCAGTGACTGGTCGGACGACCAGTGGCTGGGTGTGGATCTCGGGGCCGTGCGTCCGATCGGCCGGGTCACCCTCGACTGGGAGCGCGCGTACGCACGCCAGTACCGCATCGAGGTGTCGGAGAACGGCACGGACTGGCGGACGGTGTGGTCCACGGACGCCGGGGACGGCGGGTACGACACGGCGGAGTTCGCGTCGACCCCCGCCCGGTACGTGCGGATCCACGGCGAGCGGCGGGCGACCCAGTGGGGCTATTCGCTCTACGAGGTCGCGGTCCACAGGGCCTGACGGACCTACGGACCGACGAGCCATAGCCCGAGGGCCTGGGCCGGGGCCGTCGACGTGGAGCGGGGCCGGCCGGATCGCCTTCCGATCCGGCCGGCCCCGCCTCCGTCGCTCAGCTCCCCGTCGGGCCCGTCCAGTCGGCGGGGACGCGGGCGAGCCGCACCCGCTGGGGGTGGTCGCCGACGTCCACCGACGCCACCCGCCGGCCGGTGGCGAAGTCGATCGCGGTCACCCGGTCGGCGCCGCTCTCGGAGACGACACAGTGCCGTCCGTCGCCGCTCACTGTCGCCCAGTACGGCTTGGACACCTCGACGAGGGGACCCTCCTGGAGGGTGGCCCGGTCGACCACCGTGGCGTAGTCGTCCATCGTTCCCGCGACACAGAGCCTGGTGCCGTCGGGACTCATCGAAAGGCCGTGGTGGCGGGAGTCGTTGACCCAGGTCGTGCGGTCGGGGTCGGTCGCCGGGTTGCCGGGGAGGACCTTGGCCCGGGTGATCCGGTCGGTGGCGATGTCGTACTCCAGGAGGCCGTTGTAGAAGGAGACCTGGAAGTAGAGCTTCCGCTCGTCCGGGGTGAAGGCGACGGGGCGCACGGCGTCGGAGAGGTCACCGCGCCCGAAGGCGTCGAGGCGGCCCCGCATGTCGATGACGCGGACGGTCCTGAAGGTGGTGGCGTCGACGACGGTGATCCGGCGATCGCCCTTGGTCCAGTCGAGCCAAGGGGCGTCGAGGGCGGTGGTGACCTCGCCGATGGACATGTTCCACAGGAGTCCGTCGGAGGTGAAGACGTTCTCGTGGGGCTTGTCACCGGTCTTGAAGGAGCCGAGTTCGCGGCCGGTTCCGATGTCGAGGACGTGCACGGTGTTCGCGGTGGAGGCGGAGACCGCGACCCGCGTGCCGTCGGGCGAGACGGCCATGTGGTCGGCTCGGTAACCAGCCACGGGAAAGCGCCAGTTGATCCGGCCGGTCCGCAGGTCGAGGGAGACGACATCGGCGAAGCTGGGCCGCGAGACGACCATGGAGGAACCGTCGGGGCTCGCGTACATGTCGTCGACGAACTGGTCGTGGCCCTCCCCGGGGCCGCTGCGGACCCCGAGGAAGAACGCGAGTTTGATCGGGTTCAGATAGATCTCGCGGAGGCGTTCCTCCTTGTCGGGGATGACGTTCACGCGGCCGATGCGGCGGTAGTCGCCGCGGGCGGCGATGACGTCCGCCGTTCCGTCCCAGTTGTTGCCCACGAACATCGCCTCGCGGAGCCCGGCGGGCACCGAACCCCCGGGTGCGGAGTCGGCGGCGGGGCCTTCGGGAGCCGCCGATCCGGTGGCGCCGGCGGTGGCGACGAGGGCGAGGGCGACCGCGAGGGCCGCGGCGAGGCGGCGGGGGCGGGTGGTCGACCTGCGGGGAGAGGGGCCCTCTGGCCCCGTTCCGGCCCCCGGTGCGAGATCATGGGATCCGGAACCCAGAAGGGACGGAACGGACGATGAGGCACCGCAGTGTCGCCGACCTGATGACGCCGACCGCCGTCGCGGTGCAGCCCGGGACGTCGTTCAAGGAGATCGCGCGGCTCCTCGACGAGTACGGCATCACCGCCGTCCCGGTGGTCGACGACGAGAACCGGCCGGTGGGCGTGGTCTCCGAGGCCGACCTGCTGCGGAGACACACCGCGAAGGACGGGCCGAGCACCGCGGAGGCCATGATGTCCAGCCCCGTCGTCACGGCCCGGCCGTCGTGGACGGCGGTCGAGGCGGCCCGCCTGATGGAGCGACACCGTGTGAAGCGGCTGCCGGTGGTGGACGCGGAGGGGCGACTGATCGGGGTACTGAGCCGGAGCGACCTGCTCCAGCTCTTCCTGCGCCGGGACCGCTCGATCCAGGAGGAGATCAGGGAGGACGTGGTCGTCCGCATCCTGCGCCTCTCCCCCTCCGCCGTGCACATCGACGTCGACGAGGGCCGGGTGACGCTGAGCGGCACGCTGGACCGCCCCGGTCTCGGCCCGATCATCGTCCGGCTCTGCGAGACGGTGGACGGAGTGGTGGAGGTCGAGGACCGGCTCACGTACGAGGCGGACGACGAGGGCGCGGCGGACGCCGAGGGGAGCCCGGCGGGCGAGTGACGCCCCACCGGGCCCCCGGCCCGAACGGCGGTCCCGTCAGGAGACCGCCTCCGGCCAGCCGTATCCGGGACCGGTGTGCTGGGGCACCGTCCCGGCCCCCACCGCCTCCATCTCGCGGTTGGCCTCCCGCATCAGCTTGCCCGCCAGGTCCTTCATCGCCCGGCTCGCGGCGAGCTCGTCACCGATCGCCGGCACGTCCACGTCGCCCGGGTTGCAACGGGCCGAGCCATGGCCCGTGAGACTCGAGTTGCCGGTCCGGAGCCGGGCCTCGGCCTTGGTCCTGCCGTCCTCCTCGACCAGTTCCATGTCGACTGTCCATTCCAGGGTGCGGGTCATGGTCTGCCTCCTCGCACATGGGACCGCGAGGCACCGGGACGCGGCCCCTTCCTCTCCCTCAAGGATCCATCGGCCGGGGCCGGGGCGCACGGGGACGGGGAAAGGGAAAGGGACCGTACGGGTACGGATACGGGTACGTCGCCCCGCCGACGCCTCAGGGGGCGCGGAAGAGGCGCGGGAAGCGGGGCGCGAGCCAGGGCTTGCGCCCCCACCCGAGCGCCTTTCCCCGGGCGATCACGGGCCAGGGGTCGACCCGGCCCAGCCCGAGGAGGAGAAAGGCGACCGGCTCGGTGAGGATGGTGCAGTCCGGCCGCGCGGGCGGCTCGTGGGTGACCTCGACCTCGCCGTCCGTGACGAGAACTCCGAAGCTCGGGCCGCTCCGGAGCCGCACCGCGAACCGTGCCGTCAGACCGGCGACGGCGGCCGGGTCCGTCACCCGGGGCATCGCCTCGATCATGAACGGCAGGGTGAGGTCGACGCGCGGCGCGTCGAGCATGTGGGGGCGGCCGACGGCGAGGGCCAGGTCGTAGCCGTGGCCGAGCATGTGGGTCAGCAGGCACGAACCGAGGACGGCCGGGCGCATGGCGCCGAGCGGGGTGGCGAGAAGGCCGTCCGGGTCACGCCCCTCCACGGACGCGAGGAAGGCCTCGGCCTCGGCGGTGATCATCTCGGCGAGCGGGCCGGGCTCCCGCTCCGCGAAGGCGGCGAGAGCGTGCTCGTTGGCCTCGGCCAGGCTCCCGGGGCTGCCGTCGCCGTAGGGGCGCTCCCGACCTGCGGCCAGGTCGGCCATGAGGGCGTTGGCCTGCGCCAGGTGGGCGGCGGCCTCACCGAGGCTCCAGGTGGACCGGGGTACGGGCAGGCCCGCGCCGTGCCCGCGGGCACCGTCCGCGCCCGGGGCCGCGCGCAGCACCGTGGCGATGTCGCCGGCAGTCCCCCGTATCGCCTCCGCGAGCCCCTCCGGCAGTACCCCGCCCGTTCCTCGCACCATCGCTCCGCCCCTCCGACCGACCCCGGCGGTCCCACGCGGAGCACCGGCTGGTCAGGGACCGTACCAGTGAGTAGCTCCGACGGCACCGGTCACGTCGGCACCGGTCACGTCGCCGACGGCTCACGGGATCCCTCGGGGGCCGCGAGCCGTGCGGGCGATGTGGGCCTCGTGGGTCGCCCGGGCGTCGTGGGCCTCGTGGGCGTCGTGGGCCGCCTGGGCCTCGTCGGCGCGTTGCCTCGTGGTCCTACAGACCGACGTCCCGCACCCTGAGGTCCTCCAGGGTCTCCCTGCGCACCAGGAGCCGGGCCCGGCCGTCGAGCACGGCGACCACCGGCGGCCGGCCGACGAGGTTGTACGAGGACGCCATCGACAGGTGGTACGCGCCCGCCACCGGAGTCGCGAGCAGGTCGCCCGGATGGACGTCGGCGGGCAGCGGCACGTCCTCGGCCAGGATGTCCCCGGCCTCGCAGTGGCGGCCGACGACGGTCACCCGCTCGGGATCGGCGGGCGAGTGGCGGCCGATCAGCCGTGGGGCGTAACGCGCCCCGTACAGAGCGGGGCGCGGGTTGTCGCTCATCCCTCCGTCCACCGCCACGAACGTCCGCTCCGGAGTGCGCTTCACCGCGAGCACCCGGTAGACGGCGACTCCGGCGGGGCCGGTGACGGCACGCCCCGGCTCGACGATCAGGTGCGGCACGGGAAGTCCGGCCGCCGCGCAGCTCTCCGCGAGTTCGGCGCGGAGCCTGCGGGCGAGCGTGGTGAGGTCGAGCGAGGGTTCGCCGGGACGGTAGGCGATGCCGTGACCGCCACCGAGATCGAGCTCCGGCAGCGTGACGCCATGGCTGTCGCGGATCCTCGCCATGAGGCCCACGAGCCGGCGCACGGCCACGAGGTACGGCTTGACGTCGGTGATCTGTGAGCCCAGATGGCAGTGGATTCCGGTGAGTTCGAGCTGCGGCTGATCCAGGATCCGGGCGATGGCGTGCTGGGCGTGACCGTCCCGCAGCGAGAGGCCGAACTTCTGGTCCTCCGATCCGGTACGGATCTTCCGGTGACCGCCCGCGCTGATACCGGGCGTCACCCGGACCATGACCTTCTGATGGCCTCCGGTGCCGACGGCGGCGGCGATCCGCGCTATCTCGGCGGGGGTGTCGATGACGATCCGGCCCACACCGAGGCGCAGCGCGGTCTCCAGGTCCTGGGGCGACTTGGCGTTGCCGTGGAACAGGATCCGGTCGGCGGGGAATCCGGTCGTGACGGCGAGTTCCAGTTCGCCGGCGGAGCACACGTCCAGGCCGAGCCCCTCCTCCTCGACCCAGTGGGCGACGGCGCGACACAGAAAGGCCTTGGCCGCGTAGTGGATCCCGGCGTCGGGGAAGGCGCTGCGGTAGGTGCGGCAGCGGTCGCGCACCTCGGCCTCGTCCAGGACGTAGACGGGGGTGCCGTGGCTCCCGGCGAGTTCGGCGAGGGAGACGCCGCCGACCAGAAGTCGGCCGTGGGGCTGCTCGGTGGTGGTCGCGGGCCAGACGGAGAGCGTGTCGACGGGCCCGGCCTCGCCCGCGCGGCGGGGCCGGGCGCCGGTCGTGGGGGCACCCGTCAGGGGAAGCGTGGTCATCTCGTGCCCTCCCTTCAGCCCGCGAGCGTCGTCAGGGGGCGCGGCTGCCGCGGCTCGGGCCGCGACTGCGACTCCGCCATGAGGACGGACACAGGGACAGAACCCGGGACGGGGGCGGTGGCGGCGACGGAGGTGGGCGGCGCCGGGGCCGTGAGGGCCGGATCGATCCTGAGTTCCCGGACGTCCAGCGGCTCCACGAGCGCCCGCAGCGCGGGCTCCGCCATCGGGATCCAGGGCTGATCCGCCCCCAGAACGGCCCTCAGCCGGGCCGGGTCGGTGAACGCGACGGCGGTCCTGCCGCCGACCGGCGTGCGGAACAGCCGGATCGCGCAGTCGCGGGTGCCCGGCCGGACGGGTACGCAGAGCCGTCCGGCCGGGAGCTGTTCTCCGGGCTCCGGATCGTCTCCGTACAGGGCGTCTGCCATGGGTTCCTCCCGAGGAACGATGCACGCTCCCGGCACGGTCGCGCCGGGGCTGTCCTCGACGCTATGCCCGGTGCACACCGCCCCCGGGCCCCTCCTGACACGCCCCTGACGCGCCGGGCCCGAATGCATACACCCCGCTGACACCGGAGCGGGCACGAGAGCACCCGCGTCAGCGGGGCGGCGGGCCCGCTCGGCGCCCGAGAGCACCCGACGGCTCTCCCCCATAGGGGTCACTCCGCTCGCCTATCGGCGTACCTTCCGCGGCACGCCGACGATGCCGGTCGAGGCTTCGACCGTCTGAGCCTTTCCGCAGGCCAGGGCCGTGGCCGGGGCCCGGTGGATATTCCCGTGGACCCATCGGAAGTCCCATGGCAGCCATTGGTTTCCTCATTGGAAAGCCGCCCGGGACGGGGCTACGTTCGGGGACATCGCCACACCGGCGGTCCCGGACCGGGGCCCCTGGTGTGCGATCACCGCCCTCCGGGCCGGACCCTGGCCCGTACCTCCCGGGAGAACCCGCATGTCCAAGATCCTTTTCGTGATGACCGGCGCCGACCACTGGACCCTGGCCGACGGTACGAAGCACCCGACCGGCTTCTGGGCCGAGGAGGCCGCGGCGCCGTACGAGGCGTTCACGGCCGCCGGGTACGAGGTCGTCGTCGCCACCCCCGGCGGTGTCGTCCCCACCGTCGACCGGAGCAGCCTCGCCCCGGAGTTCAACGGCGGCCAGGAGGGAGCCGACAAGGTCGAGGCCACCCTCGCCTCGATCGACGCGCTCCGGCACCCCGTCGCCCTGGACGACGTGGACCTGGCGGAGTACGCGGCCGTGTTCTACCCGGGCGGCCACGGCCCGATGGAGGACCTCGCCGTCGACGCCACCTCCGGAAGGCTGCTGATCGACGCCCTGCGCTCCGGCAGGCCGCTGGCCGTCGTCTGCCACGGCCCGGCGGCACTGCTCGCCGCGACGGACTCCGACGGCACGAACGCGTTCGCGGGCTACAAGGTCGCCGCGTTCACCAACGAGGAGGAGACCCAGTCCGGCTTCGCCGACAAGGCGAAGTGGCTCCTGGAAAGCCGTCTTGTCGAGGCCGGCGTGGACGTCCGGGCCGGTGAGCCGTGGGTGCCGAACGTGATCGTGGACCGCAACCTGATCACCGGTCAGAACCCCGCGTCCTCCGCTCCCCTCGCCGCCGAGGTCCTGAAGAAGCTGGGCTGACGCCGGGGTCACCCGCCGGACGTCGGGCCGGATGCGGACCCTCGCCCCGTGCCCGCACCCCGTACCCCGTAAGGGTGCGGGGTGTCCGGCCGTCCGAGCGTCCCGTACGTCCGCACGCGACCTCGCCCCATCGCATCCGGTCCCGCCCCTGGTCCCGGCCCCGACCACCCCCGTTCCGCCATAGGAATACAAGTAGTCTTTCCGTGTGAGACATACGGATTCCGATGGGTCGGGCGGCGGTGCGCGACCGGGGACGGCGCCCGCGGCGGACCTGAATCTGCTGCGTACCTTCCTGGCGGTCTACCGCTCCGGCTCCTTCACCGCCGCAGCCGGACTCCTCGGCCTGTCCCAGCCCACCGTCACCACACAGATCCGGTCGCTGGAACGGCAGACTGGCCGGGAGCTCTTCGAACGGCTGCCGCGCGGCGTCGCCCCGACCGCCGTCGCCCACGACCTCGCGACCCGTGTCGCCCCTCCCCTCGACGCGCTCGCCGCCGCGACGGGCCACGAGACCGCACCCCACGAGCGGGCCGCGCCCGTCCATCTGGCGGGCCCTGCCGAGCTGCTCTGCACCCGCGTCCTGCCGGCACTGGCCCCGCTCACCGCCCAAGGGGTGCGGCTCCGGATCACCCCGGGCCTCACCGAACCGCTCCTCGACGAACTCCGCGCGGGCCGCCACGACTTGGTCATCGCGACGTTCCGGCCGCGCGGGCGCGCCCTGACGGCGGTGCCGCTGATGGACGAGGAGTTCGTGCTCGTCGCCGCCCCCGTCTGGGCCGACCGTGTCGGGGAGCGTCTGACCGAGGAGGGCCCGGCGGCACTGCACACGGTCCCGCTGATCACCTACGCGGAGGACCTGCCGATCGCCCGCCGCTACTGGCGCCATGTCTTCGGCGCCCGGCTGTCGTGCCCGGCCGCCGTCACCGTCCCCGATCTGCGCGGCGTCCTGGCCGCGGTGACCGCAGGAGGCGGCTTCACCGTCCTGCCGCGCTATCTCTGCGAGGCCGAACTCTCCTCCGGCGCACTCGTCCTCCTCCGCCGGCCGGAGGACCCGCCCATCAACACCGCGTACCTCGCCCAACGCCCGGGCCGCCCCGCGAACCCGGACGTCACACGCGTCCGCGACCTCTTGATCGAGGCGGGACGGCACTGGTGACGCGGGGCCGGGGCGGGCCCGACGCCCCTGCCCGCGGTGCGTGCTGGCGCGCCGGCGTCGTACGTACGGCGGATCAGCCGGTGGCCGCGACGGCGGCGCGCCGCCAGGCGGCCTCGCGGAGGAGGCGCAGGCCGTTGAGGCCGACGAGGACGGTGGAGCCCTCGTGGCCGAGGACCCCGAGGGGCAGCGGCAGAGTGCCCACGAGGTCCCAGAGCACCAGGCCGGTGATGAACACTCCCGCGACGACCAGGTTCTGTACGACCAGGGCGCGGGCACGGCGGGAGAGCGCGACGACCGCGGGGACCGTGGCGAGTTCGTCGCGGACGATCACCGCGTCCGCGGTCTCCAGAGCGAGGTCGGAGCCCACACGGCCCATGGCGATGCCGGTGTGGGCCGCTGCCAGGGCGGGGGCGTCGTTGACGCCGTCGCCGATCAGCAGCACCCTGCGTCCGGCCCCCTCCTGCTCGCGGACGACGGCGACCTTGTCCTGCGGAAGGAGTCCGGCGCGGACATCGGTGATGCCGACCTCGGCCGCCAGGCGGGCGGCGGCACGCGGGTTGTCGCCGGTGAGGAGCGTCGGGGCGGTGCCGGTCAGCCGGGTCAGGGCGGCGACGGTGGCGGTGGCGTCCGGACGGAGCCGGTCCGCGATGCCCAGGACGCCGGCGGGGATCCCGTTCACCTTGACCAGGACGGCGGTGTGCCCTTCGGCCTCCCATGCGGCGGAGACGGTGGCGGCACGGACGGAGAGGGCGTCCTCGCTTCCGCTCAGGAGCCGGGCCGGTGCGCCGACCTCGACGGTGTCACCGTCCACGACGGCGGTGACGCCGACGCCCGGGGTGGAGCCGAACTCCTCGGCGGGCGCGAGCCGGTGACCACGGGCGTGGGCGGCGAGGACGACGGCGCGGGCGAGCGGGTGCTCACTGGGGTGCTCGGCGGCGGCGGCGAGGGCGAGGACCCCATCCTCGTCCGGGCCCCGGCATTCTCCCCCGGGGCCGTAGGCGTCCCCGACCCGGCGGCACTCGCCCTCGTCCTCGTCCTCGTCCCGACCGCGCTCGCCCCCCTCGTGTCCGGCCAGGGCACGGACGGTCGTGACGCGTGGCGTCCCCTCGGTCAGCGTGCCGGTCTTGTCCAGGGCCACGGCGTCGACCTGCCCGAGGCGCTCCATCACCACGGCGGACTTCACCAGGACACCGTGGCGGCCGGCGTTCGCGAGGGCCGAGAGCAGCGGCGGCATCGTGGCGAGGACCACGGCACAAGGCGAGGCGACGATCATGAAGGTCATGGCGCGCAGCAGTGAGGAGGTCGGGTCCGAGCCGAACGCGAGCGGGATGAGGAAAACGGCCGGGGTGGCCGCGACCATGCCGAGCGAGTACCGCCGCTCGACCTTCTCGATGAAGAGCTGGGTGGGCGCCTTGGTCTCCGATGCCTCCTCGACCATGCGCACGATCCGGGCGATCACCGAGTCCGATGCGTCCCGCGCGACCTCGACCTTCAGCGCGCCGGTGCCGTTGAGGGTGCCCGCGAAGACCTCGTCGCCGGTCTCCTTGAGCACCGGCAGGGGTTCGCCGGTGATCGTGGCCTGATCGACCTCGCTCGCCCCGGCCAGCACGCGACCGTCGGCCCCGACCCGCTCCCCCGGGCGGATCACGACGACGTCCCCGATCACGAGGCTCCCGGTCACCACGCTCTCCTCGGTGCCGTCGGGCAGGAGCCGGGTCGCGGTGGCCGGAGCGAGGTCGAGGAGCCCGCGCACCGAGTCCGCGGTACGGGCGGTCGCCACCGCCTCCAGTGCGCCGGAGGTGGCGAAGATGACGATCAGCAGCGCCCCGTCCAGGACCTGCCCGATGGCCGCGGCGCCGAGGGCCGCGACCACCATCAGCAGATCGACGTCGAGGGTCCTGTTCCTCAGCGCCTTCAGACCCTCCCATGCCGGTTCCCAGCCGCCGGTGACGTAGGTGGCGGCGAACAGCGTCCCCCACACCCATGCCGGGGCGCCGAGCAGAGCCGGGGGAAGCCCGAGGAGGAACAGCGTCAGGGCGGCGAGCGCCCAGCGGGCCTCCGGGAGCGCCAGGACACGGGTGCGCCGCCGGACGGCCGCGGATGCGGCGGGGGGCGGTGCGGGCTTGGTCAGGGTGGAGGCCATGACAGAGGGAGCCCTTCACGGGAGGAGTCGTACGCCGTCACCGTACAGGAATACTTGAACATCCATTCATGTGTTCATCTCCGTAGGATGACACCCATGGGCCACGGAGTGAACGCACCGGACAGCAGCGCGGCACCGCGCACCCGCCTGACCCCCGAGAACGCGCAGCAGGTGGCCACCACCCTCCAGGCGCTGTCCACGCCGTCGCGGCTCCTGATCCTGGCCCGGCTGCGCGAAGGCCCCTGCGCGGCGACCGAACTGGCCGCCGCCGTCGGCATGGAGCAGTCCGCCTGCTCCCACCAGTTGCGCCTCCTGCGCAACCTCGGGCTCGTCACCGGCACACGCGAGGGACGCTCGGTGGTCTACGCCCTCCACGACGACCACGTGGCGGGCCTTCTCGACCAGGCCCTGTACCACGTGGAGCACCTCCGCCTCGGCGTTCCCGACACGGCCTCGGCGGCGGGCAGCCGGTTCAGCGACGGCGGGCCCTGACCGACGCCCGTACGCGGTGGGAGCTCCGGCACCGGGGGCGTCGCTCGCCTTCTTCCCCGCTCCTCCGTCGACGAGCAGGGCCCCCGTGTCCGGGCCGCCGCCGAGGGACGCTCGGTCAGCGGACTCCCGCGTCGGTCGGCGAAGGAACGGCGTACGGACGGAGGACCATCAGCGAGTCCTCCAGGGTCGCCACCATCGCGAAGGGGAACCGGTCGAGCTCGAGGCAGAGTGCCACGTCGTCCGGATGGACGCCTTGGCGTATGCCCTCCGCCAGTTCGTGGGCGGCGCGTGACGCGCCGGCGCGACGGAGGAAGTCGGCCGCGTCCGTCTCCGAACCGGCGGCCCGCAGAGCGATGTACTGGGCGCAGGCGAGGTCTTCGTCCGCGCGCCCGTCCTCGCCGGTGACCACGAACGTCACGCCGCCGCGGTCACGGGACCGCAGGAGCCGCGCCGTCGCCTCCGCCACCACGAAGCTCGCACACAGCACCAGCGAGGCCTCCTTCACGGCGAGTGCGCCGACCGTGCCCGCCGTGGTCTTCTGCACGACGGTCCGTCCGCCGAGGTCGAGGGACCGCAGCAGGCCGGGTGAGTTGACGGCGTCGAAGCCGGGCGCGGGCGGACCGTCCTTGAGCGCCACCCAGTCCGGGTGGCGCGCCTTGAGCGCCAGGGCTTCATCCGGTGACTCGGCGAGAACGATCTTCTCCGCCCCCTGGGCGAAGGCCCAGGCGGCCACGGTGAAAGCGCGCATGACATCGACGACCACCGCCACGGAGGGGGCTTCGGCCAGCTCGGGAATGCCGAGGAAACGAGCGTCCATCCAGTCATGATCACGCATGCCCGACCTGAAGCACCCTGCAGGTGTCACGCATCACATCAACGGGGCCCGCGTACGAAACCGGCTCTCTCCTGGGGGAGTTGACGCGCGTCACGCCGCCGGTCCGCGCTCGCGGACGCGGGCCGAAGGGAGGGCGACACGGCCGCGGCGCACCCGGCGTGCGCTCCACCGCTCCGGCCCGCGCCCGTCACTCGTTGACGGTGGCGGGCACGTCGTCCCAGGCCAGCGAGGACATCTTCCATCCCGCCGGGGTCAGGAGGTACTGGGTGGTCTTGTGGCCGGAGCCCTCGAACCAGTCGCCGTTGAGGTAGCCGGACTTGCGGTACTCGCTGAACCGTTGGGCGATCGATCCGAAGATCTCGGTGCGCGCGGTGACCTCCCGTTCCGAGAACTCCGTCAGTGTCCCGTCGGTGAGCATCCTCCGGCGGGGTTCGATGAACGCGTCGAGATCGTGGATCACCGGCTCGCCTCCGACGTTCGAGATGATCCTCCCCTGCGGGATGAAGACCTCGCGGATGACATCGAGGTCGGGCCGAACGCCTCCGGTGTTGGTGAAGGCACCGACGAACACGTCCATCAGCCGGTCGAGCTCGTCCTGCACCCCGGACGCGGAGGACGTCTCCCCCGTGGTCGGCCACTCCTCGGAGAGGACCGACCAGACCTCGATGTCGTGCCGCACCCCTCGGTACGGCGAATGCCGCCGCAGCACACCGTCGCGCGTCATGCCGAGCCGGCGGGCGGCGGCGATGCTGCGGGCGTTGCCCGCCGCGACCCACCACTCGACCCGGCTCATCGCCCGCTCCGTGAAGGCCCAGTCGACGAGTATCCGGCAGGCCCGGTTCACCAGCCCCTGTCCCTCTCCCGCCTTCTCGAGCCAGCAGCCGATCTCGCACACCCCGGAGGCGGTGTCGAAGCGGGTGAACATGACACCGCCAACGAGGGTGCCGTCCAGCCAGATGCCGAAGATCCCGCCCGTGTCCGTGGCCCGCCGGTCGGCATAGCGCTGGAGGGTCGCCGTGGCGGTGGGCAGGTCGGTGCTGAAGGTCGCCCAGGGGATCCACGGGTCGACGGTGTCCCGGGCGCGGTCGATGTGGGCGAGGAACTCAGGCGCCCGCCAGGGCTCGAGAGGGGCGAGCCGGGCACGGTCGCCGATGGGCAGGGTGAACATGCGGGCATCGCTCCCTCGGTGCGTAACAAGCGTTCGGTACGTAAGCTAGCAGCATGCCGCCCGCACCTGGAGACCGCGCCGCCCGCCGCGAGGACGTATCCGAGACGGTCTTCCAGGTGCTCGCCGACAAGGGGTTCGGCGGCCTGACACTGCGCGCCGTCGCGGCCGCGATGGGTGTCTCGACGGGGATGCTCATGCACTACTTCCCGACCAAACGCGCCCTGATCACGCACGCCCTCGAACTGCTGGAGAAACGCACCGCGGAGCGTCCCCGCCGGGCGCGCCCCGCCGCGGGGCTCGCCACCGTGCGGGCCATGCTTCTGGACATCCTCCCGCTGACCCCGGGCGACACCGCGCGCAACCGCATCTGGGTCGGCTCCTGGGACCTCTCCCTCGCCGACGACGACCTCGCCGCCGAGCAGGCCGGCCGCTACACCCGGCTGCGCTCGACCCTCGTCCCCCATCTGGAAGCCGCGCGCGAGCTCGGCGAGCTCCCCGGAGACACCGACCCGGAACAGCTCGCCGCCACCGTCGTCGCCTTCACGCACGGCCTCGTCGTCCAGGCCCTCTTCGACCCCGCCCGGTTCCCCGAGGCCACGCAGACCGCGATGCTCGACGACTTCCTCGCGTCGACGGCACGGCCCGGCCGGCTCCACGGCGGATCCGGCTCCCACCCGCCCGGCCTCCGTGATGTCCGAACCACCGAGCACGGGCAGAATTGACGGGTAAGTCCCGCTCCACCGGCGAGTGACGCGCTCGCCCCGCGTCCGCGCCCTGAAAGGGGGCCTGGTGTCCGCTCCGCGACCGGGGGGTCCACCGGAGGGTTCCCCGTGGGACGAGCAGGCTCCCGGGCCGCTCTGGTCGGAGCCCGGGACGCTGCTGGAGCACGTGGCCGTGGCCGTGCTCGGCATCGACGAGGAGGGCCTGATCTGCTACTGGGGGCCCGGTGCGCAGCGGCTCTTCGGCCACGAGGCGGCGGACGTCCTGTCCCGGCCGGCCGACGTCCTGTTCCCCGCCGCTCCGCTCGACGGGCCGCCCGCGGCCGAGCGGCTCGCCGAGCGCGGCCGCACGCTGGGCTACTGGCGGGCACGGGTGCCCACGCTGCACCGGGACGGCAGGGTCTTCGACTGCGGCTTCCGGGTCTTCCCGGTGACCGGCGACGACGGCCGCTCCGTCATCCTCGGGCTGGCGAGCGAGAGCGTGGGACTCGACCGGGTGAAGACCAACCTCGCCTTTCTCGACGCGCTCTTCGAGACGTGCCCGATCGGCCTGGTCATGCTCGACGAGAACCTGCGCTACGTCCATCTCAACCAGGCGCTCGCCGACATGGACGGGATCCCGATCGAGGACCACATCGGCCGGACCATGGAAGAGTTCATGATCACGTCCGACGGGGGCGAGTACCGGCGCATGCTGCGGGCCGTCGCCGACGAGGGCCGGCCGGTCGTGAGCACGCTGGTCGTCCTGCGGACGCCCGGCCGCCCGGACCGGGACCATGTGCGCTCCGTGAGTTTCTTCCCCCTGAGCCGGGCCGTCGGTACGCGCGCCGGCGTCGGCGGACTCGTCGTGGACGTCACCGACCGTGAGCAGGCCCTCGTCGAAGCGGCCGCCGGACGGCAGCGTCTGGCACTGCTGGACCGGGCCGCCGCCCGGATCGGCACCACCCTCGACGTGAACGTCACCGCCCGCGAACTGGTCGAGGTCGCGGTTCCCGACTTCTGCGACGGCTCCGTGGTGGAGGTCGTGGAGTGGAAGGACGAGCGCGAGGTGTTCGATCCGGAATCGGCGCTGGTCACCCGTCGGATCGCGGCCCGCACCTGCCTGCCGCCACCCGCTCCCGAGCTGGTCGGCGGCCTGGAGAGCGTGACCTATCCGCCGGGCTCCGCCATCCACGAGGCGCTCCGCACCGGGCGGCCCGTCTGTGTCCCGGTGGACGACGCCTTCATGGTCCGGACCGTCATCCACCGGGCGCGTGCCCGGCTCCTGGTCGACAGCGGTCTGACGTCCCTGCTCATCGCCCCGCTCATCGCACGGGGGACGGTGCAGGGAATCACCATGTTCGGCCGCTCCGGCGGCTGGCCGCCCTTCACCGAGCAGGACCTCAGCCTGGCGGGCGAGCTCGCCTCGCGGGCGGCGCTGTGCCTGGACAACGCGCGGCTCTACAGCCGGGTCCAGGACATCGCGCTCACCCTCCAGCGGGAGCTGCTGCCCACCGCCCTCGCGGACAGTCCGTCCGTACGCGTCGCCCACCGCTACCTGCCCGGCAGCCACGCCACGGAGGTCGGCGGAGACTGGTACGACGTGATCGACCTGCCGGGCGGGCGGGTGGCCCTGGTGGTCGGCGACGTCATGGGACACGGCGTGCCCGCGGCGGCCGCGATGGGCCGCCTCCGGATCACCACCAAGGCCCTGGCCCGCCAGAACCTGGAACCCGACAGCCTCCTCAGGGAGCTCGACGCGTGCGCGCAGGACGCCGGCATCGCGTACGCCACCTGCCTCTACATCCGCTACGACCCTGCGACGGGCCTGGCCCGCATCGCGAACGCGGGTCACCTGCCGCCTCTGCTCCGCCGGCGGGACGGCTCGGTCGAGACGCTCGACGAGGTGCTGGGCGTGCCTCTGGGTGTCGGCGGCGTGCCCTTCCTGACGACCGAGATCGAACTCCGCGACGGCGACACCCTCGTGCTGTACACCGACGGTCTCGTCGAGGCGCGCGGCGTCGACATCGACGAGGGCGTCGCAACGCTCCGGTCGCAACTCGGAGGCGCTGAAGGCACCTTGGAGGAGGAGGCCGACGGCATCCTGGCCCGTCTGCTCCCCGAGCCGCCCGGGGACGACGCCGTCGTCGTCCTCGCCCGGATCCGGCGCCCGGACCCCGGACCCGAGCCGGACAGCCGGGGCTGAAGCCGGACCGATGTTGCGTCCCCGATCGGGGTGAGCAGGAGGCCGGCCGGATGGGGGCTGGGTCCTACCGCACACCCCTCGAACGCGTACTCCCAGAAAACCTGTTCACCGATGCGGTCGACCCTCCGACCACACGGCCCGCACTCACACATACGTGTGACGGAGGCGATCGGACCGGGCGACGGCGCAGGGCCCGGAGCTCGGGGAACAGCCCGGGGGAACGGCCATGGGAAGGCTTCGGCCGAACAGCCCAGCCGCCGATTCACTTCCGATGAAATGCGCCGATATGGCCATATTCTTTCGCTGCGATTTCCGAGACTGCGGAGATTGTCGACTCATTCGATTGTCTCCATTCCGGCCGTCCACGCCAGCGGAGCGTGAGGCCATTCCGCTCCCCATCCCTGGAGAAACAAATGCGCGTTGCCGTGACCGGTGGCGGTGGATTCCTTGGGTCACATCTGTGCGAGGCGCTCTTGCGGCGCGGCGACTCGGTGGTGTGCCTGGACAACTTCTCGACGGGCGATCCCGAGAACATCGCCCCCCTGCTCCCCCACCCGCGCTTCACCTTCCTGCACGCCGACGTGAGCGTGGCGGTGGAGGTCACCGGCCGCGTCGACGCCGTCGCCCATCTCGCGTCCCCCGCGTCGCCTCCCGACTACCTGCGCCAACCGCTGGAAACCCTCATGGTGGGCAGTCGCGGCACCGAGAACGCCCTGGAACTCGCGCTGCGCGACGGCGCCCGCTTCATCCTCGCGTCGACCAGCGAGATCTACGGCGATCCGCTGGTCCACCCGCAGGAGGAGGGCTACTGGGGCAACGTCAACTCCATCGGCCCGCGCAGCGTCTACGACGAGGCGAAACGATACGCTGAGGCGGTCTCCGCGGCCTACCGCCGTACCCACGGCCTCGACGTGGGCATCGCCCGCATCTTCAACACCTACGGCCCGCGGATGCGCCCGCACGACGGCCGGGTGGTGTCCAGCTTCATCACCCAGGCCCTGACCGGCGAACCCCTGACGATCTACGGCGACGGGGAGCAGACCCGCAGCTTCTGCTACGTCGACGACCTGGTCCGCGGCCTGCTGGCACTCCTCGACTCCTCCGAGATGGGCCCGTTCAACCTGGGCAACCCGGTCGAGCGCACCGTCTCCGAACTCGCCGAGACGGTACTGGCGATGACCGGGTCCTGCTCCGAGGTGAAGCACCACCCGCTGCCGACGGACGACCCCGTCCGCCGCCGCCCGGTGATCACCCGCGCCCAGGAGGTCCTGGGCTGGCAGCCGGAGATCGACATCGTCGAGGGCCTGCGCAGGACCGTCGCGCACTTCGCCGCCCGGGCGGACGGACTCGTCGCGTCCGCGGCCGCGATCCGCGGCAGCCAGGACGAGACGGTACCCCTGGCCGCGGCGACCGGCCCGGTGGCCCAGACGATCCCCGGCCCGGCGGCCGCCGTCGTCGGGGTGACGCCCGCGACGGCCGCCGGTCCGTCCGCGTCGGGCGGCTGATCGGCACGACGGGCGCACCGGTCACGCCGTGTGCGCTCCCGCGGCGGGGCGACACCCCGGTGCCGCCCCGCCGCGTCCCCTCCGGCCGCCGCCCCGCACCGCCGGAGGCCCCGGTTCCCGCCGCCTCCCCATCCCCCACCCCGCTGACGCACCGCCCGGAGACATCGCTGACATGACGTCGTTGGAGCAAGGTTCCGCCCCCGCACTCGGGACAACCCAGGATCCCTCCCTCCTCTCCCCCGCCCCCGGCTCACCGGAGGAATGGGAGGCCCTCGGCGCGGAGATCCGAGCCCTGTCCGACGGCTCCGTGGCCTCCATCGGCCCCGACGGCCCGGTCCTCGCCCGGCCGTCGCGCCGGCTCCGTACGCTCCCGACGAGCTTCGTCCGGTCCTTCTCGCGTTCCGACCGCGTCGTCGTCGTCCTGATGTCCCTCGGCTGGGCCGCCTGCCTGGTCTGGTTCTGGGCCTGGTGGCTCGAGCCGTCCCACCGCATCGGCTGGCTCGGACTCGTCGTCAACAGCGCCCTGCTGCTCTATCTCACCTATCTGCCGGTGCACTTCCTCGTCGCGCTGATCCGGATGCGCCGTTTCGATCCGGCCGTCGGCGTGCCCGGGCTCCGTACCGCGTTCGTGGTCACCCGCGCTCCTTCCGAGAGCTGGGACATCGCCCGCACCACCCTGGAGGCGATGCTCGACCAGGACTACCCGTACGCCTACGACGTGTGGCTGTGCGACGAGGACCCGACCGAGGAGATCCTCGGCTGGTGCCGGGACCAGGGCGTCGCCGTCTCCTGCCGGCGCGGTCGCGCCGACTACCACCGGGCCGAATGGCCCCGGCGCACCCGCTGCAAGGAGGGCAATCTCGCCTTCTTCTACGACCACTGGGGTTACACCCACTACGACGTGGTCGCCCAGCTCGACTGCGACCACGTCCCCGGGCCCCGGTACCTCACCGAAGTCGTCCGCCCCTTCGCCGATCCGGCCATCGGCTATGTCGCGGCGCCCAGCGTGTGCGACTCGAACGCCGCCGGCTCCTGGGCGGCCCGCGGCCGGCTCCAGCGTGAGGCCATGTTCCACGGGCCCGTCCAGCTGGGTCACTCGGCCGGTCTGGCTCCGGTGTGCATCGGTTCCCACTACGCCGTCCGCACGGTGGCCCTGCGGGACATCGGCGGCCTCGGGCCCGAGCTCGCCGAGGACTTCTCCACCACGTTCCTGCTCAACTCGGCCGGCTGGCAGGGCGCGTTCGCGATCGACGCGGAGGCGCACGGCGAGGGTCCGATCACCTTCGGTGCGATGATCACGCAGGAGTTCCAGTGGTCCCGGAGCCTGGCGGTGATGCTCCTGGGGATGCTGCCCCGCCACCTGGGCCGGATGCCCCTCAAGCTGCGCGTACGCTTCGCCGCGGCGCTCCTGTTCTACCCGCTGCTCGCCGCGGCCACGGTCATGGGCATCCTGCTGCCGCCGATCGCCGCGCTCACCGGCACCCCCTGGATCAACGTCAACTACTTCGAGTTCCTCGGGCACTTCTGGAGCATGTCCGTCTGGCTGATCCTGCTGACGCTGCTCTGCCGTCGCCGCGGGCTGCTGCGCCCCCAGGACTCAGCGGTCCTGAGCTGGGAGATCTGGCTGTTCGGCCTCTCCCGCTGGCCCTACGTGGCCTGGGGTGTGCTCGCCGCCGTGTGGCAGAAGCTGCGGCCCCGCCAGATCACCTTCAAGGTCACCCCGAAGAAGCGCGACGGCCTGGAGCGGCTCCCGCTGCGCACCGTCGCCCCGTACCTCCTGATCACGACGTTCCTGTCCGTCGCGGCACTCGTCGGCCAGTTCACCGGCCCCGCCGTGGGCTATGTCTTCCTCTGCCTCTTCGGCGCCGCCTCGTACGCCGTCGTGACGCTCGCGATCGGCGCCCTGCACGTCAGGGAGACGGCCCGCGCGACGGGGGTCCCTGCCTTCCGGGCCGTGCGCACGGCCGCGCTGCCGCTCGTCTGCGGTCTGCTCTGCCTGGTGCCCCTGGCACTCGCCGTCGCCGTCTTCCCCACGTACCTCACCGGCTTCTACGCCTGGTGACCGCCCGGCCCGCGTGGCCGTTCGAGAATTGAGGTTCCCCGTGCCCCGTACGGTCCTTGTCACCGGCGGCGCCGGCTTCATCGGCAGCCACACCTGCGTCGAGTTGCTCGGCTCCGGCCACGAGGTCGTCGTCCTCGACGACCATTCGAACAGCTCCCCCGAGGCCCTGGAACGCGTCGCCAAGGTCGCGGGCCGTCCGATCGCGGCGGCGCACGTGGCGGACGTACGGGACCGCCGGGCCCTGGACGAGGTCTTCAGCAGCCACCCGATCGACGCGGTGATCCACTTCGCCGCGAAGAAGGCCGTCGGGGAGTCGGTGCGGATTCCCCTCACGTACTACGACATCAATGTCGGTGGCACGACGGCCCTGGTCTCGGCCATGCACGACCACGGGGTGCACCGGCTGGTCTTCTCGTCGTCCTGCTCGGTCTACGGCGACACGACGACCGTTCCGCTGACCGAGGAGTCACCGACGGCACCGACCAACCCGTACGCCACCACCAAGTGGACCTGCGAGCGGATCCTCGCGGACGCGTGCCGGCACGTCCCGGAGCTGCGGGTACTGGCCCTGCGGTACTTCAACCCGGCCGGCGCCCACCCCACCGGACTGCTCGGCGAGGACCCGCGCGGCGTACCGAACAACATCATGCCGTACCTCGCGCAGATCGCCGTGGGCCGCCGCGAGGAGCTGAGCGTCTTCGGCGACGACTACCCGACGCCGGACGGCACCGGGATCCGCGACTACATCCATGTCGTCGACGTCGCCGAGGGGCACCGCACGGCCCTCGACCACATCGACGACGAACCCGGCATGCGGATCTTCAACCTCGGCACCGGGCGCGGTGCTTCCGTCCAGGAGCTCATCCGCACGTTCGAAGAGGCGTCCGGGCGGCCCATCCCGCACCGCGTCGCCGGCCGCCGCCCCGGCGACGTCGCCGAACTCGTCGCCGAGCCGTCGAAGGTCGCCGCGGCCTGGGGCTGGACCGCCCGGCGCGACCTGGCCGCGATGTGCCGCGACGCCTGGCGCTTCCAGCAGCAGAACCCTTTCGGCTACGCCCCCTGAGCCGCCGGCCCCGCACCACCCCGCCCTCTCCCGTCCTCTCTCCTTCCCCTCCCCCACCCCCTCTTCCCGACAGGAGCACAACGCATGCGATTGACCGTCATCGGTACGGGCTATCTGGGAGCCGTACACGCCGCATGCATGGCCGAGATCGGACACGACGTCCTCGGTGTGGACGTCGACGCCGCGAAGATCGCCGACCTCGCCGGGGGCCGACCGCCCTTCTACGAGCCGGGATTCGAGGACCTGCTGGCCCGGTCCCTCGCCTCCGGGCGTCTGCGCTTCACCACCGACCTCCGGGAGGCGGCGGCGCACGGCGAGGTCCACTTCATCTGTGTCGGAACGCCGCAGCAGGCCGGTTCCCGGGCCGCCGACCTGCGGTACGTGGACGCCGTCGTCGACGGGCTGGCCCCGCACCTCTCCGGGCCCTGCCTGGTGGTCGGCAAGTCCACCGTCCCGGTGGGCACGACCGCCCGCCTGACCTCCCGCATCGCCCGTCTGACGCCTCCGGGGGTGCGCGCGGAGGTCGCCTGGAACCCCGAGTTCCTGCGCGAGGGCTTCGCCGTCGACGACACGCTCCGGCCGGACCGGATCGTCACCGGTGTGACCAGCACGGAGGCGGACGAGACGCTGCGCCGCGTGTACGCCCCGATGCTGGCGGCGGACACCCCCTACATCCGCACCGACCCGAACACGGCGGAGCTGGTGAAGGTGGCGGCCAACTCCTTCCTCGCCACGAAGATCTCCTTCATCAACGCGATGGCCGAGGTCTGCGACGCCGCCGACGCGGACGTCGTCACGCTCGCCGACGCGCTCGGCCACGACACCCGGATCGGCCGGCAGTTCCTGAACGCGGGGCTGGGCTTCGGCGGCGGCTGTCTGCCGAAGGACATCCGGGCGTTCGCCGCCCGCGCGCAGGAGCTCGGCGCCGGGCCCGCGGTGGCGTTCCTCGACCAGGTCGACGAGATCAACCAGCGGCAGCGGAGCCGGACCGTCCTGCTCGCCCGGCGGATGCTCGGCGGCGACCTCACCGATGCGCGGGTCACGGTGCTGGGCGCCACGTTCAAGCCGAACAGCGACGACGTACGGGACTCGCCGGCGCTCGCCGTGGCGGCCGAGCTGCACCGGCAGGGCGCCCAGGTCCGGGTGCACGACCCGGAGGGCGCGGCCAGGGCCTCGCTCGCCCACCCGGAGCTGTGGTGCGGCGCGGACCTGCTCGCGGCATGCCAGGGCGCGGAACTCGTCCTGCACCTCACCGAGTGGAGCCAGTACCGCGAGGTGGATCCGGACAAGCTGGCCCGCGTGGTCCGCACCCCCCGTCTCATCGACGGGCGCAACGCACTCCCGCACGACGCGTGGCGCGCGGCCGGCTGGACCGTGAAGGCGCTGGGCCGCCCGGCGCCGTCGCCGGAGGAGCGGCGGTCCGCCGCGCCCGCCGTGGAAGCCCTGCGGACGGTCATCGCCTCCCCGGCCACCGGTCCGGAGACGGCCGCGGTGCCGGCCGGCACACTGCCCGCCGGCCCGGTCAGCGGGGCGTAGCGAAACCACGACGGCAAGCACCGCGCACTGCCCGGCCCTGACGGTCACCGACCGCCACGGCCGGGCAGCGCCGTTGCGCGCCCGGCCGGGATCGCCGTCACCGACGGGTGGGATCAGTCGGTGTCGAGGGGCTGGACGGCCCCGACCACCGGCGACGACGGCACCTCGTTGCCGAAGTAGTCGACGGGGCCGAGCTCGACGCCCAGGGTCTCCGGTTCCACTCCGAGGGGCACCTGGCCCTCGCACTCCGGCACCAGGTTCTCGGCACCGGCGGCGGCGCCGGCGACCTCCGTGACCGGCTCGGTCAGACCGCTCAGGCACGGGTCCGCGCTGAAGCCGGTCGGATGGCCGTCCAGGGTCTCCTGGTCCGACGCCGCGCGCCAGCCGGTCAGGGAGGCATAGCGGTCCGTGCCCCAGGCAAGAGCCCAACGGCCCGTGCTGTAGTAGTCGTTGCCCTGGAGCAGCACCTTGCTCCGGACATACGGCGACTGGGCCTCGACCAGGGGGCCGCCGTCGGTCGCGAGGATGTTGTTGAAGACGCGTACGCCGGTCATGCCGTCGCGCAGCCGCAGCGCCGGGGGTCTGAGGCCCGCCTGCGCCGTGGAGGCGAGACCCTCGGTGCGCATCACGACCGTGTTGTGGTGGATGTCCAGGCTCTTCATACGGGTTCCGTAGGCGACGATGCCGCCGTACTCGGGCAGCTTCCTGGCGTCGTCCCAACTCATGTTGAAGCGGACGATGTTGTTCTTGTGGGCGCCGGTCGGCTTCCCGGAGTAGACGAGGAAGCCGGGACCGTCGTTGCCGTAGGCGAGGTTGTACTGCATGACGGAGGAGGACACGTTGTTGTCGAGGCCGAACCCGCCGCCGTCGACGCGTGAGCCGGTGCGGTTGCGGTAGGACTTGTTGCGTTCCAGGACCACACGGGAGGAGTCGTAGACCCAGATGCCCTCCGGTCCCTCCACCGCGTCGGCGGCGGACCTCGCACCGTTGTCGTGGGCCACCGAGCGCACCACCTTCGCGTCCAGCACGCTGCCGAGCGAGATGCCGCTGCCGGTGTTCCGCTCGACGCTCTTCGGATCACCCGTGTTGGCGTACGCCTTGACGCCTTCGATCCGGAGTCCGGAGTGTGCGTAGGCGGGGCGCTCGGCCCGGAACTCGGGGCCGTAGACGACGAGCCCGGTCTCGAGGTTGTCGTGCACGGACACATCGGTGATCCGCACATCGCTGTAGCCGACGTCGGCGCCCTCGTCGGCGCCGACACTGATCCCGTTCTGGAAGCCGCTCGCCTCCACGTTCGTGATCCTGACGTGGTCGAGCCGACGGGTGCCCGGCAGGTTGTTGCGGAGGGCGATGCCGACCCCTTCGCGCCGTGACGTGCGGTCGCCGACGAGCTTGATGCCCCTGATCTCCACCCCGGCGGTGTTGCGCACGGTGATGCCGGACGTTCCCCGTGGGGCGATCGTGGCGCGGCCGGCGCCGTAGGACTCGATCACGACCGGCTTCGTCCCGCTGCCCGCCTCGCCCTCGTCCAGGGTGATCGTGCCGGCGAAGCGCTCGCCTCCCTCGAGCCGAAGCCGGTCGCCCGGCCGGAAGCGTGCGCTGTTCGCGTGGTCGAGGGTCCGCCACGCCCTCTCCGGCGACATGCCGTCGTTCTCGTCGTCCCCGTCGGGGCTGACGTAGAACGTGAACGGACCGCCGGTGGCAGGGCGGGCCGGCCGGTAGACACCGGGTACGTCACACCCCGTCAGCAACAGAAGGACCGCGGCCGAGACTCCGGCGGCGGCCCTCGACGTCCGAGTCCGCTTCTCCACCTTCACGTACACCCCTTAAGAGCCGTTCTCACAAGACATGCACCCATAAGTGGACAGACTGCCAGAAGAGGGAAGGGCGAAACGCCGACGACGGCACAGCAACCGAGTCACAGATGCGGCCGACCCCGTCCGGCCGGCCGGCCTCGGTGGGGCACCGGCCCGTTGCCGGGACTCGTGTCACGGTGTTCCGCCCGCCCGCGTCGGCCGACATACGGTAGGCGTGGTCCGCCCCACGCTGTACGCCGCCACCTCAGCCGCAGCCGCAGGCCGACCCCGCGACGAGGGAACCCTGATGCCACAGAGGAGTCCGCGATGGGACTGTACGAGGATGTCTTCCGCGCCAGCACAGAGGACCCGGAGAGATTCTGGCTCGACGCCGCCGGGGGCATCGACTGGGATGTCGTTCCGCGACGGGCACTGGATTCCTCGGACGCCCCCTTCTACCGCTGGTTTCCCGACGGACGGCTCAACGTCTGCTTCAACGCGCTCGACCGGCATGTCGAAGCCGGCCGCGGCGACCAGCCGGCCCTCGTCTACGACTCCCCCGTCACCGGCACCCGGCGCACCTACAGCTACACGCAGCTGAGGGACGAGGTGGCGGTCTTCGCCGGAGCGCTCGCCCGGCTCGGCGTGGGGCACGGCGACCGCGTGGTGATCTACCTGCCGATGGTTCCGGAGGCCGCCGTCGCGATGCTGGCCTGCGCCCGCATCGGCGCGGTCCACTCGGTCGTCTTCGGCGGGTTCGCCCCGCGTGAACTCGCCCTCCGCATCGACGACGCCGCACCCAAGGTGGTCGTCTCCGCCTCCTGCGGCATCGAGGGCGAACGTGTCATCGCCTACAAGCCGATGCTCGACCGGGCGATCGAACTCGCCGCCCACAAGCCGCAGAAGACCGTGATCCTGCAACGTCCGCAGGCGCGGGCCGAGCTGGGGCCCGACGACCTCGACTGGGCCGACCTGGTCGCCGGCTCACCGCCGGCCGCGTGCGTTCCCGTACCCGCGAACGACCCCCTGTACATCCTCTACACGTCCGGCACGACCGGAAAACCCAAGGGAGTGGTACGGGACTGCGGCGGCTACGCGGTCGCCCTGCACTGGTCGATGGGCGCCGTGTACGACATCGGCCCGGGCGAGACGATGTTCACCGGATCCGATGTCGGCTGGGTCGTCGGCCATTCGTACATCGTCTACGCACCGCTGCTGGTCGGCGCCACGACCGTCCTGTACGAGGGCAAGCCGGTCGGCACCCCGGACGCGGGCCAGTTCTGGCGGGTCGCGGAGGACTACCGCGTCAAGACCATGTTCACCGCACCCACCGCCTTCCGGGCCATCCGCAAGGAGGACCCGGAGGGCACCCTCGCCGCGGCCCACGACCTCTCCCATCTGCGCTACCTCTTCCTCGCGGGCGAGCGGCTCGACCCCGAGACCTATCGCTGGGCGAGCGCCCTCCTGGAGGTCCCGGTGATCGACCACTGGTGGCAGACCGAGACCGGCTGGCCCATCGTCGCCAACCCGGTCGGGATCGAGGCCGCCCCCGTCAAGCCGGGCTCCCCGACCCGCCCCCTGCCCGGCTGGGACGTCCGCGTCCTCGATCCCACGGGCGAGCCGGTACCCGAGGGCGTCGACGGCGCGATCGTGGTCGGACTCCCCCTGCCGCCCGGAGCGCTCCCCACCCTCTGGAACGACGACCGCTATGTCGCCTCCTATCTGTCCGCCTACGAGGGCTACTACCTCACGGGCGACAGCGGGCACATCGACGAGGACGGCTATGTCTTCGTCATGGGCCGCACCGACGACGTCATCAATGTCGCCGGGCACCGGCTCTCCACCGGAGCCATGGAAGAGGCCCTGGCCGCCCACCCCGACGTCGCCGAGTGTGCCGTCATCGGCGTCGCCGACGCCCTCAAGGGGCAGGTGCCGCGGGGTTTCGTCGTCCTGAAGGCGGGCACCGAGGGCGAACCGGCCGAGATCGAGGCCGAACTCGTCCAACTCGTGCGCGACCGCATCGGCGCGGTCGCCTCCCTCAAGGACGTGGCGGTCGTGGCAGCCCTCCCCAAGACCCGTTCGGGAAAGATCCTCCGCAGGACGATGCGCGGCATCGCCGACGGCCTCGACGAACCCATCCCCTCCACGATCGACGACGCGAACGTCATCGACACGCTGCGCCCCGTTCTCCGACGCCCCGGCCACACGGGTCAGACCGACCAGACCGATCAGACCGGGCGCGCCGATCGCACCTGATGACCCCTCATGCGCGGACGAAGGAGTGCCCGATTGGTTCGGGCCCTCCTTCGTCCGTGCATGAGGCCCGACCGGCCCGACGCAGGACCCGCACGTCTCTCACAACTTGGCTTTGAGCCAGACGAGTTGAGCAAAGTTGACCTGTCAGGTGCATGACTTAGTGGGCCTCGGGGGCATACCGTCGGAGCGCCCCGGAGGATCGGCGATCCGACACCAGGTCGACCGGCGTCGACGCCCCTCCTCCCGCACTCCCGGTTCCCCCCGAGTTCCGGGCCCCCCACAAGTGAAGGAGCAGCATGTCGCTCTACACCTGGCTGAAGACGGCCACCGTCGGCGCGGCCGTCGTCCTGGCCACGGCATCGGCCACCACGGCGAACGCCGCACCCGCGCCGGCGGCGGAACCCTCCGCGTCGAGCGCGGCGGCGGTGGTGACACTTCGTTACGACGACAGTCGGGCCGGAGGCTGGGAGGCCGCTATAGCCGCCGGCGTCGCCTCGTGGAACGCGAACGTCGACAACGTCAAGCTGGTCGAGGCCGCGCCCGGCACCCGGGCGGAGATCGTGATCGTGGCGACCACCGGCTGGCCCCAGGCCACGCTCGGGCCGGTCCGCCCGGGCAGGCAGGTCCGTGTCGAACTCGGGAGCCAGGCGGTGAGCCAGGGCTACGACAAGACCCGTATCGCCGCCCATGAACTCGGCCACAGCCTGGGCCTCCCCGACACCAAGCCCGGCCCGTGCTCACAGTTGATGTCGGGATCCAGTGCCGGCACCGCGTGCGTGAACGCCATCCCCAACGCCACCGAGCAGGCTCGCGTGGAGTCCGCGTACGCCAATGGCGCCGCCTCACGCTTCGTGACCGACGGCCGGACCCTGGTGGACGCCCCGTAACCCGGTAACCCGCCACCCGAGCCCCAAGAACCGGGCGCCCGATCGGAGTCCCCGATCGGGCGCCCTGCACGGTGACCGGACCTCCACGCCCGCCTTCGCCCCGGGTCTCCGGTCCGGCTCTTCACGCCGTGGACAGCTCCCACAGGGTCTCGAGCGCGCACGTGTGGGCGTAGTCGGCCGGGAGGTGGCGTGCGTAGCGCTCCTGGGCGACCGCGGCCTGGCGGACCATGCCCTGGCAGAGGCGGAGGTTCTCGGCGTCGCCGAGACCGGGCGCGTACCCGGCGACGAACGTGTCGAACGGGATGCCTTCGCCTCGCTGCGCGAGTGCGGTGCCGAGACTGCGCAGAGGGCCCGTCATGTGCCGGCGGGCCGCGTTGTGGAACTGTCCTCGGCGCCGGTAGGACTGGTCCAGCAGCATGCAGACCGCCCAGTAGTGCAGGTTCGACAGGTGCCGCAGCACCGGTACGGTCTCGTCGGGCACGGGTTGACCGGACGGCGGAAGGCCACTCGCGTGGTGCAGCGGGAGGACCGGGTGGTCCGGACTGTCGGGATTCCACACGTCCGTGCCGCCGAGCAGGGCGGGGTGGGTGCCCTCGAAGAGTGCGCGGAACAGCGTGAAGTGCTCGCTCTCGCCTTCCTCCCGCAGAACGTCCAGACGCGCGAACCAGGCCGGGTAGTCCAGTCGGTCCGGCTCCCTTCGCTGGAGCAGTTCGAGGACGCGCGTGACCTTGCGGTAGAGGCTGCCGACCTGGTTGGGGGGCGGGGTGGGGGCAGGACCCGATCCGAGCACCTCGTACAGCCGTGTGACGAAGGCGCGGTCCTCGGGCGTGTGCTGCTGGTCGGGATCGACCGCGCTGGGTGAGGCCTCGACGTACACGTACTTCGCCAGGCTGTGCAGGCTGAGCGGCTCGAGTACGAAGTCGAAGGGGTAGATGTCCTGCTCGTACGGGAACTGCTGGCGCCCGAGGTGCGGCGCCGAACCGAGTGCGACGAGCAGGGAGTTGACGATGTCGAGGTGCGTCATCTCCTCGATCGCCACGCCCATCAGATGCAGCGGGCGGCCCCCGTACCGATGGCTGGGCCAGCCGGCGAGCTGGAGGAAGCGGGGCACCTTGACCGAGAACGCCGCGTACAGGTACTGGACGAGCAGGGAATGCTCGATCTCGGCCCCGTCGCGCAGCAGCCGGATCAGTTCGAGCGTCGGATCGTCGAACATCGGTGTGTATCCGAGCCGTTGGGACTCCTCCGCGGAGAGCCTGGGCACGGTGCTCACGGCACGGTTGCCGAGCGGAGGGGCCGCCGTCGGTGGGGTGCCGGTGACCGCCGGGGGGCGCTCGGCGGTCGCGGTGCCCGCCCGGTGTCCGTCCTGCGCGGCGAGCGCCACGGCGTGGACGGCCTCCCGGTAGCGTTCGTAACCGGTGCACCGGCACACATGCGGGCCGAGCACGGTGTCGACCAGGTCCCGCGTGTCCTGCGAGCCCTCCTCCTGGCGCCCCTCTCCGTCCTCCTCGGGCTGCCCGCCCTGCCCGTTCTCCCGTTCGTCCCGCTTCCGCCGCGCGTGCTCGGCGACGACGCTCCCGGCCACCGCGAACCCGGCGGCGCAGTATCCGCACTGGAACACGTCGCCGTCGAGGAACGCCTGCTGGACCGGGTGCAGTACACCGTCCGTCTCCAGCCCTTCGACCGTCGTCACCTCCCAACCGCGTGCGTGCCGCATGCTCGTCATGCAGGACTGCCGGGTCACCGGGGGCAGACCGGGCCGGATGCGGACGGCGACCGTGCAGGCACGGCACTCGCCGATCGAGCAGCCGATCTTCGTGCCGGTCAGTCCCAGGTCCTCGTGCAGGAAGTGCACCAGGGACATGTCGCCCGGTACCTGTCTCCCGTGGTGCCGGACGCCGTTGACGGTGAGGTCGAGGTCGGTCTGCGGCTCCTGCATCATCGCCGTCCGTCGGTGGGGAGGGGAAGATCCGCGAGGCGGATCGGGGTACGGGTGGGCCAGCACCTGTCGTCGGTGTGACCGAGGGCGTGCGCGACGGCGTTGGCGACGGCGGCCCCGACGCTGGTCATGGTCGCTTCACCGATGCCCTTGTGCCGCATGACCGGCTGGCCGGCGCCCAGCGCCCCCTCGGCAGGCAGGGGTACGAACACCGTTTCCCGGCGGATCCCGGTGACGTCGGCGTAGCGGGCGAGCCGGTACCGGTCCAGGTTCACGAAGGGCCCGGTCCCCGTCTCGGGCGGCAGTTCCTCGTGCAGGGCGTGGGAGATCCCCATCACGAGCCCGCCTTCCACCTGCCCGGCGAGCGCCGACGGAAGGAGGGCGTCGCCCGCGTCGAGGAAGCTGACCGCGTCGACCACCTGGATCGTGCCCAGGCGGGGAGCGATCTCCACTCCGATGAGGTGGCCGGCCGAGGCGTACAGGGAGCGGGGGACGGTGTCGCCGCCCGGGCCGCGCGAGGGAGGAGGAGTCAACGGGCCCTGCGGGGGCAGCGGGGGCGGATCGTCCTCGGGGGCGTGCCCCAGGGCCAGTGCGTCGATGAACGCCCGGTGCTCGACCCCGCCGTCCCGGAAGGTGGCCTGCGACCAGCCGTTGCAGAAGTAGCCGTGGGCCAGGACGTAGGTCTCGCGCCCGGTGCGCCTCAGTTCGCGCACCAGGGCCGCCAGCGGAATCGGTGGCCGGCCGTCCAGCCGGACGGCTCCGTCGTGCCAGGCGGCGAGCAGCATCTCGTCGGACAGACCGGGTTCCTCCAGCAGGGTCCGTGCCGCCGGCAGCAGCCGCAGCCGCAGCAGGGCGCGGCACGCCTCCCGCAGGACGTGCCCGTGGAAGAACGCCGTCTTCGACGCGCTGCTCGCGCCGTGATTCAGCGAGATCTTCACCGCGGGGTCGGTGTGCGCGCCGAGGTCCTTGAGCCGTTTGGCGAACCGCTCGAACGGACCGACCACGCCGAGCCGGGCCGCGGTGGGCACGCCCAGGACCTCGCGTGCGACGTGTTCCAGCGACTGACGCGCGCCCTGGCCCATGTCGATCGTCTGACCCCACACCTCGGCGCGCCCGTCCTCGGTGACGCGCACGGCGCTGTACACGCTGTCCTGCGTGGTGCCGTAGGCCTCCATGCAGCAGGCGAACCCGACGCCGTAGAGGGTGCCGTCGCCGCGGCGGGCGACGCGTTCGCGCGCGTCGTCCCGGCCGGTCCACAGGGGGTGGTGCAGTGCGGCGGCGCAGATCTCGGCGTTCGCCAGGTGGAACCGCAGCGGTGTCCCGGCGAGGTCGACGTCGCCCGTGCCGGGGTGTGCGCTGTCGCGGGGGCGCAGGACGTTCGCGAGCCGGAAGGCGATGGGATCGGTCCGCAACCTGGTCACCGCGAGCCGGTCGAGTGCGGTCTCCAGGTTGAACACGACCTGGGGGATGCCGAAGCCGCGCATCGACCCCACGGCCGGGATCGCGCGCTCCACGACGATTCCGTGCACGGACGCACGCGGTACGCGGTACGGGCCGGTGGCGTGCAGGGCGGCGAGCCCCAGGACGGGGCCGTTGAGGTTGGCCTCGACGCCTCCGC
The DNA here is from genome assembly GCF_014656215.1 of Streptomyces zaomyceticus. Lineage (GTDB taxonomy): Bacteria > Actinomycetota > Actinomycetes > Streptomycetales > Streptomycetaceae > Streptomyces > Streptomyces zaomyceticus. Next base: position 251,874 of record NZ_BNBZ01000005.1, on the reverse strand, counting down.
GCAGGACGATGAAGGAGCGCACGGCCCGCAGCAGCCCGTCGGGTCCGACGCGAACCCAGCTGCGGACGGCGGATCCATGCCGCTTCAGGCCGCCCTGGAACTGCTCGCGCCGGTCGTAGGCGAGCCGGACCGGTTTGGTCGAGAAGACCGCCGCCAGTGCGAGGAAGTAGGGAAAGGGCGACTTGTCCCTTCCGCCGAAGCCGCCGCCGCAGTCCGTCGACGTCAGCTTGACGGACCGTACGATCGGGTGGTCCGGGCCACCGAGCAGGGCGAGGATGTCGAGTACGTCGCCGTTGGGCGACTGTGTACCGAGCAGCATGTGCAGGACGCCGGTCGTGCGGTCGAGCCACGCCAGGCCCGCCTCGGGTTCGAGGAACGCGGGGTCGGTCTGCTGAGTGAAGGTCGTCGTCTCGACCTGGGTGCCCGTCGGGTCGGCCGTCTCGGCCTCGATCGACTGGAACAGCTGATCCGCTTCGATGTCCGGACGGTCGTCGCGGATGAAGGACGTGCCGTCGAACCTGTCGATCCGTCCCCGGTTCCAGACCGAGTAGCCGTCGGACTCCGTGTGGTCCAGCAGGTAGTGCGCCTGGCGCACCTGTCCGGTGAACCGCCGGTGGGTCCACTCGTTCAGGTCGGCCTCGATGGCCTGCTGCTCGGTCGCCGTCCCGGGGTCGGTTCCCGACGATGCGGCCGCCGCCGGGGGCGGCCCGTAGATCACCGGTCCGGCGTCCTCGCGCAACTCCTGCGCCGCACGGCGGAACCGCACGAAGTCGCCGTAGAGGGCGATGGCGACGGGCTGCCCGAGGTAGTCGGCGATCTCCCCCTCCGGCAGGAGGGCCTGCACGTTCTTGGCGGAGACCTGGTTGCGGTAGGGCGGTTGGGGCAGGTCCTTGGCGGTGACGACCGAGTCGGGCCGCAGGTCGGCGGGGAGCAGGGTGAGGTCGAGGCCCTTGAACGGCCTGTCGACGTACCGGCTGCGCAGCAGAAGGGCGTGGGCGCAGTCGGAGGGCCAGCCTTCCTCGGCGAGGTCACGCGGCCTGAAGTCGCTCGCGTACACCTTCCCGCCGGTGACCTTCCGAAGCCGTGTGTCCATACTGTTCACGTTCTGACCTCGTCCCGCGTCCCGCCTGAACAGAATCTGCGGTCACCGCCGCCGTGCCCCCACTCCAACACGGGCGAAACGGCCCGGCAACGCGAGCGCGCCCGTCGGGGACGGGCCCATCGGTCCTGGTCGGCGGCGTCCGAAGGGCCCTGTCCTGCCGGTCGTCCCCTGGTCACCGCGGTCACCGGGGCCGCTGCGGCGGACCTTGTGCGGGGCGCTTCGGCAGGGGCGGGTCGGCCTGGTTCCTCGCGATCGCGCTGGTGTCCCACAGGCCCGCGAAGCGGCTTGACCGGCCGCAGTGGTAGTACGCCTCGACCACGTGGACAGCCGTCCCCCAACGGAACTCCCCGGGACCCGGACCGGCCCCGGCGTCGGAGCCGGCCCTCGTGTCGGTGCCGGTGCCGGCCCCCGCGCCGCTGTCGGGTTCGGTGTCGCCGAGCGCCAGCTCCGTCCAGCGGGGATCGGTACTGGCCACCGGCTCCGCCGTGCCGTTCACCCTGGCGGTCTCGGGCATACCGGGAAGCAGGAAGAGCAGTCCGATCCCCCGGCTCTCCCTCAGGTTGCGAAGCGTCTGGTGCAGCCGGTTGCCGGACTCCTCGGGGATGAACAGCGTCCGCTCGTCGACCACGCGCACGAAGCCGGGTGCTCCGCCTCGCGGTGAGGCGTCACAGTTGCCGTCCCGATCGGACGTGGCCAGCACCACGTACGGTGACAGCGCGATGAACCGCCGCAGCCACGGATGAAGGACCGGCGACAGCTTGTTCCGGACCCGGTCGAGCGGGGGTCCGGATCGCACGGTCACCAGCTCGTGGACCGATTCGCCGGCCGGAGCCGACTCCGGAGCCCGGGCCGGTGTCCGCGCTCGACCGCTCATGGCAGCATCACGGCCCCTCCGTTGACCCCGATGGTCTGCCCGGTGATGTAGCCCGCGGCGTCCGAGGCGAGGAACGCCACGGCATCCGCGACGTCCTGCGGCCGGGCCACCCGGCCCAGCGGGATCTCCCGCCCCTCGGCGGCGAACCCGTCCGCGTCCAGTCCGGGCTGGGCGGTCTCGGTCACCCCGGGGGCCACCGCGTTCACCGTGATTCCGTGCCGGGCCAGCGCGCGTGCCAGCGACTTGCTCATGGCCACGAGACCGGCCTTGCTGGCGGCGTAGTGGACGCCGAGCCGCGAGCCCTTGAACGCGGCCGTCGACGCCACGTTGACGATGCGTCCGGAGCCCTGCGGGATCATGCGGGCGGCGGCCTGCTGCGCGCAGAAGAACGCGCCCTTGAGGTTGGTGTCGAGGGCCAGGTCCCAGGTCTCCTCGTCGATGTCGAGCACCTCGGCCCGGGGGAACACTCCCGCGTTGTTGACCAGCACGTCCAGGCGTGTCCAGTGACGGTCCAGCCGGGAGAAGAGGTCGCGCACCCGCTCGGGGTCGCGGATGTCCGCGTCGATGAAGAAGCAGCCCTCGGGAAGCCGGTCCGGCGCGTGCTCCGGCGTGGAGCGCGCCGCGGGACCGGTGTCCGGCGGGCGGTTCACCGCGACCCGCGCGCCGAGTGCCGCCAGCGTCTCCACCGCCGCCCTGCCGATGCCGGTGGCCCCTCCCGTGACCAGCGCCGTCCGCCCGGCGAGGGGCTGGTGCCGTGTGCCGCTCACGGCTGCTCCTCCACCTGGCGCCGCACCTGGTCAAGGACCCGGTAGACGTCCAGGCAGGCCGACAGCGGCGAGGAGTTGGGCCGGCGGTGGACGACGGAGTCCCGGAACGAGGCGAGTGCGGTGGCGTATCCGGTGCGCCCGTAACCGCCGCGGCGGCTGGGCCAGTCGTAGCGGAGGGTTTCCTTGCCGTCGAGGAGCCCGGCTCCCGGTGCGTCCGACGGCCGGCCGAGGGTGAGCGAGTTGTGCTGGTCGAGTACGCCGACGACGGCCTCGTCCGTGACCAGTTCGCAGCGGTACTCGAGGCGGTTGGAGAAATTGCCGATCAGCAGCGCGGCCGTCCGTCCGTCGGCGTAGGTGAGCAGGATCCGGATCGCGCACCGCCGCGCGTCGATGACCGTCCGGTACGCGCTGACGCCCTCCGGCGGCCCCATCTCCCGCAGGGCCATGTCGACGACATGGGTGCCGAGTCCCTGCAGCAGGCTCTCCACGACCGTGGCACAGCCCCAGACCGGGCTGGTCGGCTTGGAGGAGACCATGCGCACCTCGATGCCGCGCAGCTGCCCGTGCCGGCCCAGGGCCGTGCGCAGGGTGCGGTACGAGTCGCCGTAGGGGAAGTTGAACCCGACGAAGGCGATCGCGCCGTCGGCCGCGTTCCGCTCGCGGGCGACCAGTCCCTCCAGTGTCGCCGTGTCCGGTGCGGGCGGCTTCTCGACGAAGACGCTGACCCCGTGGGCCAGGGCGTGGTCCACCACTTCGGCGTGCAGGGCGGGCGAGGCGGCCACGACGAGGGCGTCGACGTCGCCGTTCGTCACGAGCGTCCGCCAGTCGTCGGTGCAGCCTTCGGCGTTCCAGCGCCGCGCGGCGGCGGCCGCGGCGTCCATGGTGCGGGCCGCCACGGCGGTCAGCCGTGCTCCTTCCAGCCCGGCCAGCGCCGGGAGCAGATTCTCCTGCGCGTGCTCACCAGGGCCCACGAGTCCGAAGCGCAGGGTCGCGGTCGCGGACGCGGGCGGTTGCAGGAGCATTCAGAGGATCCCCAGTTCTTCCAGTCGGCCGCACCAGTAGTGGTACTTCTCGAGGGACATCTGCCGTTCGGCACGCCGCTCGGAGGATTCGCGGTCCTCGCCGACCCGCCAGAACATCGTGCCCACCTCGGCGGTGTCGGGCTCGGTCTCGGACAGCTCACCACGGCTTCCGGCACCGCCCGTCCGGATCCGGCGCAGCGCTTCGTCCCGGCCGCGGGCCTCCTTGAACATCACGGGGGCCCGCTCTTTGACGGGGTTGCCGCGAAGGACGAGCGAGATGGTGCCCAGCTCGGTGAACGGCGTCGAGTGCAGGGCGTTGTGGTGGATGGTGAAACAGTCCCCGGCCCGGTCCTCGTGCAGCATGACCGGCTGCACGTCCTCGGGCAGCGTGTTCTCGTCGAAGCCGCCCCGGGCCAGGTAGTTGCGGTGCAGGTACGTGCCCCGCAGCACCAGATTGGTGAACGAGAACCGGTGGTTGTGGGCGAGTTGCTGCTGGTGGTCGGTGGACATCCGGAGTCGGATGCGCAGGCCCTTCTCGATGTCGTCCCAGAGGACGATCTTGTCCTCGACGACGTCCTCCTCGCACTTGGCCCACAGATAGGGGTCGTGCTCGACCGCGAGCAGCAGCCGTCGGAAGAGGGCCTTGTCCTGCGCGAACCTGCGAATCAGGGGCTGGGTCAGTGCGGCCGCGGCCGGCAGGTCCTCCCAGTCGATCCCTTCGATACTCTCGAACAGCTCCACCCGGGTGTTGGTGACGTGGACCCGGTCGACTGTGTCCAAGGCCATGCGATGCATCCTTACTCTGTCGGACCCCGTGGTTGAGATGCGGTGTCTGCCACCTGACGTCAGATGACGTCCAGCTCCTCCAGACGCTCACGGATCCGGCGGTACGCCTCGGTGCCCATGGACTTCTGCCGACGCCGCTGCTCCGGCTCGTCCTGTCGTCCGAAGCGCCACCAGAGGGTGCCCTCGGCCGGGTCCATGATCACGGAACGGTCCTTCTCCACCGGCCCCCGCAGGAACAGCGAAACGGTGTCGGGTGTCGTGAACGTCGTGTGGATCGCGCTGTGGTGGAGGGTGTAGCAGTTGCCCGGCCCTTCCCAGCGCGTGAGGTGCGGGGTCAGCCGGTCCAGGTGGGACGCGCCGCGCGGGTCGGGGTGGTGCCTGCTGAGGTACTGGCGGGCTTCCGGGTCGGGACCCTCGTAGAGCTCGCCGTCCAGGTGGTACCACGTGTGCGTGTATCCGCCCGCGACGATTCGGCTGGAGAACGAGAACCTGTGGTCGTGCGGACGGTCGTGGTGGTCCTCCGTGGAGAGGTGCAGCCGCAGACGGAAGCCCCTGTCGAGCGCGTCGTACAGGACGATGTAGTCCAGCAGCTGGTGACGCTCGCACATGGCGAGCAGTTCCGGCCTGTGCTCGACGTCGTAGACCAGTTTGCGCAGGGATTCCTTGTCGTCGGCGAGCTTGTGCACGAGATCGCGGGTGATCTCTCCGGCGTCCTCGAAGTCGCTCCAGTCGACGGTGAGCCGGTCCAGGTGGTCGAGCACCGTGGTGCCTCCTTGTCCGTGAGGTGAAGAGGGTGCGGCGCCCGGCGCCGCGCCCCGCGTCTAACCCGTCGTGACCGGTTGGAGGCCGGGGCCGTCCGAGGCGGCGGGCAGCCGGGCCGACCGCGCCCGGAACTCGCTCACGACGGCGTCCGCGATCTCCTCGGGGGATCGGGTCGGGTCGGGCGACAGGACGAGCCAGCCGCGCTCCCGCGCCATGCGTCGAAGGTGCTCGCGCACGACGGACTGATAGGCGTGGAACGACTCGGCGGGCGGTCCGTGGAATCCGTCCCAGCGGCCGAGTTCGGTGTCCTTGAACCCCTCACGCCGCTGCCAGGCGATCTCGGGCGGCGTGTCCAGCAGAACGGTGAGGTCCGGTTCCGGGACGGGCGCGAACAAGGATTCGACCCACAGCGGATCGAGCGGCTCACGGATCAGTGTCTTGGCGATGTTGCGGTAGTACCAGCCGTCCATGACGGTCACTTCGCCGTGCCCCGACGTCAGGTCCCGGCGCAGTCGGGCAAGGCCCGCGTACCAGGAGGCGATCAGCAGGATCCAGTGGGTCGCGCCGAACGTGTCGCCCGCCGACTCGGGTGAGGCCCAGATGAGGTCGCGCAGCCTGCCGGCTCGCGCGAGGGTCTCCTCGTCGTCGGCCGCGATCTCCGACTTTCCACGGAAAGGGAATTCCGCACCGTTGAGACGCTGCGCGACAAGCCGCGCCGCGGTCGTCTTTCCGCTGCCGTCAATGCCTTCGATCACGATGAACATGGGGCATCCTGTTCTGCCTGCGTTGCATTCCATTCCGCCGGCGATGCCGCGGCGGCAATGAATCGGTGCACACGGCCATTCATCTGTCACGGCCCACGGCGACGATTCCATACAGTCCGGACGCACGGTTGTCGGCTCGGACGCGAGGGCCGGAAGAATTCACCTCTCTGGGTCAGTCTCCCGGAATTCGGGGCGCGCCCGCCCCCGACGGAGTGTCCCCGTCGAGGAGGTAGCGGACGACTCCGTCCTCGTCATTGGCGGCCGTGACGGCGGCGGCCCGGGCACGGACGTCCGGATGGGCGTTGGCGGGGGCGACGGCACGGTCTGCCACCGCGAACATGGGCAGGTCGTTGAGGTGGTCGCCGTACACCGTCAGCCGCGCGTCCCCGAGTCCGGCGGTCTGCGCGAGCTCGCGTACGGCGACTCCCTTCTCGGCCTTCGGATGGGCGACCTGGATCTCGCTCCAGCCCGGCACATAGGCATTGGCGGCCGCCAGCACATGAGCCGTGTCGCCGAGGGCGGCTTCGAGGACGACCACCGCGGCCTTCGCCTCCTCGTCGGGGACGAACCCGATCACGGCGGCGGTGCGTGTGCCGGCGACCTCGGCGTACGGATCGGCGTAGGGGCTCAGCCGGGGGTCGCCGTACGCTCGTTTCTCGTCCACGTACCAGGCGAGGGCGGGGTTGCCGCAGGGACCGTACAGGACGCGGTCGTTGGTGCCGTCCCACGTGGTCAGCACCGGTTCGGCGGCGAGTCGCCCGAACGCGTCCAGCGCGATGACCGCCACCGCCGGGTCCAGCGTCCGATGGGCCAGGTGACGGCCCGAGGCGAGGTCGGTGAGGAACGCGCCGTTGAGCTCGATGACGGGCAGCGTCAGCCGCACTCCGGCCAGCAGGGTGCGGATGGCGACGGCGCTTCGCGCACTGGCCACGGAGAGCGGTGTGCCCTCGTCCACCAGCTTGTTGAGCCCCTCCCGGGCGTAGCGGCTGAGTGTGGCGTCGGAACGCAGGAGCGTTCCGTCGAGATCGAAGACGTGCAGGCCGTCGCGGCGGTCGTGGTTCATCGGCAGGCCTCCGTCGGGAACCTCTGCGGGAAGAGGGTGGGAATCAGTTCGCTCAACTCCGCCAGGGAACCGAGGATCCGGTGGGCGTCCCCCAGACGCGCGCGGGGCGTGAGGGCAGCCAGCCCGAACACTGTCATACCCGCGGCCCGGGCGGCGGCCACTCCCCGTGCGCTGTCCTCCACGACCAGGCATGCCCCGGGTGCGACACCGGAGCGTCGTGCCGCGAGGAGGAAGAGGTCCGGCGCGGGTTTCGGGCGGGCCACCTGGTCCACACCGAAGATCCGGCCGGCCAACCGCGGTGCCAGGCCGGTCAGTTCGAGCGAGAGGGCCACCCGGTCCGCGGTGTCGTTGGAGGCGACGCAGTAGGGGATGCCCCGCACATCGAGTCCGTCCAGCACGTCGTGCGCCCCCTCCACCGCCGTGAGTTCGCGCTCGAACGTCCGGTAGAGCCGGGCGTGGAACCGGTCGGCGAAGCCGGCGGGGAGGACCGCGCCCGTGCGCCGGTGGACGGTTTCGACCACATCCGCGAACGACTTCCCCATGTAGTGCTCGACGGCGTCGGCGAACGCCGTCGGCACCACCTCGTCGGTCAGCATCCTGGCGAGGAGGAGGTTGCCGAGCGCCTCGCTGTCCACCAGCACACCGCTGTTGTCGAAGATGACCAGCTCGTGCTCCACCCGGCCCTCCGGCTCAGTCGACTGGATTCGCCCGGCCCAACATAAGTATCGCGGAAATCCGTGTCAAGAATTACTCGACCCCTCTCGCGAATAACATCCACATCTCCGCTCATCACTTAATCGGATCGACTTGGAGCCCCTTCCCCCGGGCGACCCCGATGGTATCGTCGATATCCGCCTTCAATTCGTTGAATTCCGGTAATCGTAATTTCTCGCATCCTGGCAGAAATGTGGAGAGAGATGAATGAGATGGAGAGCCCGTCCGGCTCGCGCGAGCAGATTCGCACCCCCCTGCTCCCCGTGGAGGTCCACTGCCATGGCTTCGCGGGCGTCGACTTCTCCGAGTTCTCCCTGCTCGACCTCGAACTCCTGGAGCGGGTCTGCGCGCGGGAGGGAGTGCTGAGCATCCCGACCCTGTACCTGCACCACGACCGGCTGGGCGAGTTCGAGAAATTCATGCACCGCTACGACGCGATGCGCCGCGCCGGACGCGTGCCGCACGTCGTGGGTGTCGCCCTGGAGGGGCCGCTGCTCTCCAGCCACGGTGGCACCCCCGCCGACACCGTGTGGGCGCCGACCCGTTCCGAGTGGGAGCGGCTGGCCCGCCTCGGGGAGCACGGCCTCTGCTACATGGTCGTCTCCCCCGACGCCTTCTCTCCGGCCTCCCACTTCCACGGCCAGACCTTCGACCGCCACCCCGGCTTCGAGTGGATCGTGCCGATGCTGCTCGGTCACGGTGTCCGTCCCGCGCTGGGACACTTCAACCGCGCCGACCCCCTCCTCAGCGCCCGGTCGGTCGAGGACATCGTCGACATCGCCTGGGACTCCGAGTGGCAGGGCCTGGGGACCCGGGTGGTGACCGACCACCTGTTCAACGACATGCCGCTCCTCATCCGCCACGCCTTTCGCACCACACGGGCCCGCTCGACACGTGAGGCCACGCTCGCCTCGTACGACCTGCCGGGCTGGACGCTGGACGCCATGGACGAGATCGCCGGTCCGGTACCGGCGGCCATCATGCGCGAGGCGGCCGCGGGCCGGATCGCCGCCTGCGTCAACTTCGACGGTGAGCACGTCGACCTGGCCATCGCCGGCCGCGCCGTCAGCCTGATGGGCCCGGAGAACTCGATGATGATGACCGACCGCTGCGACTCCGCGCGGCTCGGCGGCCAGGAGCTGACCCGGGGCGAGGAGAACGGCCTCTGGTACCAGCCGGGCGGCATCGTCGCCGCCGGCTCCCAGCCCCTGGCCCGGCAGATGCGCAACGCGACGGGTTGCGGCATCGAGGGCGGACCGCTCCGGGACCTGGCCTCCGGCACGGCCCACCGCGCCTTCGGCCTCACCGCTCTCCGGGCCGACCAGCTCCCCGACGCCATGATCGCGGCACACCACGAGGCATGGGCGTTCCTCGACGCCGAGGACACCGCGGGGCAACAGGCACCGGTCGCATGAACGACACCGGTCACGATGTGCTCCCCCTGCGCCGGACCGGCTCCGACGGGCCTCTGCGGATCGGCGTCCTCGTCTCGGCCACCGGCGCCAATCTCCGCACGCTCATCGACATGCAGCACACGGAACCCGACCGCTACCGGGTCACCCTCGTCGCCTCGCACGGCACCAGGTCCCAGGCGCTCGACGTCGCCGGCGACCACGGTATCGAGAGCTGGCCCGGCGACTTCGACGCCCGCTGCGGAACGGCCTCGCGCGCGACCGGTGTCACCGAACGCGCCGAGTACCGGCGCCGGGCCCGGCAGTGGCACGACGGACTGAACGCCCGGATCGCCGCCTGGGAGAGGGACAACGACCCTCTGGACCTCGTCGTCCTGGCGTACCACCGCTGGATCGAGGGCGAGCTGCTCAGCCGCTACCACGGTCGGATGATCAATCAGCACCCCGGTGATCTGACCGTGCTCGACGACGCGCACCGCCGGGTACTGGTCGGCAACGACCCGGTGACGACGGCGATGGAGCTCGGGCACACCACCACCCGAACCTCCTGCTTCCTCGTCGACGAGAGCCACGACGGCGGGGCGGTGCTGTGCCAGGGACCTCCCGTCCCCGTCCGGCGCGCCGTGGATTCCCGGGCACAGGAACGGGAGCAGAAGAGCCTCAGCGACCGCCCGTGTCTGGAGTGGACGGTACGGGCCTTCGCCGCCGGATCACTCGCGCTCGCCGGAACCACCCACCCCGACGGAAGCCGCACCGTCCTGGTCGACGGCGTCCCCACGCCACTGGGCGGCAGACAACTCACCGCAGAAGCAACACCCCCGGAGGGGATGGGAAGCCGTGCTGTACACCGCGATCGGAAGTCAGGTCCTGGATCCCCTGACACGCGATCCCCGGAAGGCCGACGCCTACCGCCTCGACCCCTACATGCGTGAGGGGCTCGGCTCGCTGGCCCGGATGCATGACCCCGACGTGCTCAACCGGTACACCTTCGTCGTCCTGAAGCCCGACGCCGTCGCCGGACGCCGTTGCGAACTCATCCTCGGAATCCTGCGGTCGAAGGGCTGGCATCCGGTCGCGGCGACCACCGTGCGCTTCGACCCGCTGCTCGTCCGCGAACTGTGGCGCTACCAGTTCAACGCCGCGTCCGCACAACGCATCGCCGTCGTGGACCCGTTGCTGTCCTCGGGCCGCAGTCTGCTCATCCTGCTCGAGGACCGCAACCGGCCGACCTGGCTGCCCGCCAGCGTCCGCCTGACCGCGGCCAAGGGCTCGGCAGAGCCATCCGCCGCACACAGCGGTGACCTGCGCACCAGGATCGGCCGGATCAACGGCCTGTTCAACTTCATGCACACCGCCGATGAACCCGCCGACGTGGTGCGCGAGTTGCAGCTCTTCTCGTACCAGTCGGGATGGGACTGGTGCGCGGATCCCCTCTTCGGCACGGCGGCGAGCACGGCCGACCCCCGGGAGAAGGTGATGTCACTGCTCGCCGAACTGGAGGCCGAGACCCCCGCCCATGACCTGGACCTCGCGGCCTGCATCCGCCGACTCGCCCAGCGGCCGGGACCGTGGGGAGCGTGCGCCCGCGACTGGCCGGAGCCCGGTCACGTCGAGGACTGGCTCGGCCTGCTGCGCCGTACACCTCTTCCCGACGGCAGTGCCCGCTGGGACGTCCTGACGGTCCTCACCAGCTGGATCGACTGCAACGAGGAAGGGGTCCTCCCGATCCTCGCCACCGGAACGGCCGACGCCTGGCGCACCGGGACGGCGCACGTAGCGACGCAGGAAGTGACCTACGCATGACCACAGCCATTCCCCCGTTCGCGGGAGCCGGCAACCTCATCTACCGTGCCGACCGGGTGCCGCGTTTCGTCAGCGCCGAAGGAAGCTACCTGGAATCCGCCGACGGGCGCCGTTACCTCGATGCCGAGGCAGCCAACGGCACGGTCGCCTGGGGCTACGACAAGCGGATCCTGCACGACGCCCTCGCCTACTGCGAGAACCTGCCCGCGCTGCCGTCGTTCTGCGAATCCGACCTGCGCCTGGACGTGCTCCAGCGACTGGAGCGGCTCTTCGGCGAAGCCACGGGCACCCCGGGCCGCGTCGAGCTGGACCTCGGCGGCGCCCAGGGCATGGAGACGGCCCTGCGGATCGCCTTCAGCGCCGTCGGCCCCGGCACCGTGGTGGTGTTCGAAGGCGCCTTCCACGGCAGGTCCGGGGTGACCGGCATGCTCAGTTGCAGCCCCCGCTACCGCGAACTGCTGGCAGCGTGGGGCCTCGAGGTCGTACGGCTGCCCAGCCCCGACTGCGGACGGTGCCCGCACGCCCCCGCGCCGGACACCGCCTGCGGGAAGGGATGCGTCGCGGCAGCCACCAACTGGGGGTCCGAGCTCTCCGGGGTCGGCGGCGCCGGTTTCGCGAGGAAGGTGAGCGCCTTCGTCTTCGAATCCGTGCAGAACGTGGGCGGCATGTGCGAACCCGATCCCACCCTGCTGCGCGCAGCCGTCGACCACGCCCGGAGGAACGGCGCGGTGGTCATCGCCGACGAGATCTTCACCGGTATGCACAGGACCGGCCCGCGCTGGGGTTTTCAGCGATCCGGGGTCACCCCCGACGTGGTCGTGGCCAGCAAGGCCCTGACCAACGGCGCCGCGGCACTCAGCGCCGTCTGGGCACGCGATCCACTGGCGGCTCCGGGGACCTACCGTCCAGGCAGCCATTCCTCGACCTACATCGGCATCCCGCACGCGCTGGGTGTCACGCGGGCCGTCCTGGACCGGTGGGACGCCTGGGCCGATCCGACGACGGACATGGAGCTGCTCGCGGGCCGGCTGACGAGCCGCCTGAAGCAGCTCCGGACCGCCCACCCCGACCTGGTGAGCGGCCACCAGGCCTTCGGGGCCGCCGCTCGTCTCGTGCTGACCGGCGACCACGCACCCGAGTTGCGTTCGCTGTGCCTGACGGCCGACCCGGACGTCGGCCTCGTCGTCGCGTCGACGGGGATGGCCCCCGACGTGATCAACATCCATCCGCCCCTGGTCGTCGAGGAGCGGGACCTGGATGTCATGACAACGGTCCTCGACCGCGCCCTGGGCCTCCTCCGGGAGAGTCAGGAGGCTCGCTCATGAGCTCGGGCCCCGTGGAAGACCCACTGATCTGCCTGTGCGGACGGGTCCTGGAGAGCGTCGTCCTGGCGGCGAAGGCCTCGGGGATCCGCGACATCGCGTCCCTCCGCCGGGCCACCGGGGCCAACGCCGGCTGCGGCGACTGTCTGACGGATCTCGAGGAGATCCTCGACCAGGAATCCGCTGCCGAACCGGCGACGTAGAACGGCGCGGCATCCCTTCGGGTCTGCCGCGCCGCTGGTCACCGCCGGTTGCCGATCGACTCGCGATCGTCGCGCTTCGGTCCCGGAGGACCGATGTCGACCATCGACGCGAACGCCGACGGTTCGAACGCGTAGTCCGGGAAACGCTCGTGGAAGTCGAACAGTTTGCCGAGCTGCCAACCCCAGTCCCGGATCCGGGTGTTCGTCGATGCCTCGACCGCCCGGAGGGTGGATGCGGGAATCCGGTCCGGGGCGATCCGGTCGCAGAACCGCAGGAAGTACGACAGTGTCGGGCCGAGTTCGAGATCGCGTGCGGCCTGCTCGACGACGCCCCAGTCCACGGTTCCCGCGGCCACCTCGGGAATCGTGTAAGCGAAGGGTCGCAACGAGAGCCCACCGTGAATGGCCACTTCGTTGTAGTACCTGCTGAGATTGAGCCAGACGTGATCGGCGGAGGAGAGCGTCTCCCCCACCCCGAGCGAACTCGGCACCGCGCGCTCGAAGAGCATCGACGGGTCGGCGTCCGACGCCACATTGTGGTGAACGTCGATCGCGATGACGACGAGAGCTCGATCCTCAACGAATCGGAGCGGATCGGCCTCGGACGTCTTCGCCACCTGCACGACCACCGGATCGGTGACTTCGACGGTCTTGACGAACGGAGCGAGCTCGTAATGCCGAAGCTCGATGTCCGCCACATTCCGCAGGTCACGGTTCCGCATGGCGCCCTGGTCCGCATCGAAGTACGCATGGCGAAACCCGAGGGAGTACAGGATCGACTTGGCCGTCTCGATCTCGTCGCGCGGCACGAGTACGTCGGCATCCCCGACGAGACCGATGGAGCGACCGGGGAAATGCCGCGGAAGCAGCTCTCCTCCCTTGAAGGTGAGCGTGCGCACTCCGGCGCCCTCGAACGCCTCCAGCACCTGCAGCAGAGCGGCGAGCTGGTGCTGCCAGACGATGTCGTACGCCGCCTGCCGGACCTCCGCCCCGCCCGAGGCCAGAGCTGCCAGGGAGTCGATGTTCCTCGACTTCAGGAACGATCGGACCCCCTCATCCGCGCCGGCGCCGGCCAGGTCGAAGTCCGCGGGCGTCGCGCGATCGGCGCACCATTGCAGGAGCCGAAACGCCGCTTCCGCGTTCGACACCTTCTTATCGCTGGGCAGGGCGATTCCCCATCAGAGAGATGTCGGCGGAGATGTCACCGGCCCGGTCGCCGAGTTCCGACAGGAGACCGACGACCATTTCCTTCGAGCCACGGACCGAGATTACGGCGGAATCCGTCAACCCGTCGACGCCCTGAAGCGACGACACGAGCGTGGAAACGGCGGCGGGGTCGCTGAGCGAAACTCTGGCGGAGATGGGTGACCTGGACTTCGACTCTTCGCCCACTGAATTCTCTCCTTTTCCGTCTGTATCCGCTCTCATGTGTGCCGGTTTCGGCGGGCGGACTGCTGACAAATTACAATGCCCGCCGGTGTGGACATCATCGACACGCTGATCAGGCCTGCCCGGGCGAAAGCGGTATCCACCCCCCTTTCACACCTCCCGGCCGGCGCGCCTCAGGCTCGGGAGTCGATCGTGATGCGCGCGCATCGGGTGACCACCGAGGTGAGACTGCCGTGGGCACGCAGCAGTTCGCGCTGGATGCGGGCTCCGTTGCCCCGTTCCAGCAGACCGTCGACGCCCTCACGGACCCGTTCGTCGTCGCCGCTCTCGACCAGAGCCTCTCGGACATGGGCGTACAGGGCCCGGACGACCTCCGCCGCCGGTGCCGCAGCCATGGTTTCGGGGTGGAGGAGAGGGCCGTCCAGGCCCGACCGGCCGGCCTGCCATGCGGCCAGTCGAAGGAGACCCGTGTTGACGCGGGAGGGAGGATCCCCTGCGCGCCAGGCCCTGGCGGCCGTTTCGACGAGGGCGCGCACCAAGGCGGCGAGGAGTACGGGCGTCGACGCTTCGAGGCATACGTCCGCCACCCTGACCTCCACCGTGGGGTAGGTGGCCGACAGCCGGGCGTCGAAGTAGATCATCCCCTCGTCGCGCAGGACTCCGGTGTCGAGCATGGCGCGGACCTGCTCGTGGTAGCGATCGGCGGAGCCGAAGACGTGCAACGGGCCGGCGGAGGGCAGCCTGTTCCACACCCGGCTTCGATAGCTCGCGTACTTACTGTCCTGCCCCTGCCAGAAGGGCGAGTTCGCGCTCATCGCGGTCAGAACGGCGAGCCAGGGCCGGATCCTGTCGAGTACGGCGACACCTTCCTCGTCCGACTCGACCGAGACGTGGACATGGCAGCCGCAGGTGAGTTGTTCCTGTGCGGTCAGGCCGAACTGTTCGCCCAGCCACGCGTATCGCCTGCCCGGGTTCAGCGAGGGCTGGGCGGGGAGCGGCGACGTGGCGAGGGCGGCCACCAGGGCGCCCGCGGAGGCGGCGTGCCGACCGGCCTCGGCGCGCCATCGCGTGACCTCGTCCCCGAGTTCGCCCATCTCCGTGACCGGTTTGGTGGCGAACTCCACCTGCTCCTTCTGCAGTTCCTTCTCGAAGGCGTGTCCTGGCGCGCCGTCCCCGTGCGGCCTCTGTTCGGCGGACCGGTCCGCGGCCGCGAGGACGGCACTGGCCAGAGCGAGGGGCTCCCCCGTGCGGGCGTGCACGAGAAGCAGCTCTTCTTCCACGCCGACGCTTCTCATTCAGCCACCGCCGCTTCTCGTTCGGCCGCCGCCGTTCGCCCCATGTCCTTGGGCGCGAGGCCGGAGATACCCGCACATATGAGGTTCTGACCAGCATACCGACCGGCAAACCTGAGGAAGCCCCTGGACGCTTCCCCGACCTGCGGACCGGCCGTGACCGAGCCGAACGCGACCGGCGGGCGGGACCTCGAAGATCGGGAGCGCGGGCTATTCGGGCAGCGGTCTGTCCTGGACGACGTTCTTCATGACAAGGGTCGACGTCAGGCGTTGGACGCCGGGCAGCCGGGCGAGCTGCTGGTCGTAGAGCAGCTGGAAGGCGGCGAGGTCGGCGGTGGCGACCCGCAGGAGATAGTCGGGCTCGCCGAACAGGCGCTGCGCCTGCAGCACGTGCGGGACGGCGGCCACGGCCTCTTCGAAGGCGGTGACGGTGTCGGGGCTCTCCCAGCGCAGGGTGGCGAAGACAAGGGCCTCGAAGTGCAGGCCGACGGCGCCGGGGTCGACGACGGCACGGTAGCCGCGGATGGCGCCCTCGCGTTCGAGATCGCGCAGCCGGCGGTGGCAGGGCGAGACGCTGAGCTGCACGCGAGCGGCCAGCTCGGTGACCGTCAGGCGGCCGTCGAGCTGCAGCTCGGTAAGAATCTTCCGGTCCAGGGCGTCCATGGAGAAGATTCTCCCTCACATCGTGCGATCACGGGGTAAGGACGCAAACACTTTCGGGCATTTCCGACCTAGCCTTCCCACCGGAGCACGACATGTGAGAGGGAACGATCGATGGATACGACGACGCTGGCGGCCTTCCTGGCTGTGGATCTGCTGCTGGTGGTCACCCCGGGTGCGGACTGGGCCTACGCGATCTCCGCCGGGGTACGGGGACGCTCGGTCGTCCCGGCCGTCACCGGGCTGATCGCCGGGCACGCGGCCTATGCGCTGGTGGCCGTCGCGGGCCTGGCCGTGATCGTGGCGCGCTCCCCGGCCGCTCTCACCGCCCTGACCGTGGTGGGGGCCGGATACCTGCTGTGGCTGGGCTGGGGCGTCCTGCGGCGCCCGGCCGTGCCGACGGCCGCAGGGGAGCAGGCGGACAGCTCCAGCCTGCAGGTACTGCTCAAGGGTGCGGGGATCAGCAGCCTGAACCCCAAGGCGCTACTGCTGTACTTCTCGCTGTTCCCGCAGTTCATCGACCCCGCGACGGGCTGGCCGGTCGCCGCGCAGACCAGTCTGCTCAGCACGATGCATCTGACCGCGTGCGCCGTCGTCTACCTCGCCGTCGGTGTTCTGGCCCGCACGGTTCTGAGCACCCGGCCCTCGGCCGCTCTGGCCGTCACCCGCGTCAGCGGTGCCATGATGATCGCCATCGGCGTCTTCCTGCTGGCGGAACGTCTGGCCGGCTGAGGCACCCGTCCTGCTCCACCCGACACGCACCCGAAGGAGAGCACGCCCGTGGAAGACGGGACGCGGCAGGAACAGGCGGGCCCCGCGGTGCGGAAGCGCATCCAGGACAGCTTCGACCTCCAGGGCCTGATGTCCCACCTCGGCGCGAGACTCGCCCACATCGGCCCCGGCCGGGTCCACATCGTGCTCCCGGCTCGCCCCGAGGTGACCCAGCAGCACGGCTACGTCCACGCCGGTGCCACCAGCGCCATCGCCGACAGCGCCGGCGGCTATGCCGCGCTCACGCTGTTCGACGAGGACTCCGAGGTCCTCACCGTCGAGTACAAGATCAACCTCCTCGCGCCCGCCTCCGGCGACCACCTCGAAGCGATCGGCACCGTCCTCAAGCCCGGACGCACCCTGACCGTCTGCCAACTGGAGGTCTACGGCGTCCAGGCCGACGGCGCCCGGAAGCTCGTCGCCAACGGGCAGCAGACCCTGATCCGGGTGAACAGGCCCGCCGCATGAGCCCCCAGCGGTCGGCTCCGGACCTGCCTTCGTGGCTGACGTGGTGGCAGCGTCCCTTCCCCGACGCCAACACCCTCCTGCTGCCCGGACGGCACCCGGCCCTGGTCGACACGGGCTTCGTCGGACACGCCGACGAGACCGCCGCCTGGGCACGCGCGCACGCCGGGAGCATCGACCTGGTCGTCAACACCCACTGGCACTCGGACCACGTCGGCGGCAACGCCCTCCTCCAGGCCCAGGGCGCCGCCGTCGCCGCCGGAACCCCGGAGGCCGACGCGATCACCCGCCGGGACCCTGGCTGCTGCGCCGCCGAGTACCTGGACCAGCCCGTCGCCCCGTACACCGTGGAGGTCCCGCTCGACGACCACCAGGTCCTCAGGCTGGGCGATGCCGACTGGGAGGTCGTCCGCACCCCCGGCCACACTCCGGGCCATCTGGCGTTGTGGCAGCCGGAGGAGCGGCTGCTCGTGGTCGGCGACGCGCTGTCGGACTACGACGTCGGCTGGGTCAACCTCGCCCTCGACGGCCCCGGCGCGGCCGGTACCGCGCTCGCCTCCCTCACACGGATGGCCGACCTCGGCCCCCGCCTGATCCTCCCCTCCCACGGTCCGATCCCCACCGACCCCGCAGCCGCGTTCGCCGCCGCTCTGCGCCGGGCGCAGCGGCTCGTCGACGACCCGGCCGGAGCGGTCTGGTACGGCGCCCGCCGGATTCTCTCCTTCGCCCTGATGATCCGCGACGGCATCCCGGCGGCCGAGGTCGAGCCGTACCTCCACGCCCGTGACTGGCTGGCCGACGCCGCGCGTCTCCTGAACGTGAAACCCGAGATCCTCGCCGCCGACCTGGTCGCGAACATGCTCGGCAGCGGCGCCGTCGTCCTGCGCGACGGCCGCGTCCACGCCGCCGCCGAACACACCCCCGTGACGCCCGAGACGCTGCGCGTGCCCCACCCCCGAGCCTGGCCGGCCATCGAGCCGCGCTGACCCGAGTTGACCCGAGTTGCCCCGCAGGAAATCACCGTGTCGAGCGCGTCGTCCCGGCGCGATTCACGGTGCCGCGGAGAGCGGACCGCTGATCGTGGAGCAGCTCTGTCTCCTCGGCGCGCGCCCAACTCTTCGCCCGAAGGGAAACAGGTTCTCCGGACACCGGAGGCCGGAGGCCGGAGGCCGGGAGCCGCGGAATCGGGTGGCCGACGGCCTACCCGGCCGGTCATCCTGACCCGATGGGAGACAGAGCCAACGTCGTCGTGGTGCGCGAGAACGGCGCGCATGAGCTGTACCGGACCGGCTGGGCGGTCGGCATCGACCTCGACCTGCTGGAAGGGCCGACGCCGGTTCTCGCCATGCTTCCCGAACTCCGGCAGGACGGCTGGTGGTTGGACGACACCATGGCCCAGGGCGGAATCCTGCTCGACCTCGGCCGGAAGGTGCTGCTGTTCTTCGCCTGGGAAGGGCCCAGCACTGAGCTCCGCCACCGCGCGGCCGTGTTCGAGCTGATCCGAGCCGCGTGGCCGGGCTGGGAGGTCCGCCGGCTGTACGACGGCCCGGCCGAACTGCGTGCGTACGTGGGGCTGGACCCGGAGTACGTCCGCTGTCGCGATGCGGCCCCTGCTTCGACCCCGTTCCTCGCCCCCGACGACGAGGACTTGACCGGGCCCGACCCGGGCGGTGTGGTGATCACGGTCGGCACCGGCCGCTGCCACGTCGCCTCCGACGCCTTCGACCACCCTGTCCACGAGGGCGCCGCCCTGCTCGACCGCCTGGCAGACGCCCCGGAGCACGGACGCTGCCACCTGCACGTCAACGCCGGCATCCACCTCGACCCGGAACACCGCCGGCTGGGCTGGTGGTCCCTCTACTCCTCGCCGCAGGCCTACCAGGTAGCGGAGTCGTGGCCGGGCTGGACGGTGGAGTTCTGGCAGGACGACTGGGAACGACACGCGAAAGTCAGCGACCGTTTCTCCCCGGCGGCGTTCGGCACCGGAGAGGAGACCAGATCCGCGGTACTCGCCGAGGCCGCGGAGCGCCTGGCGCTCCGGGCCCGCAACCGCGCCCGGGTCGTGTGGGCGCCAGGAGGGGCAGGCATGAGGCCTTGAGGCGAGGTCGCCGACCTGTCGGGCGCCGGCCAGGGCCTCGGTGTGCAGGGAGCGAGTGGCATGGGGACGGCCCGTCCGCTCCGGTTCGGCTCGTCTACGCTGGTGGAGCCATCACCCGTGAACGAAGGACGCATATGGCTCGCCCCTACAACCCCGGACCGAAGCAGTTCGTCTTCGCTGTCGGGGACGGCAACGACCAGCAGGTCTCCGTGGGCGACCCTCAGGAGGCCTACGTGGCGTTCTCCGCGTTCTTCCGTGGTCGGGAGTCCGACACCTACGTCATCACTGATGAACCGTCGGGGCAGAGTCTGGTCCTCATGCCGGAGCAGGGTGTGATCTCCCGGATCAGGGATACGGACCAGCCTCGCTCCGAATACCTCCAGGTCGACAGGGGCAATCGCTACCTTCCGAGCGCGATGCTGTTCTTCGAGAACGGATACGCCGGCCTGGACCGCTTCGGCCAGTGGTTCTCCGACCTCGCCGATCTCGACGCGTCGCCGGAGACTCGTGGTGCCGCCCGCGCCGCCGCGATCACGACGGAAGCGGCCGCGATCGAAGAGGTCGCCCGGATCTGGGCCGATTCCGGCTACGTGGACCCGAGCGACCAGTACTACGTCTTCTTCGACTCGCACGGCGTCGACGACGACCGAGCCGAACGAGCCGCACTGCTCAAGTTGATCGAGTTCCTCGGTATCGAACGGGTCGAGGCCCCGGCCGGGGCCGCCGGGGGCGAAGTCTGGGTGCGCACCGACCCACGCCTCGACGTCGAATGTGCACGGTGGTCGTGAACGGACGGTGCGAGGCGGGGCTGCAGCATCGCCGTGATGCCGGCCGGTGCCGCCCCGGGAAAGACTGATTCCATGAGAGACATCGTTTTCACACGCAACAGCGGCTGGATCCCCAGCGTCGTCAGCGAGGACGGCGAGCTGAAGCTGTTGCTCGGTGCCGGGGCGGACGCCAACCACGAGCCTCGCACGTTCACGTTCTCGATCAGCGAAGCCCATCTCGGGGTGATCCAGGAGGACCTGGCCAGACACCTGCTGCTGTGGAGTGCGGTCCTTCCGCTGTGCGACGCCGCCGGAACCCGTGGCCGGCTCGACGAGAACGGTGCCGTCGCGCTCCTGGATCCGATCCTCCTCGCCGCGCCCGCAGACGTCGACACGATCTTCCGGCGCATCCCGTGGGACAGGAGCCGGCTCATCGCCCACGGCGCCGACAGCGGTCTGCTCGAACGCGGTCAGGTGTACGCGGCGATGCGCACGGCGACGGAGACGCCGAACGAGAAGCGGGCTCAGGAGCACCACGCGGACCGCCGTCGCGCCGAGCGCGGAGCGGTACTCGGTCCACTCGACGCCGCGATTCTGAGATACACGGGCCAGTATCTGCACGGAGCGACGGTGCCGAAGCGGATCCCCGATGCCGTCGACCCCTCACTGCTGCCCGCGGTCACGCGGGTGATCGGCACCGCGGAGCGGGCGTGCGCCGGAATGCGGATCGGCCGCGATCCGCGACGGGGAAACCGCGCCACGGACAAGCACGACTGGGCTCGGATGGAGACGGCGGTCGGAGCGGCCGTGCGCCGTGCACACCCGGAGCTCGTCGATGACGCGGTGCGTACCGTGAGCTTCCTCATGTGCTCGGAGGCCGCGGCCCGCTCCAGGAGCACACCCATGGAGGACGACGAGGAGGCCGCCGGCCACGGCGCCGACTTCGACAGGAGTGCGAGGAAGACAGCCCTGACGTTCACCGACGACAAGGGCGTCGAGAAGAAGTGGCTGCAGGACGGTCCCCGCACCGCCGCCGCGGAGTTCTGGGAGTTCGTCGGCGATCGCTCCGCCGGGGACAACGAAGTGTTCACCATCGAGGACGAGAAGAGGGGCGAAGGGATCCAGCTCCACTTCTACACGGACTCCATCGCCCGGATCATGACGCTGCGCGAGGGCGATGGCAGGTCGGATCCGGAGTACCGGGTCGAGTACAGCCTGGTCGACGGGATCGCCGGGTACCGGAACCTGGTGAGTGCCTTCGTCCGCGGTGGCTACGCCGCACTCGCACAGCACGGTCCCTGGATGTCCGACGTCGCCGAGTTCGAGCGCGCGCGACGACGACGGCGTGACGCCCGGTAGCTGCTCGATCAGAAACGCTGAAGCTGTCGCATCCTTCGGCGGTCCCGGCTCCGTCAGGCCAGTGTGATCGCGTCGCCGTCCACCGAGATCCGCTTCTCGGGCAGCGCCTGCGTCGCCGGTCCGCTCTGCACGCTGCCGTCGGCGATCGAGAACTTGCTGCCGTGGCAGGGGCACATGATGACGCCGTTGACGATGCTCGTCACGGCACAGCCCTGGTGGGTGCACACGGCCGTGAACGCCTTGAACGTGCCCTCCTCGGGCTGGGTGACCACCACGCCCTCGCTCTTGAAGACCTTGCCTCCGCCCTCCGGGATGTCGGTGGTCTTCGCGAGCTCAGCGCCCGAGCCCGCGTCCTTGTCGCCACTCGAACCGCTGGAATCTCCGCTGCCGGCGCTGCCGGCTTCCGAGGAACCGGTGGAGTTCGGTGAGGGGGACTCGCTGGGCGACTTCGAAGGCCCGGCGCCGGAGTCCGCGGTGTCGTCGGTGAGCATCTTCCACCCGGTGAGGCCGGCTCCCGCGGTGAGGGCGGTGCCTGCCAGGCCGAGCACGGTACGGCGCCGGGCATCAGGGCGGCGCCCCGGTTCGGGAGCGTCTCCCGGCGGTGGCATGACGACCGGCGGCCCTGTCGCCGGGGCGGGCCCGGTGGGTTCGGGCTGCCGCAGGGCAAGGGTGACGGGCTGGTGCTGTTCCGCGGTCCGGGACGGTGTCCGGTGCGGCCCGGGGGCGGGTGGCGTGTCGGTGGGCGTTGTGGGGCCGGACGGTTCGCCCGACGGGGTGTCGGGCAGGTCGCCGGCGGTCTGTGCCTGGACCAGCTGGGCGATCCGGTCGGGCATCCAGCCGGGTTCGGCCAGCAGCTCGACTGTGGCCGTGTCCGCGCCACTGCCGGATCCGGCCGCGGAGGCGAGCCGGTCGAGGAGTTGGGCGACGGAGGGGCGCCGGTCGGGATCCTTGGCCAGGCAGGCGGCCACCACCTCGCGCAGCTCCGACGACAGGGAGGTGATGTCGGGGGGTTCGTGGACGGCTCGGTAGTGCAAAACGTCAGGGGTGCCGGTGCCGAACGGTCCGGTGCCGGTGCCGATGTAGGCAAGCACCGCACCGAGGGCGAAGACGTCGCCGGCGGGTCCGACCGGCCGGCCGGTGAGCTGTTCGGGGGACATGAAGCCGGGAGTGCCGATGGTCGTACCGGTGCGGGTCAGCGCGCCGGCCCCGCTCGCGATCGAGATGCCGAAGTCGATCACTCTCGGGCCGTCGGCGGCCAGGAGGATGTTGGAGGGTTTGAGGTCGCGGTGGACGACGCCGACGGCATGAATCGCCTCCAGCGCCTCAGCCAGCCCGGCGCCCAGGGCGAGGACGGGGCGGGCGGGCCAGGGGCCGTGCTCGGTGATCGCCTCCCCCAGGGAGACGCCGGGGACGTAGACGGTGGCCAGCCAGGCCGGGAAGCCCTCCGGATCGGCGTCCACCACACCGGCGGTGAAAGCCCCGTTCACCCTGCGGGCGGCGGTCACCTCACGGGCGAAGCGGCGCCGGAACTCGCTGTCTTCGGCCAGCTCCGGGCGAACCACCTTCACCGCGACCGGGCGGCCACCCGGCGAACGCGCCAGATACACGCGGCCCATGCCACCCGCGCCAAGCCGTGCGACGAGACGGTATCGCCCGACCCGCCGCGGATCCTCCGGCTTCAGGTCCTCGAACAATGCCACCCCCGCGCTCCCCTGCCCTGTGGCCCCGAGGTCGCTGACGTAGATGCCACATCGTTCCCGACGGCCTGAGCCACTCTTACCACGGAAGGCCGGACCCCACGGCCGAAAGCGACATGCCAGGCCTCGCGCCGGATCTCGAGCGGGTCGAGACCGATGGATGGAGGGTCGAGGCGGAGCCCTGCCGAGCGGCGGGGAGCCTCGTGCACCTGGCGGTGATGCCGCCCACGGCCACGACGGACAACGCGACGCCGCGGCCAAGGGCGGCAACGGCGGACGCCACCTCGCCGTGGCGGCCGCGGAGGTCGGCGACGTGCGCACCGCGTACCTGGAAGGCGTTCCGTCACCGCCCTCGCCCGCGACCACCGTGTCGGCCGCGGCGCGATCCGCACTGCCGTCGGTGACCTCCTGCCCGAAAGCAAACAAGCGTCACTGCAACACCGTTGCCGTCCTAGGCGAAGGTGAACCAGTTGAGGTTGACGAAGTCGGCGGGCTGACCGCTGGTGAAGGTCAGGTAGACGTCGTGGGTGCCTGTGGTGGGGCTGATGTCGGCGGGCACGGTGCGCCAGGTCTGCCAGCCCCCGGTGCCGGCGACGGCGAAGCTGCCGATCGGGGTGGCGGTGGGGCTGCCGAGGCGGACCTGGACCAGGCCGCTGACACCCGTGGCGGCGCCGGATGCGACGCGGGCGGTGAAGCGGGTGGCGCCGCGGGTGCCGAAGGCGACGGAGGAGTACTTGAGCCAGTCGCCGTTGGACAGCCAGCCGACGTCGGAACCGCCGCCGGTGTCGGAGCAGACCTCCACCTGGGTTCCCGTCTGGGAGCTGAACGCCTCGGCCTGGATGGTGGCGAAGGCGCTGACCCCGCCGCTCGTGGCGGTGGCGGTCGGCGTCGGCGTACCGCCCCCGCCGCCGGTGGTTCCCCCCACGGTGATGGTCCAGCGGCCGGGGCTGCCGGACTGGACCTTGCCCTCGAAGTCCACTCCGGCCGGGTGGACGTCGTCGTAGGGGAAGGCGTACCCGAGGTGGTCGGGGGTGGTGTCGTGCAGGATGCGGGCGTAGTGGTTGGTCCGCGGCCGGGTGTAGAAGGAGGCCGGGTTCTCGGCGGTCGGCTGGTGGGGGTTGTCCAGCAGGGTGGTGCGGTTGAAGGCGGCGGCGAGTCGTGCGCTGAGGTTGCCCATGAGGTCGTTGCCCGTGGTGAAGGGGGCGTCGCTGCAGGAGAAGATGGAGAGGGTGGACGGCTTGGCGAAGCTGCCCACTCCCGGGAAGGTGAGCGTGTCGCCGTTCACGCGGCCGGTGACGGTGCCCCAGGTGAACTGGGTGTCGATGCGCAGGTCGGTGGAGCGGTACTTGTTCCACACCTCGTCGACGTAGCTGTCGAAGTAACCGCGGAACAGGGCGTTGTCGCCCCGGATGGCCAGGTTGGGGCTGACTACGCGCAGGTCGGCGCCGCCCTTGGTGACGATCAGCCTGCTCCAGTCGCTGCCGTCGGCGGCGGACTGGGCCCGGAGTGCTGCGGCGACCCGGGACAGCCCGTCGGCGGGCAGTCCACGCACCGTCTGGGGACCCTGTCCGGTCTCCAGCTGGAAGGCGATCGGCAGCGAGACCATGTCGACGAACGTGATGTTGGCGTACAACTGGTCGCTGTTGAAGGTGAATTCGCAGAAGTCGTGGTGGACGTTCACGTTGGGGTCGGTCGGGTTGCTCACCGAGGGCAGGGCCAGGCCGCCGCCGCGGTTCATCAGGAAGGTGAGCTTCGCTCCGACGGAGAAGTAGATGCGTCCGCTGTACAGCCGCGGCAGGGTCACCCTCCGCGCCCCGGCGCCGGACGCGTTGAGCGCGATCGCGCAGTCGACGCCGAGCGGGGTCTGGTCAGCGGCCGGGGACGGCGGGTGGTGCAGGCTGGAGCCGTCCGCCTGGATGAAGGCCCAGTTGCCACCGGCTGCCGGGTCGCGGCCGAGCACATAGGCGTACACCGTATTTCCGCCGGTGGTGTTGACCAGATCCAGAGGGAGCGTCGGGGCGGTCGAAGCGTCGGCGTCGACCTCGAGCCAGGTCGCCGCGGCGGGCACCGCCAGGGCCAGGCCCGCGGTCGCGGTGAGGAGTTTTCTGCGGGACATCGTTCGCTGGTGGCGAGCCGTCACGGTGGGGGGTCCGTTCTGCGAGGGGTTGAGGGAGAGCCGGGTACGGGGGCGGAGCCGGAGTCGGGAATCAGCCGCGGCAGGGCGCTGCCGACTCCGTGCATCGATCAGCCGACCGTCCACTTCTGATTGGCGCCGCCGGTGCAGGCCCAGGTCTGCAGCCGGGTTCCGTCGGCCGAGGAGTTGCCCTTGGCGTCCAGGCACTTGCCGGCGCCGATGTTGGTGAGGTCGCGGGCGCCCGTGTACGTCCATTTCTGGGCGTTGGTGCCGTTGCAGGTGTAGAGCTGGACCACGGCGCCATCCGCGGTGGAACCACCCGCCACATCGAGGCACTTGCCGAGAGCGCGAACGGTGCCGTCGCCGCCGATGGTCCACTGCTGGGCCGCGTTCCCGGTGCAGTTGTGCAGCTGGATCGGCGTACGGTCGGCGTTCGAACCGCCCGCGACGTCGACGCACATTCCGCCGATGCCGCGGATCGGACGTGCGGCGGTGGCGCTGCCGGAGGCACGTACGTAGTCGACGACCATCGTCTGCGGGAAGGCCGAGGAGGCATCGGGGCTACCGGGCCAGTCGCCGCCGACCGCCACGTTGAGGATGAGGAAGAACGGGTGGTCGAAGACCCACTTGTTGCCGTTGGTGCCGGCCGGGGTGAGCGTCTTGTACGTCGTGCCGTCCACCGACCAGACGATCGAGTTCGGGCTCCAGTCCACGGCGAACACATGGAAGTCGTCGGCGAAAGCCCGTCCACCGGGCAGGTTGTACGACGCCCCCAGGCCGCCCGCTCCCGAGTACCCCGGTCCGTGCACGGTTCCGTGCACCGTATGGGGCTCGCGTCCGATGTTCTCCATGATGTCGATCTCGCCGCTGTTGGGCCACCCGACGGTGCCGAGATCATTGCCCAGCATCCAGAACGCGGGCCAAATCCCCTGTCCCCGCGGGATCTTGATCCGCGCCTCGAAACGTCCGTACGTCTGCGTGAACGTCTTGGCGGTGTTCAGCCGCGCCGATGTGTACTGACACTGCCCGTACCAGCACTGCAGTCCGGCATCGCCGTTCTTCCGCGCGGTGAGGACCAGGTGGCCCTGACCGTCGAGCGCGGCGTTCGACGTGCTGTTGGTGTAGTACTGCAACTCGTGGTTCCCGAATCCCGAACCACCGGTCTCCAGCGTCCACTTCGCGGAATCGGGTCCGCGACCCGCCGGTCCGTCGAACTCGTCGGACCAGGTCTGCGCGGCGACCGCGGCGGCACCGGCCCGCGAAGCGCCCGAACCGACGAAGGACATGAACACCGCCACCACCAGTCCGGCGGTGACGACGAGCACCAGTCCACCGAAGGACCAACGTCTCGCTCGATGAGCAGCAGCCATGGGCAGTCATCCTTTTCCGAGGGAGGGGGACGAGAAAGCGTTTTCGCAGGACAAACCGTCCGACTGTCCTGTGAGAGCGCTCTCAAGGGTGACGCGGCGTCACCCGCGGCCAGTGAGTATTGCGGAGGTGTAATGCACATGGCAACATCGGGCTTCAACCCTTACGCGTCTCTGACCTGCGGTTTTCCCCATGCGCCAGCGACTTAACGTTCCCTTAAGGCTGGCTTGATCCGCCCTGAGGGTGACGTGCCAGGATGCGCACTCGTAGCCGAGGTCACTCTGGAAATCGTCCGCGCCCTGCCTCAGGTCGAGGAGACCGGAGTGCGGACCGTTCAGTGAGCACTGAGTTCACGGCCCTTCACTGAGCAGCGAACGCTGGTCGAGATCGACCGGGGACTGCGCAAGACCTGCCCGTCACGGGGGGGCGCCGGCTACCGGACAGGGGCGCCTCTCGCGCCTCTGGCTGCGCGTCGCACCCCGTCGGCCTCAGCGGCATCAGGCCAAGGGTCGAAGACAGTTTGTCTTCGGGTTCGCGCCGTCTCAGTCGGCGGCCGGGAACAGGGGTGGCGTGGGCAGCCCCTCCGGCGTGTGTCACGATCTCCCCAACCTGTGGGGGGTGTTGCTGAATGGCGCAGGACATTGCGCTGCGGCCGGTGGTGGATCCGGCCCTCGAGGACGCGGAGCGCGCGCTGCTGGAGAAGTCCGCCGACGGTCTCTTCCCGGCCACCCTGCCGCTGCCCGAGGAGCCGGGGCTGGGCGGCCGTACCAAGGCGGACATCTGGACGGCTCTGGGGGCCTCCGCGGTGTGCGCGCTACTGCCGGTGACGATCCTGTGGGCGCTGATCGGCGTGTGGCCCGGCCTGGCCGTCGGGCTCGCGGCGCAGGCGGGGCTGATCTGGGTCGGGGTCCAGTTCGGGTTCGAGGCGTTCATCCTGACCGTCGTGGGCGTGCACCTGCTGGCCTGGCTGCTGATCGTCGTCCTCGGCTGCGGGACCGACGAGCGGCAGCGGGTGGCCCGGCTGCGCCACGGCCGCTACTACCTGGCCGAGGACTTCGGCGACGACTCCCTGCGCGAGCTGCTGGGCCACTCGCCGCTGCGCCGGATGGAGCGCGCCCAGGCCGCCGTGACGGCGGTACTCCAGTCGCAGGTCGACCGGGACGGGCTGCTGGACGACATCGCCAACGACGTGACGCTGCCGACCCAACAGTACGAGATCGCCCAGCGCCTGGCCGAGCTGACCCGGGCTGGCGCGGAAGGTGCGCACCGCTGCCGGGGACGCCTCCGGCTCGCGGGTGGAGGAGGTGCTGCGGACTCAGCGGCAGGCGCTGCGGCTGTCGTCGAGCGCGCTGGAGGAGCGGGTGGAGGCGCTGGAGCGGTACGCCGAGAACACCCGCGCGGCGGACGCGGCGTACCGCGAGTGGGAGGCCGTACGAGAGCTGGAGCAACTCGGCGAGGACATGCACGAGCTGGTGGTGAACACGGTGCGGGACGAGCTGGCCGTCGCCGAGATCGAGGGGCTCGCCGACCGGTCCCGGCTCCATGACCTGCACCGGATGCTGGACGAGGCGCGGGAGGCGGGGCTGCTGGCCACGCGGTTCGCCGACGAGCCGGCCGACCGCCGGTCCGGCGACAGCGGCCGGGCGTGAGGGGGAGGACGACATGACGCAGACATCCCGGCCGAGACGCGAGTTCCACTCCGGCCGTGGCAAGAAGATCTTCGACCGGATCCCGGGCGGGTTCTACCTGGTCGGCGCCCTGGTGATCCTCTTCGAGGTGGTCACGCTCGGCGCGGTGGGCCTGGCCCTGGCCGTCGGCGACCCGAGCGACGACGGGGCATCCCCGGACAAGGAATCCCGGCGGGTCGAGGTCACCTACATCGCGACGGGCGACCACCCCTCGGTGAACCTCACCGTCGGGGAGGCGAACGGCAACCACGAGCCCCACAAGGTCGTCATCCTGCCGTACCGCAAGACCGTCGAGCTGGAGGCGGGCGCCGACTTCTACCTGGACGTCAGAAGCCGCGAGGACCAGGAAGGGGGCACTCTCACGTGCACCGTGCTGGTCGGCGGCAAGGTGGTCCAGCAGGCGCACAGCACACCGGACTCCTCGTCCGCCACCTGCGCGGGCAGCACCGCGGACGCCCCGCAGCGGGGCATCCCCGTGCCCACTCTCACCCCCGGCGCATCCCCGCTGCCCGAGGAGCGGCGGCTCACCGGGACCGCCAAGGTGCCGGACTACCCGGGCGAGGGCTCGCCGGTCATCGGCACCGTCACGGACTCCTCCCTGGAGTACGCGGAGCTGGGCGGCACGTGGGACCGGAGCAAGACGCTGGATCCGATCTTCGACGGCTTCACCCGCAAGCAGGAGGGGCGCCAGCGCGCACTCGTGAAGTCCACGCAGGTCGACGAGGACATCATGGCCGCGGCCGGCGGCACCGGGGAGCTGCGGGGCGTGGCGGGCGCGGTGATGGACGAGCGGCGGCGCTACGAGTACCCGCGTGACCAGGCGATCCTGGTCGACGTCGCCTCGCAGCCGCTGAAGGTCGACGGACATGACGCCTGGCTGCTGGTCAGCGAGATCCACTTCCACAAACGCGGGGTGCCGTCCACGATGGACCTGAACGCGGTCCTCGTGGTCGACACCGGGCGGGTCCGCCCCTCGGTGCTGTGGGTCGTACTGCCGGAGACGAACAAGAAGCTCTGGCCGGACCTGAACACTCTGGTCGCATCCGTCCAGGTCCGCTGACCTGCACCGATACGGGACGGGCCCGGGCGCGCGACGCGTCCCGGGCCCGTCCGGTAGAGCGCGACGCCGGCCGGGCACGGCATCGAGTCGGCGGCGACCAGGTCGACGAGCGTGCCCGACGACTCGCTGGAATCAGCCTTGCCCACATGGCCTTGGCGGCGGCAATGTCGATATCGTCCGAGCCGGGAGTCTCCATCGCCACCCATCAAGGCAGCACTTCGATCTGACACATCATCATGTACGTCGGCATCAGGTCAGTACCAGAACCGACAGGAGGCGCTTCCAGCCGCCACACAGCGCCAAGATCATCTCACTCGGGAACGCCACCTGATCTGCGAAGACACCAGCCCAAGGCCCTTCCGCTGAAACCGCAAGGAGATACCCGTGAGGATGCTCATCAACGTCCCCGAGACCGTCGTCGCCGATGCGCTGCGTGGGATGGCCGCCGCTCATCCCGAGCTCACCGTGGACGTGGAGCGCCGGGTCGTGGTGCGGCGGGACGCGCCCGTGGCGGGCAAGGTGGCGCTGGTCTCCGGCGGTGGGTCGGGGCACGAGCCCTTGCACGGGGGCTTCGTGGGGCCCGGGATGCTGGCGGCCGCGTGTCCCGGTGAGGTGTTCACCTCGCCCGTGCCCGATCAGATGGTGCGGGCCGCGGCCGCCGTCGACAGCGGTGCCGGCGTCCTGTTCGTCGTCAAGAACTACACCGGCGACGTACTGAACTTCGAGATGGCCGCGGAGCTCGCCGAGGACGAGGGCATCCAGGTCGCCAAGGTCCTCGTCGACGACGACGTCGCCGTCAAGGACAGTCTGTACACGGCGGGCCGGCGCGGGACCGGTGCCACGCTCTTCGTGGAGAAGATCGCGGGCGCCGCCGCGGAGGAGGGCGCTCCGCTGGAGCGCGTGGAGGCGATCGCCCGCCGGGTCAACGAGCGCTCCCGCTCCTTCGGCGTGGCCCTCAGCGCGTGCACCACCCCCGCCAAGGGCAGCCCCACCTTCGATCTCCCCGCGGGTGAACTGGAGCTGGGCGTCGGCATCCACGGCGAACCGGGCCGCGAGCGGCGTCCCATGATGACGTCCCGGGAGATCGCGGACTTCGCCGTCGACGCCGTCCTCGAGGATCTCCGCCCCTCCGGGCCGGTCATCGCCCTGGTGAACGGGATGGGCGCGACCCCGCTCCTCGAACTGTACGGATTCAACGCCGAGGTGCAGCGCGTGCTCGGCGAGCGGAAGGTGCCGGTGGCCCGGACGCTCGTCGGGAACTACGTGACCTCGCTCGACATGGCCGGCTGCTCGGTGACCCTGTGCGCGGTGGACGAGGAGCTCCTGCGGCTCTGGGACGCGCCCGTGCAGACGGCCGCGCTGCGCTGGGGCCGCTGAGACGCGAACGAACGCGATACCTGGACAGGGCTCGGGACTCGGCAGAGGACGTGGGACGGGAATGGGGATCGACATGACAGGGACCTTCGGCGCGGATTTCCTGGTGCGCTGGCTGGCCGCGGTGGCCGAGGCCGTCGACCGTGAGGCCGAGCACCTCACCGAGCTGGACTCGGCGATCGGCGACGCCGACCACGGCGCCAACCTCACTCGGGGGTTCGCCGCCGTGACCGAGACCTTGGCCAAGGAACCGCCGGCGACGCCCGGCGCGGTGCTGGCCTCCGCCGGGCGGCAGCTGATCTCCACCGTGGGCGGCGCGTCGGGGCCGCTGTACGGCACGCTTCTGCGCCGTACGGGAAAGACGCTGGGCGACGGCGACCGGGTGACCCGGGAGCAGTTGGCGGAGGCACTCGGCTCCGGCGTGGCCGCCGTGGCGCAGCTGGGCGGCGCCCAGGTGGGGGACAAGACGATGCTGGACGCGCTGGTCCCCGCCGTGCAGGGTCTGAGGGAGTCGTTCGCGGCGGCCCGCGCCGCCGCCGAGGAGGGCGCCCTCGCGACCGTACCCCTGCGGGCCCGCAAGGGCAGGGCCAGTTATCTGGGCGAGCGGTCGGTGGGGCACCAGGATCCGGGGGCGACGTCCTCTGCGCTGCTCTTCGCCGCGCTGGACGAGACGGCGCTCGCCGAGGCCGGGCGAACCGAGGGGGCGTCATGAGCGGGGCGGCGGGGAGTGCCGGGGCCGGGAACGGTGGTGGCTCCCAGCCCGTCGGCATCGTGCTCGTCTCGCACAGCTCCGCCGTCGCCACGGCCGTGGCCGAGCTGGCCCGGGGGCTTGCCGGAGGAGGTGATCTCGCACCGGTCCTGCCGGCCGGCGGGACCCCGGACGGCGGGCTGGGGACGAGTTCCGAACTGATCTGCGCGGCGGCGAAGGGCGTCGACCGGGGTGCCGGAGTCGCGATCCTCGTGGACCTGGGAAGCGCCGTGCTCACCGTGAAGGCCTTGCTCGCCGAGGGCGACGACCTGCCCGAGTCGTCTCGACTGGTGGACGCGCCGTTCGTCGAGGGCGCGGTCGCCGCACTGGTCACCGCGAGCGCGGGCGGCGACCTCGACGCCGTGGCGGCGGCGGCCTCGGAGGCGTACGCCTACCGCAAGGAGTGACTGCGCGCAGTGAGCGCGGGGCCGCACCGGGTGGCGACCGTGTTGTGATCCAGCAGGTCAACGCACTAATGTCGCAGGGCCTTGGTGTACGGGAAACCGGTGAAGTACCGGTGCGGCCCTCGCCACTGTGATCGGGAGGTCCGGCTCCACCCCCGCGGGAGACACCCACGGGGAAGCCACTGGACCACGACGGGAGACCGCCGTGGTGTGGGAAGGCGGAGTCCGGGCGCATGACCGTCAGCCAGGAGACCGGCCAGGGTGCGTTGTCCATCCACGAGGTGCTGGAGAGGGTCTCCCAACCATGCATATAGCCGAGGGGTATCTACCCCCTGTGCACGCCGCCGCCTGGGGCGTCGCGTCCGCGCCGTTCGTCGTCCACGGGGTCCGCGCGCTGACCCGCGAGGTGCGGTCGAATCCTGAGTCCACTCTGTTGCTCGGCGCCTCCGGCGCCTTCACGTTCGTCCTGTCGGCGCTCAAGCTGCCTTCCGTGACCGGCAGTTGCTCCCATCCCACCGGGACGGGGCTGGGCGCGATCCTGTTCCGGCCGCCGATCATGGCGGTCCTGGGCACGATCACCCTGCTCTTCCAGGCCCTGCTGCTCGCCCACGGCGGGCTGACCACGCTCGGCGCGAACGCCTTCTCGATGGCGATCGTCGGGCCCTGGGCGGGGTACGGGGCGTATCGGCTGTTCCGCCGCTTCGGCGCGCCGCTGATGGTCGCCGTCTTCTTCGGCGCCTTTGTCGCCGACCTGTCCACGTACTGCGTGACCAGTGTGCAGCTGGCGCTCGCCTTCCCGGATCCGGGGAGCGGCATTCCCGGCGCGCTCGCCAAGTTCGGCGGGATCTTCGCCGTGACGCAGATTCCGCTGGCGGTCAGCGAGGGCCTGCTCACCGTGCTCGTGATGCGGCTGCTGACCCAGTCGAGCAAGGGAGAGCTGACCCGGCTCGGCATCTTCGCCGGGCGCGACAAGACGGAGCGACGCGAGGAGGCGGCCGCGCGATGAGCCGGAACGCGAAGATCAACACCCTGCTGCTGCTCATCGTCGCCGCGCTGGCGGTCCTGCCGCTCGCGCTGGGTCTCGGAGACCACAAGGAAGAGCCGTTCACCGGGGCGGACGCGGAGGCGGAGACCGCGATCACGGAGCTCCGGCCGGACTACGAACCGTGGTTCAGCCCGCTGTACGAACCGCCGTCCGGGGAGATCGAGTCCGCGCTGTTCGCCCTCCAGGCGGCT
This sequence comes from Streptomyces zaomyceticus, assembly GCF_014656215.1. Classification (GTDB taxonomy): domain Bacteria; phylum Actinomycetota; class Actinomycetes; order Streptomycetales; family Streptomycetaceae; genus Streptomyces; species Streptomyces zaomyceticus. The sequence continues at coordinate 218,770 of NZ_BNBZ01000005.1, read as the reverse complement.
CTCGGCGCCGGGGTGCTCGCGTACTACTTCGGGGTGCGGCGCGGGCGTCGGCAGGGGGCGGCCCGAGCGGAGGCCGCCGGGGCGAAGTCCGCGGTGGCGGGCGGGGGCGACGGCGGTGCCACGGCCGAGGCGGACAGCGGCACCGGCACCGGCACCGGCACCGCCGAGTCCCGGGCCGGAGCGTCCGTCGACGGGCAGGACGCGTAGCCGCCGATGCTGCCGATCGACGCGGCGGCGCACAGCAGTCGCTGGCGCCGCCGCCATCCCGCCGAGAAGGCGCTGCTCGGCTTCGGTCTCACGTTGTGCGCGGTGAGCCTGCCGCCCTGGCCCGGTGCGGTCCTCGTGGCGGCGGCGACGCTCACGGTCCTGCTCGGGCCGGCGGGTGTGCCGGGCCGGGCACTGTGGCGGGCGTTCCGGATCCCGCTCGGCTTCTGTGTCACGGGGGCGATTCCCCTGCTCTTCGAGGTGGGCGGCGCCCGGGGGGTCGTGGCACTCGCGCCGGGCGGTCCGGCGCAGGCGGGCGAGCTGCTGCTGCGGACGGCGTCGGCGTCGCTCGGAGTGCTCCTCTTCGCCTTCACCACGCCGGTGTCGGACGTCCTGCCCCGGCTCGTCCGGGCCGGGGTGCCGGCGCCGGTGGTGGACGTGGCACTCGTGATGTACCGGATCATCTTCCTGCTGCTCGACTCGCTGTCCAAGATCCGGCAGGCCCAGGCGGCACGGCTCGGGCACACCTCACGGGCCGCGACCTGGCGTTCGCTCGCCGGCCTCGGCGCGACCACGTTCGTGCGGGCCTTCGACCGGGCGCAGCGGCTGCACTCGGGGCTCGCGGGCCGGGGGTACGACGGGACGCTGCGGGTCCTGGTTCCCGTGTCGGCGGTCTCCCGCCGGTTCCTCGCCGTGTCGGCCGCGCTGCTCGCGGGGCTCGTCGCCCTCACTCTCGTACTGGAAAGGTCTCTTCCGTGACGTCTACGACGCCTCCTCCCCGTCCTGCCCCCGTCGTGGAACTGGTGGGCGCGGGCTTCGCCTACGAGGACGGGCCCGCGGTCCTCTCGGGTGTGGACTTCGCCGTGGCGGAGGGCCGGGCGGTCGCGCTGCTCGGTCGGAACGGCAGTGGGAAGACGACACTGCTGCGGCTGCTCAGCGGCGGGCTGCGGTGCGGGAGCGGGTCGCTGCTCCTCGACGGGGCGGAGGTGGCGTACGACCGGAAGGGGTTGACGCGCCTGCGGACCACCGTGCAGCTGGTGGTGCAGGATCCGGACGACCAGCTGTTCGCGGCGTCGGTCGGTCAGGACGTGTCGTTCGGTCCGATGAACCTGGGGCTGCCGGAGGAGGAGGTACGGCTCCGGGTGCGGGAGGCGCTGGAGGCGCTGGACATCGTGGCCCTCGCGGACCGTCCGACGCATCTGCTGTCGTACGGGCAGCGCAAGCGGGCGGCGATCGCCGGCGCGATGGCGATGCGGCCCCGGGTCCTGATCATGGACGAGCCGACGGCGGGGCTCGACCCGCACGGGCAGGAGCGGCTGCTCGACGCGCTCCAGCGGCTGCGGGAGGCGGGTACGACCGTGCTGATGGCGACGCACGACGTGGACCTGGCACTCCGGTGGGCGGACGAGGCGGCGGTTCTGGCGCCCTCGGGCCTGCGCACCGGTCCGGTCGCGGAGCTCCTCGCGGACGACGTGCTCCTGGAGGAGGCCCGGCTGCGCCGTCCCTGGGGTACGACGGTGGCGCGTCTGCTACGCGCCCACGGCCTGCTCACCGCGGACGCCAGGGAGCCGCGTACCCCGGAGGACCTGGACGCGTGGACCGGGACGGGGGCGGCGAGCGCCCGCACCGGGTCCTGAGCCGAGCCTTTGCTACCGAGTAGTAGACATCACGTCCCGAATCTTCTGCAACTAGTTGCAGAACCAGAGGGGGTCCCTTAGAACTGAGTCGACGATCCTGCGCGAGGAGGCGCCCGCATGACCCCGTACCCGCACCTGCTGAGCCCGCTCGACCTCGGGTTCACCACCCTGCCCAACCGGGTGATCATGGGATCGATGCACGTCGGACTCGAAGAGACCGAGCACGGCTTCGAGCGCATGGCCGCCTTCTACGCCGAGCGCGCCCGAGGCGGCGTCGGCCTCATCGTCACCGGTGGCATCGCGCCCAACGACGCCGGACGCCCCTGGGACGGCGGCGCCAAGCTCACCACCGCCGAGGAGGCCGCCGAGCACCGTCTGATCACGGACGCCGTGCACGAGGCCGGCGGCCGGATCGCGATGCAGATCCTGCACTTCGGCCGGTACGCGTACCACCCCGCGCTCGTCGCGCCCAGCGCGATCAAGGCCCCCATCAGCCCCTTCGTACCGAACGAGCTGACCGACGCCGAGGTCGAGCAGACCGTCGAGGACTACGCCCGCTGCGCCGAGCTCGCCAAGGAGGCCGGGTACGACGGCGTCGAGGTGATGGGCTCCGAGGGCTACCTCATCAACGAGTTCATCGCCGCCGCCACCAACCGGCGCACGGACCGCTGGGGCGGCTCCTACGAGAACCGCGTCCGCTTCCCGCTGGAGATCGTCCGCAGGATCCGGGAGCGGGTCGGCGAGGACTTCATCCTCGTCTACCGCCTCTCCATGCTGGACCTCGTGCCCGGCGGCTCCACCCTGGAAGAGGTCGTCCAGCTCGCCAAGGAGATCGAGGCCGCGGGCGCCACCATCATCAACACCGGCATCGGCTGGCACGAGGCGCGCATCCCCACCATCGCGACCTCCGTGCCGCGCGGCGCCTACACCTGGGTGACCAAGAAGCTGATGGGCGCGGTCTCCGTCCCGCTCGTCACCAGCAACCGCATCAACACCCCCGAGGTCGCCGAGGAGATCCTCGCCGACGGCCGCGCCGACCTCGTCTCGCTGGCCCGCCCGTTCCTCGCCGACCCCGACTTCGTCGCCAAGGCCGGCGCCGACCGCGCCGACACCATCAACACCTGCATCGGCTGCAACCAGGCCTGCCTCGACCACACCTTCAACCTGAAGATCACCTCCTGCCTGGTCAACCCGCGGGCGTGCCACGAGACCGAGCTGGTCCTCTCCCCCACCCGCCGCGCCAAGCGGATCGCCGTCGTCGGCGCGGGTCCGGCCGGTCTCTCCTGCGCGGTGTCCGCGGCCGAGCGCGGACACTCCGTCACCCTCTTCGACGCGGCCGCCGAGGTCGGCGGTCAGCTCAACATCGCCAAGCGGGTCCCCGGCAAGGAGGAGTTCGACGAGACGCTGCGCTACTTCCGTGTACAGCTCGCCGAACGCGGCGTCGACGTCCGGCTGAACACCCCGGTCTCCGCGACCGACCTGGACGGCTTCGACGAGGTCGTCGTCGCCACCGGCGTCTCCCCCCGCACCCCCGGCATCGCGGGCGTCGACCACCCGAGCGTCCTCAGCTACCTGGACGTGCTGCGGGACGGCGCGCCCGTCGGCGAGCGCGTCGCCATCATCGGCGCGGGCGGCATCGGCTTCGACGTCGCGGAGTTCCTCACCGACGGCGGGGAGGGCGCGAGCCAGGACCCCGAGACGTACTTCCGGCAGTGGGGTGTGGACACCTCGTACGAGAACCGGGGCGGACTGCGCGTCCCCGAGCGCCCCGCACCGCCGCGCCAGGTGCACCTGCTCCAGCGCAAGGAGTCCAAGGTCGGCGCGGGCCTCGGCAAGACCACGGGGTGGATCCACCGCACCGAGCTCAAGCACCGGGGTGTGGCGATGGTCGCGGGCGTGTCGTACGACCGGATCGACGACGAGGGCCTGCACGTCACGATCGGCGGCGAGCAGCAGCTGCTCCCCGTCGACACCGTCGTCCTCTGCGCGGGCCAGGAGCCGCGCCGGGACCTGTACGAGGAGCTGATCGCGGCGGGCCGCGTGGCGCACCTGATCGGTGGCGCGGACGTCGCCGCCGAGCTGGACGCCAAGCGGGCGATCGACCAGGGCACCCGGCTGGCGGCCACGCTGTGATCGCCGTGGCCGGCCACTTCTAGGATGCGTGCATGTCCCTCCCGCACGCGATCCTCACCGCGCTGCTCGAAAAGCCGTCCTCCGGCCTCGAACTGACGCGCCGCTTCGACAAGTCGATCGGCTACTTCTGGTCGGCCACGCACCAGCAGATCTACCGCGAGCTGGGCAAGCTGGAGCAGGCGGGGCACATCCGTGCCCTGCCCGCCCCGGTGCCCGTACGGGGGCAGCGCAAGGAGTACGAGGTGCTGCCCGCGGGCCGCGCCGAGCTGGGCACCTGGGTCGCCAGGTCCGAGGACCCCAAGCCGATGCGGGCCGCCCTGCTGCTGAGGATGCGGGCGGCCGCCGTGGTCGGCGCGACCGGCCTCCGCGCCGAGCTGTCCCGCCATCTCGCCCTGCACCAGGAACAGCTGGACGAGTACCTGGCCATCGAGTCCCGCGACTTCCCGGCCGACCGCCGCCACTCCGAACCCGACCGGCTGCGCCATCTCGTCCTGCGGGGCGGGATCGAGATGGAGCGCTTCTGGGTGGAATGGCTGACGGGCGCACTGGCGGAACTCGGAACGGAGTGACGTCCGGGGCGTGACATCGCCCCGGAGAGGCCGAAACCGTACGGCGATACCCCCGCCCGGCGCCCGGCGCAGTGGATACTGGGTGGTTCGGAATCCACGACACGAAAGGGCGGGTATGGCCGACGACTTGGGGCACCGCGCGACACGTCACGCGGTGGTCATCGGGGGAAGTCTCGCCGGGCTGCTGGCGGCCCGGGTGCTCGCCGAGCACGCGGAGAAGGTGACGGTCGTCGAGCGCGACCGGCTTCCCGAGGGGCCGGAGGCGCGGCCGGGTGTCCCGCAGGGGCGGCATCTGCACGTGCTGATCGCGGGTGGCCAGCAGGCCTTCGACGAGCTGCTTCCCGGGTTCATGGACGAGCTGGCCGAGCTCGGCGCGCCCAAGGTGGGCGTCCCCGAGGACATGGTCCAGTGGCAGAACGGCCGGTGGTACCGCCGTACGCCCGCGACCGTCAGCTTCTTCACCGGCGCACGCCCCCAGCTGGAGTGGCTGGTGCGGCAGCGGGTGCTCGCCGACCCGCGGATCGAGCTGATCGAGGGCACCGAGACCGTGGGCCTGACGGGTGACTCCTCGCGGGTGCGTGGGGTGCGGGTGCGTGAGCGCGGTGCGGGGGCCGACAAGCAGCCCCGTACCCTCGCGGCCGATCTGGTGGTGGACGCCTCCGGGCGGTCCACGAAGTCCGCCGACTGGCTGGCGGACATCGGCGCGGAGGCCCCGCACGAGGAGACCCTCGACACCGGTCTCGCATACGGCACCCGCGTCTACCGCGCGCCGGACGAGGACCCCGGCACCGACGCGACCGGCTACTACATCGTGCCCAACCCCGCCCAGGTGTACGGCGGTGTCGTCCTGCCCCTCGGCGACGGACACCACCTCGTGACCCTCTCCGGGCTGCGCGGGGACGAACCGCCCACCGACGAGGGCGAGTTCGAGGAGTACGCCAAGCGGCTGCCGCATCCGGTGATCAGCGACTGGCTGGCGCGGGCCGAGCCGGTGTCCCCGGTGTACGGCTTCCGCAAGACCGCGAACATCCGGCGCCGGTACGACCGTCCGGGCCGGCGCCCGGCCGGCTTCCTCGCCACCGGCGACGCGCTGTGCGCGTTCAACCCCATCTACGGGCAGGGCATGGCCGTCGCCGCGCTCAGCGCTGTCGCCCTGCGCAAGGCGCTCGCCGATCCCCGGCGCACCGCGACCACGCGCACGGTGCAGCGCGCACTGCTCGACGCCTCCCGGCAGGCCTGGGACATCTCGGCGGGCGCCGACAAGAAGATGCCGGGCGCGACCGGGGACGCGGCCCGTACGGGTCCCGCGGACAAGGCGGTCGGCTGGTATCTGAGCCGGGTCCAGCAGCGGGCCGCGGGTGATCCGGTCGTGGGCGAGTCGTTCCGTGCGGCCCTGACCCTGACCGCCCCGCTGACGAGCCTCTTCGCGCCCCCGGTGGCACGGGCGGTGCTGTTCGGACCCCCGGCCGAATCGCCGGCGGGACCCCCGCTGCGGCGCGAACCGTAGCAAGCCCCGCGCCGCCGCCCCGGTCGGGCCCGAGCCGTCGTGCTCGGGGCCGGCCGGGGGCCGGCGGGGGCGGAGTCCGTCTTCGGGTCCCGGGCAGGGGGGCGGGTCCGTCTTCGGGTCCCGGGCAGGGGGCGGATCCGTCTTAGGGCCCGGGCAGGGAGCGAGGGCCCGGCGTCGGGCCCCCGCCAGGGATCGAGCCGGGTGTCCGGCCTCCGGCAGGGGCGGCTCAGGCTCCCGGTGCCGCCGCGACCACTCCCGCGGCGATCGCGCCGCCGAGCGCCGCGTAGTCGTCGGCGTTCTGTCGCGCGTAGGCGAGGGCGAAGTCGGCCATCGCCCGGTCGAAGACGTCCGAACCTCCGAGATAGGCCGCTATCGCGATCCGGTCGCCGGAGCGGGCGTGGGCGCGGGCCAGTGCCCGTCCGCAGAGCCGGGCGTAGTCCCGCAGCAGGGACGGGGACATGGACTCCACCTCCGCGGAGCCCTTCATGTCGCGCAGTTGGCGCCAGTAGAAGTGCCGCTGCTCGGGGCCGGTCATCCAGCCGAGGAAGATGTCGCTCGACGCCTGCGTGAGGCGCTGGCCCGAGACGACACGGCGGCCCTGATGGGGGTACACGCTCGGCGTCAGGTAGGGCTCCAGGACGGACGGGCCGGCCTCCTTGATCTGGAGGATGAGCGGGTCCGTGTCGTCACGGCCTTCGAGGAGGAGGACGAAGCAGCGGGTGCCGACACTGCCGACGCCGACCACCTTGCGGGCGGCGTCGAGGAAGCGGTAGCGGTCGAGCAGGATCCGGCGTTCCTCGGCGAGCGAGCTGCGGTAGTCGCTGAAGATCTTGCCGAGGGTGACCCGGTCGAGGTCGGTGGCGCGTTGGAGGAGTGGCGGGTCGTCGACGATGTGGCGGGCTCCGCTCGCGTCGGCCTCGGTGAGCTTGGTGAAGGCCTGGAGGCTGGTGCGGCGACGGGCGCGGGCGAGCCGGTTCACGAAGCGGGCACGGTCCTCGCGGCGGACGAGGGGGACGAGCTCGTCGGCGGCGATCCGCTCGTACCAGACGGCCAGTTCGCCGAGGCCCGCGAGGCGGCGCACGGCCGTCCGGTACGCCTCGGCGGCGACCAGGGCCGCGCGGTGGGCCTTGGGCTTGGTGCTGCCGTTCTGGAGGGCCGCGACGGTGACGCTGGCGGCGAGCCTTTTCACGTCCCATTCGAAGGGACCGGGGAGCGTCTCGTCGAAATCGTTCACATCGAAGAGAAGCGTCCGTTCGGGTGAGGCGTAGACCCCGAAGTTGAGGAGGTGGGCGTCGCCGCAGAGCTGGACGGTCAGGCCGGTGTGCTGCTGGGCGGCGAGGTCGGCGGCCATGACGGCGGCGGCGCCGCGGAAGAAGGCGAAGGGGGACACGGCCATCCGGCCGTACCGGAGTGGTACGAGTTCGGGCACCCGGCCCTCGGACTGGCGTTCCAGCACGCCGACCGGGTCGGGCCGCTGGGAGCTGGGTATCCAGCGGCCGTGGGAGGAGCGGGGGACGCGCTTACGGGCCGCCCTGCCCCGCTCGGCGCGCTCAGATGGTGTCAGCATCCGGCCTCACCCGCCTCTTCCGCCGCCGCGGTCTCGTACCCGTTCACCTGGTACCTCATTACAAGGGGCGACGCTCGTTTCGGCCACTCTGACGGACCGGCCTAGCGAAATGGTTTAGACCAATGATAGGAATTGATCACCCACACGACCCACGCGGTCACGCTGAGCGAAGAGAGGGTCTGATCATGGCCGAGCCCGAAACCGAGGCGGCGGCAGAAGCGCCGCTCTATCTCCGGGTCGCCGCCGCACTGCGCGAGGACCTCGCCCACCGGCGCATCTCACCCGGCAGTCGGCTCCCTTCGGAACGATCCCTGTCCATGCGGTACCACGTCAACCGGCAGACCGTACGCAGCGCGCTCCAGCTCCTGCGCGACGAACGGCTCGTGGTCACCGACCGGCGCGGCACCTTCGCCGCCGCCGGAGCCGGGGGCGAGCCCGCCGTCCCGGCGCTGACGGCCCGCCGGCCGACCTTCCCGGGCGGGCCCCGCGCGGCCGAGGCGCTGGTGCGGGCCACGCTCACCTGGGAACCGCCGCCGACTCCCCTGACGGCGCGGCTCCAGCTCGCCCCGGGCGAGCCGACGCTCGTCCACCGGCACGTCGTGCTCGGACCGCACGGAACCGCGCTCCAGCGGGCGGTGTCGTGGTTCTCCCGGCCCGCGCTGACCGAGATCCCCCAACTGGCCCGCTACCGCAGGGGCCGGGACTGCAGGCAACAGCCCGACCTGCGGCTGCTCTACCACTGGATGCACCAGGCGGGGCTTCGGATCACCCACCGGGAGTCGGTCGGCGTGCCGCCCGGCCCGGCCACGACGACAGCCGGCGGCGCGGCCCGGCTGATCGTCCACCGGGTGGTGAGCGATCAGCACGGGCACGCCCTGGAGATCACTGACATCGATTTCTCGGCCCAGTCGGCGGCCTGGACCTACGAGTTCAGCGCCTGACGACGACCCTCGGGTGCCCTGGAGGGCCCGGTTCCTGTCCGGTACGGGGACAGGAGCCAGGCCCTCCGCCCTGTCGGCGCTCCCGGCGCCACGGGCGTCCTCGACGAGCCCGGTGCGCCAGGTGCGCCCGTCGAACGAGGTGAACCGGGCGATCCCGGTGCCCTCCGTCAGACGATGCCCTCCGCGATCTCCGCCTCCTCGCGGGCCGTGCCGTACGCCGTCGGCGTGCCGTACGAGCGGCGGGCGACGTACCACCAGACGCTGGCCAGCACGAGCACGACGGCGAGCGCGATCACCGCGTAGTTCATGGTGTCGACCGTGACGGGGGACTTCTGGGGCAGGCAGAACAGCACGGTCACGATCGCCACCCAGACGACGGCGGTCCAGCCGATCGGCTTGCTCCAGCGGCCCAGGCTCCACGGGCCGGGAGTGAAGCGGTTCCCGGCGCGCAGGCGCAGATAGATCGGGATGGCGTAGGCGGGCGTGATGCCGATGACGTTGATCGCGGTGACGGCGCCGTAGGCGGTGGCGGAGTACAGCGAGGGCACGGCGAGCAGGGCTGCCACCGCCACCGCGAGCCAGACGGCGGGGACCGGGGTCTGGGTGCGGCCGCTGACCTTGCGCCAGATCGCGGAGCCGGGCAGGGCGTTGTCGCGGCTGAAGGCGAAGACCATCCGGCTGGCGGCGGCCACCTCGGCGTTGCCGCAGAAGAGCTGGGCGACGATCACCACGAGGAGCAGGGCCGTGGCGCCGCCGGAACCGAGCGCGTCCAGGAGGATCTGGGCGGGCGGAACTCCGGTGGCGCTGTTCTGTGTGGCCGCGTAGTCCTGGATGGCGAAGCTCAGTCCGGCGAGCAGGGCGAAGCCGGCGATCCAGGAGACCCAGATGGCCCGCACGATGCCCTTGGCGGCGGCGACGGAGGCGTTGGAGGTCTCCTCGGAGAGATGGGCCGAGGCGTCGTAGCCGGAGAAGGTGTACTGGGCGAGGAGCAGGCCGATGGCGGCGACGTAGAAGGGGTTGGCCCAGCCGGTGTCGTTGACGAACTCGGTGAACACGAACTCGGCGGACTGGTGCCGGTCGGGGATGAACGCCAGGGCGCCGACGATGACCGCCACGCCCGCCAGGTGCCACCAGACGCTGACCGAGTTGAGCACGCTGACCAGGCGCACTCCGAAGAGGTTCAGGACGGCGTGGAGCAGCAGGATCGCCAGGAAGATCAGGAAGGTGGACTCCGGTGTGGGGACGAAGCCCCACTGGAGGTTGAGGAAGGCCCCGGTGAAGAGTGCCGCGCCGTAGTCGATACCGGCGATGGCGCCGAGCAGACCGAGCAGATTCAGCCAGCCGGTGTACCAGCCCCAGCGGCGCCCGCCGAGCCGGTCCGCCATGTAGTAGAGGGCGCCGGACGTCGGGTAGGCGCTGGTCACCTCGGCGAGGGCGAGTCCCACGCACAGCACGAAGAGACCGACACCGGCCCAGCCCCACAGCATGACGGCGGGTCCGCCGGTGCCCATGCCGAAGCCGTACAGGGTCATGCATCCGGAGAGGACGGAGATGACCGAGAAGCTGATCGCGAAGTTGCCGAAGCCGCCCATGCGCCGGGCGAGGACCGGCTGGTAGCCGAGTTCTCTCAGCCGCGCCTCCTCGTCCTGGGCGGGGGGCGGCTTGCGTATCGCGTCGGTGGGGGCGGTCGTGCGGGACATCGGTTCCTCCGGGGACGGGAGTGAGCGGGGCGAGTGGGGGTGAACGGGGGTGCGTCGGGTCGGGGGCGGGGCGTGCTGCGGGCGGGGGCGGCGGGAGGGCGGGCGGAGGGCCTCAGTCGCCGAGACAGCGCGCGCGGGCGCGCAGGAAGACCTCTTCGGCGAGCACGCGGTCGTCGGGGTGAGGGGTCCGGTACGCCCACGGCAGGGTCGTGTAGTACGGGCCGAGCGCCTCGAAGACCCGGGCCGCCTCGGTGAAGCGCAGGGCCCCGAAGAGGGCGTGCGCCAGGTGGTTGAGGTCGAGCAGGGAGGCCTCGTCGGTGGCGCAGAAGAGGAACCAGGTGTCCAGGGCGCGCTGGGCGTCGCGCAGGGCGTCCTCGGCGACCCAGTGGAGGTCGAGGGCGCGCTCGTGGCCCCGCTCGCGCCGGTAGCGTTCGACGCGGACGTAGAGCGGGAGGACGTGCAGGGCGGAGCCGACGGGGGCCGAGGAGGCCGCCCAGTGGGCGTAGTTGACGGCCTCGGAGAGGGGTCCGGGGCGTCGGGCGTAGACGAACTGCAGCATCCGGTGGTGCGCCTCGCGGTTGTGCGGGTCGCGTTTCTCCGCCTCGGCGAGCAGGCCCCAGGGGCCGGGCGGCAGCATGGGGGCGGGCGGGGAGATCCGGTGCTCGGCCATGCGCTGGCGGCCGTCGAGGGTGGCGAGGGCGATCAGGCCCACCCAGGGAACCGGGTCGGCGGGGGCCAGGTCGGCGGCCTCGCGGCAGGCGGTCCAGGCCTCCTGCCAGAGTTCCCGGGTGCGGGTGTGGCCGGCGCGGTGGGCGCGTACGGCCCGCTCGACGGCGACCCGGCTGTGCATCACTCCGGCGGCGAGGCTCTCGGGCTGCTCGGTCCGCCAGGTGTGGACGACGTCGGTGCCGGCGGCGACGGCGGCGAGGACCTGGGTGCGGCGGGTCCAGGCGTCCCAGCCCGTCGTCTCGTCGAGGAGTCGGGCCATCGCCACCCAGCGGCCGGTGCGTAAGTCCTGGGCGGCGTTGCGCAGGGCGTGGTCGTGGCCCGCGGGATGGTAGACGGGGCGGAAGCCGTGTCCGGCCATCAGGGGGTGGGGCGTGGTGTGGATGACATGGGTCCTCGGTGGATGGAGGGGGTGGTCAGTCCCCCGGCGGGCGTCCCGGCCGTTGATCGGCGATCACTATAGAGGGCTCTGGACGCGACCGGTCCACTTTCTTTTGTGACGGCAACTATTAAGCCAACGACCGAATTTGACTTACTCTCAGGTATGCCGACGGACCTGACGTGATCGTCGGCGGAGGCTTGACGGAGCACCCCGACGACGGCACCCTGACCCTTTTCGGTGATCGGATGATCACTGAACGTCCAAGGACAGGAGCAGCGCGATGACGGGCGGCCCGGTACTCGCCGTCGACCAGGGCACCTCGGGCACCAAGGCGCTCGTCCTCTGCCCCGAGCGCGGCGTCATCGGCAGCGGTACGGCCCCGGTCCGTCCCCGCTACCTGCCGGGCGGCCTGGTCGAGGTGGACCCGCGTGAGCTGTACGACTCCGTCGTCAGCGCGGGCCGGGCGGCGCTCGCCGAGGCCGGCACCCCGGTGGTGGCGGTGGGCCTCGCCAACCAGGGGGAGACCGTCCTCGCCTGGGACCCCGCCACCGGCCTTCCGCTCACCGACGCCCTCGTGTGGCAGGACCGCAGGGCCGCCTCCGTCTGCGCCGAACTCAACTCCCATGCAGAGCGGTTGAGGCAACTGACCGGTCTCCCCCTCGACCCCTACTTCGCCGCTCCGAAGATGGCCTGGATCCGCCGCCACGCCACCGGCGCGGGCGTCGTCACCACCAGCGACGCCTGGCTCGTCCACCGGCTCACGGGCGCCTTCGTCACCGACGCGGCGACCGCCGGGCGGACCGGACTGCTCGACCTCGACACCCTCGCCTGGTCGGAGACGGCGCTCGATCTGTACGGTCTCGGCGGCGAGCGGCTCCCCCGTGTCGTCGACTGCGACACACCCGTCGGCACCACGACCGCCTTCGGACCGCCCCTGCCGCTCACCGGTCTCCTGGTGGACCAGCAGGCGGCGCTGCTCACCCAGAGCGCCGACCGCCCGTCCGCCGCCAAGTGCACCTACGGCACCGGGGCCTTCCTCCTCGCCCAGACCGGCCCCGAGCCACGGCGCACCTCTTCCGGCCTGGTCAGCTGTGTCGCCTGGCGGCTCGGCGGGCAGGTGTCCCACTGTCTCGACGGTCAGGTGTACACGGTCGCATCGGCCGTGCGCTGGCTCACCGACCTCGGCGTCATCGCCGGGGCCGAGGAACTCGACCCGGTCGGCGGCGAAGTCGCGGACGCCGGTGGGGTGACCTTCGTTCCCGCGCTCGCGGGGCTCGCCGCGCCCTGGTGGCGCGGCGACGTACGCGGTTCGCTCACCGGCCTCGGTCTCGACACCACGCCGGGCCATCTGGTCCGGGCCCTGTGCGAGGGCATCGCCGCACAGGTGGTGGAGCTCTCCTCGGCCGTCGCGGCGGACCGCGGGGCGCCGCTGACCTCGCTGCGCGCAGACGGCGGCCTCACCCGGTCCGCGCTGCTCATGCAGACCCAGGCGGACCTGCTGCAACTGCCGGTCGAGGTCTCCTCGCTGCCCGACGCCACGGCGCTCGGGGTGGGCGCGGTGGCCCGGCTCGGCCACGACCCGCGGCTCACGCTCCGCGAGGCGGTACCCGAATGGAAGCCTTCCGTCGTGTACGAGCCCCGGATCTCGGGCGACGAGGCGGCCGAACGTCTGGCGCGCTTCCGGGGAGAGGTGTCGGCGCTGGTCGAACGCGCCGACGCCGGGGTCGGCGGCGGGGCGCCGGGAACGACGGCGGGTCCCGGAACGGAGGTGGACGCCGCCTCCGGCGCTGCCGCCGGCCCTGGCACCACCGGCACCGGCACCGGCACCGGCACCGGAACCGGAACCGGATGAGCGTCACCCGCACGGGCGCCCTCCCAGTCGGCGCCGACGCGGCCTACGACGTCGTGGTCGTCGGAGCGGGAGTCGTCGGCTCCGCGATCGCCCGGACCCTGGCCCGCCACCCGCTGCGGATCGCGCTCGTGGAGGCGTCCAACGACGTCGGCGACGGTACGTCGAAGGCCAACACCGCCATCCTGCACACCGGCTTCGACGCCGCGCCCGGCACCCTGGAGGCACGGCTCGTCCGCGAGGGCCACCGGCTGCTGTCCGCGTACGCGCGGGAGACAGGCATCCCCGTGGAGCCCCTGGGCGCTCTGCTCGTCGCCTGGGACGAGGGGCAGCGCGCCGCCCTCCCCCGTCTCGCGGAGAAGGCCGAGCGCAACGGACACCGCACGACCCGGCTGCTCACCGCCGCCGAACTCCGCGCCCGGGAACCGCACCTGGGGCCGGGTGGTCTCGGCGCGCTGGAGGTACCGGGCGAGGCGGTGATCTGCCCCTGGACGACCACCCTCGCGTACGCCACGCAGGCCGTCCGCTCCGGCGTCGACCTGCACCTCAACTGCTCGGTGGAGCAGGTGCGTCCGGGCGATCCGTACCACCGGCTCGTCACCCGCCGGGGGGTTCTGCGGACCCGTCATCTCGTGAACGCCTGCGGACTCCACGCGGACGCGTTCGACGCGCTGGTCGGCCGCGAGGACTTCGTCGTCACCCCCCGTAGGGGGCAGCTGCTGGTCTTCGACAAGTTCGCACGCGACCTGGTGCGTCACATCCTGCTCCCCGTCCCCGGCCCGCTCGGCAAGGGCGTGCTCATCACACCGACGGTGTACGGGAACGTCATGCTCGGGCCCACCGCCGAGGACCTGGACGACAAGACCGCCACCGGCACGACGGCGGAGGGGCTCGCCGGTCTTCGCGAGCAGGGCGGCCGGATCCTCCCGGCGCTGCTCGACGAGGAGGTCACGGCCGTCTACGCGGGGCTTCGGGCCGCCACCGGACAGGAGGACTACCGGATCGCCGCCCACCCCGGGCTCCGCTACGTCACGGTGGGCGGGATCCGGTCCACCGGGCTCACCGCCTCCCTGGCCGTCGCCGAGCACGTCCGCGGACTGCTCGCCGACTGCGGGCTGGATCCGGGGCCCGAGCGCCCGCTCGCCCGGCTCCGGATGCCGAACCTCGGCGAAGCCTTCTCCCGCCCCTACCGGGATGCCCGGCTCATCGCCGGGAACCCGGAGTTCGGAGCGATCGTCTGCCACTGCGAGCGGGTCACCGAGGGCGAGATCCGGGCCGCGCTCACCTCCACGATCCCGCCGGGAGGCCTCGACGGTCTGCGGCGCAGGACACGCGCCCGGGGCGGTCGCTGCCAGGGGCACCACTGCGGCGCGGAGGTACGGGCGTTGTTCGAGGAGTACGGCCCCGAGAAGAAAGGAAGGGGCGCCCGGTGAACCGTACGGTCGACGTCCTCGTGGTCGGCGCCGGACCGGCCGGGCTCGCCGCGGCCGCCCGGCTCGCGGCCTCGGGCGCGGGCCGTGTCGAGGTCCTGGAACGGGAGCGGGCCGCGGGCGGGGTCCCACGGCACTGCGCCCGCCCGGGATTCGGCGCGGACGCCCGGGGCCTGCCGCTGGACGGCCCCGCGTACGCGCGACGCGCGGTCCGAGCGGCGCTGCGGGCCGGGGCCACCGTCCGTGCCGGCGTGTCGGCCACCGGCTGGGCCGGGCCGCTCACCCTGGACGTCACCGCCCCGAGCGGACTCGAACGCATCCGGGCCCGCGCGGTGGTCCTCGCCACCGGGGCCCGCGAACGGCCACGCAGCGCACGGCTCGTGCCCGGCTCGCGGCCCGCCGGAGTGCTCACGACGGGCGAGCTCCAGCGGCTGGTCCTCCGGTTCGGCGCCCGGCGCGAGCACCTCGGGCGACGGGCCGTGGTCGTGGGCGGCGACCCGGTGGCCCGCGACGCCGTGCGGACGCTTCGCCGCGCCGGGGTGGAGGTGGCGGCGGTCGTGGCCGAACCGCCGGTGGGACGGCACGCGTTCGGCGCGGTCCCGGTACTCGGCGGCACGGTCGTGACCGAGCTCGTCGGGCGCGGCCGGCTGACCGGGGTCGCGGTCCGGGGCGGGGACGGCCGCACAGCGACGCTGCGCTGCGACACCGTGGTGTTCACCGGCGACTGGATCCCGGACCACGAACTCGCCCGGGCCCGCGGGCTTCCGCTCGTGCCGGGCACCCGGGGCCCCGCGACGGACGGTTCGTTCCGTACCGCCGAACCCGGGATCTTCGCCGTCGGCAACCTGCTGCGGGGCGGGGAGCCGGCGCTGGTGGCCGCCGCCGAGGGACGGGCGGCGGCGGCCGCCGTGCTCGACCGTCTCGACGGACGTCCCTGGCCCGGAGGCGGGGTGCCGGTGACGGCATCGGGACCGCTGCGGTGGGTGACGCCCGGCCTTCTCGGTCCGGTGGCCGCGCCGCTGATCCTCCGGGCGGACCGCAGGCTGGTACGCCCGGTCCTGACCGTCACCCAGGACGGCGTCCCGCTGCGGCGGGAGCGGCTGAGCGGGTCGCTCGCCCCGTGGCGTTCGGTCCGGCTTCCGCTCCACTGGACGAGCGGCGTGGACCTCACGGGCGGCCCCGTGGTGGTCGGTTCGGAGGACTGACGCGCCGAGGGCGTGCGGGCGAGGGCTCGCGCGGCTGCGGCGGCCGGGCCCTTCGGCCAGACTGGGCGGCATGTCGGTCAAGCGCAGCGCGGGTCTTCTGGTCTTCCGCCGTACGGCGGACGGTGGTGTCGAGGTTCTCATCGGCCATATGGGCGGGCCCTTCTGGGCCTCCCGCGAGCAGGCCGCCTGGTCGATCCCCAAGGGGGAGTACGAGCCGGACGAGGCTCCGGAGGCCGCGGCGAGCCGCGAGTTCCTGGAGGAGCTGGGCCTACCGGCTCCGGAGGGCGCGTGGCTGGACCTCGGTGAGGCCCGGCAGCGCAACGGAAAACTCGTCACCGTCTGGGCCGTCGAGGGCACCCTCGACCCGGCCGCCATCGTGCCGGGCACCTTCACCATGGAGTGGCCGCCCCGGTCCGGCGTCCAGGGGGAGTTCCCGGAGATCGACCGGGTGGGCTGGTTCACCCCGGAGGCGGCCGCGCCGCTGCTCGTCGAGGGGCAGCGGGTCTTCCTGGAACGGCTGGAGGAACAGCTCGGCGGACACGGCCGAGGTCGATTGTCAGACCCGTAGGAGAGGGTGGTGAGCGCCGAACTGTCGAGAGGGAGCCCGACATGACCACGATCACCGCCAGCGAGCGCGCGGCCGCCCAGGCGTACCTGCGGCTGCTCGAATCCACCCAGGCCGTGCTGACCGACCCGCAGCTCGCCCCGTACGCGGGGGTGATGCTGACCAGTCCGATGGCCGAGGCGGACGAGGCGCTCCGCGCCGCGGGCCTCTCGGGGAACGAGGACCGGCTGCTGCGGCTCGTCTCGTCCCTGCGGGCCTCCCCCGCGACGACCGCGCGGGGGCGCGCCGGATGAGGTGGTGAGAGGGCGCCCCCGCGCCCCTCCCGGCCTGGGGGCCGGGCGGGGCCGGCGGCCTGGGGGGCCCGGGGCGTGGCGGGCCTGGGTCCGGGGGCGGTCAGCCTGCCAGACGGACGGGGAGTGTTCGAACGCTGTTGCCGACGAAGCCGGCGTGGCGGGGCAGCTCGGATTCCGGGACCGCCAGGTCAAGGTCGGGGAAGCGGGTGAAGAGCGCCTCCAGGGCGATGGCGGCCTCCATCCGGGCGAGCGGCGCGCCCAGGCAGTAGTGGGGGCCGTGGCCGAGCGAGAGGTGCTTCGGCCCCGCGGCACGGGCGAGGTCGAAGCGGTCGGCGTCCGGGCCGTGTGCCTTCTGGTCCCGGCCCGCCGCCGAGTATCCGGCCAGGACGGGGGTGCCCCGTGGGATGAGCGTGCCGTCGACCGTCAGGTCGCGGGTGGGGTAGCGGAACGGGAAATAGCTCACCGGGCTGTCCCAGCGGAGGGTCTCCTCGACCACGTCCGCCCAGCCTGCGCGGCCCTCGACGACGAGGGCGAGCTGGTCGCGGTGGGTGCAGAGCGCGCGGACCGCGTTGGTGACCAGATTCAGGGTGGTCTCGTGGCCCGCGATGATCAGCAGGAGCAGGGTGCCGATCAGTTCGGGCCCGCTCAGCCGGTCGCCGTCCTCGTCCCGGGCCGCGACGAGCGCGCTGGTGAGGTCGTCGCCGGGGGCGGCCGCCCTGGCGCCGACGATGGCACCGAGGAGTTCGAGGAGCTCACGGTTGGCGGCGAGGGCCCGTGCGGGCTCCGTGTCGGTCGCGACGACCAGGCTGGAGAGATGGTGCAGCCGGTCCTGGTGGGCGGGGTCGACGCCGAGGAGTTCACAGATGACGCCGAGCGGCAGCGGAAGCGCGTAGTGCCGGCGGAGGTCCGCGACACCGCCGCCGCTTCCGGCCGCCTCGGCGAGCCCGTCGAGCAGTCCGGCGGTGACCGTCTCGACGCGCGGCCTGAGTTCCTCGACCCGGCGGGCGGTGAAGGCGCTGCTGACCAGGGCCCGCAGCCGGCGGTGGTCGGCGCCGTCCGCGGTGGTCATGCCGGGCACGGTGGCGAAGGTCCGCAGCGGCCAGCCCTCGGGTATGCGTCCCTCGGCCAGGGCGGTGAAGTGCTGGGCGCCCTTGGCGACGTCGGGGTGGGCGAGGAAGTCACGGAGGGCGTCGTGGCCGAGCACCACCATGCCCTCGATCTCGCCGGGGAGGATCACCGGGGCGACGGCGCCCTCGGCGAGCAGCCGTGCGTTGACCGCGTGGGGGCAGCCGCCGGCCGGGTCCAACCGGTGCGGGGGGCCGGCGGGGGCGACGCTGTGCGGTGTGGTCACTGGGGCGACTCCTGACTGCGGATGCGTGGCCGGTGCGGGCCCTTGTGGTGCGGTGCCTGGCGGGAGCGGGACCGTGCGAGGGGCGGTCGCGCCGCGCACGGGCGGCGTCCCGGGTGATCCGGCTCCTCGGCGCCCGGGCATTGTGGCGGACACGTCGCCCGGGCGACCAGACTCTACGTCAACCTCGGGCAATACCAGTGGAGTTGTCGGGCGGCGTCAGGTCGTCGCCGGGTCCGCGTGGGCGCCCACCGCGGCCCAGGAGTTCCGCTAGGCCCCGGCGGGTGGCGGCGACGACGACCCGGTCGCCCGGTCCGAGGACGCGTTCGGGATCCAGTCGCCAGCCCTGGTCGCGGGCGGCCGCACCCGTGCGGGCGGCGGAGCGCGCGGCCGCGCTCCCGTCCATGGCGATGACCCGCCAGTTGCCGGGGTGGAACGCCTCGGCCACGGTCAGGCCGTCCAGGAGCGGATGGTCCGCGACGTCCACCGCGGCGAAGAGGAGGACCCGGCGCTCCACCGGCACGGCGCCGAGCACCTGACGGCCGAGCATGGCGCCGGCGAAGGCGGGCGCGGCGAGATGGGAGACGCTGCGGCTGCGGGTGAGGGCCGCGGGGTGGGCCGTACGCAGGGTGCGGAAGACGGCGGTGGCGAAGTCGTCGTCGTACAGGCGCAGAACGACTCTCAGGTCGGGCGTGACGGCGCGGGCGGAGAGCGCGGCCTCCAGATTGGTGATGTCGACGCTGGTCAGGGCGAGGAGGGCGTGGGCGCGGTGGATCCGGGCCGCCTCCAGGACGCCCTCCTCCGTGACGTCTCCGATGACGGTGGGTACGCGTAGTCGGCGGGCGACGGCGATGCCGCGGGCCTCCGGATCGGATTCGACGCACACCACGGGAATGTTCAGCCTGCGCAGCCGGGCGAGGACGCGGGTGCCGACCTTGCCGAGGCCGAGGAGCACGACATGCCCGGAGAGTCCGCGGGGCGGGCGGCGCAGGGTGGTCGCCGTACGGAAGGTGCCCAGTCCTTCGATGACCGCGGCGACGATCACCGGCAGCAGGAGCAGGCCGACGAACCCGGCGAGGATCTGGATGATCTGGCGTCCGGTCGACTCCCCCACGGCCGGGTCGCCGATGGCGAAGATGTCGAGGAGCGTCAGATAGGCGGCGTGCAGGGGGTGGTCGCCGGTGGTGAGGGTGGAGGCGAGCGCGAGGGCGAGGACGGCGGCGGCCGCGCCGGTCAGGGACCAGCGCAGTCGGCGGGAGAAGAGGGAGGCGACGGGCAGCGCGGAGGCGGCGAGGCGGGCGGCCGGCTGGGCGGGGCCCGCCGGGGTGACCGCTTCGAGGGTGACGGCGGCACGGCCGACGGCGGCGGCCACCGTCCGGTCGTCGGGCAGGAGCCGGGGTCCCGCGTCTCCGCTGCGCTCGGATCCCTCGCAGCCCGCCGGGTCGCCGGTCGTGGCGGAGAGCAGGGCGAGCGTGCACAGGCCGGGGTCGGGCGCCTCGCCGGGCGCGGGCAGGCGCTCCACGGCGTGCAGCAGCAGCCCTCCGGCCTGGACCACCTTGCTGGTGCCCGCCACGGCGGCCGCGGCGAGGCCGGGGGCGGCGGTGTCGACATCGGAGAGGACCGTGGTGGCGGCGTCGAGCTTCTCGGGGTCGAGGCCCGGCTCGGCGACGGCGGCGGCCTGGTCGAGGAGGGTCTCGAGGTGCTGGCCGAGTTTGCGGTTGTAGAGGCGGATGACCAGGCGCAGCCGGGGGTTGAGGCGGCGGGCGGTGAGTGCGGCCCGGATGTTGGTCTCGTCGTCCTCGTGCACCAGGGCGAGCGCGGCGGCCCGCTCCACCCCGGCGTCCGTCAGGGCCCGGTCGTCGGCCTCGGCGGCCTCCACGACGCGCAGGGTTCCGGTGGGTTCGGCGCCGTCGCCACCGCTCGCTTCGGTCGCGGCGGGAGCGGGCACGGCCGGGGAGCCGGTGGTGCGGGTGACGGCCGCGGTGACCCGGCCGAAGAGCGCGAGGGCCCGGCCGGTGCGGGCGGTGGGCGTGCGCGGGGCGTCGGGCCGTACCGGCACCAGGAGGGTGACCCGCTCTCCGTACACCTCGTGCAACTCGCCCGCGAGGCGGTGGGCGAGGGCGTCGTCCCCGCAGACGATCATGTGCCCGGCCGGGGCCCGGCGGGGCTGCCGCTCGGTCCGGAAGGCGGGTGCGCCGAAGGGACCGCCGCCGGTGGCACCCGACGGCCTGGCGGGGGCAGGGACGGGACGGGCGGCCGGTTCGGCGGGGGGCGCTCCGGCGCTGTCGGCCGGAACGGCGTTGCTCTGGTACGGGTGTGAGGGCACGTCACCAGCATGCACTGCCCCACCGACAAGGATTCCGGCGGTCCGTCACCACCCGGGCGGGCTCACGACTCGCCGCCGTACGCCGCACCTGCTACGCCGGTCGGCGCACTCCGATCTGCGCGTCGCCCGCCTCCTTCCTACGGTGACTGAATGATCGTCACGTCAGCTGTTCGTCATGCCGCCGCCGGCACCGCGGCGGTGCTGTTCGTGCTGCCCGTTCCGGCGGCCACGGCGTCTCCCGTCACCTCGGCCGTCCCCGTCACCTCGGCCGTCACCGTCACCTCGCCCGCGTCCGCCGTATCGGGCGTACCAGGGGCTTCAGCGGCGTCCGGCACCTCCGACTCCTCGCTCAGGGAGCCCACGCCGCCCGTGCGGCACCACGTCGACCCGGCACGGCTCGACCGGAAGGGCACCCAGGTGCAACCGCTGCCGGGCGCGCCCTCCGTGCCCTCGCTCTCCGCCCTGTCTTGGGTCGTGGCGGACGCCTCCTCGGGCGAGGTCCTCGCGGCGCGGAACGC
This sequence comes from Streptomyces zaomyceticus, assembly GCF_014656215.1. Lineage (GTDB taxonomy): Bacteria > Actinomycetota > Actinomycetes > Streptomycetales > Streptomycetaceae > Streptomyces > Streptomyces zaomyceticus. The sequence continues at coordinate 197,870 of NZ_BNBZ01000005.1, read as the reverse complement.
GCACCGGAAGCTGCCGCCGGCCAGCACCCTCAAGGCGTTGTTCGCCCTCACCGCGCTCCCCCACCACGAATCCTCCGAGCAGCACACCGTGGCCGATTCCGAGCTGACCGGGATCGGGGACGGCAGCAGCCTGGTCGGGGTCAAGGAGGGGTACACCTACAAGGTCTCCGACCTGTGGAACGGCGTGTTCCTCAGCTCGGGCAACGACGCGGTGCACGTCCTCGCCGCGATGAACGGCGGCTGGGAGTCGATGTCCCGGCAGATGCAGGACAAGGCCCGGTCCCTCGGCGCCATGGACACCCATGTGGTGTCCCCCGACGGTTACGACGCCCCGGGGCAGGTGTCCTCGGCGTACGACCTGGCCGTGTTCGGCAGGGCCGGCCTCCAGGACCCGGAGTTCACCCGCTACTGCTCGACGCGGTACGCGGACTTCCCCGCGGGCTCCTGGTCGTACGGGATCGCCAACACCAACCGTCTCCTGACCGGCGAGGACGGCGTGGCCCGATACCCGGGGCTCCTCGGGATCAAGAACGGCTACACGAGCAACGCGGGCAACACGCTGATCTCCGCGGCCCGGCGCGGCGACCGGACCCTGGTCGTCTCGGTGATGAACCCGCAGGGCGGTGGCGGCCTCGCCGTGTACGAGGAGGCGCGGGAACTGCTCGACTGGGGCTTCGAGGCGGTGGAACAGGTCCGGCCGGTGGGCTCGCTGCTGCCCGTACACACGAAGGCGGCGGCCGGTGCGGACAGCCGGGCCGTTTCGGTGCCCCGTGAAGGCGCCGCCGCGAAGGCCGCCGGGAAGGTGGTGGCGGCGGGGAAGGCCGAGGCGGCCGCGAAGGCGGAAGCGGCCGGAAAGGCCGAGGCGGTCGGGAAGGCCGCGGCGGTCGGGAAGGCCGCGGCGACGGGGAACGCGCCCCGCGCCGGAGCCGAGGCGGCGGCCGTACCGGGGAAGGACTCCCCGGTCGGGGCGGCGCCCTCCGGCGCGTCGGTCGGCCTTCCGCTCGCCCTGGTGGGATCGGCCTGCGCGGCGGCCCTCGCGCTGTGGGCCCGGCGGCGACGGTCGGTCAACCGGGTGAACTGACCGTCGAGCACGCACCGCAGTGGACCACACCGGACCGGGTGAGCCGACAGGGAACACCCGGACGTGTGCCGCGGCACCGGGAGTGAACCCCCCGGAGAAGACCGCCGGTCGTGCGGCGTCACTGGAGACATCGGGCCGGGGTCGTGCCGGCGACGGTCCGGTGGACGCCGCACGGTCCGGCTTCGGCCGCCCCGCCCGTCACCTTCCGGCCCCGCGGCGTGAGCCGAGGGACCGGAAGGGTGACGGGACGAGGGACCGGAAGGGTGACGGGACGAGGGACCGGAAGGGTGACGGGACGAGGGGCCTGATGAGTGACAGGCCGAATGCCCGGGAGAGTGAGGGGCCGACTGCCCGGAAGGGTGACGGGCCGAATGCCCGGGAGAGTGGCAGGCCGGAAGGGCCGCGGCCCGTCGCCCGCTCGCTCCCTCGCGCCCCCTCACGCCCCCTCACGCCCCCACGTACGCCGCCAGATGCTCGCCCGTGAGCGTGGGCCGCGCGGCCACGAGGTCCGCGGGCGTGCCCTCGAAGACGACCGTGCCGCCGTCGTGACCGGCGCCAGGGCCGAGGTCGATGATCCAGTCGGCGTGGGCCATCACGGCCTGGTGGTGCTCGACGACGATGACCGACTTGCCCGAGTCCACGAGCCGGTCGAGCAGCCCGAGCAACTGCTCCACGTCGGCGAGGTGCAGGCCGGTGGTCGGCTCGTCGAGGATGTAGACGCTGCCCTTCTCGCCCATGTTCGTGGCCAGCTTGAGCCGCTGGCGCTCTCCGCCGGACAGCGTGGTGAGCGGCTGGCCGAGACTGAGGTAGCCGAGACCCACGTCGGCGAGCCGGGCGAGGATGCGCTGCGCGGCCGGGGTGCTCGCCTCGCCCGAGCCGAAGAACTCCACGGCCTCGGTCACGGACATCGCGAGCACCTCGCTGATGTCACGGCCGCCGAGGAGGTATTCGAGCACCGAGGCCTGGAACCGCTTGCCCTCGCAGTCCTCGCAGGTGGAGGAGACGCCGGCCATCATCCCGAGGTCGGTGTAGATGACGCCCGCGCCGTTGCAGGTGGGGCAGGCGCCCTCGGAATTGGCGCTGAACAGCGCGGGCTTCACGCCGTTGGCCTTGGCGAAGGCCTTGCGGATCGGGTCGAGCAGTCCGGTGTAGGTGGCCGGGTTGCTGCGGCGCGAGCCCCGGATGGGGCTCTGGTCGATCGACACCACGTCGTCGCCGACCGGGATCGAGCCGTGGACGAGCGAGCTCTTGCCGGATCCGGCGACTCCGGTGACGACGGCGAGCACCCCGAGCGGGATGTCGACGTCGACGTCGCGCAGGTTGTGGGTCTTCGCGCCCCTGATCTCCAGGGTGCCGGTGGCTTCCCGCACGGTGTCCTTGACGGAGGCGCGGTCGTCGAAATGGCGGCCGGTGACGGTGCCTCCGGTCCGCAGCCCCTCGACGGTGCCCTCGAAGCAGACGGTGCCGCCCCCGGTACCGGCGCCGGGGCCGAGGTCGACGACGTGGTCGGCGATCGCGATGGTCTCCGGCTTGTGCTCCACCACGAGCACCGTGTTGCCCTTGTCGCGCAGTTGCAGGAGCAGTTCGTTCATCCGCTGGATGTCGTGGGGGTGCAGTCCGACGGTGGGCTCGTCGAAGACGTAGGTGACGTCGGTGAGCGAGGAGCCGAGATGGCGGATCATCTTGACGCGCTGCGCCTCGCCGCCGGAGAGCGTGCCCGCCGGCCGGTCGAGGGAGAGGTAGCCGAGGCCGATCTCCACGAACGAGTCGAGGGTCAGCTGGAGCGCCGTGAGGAGTGGTGCCACCGACGGCTCGTCGAGCCCGCGGACCCAGGTGGCCAGGTCGCTGATCTGCATCGCGCACGCGTCGGCGATGCTGACCCGCTTGATCTTCGAGGAGCGTGCGCCCTCCGCGAGCCGTGTGCCCTGGCACTCGGGACAGGTGGTGAAGGTGACGGCCCGGTCGACGAACGCGCGGATGTGCGGCTGCATGCCCTCCTTGTCCTTGGCCAGGAAGGACTTCTGGATCCGCGGGATCAGGCCTTCGTACGTCATGTTGATGCCCGCGATCTTCATGCGGGTCGGCTCGTGGTGCAGGAAGGCCTGCAGTTCCTTCTTGGTGTACTTGCGGATCGGCTTGGCGGGGTCGACGAGCCCCGACTCGCTGTAGAGGCGGTAGTTCCAGCCGCCCGGGGTGTAGCCGGGGATGGTGAGCGCGCCCTCGTCGAGCGACTTGGAGTCGTCGTAGAGCTGGGTGAGGTCGATGTCGGAGACGGTGCCGCGCCCCTCGCACCTCGGACACATGCCACCGGTGCGGTTGAAGGTCGCCTTGACGGTCTTCTTGGAGCCCCGCTCGACGGTGATCGCGCCGGCCGCACGGACCGAGGGGACGTTGAAGGCGTACGCGCTGGGCGGCCCGATGTGCGGCTTCCCGAGCCGGCTGAAGAGGATGCGCAGCATCGCGTTGGCGTCGGTGGCGGTGCCGACCGTGGAGCGGGGGTCGGCGCCCATCCGCTGCTGGTCGACGATGATCGCGGTCGTGACGCCCTCCAGGACGTCGACCTCGGGGCGTGCCAGGGTCGGCATGAAGCCCTGGACGAAGGCGCTGTACGTCTCGTTGATCAGCCGCTGGGACTCCGCGGCGATCGTGTCGAAGACGAGGGAGCTCTTGCCCGAGCCGGAGACGCCCGTGAACACCGTGAGACGGCGCTTCGGGATCTCGATGCTGACGTCCTTGAGGTTGTTCTCCCGCGCGCCGTGCACACGGATCAGGTCGTGCCGGTCGGCCGGGTGCGGCTGCTTGTCCGCCCTGGGGGCCTTGCTCATCGTCTCTCCAGCTGTCGCGCGGGGCCGAAACACGGAGGACCGGCGCGACCCGCCGTCGCCGACCGCGGGGGTGTCGCCAGGTCCATGCCCGCCACGCTAGCGGGGGTCGGACGGCGACGCTTCTCAAATCCTGATCGGCTCCGGATCGACCTCGGCCCGGCGCCCCGGCCGACTCCCGCTGCCCACGCGGATCAGAGCCCTGGGAGGCCCTCCAGGGCCTGCCGTGCGGCGGGGTCGACGGTCACGTAGTGCTCGGCGGCGTGGACGGCCTCGCGGGCGGTACGTTCTCCCATCAGCACGCACAGGGTGTACGCCGTGTCCTCGAAGCGCCGACGCGCCGACAGGTCGCACGGCCTGGCCAGCACGGTCCGCTCCTGTGCGCGGTAGTGCCGGAGCAGCCGGTCGACCGTGTTCCTGTCGGGCAGCAGCATGGTGTCCTCCATCTCCTGAGTCGCTCCATAGTCCCGGTCGTCGGCCGCACTCGCGACCGACACGAACACGGTGAGTGATGTCCCCGGGTCACGACGGCTGCCGGTACGCCGTCGGGACGCCGCTCGGAGTGCGCTTCCGCCGCTCATGGCGGAGGGTCGAAGGCATGAACCCGAGCACGATTCCGCGGGTGGTCGTCATCGGCGCCACCGGCAACGTGGGCACGAGTCTCGTCCGCGCGCTGGCGCGCGAGCCGCGCGTCGGCTCGGTCCTGGGGCTCGCCCGGCGTCGGCCGGGGATCGAACTCCCCGGGGTGGAGTGGGCCGAGGTGGATCTCTCCCGGGAGGGTGACGAGCCGCTGCTCGCGCGGCATGTCGCCGACGCCGACGCCGTGGTGCATCTGGCCTGGCGCTTCGGGCCGACCCACGATCCGGCGGAGACCTGGCGGACCAATGTCCTGGGTGCGGTGCGCGTCTTCGACGCGGTGGCGGCGGCGCGGGTGCCCGTTCTGGTGTACGCCTCGTCGGTGGGGGCGTACTCCCCCGGCCCGGCGGGCGGTGCCCCGGTGTCCGAGGCGTGGCCGACGCACGGCTGGCCGGGTGCCGCGTACACCCGGGAGAAGGCCTATCTGGAGCGGGTCCTCGACACCTTCGAGCGGGACCATCCCCTGATCCGGGTGGTCCGGATGCGTCCGGCGTTCCTCTTCAAGGAGGAGTCGGCGAGCGGGCAGCGCCGGATCTTCGCGGGGCGGTTCTTCCCCGGTCAGCTGGTGCGGCCCGATCTGCTGCCGCTGCTCCCGGAGTTCGAGGGGCTCCGCTTCCAGGTCCTGCACACCGAGGACGCCGCCGACGCCTATCGGAAGGCGCTGCTCACGGACGTCCGCGGCGCGTTCAACCTGGCCGCCGAGCCGGTGATCGACGCGGCGGTCCTGGGTGAGCTGCTGAACGCCCGGCCGGTGCGGGTCCCTGCGGGGACGGTACGGGGTGCCCTGTCGGCGGCCTGGCGACTCCGGCTCGTGCCGGCCTCCCCCGGCCTGTTCGACGCGCTGCGGCACATGCCGCTGCTGGCGACCGAGCGGGCACGGAGGGAGCTGGAGTGGGAGCCCTCGAGGAGTTCCGTGGAGGCGCTGGAGGCGTTCCTGCGGGGAGTCCGCGCGGGTACGGGCGACGACACCGGGCCCTTGGCGGGCCACCGCATCGGCTGAAGGCCGTCCGTCGCGTCGGCCGGCGTGGCTCCGAGGACCGCCGAGGCGTCTCCCCGGCCGGGGTGTCACCCCACGCCCACGGAAGCGCCGCCCGCGCCGGCCGGAGGGCGCCCGCCGTGTCGGTTCAGCGGGTCGTGCCCGACCAGTCGACGAGGCGGATCGCCGCGCCCGCGGCCTCGCGGCCCCGGCAGTGGGCACGGTGGCGTCGCATGACGCCTTCGATGTCGAGCCGGCGGGCGAACTCGGGGCGCGCGGCCAGCCGCCGGGCGTAGGCCCACAGGGCCGGGTATCCGGCGACCCGTTCCATGGCGGCGGCGTCCAGGTGCCAGCGGTGGACGGTGTCGAGCTGGACCAGGGTGACCCAGACCTGCACGTCGGCGGCGGTCGGCGCGTCGCCGAGGACGTAGGGGTGGCGGACGAGGCGGCGCTCCAGGGAGCCGAGGGCCGAGAAGAGGACGCCGAGGGGGTCGCGGTGGGCGGCCTCGCCGTCCAGTCCGAGTTCACCGGCGCGCTGGGCCGCCCTGTTGATGCTCCGCTCGCACAGGTCGCCGATCGCCTCGATCTCGGCCCGCTGTCCTTCCGGCAGCAGCTCGGGTCCGTCGCCGCGGAAGCGGAGGGCGAGGTCGCGGAGGATGTCGGGGACGTGGGTGCTGACGATCCGTCCGGTCCATCCGTCGCTGAGGACGGGCGCGGCGGCCGGACCGTCGTAGAGGTGCGCGCTCGCCTCGTACAGCGGGCGGAGGGCGGTGTACCCGCCGTCGGGCGTGTCGGTGGTCTCGGGGAGCACGGCGAGCGGGAGCGTGTCGTCGATTCCGAGGAGGCTGTGGGTGAGGGCGATGCTCAGACAGCCGGGGTCGTAGGGCGCGACGTGGAGGCGATAGCGGTGGGGCACCGCGTAGTGGCCGCTGTGCACGTCGCGGCCGATCCGGCCCCTGAAGGCGGGCACGGCGGAGGCGGGCAGCAGCGAGGACGGGACGACGGACATGCTTCTCCCTGGAGGGTGCTCGGTGCCGGGTCGGGGCGGCGCGCGGCGCGGCACCGGTCGCGGAGGCGCGACGGCGGCACCGGCCGGACGGGCCCGGAGGCGGCAGAGGTACGGGAAGGAGGAGACGGCCTGAGCGCGGTGAGGCGACGTCTCGGCGGACGTGCGTGTCGGCGGACGTAGGTGTCAGCGGACGGGGTGGACGCCCCTGCGGGAACCTCGACTCGCCGCACTGCAGACCCGCAGCAGATCGATGTGCCGGCGGGACGTGAGGGGCAGGGAACGCGGGAGGGGTGCGGTGAGTGAGGTGTCCTTTCGACCGCTGCGTCCCATGGTTCCCTACCCGTTCGCTCGGTTTCCCCGCCCTTGAGTCTCGGACCGGTCCCGTACGGCGTCAAGGGTGCGGTACGGGTCACTTCCCCGGCGCCCGGTTCACTCCCCTCCGGCCCCGGACCCGATCCGCGCGCACGAATCCCCACGCGGCGCACGGGTCACGTCGTGGCCGCACGGATCCGCTCACGCGCGTACGGAATAATGCGCGCATGCGCATTTCAGCCAGGGCCGATTACGCGGTGCGTGCCGCCCTCCAGCTCGCCGCCGCCCAGGACGCCGGGCCGCTGAAGGCCGAGGCCATCGCCGAGGACCAGGGCATCTCGCACAAGTTCCTCGAGGGCATCCTCGGGGACATGCGCAAGGGCGGTCTGGTGCAGAGCCAGCGGGGCGGCAACGGCGGCTACTGGCTGGCCAGGCCCGCGGAGTCGATCTCGGTGGCGGACGTCATCCGCTGCGTGGAGGGCCCGCTGGTCTCCGTGCGCGGGGAGCGCCCGCCGGACCTCTCGTACACCGGGCCGGCCGAGTCGCTGCTCACGCTGTGGATCGCGCTCCGCGCCGGTGTCCGCGAGGTGCTCGGGGTCTCGCTCGCGGAGGTGGCGGCGGCCCGGCTTCCGGAGGGGATCGTCTCGCTCGCGGACGACCCGGAGGCCTGGACCAACCCCTGATCGACGGGGGCAATCGCCCTCTTCCTGCGTCGACTTGACTCCGTCTCACACATCAAGACGCCCTTGTCCACCCTGCGGACGCCTCTTGGGCAGGCGCGGTCACCTCTGCCACTATCCCTACTATTCCAGTGGGAATACTAGGGATCATGTGAGGTGACGTGAGTACGCCGAGGAAATCGCCGAAGAGACCCGCGATACGCACCGTCTCCGCACCGGACGCCCGGCCCGCCGGAAGGCCGGCCGGCGGGCCCGTCGACCGGCCCGCCGACGACGAGTTGTGGCCCCGCGTCACCCGTGAACTCGCCGACGACCTCGCCGTCGACGCCCTCGCCAGGGACCGGGCCGGCAAAGCGCCGTTCGACGAGGTCGCCCGGCTCCAGGAGGCCGGGCTGCCCGCCCTGCTGACGGCGCCGGGACCGAACCGGCGTGGCGCCGACTGGCGGGCCGCGTGTGCGGTCGTACGGGAGATCTCCGCAGCCGACAGTTCCGTGGGCGAACTCCTCGCCCACCACTACGCCCTGTCCTGGAGCAGCCGCTTCTTCGGCCCCGCGCAGGAGTCGGACGTCACTCGCGCGGCCGCCCTCCCGCTCGACGTCCGCACCGCCGAGGAGCACTGGCTGCTCGCCGGCGGCGTCGAACCGCCGCGCACCGAGGCCGACCCCGGCCTCACCCTCACCCCCGCCGAGTCGGGCGGCGGATGGTTCCTCGACGGGAGCCGCACCTTCGCCTCCGCCGTGACCGTGGCCGACCGTCTCGTCGTCGGGGCCCGTCCCGGCGGCACCGGCGACCTCCTGGTGGTCCTGGTGGATCCGGCACGGCCCGGGGTGTACACGGACGCCGGGACGGAGCGGGTCGGGCAGCGGCTCGCCGGAGCGGGCACCGTCACCTTCGACCATGTCCCGGTACCGCCGGAGGACATCCTGGGCACACTCCCCCACGACGAGCACGCCGTCGCCCCGTACGCCACCCTCGCCCCGCTGGCCCTGCGACTCCTCCTGGTCCAGGTCGGGCTGGGCATCGCCGAGGGAGCGCTCGCCGAGGCCCGCGACATCAGCCGCGCCGATCAGGCGGGGCCGGCTCCGGCACGCCGCACGGCGGGGTCCCTGACGCCGGACGGCTCCGGGGCGGTCGGCGGCGGAGACGATCCCTACCTCCTCCTCGCCTACGGGGAACTGGCGACCGCCGCGCACGCCGCCGCCGCGGTGGTGGAACGGGCGACGGACGCGCTGACCCGCGGTCTGCTCGCCGCCCGGTCGCTGGGCGTGGAGGAACGGGCCGACATCGCCGTCCTGGTGGCCGCGGCCGAGACGGTCACCGGCCGGGCCGCCGTCCACATCACCACCCGCATCCTCGAACTCGTCGACGGGACGGCGGGCGCCGACGCCCGGGGCGGAGGCCCGGGCTTCGACCGCTTCTGGCGCAACGCCCGCGCGCTCACCGCCCCCACGCAGTCGGCCCACCGCCTCCGTGACATCGGGGACCACTACCTCAACGGCACCCACGCGCGGCTCACCCTGCTGGCCTGAGCCGCGCACGCCCGTGGGGCGCCGCGTGGCCGCCCCCGGCCGTGCGGTCCGCCGCCGTGCGGTCGGCCCCGTGGACCAAGGGTGCCGACGAAGGGACGGAAGGACCGGCATGTCGGGACGTCCGGCCCTCTCGTCGAGCCGCCGAAGGGCCCAAGCTGGAAGGAGCGGGTCCGGCCGTCCGGCGGGCCCGACACCGCATCCATGGAGGCAGCCTGATGAGTCGTGAGATCGTCGCAGGGGTGGACGGCTCCCCGGAGAGCGTCGCCGCGGCCGACTGGGCCGCCCGCGAGGCCCTCCACCGGGGGCTCCCGTTGCGGCTCGCGCACGCGTGGCGCTGGGAACCGATCGACCTCCCCCTCGTCCAGGACCGCGCGACCCAGGAACGCGCGGCGGAGGCGGTCCTGCGCGAGGCGGAGACCACGATCGCCGACCGCTACCCCGACGTGGCGCTCACGGCCGAGGTCCTGCTCGACACACCGGTCACCGCACTGCTCGGCACCGAGGAGCGGGCCGAGATGCTCGTCATCGGCTCGCGCGGCCACGGCGCCGTGGCCGGCTTCCTGCTCGGCTCGTACGGCCGGCAGATCATCGCCTCCGCCACCCGTCCCGTGGTGGCCGTCCGGTCCCGCGACGGCGAGCCGGCCGAACCGCCCACCGGGCACGTGCTCGTCGGACAGCTCGGCTCCCCGGAGGACAGCGCCGCCACGCTGGGCTTCGCCTTCGAGACGGCCGCCGCACGCGGGGCCGCGGTGCGGGCCGTGCGCGCCTGGAGCCTCCCTCCGCTCTACGCGTACAGCCCGGCCTCGATGCGGCTCGCCGACGAGGCCGGCGGGCTCGTCCCGTACGAGGAGAAGACGCTGCGCGAGGCCCTCGCGCCCTGGCGCGAGCGCTACCCGGACGTGCCGGTCACCGAACACGTGGAGCTGGGCAGCGCCGGCCAGGTGCTGCTCTCCGCCTCGGGTGCGGCCCAGCTCCTCGTGGTCGGCCGAAGGGCCAGGCGGGGGGCCGTCGGCGGGCGCATCGGTTCCGTCGCGCACGCGGCGCTGCACCTCGCGCCCTGTCCGGTGGCGGTCGTCCCGCAGGGCTGAAAGGGTTCGATGTGCGTTGACGCACCGGGTTGACGCGCCATGTTGACGAGGAGTGTCGGGGTGGCCGGGGCCGGAAAGTGATATCGCCGTCGCCCCGGTGGCTCTCCCCAGCGCCGGACCGCCCGGCGACCACGGCGAGAGAGCGGAGCTCCATGCGGCACGACGACCGTCCCGGCCACCACGAACATCCCGAACGCCCTGATCACCCCGAGCACGCCGGACGCCCCGACCACCTCGAACGGCCCATCCACTCCATCCACCCCGTCCCCGTCCACTCCATCCACCCCGTCCACCCCGACGGTCCTGTAGGGGACTTCTCCCGGGAATCCGTACGGGACGGAGCCTCGGCGGAGCCCGTGGGCGGCCGGCACCGCAAGGGGGGCGGGGCACGGCGACGCCGTGCGCGCCGTCCGACCTTCCGCACCGCCGTCACCGCCGCCGGGGCCGCGGCCGCGGTCCTGACGGTGGCCACCGGGGTGTACGTGGCGTCCTTCCCGGCCGCCGGCCCCGGAACCGCCGCCGCCGCTCAGGCCACGGCCACACCCGCGCCTCGCACGGCCGGCACCATCCCGGCCCGCGCCACGCTCACGAGCACACGGCCGAAGGCGGAATCGGAGCCGCGGCGGGTACCGGAACCCGAACAGCAGCCCCCGGGGCCAGCTCGGGAGCCGGGGCGGAACCAGGAACAGGGAGTGCGGCAGCCGGGTGCGGCGCCAGGGGCGCAGACCCCGGCGGGCAACGTCGTCGGCTTCGTCCAGGATGTCGTCACGCTCGCCAACACCGAGCGGGAGAAGGCCGGTTGCGGGCCCCTCCACTCGGAGAGCCGTCTGCGGACCGCCGCGCAGAAGCACGCCGACGACATGTCGGCCCGGGACTACTACGAGCACGACAGCCCGGAGGGCCACGACGCGGGCGACCGGATGAGCGGCGCCGGATACGCGTGGTCGACCTGGGGGGAGAACATCCACCGGGGGCCTCGCACCCCGGCCCGGGCGATGGAGGACTGGATGAACAGCCCGGGCCACCGGGCGAACATCCTCAACTGCTCCTTCAAGGACATCGGCGTCGGGGTGACCCTCACGTCCAATGGCCCCTGGTGGGTCCAGAACTTCGGTGTGAAGCGCTGAGACCCCGGCTCCGCGCGGTCAGGACGCGGGGGTGGCCAGTTTCTGGACCCAGATCCTGCCCCGGGGGCCGGGGGCCGAGGCCACTCCGGTGTCCCGGTAACGGCAGTCGAGCATGTTCTCCTCGTGCATCGACCCGTCCGTCCAGTCGTCGACGACGGACGCCGGGTCGGTCGCGCCCCGGTCCAGGTTCTCGGCCCAGGCACTCCAGGCGTAGCCGGCGGCGGTGATCCGCGAGTCCGCGAACTCGCCCTCGGGGCTGGAGTGTCCGTAGTAGTCGCGGGCGGCCATGTCGCGGGCGTAGCCGCGGGCCGCCGCGGTGAGCCGGGGGTCGATGCGCAGCGGGGCGCAACCCGCCTCCGCACGGAGGCGGTTGACGAGGCCGGTCACGCGCTCCTCCGGGGCGGGGGTCGGCGCGGGGCGCGGGGTGCGACGGGGTGTGGGGGCCGTCGTCGTCGGTGTGAGGGTGGCACCAGTGGCCGTCGGGGTCGGGGGTGGAGTCGTCGGCGCGGGGCTCGCCGGGGGCGCGGCGACGGGTGTGCCGGGCGAGAGGCGCGCGTGCGGATCCTGGGGGATCAGGAGGGCGACCGCCCCGAGGACGGCGACGGCCGCCGCTCCCGCGACTCCGACGCGCCGCAGGGGTGTCCACCGGGAGACGGTCTCGAAGGCGACGGGGTCCGGGGTGTGTCCGTCCGTGACGGCGATCGCGAGCGGGGGTACGAGGCCGATGCCGACGAGCAGGCCCTCGACGGGGGCGAGGCCGCTCCGGCCGGTCACCCGGGTGGTGCAGACGGTGCAGGTCCGCACATGGCGGGCGATCCGTTTGCGCCAGAGCGGGGAGGGGCGTCCGTCCCAGGCGGTGACGGTCTCCGCGAGCTCCGGGCACAGGGGTACCGCGTCGAGGGCGCGGACGACGGCCCGGCCGGTTTCGAGGCGTTCCTTCATCCGCTGGATCCGGACGGCGGCGTGTTGCGGGGAGATCCCGTCGAGCCCCTCGGCGAGTTCGGCGCGGGTGAGTTCGCCCGCGGCCTCCAGCCACCACAGGGCGAGGAGTTCGCGGTCGTCCTCGTCGAGCCAGCGGGTCGCGCGGGCCACGTCCCGGCGCTGTCCGGAGAGGCCGAGCCGCAGGATGGTGACCTCGGTGAAGTCGCCGGCCGGGTCGGCGAGGTCGGTGGCCCGGTCGAGGCCGGGTTCGGGCGCCTGCTGGCGTTCGCGCCAGCGGCGCCGTATCCCGTTCATGGCGATGGCGACGAGCCAGGACCGGAAGCGGGCCGGGTCGCGGAGGCCGGTGAGGCCGTCGAGAGCGCGGACCATCGTCTCCTGGACGATGTCGTCGGTGTCGGCGTGGCCGTCGAGGGCGCGGCCGACGATGTTGTGGACGAGGGGCAGGTACGCGCGTACCAGTGCGTCCCTGGCCTGCGCGTCACCGGCCCTGGCCGCCTCCACCAGTGCGGTGGTGCGGCGCTCGTCGCTGTGCATGGATCTGCTCCCTCGTCCCTGATCGGAGTCCCCCTGCGTTCGGAGACCCGTGGGCTCGGGAGGGATAACACTTATCCGGGTGATCGCCGACCGGTGATCGGTCGGCGATGATCGGTCGGTGGTGTTCGGTCGGCGTTGCTCGGTCGGTCGGCGGTGGTGTTCGGTCGGTGGTCACCTGTCGCCGGTGACCGATGATCGGTGATGAACGCCCTCGGCGTCTACACCGGTGGTACCGGCAGGGTCGGGACCGTGGCCCCGTTTCCCTCCCGGACCGCTGCCACGACGGCGTCGTGCAGATCGCGGCTCTCCTCCTCCGACGCGCACGGAACGGGACTGCCCGACATGGTGAACCAGTCGGACGCGCCGCTGTACTGCACGGCCACGCGTGCCTCGGTCTCGGTCCAGGTGGTGTGCACGGTCACATCGCCCGTGACGACACCTGCCTCGACGGTCAGCACCCCACCTCGCCCGGTGTAGACACCGGCGGTCGTCCAAGATGCCCAACTCATCCATCCAGGTTCACACCCGAACGGCGTATGCGCCACCGACGGGACCGCCCCGGCCGGAGAAGTTCCGGTCGGGGCGGTACGCGGTGCGTGCCGGATCAGGCGAGGGACGCGACGGCCTCGTTGAACGTGGCGGACGGACGCATCACGGCCGCGGCCTTGGCCGGGTCGGGCTGGTAGTAGCCACCGATCTCGGCCGGGGAGCCCTGGACGGCGTTCAGCTCGTCGACGATCTTCTGCTCGTTGGCGGCCAGCGTCTCGGCGAGCGGGGCGAAGGCCTTGGCCAGCTCCGCGTCCTCGGTCTGGGCGGCCAGCTCCTGGGCCCAGTAGAAGGACAGGTAGAAGTGGCTGCCGCGGTTGTCGATACCACCGAGGCGACGGGTCGGCGACTTGTCCTCGTTGAGGAAGGTGCCGGTGGCGCGGTCGAGGGTGTCGGCGAGGACCTGGGCGCGGGCGTTGCCCGTGGACGTCGCGAGGTGCTCGAAGCTGGCGGCCAGGGCGAAGAACTCGCCGAGGCTGTCCCAGCGGAGGTAGTTCTCCTTGACGAGCTGCTGGACGTGCTTCGGGGCGGAGCCGCCGGCGCCGGTCTCGAAGAGGCCGCCGCCCGCCATCAGCGGGACGACCGACAGCATCTTGGCGCTGGTGCCCAGCTCCAGGATGGGGAAGAGGTCGGTCAGGTAGTCACGGAGGACGTTGCCGGTGACGGAGATGGTGTCCTCGCCGCGGCGGATGCGCTCCAGGGAGAACTTCGTCGCCTCGACCGGGGACAGGACCTTGATGTCCAGGCCCTCGGTGTCGTGCTGCGGGAGGTACTCGTTGACCTTGGCGATCAGCTGCGCGTCGTGGGCGCGGTTCTCGTCCAGCCAGAAGACGGCCGGGGCACCGGTGGCGCGGGCGCGGGTGACGGCGAGCTTGACCCAGTCCTGGATGGGCAGGTCCTTGGTCTGGCAGGCGCGGAAGATGTCGCCCTCGGCGACCTCCTGCTCCAGGACGACGTTGCCCTCGGAGTCGACGAGGCGGACGGTGCCGGCCTGCGCGATCTCGAAGGTCTTGTCGTGGGAGCCGTACTCCTCGGCCTTCTGCGCCATGAGGCCGACGTTCGGGACGGAGCCCATGGTCGACGGGTCGAAGGCGCCGTTGGCACGGCAGTCGTCGATGACGACCTGGTACACGCCGGAGTAGCTGTGGTCCGGCAGGACCGCGAGGGTGTCGGCCTCCTGGCCGTCCGGGCCCCACATGTGGCCGGAGGTGCGGATCATGGCCGGCATCGAGGCGTCGACGATGACGTCGGACGGCACGTGCAGGTTGGTGATGCCCTTGTCGGAGTCGACCATCGCCAGGGCGGGGCCCGCGGCGAGCTCGGCCTCGAAGGAGGCCTTGATCTCCTCGCCCTGCGGGAGGGAGTCCAGGCCCTTCAGGACGCCGCCGAGGCCGTCGTTCGGGGACAGGCCGGCACCGGCGAGCACCTCGCCGTACGTGGCGAAGGTCGCGGGGAAGAAGGCGCGCACGACGTGACCGAAGACGATCGGGTCGGAGACCTTCATCATCGTGGCCTTGAGGTGCACGGAGAAGAGCACGTTCTCGGCCTTGGCGCGGGCGACCTGCTCGCTCAGGAAGGAACGGAGGGCGGCCGCGCGCATGACGGCGGCGTCGACGACCTCGCCGGCGATGACCTTCAGCGGCTCGCGGAGCTCGCTGGTGGTGCCGTCGGCGGCGGTGAACTCGAAGCGGAGGGTGTCGTCCTTGGTGACGACGACCGACTTCTCCGTGGAGGCGAAGTCGTTCTCGCCCATCGTGGCGACGTTGGTCTTGGACTCGGGGGTCCAGGCGCCCATGCGGTGGGGGTGGTTCTTGGCGTAGTTCTTGACCGAGCCGGGCGCGCGGCGGTCGGAGTTGCCCTCGCGCAGGACCGGGTTGACGGCCGAGCCCTTGATCTTGTCGTAACGGGCGCGGACGTCCTTGTCCTGGTCCGTCTGCGGGTCGTCCGGGTAGTCCGGGAGGGCGTAGCCCTGCGCCTGGAGCTCGGCGACCGCGGCCTTGAGCTGCGGGATGGACGCCGAGACGTTCGGCAGCTTGATGATGTTGGCGCCGGGCGTCTTGGCCAGGTCGCCGAGCTCGGAGAGGGCGTCGGCGATGCGCTGACCCTCCTCCAGGAACTCGGGGAAGACGGCGATGATGCGGCCCGCGAGGGAGATGTCACGCGTCTCGACCGTGACGCCGGCCTGCGAGGCATACGCCTGGATCACGGGCAGGAACGAGTACGTCGCCAGGGCGGGCGCCTCGTCAGTGTGGGTGTAAATGATGGTCGAGTCAGTCACCAGGGTGCTCCGCTCCACGTCTGCGTATGCGAGATTGCTCGACATCAAGATATCTCGTGATCGAGGTCCTCGGTAAAGGGGCCCACGAGCTCGGTGTCCCGGGGCACCCCGGCGGCCTCCACGAAGGGTCCGCCGAGCCGGTACGGCGCGGGGGCGGCCTCCAGGTCGACCCGGCGGAGCAGGCCGAGAAGGATCAGCCCCGCGGCGGCGGCCACTCCCGCGGCGAGGGCCTGGCCGCAGCGGTGGGCGAGCCGGAGCTGGGCCGGGTCGTAGGGAGCGGCCGCGGGCAGGGCGAGGGTGTCGCCGAGGAGCCACAGGCCGGCGCCGAGCCCGGTGACGGCGACGAGGGCGAGCGGCACGGTCGCCGGGAGGCCGGGCAGCGCGGGGCCGGGCCGCGCGCCGGGGCGCACCTTGCCCTTGCGGGCGAGGACGGCGACGAGGCCGCAGAAGACGGCGAGGACGAGCAGGGCGGACGCGATCACGTCGCCGGGCCGGTGCTGTCCGGCCGCGAGGGTGTACGCGCCGACGCCGACGGCCCACAGCGTCGCGGCGCCGACCACGAGGCCGCGCGGCCGGTACGGCACGACGAGGACCAGACCGAGGGCGACACCCAGGGCGAGGGTGGTCTGGACGCTGGGGAAACCGCTCGACACGAGCGCCCCGCCGGTGTCGACGAGGCGGGGGCGGGGTGCGTAGCGCTGGAGCAGTCCCGTGAGGGCGAGTGCGGTGACGATGCCACCGGCGGCCATGCCGGTGACGGCGTACCGCTTGCGTATCAGACCGACGGCGACCAGCAGGACGCAGCCGAGGACCAGGGACAGGGTGGTGAGCCCGGCGAGGGAGGGGTGCTCGCGGAGCACGGTGACGGCGGCGGCGTCGGCCCGCCTGCCGGTCATGGCGCCGTCGCCCCAGCGCCGGCCGGTCGCGGTGAGCACGAGGCCGGCGTAGACGACCGTGAGGAGGAGCACGGCCCCGAGGCATCCACGCCGGGTCCGGGTGCGGACGCGGGTGCTGAACGATCCTGCCGCCTCGCCTGCCACGGCGGCGTACCACCACGTGTCACCGGCCTGCCGCGGCCTCGGGGAGCCGCTCGCGCGGGGCCTGTCGTAGGAAGCCATGCCCCGATTCGAACCCACGCGCGGCGGGCCCGCCCGCTGGGCGCACCCGAACGACACGCCGAGGGATCGGGAACCGGGCGGGGGCGCCCCGCGTCTGCCCGGTTGACCATTCGCTTTCTCCGGGGGGAGACGCTCCGCATGTCACTGTTGCGCAGGATGGGGATCGGCCTGCTGGTCCTCGTCGCGATCGGGATCTTCGCCCCCAACGGCTGGTACGTCCTCGGCGCGATCGGGATCGCCGTGGTGGTCGTGGCGTACGGCTTCTGGATCTGGGCGGAGGAGCACCACTCCTCACGGCGGACGGACAGCCGCCCCTTCCGCGCGGGGCGGGGCGGCGACGGGCGCTGGGTCCTGCCGGACGAGGACAGGGGCCCGCGGAACTGAGGCGCCCGAGGGGGCGGTGCCCGAGGGGGTGGCGCCCGAGGCGCGGGGTCCGGACCCGGGGCCCGCGAGCGCCTCAGGAGGCGGATCCGGTGAACGTCGCGCGCGAGACCGTCGTCCGGTCGCGGCGGCGCGTGCCGTACAGCGTGAACGCCGTGTTCACCAGGGCCACATGACTGAGGGCCTGGGGCGTGTTGCCGAGCTGACGGCCCGCCACCGGGTCCCACTCCTCGGCGAGCAGGCCGACGTCGTTGCGGATGTCGAGGACCCGCTGGAAGACGGTCCTGGCCTCCTCGGCGCGGCCGGTCATGGCGAGCGCGTCGGCGTACCAGAACGTGCAGGCGACGAAGCTCCCCTCGGTGCCGCCGAGGTCGTCCATCTCGTGCGTCCCGCCGTCCCTGACGTCGCCGTAGCGGCGCAGGAAGCCGTGGTCGTCGAGCCGCGCCATCGCCCGTACGGTGCCGAGCACCCGGGGGTCGTCGGCGGGGAGGAAACCGAGCCGGGGGATCAACAGGGCGGTGGCGTCGACCTGGTGGCTCCCGTAGTACTGGGTGAAGGACTGCTGCTCCTCGCTCCAGCCCCGGGAGCAGATCTCCGTGCGCAGTTCGCTGCGCAGGGCCTGCCAGCGCCGGAGGGTGCCGCGGAGGCCGGCCACCCGGGCGAGGCGGACGGCGCGGTCGGCGGCGACCCAGGCCATGACCTTGGAGTGGACGAAGTGGCGGCGTGGTCCCCGGACTTCCCAGATGCCCTCGTCGGGTTCCTGCCAGCGTTTGCCGAGGTATTCGAGGAGCGAGGCCACCAGGCCCCAGGCCGTGGCGTCGAGGGCGACTCCGGCCCGGACGGCCGAGTAGACGGTGTTGAGCACCTCGCCGTAGATGTCGAGCTGGAACTGGCCGACGGCCGCGTTGCCGAATCTGACGGGTCGTGAGTCCTCGTATCCGGGGAGCCAGTCGGCGTACGTCTCGGGGAGCCGCCGCTGTCCCTCGACCCCGTACAGCGGCTGGAGGTCGGCGGGGTCGCCTGCGACGGCGCGGACCAGCCAGTCGTTCCAGGCGAGCGCCTCGCGGCGGTATCCGCCGCGCAGGAGGCAGGAGAGCGTGAAGGTGGCGTCGCGCAACCAGCAGAAGCGGTAGTCCCAGTTGCGCTGCCCGCCGATGGTCTCGGGGAGGGACGCGGTGGCCGCTGCGACGACTCCGCCGGTGGGGGCGTAGGTGAGGGCCTTGAGGGTGAGCAGGGAGCGGATCACGGCCTCGCGCGCGGGGCCCTCGTAGCGGAGCGCGGCGGCCCAGTCGTTCCAGAAGGCGAGGGTCCGGGCGAGGGCGCCGTCGATCTCGGCGGGCGAGGCGGCGGGAGGCACGGGCTTGTGCGAGGGGCGCCAGCCGAGGACGAACGCGACCCGCCGGCCGGCGGTGACGGTGAACTCGACGGTGGCGCGGTCCGGGGTGACGACGGGCTCGACCCCCGGGCCGCAGGCGAGGTAGGCGGCGTCGGGTCCGGCGATGGAGGCGACGGTGCGGCGGTCCACCGAGCGGGTCCAGGGCACGATGCTGCCGTGGTGGAAGCGGACCCTCAACTCACCGCGCATGCCGACGCGTCCGGCGACGCCCTCGACCACGCGGACGATGCGCGGGGCGTCCTCGCTCGGCGAGCGCGGCGGCATGAAGTCGGTGACCCTGACGGTTCCGCCGACGGTTTCCCAGACGGTGTCGAGGACGAGGGTGTCGCCCCGGTAGCTCCTGCGTGTGCAGTCGGCGGCGCCGACGGGGGCGAGGAGCCAGCGGCCGTGTCCCGGATCACCGAGGAGGGCCGCGAGACAGGCCGGCGAGTCGAAGCGCGGCGCGCACCACCAGTCGACGGACCCGTCGGTCCCGACGAGAGCGGCAGTCTCCAGGTCACCGACGAGGGCGTAGTCTTCAATTCGCCCTGCCATGACCGGATTGTATGCCTTGCGAGAGGCCGGTGCAGAAGCGGCCGGGGAATGGCCGATCCGGATCGAAGGCCCGTCAGGAAATCTGAGGAGCGCCGGGGAGGGAATCGCTTCGCGGGCGTCCGCATACTCTTCCGCGATTCTTGACGGGATCACCCGGGCGAAGGATTGTGAAGAACGCGGGTCCGCCGCGCGGAAGGCCGTACCGATGAGTAGCGATTCGCATCCCCTGCGCCGGTCGACCGACCACGCGCCCGGATCCGGCACGCGGACGGTGAGTCTCGTCCTCACGGTCCGACCCGGCGAAGGAGCCCAGGGGCCGCCTCTCGACCCGCTCCTCGACCAAGTGCCTTCGAGCGTGCGGGACGTGGTCCTGATCGGCGGACCGGCCGGTGACCGCCGGGCGCGCGAAGGACTCGCCGTCCGCGAACTCGGCGCCTGGGACGCGAGCCGGGGCGACATCCCGCACGCGGGGCTGCTCGCGGCGACCGGCGATCTGGTCGTGGTCATGAACGCCGACGGAAGCATGTCGCCGCACGAGATCCCGCACTATCTGCACTATCTGGAAAGCGGTTACGACTTCGTCAAGGGATCGCGTTTCATCGCGGGCGGGGATTTCGCCGACTATCCGCTGTCGAGGCGGCTCGGACATCGGGCCCTGCTGCGTGTCGCACGCCAGCTGTACGGCCAGCACCTGACCGATCTCTGGTACGGATTCTGCGCGTTCCGGCGCTCTTTCGTGGACCTTCTCGACCTGCGCGAGGACGGTGTCGAGCTGGGGGCGGAACTCGTCACGCACGCCCTGCACTACGGCCTGCGCGTCGCCGAGGTGCCCAGTCTCGAACTGCCGCGCCGTCACGGCCCGTCGCACCCCCGCACGGTACGTGACGGCACCCGCATCCTCGGCACCCTGCTCGACGAGCGGCCGCACAACGTCCTGTCGCGGCTGGCACGGCACCGACTGCCGTCGCGCGGCGACCGGAACACCCGGAGCACCCGCGACCCCTCCGGTTGACTAAAGCCACCAAAGAGTGCTAACCGTGGAACAAGCACCATTTTCAGACAAAGTAGACCCTGAGCACACACACTCGGCAGGGTCGGTTGCCGGAAGAGGCTCGTCGTGACCTCCACCCCCACCAACCGAACGCCGGTGGCATCCGCATCGCATCCCCTGCGACGGGTGACCGACTGGCCCCTCGCCGACGCCCGGCGCCGCTCGCTCCGCCGCCCCGCCCACCGCCCGACCGCACACCCGGCACGCCGGGCGTCCGACCGGGTCGCCGCCGCCGTCCCTCCGCCACGGAGCCGGGCGTGCAGGCCGCGTGGTGCGGCACGCAGGCGGCGTGGCCGTACGGGCCACACCCGCACCGCGCGCCACAGTCGCGCCTCCGGCGGCCCAGCCGGGTCGTCGGAGCCGGCCGGACCGGGCTCGTCCGAACCGGCCGAACCAGCCCGAACAGGCGCGTCCGAAACGGCCGGACCAGGGTCCTCCGAACCCGCCCGATCACACTCGTACGCACCGGCCCGCCCGGTAGGGCACGCGGCCGTCCATGACCGCTCCGCCCGCCCGCGCCCCACCCCCGTCCCCGCACCTGTCCCCCGCGCGCCCGTGCGCCCCGCGCCCCGCGCCTTCCCCCGAGGAGGCGAGGCGTGATGGCCGCCGTACGCGCGCACGCACCGCTCTCCCACCGGCTCGTCCGCACACCGGTGGACCTGGAACTGCTGATCCCCGCCTACAACGAACAGCGCCGACTGCCGTCGACCGTGAAGGCCACCGTCGACTTCCTCGCCGAACGGCCCTGGTCGTCGGCGGTCGTCGTGGTCGACAACAACAGCGCCGACGGAACCCTCGACGTCCTGGAACGCTTCGCCGGGTCCCCCGTCCCGGTGCACGTCATCGGCTGCAGCGACCAGGGCAAGGGCGCGGCGGTCCGGCGCGGGATCGAGACCTCCTCCGCCCGGTTCGTCGGCTTCGCCGACGCCGACAACGCCACGCCCGTCGAGACCCTGGACCGGGTGATGGAGCTGCTGCGGGAGGGCCACGGCGCCGTCATCGCCTCGCGCCACGCGCCCGGCGCCCGTCTCGACATCGAGCAGTCGGCGCTGCGGCGCGGCGGCGGGCTGCTGTTCCGTTCGCTCGCGCATCTGTCGCTGCCCGGGGTCGCCGACACCCAGTGCGGGTTCAAGTTCTTCTCCGGTCCGCTCGCCCACACGATCGTGCGCGACTGCCACATCGACGGCTTCGCCTTCGACGTGGAGCTGCTCGCCCGTGTCGTACGGGCCGGGCGGGACGTCGTGGAGGTGCCGGTGGTCTGGCACGACGTACCCGGATCCACGTTCTCGGCACGGCGCGACGGACTGCGCTCGATGGCCGATCTCCTGCGTATCTCACTGGCCCGGTGATTCCTGTGACCGCTCTCGACCGCCTCGCCCGCACCGACCTCGCCTTCCTCAACTGGCGCGACCCCGCGCACCCCGACGCGGGTGGCGCCGAGGCGTACTGCTGGGAGATCGCCCGGCGGTTCGCGGCGGCCGGGGCCCACATCACCCTCCTCTCCTCGCGGCACGCGGGTTCGCGGCCCCAGGAGGACCGCGACGGGATCCGCGTCGTACGCGGCGGCGGCACGTTCGGGGTGTACGCGGCCGCCGCGGCACACCTGCTGCGGAACCGTCACGCGTACGACGCCGTGGTCGACTTCCAGAACGGGATCCCGTTCTTCTCACCGCTGTTCACCCCCCGGTGGACCGCCGACATCTGCGTCATCCACCACGTCCACCAGCAGCAGTTCGACACCCGCTTCCGGTGGCCGATGAACAGCGTGGGGCGGGTCCTCGAGAAGCAGGTCAGCCGGCGTGTCTACCGCGGACGGCCGGTGGTCGTCGTATCGCCCTCCACCCGCGAGGGCACCCGGCGCGAACTCGGCTTCGGCAACCCCATCCACATCGTGCCGAACGGGCGCCCCTGCCCCGCGCTCACGGCCCCCGCCGGGCAGCGGTCCGCGACTCCCGCGCTCACCGTCGTCAGCAGGCTCGTGCCGCAGAAGCGGGTCGACCTGATCCTCCGGGCCGTGCCCGCTCTCCTCACCCGGTGGCCCGAACTCCGGGTCGACCTCTGCGGCGACGGGCCGGAGGCCGAGTCGCTGCGCAAGCTCGCCGCAGGACTCGGCATCGGATCCGCCGTCGAGTTCCACGGATACGTCTCCGACGAGCGCAAGCAGGAACTCTTCCACCGGGCGTGGCTGACGGTCGTGCCGTCCGTCGCCGAGGGCTGGGGGCTCGCCGTCATCGAGGCGAACGCCGTCGGCACTCCCGCCCTCGCCTTCGACGTACCCGGGCTGCGGGACGCGATCCGGACCGGCGTCAACGGGTGGCTCCTCGACCCCGACGCCGACCTGGCGGCCGGCATCGCCTCGGCCCTCGACGCGCTGTCCACACCCGAGGCGCGGTCGCTCTCCGCGGACCGCTGCCACGCGTGGGCCGCCGCCTTCTCCTGGGACGCGAGCGCCGAACGGCTCGCCCAGGTCGTCGTCGAGGACCTCCAGCGCATCCACCGGCACCGGCGTTCCCGCCGCTCGGCCAACGATCTCTCCGTGGTCACCCGCTTCACCTCCCCCGACCCCGACGCCACCGAGCGCGCGGTACGGAACGCCCTGCGGCAGACCGACGCGTGGCACCGGGACGGCGACGCCTTCCGCGTGCTGCTCCACGGCTGCGACGAGATGCGGGCCCTGAACGCGCTGCGCCGGCTCGACGTGGCGGAGGCCGACATCGCCCTGGCGAACGGCCACGACGTCCTGCTCGGCGCGGCAGAAGCGGGCAACGGGTCCGCGCCGGGTCCGGCCCCCGGGCGGCGGACATGATCTCCGCCGGTCAGGTCGCCGAGCGGTCGGCCTCCGCGGTCCTCCAGGACGAGGTCACCGCGGTGCACGGCGCGCGCTGGATCGCCACCGCCGTGGTGACGGTCGGCGCCCTCAACTACGCGTACACCCTGATCCTCACCCGGCTTCTCGACGTCTCCGGCTACGCCACCTTCGCCGCGGGCCAGGGGCTCATCGTCTGCACCGCCGCGGTGGCCGTGGTGACCGTGCCCTGGATGCTGGCGCAGGCGCTGGCGCGGGCCGACACGGACACCCAGCGCGTCGAGGCGGTCCGCTTCGCCGTGATCACGGCGATCCTGGGCGGCACCGTCGCCGCGGTGGCCGTGGGGTGCGTGGCCATGCAGTTCGCGAGCATGCCGACCACCTTCGCCATCGCGGGCGCGACCCTCGCCATCTACATCACCCGGGTCAGCGCGGGCTGGCTCCAGGGCACCGAACGGCTGCGGACGCTCGGGGTCCTCACCGCCGTCGAGGCCGCCCTCAAGTTCGGCGTGGGCCTGTTCTTCGTGGCGGTGCTCGGCCTCGGCGAGACGGGCGCCCTCGTCGCCTTCGCCGTCGCCGTCCTGCCGTACGTGTTCTTCCGGCCGCGCGGCCTGCACGACGAGTCCCACCGTCCCTGGCGGGCCGTGAGCGCCGACCGGGACCTGTGGCGGCGGGCGGGCGGTGTGGCCTCGCTCCAGGGCGTGGTCGCCATGCTCGCGGCCGTGGACATCGTCCTCGTCGCGGTACTGCCCACCGGCCGTGCGGCCGCGGCCAGTTACCAGGCGGCGGTCATGCTCGGCCGGGTCCCGCTCTTCCTCGCCGGAGCCGTGTCGATCGCCTTCCTGCCGGCGCTCTCGCGGCGGCGGGCGGGCGACCCGCTGACGGCGAGCGCGCTGCGGATGTACCTCACCGTGGCGCTGCCCCTGACGGTGGTGGCCGCGACCCTGCCCAGCGGGCTGCTCACGAAGATCTTCCCGCCGGGCTACTCGACGGTCGCGACCCTGATGGCCTGCACGGCGACGGCCGGGCTCGCACTCGGCGCGCTCGCGCTGCTCGTGACCTTCGCACAGGCGGTCAACGACTACGCCTGTCTGCGCACCCTGCTCGTGGGTCTCGCCCTGTACGTGACCGCCCTGGCGGCCGGCTGGACCACCGGCGGTGTGCTCGGCATGGCGATCGGCGGACTGTGCGGCACGGTCGCCGCCCTGATCCTCCTCGCCGTACGGCACGCCCACCGGCACGGGTTCGGTGTCGCGGACCGGCCGTTCAGCCGCGTGGTGCTGCCCCTGCTCGCGCTCGCCGGCGGCCTCGCGCTGCTCCGCCCGTACCCCTACATCTGGCTCGCCGCAGCGGTGACGATCACAGCGGTCGCCCTGTGGCGCTTCTTCGGGAAGCGTCGCGAGCCGCCCCTTCCCGCCCCCACTCCCCCGGACGGCCCCCAGGGCGTCGCCGGCGAGGGAACGGACGGGGAGCCCGTGCCGGAGCCCCGCACGCCTCCGGCCGGGGCACGAGGGACCCGGGCCGCGGTCCACGACGAGCGTTCCGTGCCGCTTCTCGTCGACGCCGTATGGCGGGGCCGGGTCCGGCCCGCCGATGACGAGGAACTGCTCGGAGCGCTGGCCGCGGCCCGGCGCAACCAGGTCGAGGGCCTGCTGGCCCGCGCGTACCCCCGTCAGCTCGCGGCCACGCTCACCGAGGTGGAGAGCGCGGCCGGGCTGTTCCGCCGGAACCTCGTCGAGTCCACGGAGCGGCTGCGGGCGGCGGGCATTCCCACCGTCCTGATCAAGGCAGAGCCGGCGGGGGACCACGTGTACGGGAACTTCGACCTGGTGGTGCCGCCGGGACGGCTGGGGGCGGCGCTGGCCGCGCTCGACGGCTGGTACGCGCGCCGCACCACGTACTGGCTGGAGCGTTCGACGAAGGTGCTGCTGGAACCGCCGAGCGGGCCGGCGGCCCGACTGCACGGCTCGGTCTCCTGGTTCGGGGTGCCGGTGGTGCCGACCGAGCGGCTCTTCGCCCGCGCCGACGGCCACGACTGGCTGACCCCGTGCCCCTCCGACCGGCTGCGGATCGGGCTGGCCGACGCCCTCTTCCAGAACCTGAGCCTCGACATGTCCGAACTCCTCGCCCTGCGCGCGCTGCTGCACCCCGACATCGTCGCGGAGGCACGTCGCGAGGCCGCCCGCGAGGGCTGGTGCGCGGGCGGCCGACAGGCCCTCAGCACCGCCGTCGAGGCGATGGGCCGACTCGACCGGGGCGAGTCCGTCCCGCTGCCGCTGCCCCTCCCGGTGCGCACCTCGCTGCGGGTGGGGGCCGAGCACTCCGGCCACCTCCTCGGCGAGGGCCGGGTGGGCGCCGCGACCCGTGAGGCGTCGCTCCGCGTACCCCTCGTGGTGACCAAGAGGCTGAGGAGGCGGGCGTCATGACGACCCCCCGGAGCCCGCTTCTCGTCGCCGTGTCCGGACCCGACGCCGTCGGCACCTCCTCGCTGGTCGGCCGGCTCACGGCGCTCCTCGGCGAGCGCGGCCTCACGGTCGTCGCCCTGCACTCCTCCGGCTGCTTCCTCTGCCGAAGGTTCCCGGTTCCGCCGCGGGTGAGGGATGCGGGGGAACCGGGTGGGGACGAGTGGGTACGGCGCGACGGGGATCCCAAGCGCCGGGGATCCCGACTGCGCCGTGCCCACGCGTTCCTGGACGCCGGCGAACGGGCGGCCCGGACCGCCTTCGCCGGGCTGCGGGCCCGTGCACGCGCGCGTGGCGGCGAGTCCGTGGTCCTCACGGACCGGGGACCGCTCGACGACCTGGTGGCATACGGTCTGCCGGACGGTTCCGCCGCGGCGGGCCTCTTCCGCCGGATCGCCGGCCGCTACGGCCTGACGCTGCTCCTGGAGAACGGGTCCGACACGCTGCGGGGCAAGGGCTGGGAGCGCACCGACGGTCCCTCGACCGCCGCGTGGGCCCCGTACCGGAGCTGGTCGCGGCGGCTGCCGCGGATCGCGCGGATCGACGGCCAACGGGCTCCGTCCCTGGTGGCGGCCACGGCGCTTGACCGCGTCCTCGACGCCGTACGGAAGCGGGAAGCCGCCCCGGACGCCACCGATCCGCGTCGGCACGTCGTGCTGTCCATCTACGACGACGCGGACAACCCCGCCTACCGGGGCGGCGGCGCCCTGGTCATCTCCAAGGTGGCCCGCAGGCTCGCCGAGGACTTCCGGGTGACCGTCGTGACGGCGGGCCGCAACGCCGGCACCGAGGACCGGAACGGCGTCAGGTACCTCCGGATTCCGGTGGGCCGGGCGGGTCCGCGCGCCGGGCAGATGCTGTTCCTGGCGCTGCTGCCGCTGGTGGCCCGCCGCATCCGGCACGACCTGTGGCTGGAGAGCTTCACTCCGCCGTTC
The DNA here is from genome assembly GCF_014656215.1 of Streptomyces zaomyceticus. GTDB lineage: Bacteria > Actinomycetota > Actinomycetes > Streptomycetales > Streptomycetaceae > Streptomyces > Streptomyces zaomyceticus. Next base: position 171,627 of record NZ_BNBZ01000005.1, on the reverse strand, counting down.
TCGACGAGCTTCCTGCCCGTGACGACGGGCGCCCCCGTCGTCGGCATCGACCAGGGGCGCAGCGCCGAGGCCCTGTGGCGGCGCTATCACATCCCCTTCTTCCTGGTCGAACGGCTCGGGCTGCGCTGCTACCGGCACATCGTGGTCATGAACGCGGCCGACGGATCGGTGATCCGGCGGCTCAGCCCCCGCGCCGACGTCCAGGTGATCGCCAACGGGGTCGATCAGCGGCTCCTCGACGAGAACCGGCTGGGGACCGGACGGTTCATCCTCTTCCTGGGACGGATCGACACCTGGATCAAGGGCCTCGACCTGCTCCTCGACGCGTACGACCGGTCCGCTCCCCCGCTGGAGCTGCTGATCGCGGGCAGCGGCACCCCGGCGGAGGAACGCCGGCTCGCCGCGCTCGTCGCCGCCCACGACCGCGGGCCGGAGCCCCGGATCCACTGGCTGGGCTTCGCCGGGCCGGAACGCAAGCGTCAACTCCTGCGCGACAGCGCGTTCATGGTGATGCCCTCCCGCCACGAGACCTTCGGTCTGGTCGCCCTCGAAAGCATGTCGTACGGCAAGCCCGTCCTCCACTTCGACCTGCCCGCGCTGCGCTGGATGCGCGACGGGGGCGACGTCACCGTGTCGCCCTTCGACGTGGCGGCGTACGGGCGGCGGATGAACGAGCTGGCCACGGACGCGACGCTCCGCCGCCGTCTGGGACGACGCTCCGGGCTCGCCGCACAGCACTACACATGGGACGAGATGACGGGCCGCTATCTGGCCCTGGCCCACCGGCTTCTGGACACACCCGCCTCCGCACGGCGGCCGAGGAAGAGGGGTGCGTCATGGCTGACGACCCGCTGACCAGTTTCGTCCGGATCGTCGTCCGCTCGGACGTCCCGGTCCTGGTGCTCTCGCCGCACCTGGACGACGCCGTGCTGTCCTGCGGCGGACTGCTCGGGTGGGCCGGGCGCCGGGCCCCGGTGACGGTCGCCACCCTGTTCACGGAGACCGCGCCGCCGCCGTACACCCGCTCCGCCCGGCAGTACCTGAAGCAGCTGGGCGTGGACGACGCCGAGGACCTGTACGCCGAGCGGCGTGCGGAGGACCGACGGGTCCTGGAGCGGCTCGACGTCCGGTACTGCCACGTCGGCCTGGTCGACGGGCTGTTCCGCCGGCCTGCCCGGCCCCGCCCGGGCACCGAGCGACTGGCCCGGCTGCTGCCCGAGCTGGCCCACGTGTACCCGACGTACCGGCTGCACCTCTCCCGGGGCCGGGTCTCCCCGCTGGACACCGAGATGCTCCGCGAGGTCGGCGAGACGATCGACGCCCTGCTGCCCGGCCCCTCCGGAGGTCTGGTCCTCGCCCCGCTGGGCGTGGGCGGGCACGCCGATCACATCCTCGTCCGCGACGCAGCCGCGAAGTGCGGCCGCCGGATCGCGTACTACAGCGACTTCCCGTACAACCAGCGCTCCACCCCCGACACCCGGTTCACCGGGCGGCACCATCTGGTGGCCCGCTGCTGGGAGCGGGGCCTCGACCGGAAGGCCGAACTGATCCGGGGTTACGGCACCCAGGCCCGTGCCCTGTTCCCCGAGGGCCTCATCCCACGCGCTCCCGAGGTCTATCTGCTTCCCGAGGCGGCCGGCAAGGGCGCTCCCGGGGTCACGCGTCCGACCGCGCCGCGCCCGGACGCGCGCTCGGTCCCCACCGCGGGAGGCGTGTCGTGACCGTCCCCCGCACCGTTCCCGTGTCCACCGGGACGGAGCCGATGACAGCGGTTCCCGCCCCGCGGCCGCGAGGGCGGCGCCGGCCCGTGCCGACCTTCGTGTACGCGGCCGGGGCGGCGCTGCTGACCGTGGCGCTGCGGCTGTTCCAGAGCTCCCGGGCGGGCGACCTGTTCATCGACGAGCCGATCTACCGGCGGCTCGGGGACAGCGCCGCCGCCGGCGGCTTCCCCCGCACCGACGAGGGGCTGTTCTTCCTCCACCCGCCCGGCTACTTCTACGTGGAGGCCGGCTGGACGAAGCTCGTCGGGGCGCACAGCGACGTCATCGCGGGCGTGTACTCCTCGCGGGTGCTCAACGCGCTGCTCGCCGGGGTGACGGCGGCCCTCCTGGTCTTCCTCGTCGCCCGGGTGCGCTCGCGCGGCGCGGGGGCGGTCGCGGGGCTGGTGTTCGCCCTGGACGAGTACTGCATCCGGCAGAACAACCGGGTGCTCCTGGAGACCGGGACGATGGTGTGGGTCCTCGCCGGCTACTTGGTCCTGGTGGGCCTCACGCGGCCCGGTCCGTCCGGTCCCGCCGGTCCTTCCGGTCGGTCCGGTTCGTCCGGTCCCGCGGGTTCCACCGGTCCCGCCGGTTCGACCGCCCGGTCCGGCCCGGGTACACGCCCCAGGGCCCGGGCCCTGCTCGCGGGGCTGTTCTTCGGGCTCGCGATCCTCACCAAGGACCACGCGGTACTGATCACCGTGCTGCCGCTGCTCGCCGCCCTGCTCCTCGGCTGGGGGCCACCCCGGCGCCTGGTGGCGCTCACCGCCGCCACGACCCTCGCCTCGTACTGCGTCTACGTGGCCCTGATCGCCCTCAACGGCCACTTCGGGGCCTTCTGGGAGGCCAAGACGGCGGGCGTGCGCCGACTGCTCGGGGTCGTGCAGGAGACCGGCTTCAACTCCGAGGGCACACCCTCGCTCACGGGCCGGCTCGTCGCCGAACTCCCCGGGTACACCAGCACCTACCTGCTGCTCGCCCTCACTCCCGTGGCCCTCTTCCTTCTGTTGCGCCGCAAGGAACCGGTGTACCGGCTGCTCGCGCTCTTCCAGGCCTCCGCGATCGTCACCCTGGGGTACGCGGTCGGCCTCGGCACCCTGGAGGAGCAGGCCCTGTACCTGCTGTTCGTGCCGAACCTGGTGGCACTCGCGGTCACCGTGCCGATGCCGTCCAGGACCCGGCCCGTCCTGCGGGTCCTCGGCTGCGGTGTCCTCGTGGCGCTGCTCGCCGCGCCCGCCGCGAGCTACGCCCACGCCCGGGGGACACCCGACAACGGCTACGAGCGGCTCCGCGCCTATCTGCTCACGCACGTACCGGCCGGCAGCGGCATCGTCACGGTGGACGGGGCCCGGGCCCGGGGCGTGACGGACTGGGTGCTGCGCGACACCTACCGGCTCGGCCCCTGGGTGACGCCCGAGGAGCAGGCCGCGAACGGCGCCGGGTACCTGATCGTGCCGTGGCGGGTCGTCGAGCAGGGGTACGGGCGTTCCTCGCTCGCGGAGGTACGCCGGCTCACCGACGGACTGCGGCCCGAGTTCGCGTTCGACGGGCCCATGTACGGCACGCTCGCCCTCTACCGGCTGCCGTCGCCGCTGCCGGGGCCGAACCTCACGCGGCTCGCGGTGCCGGACTCGGCGGTGACGGGTCCGCTGCTTCCGGCGACAGAGCCACCGGCCTCGGAGGTGGGCGATGCGGCACGGTGAGCGTCCCCGTGTCCTGCTCCTGACCGGCAGTCCGCTGGACGGGGCGGAAGGCAGTGACGTGCGGCTCGCCGCCGACGTCCTCGGCACCCTGCCCGACGTGGACTTCGTCTGGTTCTCCCGTTGGCCGGACCGGGGGCACCCGCCGGCGTCGCCGCGCGGGAGGCCCGTCCGCATCCTCTCCCGGGACGGATCGCCCCGTCTGCCCGAGCAGGTGCAGTCCGCCCTCGCGGGGGCGGTGTGGGCCCGCCGGGTCGACCTCGTGCACGCCTTCCTCACCGTCGGCCGGGGCTTCCCCGCCTTCTCCTGGCTGCGCCCCCTGATGCTCGGGGGCCGGCCGGTCGTCCACACCGTGCCCGGGGTGATGAACACCCGCGTCCTGAACCGTGTCCGGCCGCTGGGCACCACGGTCGCCCTGTCCGAGTCGATGGCACGGCGGCTGCGGTCCGCGAACTTCGGGGACGTACGGGTCGTCCCGCCCATGATCGCCCTCGACGAATGGCCGTATCTCCCGCGCCCGGAGGGCTTCCCCGTGGTCCTGTTCTCGGGACACCACGATCCGCACGGCGGCGCGGAGACCGCGATCGACGCGGCGGCGGAGGCCGTACGGACCGGGGGCCGGTTCCGTCTGGTGCTCGCGATGCGCGGACGACCCGGACAGGACAAGGCGATGCTCGACGAGGCACTGCGGGAACGGGCCGGCGCGGCGGGCCTCACGGACTTCGAGGTGCTGGGCTATGTCGAGGACATGCACGCGCTGCTCGCCACCGTCCAGGTGCTGCTCTTCCCGCCGCCGGCGCTCGGAGGCAAGGCGGACATCCCGCTGACCGTGCTCCAGGCACTCGCGTCGGGCCGGCCCGCGATCCTCAGCGACCTCCCCCAGTTCGCCGACTTCGGACACGCGGTGCTCCGCGCCCCCGCGGGCGACGCGCGCCGCACCGGGCAGCAGCTCGCGTGGCTGCTCGACCAGCCGCGCTCCTGGGACGTGCTCGCCGAGCGGGGCCGGGCGCTCGCCGAGGACCACTTCGGTCCCGAGCGCTTCGCGGCCCGGTACACGGCCCTCTACCGGGAGCTGCTGTCGTGACGGCACGGTGGTGGAGGCGACGCCGGGCCGCGCCGGCCGCCGCTCTGGTGCTCGCGGTGCTCCTGCTGCTCGTGGGGGCGATCGGAGCGCTGCCGCGCGAAGCCCCGGAACCGGAGCCGGAGCCGTACTGGTACGGCACACTCCAGACCGGCCCCGACCGGGCGGCCGTCGAGTACGAGCACGGCATCCGGGTGGCCCATCTCCAGCTCGACTGGGACAGGTTCGAGCCCGAGCCGGGGGTGTACGACGAGGAGTACGCGCGCGAGGTACGGGACACGCTGGACGTCTTCCGCGGGGCGGGGCTGCGCGTCGAGGCGGGGCTCGGCCTGAACGACGCGCCGCCCTGGCTGCCGGACGCCTTCCCCAGCTCGGTGTTCGTGAACCAGTTCGGCGAGCAGTCCACCACCGCGCCGAACATCGTGTTCAGCGAACCCGTACGGGAACACATCGCCGAGTACGTGCGCGCGGTGGACCGGCTGATCGGCCTCGACCGGTTCTGGGCCGTCCGGGTCGGCATCAGCGAGACCGGCGAGTTCGCCTATCCGAACCCTCCGGAGACGAGCAGCCGTTCCGCCGAGTTCTGGGCGTACGACCGCCACGCCCAGGAGCAGAGCCCGTATCCGGGCTGGCGGCCCGGGGAGAGCACCTACCACGGGAGGCCGTTCACCCGGGAGCAGGTGGCCCGGTGGTACGACTGGTACGCCGGAGCGCTCGCCGGTGCGGTGAACTGGCAGCTCGACCTGTACACCTCGCTCGGGTACGAGGGCGCCCTCAAGGTGCTGATCCCCGGATCCGGTTTCTACCCCTCGGACCTGCGGGCGGCCGTCGACGCCCGGCTCGTCGGCTCCCCCTCCCTCCAGCTCGTCGCGCGCGGCGTCGGGTTCTTCCTCACGCTCCCCCTGGTGGAGCACCGGGACACGGTACGGATCGTCACCACCGCCCTGGTGGACGGCACCGGCGCCCCCGTGGACAACGGCTGCTCACCGGCCGACGCGCGGACGGACGTCGCCGCCCCGGACGACGCGCCGGTGCGCGACTGGTCCTCGCCCCGCTGGGTGGTGGCGGTGGCCCGGAGCGCGGGCTTCACCCGGCTGACCGGGGAGAGCGCGGGACCGCAGATCTCCCCGTACCGGCCCGGTGTGACGGAGACGGCGGCCCGGCAGATGACGTCCTGCGGCCTCGAAGGCATCATGTGGGCCTTCGACGAGCAGCTGTACGACGGGACTCCGGGCTCGTCGCTGGACGACTACGCGGAGACGATCCGGCGTCACCCCTGAGACCCCAGAGACCTCTGAGACCCCTGAGCCCCATGAGTAGGGGATGTCGGGGGCCGTTCGGCGGTGAGGAGCAGGATGCCGGAGTCCCCGTACTCGGGCAGGGTGCGGTCCTTGGCGAGCCGGGCGATGCGCAGTCCCGTGGTGCGGGGCGCGAAGACGGCCCGCAGGGCGGACTCGTCGACCGGAAGGGCGGGCCAGACCGGTCCCGCGCCGATGCGGTAGCTCGGCATGCCTTCCATGAAGGCGGCGAGAAGCCGGCCGCCGGGGCGGACGGCGTGGACGAAGGTCTCGCAGAGGGCGGTGAACTCGCCGAGGTCCTCGGTCACGCTCTCGGCGACGAAGTTCATCGAGGCGAGGTCGTAGCTGCCGGGGACCAGGTCGTCGGCGGTTCCCCGCACGACCCGCACCGGGCGGAGGGCCTCGGCGCAGCTCTCGGGAAGCGCGGGGTCGAGGGAACGGCACAGGGCGTAGAAGGGCCCCCAGCTGTCGTCGGGGCCCTGTGCGAGCTGGCGGCGCAGATAACGGACGCCGGCGGCGCTGGGTTCGAGGGCGTCGATCCGGCGGGCGGCGGCGCCCGCGAGCATCAGCGGGTAGAGGTTGGGCCCCGCGCCCAGTTCGAGGGTGCGGGCCAGGCTCCCCGGGGCGTGGCTCCGGTAGACGGCGGAGTGGTGGCGGATGACGCCGATGTCGATGGGGTGGAGTTCCCGGTAGTTCTCTGCGAGGTAGTCGGCGACGGGCCAGGCGTTCCAGTCGGCGTCCCGGTTGCGGCGCACGGGGACCGTGGATTGTTCGCCCCGGGACGTCTCGGCCGTGTTCCGTTCGGCCGGGCCGGTTCCCGGGGAGTGCGGCCCCGCCGCCTCCCTCACTTCTCCGCCGTCCGGCCGGCCGCCAGGGCGCCGGGGCCCGCGGCGAGGGCGGGTTGCAGACGGAAGCGCGCGGCGAGCTGCGTGAGGGCCGCGCAGAGCTCCTCGATCTCCTCGTCGGTGTTGGCCGCGGTGACCTGGACGCGGAAGCCGACCCGGTCGCGCGGGACGAGCGGATAGGAGGCGAGCGTCACGTAGATGCCGTGTTCCCAGAGGAAGGCGGCGACGCCGTCGAGGTCGTCGGAGTCGGCGAGCGGGATCTCGATGATCGGCAGCCCGTCCGTGTTGGGTGTGGCGATTCCCAGGCCGCGCACATGGGCGAGGACACGGGCCGTCTTGCGGTAGAGGTCGGCCCGGATCTCGTCCCCGCGCTCGTCGTTGACGTCGAGTCCGGCGAGGGCGGTGGCGAGCGAGGCCGTGGGCGAGGGCCCTGAGTACAGGTACGGGGCCGCCGCCACCTTGAGGTGGTCCTTGAGCCACTTCGGGACCGCGAGGAAGGCCAGCAGCGAGGAGAACGCCTTGGAGAAGCCGCCGACAAGCACCAGGTCGTCATAGGTCTCGCCGAGGTGGCGGACGATGCTGTTGCCGCGCGAGCCGTACGGGCTGCTCTCGCCGGGGCCACGCTCCCCGATGACCCCGAAGCCGTGGGCGTCGTCGACGTACAGGAGCGCGCCGTTCTCCCGGCAGACCCGGGCCAGGGTGGGCAGGTCGGGGAAGTTGCCGGTCATGCTGTTGACGCCGTCCATGCAGACGAGCCGGCTCGCGTCGGCGGGCGCGCCGCGCAGCAGCGCCGCCAGCTCGTCGGGCCGTTCGGCGTGGAAGCGGTGGATCTCGGCGCCCTGGCCACGGGCGGCGACACAGCCGTCGTACACCGTGCGGTGGGCCTGGGCCTCGACGAAGACCTGTCCGGTGCCGGCCAGGAGCGGGATCACCGACTGGTGGATGAGGGTGATGGTGGGAAGCAGCAGGGTGTCGGAGGCGCCGAGGAGTTCGGTGAGCCGTTCCTCGATCAGGGGGTAGAGCCGGGGGCTGCCGATGAGCCGGGACCAGCTGGGGTGGGTGCCCCATCGCTTCACCTCGGGTTCGATCGCCGCGATGACCGTCGGGTCGAGATCGAGGCCGAGGTAGTTGCAGGAGGCGAAGTCGATGAGCCAGTCCTCGCCGACCCGGATGCGGCGGCCGTCGATCTCGTCGATGACCGCGTCGCACATGCGGCTGGTCCGGTGGAGGTGTTCGAGGTCGCGCCAGCGGGAGGCGCTCGGGGGGCGCCCCGCCGGGGCGGCCGGGCGGCGGACGACGGGGCGGGCGGACGGACGTTCACCGGTCGGCAGGGCACGGTGCAGATAGGACTCGGCCTGATGGGCGGTCATGGGGCGGGCGAAGAGATAGCCCTGCCCGTAGCGGCAGCCCATCTCGGCCAGCAGGGCCCGCTGTTCCTCGTGCTCGATGCCCTCGGCGACGACCTGGAGGCCGAGGACCTCGGCGATGCGCACGATGCCCTCCACGAGGGCCACCTGCTGCGGGTCGGTCGTGATGTTGTCGATGAACGACTTGTCGACCTTGAGGACGTCGATGGGGAACTCGCGGAGGTAGCTGAGCGAGGAGAAGCCCGTACCGAAGTCGTCGATCGCGATGGAGACGCCCATCTCCTTGAGGGCGGCCATGGTGGTCCGGATCTGGGCGTCCCTGCGCATGAGGACGGTCTCGGTGAGCTCCAGGACGAGCGAGCCCGGCGCGAGCCCCGAGGAACGCAGGGTGCGGCGCACGCTGTCGAGGAACCCCGGGTCGCGGAACTGACGGGCGGAGACGTTGACGCTGGCGTACAGGGGGGACTTCGAGGGGCGGGCGCGCTGCCAGCGCGCGATGTCGAGCGCGGCGTGCTCCAGGACCCAGGCACCGAGCGGCATGATGTGGCCGCTCTCCTCGGCCAGGGCGATGAACTGGTCCGGCGGGACCATGCCGCGGCGCGCGTGCGGCCAGCGGATGAGCGCTTCGAGTCCGGCGGGGGCGCCGTCGCGCACCTCGACGATCGGCTGGTACCGCAGGGCGAACGCGTGGTCGGCGATGGCCGTGTCCATGCCCGCCTGGAGTTCGTGCCGGGCGACGAGCCGGGAGTGGAACTCGGGGTGGAAGAGCCGCCATCTCTTCTTGCCCGCGGCCTTGGCCGCGTAGAGGGCGAGGTCGGCGTGGCCGAGGAGTTCCTCGGCGTGGGCGCTGTCGAGGACGGTCGCGACGCCCACGCTGGTCGACACGGAGACCGCTCCGTCGGTGAGATGGAAGGGCTGGCTCAGGGTGTGCACGATCTCGGCCGCCAGGGCCTCGGCGTCGCGGGGTTCGCGCGCTCCCTCGATGAGGACGGCGAACTCGTCGCCGCCGAGGCGGGCCGCGGTGTCGGTGAGCCGCAGGACGGAGGTGAGACGGCGGGCGACGGCGACGAGGAGTTCGTCGCCGACGGAGTGCCCCATGGTGTCGTTGACGACCTTGAAGTCGTCGAGGTCGACGAAGAGCATGCAGGTCAGGGTGGATTCGCGGCGGCCCCTGAGCAGGGCCCGCTCGACCCGCTCGAGGAGGAGGACCCGGTTGGGCAGCCCGGTGAGCGAGTCGTGGAAGGCCCGGTGGGTCAGCTCGCGTTCCAGTTTCCGCTGCTCGGTCACGTCACGGAGGGTGAGGACCAGGCCGTGGACGGTGTGTTCGTCGCGCAGATTGCTGCAGCGGACCTCGACCTCCAGGTCCGCGGAGCCGCCGTGCAGCAGCTTCCAGTCGTCCCGGGCGTCGACGGCGGATCGGGTGCGCGCGTCGGCCAGGACGCGTAGTGCGGAGGCCGTGTCGGAGGGGGCGACGAGGTCGGTCAGGGGGGTGCCGGGGAGCAGCGGGCGGCCGAACAGGGACTCGGCGGAGGGGCTGGCGTAACGGACGGTGTCGTCGTCGTCGACGATGAGGATGACGTCCGAGGTGTTGTGCACGAGGGTGCGGAAGTAGGCCTCGCTGGTCCGGCGGTTGACCTCCTCACTGAGGGCGAAGCGTTCGATGGCCAGGGCGGCCTGGGAGGCGAGGGACTGGGCGGGGCCGGAGATCTCGGCGAGCTTCTTCTCGGTGCCCGCGAGGAGGAGGACGCCGAGCAGCGGTTCGGGGCCCGCAGTGGCCTGGAGTTCCAGGGGGCAGAGCAGGACGAACGGTTCGGGTGCGAGCTCCGCGGCGACGGCGGGGTCGAGCCGGGTCACCGGGAGGAGCCGGGTGCCGTGGGCGACGCTCTCGGGCCAGGCCGCCATCGGCGGCAGGGGCGGTTCGTCGGGCGGAGGGGTCGACCCGGTGGGCTTCCGGACCGACCCGGCCGGGCCCCGGTCGGACCCGCCCGAGGACTCGCTGGACGTCCCCTTCGACGACCCGCCAGAGCCGCCCGGGGCCCCGCTCGGTGGGCGGGTCAGCGCGTCGGTGCGGCAGCTCCACGGGTGGCTCGTGGTGGCCACGGCGTCGAGCCCGCCCTTGCGGTCCCTCGTGAGGAGGAGGACCCGATGACCGGTGCCGGGGCCGAACAGGGTGGCGGACGCCGTCTCCACGGCGCCGGCGACCTCCCGGGGGCTCAGGGCCGCGACGAGGGAGGCGGCGGCCACCCGCAGACTGCGCTCGCGGGCCTCGGCCTTGTCGTGGTCGTTCATCATGCCCCAGAGCCGGGCGAGAACGAGCAGGAACATCAGGGCGGAGAAGATCGCGATGACGGCGATGTCCTGGTCCCGGTCGTCGCGCAGCGACTGGAAGAGCAGCAGGGCGGGGGCCACCAGTGAGGCGCCCGCGAGCAGCGCGAGGCGCCGCTCGGCCACGCGCGGCGACGGTTCCGGGGCACGCTCGGTGAGGCCGGTCATCGAGGGGTGGAGCGCGGCGAGGCCCCAGGCGGTGAAGAAGACGACCCAGCCCAGGTCCCAGGGGGTGCCGACCTGCCAGGTGCCCTTGAGCTGGAGCGTGCCGTAGATGACATCGGAGGCGAGGATGCCGCAGGTGCCGAGGGTGAGGAGCTGCACGGACCGGGATCTGAGACCGCCGGGGACGAGGAGCCGGGCGAGCATCGCGAGCATCAGGACGTCGCCGAGGGGATACGCGATGGAGATGGCCTTCTCGAGCCAGCTCATCTCGTCGCTCCTGGCCAGCGGGGTGATGAGGTTGACCCAGGAGAGCAGGGCGAGGCCCGAGGTGAGGATCAGCGCGTCGAGGACCACACCGAGGTCGCGGCCGACGGCCCGGTAGCGGATGAAGCCGAAGAGGCCGACGGCGAACAGCGGATAGGTGGCCAGGTACAGGGCGTCGGCGACCGAGGGAAAGGGCCGGGTCTGGCCGAAGAAGGCCTCCAGGGCGTTGTACGCGGTGTCGCCGCCCACGAAGGCGAGGTTGGCGGCGGCGAGCACCAGCCAGGGCCAGCGCCGGGAGGGTCGGTGCAGATGGACGCCGATGAGGATGGCCACGACGCCGCCGAGCCCGATGAGGGCCCAGAGGACCGTGTGCCGGGCGGGGAACTCCAGGTACGCGACCGTCAGCAGGGTCACGACGAGGAGGTACAGCAGCGTCCACCGGCGGAGTGTCCCGGACGCGGTGAGCGGCCGGTTCGGCTGCCGCAGCGACATCGTCGACCGCCCCCTTGCCGGGTCGGACGGACGCCGTCGGGAGCGCCCTGGTCGCGGATAGGACCCCGTACGGTGTCCATTCTCCGGGGCCCCCGGTACGGCTGCATCTCGGCGCGTGACGGGGCCGCTCCGCCAGGGGTCCTCGGGCGGGCGCCGGTGCCCGCCGCGGCCCGGCCCGGTGTCCGCGACGGTCGGGCCGGCCGGCTTCCGGCGCGACCGGGTCGCCGGGTGTCGGCCGCGCCGGGTGGCCGGGTGTCAGGAGGAGGCGCGGACCACGAGTTCGGTGGGAAGCATCCGGCGGGGCTGCTCGTCCGGCTCGCTGGGTGCGGCGATCTCCTGGAGGAGCAGCCGGGCCATCGTGCGGCCCATCTCCTCGATGGGCTGGCGGACGCTCGTCAGCGGCGGGTCCATGTGCCGGGCGACGGCCGAGTCGTCGACGCCGACGAGGGCCACGTCCTCGGGGACCCGGCGGCCCGCCTCGCGCAGGACGCCCCGGGCGCCCGCGGCCATGACGTCGGAGGCGGCGAAGACGGCGTCCAGGTCCGGTCTGCGGTCCAGGAGTTCCCGCATGGCGCGCCGCCCGCCGTCCTCGGTGAAGTCACCGTTCGCGACGAGCAGTTCGTCGGGGGCGAGTCCGGCCTCCGACAGGCCCTCGTGATAGCCGTCGAGGCGGCAGCGGGCCACGTACATGTCGAGCGGTCCGGTGATGGTGGCGATGGCGCGCCGACCGCGCGCGGCGAGATGGGCGACGGCGGTCCGGCCGGCGCCCGTGTTGTCGGAGTCGACGAAGGCGACCCGCTCGTCCTCGGTGCGGCGGCCGTTGAGGACCGCGGGCAGTCCGAGGGCGCGGACCTGGTCGGGCAACGGGTCGGAGCCGTGCACGGAGACGAGGAGGACGCCGTCGACGCGCTGCGCGGCGAGGTACTGCTCGAAGCGCTGCCGCTCCTGTTCGCTGCGGATCAGGGTGAGCAGCAACTGCTTGTCGGCGTCGGCGAGTTCGCTGCTGACGCCACGGATGATGTCGAGGAAGTACGGCTCGGCGAAGAGCCGGGCCTCGGTCTCGGGGATGACCAGGGCGACGGCGTCGGTCCGGCTGCCGGCCAGGGCTCGGGCGGCCCGGTTGGGGACGTATCCGAGTTCGGCGACGGCCCGCTCGACGGCGGCCTTGGCCTGTTCGCTCACCCGGGGGGAGCCGTTGATGACCCGGGAGACCGTGCCGCGGCCGACTCCGGCCCTGGCCGCGACCTCCTCAAGGGTGGGCCTGCCGGTCTGCCGCCCGCTCACCGCCATGTGCCGCTTCTCCCCTCGGGCCGCCGCCCCGCCTGCGTGTGCACGCGAACCTATCAGGCGGGACGGCGCGCGCCCGGGGGTGCCGGGGACGGCCGGGACGCGGGGCTCCGACGGGCCGGGGCGGGCCCGGGCGCGGGGCTTCGACGGGCGGGGTCCGGCGCGGGCGCGGGGCTCCGGGGGCGGCTCAGGCGCCGGTCGGGGCGAGCTCGGCCATGGCGCCCCAGCCCTGCTGCGGAACCTCGACGTTGATGATCTCGGGGGTGGTGGCGATGGCTCCGGCCATGGCCGCGAGACCGGCCGAGAAGTGCGCGGAGGCGACATGGGCGGCGCCCGCCTCGGCGTCGGCGAAGGCCTCCAGGAGGACGAAGACGTTCGGGTCGTCGACACTGCGGGACCAGTCGAAGAAGAGGTTGCCGGGCTCCTCGCGGGTGGCGCGGGTGAAGTCGGCGACCAGGTCGAGCCAGCGGTCGGCGTGGTCGGGGCGGGCGGTGAACCGTACGGCGATGAAGATCATGCGTCCAGGCTGCCGCGCGACGCCCGCCGCGGCCAGCCGGTCCGGTCAGGATTCCGGCAGGGCCGGAAACTCGGGTACGGCACGGGTGAGCGCGGCCCGGATCTCGCCCTGGCGCCGCCCGAAGTCGGCGGTCGGCAGCGAGACGGAGAGGGCGTGCACGATGCCGTCGCCGCGCTCGGGCAGGGCGACGGCGAGGCAGGTGTACGCGAGGTCGGCCTCGCCCACCGACACGGCGAAGCCCTGGCCGCGCACCCGCTCGATCTCGGCCTCGAAGCGCTCGGTGCCGGTGATCGTCCGCTCGGTGAAGCGGGCCATTCCGTGCTCCGCCAGATACCGGCGGCGCAGCGGACGGGGCAGCGCGGCGAGCAGCGCCTTGCCGTGGGCGGTCGCGTGCGCGCGCTCCTCGGGGCCCGGAGCGAAGGGATGGGCGGTGTCGGTGACCGGGGCGGTGGTGTCGACGACGGTGATCAGACCGTCGCGGTAGGCGGTGTGGTACGCCTCCGCGCCCGTGGCCCGGCGCAGCCGGCCGAGAAGCGCGCCGGTCCCGGCTCCCAGCCCGTGGTGCCGCTGGTGGGAGCGGTACAGGGCCGGGACGCGGGGGCCGGGGGCGTATCCCTCGGCGGTGCGAACGAGGTAGCCGCGCTCAAGGAGGGGCCCGGTGAGGTGGTACACGGTCGAGAGGGCGCAGCCGAGCCGCCGTGCGAGCGCCTTGGCCCCGACGGGCCGGTCGGCGTCGGCGACGGCGTCGAGGACGGCGAGGGCCCGGTCGACGGACCGGGGCCCGGGGCTCGGGGGCGAGTCAGGCACCGGTCCAGCTTAGGCGGAGCGGTGAGGGCGGGGCGCCGGCCAGGGGCGGAACCTCGCCGGGAGGTCGTGACGGGCGCCGCGGCGGGCCGCTTCCCGGTTCTTCCGCGGAGGCCCAGCCCCTGCGGTTCCTCCGCGGAGGCTCAGCCCCGGTCCGGGGACGCCCGGGCCGGGATCCGGGGACGCCCGGGAACACTCCGTACAGACTCCGCTCCCCTCCGTATCTCCGCAGGTCAAACCACCCTTATGTGCATAAGACACTCTTTCGGCGTACCGTCGAGTGGTTCCCCCCATCCTCGACGCCACGGGAGAGCGTGTGCCCCGCTCCAGGACCGACCATGCCCCGACGCCCCACGAGGGGCGCCGACCCCGTCTTCGCACGGCGGCTGTCGCGACGGGCGTGGTCGCCGTCGCCGCGGGCGGCCTGTACGTGGCGGGGCTCGTGGCCACCGGCGACGACATATCCGCCGGCACCCGTGTCGGCGGTGTGGACATCGGCGGCATGAGCCGCGCGGAGGCGCAGGCCAAGCTGGCGGCCGAGGCTCCGGCCGCGTGGAGCGCGCCGATACCCGTGCGGGTCGGCGACCACTCCGCGAAGGTGGAGCCGGCCGCCGCCGGTATGACCGTGGACCTGGCGAAGACCGTCGACGAGGCCGCCGATCCCTCCCGTGACCCCTTCACCGTCATCGGGCGGCTCTTCTCCTCGGGCGAGCGGGAGATCCGGCCGGTCCTCGCGTACGACTCCGTCAAGGCGAAGGCGACCGTGGCCGGGCTCGCCGAGAAGAACGACCGCGCGGTGCGCGAGGGGTCCGTCGCCTTCCGCGAGGGCAGGGCCGTCGCGACGCAGCCCGTGACCGGCCAGAAGCTGGACACCGGGAAGGCCGTCGAGACCCTGCGCGCCGCCTACCCCGCCACCGGGGCCGCGGCCGTCACCCTGCCCGTCGCGGTGACCGAGCCGAAGCTGCCCGCCGCCGAGGTGAACCGCTTCCTCGACACGTACGCGACGCCCGCCGTCTCCGGCCCGGTGACGCTCACGACCGGCGACCAGCGGGTGCGGATCTCCGCCGCCACGCTCGGCGACCACCTCACCGTGAAGACCGAGAACGGCCGGCTCACCGCCGCGCTCGACGCGGAGGCCCTGCTCCGCGACCCGGACGTGGCGCGGCCGATCGCCTCGCTGTCGGGCGCGCCCGTCGAGGCGACCCTCGGGGTTCGGGACGGCAAGGTCGTCGTGGAGGAGGAGGGCCGGCAGGGGCACGAGGTGACCGCGAAGGCCCTCGGCGACGCCGTGACCCCGCTGCTGGCCAAGTCCGGCTCGGCGGCGCGGACCGCTCCGGTGGCCACGACGGTCACCGAGCCCGAGCTGAGCTCCGCCTCACTGGCCCGGCTCGGCATCACCGAGCAGATGTCGACCTTCACCGTGAACTTCCCGGCCGCGCCGTACCGGACGACGAACATCGGCCGGGCCGCCGAGCTGATCAACGGTTCGATCGTGCAGCCGGGCGAGGTGTGGAGCTTCAACAGGACCGTCGGTGAGCGCACCCCGGACAACGGCTTCGTCGACGGCACGATGATCCTCGACGGCCAGTACCGCTCGGCGCCCGGCGGTGGTGTGTCGGCCATGGCCACCACCGTCTTCAACGCCATGTTCTTCGCCGGGGTGAAGCCCGTCGAGTACGGCGCCCACTCCTTCTACATCGAGCGCTACCCGGCCGGCCGGGAGGCGACCGTCGCCTGGGGCTCGCTCGACCTGAAGTTCCGCAACGACACCGGAAAGCCGATCTACATCAAGGCGGGCGCGACGGACTCCTCCGTGACCGTGAGCTTCCTCGGGACGAAGAAGTACGACTCCGTGGAGGCGGTCGCCGGAGAGCGGACCAACCTGAAGGAGCCCACCAAGCGCGAGGGCACCGGCAAGGCCTGTGTGCCGCAGCCTCCCCTCGAGGGCTTCGACATCTCGGTGGACCGGGTGTTCAAGGACGGCGGCACCGAGGTGAAGCGCGAGACCTTCAAGACCCACTACACCCCGCGCGACGAGGTCACCTGCAAGCCGGTCGACGGGGACACCGACGGCGGGTGACGCGCGGACGGCCGACGGGAGACGGAGGCCCGGAAGGGTGTCTTCCCGTACGGCCGGGGCATGACTCCGGAGCACGGCCCACCAGGCCAGGGCCGCCCTCAACCCCGTCGGAGGCACGCCTTGGCAGAGCGCAGCGATCCCTTCGAGCGACTCCTCGGCGACGCCGTGCGCGCGGGCGTCTGCCCCGGCATGGTCTGGGCCGTGGGTGACGCCGGTACGACCCTGACCGAGGGGTCCGTCGGCCTCCTCGACCCGACGCGGCCCGGGGAACCGATGCGGCCCGGCACGCTCTTCGACGTCGCCAGCCTCACCAAGATCCTCGCCGTCTGGGCGGTGATCGGCACCCTCGTCGACGCGGGGAAGCTCGACCTGGCCGCCCCGCTCGGCGACTACTGGTCGGAGGCGGCGGGCCGGCCGCTCTCCGACGTGACGGCGCACCACCTCCTCACCCACACCGCGGGCATGCCGCTCCGCGCCAACCTTCGGCACCTGTACGGCTCCGACCCGCAGGACGTCCGGGACGGTGTCCTCGCCGAACCCCTGCGACACCGGCCCGGGGAGGCCGTCGCGTACACCGACCGGGCGGCGCTGATCCTCGGCTACCTCGCCGAGCATCTGACCCGGAGGCCACTCCCCCGGCTCGCCGAGGAGCGGGTCTGGACCCCGCTCGCGATGACGGAGACCCGGTACGGCCCGCTGCGCGAAGCGGTCAGGGAGCGGTGCGCGCCCACCGAGTACGACGAGGAGAGCGGCGCCCCTCTCCAGGGCGTCGTCCACGACTTCTCGGCACGGCTCCTCGGTGGCGCGTGCGGGATCGCGGGGGTGTTCACGACCTCGGCCGACATCGGCCGCTTCCTGCGCCATCTCCTGTCCCCGGTGCCGGGGACCTTCTCCGCCGGGTGGACGGCCGCCTCGCTCCGCGTCCACACCGGCGAACTCGTGCCGCCGCGGGGCCTGTTCTGGCATCCGGCGCCGGGCACGGAGCCTGCGGACGACATCTGGGCGCACTTCGGCTTCACCGGCACGGGCCTCTGGGTGTCGCCGTCCCGGGGCCGCTGGGCGGTCCTGCTGACCAACCGCCTCCGGCTCACCCGCGACCCCGGCCCGCTGGCCCGGGTCAGGGACGTCTTCAGGGCCCTCGCCCTCCCGTGACCGTCCCGCGAAGGCCGTCCCGCGAAATTGACGTGCCGCTGCGCGGCGACTCTGCGAGCCTGCACCCCGATCGGACGATCTTTGACGAGCTCGACATCCATGGAGTGCACGACGATGGGTTTCACCCTTGAGGGACCGGTCCTGGAGGGCGCGCTCGTGCGCCTGGAGCCGCTGGGGCGGCACCACGCGGCCGGGCTGGCGGAGGCGGCGGAGGAGAACCGGGACACCTATGCGTTCACCCCCGTGCCGAGGCGCGAGGAGGTCGACGCGTATGTCGAGGAGAGGCTCGCCGCCTCCGCCGCCGGGGTGCTCGCCCCCTACGCGCAGGTGAGCGTGGCGACCGGCCGCACGGTGGGCCACACCTCCTTCCTGGACCCGCGTCCGTGGCCGTCCGGCGAGGGCCTGTGCGCGGTCGAGATCGGCTACACCTGGCTCGCGGCCTCCGCCCAGGGCACGGGGATCAACAGGGAGGCCAAGTACCTGCTGCTCCGGCACGCCTTCGAGCACTGGGGCGCGGCCCGGGTGGACCTCAAGACGGATGCCCGCAACGCCCGTTCCCGGGCGGCGATCGCGGGCGCGGGCGCGACCTTCGAGGGAGTCCTGCGGAACTGGTCCCGTTCCTGGGCCCCCGGCGAGGACGGCCTCCGCGACACCGCGATGTTCTCGTTCGTCTCCTCGGAATGGCCCGCACGCCGGGCGGCGCTGGAAGAACGTCTGGCCGCCGGGCGGTCCGCCTAGGTCGTCTCCTCCGGAGCTAGGCGCCCCGGGTCGGGCGAGCGCCGGAGGGGACGGGCTAGGCCTTGTCGAAGGCGGCGCCCGGGCAGGACCCGCCGGACCGTGGCGGGTCGGGATCGGGAAGGGCGGCCAGGCCTTCCAGGCTCTCGTCGATCCGCATGGTCAGGTTGTGGTCGCGGGCCAGGTCCAGGCAGGACTCCCAGGTCGCGCGGGCCGCGTCCCACTCGCCGAAGTGGTGGTGGGCGCGGGCCGTGAAGACCAGGCAGTCGGCCGTCCCCCCGACGTCCTCCATCCGGTGCCGGATGCCGAGCGCCTCCCTGAGGGCCGCGAAGGACTCGTCGCGGCGGCCGAGATCGCGGAGGATGTCGCCGTACTTGGTGAGGCTCGTGGCGAGGAACACCCAGTGGCCGTCCGCCCTCAGCAGCTCGACCACCCGCAGACGGTCCGCCGCGGCCTGCTCGAAGTCCCCGAGCAGTTGCCGGGCGTCCGCGATCCTGCTGAGCACGAGCGCCTCGCCCCGGGAGTTGCCCGCCTCCCGGTACAGGTCGCGGGAGAGTTCGGCGTACACCAGCGCCTGCTCGGCGTCCTCGATCTGGGAGTAGAGGGCCGACATGTTGCCGAGGATCGAGGCGCGGGCGAGTACGTCGCCGCGGGCCGTGAAGAGGTCCAGGGCGATGCGGAGGTGTTCGAGGCAGGCCTCGTTGCGGAAGGCCATGCCGTGGGCGACGGCGGTCCGCCGGTGCAGCCATGCCTGGCCGAGGGTGTCGTCGTGGGCTCGGGCGATGTCCATCGCCTGGCCGAGGCAGGCGTCCCACTCGGCTGTCCACCAGTGTGTTCCGGCGTACCCGAAGAGCCCCACGGCGAGCCGCCACGCCATGTCGGAGCGGCCCAGCTCCCCGGCGCGGGTGAGGGCCTCCCGGATGGCCGGGAGTTCTCCGGTGGTCCAGCGGATCGCCTCGTCGTCGTCGGCGAACTCGGGGATCGACAGGGGTTCCCCGGTCTCCCGTTCCAACGCGGGCGGGGACTGTGTCTCGCGGGTGGCGGCGAGCGACGCGGCCGCGAGAGCGGTGACGTACCAGGAGAGCAGCCGCAGGGCGGCCGCGGTGCGCTCCGCCTCCGTGTCCTCCTCCTCGCCCCGCTGCCAGGCGTACTCGCCGAGGAGGTCGTGGAGCACGTACCGGTCGGGCTCGGGGTTGAGTACGAGGTGGGCGTCGGCCAGTACGTCGAGGACGGCCGCGGCACGGGTCTCGGTGACGTCGAGGAGCGCGGCGGTGGACTGCGGGGTGACCTGGTGGCCCGACCAGACCCGGCCGAGCAGACGGAAGGCCCGGGCGCCTTCGCGTTCCAGGGGCTCGTCGCTGTCGCGCATGGCCACGTAGCTCATGGCGAAGGTCCGCTGGACGTCGAAGGTGCCCATGGCGAGGGTTTCGAGGCGGCCCTGGTGGGGGGTGAGTCGTTTCGCCAGGAGCGCCAGGGGCCAGGTGGGGCGGGAGGCCAGCCGGCCGCCGACGATGTGCAGGGCGAGCGGCAGGCCCCCGCAGGCGGCCATGATGTCGGCCAGTGCCTCCGGCTCGTCGCGTACGCGATCGGCCCCGGCGAGCGCGGCGAGCAGCGCGTGCTGCTCGGCCTCCGGCAGCGGTGCGAGCGGGACCTTGACGGCGCCGGGCAGGTCGGCGAGCAGCTGCCGGCTGGTGATCAGGGCGGCGCTCCGCCCACCGGCGGGGAGCAGGGGTGCCACATGGGCGGCGTTGCGCGCGTTGTCGAGGACCAGCAGGACGCGGCGCTCGGCGAGAGCGGCGCGCAGGAGGAGGGCGCGGTCGTCGGTGTCCTCGGGGAGGGTGTCGTGGTGGACGCCGAGGTCCGAGAGGAAGCGGGCGAGCAGCTCGTGGGCGGTGCGCGCGCCGTTGACGCAGTAGCCGCGCAGGTCGGCGTAGAGGGCTCCGTCCGGGAAGGCCTCGCGCACCCGGTGGGCGATGTGGACGGCGAGGGCGGTCTTGCCGACGCCGCCCATGCCGGAGATGACGACGGGCCTGATGGGGGCGGAGGGCTCCGCGGGGCCGTCGGTGTCGGTGTCTCTGCCGCCGGTGGCCGGGGTGCCGGCGGCCGGGGTGCCGGCGGCCGGGGTGCCGGCGGCCGGGGTGCCGGCGGCCGGGGTGCCGGTGCCTTCGGCGCCCGGATCCGTACCGTCGGCACTCCGGTCCGCGCCGGCACCCGCACCCGTTCCCGGGGGCGCGGTGTCGGGTCCGTCCCCCGTCGCTCCCCCGAGCAGCGCCCGTACGGTCGCGATCTCGGCAGCGCGGCCCGTGAAGGCGTCCCCCTCGCGGGGCAGCTGGAAGGGCGGCCGGGCCGCGGAGGGACGTGGCGGGTGGGCGCGCGGGCGGGGCGCGGCCTCGCCCGCGAGTACCTCCTGGTGGGCCTGCTGGACGGCGGCGCCCGGTTCGGTGCCGAGCTCGTCGACGAGGCTGCGGCGCAGCCGCCGGTAGACGGAGAAGGCCTCGGCCTGGCGGCCGGACCGGTGCAGGGCGAGCATCAGCCGGCGGTGGAAGCCCTCCCGCAGGGGGTGCTCCGCCGCGAGGGTGCCGAGCGGGGCGACGGCCTCGTGGTGCCGTCCGAGGTGGAGTTCGGCGTCGAAGCTCCACTCGAGGGTCTGGAGGCGGGCCTCCGTGAGCTGGTGGACACGGAGCGCGGGCCCCTCGGTGTCGGCGAAGGGGGCCAGATCGGCGAGGGGGGTGCCCCGCCACAGGGGCATGGCGAGGGCGGTCTCGCGCCGGACCTCCTCCCAGTCCTCCTGCCGGTGCGCGTGCCGTACGGCCCGGACCCGGGCCTCGAAGACATCGGCGTCGAGCTCGCCGTCGTGGACGAGCAGCTGGTAGCCGGGGGCCACGGTCCGCAGCCGTTCCTCGGGCCCGTGGTCCGGGGTGGCGAGGATCCGGCGCAGTCGGGTGAGGTGGTTGGCGAGGGCGGCGTCGGCGCTGGCGGGTACGGAGGCGCCCCAGAGGGCCGCCTTGAGGGCGTCCCTGGAGACGGGGCGGTTCGCCTGGAGCAGCAGCGCGGCGAGGAGGACGCGGACCTTCGGCCCGGTGACGGGTCGCAGCTCCGTCCCGTCGTGGACGACCAGCGATCCGAGCAGCCCGAACGTGACCACCATGCCCCCGCATCAAGGTAGGTCGGCCCGCCCGAGCGGAGGCGGATCCCGACGGCCCCATCGTACGGTTCGGCACCCCTTGATTGATCGAACCGGCCGGGGGTTACCATATGAGCGCCGCCTAGCTCGAAAGATAAACTTGTGACTGTCAATGACGACTCGTTCACCAGCTGGAAGAACCGCGAGGAGATCGCGGAGTCGATGATCCCGATCATCGGGAAGCTGCACCGGGAGCAGGACATCACCGTCCTGGTCCACAGCCGCTCCCTGGTGAACAAGTCGGTGGTCAGCATCCTCAAGACCCACCGGTTCGCCCGCCAGATCGCCGGCGAGGAACTGTCGGTCACGGAGACGCTTCCGTTCCTGCAGACGCTCACCACCCTCGATCTCGGCCCGTCCCAGATCGACATCGGCATGCTGGCCGCCGAGTACAAGACCGACAACCGCGGTCTCACGGTGGAGGCGTTCACCGCCGAGGCCGTCGCCGGTGCCACCGGTGAGAACAAGATCGAGCGCCGTGACGGCCGTGACGTCGTCCTCTACGGCTTCGGCCGCATCGGCCGCCTCGTCGCCCGCCTCCTCATCGAGAAGGCCGGTTCGGGCAACGGTCTGCGTCTGCGCGCGATCGTCGTCCGCGGCGGTGGCGAGCAGGATCTCGTGAAGCGTGCGTCGCTGCTGCGCCGCGACTCGATCCACGGCCAGTTCCAGGGCACGATCACCGTCGACGAGGCGAACAGCACCATCGTCGCCAACGGCAACACCATCAAGGTGATCTACGCCAACGACCCCTCCGAGGTCGACTACACGGCGTACGGCATCGAGAACGCCATCCTCATCGACAACACCGGCAAGTGGCGCGACCGCGAGGGCCTGTCCAAGCACCTGCGCCCCGGCATCGACAAGGTCGTCCTGACCGCGCCCGGCAAGGGTGACGTGCCGAACATCGTGCACGGCGTCAACCACGACACGATCAAGCCGGACGAGCAGATTTTGTCCTGCGCCTCCTGCACCACCAACGCGATCGTGCCGCCGCTCAAGGCGATGGACGACGAGTACGGCGTGCTGCGCGGTCACGTGGAGACGGTCCACTCGTTCACGAACGACCAGAACCTCCTGGACAACTACCACAAGGCCGACCGTCGCGGCCGTTCCGCGCCGCTCAACATGGTGATCACCGAGACCGGTGCCGCCTCGGCCGTCGCCAAGGCGCTGCCGGAGCTGAAGGCCCCGATCACGGGCAGCTCCATCCGCGTCCCCGTCCCGGACGTCTCGATCGCGATCCTGAGCCTGCGCCTGGGCCGCGAGACCACCCGCGACGAGGTCCTCGAGTACCTCCGCGACGTCTCGCTGCACTCGCCGCTGAAGCGCCAGATCGACTTCACCACGGCCCCCGACGCCGTCTCGATGGACTTCGTCGGTTCGCGTCACGCGTCGATCGTCGACGCCGGCGCGACCAAGGTCGACGGCGACAACGCGATCCTCTACCTCTGGTACGACAACGAGTTCGGCTACTCGTGCCAGGTCATCCGGGTCGTCCAGCACGTCTCCGGCGTGGAGTACCCGACCTTCCCGGCTCCGGCGGTCTGATCCCCACCGGCTCCTCGCACGGCGGCGCGCCGCATCTCCTCCGGGGGTGCGGCGCGCCGCCGTTCCGCTTCGCCACCCGGCGCCTCGGCCCCCGCCCGAGGCGCCGGCGAACCGACCGCGACGGGTCCGACGTCCCTTCCCCCATGACGACGTTCACGCACGGGACACGCCAGCTCCTGCGGTTCGCGGTGCTCGAGGCACGCTGCTGCGCCTTCGCCGTCGCCCTCGTCGGCGGCATCGCGGTCTCGACCCTGCTGCCGGATCTGCCGATCGCCCGCTACGACCTCCTCCTGCTGTACGGGATCGGTCTCACCGTCCTCTCCTGGAAGGTCGGCTGGGACACCGGGCGCGACGTGGCGGTGATCGCCGGCTGCCACGCCATCGGCCTGCTCTTCGAGTTGGTCAAGGTGCGGATGGGTTCGTGGAGTTATCCGGAGGAGGCGCTGACGAAGGTCGGCGGGGTGCCGCTGTACGGCGGGTTCCTCTACGCGGCGCTCGGGAGTTACGTCTGCCGGGCCTGGCGTCTGTTCGACCTGCGGCTGACCGGCTACCGGCCGCGCGTGACGGCCGTCCTCGCCGGCGCCGTGTACGTGAACTTCTTCAGCCACCACTGGCTGCCCGACGCCCGCTGGGCCCTGGGGGCGCTGCTCGTCGCCGCGACGGCGGGCAGCTGGGTGCGGTTCCGGGTGGCCGAGCGGGAGTACCGGATGCCGCTGGCCCTCTCGTTCGTGCTGATCGGCTTCTTCCTCTGGATCGCGGAGAACGCGGCGACGTACGTCGGCGCCTGGAGCTACCCGGACCAACTCGACGGCTGGCAACCGGTGTCGATCGCGAAGTTCGGTGCCTGGGCGCTGCTCATCACGGTCACCTTCGTCCTGACGGCCCACGGGGCGAGGGCCGGGGTCCGGGGCCCGGCCGGAAATGCCTCCGCCGCCGGGCGGCGGCGCAATTCGACAATTCCGTGCACGCATGCAGGGGACGTGGTACAGTCGACAGCAGTTGCAGTTGTGGTTCCCAAAGAAACTTACAAGTGCCTTTGACGATTCGACATCGTCAGGCACTTTCTGTGTTTTCGGTGCAGTTTTCCGGACGGGGCAATCATCACGGCGACTCCGGGATCCGCACAGTGTGGATTCCAGGGCTACGCCCCGAAGGAGATTTGACATGGCTAACGGCACCGTGAAGTGGTTCAACAGCGAAAAGGGCTTCGGCTTCATCGAGCAGGAGGGTGGCGGCCCGGACGTCTTCGCCCACTACTCCAACATCGCCACCTCTGGCTTCCGTGAGCTCCAGGAAGGCCAGAAGGTGACCTTCGACGTCACGCAGGGCCAGAAGGGCCCCCAGGCGGAGAACATCCTCCCCGCCTGACGTTGACACGTCCGACGCAGCTGGGGTCCTCACCCGTGTGGTGAGGGCCCCGGCTCGTTGCATTTTCCAGGCTTTTCAAGCCTTTCCAGACTTATTGACGGACCGGACGCCGCTTTTCAACCTCGGACTGGCCGGATCCGCACGCATATCGCGTCGGTACGTTCCTGTAATTCATTGGGCCCGCGGCCCAACCGCGAATTCCTCGAAGCGCACCGTTTCGAGGAAGGTCCCCATGAACAGCACGAACGGTACAAACAGCACCCCCCGCACGGACAGGGCGCGACGCGGCCACGCGGCGAGGAACGAGCTCACGGCGCCGTCCACCGGCACCCCCGCCCTGCCCCCGGCCGCCACCTTCGCCGAGCTCGACCTGCCGGCCGAGGTCCTCGGCGTGCTCACCCGCCTCGGCGTCGACGAGCCCTTCCCGATCCAGTCCGCGACCCTGCCCGACGCCCTCTCGGGCCGTGACGTCCTGGGCCGCGGGCGCACCGGGTCCGGCAAGACCCTCGCCTTCGGCCTGCCCCTGCTCGTCCGCACCGCGGGACGCCGCGCCGAGGCCCGCAAGCCGCTCGCGCTGGTCCTCGTCCCCACCCGTGAACTGGCCCAGCAGGTCACGGACGCGCTCGCCCCCTTCGCCGAGGCGCTCAAGCTGCGTCTGACGGCCGTCGTCGGCGGTATGTCGATCGGCCGGCAGGCGACGGCGCTGCGCGACGGGGCCGAGGTCCTGATCGCCACACCGGGCCGCCTCATGGACCTCGTGGAGCGCAAGGACTGCCGTCTGGACCGGGTGGCCGTCACCGTCCTCGACGAGGCCGACCAGATGGCCGATCTGGGCTTCATGCCCCAGGTCACCGAGCTGCTCGACCTGGTGCGGCCCGAGGGCCAGCGGATGCTGTTCTCGGCCACGCTCGACCGCAACGTCGACCTGCTGGTCGAGCGGTACCTCAAGGACCCCGTCGTCCACTCCGTCGACCCGTCGTCCGCGACCGTCTCCACCATGGACCACCATGTGCTCCAGGTGCACGGCGCCGACAAGTTCGCCACCGCCACGGAGATCGCCGCCCGTGACGGACGGGTCATCATGTTCCTGGCGACGAAGGCGTCCGTCGACCGCTTCACCCGGCACCTCCTGGGCAGCGGGGTACGCGCCGCGGCGCTGCACGGCGGCAAGTCCCAGCCCCTGCGGACCCGCACCCTGGACCGTTTCAGGACCGGTGAGGTCCCGGTGCTCGTCGCCACCAACGTGGCGGCGCGCGGCATCCACGTCGACGAGCTCGACCTCGTCGTGAACGTCGACCCGCCCGCCGACGCCAAGGACTACCTGCACCGGGGCGGCCGCACCGCGCGCGCCGGCGAGTCCGGCGTCGTCGTCACCCTCGTCACCTCCGAGGAACGACGTGACGTGGCCCGCCTCATGGCCGACGCGGGCCTTCACCCCCAGGTGACCCAGGTCCGCTCGGGCGAGGCCGAGCTGAGCCGTATCACCGGCGCCCGGACCCCCTCGGGCGTTCCCGTCGACGGTGCCGCGAAGAGCCAGGAGGGCGTCAAGCGCGGTGGCGCGGCCTTCCGCGGCATGGGCACCGTCCCGGGCCGCCCCGGCCGCGCCAAGAACGAGTCCCGGCGGGCCGCCGAGGCCCGCAAGACGGCCGAGGCCCGCCAGGCCGCGCGGATCCGCCGCGGCGGGTGACGCCGGCCGGTTCCCCCTCCACCCCTCCCGGCGGGCGGCTACCGTCCACATGACGGGGCCGCCGCGACCGCTGCGGCCCACCGCGCGACGGCACACCCGAGGAGACCTCGTGAGCGACAACGACCCGTGGGAGACCGTCCGTTCGCTCGCCGCGCATTTCACGGAGTTCGACGCCGAACGGGGTCTCGCTCCGGAGGAGCAGTGGACGCTCCAGGTCCTCAAGCTCTCCGAGGAGGTCGGTGAGGCCGCGCAGGCCGTCCTCGGGGTCCGGGCGGTGAATCCCCGCAAGGGCCGCACCCACAGCTGGGAGCAGGTGCAGGAGGAAGTGGTCGACGCCGTGATCACCGGCATGGTCACCCTCACCCGGATGCGCCCCGACGACGCCGCGGACTTCTTCGCCGCCGTGCTCGCCGAGAAGGCGGGAAGGTTCCTCCCGCCCGGCGACACGCCGACGATCACGTCGCGTTGAGCGCCACCGTCGGGTGGAGGCGGGAGGCGCGGATCGCCGGGTAGAGGCCCGCGATCACGCCGATCAGGAGCGTGGCGGCCAGGCCGCCCGCGAGGGACCAGGGCGGGACCACGGCCGTCCAGCCCTGCACCCGTGCGAACCCGTACGTCGCCGCCGCGCCCAACAGGGCCCCCGTCGCCCCGCCCAGGGCCGACAGCAGCAGGGACTCGGTCAGGAACTGCAGCCTGATCGCGTTCCGGGTCGCGCCGAGGGACCGGCGCAGGCCGATCTCCTGACGGCGCTCCAGGACGGAGACGACCATGGTGTTGGCGACGCCGACACCGCCGACCAGGAGGGCCACCGCTCCCAGACCCAGCATCAGAGTGGTCAGTCCCTTGTCTGTGGCCGCCTTGGCGGCCAGCGCGTCCGAGGGCCGTGAGACCTTGACGCCCCCCTCGCTTCCGGGGCTGATCGTGCGGGCCAGGATCGCCCGTACGTCCTCCACCGAGGCGTCCGTGGACCGCTCGAAGACGGTGGTCGGGTGGCCGTCGAAGCCGAAGTGGCGCTCGGCGGCGGGGAATCCGACCATCGCCACCCGGTCCAGGTTCGGGACGAGTTCGAGCGGTTTCAGGATGCCGACGACGACCACCCGGACGTCGTTCATCATGATGGTCTCCCCGGTGCGGGTGATACCCAGCCGGTCGGCGGCCACCGCTCCGAGGACCGTGACCGGGAGCCTCTCGCCGGCCGGGTCGAGCCAGACTCCCCTGTCGACCTCGCCGCCGAGCGCGACCAGGAGGTCGGTGCGGACCGCCTGGGTGGTGACCCCCGCCGTGCGCTCCTCGGGGACCAGGTCGCTGCGGCGGATGCGGGCGTCGACGTTCCCGGTGCCGGTGGCGTGCCGGACGGGGCCGATGCGCTCGACCATCGCGACCGCGTTCCTGGGGAGTGTGACGTCCTTGCCCGAGGCGTCCTTGCCCGCCTCGGCGGTGAGGAGGTTGGTGCCCAGGCGGTCGAGCCGGGCCATCAGGTCCGCGCGGCTGGATTCGGACAGGCCGACGACCGCGACCATCGTCGCGATGCCGATGGCGATGCCGAGCGCGGAGAGCACCACCCGCGCACGGCGCGCGCGGAGACCGACCGCGCCGAGGCCGAGGACGTCCCGGGCGGAGAGGCGTGAGGGCTTGAGGGTGTCCTTCACAGCGATGTCTCCCACGGCCGTGTCTTTCACAGCGGTGTCTTTCACGGCGATGTCTTTCACGGCGATGTCTTTCACGGCGAGGCTCCTTCACCGGGGAGGGCGGCGCGCTCGTCCGCGACGATCACGCCGTCCTTGAACCGCACCCGTCTCGGCAGCGACTCCGCGATCCCGTTGTCGTGGGTGATGACGCAGACGGTGGTGCCCGAGGCGTTCAGCTCGTGCAGCAACTCCATGACGATCGCGCCGGAGGCGGTGTCGAGCGCCCCGGTCGGCTCGTCCGCGAGCAGCAGCCGGGGTGCTCCCACCAGGGCGCGGGCGATGGCCACACGCTGCTTCTCGCCGCCGGACAGTTCGTTCGGCGTGTGGGAGCCGCGGTGGTCGAGCCGGACCCGGGCGAGCGCTTCCCGCGCCCGCGCCCGGCGTTCGCGACGGGGTACACCGGCGTACAGCAGCCCGTCGGCGACGTTGTCGACGGCGTCACGGCCCGCCGCCAGATGGAAGTGCTGGAACACGAAGCCGATGTGCCGGGCGCGCAGGGCGGAGAGCCGGGAGTCGGAGAGCGTGGACACCTCGTGGCCGGCGATCCTGACGGTGCCGCTCGTCGGCCTGTCGAGGGTGCCCATCACGTGGAGCATCGTGGATTTGCCGGAGCCGGAGGGGCCGACGACGGCGAGCAGTTCGCCCTCGTCGACGGTGAGGTTCACTCCGCGCAGGGCATGGACGCCGCCGGGGTACGACTTGGCGGCGTCCCGCAGTTCGACGACGGGGGTCGGGCTCATGACGCGGCCACTCCGACCTTCAGGCCTTCGCGCACGTCCGGGCCGCTGACCTCGATCTGCCCGTCCGCGGTCATGCCCGTCTCCACCCGTATCGTCGTCGTGGTGGTGCCCCGGACGATCTGGAGGCCGTAACCGCCGTTCTCGCCGCGCAGGGCGAGGACCGCCTCGACGGGGACCGCGAGGACCCCCTTGCGGGCCTCGCTGACGAACTTCACACTGGCCGGTGCCTTGGTGTCCTCCCCGGCCGCCGCGCTCGCGCCGCCGTCAAGGACGACCTCGACGACGATGCCCTCCTGTGCGCCGGCGCCGTCCCCGGAGCCGGTCTCCTCGGGGCGTACGGTTCCGTCGACCCGGCCGGCCACGGTCTTCCCGCTGGGCAGGGTGATCTCGACCTTGGTGCCCGCGGCGGTGAGGGCACCGTCCGTCTGGTCCAGGTGTGCCCGGACGACGGGCTTGGTGGAGGCGATGGTCAGGACGGGTTCGTCCGGGCCGACCTGGTCGGCGAGGGCGGCGTCGACGGAGACCACCTTCACCTCGCCGGGCTGGAAGACCACATGTCCTCTGCCGACCTTGCCGGTGGGTTCACGGTTGAGGGACTTCTGCCACCGCTTGACGGCGGTCTCGGTGTCCTTGTCGTACCGCGTGTCGACGTACAGACCCGCCCCGTGGCCCAGGTCGCGGAGGTTCCGCTCCAGTTGGAGCACGTCGGTGCCCCGGTCGCCGGTCCTCATCTCACGGAACATCGGGACCGGCCCGTAGAGCAGGGTGACGGGCTTGTCGTCGAGTTCGTACAGTGCCTGTCCCCGGGTCAGGGTCCTCCCCTCGGCGGCGGCCACCGTGACCGTGCCCGCGACGGCGGACCTGACGGGCCGGCGCTGCGCGAAGTCGAGCCTGCCGTCGACGGTCTTGGACTGCACGAGGTCGGTGCGGACGACGGTCGCGGTGGCGGGCGGCAGATCGCCGGAGGTACGGGAGCCGCCCGTGCCCCGGCCTTCGCCGAGGAGTCCGAGGGCCCCGCCGTCACCGAGGAACGCGACTCCCCCGGCGACGGCGGCGACGACCGTCATCGCGCCGAGGACGCGGAAGGTGGTGCGACGCCTCACTGCATGCCGTCCAGACCGTCGAGCAGCTTCGTCCTGCAGGCCTCGCGGGCCTGCTTGTACGCCGGGGAGCCGCTGTCGATGGTCGGGGACGCCGGGTTCGGGTCGCCGCCCGGCTGGGCGTTGCCGCCGCTCATCGTGGGGTTGGTGAACCGGGAGACGCCGTTGTCCCGCATGCACTTGGCGTGCGCGAGCATCGACTCGTAGTCCTTCTGCTGGTCCCTCTTGGGTTCGGCCTGCATGGCCTTCTGGAGCTCGGCGACACAGACGCCGTTCTTTCCGCCCTTGGCGGCCTCCATCTGGCCGGGCCGCGAGGAGATCTCCTCGACCTTCCCCCAGTCGAGGTGGCCGCTGAGCTTCGGGTCGGGGTAGTCCTTGTAGCCGCCCTTGACGCGCATGCACCGGACGTAGGCCAGCTGGGCGTCGTAGAAGGCGCTCTTCCCGGCGGGCCGGGTGCTCGGAGTGCCGTCGCCCTTCGCGGTCGGCGAGGCCGTGGCGGTCTCCGGCACCGTTGCGATGTCGTCGTTCCTCGGTGCGCCGGAGGCGCTGTCGTCACCGCCGCCGCACGCCACGGTGAAGGCGAGGACGGGGAGCACGGCGAGCGCGGTCAGGCGAAGCCGGGCGGGGATACGGGAGGTTGTCTCGGGGCTCATGACGACGACCCTCGCCGGGCCACGTGATGACGACTCCATGGCGACATGATGGGAAGGTAACAATGCCCCCCGACCTGGGCATCGCCCCCGCCTCGGGGCGGTGGGGCGGTCCGCGCGGCACCCATAATCGACCGCATGCCGCATGTACTGCTGATCGAGGACGACGCGTCCGTACGGGACGGAATGGAGCTCGTGCTGCGCCGGCACGGGTACGACGTCGACACGGCGGCCACCGGCGAGGAGGCGCTCGCCCTGCTCGACGGCCCGGCCGGCGGGAAGGTCGAGCTGGCCGTCCTCGACCTGATGCTGCCGGGGATGGACGGCTTCGAGGTGTGCCGCCGCATCCGTGCCCGGACGGCCGTCCTGCCGGTCATCATGCTGACGGCGCGCGGGGACGACCACGACATCGTGACGGGCCTGGAGGCGGGCGCCGACGACTACGTCGTCAAGCCGGTGACCGCGCCCGTCCTGGAGGCGCGGATCCGGGCCGCGCTGCGACGCGCCGAACCGTCCGGGCAGGCACGGTCGGCCGAGGCGGATCTCGCGGGGCTGGTGATCGACCGGGCCGGGCTCACCGTCACCAAGCAGGGCGTCACGATCCCGCTGCCGCCCACCGAGCTGAGGCTGCTGCTCGAACTGTCGGCCTCCCCCGGCCGGGTCCTCAGCCGCGAGCAGCTCCTCGAGTCCGTCTGGGACCACACCTTCCTGGGAGACTCCCGGCTGGTGGACGCGGCGGTCGGCCGGCTGCGGGCCAAGCTGGAGGACGTACCGGCGAGACCGCGGTACGTGCAGACGGTGCGGGGCTTCGGCTACCGCTTCGGACCGCTGTGAGCGGCGGGAAGGGCGCCGGGCACGAGGGAACCGACTCCTCACGTGCGGGGACGGACGCCCGGGAGGCGTCCCGCGCCGACGCCACCGGCACGGCCGGGCGGGGCGCCGTCCCCGGACGGCGCTCGCGGCGGCTCGTCGGCGGGCTGCGGACCCGGCTGGTCGTGACGTTCGTCGTCGTCGCGCTCATCAGCGCGGTGACCGCGACCGCGCTCGCCTACCGGGACGCGCGCACCGCGGTCCTCCGGCGCACCCAGGACGCCGCGGTGAACGACGTACGGACACGGGTCACCGCGGTCGCCGCCGACTTCGACCTGCCGCCCGACCAGCGCTCGCTCTCGCGCTTCGCGGCGAAGGTGTCGGACGGCCTCGGCGCCAGGATCGTGGTCGCCCGCCACCAGGATCTGGTGGCGGTCTCCGACTCGCTCGCCGACACGGAGGCCCGGATCACCGCCGAGCTGCGGGCCGCCGTTCGGGCCGGGGACGGGGCCCGGTTCCAGCGGGTGATGTGGCGGGGCGAGCCGTATCTGGTGGTCGGCATGCCGGTGACGTACGCGGACGGGGACCGCCGCTCCTCCGGTCTCGAGGTCTTCGTCATCACCGACCTTCGGGCCGAACGCGACGACACGGCAGCGCTGTTGGACTCGGTTCGGGCGGGCGTCGTACCGGTGGTGGTGCTGGCCGCCGTCCTGGCGCTGCTCGCCGCCGGGACGGTCCTGCGCCCCGTACGGAAGCTGGGGCGGGCCACTCGCGGGCTCGCGGCCGGTGATCTCGGCAGCCGGGTCGCGGTGCGGGGGCACGACGAACTCGCCGATCTGGCACGGACGTTCAACGAGACGGCGGACGCCCTGCAGGCCTCCGACGCACGCCTGCGCGAGCAGGAGGCGAAGGCCAGGCGCTTCGTGGCGGACGTGTCGCACGAACTGCGCACCCCGCTCGCGGCGATGACGATGGTCGCGACGGTCCTGGAGGAGGACGCCGACCAGCTGCCGCCCGACGCCGCGCGGGCGGCGCGCACGGTGGGCGCGGAGACGGCCCGGCTCTCCCGGCTCGTCGAGGACCTGATGGAGATCTCCCGCTTCGACGCGAACGCGGTACGGCTGAATCCGGCGGAGACGGACCTGGCCGAAGCGGTACGGGCGTCCCTGGCGCTGCGCGGCTGGGCGGACCGGGTGGAGACCCGGCTCGACGAGGGCGTACGGGCCGAGGTCGACCGCCGTCGCGTCGATGTGATCGTCGCGAACCTGGTCGGCAACGCGCTGCGCCACGGAGCCCCGCCCGTCGTCGTGACCCTCGGTACGGCTGTCGCGGCGGACGGGACGTGGGTGACGGTGGAGGTCGCCGACCACGGCCCCGGGCTGCCGCCGGAGGCCCGGGAGCGGGTCTTCGACCGCTTCTACAAGGCGGACGCGGCACGTACGAGGAGCGCGGCCGACACCGAGGGGCAGGGCAGCGGCCTCGGCACGGCGATCGCGCTGGAGAACGCGCGGCTGCACGGCGGCACCATCGAGGTCGGCGAGGGGCCGGAGGGCGGAGCGGTGTTCACCCTGCGGCTGCCGCTTCGGCGTACGGGAGAGGAGACACGGTGAGGGTACGGAGGTGCGCACCGGCGTCCGTTCTCGGGATCGTCCTGGTCGGGTGCGGCGTGCAGCCGACGGGGGTGATAGGCGCGGGTGAACCGGCGACCGGGCTGACGCGCGGGGCCCGGCTGTACTTCGCGTCCGACAGCGGACTGCGGGGTGTGCCGGTGCTCGACAGGAAGGTCGAGAGCCTCGCCGCGGTCGTGAAGCTGCTCGCCGCCGGCCCGCCGCCCGCGGAGCGGCGCGACGGCCTCACCAACCTCGTCGAGCTCGGCGGCTACACGGTGACGGGCCGGGGCACACGGGTCACGGTGCGCCTGGAGGACCCCTACGCCGCGACGGGCCGCGACCAGGGCACGGGGCAGCTGGTGTGCACGCTGGCCCGCGCCCAGTCCGTGCTCGACCCGAAGGTCAGGGCCGACGACGTCGAGGTCGTCCTGCGGCAGCCGGAGGGCCCCGAGCTGGGCCCCTACCGGTGCGCCGAGTTCCTCGACGGCTGACGCGCGCGCCGGCGGCAGGGTGTCACGACGCGCCCACGCCGTCGTTCGCCGCGGCGCGGGACACGGAGCCACCGTCGCCGGGTGCGGCCATGAAGAGGTCGAGCAGGCCGGTGATCTCGTGGTCGCCTTCCAGTGGATGCCGGAAGCGCATGCCCGAGGCCAGGTGGTAGCGATTGCGCCGCCCTTCGCGCGCGTGCGTGAGATAACCGGCGGCTTCCAGATCGGCCACGATGGCCTGCACCGTCCGCTCGGTCACCACACACGCGGTGGCGACATCACGCAGGCGGACACCGGGATCCCGGGCGATCACCACCAGCACTCGGGCGTGATTCGTCAGGAAAGTCCACTGACGATCGCCTGAATTGTCACCCATGCATCCATTATGTGATGGTTTCCTCGCGAGACTCAAGACCTGAAATCAGTTTCATGTAATTCTTGACGTGTTATGGGATGAAAGAGGACCATAGATACGGATAGGCCAGGTTTGGCTGGCCGCGGGAGGCCACCATGCAGCCCTTCTCGGAGCACTCCCTCCGGACTCACAGCGCCGGCCCCGGGCCCCATCCGGCCGCGCCCGGCCCGCACCCCTCGATGACCGTGGAGGTCACACCGGGCGGCACCGTCGTCGTCAGCGGTGAGATCGACAGCACCACCGCCTCCGAGCTGCAGCGGACCCTGCGGCTCGCGCTCCTCGCACACCCCGCGGGTGTCACGCTCGACCTGTCCGCAGCCACCTTCTGCGACTGCGCCGGTCTGCGCGCCGTCCTCGCCGCCCGGCACCAGCACCTCGACGGCGACCGGCCCACCCTCACCCTGGGACCCGTGAGCCCCCGGGTGAAACGACTGCTCGAACTCACCGGCACCTGGGTACTCCTCGGAGCACCGGAGACGGAACGAGGCCGGTCGGGGAGGACCGGGCGGAGCCGGTCCTCGGAGACGGGCCCGAGCCGGGAGACGGGACCGAGTCAGTGAAGCGGCAGCCATACCTCGATGATCTTCCCTCCCTCGGGCGGCAGACTCAGCCTGATCTCCAGCGCGAGGAGCCTGATCAGGGGCCAGCCGAAGCCGCCCTCCGCAAGGCCGTCGGCGCGCCCCCTCCCCCGCACGTCCCTGCGGTGCGGCAGCTCGGCGCTCGCGTCCGCCACGGTGATCGTCACCGTGCCCCGGCCGAGGTCCACGCCGAAGCCGGTGAGGCCGCCCCCGTGCCGCAGCGCGTTCGTCACCAGCTCGGACGTCACGAGCAGCGCGTCCCCGAAGGCGGTGCCGGACGGCGAACCGCCGGGACCCGCCCCGGCCGCCTCCAAGGCACGCGCCACCCGGGCCCGAGCCTCGGACGCGTCGCGCGGGACAAGGATCGGGGGCTTCTCCAGCCTGCGATGTGCTGCAGTCACGGTTCTTCCCACCCTGTCTGGGCGCGTTCCGCCCTGTCCGGGCTCGTCCCACCCGTTCTCTTTCTTGTCGCTCCCCCAGCCCCTGCCCCGACGAAGCATTCGCATTCCCCCCTTTTCCTCCTCCACCTCCGGCACCCGCGCGGCCCGTGGGACACACCGGTGGGTACGAGGCCGGAGGGGCCCCTGTCGAGGAGCCTTCATGTCGAACCACCTCCCCACCGCCCATGACGCCGTTGCCGACCCCCGGGATCCGGAGCGGCCGGCCGGCCTCCCGGAGATCGAGGACCCTCTGGCGGTGAGCACCTCGGACGCCCGCGCACTCTCGACGCCCCTGTTCGAGCGGTTGCGGTCGCTGGAGGAGGGCACGGCCTCCTACTCGTACGTGCGCAACACCCTGGTCGAGCTGAACCTCAGCCTGGTCAAGTACGCGGCGGCCCGGTTCCGCCGTTCGGGCGAGTCCTGGGAGGACATCGTCCAGGTCGGCACCGTGGGCCTCATCAAGGCGATCAACCGGTTCGACCCCGACCGCGGGAACGAGTTCATGTCCTTCGCCCTGCCCACCGTGCTCGGCGAGATACGGCGGCATCTGCGCGACACCGGCTGGAGTGTGCACGTGCCGCGCAGGCTGCAGGAGCTGCGCCTCGACCTGGCGAAGGCGAGCGACGCCCTCGAACAGGACCTGGGCCGCCCTCCGACACCCGCGGAGCTCTGCGACCGCCTCCACATCACCGAGGCGGAACTGTGCGAGGGCCGGCTCGCCGCGAACGGATTCACCAGCCGCTCGCTCGACGTCCCCATGGACGAAGACAACGACGGACCGGGCATGATCGCGCGCCGGCTGGGGACCGACGACGACGCCTTCGAGAAGGTCGAGAACCTGGCAGCGCTCAAGCCGCTCGTCACCGCTCTGTCCGGACGCGACCGGACGATCCTGTCGCTGCGCTTCGGCGAGGAGCTGACCCAGGCGGAGATAGGCGAGCGGCTCGGCCTCTCGCAGATGCACGTCTCCCGTCTCCTCGGCCGCATCCTGGGCGGACTGCGTACGGCCCTCATGACGGACGAGCCACCGCCGGACGCCCCTGCGCCGCCGGCGACCCCGGCAGCCCGGTAGCCCGGGCGCCGAAGCCGGCGGCGCGCGCACGGCCCGGGGGCGCCGACGTCACGGGCCCGGGGCGCCGCCTCCGGGTCCGGGAGCATCCCCGGGAATCGCGCCCGAGGCACCGTCGAACCCGTGCCGTGCCTTCGGCGCGAGGGTCCGCCGAGCCTCCGGGACCGGTGCCGCCAGCTCCATCCAGACGGATTTGCCCGATTCCGTGACGACCGCTCCCCATGCCCGCGCGAGCCGGTCGATCACGATCAGTCCGTTGCCGCCGGGCTGCCCGGGCGCGCCCCGTGGCCGGAAGGCCGGCACACGGCTGCTCCGGTCGCTCACCTCGATCCTCAGGTCCCCCGCCGCACCCGTTTCCGGCACACGGGTGGGGACGAGGCGGATCACCAGCTCCGTCGGGCCGCCGGCGTGGATGCAGGCGTTGGTCACCGCTTCCGACACCACCAGGAGCACGTCCTCGATCGCGAACTCCCGCTCCTCCGCCGTGAGCCCCGAGCCCTCCGCACCCGGCCAGGCCCAGTCGGCGATCGCCACCCTGCAGAAGTCACGGCAGCGGGCGACCACCGAATCGCCGCTCCGCAGGCCGAGCCGACGGATCTGGCCCCTCGACCTGACCGGTTCGCTCATCCCCTCCGCCACCGCGCCCACCTCCGCCGTTCCCACCGCCGTCGCCCCCGGCTCCGTGTGCTCCGTGTCTCGCTCACGGCTGCTCCCCCTCGACCAGATCCGCGGGCAGCTCGTCGTACACCGTGAACATGGCCACGACTCCCGTGATGCCGAACACCCGGTCCACCGGCGGACGCAGCGCGGCCAGCTCCAGCCCGCTCCCCGCCTCCAGCGCGTCCATGCGCGCGGTCAGCAGCAGATTGAGCCCGGTCGAGTCGCAGAACGTCAGCCCTCCGCAGTCCACCACGATGCGCTCGGGGCGCCGATCCAGGGCTTCGTCCAGCGCCACGCGCAGCGGCTCCTGGGTGTCGCGGTCGAGCTCCCCCGCCACCGTGACGACGGCCGTGGCGCCGCTCCGGCGGACCGAGGCGGTGAGGCGCGGGCCGACGAGCCCGGCATCACCCGTACCCGTCACATCCCTTGGCATTCGGCTCTCTCCGGTTCCCTTCGGCGCAGAATTCCGGGCTGGGGCCGACGATACGCCGAGGACTCCGGGCACTGCGAGCCGACGCCCCGGGCCGCCGGAGAGGGCCGGGCGGACGCCTTACGGTCTCGTGCGATGGCACGAAGAGCCGCCGGGGTACGGATGCGAGCGGGCAGGCCGGGCAGACGCCGCACACGGCCTCCGTTTCGTGCGGGCCCCCGGGACCGGAAGGTGAGTCGGATGACTGACGGCGAAGCCGGGCGGGGGCGTGAGAGCGCGGGGGGACGGGAGAACACGGTGGGAATCCACGAGACCGGAGAAGGCGGGCACGAGACCCGCCAAGGGGCCCACCCGGACGGGCAGGAGGGGCACGAGAACAGGCGGGGCCGACAGGAGACCGCGGACGAACGCGCCGACCGCCAGTGGCAGGACCTCATGCAGGAGATCCGGGTGGTCCAGACGGGTGTCCAGATCCTCCTCGGATTCCTGCTGACCGTCGTCTTCACCCCCCGGTTCGAAAGTCTCGGTTCGACCGACAAGGGGATCTACATCCTGACGGTGGTCCTCGGCTCGCTGGCCACCGGCGCGCTGATCGCGCCGGTCCCCTTCCACCGCATCGTCGCGGGGCGGCGGATCAAACCCCAGGCGGTCACCTGGGCGTCCCGGCTGACCTTCCTCGGGATCGTGCTCCTGCTCGCCACCCTCACCAGCGCGCTCTTCCTCATCCTGCGGGTGGCCACGGACAACTCGATCGTGCCCTGGATCGTCGCCGGGGTCGCCGCCTGGTACCTGCTGTGCTGGTTCGCGCTGCCGCTGTGGTCCCGGTACCGGTACACCGCGCGACGGAAGGAGTGAGCCTCCGGCGAGCGCGGCGGCCGGCGCTCGCAGGATGAACAAGGCGCGGCTGCCGCGCGCCCTCGGCGGCGACAGCTGACGGAACGCCCGGCCTCCCGGAGGTCAGACGTCCTGGATGCGGCGGAAGGGGCGGTCCGCCTCCAGCGCGAACGCGACGTCGAGGAGTGTCCGTTCGCTGCCGGGGCGGCCGGAGAACATGACGCCGATGGGCAGGCCGTCCTCCGTCGCGCTCGCGGCGGGCACCGAGATCGACGGGGTCCCGACGACGTTGTTGACCGGTGTGAACGCGACGTACGCGAGGATCCGCTCGATCAGCGTCGTGTACGGCACGGTCGGGCCGAGGTGACCGATCTCGGGCGTGGTGTGCGCCAGTACGGGTGTGAGGACGAGGTCGAGGCCGCGGAAGGCCGCCGCGTACGCCTCCTTCGTACGCTTCAGCCTCCGCAGTACGCCGGGCGTGCGCCGCCAGTTCTTCAGGTACTCCTCGCGCAGGCCCCGGCTGAGGCCGTCCATCCGGCGCCGGTCGAAGTCCGCGCCGAAGCTCCGGCCGGTGACGCCGATGAGAAAGGACAGCAGACCCCAGTAGGTGAGGAAGTCCTCGGTGAAGCGGGGGTCGAGGGCCAGCTCCACCGGCTCCACGGTGTGACCGAGCCGTTCGAGGGTCGCCACGGTCTCCGTGACGGCGGCCCGGGTGGCGGCGTCGGCGGGGACACCGTTGGGCGAGTCGAGCAGGAACCCGATGCGCAGGCGCCGGTCCGAGGGGCCTTCGACGAGGCCGAGGGGCGGCAGCTTCGGGTTGCGCCAGTGGGTCTCGGCGGCGGCGAGGAAGGCGGCGGTGTCCCGTACCGAACGGCTCACGATGCCGTCGGAGACGATGTCGAGGGGCAGTTGCCGGCTCTGGGCGTTGGTCACGACGCGGCCGCGGGTCGGCTTGAGACCGACGAGTCCGCAGCAGGCGGCGGGGATGCGGATCGAGCCCCCGCCGTCGTTGGCGTGGGCGATCGGCACCGCTCCGGCGGCGACGAGCGCCGCGCTGCCGCCGGACGAACCACCTGCCGAGTAGCCGGTGTTCCACGGGTTGCGGACCGGTTCGGCGGTCTCGTACTCCGTGGTGGGGCTGAAGCCGAACTCGGGCAGCCGGGTCTTGCCGAGCACGGTGACGCCGCTGCTGAGGAGCTGCCGGGCGAACGGGGCGTGGCGCCGGGCGGTCCTCGGGGTGAAGGCGGCGCTGCCGTGTCCCGTGGGCAGGCCCAGGTAGTCGGTGTTGTCCTTGACGAAGGTCGGCACCCCGGCGAAGGCTCCGCCGCCGGAACCGGCGGCGGGCGCGGGGGCGTCGATGTGCACCTGGACCGCGTGCAGCCGCTTCTGGACCGCGCGTACCCGCTCGGCCGCGTCCCGGGCGACCTCGGCCGCGCCGACCTCGCCGCTCCGGATCGCCGCGGCGAGCCCGACGGCGTCGTGGTCCCCCAGCGCGTCGTCCCGGAAGGCGTGCACCGTGGCCCGTTCCTCGAAAGTCGTCACCGCTACCTCAGCCCCCGGCCGTGTGGATGGTTGGCCGCCAGCATGCCCTACCAACGGGTAACACGCGAGGGGTGGGCGCGAGCCGGGAGGGGCCGAGGGGGCCGAGAGCGGCCATGAAGGCGAGGGGGCCGGGAGAGCGAAGGTGCCGAGAGGGCGAGAGGGCCGAGAGGGCCGAGAGGGCCGGGGTCTTCGAGAAACACGCCCGGAAAGCACGAAAGGCAAGAAGGTCGTCGACCTCTTGCCACTCTCAAGATATAGCGCACCGGGGGCCTTGCGGCAAGGCCCCCGTACTGGGGCAGACTCTTCATCCGTTGCCGGTGACCTGCGGAAATCAGTGATGCAGGCGGCGCCCGCAGCCCTTGGGGCGCGGGATTCCGCCGCCGGGTGACCGGCCGGACGCGACTTTGGGAAACGGGGCGGTTTTCATGATCGACGTGATCGTTGTCGGCAGCGGTCCGACCGGCTTGATGCTGGCGGGCGAACTGCGGCTGCACGGCGTGCGCGTGCTCGTACTGGACAAGGAGACGGAGCCGACCCTTCAGTCCCGCGCACAGGGGCTGCACGTACGCAGCATCGAGGTGATGGCCCAGCGCGGTCTGCTGGAGCGCTTCCTCCCGCTCGGGAAGCAGATCGCGGTCGGCGGCTTCTTCGCCGGCCTCGCCAAGGAGTGGCCCGCCGGGCTGGACACCGCGCATTCGTACGTCCTCGGCATCCCCCAGGCAGTCACCGAGCGCCTGCTGGCCGAGCACGCCATCGAGGTCGGCGCGGAGATCCGGCGTGGCCGCGAGGTGGTCGGACTGAGTCAGGACGACGACGGCGTGACCGTCGAACTCGCCGACGGCGAGCGGTTGCGCTCGCGCTACCTCGTCGGTTGCGACGGCGGCCGCAGCACGGTGCGCAGGCAGCTCGGCGTCGACTTCCCCGGGGAGCCCTCCAGGGTCGAGACGCTGCTCGGCGAGATGGAGCTGACCGCGTCCCCCGAGGAGCTGGCCTCCGTGGTGGCCGAGGTCCGCAAGACCCAGCTGCGGTTCGGCGCCATGCCCCTGGGTGACGGGGCGTACCGCGTCATCGTGCCCGCCGAGGGAGTCGCCGAGGACCGTACCGCCGCGCCGACGCTCGACGAGTTCAAGGTGCAGCTGCGGGCCTTCGCCGGCACCGATTTCGGTGTGCACTCGCCGCGCTGGCTCTCCCGCTTCGGCGATGCCACGCGGCAGGCGGAGCGGTACCGGGTCGGCCGGGTGTTCCTGGCCGGCGACGCGGCGCACATCCACCCGCCGACCGGCGGCCAGGGGCTCAACCTCGGCATCCAGGACGCTTTCAACCTCGGCTGGAAGCTGGCCGCCGCGGTCGAGGGCTGGGCGCCGGAGGGACTGCTCGACTCCTATCACTCCGAGCGGCACCCCGTGGCCACCGACGTCCTGGACAACACCCGTGCGCAGATCCAGCTGATGTCGACCGAACCGGGGCCCCGGGCGGTGCGCAGGCTCCTGGCCGAGCTGGTGGAGTTCGAGAACGTCAACCGGTATCTGATCGAGAAGATCACGGCGATCTCCGTCCGCTACGACTTCGGCGACGGGCACGAACTGCTCGGCCGGCGCATGAAGGACGTCGGGCTCAAGGACGGCCGCCTCTACGAGCGGATGCACGAGGGCCGCGGCCTGCTGCTCGACCGGACCGGCCTGCTGTCGGTGGAGGGCTGGGAGGACCGGGTGGACCATGTCGTCGACAGCGGCGACGAACCGGACGTGCCCGCCGTACTGCTGCGTCCGGACGGCCACGTGGCCTGGGTCGGCGAGGACCAGCGGGAGCTGGTCGAGCACCTGCCCACCTGGTTCGGCGCCGCCGTCCCCCGAGTCCCGGAGGCACCGGCCGCCGGCTGAGCGTCGGGCGTGCCGCCCGCCCCTGCCGGCCGCGCGTCGGGCGCCAGGCGTCAGGCGTCAGAATGACGGCATGACCTTGGAGATCACCCCTGTACGGGAGTTGCGAGCCGGCGACCTGCCGGAACCGGCCGTCCCGCCCACCGCCGACGGGGCGGTCGCGCTCTGGCTGACGCGGGTGGCGGCGGATCCGACGGCGCACGAGCTCCTGGACGCCGAGGAACGGCGGCGGTGGAGGGCGCTGGTACGGGAAGAGGACCGGGCACGGTATCTCGCCGCGCACGGGTCCCTGCGGCGGCTGCTCGGGCACCGGCTGCGGATACCCGCGG
Organism: Streptomyces zaomyceticus; assembly: GCF_014656215.1. Lineage (GTDB taxonomy): Bacteria > Actinomycetota > Actinomycetes > Streptomycetales > Streptomycetaceae > Streptomyces > Streptomyces zaomyceticus. The sequence continues at coordinate 130,708 of NZ_BNBZ01000005.1, read as the reverse complement.
ACCGCGTCGAGTTCGTCAGGGAGGACTGCCCCCTCTGCGGCGGGCCGCACGGCCGGCCCGCCGTGCGGGGCGGCGGGGTCCACTTCTCGCTCTCCCACAGCGGGGACCTGGTGCTCATCGCTCTCGCCCCGGTGCCCGTGGGCGTGGACGTGGAGGCCCACCCCGAGGCCGGTGTGTCGGACCTCGTGGCGGACAGCCTCCACCCGCTGGAGCGGGACGAGTTCGCCCGGCTGCCCCCGGAGGTCCGGCCGGCCGCGTTCACCCGGTGCTGGGTGCGGAAGGAGGCGTATCTGAAGGGTACGGGCGAGGGGCTGGCCGGCGGGCTCGAGCGGACGTACCTCGGTCTGGGCCCGGAGCCGGCCGCCGTGCCGGGCTGGACGCTGACCGACGTACGGGTCGCGCCGTCCTTCGCGGCGGCCGTGGCCACGTCAGACGGGGCCTGAGGCGGTCGCGCCGTCCGCGATCCAGCGGCGCAGGTCCGCGAGGGACACCTCCTCCAGGCTGTCCGCGAAGATCCGCCCCGGTCGCGCGGGCACGGGCAGCAGGGAGGGCACGACCAGAACGGTGCACCCCGCGGCGTCGGCGGACGCGGCTCCGTCGGGCGAGTCCTCGACGGCGACGCAGGCCGCGCCCCGTACCCCGAACCGCCGGGCGGCCTCGCGGTAGGGATCGGGGTGCGGCTTCGTCCGTACGGTGTCGTCGGCCGAGAGCGTGAAGGCGAACGGCACGTCCGCGAGCGCACCCCCGATCACCGAGTCGACGACCGACCGCGGGGACGCGCTGACCAGGGCGAACGGCATGCCTTCCGCTGCCAGTGCGGCGAGCAGCCGGCCCGCGCCGGGGCGCAGCGGAGCGCCTCGGTCGACGCGCTCCTGGAAGGCTGCGGTCAGGGCGGTGGCGACACCGTCCGCGTCCGCCGTGCCGGTGCGGCGTACGAGGTGTGCGGCGGTGTCCTCGACGGCGCGTCCGACGACCTCGGGTGCGTCGGCGGCCGTCAGACGGTGGCCGATCCGGGCGGCGACCTCCTCCGTCGCCGCCCACCAGAGGGTCTCGGTGTCGACGAGGGTGCCGTCCATGTCGAAGAGAACGGCCGCGAGTGCGCTCACCGCTCCGCCCTCGGCGCGACGAGCGCGGGGTGCGGGGCGAGGCCGAGGGTGACGCGCGTCCCCGGGACGAGTGCGGTCGCCTCCCGGGAGGGCAGGTCCGCCTTGACCCGCGTACCGGCGTGGTCGAGGTGGACGCGGGTGACGGAGCCGAGGAACGAGGTGGAGACCACGGTCGCGTCGCCGTCGGGGCTCTCGGTCACGGTGACCGTCTCGGGGCGGACCAGGACGTCGACCTCGCGGCCGGCCGGGGCCTCCCCGTCGACGGGCAGCCGGGTGCCGGCGACCTCGACGTGGCCGGAGTCCGTCAGATGGCCGGGGAGCCGGTTCATGGTGCCGACGAACTCGGCGACGAAGGCGGTCGCCGGGCGCCGGTAGAGCTCGGCCGGGGCCGCGCACTGCTCAAGCCTCCCGGCGTTGAGGACGGCGACGCGGTCCGCCATGGACAGCGCCTCCTCCTGGTCGTGGGTGACGAAGACCGTCGTGATGCCGAGGGAGAGCTGGAGACGCCGGATCTCCTCCCGCAGGCTGAGGCGGACCTTGGCGTCGAGCGCGGACAGCGGTTCGTCGAGGAGCAGGACGCGGGGGCGCAGGGCGAGCGCCCGGGCGAGTGCCACCCGCTGCTGCTGGCCGCCCGACATCTGGTGGGGGTAGCGGTCGCCGTGCCGGGGCAGGCCGACGAGGTCGAGGAGTTCGGCGGCCCGGGTGCGCCGCTCGGCGGCCTTGACCTTCCGTACGCGCAGGCCGAAGGCGACGTTGTCGGCGGCGGTGAGGTGGGGGAAGAGGCTGTACGACTGGAAGACCATGCCGGCGTCGCGCCGGTTGGCCGGGACCCGGGTGATGTCGGCACCGTCGACGAGGACGTCGCCCGCGTCGGGCCGCTCGAATCCGGCGAGGACGCGGAGCGCGGTGGTCTTCCCGCAGCCCGACGGCCCGAGCAGGGCGAGGAGTTCGCCCGGTTCGACGGTGAGGTCGAGTCCGTCGAGGGCGGTCGTGGCACCGAACGTACGGCGCAGGCCCCGGAATTCGACGCGTGCCCCGCCGGCCGCGACGGGCTTCGTCCGTTCCGCTGTTGCTGTGGACGAGGACATGGGTCAGGACTCCTTGGGCGAGGTGCGGGAGGTACGGGGGGCACGGGCGCCGCCGGGCGTGCTCGTCGGTGCCGTTCCGGCCCTGGACAGGGCGAGCAGCAGGAGCCAGGTGATGATCAGGCTGAGCAGGGAGACGGCCACCGACATCCGGGCGTGGGCCCCGGAGATGGAGACGATCCACACCGCGAAGGGCCGGAAGCCGAGCAGGGAGGCGATGGTGAACTCGCCGAGGACCAGGGCCAGGGTGAGGAACGCGGCGCCGGCGAGCGAGGACCGCAGATTGGGCAGGACGACGCGGAACATCACGTACGACCGGCTCGCCCCGCAGCTGCGCGCGGCCTCGACGAGGGTCGGGACATCGACGGCGCGCAGTCCGGCGTCGAGGGAGCGGTAGACGAACGGGAGCGCCATGACCGTGTACGCGAGGACCAGGACGACGGGGAAGCTCTCGTTCTGGACCGCGAGGAAGGTCTGGTAGAGCGGGGTCCTCGAGAGGTGCTCGGGGCCCCAGCGCAGAACGGTGCTGATGCCGGTGACCAGGGCGATCGGCGGCACCACCAGCGGCAGCATGCACATCACCTCGACGACCGGCCGCAGCCGGGGCGCCCCGAGCCGTACGGCCACGAGGGCGGGGACGGCGAGGAGCAGGGCGAGGGCGATGGTGGCGGCGGCGAGCCCGAGGGAGAGCGCCAGGCTCTCGGCGAAGCCGTCGGCCGAGAGGAGCGCGGTGTACGCCTCGAAGGAGACGCCCTGGCCGGGGGTGTGCACGGTGAAGACGAACGAGGCGACGAGCGGAACGAGGAAGTAGGCGCCGCCGAGGCCGAGGACGGCGCCGCGCCACAGGCGGGGCCGCCGCCTCGGCCCTACGGGTCGGGCCGCCGGCGCCGCGTCCGGGTCGGGCTTCGGGGCGGCCTCCCGGGCGGAGGGGGTCATCGCAGCCATCGGGCGCTCCTGCGCTGGAGGGGGAGGTAGACAGCCATGACGAGTCCGGCGATCAGGATCATGTCGAGCCCGAGGGCGAGGGCGACGTTCTCCTGGCCCACGAGGACGTTCCCGGAGAGGGCGTCCGCGATCTTGAGGGTGACCAGGGGGACGGAACCGCCGACGAGGGCCGCCGCGGTGGCGTGGGCGGCGAAGGCGCTGCCGAAGAGCAGCACGAACCCGCCGAGCAGGGACGGCGCGAGGACGGGGAGGGCGACATGACGCCAGTACCGCAGGCTGCCGGCGCCCGCGTTCTGCGCGGCTTCCCGCCACTGGGGGCGCAGTCCGTCGAGGGCGGGGAGGATCACCAGGACCATGAGCGGGACGAGGAAGTACAGGTAGACGACGGCGAGGCCGGTGAACGAGTACAGGTTCCAGCCGAGGCTCGTGAGATCGCCGAGCCGGGTGACGACGCCGGAGATGCCGAGGGTCGCGATGAACGCGAACGCGAGGGGGACGCCACCGAAGTTGGCGAGGACCCCGGAGGCGGTCAGTACGGCGTTGCGCAGGGCCTGGGAGCGGGAGGTGACGACGGCCTGGGCGATGAGGACGCCGAGGACCGAGGCGATGAGCGCGGTGACGGCGGAGAGCTGCACGCTGCCGACGAGCGATCCCAGGTAGGGGCCCTGGAGCGAGCGGCTCAGGTGCTCGCCGGTGAGGGCGGTGGCGCCGGTGTCGGGGTCGGTGCGGGTCACGGCGCCGTACAGGAGGGCGCCGAGCGGCAGCCCGAAGCACAGCCCGGTGAAGGCGATCAGCGGGAGCGCGGCGAGCCAGATGCGCGGTCCGCGCCGCCGGCGGCGGGTGCCGCCGGCGGCACGATCGAGGGGGGCGGTGTCCGCGAGGGGGACATCGTCCACGACGGGAACGGGCGTCCCGGCGGGGCCGGTTCCCTCGGTGGGGGCGGTTCCCTCGGTGGGGCCGGTTCCCTCGGTGGGGGTGGAGGAGGCGGAGGACATCAGGAGACGGCCTTGTCCCACTTCTCGGCGAGGGTGGCCTTGGCCGTGTCGAGCTCGGCGGAGGCCGGGAAGGCGGGGGTGCCGGCGACGGCGGGCAGCTTGGCGACGAAGGTCTTGTCGGCGGTGCCGTCGGCGGTCATGGCCGGGAGCAGCACGGGACGGGCGTACCCCTTGAGCCAGAGGTTCTGACCCTCGGTGCTGTAGAGGAACTCCATCCACAGACGGGCGGCCGCGGGGTGCGGGGCGTCCTTGTTGACGGCCTGCGAGTAGAACTGGGCGTACACACCGTCGGTGGGCACGGCGACCTGCCAGTCGACGCCCTTGTCCTTGAACTGGTCGGCGTAGCCGGCGTTGAGGTAGTCCCAGTCGATGCTGATCGGCGTCTCGCCCTTCTCGACCGTGGCCGGGGTGGACTCGACGGGGATGAAGTTGCCGCTCTTCCTGAGCTTGCCGAAGAAGTCGATGCCGGGCTGGATGTCGGCGAAGGAGCCCTTGTTGGCGAGGGCCGCCGCGTACACGCCGCCGAACGCCGAGCCGGACTTGGTCGGGTTGCCGTTGAGGGCCACCTTGCCCTTGTACTCGGGCTTGAGGAGGTCGGCGAAGGTCTTCGGGCAGTTCGGGACGCGCTTGGCGTCGCAGCCGATGGAGACGTAGCCGCCGTAGTCGTTGTACCAGCGCCCGGCCTCGTCCTTCTGGGCCGCCGGGATCTTGTCCCAGGCCTCGACCTTGTACGGGGCGAAGAGGCCCTCCTCGGCGCCGGAGCGGGCGAAGGCGATGCCCAGGTCGAGGACGTCGGGGGCGCGCTTCTGGCCCTTGCGGGACTTGACGGCGGCAATCTCGTCGGCGCTCGCGGCGTCCGGGTTCTCGCTCTCGACCTCGATGCCGTACTTCGTCTCGAAGGTCTTGATCAGTTCGCCGTAGTTGGCCCAGTCCGGCGGCAGGGCGATGACGTGGAGCGCGCCTTCCTTCTTCGCTGCCGCGACGAGGGCGTCCAGGCCTCCGAACTCCTTGGCCGACGCCGCGGTGACCGCCTTCGCGCCGCCGCCCTTGGCGCCGGCGTCGCCCTCGGGGGCGGCGCCACAGGCGGTGACGGTGGTCAGGGCGACGGCGCCGAGCAGGACGGCGGCACCGCGGACGGGGGTTCTGCGCACGGGTTTCTCCCAGGAGCGAGTGAGGAACTTGTCTGAACAAGACGCCCTTAGTTCGCCCGTACGTCCTGTCCGCGAGATGAACGGGGCATGACCGAATCCGGGCGCCTTCCGGAAGAGCCGGATGCGATGAACACCAGGTGAATCGCATGGAGTTGAACCCTCCCCGGGGACCTACGGACACTCTCCCGCCGGGTTAGGCTGATCCTCCGTACAGCACACGCTGTGACCGACTGCGCACAGCCACGCGCGAAGAAGGGGGATGCCGTGACGGCGCTCTACGTGGAGATCGCGGAGGGACTCCGCCGCTCGATCCTCAGCGGCGAGTACGCCGTCGGCGCCCGGCTGCCGTCCGAGAGCGACCTCGCCCTGCGCTGGTCCGCCTCCCGCGGCACGGTGCGGCAGGCCGTGGCCCTGCTCACCTCGGAAGGGCTCATCGGCTCGCGCCAGGGCGCCCGCCGGATCGTGCTCCGCAGGGAGCGCCGGCACAGTTTCGCCGAACTCCACAGCTTCGCGCAGTGGGCGCAGGCCATGGGCTACCGGGCGACGAGCCGTTTCCTCCACCGGGAGCGCCGCGGGGCCACCCCCGAGGAGGCCCGCCGCCTCGCCCTGCCGGAGGGCTCCGGGGTCCTGGACGTCCTGCGACTGCGACTCCTGGACGGCGAACCGGTGATGGTGGAGCGCACGGCGTACGCGGACTGGGCCGCCCCCACGGTCGAGGCCCTGCCGGTCGACTGCGCCTCGATCATGGACAGCATGGCGGCGGAGGCCGGAATCGTCGCCCACTACGGTGAACACCTCATCGACGCCGTCCCCGCGGGGAGCGACGACGCCCGCCTGCTCCGCGTCCGCCGCGGAAGCCCCCTGCTGCGCCAACGCCACCTCACCAGCAACCCCGACGGCCGCCCCATCGAATGGACGGACGACCGCTACCGGGCGGGCAGCGTCACCTTCAACGTGAGCAACTCGGTGGGCACGGCACCCCTGATCAGGGATCCGGGGGCGCTGCTGATGTGAGGCCGCGCGCGGAAACGACGACGTGGTGGCCGGGATCGCTCCCGACCACCACGTCGTCGAATACCTTGTGTCCGAGGGGGGACTTGAACCCCCACGCCCGATAAAGGGCACTAGCACCTCAAGCTAGCGCGTCTGCCATTCCGCCACCCGGACAGGGTGTGCGTCGCCCGGAGTGGTGATCACTCGCGGCGACAAGATGAATATATCAGGGGTCCGACCTGCAATTCACCTCCGTTTCCCGTGGTCAGCGGCTCGGTGGGCCGTGTCCGGGTCGGCGCGTCGCTGTCCCGTACGCCATCGGGTGTACGGCGTACTCGGCCGACGTACGACCGGGTGACTGCGCGTGGACGACGACGGGCCGTATGCCGTGTTCCTAGCGTTCCCCTCGTCACCACAACGAGGAGGAACCGATGACGAAGGCATCCCGGAACAGTCCGGCCGAGCTCGTGGACAACGGGCCCGGCCGGTTCGCCTCCCCGCGGGGAGGCGTCGCCCTGCGGAGAGCGGTCCTTCTCGCCCTCGCCGCCGGCTGCGCGGCCATGATCGCGACCGATGTCCTCAACCCACGGATCGATCCCGTAAGCGAGACCGTCAGCCGCTATGTCCACGGCACGGGCGGATGGCTGATCCCCCTGGCCCTGCTCTCCATCGGCTCGGCCTCGGCGGTCGTCGCCCGGTGGCTGCGAGGCCTTCCCGGCCGCCCCGCCGCCCGTCGCGCGGCCCGGGGCGCCCTGGCCGTCTGGGCGGGTGGGGTACTGGTGGCGGGGCTCTTCCCGGCGGACCCGCCCGGGCAGTGGGGACGTCCCTCGACCTCGGACCTGATCCACGGAGCCGCCGCGCTCCCCGCCTTCCTCGCGCTGCCGTTGGCCGCCACGGTGTCCCTGCGCGCCCTCACGACCGTGTGGCCGGCCGGCCGGCGGGCCCTCCTCGCCGTCACGGCGGCGTCGGCGGTCACGACGGTGACGCTCGCCGTGTTCCTGGCCGACGTGATGAGCGGCGGGCCGTCCCTGGGTCTCGGCGGCGCTCCGACGCTCGTCGGACTGGTCGAGCGGCTGGCCATCACCGCCGACGTCGCCTGGGTCGCGCTCGCCGCGGTCGCGGTCTCCCGCGATCGACGGGACGCCGGGCGACGGAACCGTGGTGGGCGGAACAGTGGTCGGAGGAACAATGGCCCGCAGATCGGTGGTCGGTCGTACGACGGTCGGTCGTACGACGGCGATGCCCTTGCCCGTATCCCCTCCGGTGACCGTCGTGCATGATCACCGCATGACGGCCGATCCGATGACGACCACCACGCCACCCGGCCGCCCGCACACGGCCGTTCACGCGCCGTCGGCCCGTGTCACGGGGGCCGACGGGGCCGTGTCCGCGGTGACGGTGATCGCCGTGTGCGCGGGCACGGCGCTGCTCGACGGCCGGCTCGATCCCGGCGGCGCCCTGCCGCTCGCCCTCCAACTGGGCCTGCTCCTCCTGGTACGCCGCCGGTGGCCGATCGCCGTGCTGCTGCTCGGCGTACAGGCCGTGATCGTCTTCCGGAGCGCGGGGCTCACCGACGTCGGCTGGGTGTGGCCCGTCACCGCGGCCTACTTCACCCTGGCGGCCACCGACCGGCCCGGGCCGCCCGGCCGTCCGGGACTGCCGTGGGCGCTCGGCATCGGCCTCGTCCAGCTGGGCTTCGCCGCCGCCTGGGAGGCGTCCACGGGCGCGGCCCCCCGGACGGTGCTCGCGTCCACGGGGGCCGAGGCCCTGTGGCTCGCGCTGGTCCTCGCCGTCGCCGCCGCCCACCGCGACCGGCGCCGCTGGCGCGCCGAGGTCGACGCGGGCCTGCTCCGCGCCGCCAGGGAACAGGAAACCGAGGCCCGTCGACGGATCGCCGAGGCCCGGCTCCAGATCGCGCGGGAGCTGCACGACGTGGTGGCGCACACCCTGACCGTGGTGGGAGTGCAGTTGCGGGTGGCGGGCGAGGCCCTCGACGACTCGCCGGACGAGGCCCGCGCCGCCCTCGCGACGGCGCAACGGGTGCGGAAGGACGCGGTGAACGATCTGCGCTCGCTCATCGACGTCCTGCGCGATCCGGACGACGGTTCCGGCGACGGGGTCGGCGGCGGAAGCGGCGGCGGGATCGGCGACCGCCGGGGCAGTGTCCCCGCCACGCGGCCTCCCGCCCGGCTGGCCCCGCAGGCCGGCCTCGACGACCTGGAGGCCCTCGTCGACCGCATGCGGTCGACGGGCCTGGACGTCCGTCTGGAGACCTCGGGCGAACTGTCCCGCGCCCCTGCGCCCGCCTCGCTGGCCGCGTACCGGGTGGTGCAGGAGTCCCTCACCAACACGGTCCGCCACGCGGGTGCCACCCGGGCCACCGTGCGCGTCCTCCTCACCGGTGGAACGCTGCACGTCCACGTCGTCGACGACGGCACCGGCGACGCCGGCCCACAGGCGGACCAGGAGGGCGGCGGTCACGGGGTGCGGGGTATGCGCGAGCGCGTCCGCGCGCTCGGCGGCACCTTCGAAGCGGGGCCCGGCCGTCCGCGGGGCGGATACGCCGTACGGGCCGAGCTTCCTGTGCCAGGCTTCCGGCCATGACGATCAAGGTGCTCCTCGCCGACGACCAGGCCCTGGTACGGGCCGGCTTCCGCAGCCTGCTCGGCCGGGCACGTGACATCACGGTCGTGGGCGAGGCGAGCACGGGGGACGAGGCGGTTCGACAGGTCCGGGCCCTGCGGCCCGACGTGGTGCTCATGGACATCCGCATGCCCGGGGGCGACGGCCTGACCGCCACCCGGCACATTTCGGAGGACCGCGAGCTGAGCGGGTGCCGGGTGATCGTGCTCACCACGTTCGAGACGGACGAGTACGTCTTCGAGGCGCTGCGCGCCGGGGCCAGCGGCTTCCTCACCAAGGAGACCGAGCCCGACGAGCTGCGTCAGGCCGTCAGGGCCGTCGCCGCGGGTGACGCCCTGCTGGCGCCGAGCGTCACCCGCCGGGTGATCGAGCGGTTCGCCCACCGTGCGGCTCCCGCGCCCGTCGACGCCCCTCGGCGGCTGGAGGCGCTGACCTCGCGCGAGCGCGACGTGGTCCGGCTGATCGCCACCGGCCTGTCCAACGAGCAGGTCGCGGAGAAGCTGGTCATCAGTCCTTTGACCGCCAAGACCCACGTCACACGCTCGCTCGGCAAACTCGGCGTCCGGGACCGCGTCCAGCTCGTCATCCTCGCGTACGAGACCGGCCTCGTCCGCGCGGGCGGGGTGGACAGGGAAGGCCCGGAGTTCTGAACACCCCCGCCCCGGCACCTGGGGGACGGTCCACCCGGGCGACTCCGGCCCGCCCGCTCCCGCAGCACGGAGCACGGAGCACAGAGCACAGAGCACAGAGCACAGAGCACGGAGCGTCACCAGGGAATGCGTTACGTGACATCCGGTGTTTCACTGGCGCTATGCCATTCCAGAGCTACGGCGTGCTCGTGGGGACCCTCCACAGCCATTTCCGCGACACCGAAGACGCCCAGGGCCGCTGGTTCCACATCAATCTGAAGGTGGACGCGCCTGCCGGGCAGTACCACTGTGCCGTCGACGTGGACAGCCACAAGTCCAACGTCGGAGTGCAGTGGAAGACCTTCACCCTGAAGGCCTCCGCCGTCGGGCCGGCCGCCGCCCTCGCCCCCGGGTACCACGACCTCGCGTCCGAGCCCTACTCGGGCGCCATGGACTATCTGCGCCATCCCGAACTGGTGGACCGCACCGGTGTCCTCTTCGAGCGACGCCCGCCTTCCTGGCTGCAGGAGCTCCTCGACCTGCTGGGCTCGCGCCCTTGGCACACGGGCACCAACGTCGACGCCGCCGACGCGCTGGAGCCGATGCTGGTCCCCGGCCGCCGGATCCTCGTCTTCGGAGAACCGTTCACCGACGACCCCGAGGGCGACCTCGGCATGCACAACATCCACCAGAACCAGGGGGACCCGTCCGGCTCGCAGTGGTGGGAGGAGAACGGCATCTGGCAGGACGGCGCGACGCTCCTCGAACGCCCCGACGGCCGGTACGACGTCTTCCTGAACAAGTTCTCCAGCCAGGCGGGACGCACGAACAGCGCGGGCCACCCCGTCGTGTGACGACGCCGGCCCGGATCCCGGTCAGGCGCCGGCGAGTTCTCCGCTGAGCCGGCCGTGGAGGGCCGCGCTCGGCCCGTTCAGCCCCGTGATCTCCACCGTCCTGCCGCGCTGGGCGTACTTCGCCCGGACCGCGTCCAGGACGGCGACGGACGAGGCGTCCCAGACGTGGGCGGCCGACAGGTCGATGACGACCCTGTCGGGGTCGGTGGCGTACGCGAACCGGTCGACGAGTTCGTTGGCCGACGCGAAGAACAGCGCTCCGGTCACCCGGTAGACCACCGAGCGGCCGTCGGGGTCGGTCACCGCGGTGACCTCGGCATGGTGGGCGACGCGCCTCGTGAAGATCACCATGGCGGTGACCGACCCGGCGACCACACCGACGGCGAGGTTGTGGGTGGCGAGCACGCACGCCACGGTGATCATCATGACGGCGATCTCTCCGGCGGGCATCCGCCTGAGGGTCGCCGGGGCGACGGAGTGCCAGTCGAAGGTCGCGAAGCACACCATGATCATGACGGCCACCAGGGCGGCCATCGGGATGCCGGAGACGATCGGGCCGAAGACGATGCAGAGCACCATCAGGAAGGCGCCCGCGAAGAACGTGGAGAGGCGGGTCCGGGCTCCGGACACTTTCACGTTGATCATCGTCTGACCGATCATGGCGCAGCCGCCCATGCCGCCGAAGAAGCCCGTGACGATGTTGGCGATGCCCTGCCCGACGGACTCGCGGGTCTTGTTCGAGCGCGTGTCGGTGATGTCGTCGACGAGCTTGGCCGTCATCAGCGACTCCATCAGACCCACCAGCGCCATGGCCACGGCGTACGGCGCGATCGTCATCAGGGTGTCCGGGGTGAACGGCACGTCGGGCAGCCCGGGCACCGGCAGGGAGGACGGCAGGGCCCCCTTGTCGCCGACCGTGGGCACCGCGATGCCGGCGGCGACCGTGACGGCCGTCAGGATCACGATGGAGACCAGGGGCGCGGGGACCACGGTGGTGATCTTCGGGAAGAACACCATCAGGAACAGGCCGGCGGCGGCGAGCGGGTAGACGGGCCAGGGGACGTTCCACAGCTCGGGGAGCTGGGTCATGAAGATCATGAGGGCCAGTGCGTTGACGAACCCGACCATCACCGAACGCGGGATGAAGCGCATCAGCTTCGCCACCCCGAGCGCGCCGAGGACCACCTGGACCACGCCGGCGAGAATCACCGCCGCGATCAGGTACCCGAGCCCGTGCTCTCGGTTCAGCGGCGCGATGACGAGGGCGACGGCACCGGTCGCGGCGGAGATCATCGCCCGGCGGCCGCCGACGATCGAGATCGTCACGGCCATGGTGAAGGCGGAGAAGAGGCCGATCGCCGGATCGACCCCGGCGATGATCGAGAACGAGATCGCCTCCGGGATCAACGCCAGGGCGACGACCAGACCGGCCAGCACCTCGGTGCGCCAGACCTTGGGATCGGTCAGCCGGTCGGAACGCAGACGGGCCGCCCAGGAGGACGGGGACGCGAGGGAGGCACGGGCGGGCGAAGAGGGCAAGGGAGAGGAACCTGTCACACGGGGGCACGCCCCACGGTGGACGGGGCCGGGGCATGGTGCGGATCCGCCGGGGGCGGCATCGGCCCCGGCACGACGACGGCGGGGCGGCAACCTGCCACCTCGCCGCCGTCAACCCTACCCGGGCGTCCTCCCGCACCCACGGGACGACGGAACGGCGGGACCCTACGGCGCCATCTCGTACGTGCCCGACAGCGCCTCGACGCGCTGCCAGACGCGGCCCGAGCGCGCCTCGTCGACGACCGGGCGCCGTACGGCTCCCAGCGCCCAGGCCTGCTGCTGCTCGGTGGCGGAGTCCTTGCCGTGCAGCTCGACTGCGTGGGCGGAGAAGTCCCGTACGAGGACGGCGAACAGCTCGTCGAGGACGTCCTCGTCGAGACCGGTCAGCGCGGCCTGCTCCAGGACCAGCTGGCCGTGGACGACCAGCGCGAACAGCTGGCCGACGGCGAGGAGGAGATCCAGGTCGCGGCTCTGCGCCTCGTCGGGGGCGGCGGTGCGGACGAACTCGCACAGGGCGTCGGCCTGCTCGCGGAAGCGGGCGACGTTCGCCACCCCGGCGTACGTGTCGTAGGCCGGGCGCCAGTCGTGGAAGCGTACGGATCCCAGGCCGCGGGCGGGTCCCTGCTGGAAGAGGAAGGTGTCGTCGGCCGCGTCCAGGCGGGTCGGAACGGGCTCGTACGCGGCCGGGTCCAGCAGGTGGTTCCGCATGAACTTCAGGATCAGGGCCAGGTTGACGTGGACCGTTCCCTCGAGCTTGGGCAGGCCCCGGATCTCGACGGCCGCCTGGGCGAAGTAGTTGTCCTTCTCGAAGCCCTTGGCGGCGATGACGTCCCACATCAGGTCGATGACCTTCTCACCCTCCGTGGTCACCTTCATCTTCGTCATCGGGTTGAAGAGGAGGTAGCGCCGGTCGTCGGGACCGGCGGTACGGAAGTAGTCCACGGCGCGGTCGCTGAACAGCTTCATGCCGACGAGGCGGACGTAGGCGTCGGCCAGCTCGCGCCGCACGTGCGGGAAGGCGGTGACGGGGCGGCCGTAGAGGATGCGGTTCTGGGCGTGGGTGACGGCCTCGTACATCGCGTGCTCGCAGATGCCGATCGAGGCGGTGCAGAGGTTGAACTTGCCGACGTTGACCGTGTTGAGGGCGGCGTCGAAGGCGGCGCGGCCGGTGTGCAGGACGTCCTCCGCCGCGACGGGGTAGTCCTCCAGGCGGAACTCGCTCACGAACTTCGAGGAGTCGACGACGTTCTTCACGAGGTGGTACGCCGGGTGGCGGCTGTCGGCGGCGAAGAAGACATAGCCGTCGGGGCCCTCGACATCGGTGCGGCGGCCGAAGACGGAGACGAGTCCGGCCGCGTTGCCGTTGCCGATGTAGTACTTGGAACCGGTGGCCCGGAAGCCGCCGTCGGCCTCGGGCTCCAGGAGCATGTCGGTGGAGTAGATGTCGGCGCCGTGGCTCTTCTCGGAGAGACCGAACGCGAACACCTCGCCCTGGGAGAGGAGTTCGGCGGCACGGGCGCGGGCGGCGGCGTTGTCGCTCTGCCAGACCGGGCCGAGACCGAGGATGGTGACCTGCCAGGCGTACCAGTAGTCGAGGCCGTAGAAGCCGAGGATCTCGTTCAGGGCGGCGATCCGGGCGGTGTCCCAGCGCTTGTCGCCCTGTCCCTCCCCGGCCTCGGCGGACGGGGTCAGGAAGGTCTCGAACAGTCCCTCCTTGGCCGAGAAGGCGAGGAAGTCCCCGAGCCAGGCACGGGTGCGGTAGTCCTCGATCAGCCGGCGCTTGCCTCGCGCCTCGAACCAGTCGACGGTGGCGCGGAGCAGCCTGCGCGTCTCGGGATCGAAGTGCGCCGGGTCGTAGGTGTGCGGGTTGAACAGCAGCGAGTCGGCCATGTGATCCATCTTTCGGTCCGGTGGACGAGGGTCGTGACGCCGGCGGGCGGGGCCTGCCGGCGGGTGGTCGAGGGGGACGCGCTCCGGGCGCCGGTCAGCGCTCGGGGACGAGCCGGTGGAGGGTGGCGAGGACGTCGTCGAGCCAGGCGAGCGTCATCCGCTCGTACGCGATGCCGCCGCGCAGGACGACGTGCTGGAGCTCCCGGCCCGCGTCGGGCGGGGCGGCGGCCGGGCGGCGTGCCTCGGCTCCCGTGAAATCGCGTTCCTCGCCGGCGAGGTAGCGGGCGAGCCGCTCGGAGTGCGCCTGGCGGTGCCGTTCCACCTCGCCGATGAGCGTGGCGGGGTCGTCGAAGGCGGCACCGCGGATCTTCACGGCGAGGTCGTGCCGGAGGCTCTCCGGCTCGACGGGCTCGTGGAGCCAGCTGGACAGGGCGGCCCGTCCGAGGTCCGCGACGGAGTACTCCTTCTTGTCCGGGCGGCCGTGCTGCGGCACGTCCCGGACGTCGACCCAGCCGTCGTTCTCCATCCGCTTGAGGACGCGGTAGATCTGCTGATGGCTGGCGGTCCAGAAGTAACCGATGGACCGCTCGAAACGCCGGGCCAGCTCGTAGCCGGATCCGGGCTGTTCCAGCAGGGACACAAGAATCGCGTGTTCGATCGCCACACCCGGAATCCTTCTATGCAACTCGTTGCATAGGCAAGTCCGGCCGCCCGGGTGAGACGCGGCTCACCGCCGGCGGACGCCGGGCGCCGCTGCCGGTCAGCGGCGGTCGGCCGCCCTGTCGAGTTCCTCGTCGAGGGCCATCGCCGCCGTGATCAGGGCGAGGTGGGTGAAGGCCTGGGGGAAGTTCCCGAGCTGTTCGCCGGTGCGTCCGATCTCCTCCGCGAAGAGCCCGACGTGGTTGGCGTACGTGAGCATCTTGTCCATGGCGTAGCGGGCCTGGTCGAGGCGGCCGGCCCGGGCGAGCGCCTCGACGTAGAGGAAGCTGCAGAGCGAGAACGTGCCCTCGGAGCCGCGCAGCCCGTCGGGGGACGCCTCGGGGTTGTAGCGGTAGACGAGGCTGTCCGTGACGAGTTCCCGGTCCATGGCGTCCAGGGTCGACAGCCACGAGGGCGCCCTCGGCGAGATGAAGCCGACGAGGGGCATGAGCAGCAGGGACGCGTCGATCACTTCGCTGTCGTAGTGCTGGACGAAGGCCTTGATCTCGGGATTCCAGCCGCGTTCCATCACCTGGACGAGGATCGCGTCGCGCTGCGCGGTCCAGCGCGGGACGTCGGCGGGGCGTGCGTACTCGGTGGCGAGGCGGATGCCGCGGTCGAGGGCCACCCAGCACATCACCCGGCTGTAGGTGAAGTCCTTGCGGCCGCCGCGGGTCTCCCAGATGCCCTCGTCGGGGCGGTCCCAGTGCTCGCAGAGCCAGTCGAGGAGCGAGGCGAACCCCTTCCAGCCCTCGTAGCCGGCCAGTTCGGCGAGGTCGGGCGAGTGGGTCATCGCGTAGGCGAACTCGCCGTAGATGTCGAGCTGGAGCTGGTCGGCGGCGCCGTTCCCGGCCCGTACGGGGAAGGAGTCGCGGTAGCCGGACAGGTGCCCGAGGACCTCCTCGGACAACAGGGGATCGCCGTCGACCCGGTACATGATCTGCATCGGCTCGCTGCCGGGCGGGCGCGGGGCGCGGCCCCGGCCGCCGAGCCAGCGGCGGAAGGCGTCGGCCTCCTCGAGGTATCCGAGGTCGAGCAGGACCCGCACGGAGAGCGAGGCGTCGCGGATCCAGGTGTAGCGGTAGTCCCAGTTCCGCTCGCCGCCAATCTGTTCGGGAAGGCCCATGGTGGGGGCGGCGATCGGGGCGCCGGACGGGGCGTAGATGAGCAGCTTGAGGGTGATGGCCGAGCGGTTGACCATGTTCTGCCAGCGACCCCGGTAGCGGCAGCGGCGGATCCATCCGTGCCAGAAGACACGGGTGTCCTCCATCGTCGCCTCCAGGGCCTCCTCGGTGACCGGCTCGGGGGCGACGGCTCCCGGGGCGGAGGTCTCCAGGACGATGCCGGCGGTCTGGCCGTGCCGGAGGGTGAGGGTGGCGCGCACGTCCTGCCCGTCGGCTTCCAGGGGGAAGCTGCTCCGCAGATGGACGTCGAGGCCGGGGCCGTGGAAGGTGGCCGCGGCGCCGTCGAGCGTGAGGGTGTGCGGGGCGCGGCCGTAGTCGAAGCGCGGCCGGCACTGGACGTGGAAGGTGAGGGTGCCGCGCACCACGCGCAGGGCCCGGACGAGTCGGTGCCGGTCGGTGGGGATGTCGGGCCGGTCGCCCACCGGCATGAAGTCGACCACCTCGCCCACGCCCTCCGGGGTGAGGAACCGGGTGATCAGGACGGCCGTGTCGGGCAGGTAGAGCTGGCGGACGGTCACGTCGTCGAGGGCGGGTGCGACGGTGAAGTGGCCGCCGCGCTCCTGGTCGAGCAGAGAGGCGAAGATGCTCGGGGAGTCGAAGCGGGGCGCGCAGAACCAGTCGACCGCGCCGTCGGCGGAGATCAGCGCGGCGCTCTGCAGGTCGCCGATCATTCCGTGGTTGGCGATCGGGGGGTAGTCGGGCACGGGCGACCTCGCTTCTCCGCGGTTCCGCGCCTTCGGCGCCACTCCTCGGGTCCACGCAACCCGCGGACCGCCGTCCCGGCAACACGGGGGGACCGACCGGGCGAACCGCGTGGTGCGTGCGCGGCCCCTTCCTCACTGTCCGACCGGTCGGTATGTTGCTCGCGACCGCCCGGCACCCCCTGGAGGACGTCATGCCCGAGCCCCGCCCTCACCCCCGACCCGCCGCCGAAGGCCACTGCGACCCCCACTTCGCCGCCGTCCGAGACGCCTTCGAGGCCAATTTCCGCACGCGGGACGAGCTCGGCGCCGCCGTGACGGTCCAGGTCCACGGCGAGACCGTGGTCGACCTGTGGGGCGGCTGGGCGGACCCCGCGCGCACGCGCCCCTGGGAGCGGGACACCGTCGTCAACGTCTGGTCCACGACCAAGGGCGTCACCGCGCTCTGCGCCCATCTCCTCGCGGACCGGGGCCTGCTCGACCTGGACGCGCCGGTCGCCTCCTACTGGCCCGAGTTCGCCGCCGCGGGCAAGGAGGCGCTCCCCGTGCGGTATCTCCTGTCGCACCGCGCGGGGCTCTCCGGTCTGCGCGAGCCGCTGACCCTCGGGGAGTTCTACGACTGGGAGGTGACGACCGCCCGGCTCGCGGCGACGGAGCCGTGGTGGGAGCCCGGCACCCGCTCCGGCTATCACGCCATGACGTACGGCTTCCTCGTCGGCGAGGTGATCCGGCGCGTCACCGGGCGGATGCCCGGCGCGTTCCTCCGCGAGGAGATCACCGGACCCCTCGGCATCGACTTCACCATCGGCCTGCCGGAGAAGGAGGCGGACAGGGCCGCCGAGCTCGTTCACCCCCACACCTCACCGGACGGCGAACGGGCCGCGGCCTTCTCCCAGTTGGCGCCCGCGGCGCAGGCCGCGCTGGCCAACCCGCCCGTCGGCGCCGTCGAGGCCAACAGCCCCGAGTGGCGCGCCGCCGAGGTGCCGGCGGCCAACGGGCACGGGACGGCCCGCGCGGTCGCGCAGCTGTACGGCGTCTTCGCCGGACGCGGCCGCTCCGGCGAGCACCGCGTCCTCTCCGAGGCGGCCGTCGAACGGGCCCGCGAGGGGCAGGGCGCGGGCAGGGACCTGATCCTCGGCGCGGGCTTCGCCCAGGAGACGGAGTGCGCCCTCGGTCTCTGGCTCAGCGGGACGAACGCCTCCTACGGCCCCAATCCGCGCGCCTTCGGGCACGACGGCTACGGCGGCTCCTGCGGCCTGGCGGACCCGGAGTCGGGCGTATCCCTCGGTTACGTGATGAACCGCATGGGTCCCCGCATCGCGGACGACCCTCGCAAGATGGCACTGGTCGAGGCGCTGTACGGGGCACTCGCGGCGCCCTGAGGACGGTACGACCCGGGCCGTCCCGAACCCCGGGGACGGGAACCGGACACCCGGAGCGCCCGGACGGAGGGAACGATTCCGGCATTGAGGGGCGTCCGGGCCCGGCCCGCGGGCCCGCGGTGCCCGACTCTCCGCCAGGGCGCGGAACTCTCGTATCGCCCGGACCGCATCGCGGGCCGCGGCCGGATCTGTGCGCCCGCGACTTCCTCGGCGGCCGACCGGAGCTCCGCGCGACCGGCACCGAGGGCGGTGGCACGCACGGCGTGGGAGCGCGCCCACCGCCGCGCCTGAACTGGGGAGACGGTGCGCCCCCTTCCACTCCTCAAGGCGCGTCCCACTCCGTGAACCCGCGACCCCGGGAGCACACCTGAGGGAAAGTCAGCAAATTTCCGCAAGGCTTTTCACGACCTCGGTCCGCCCCCTCCGCCGCGACCGTCGATACGCGCCGACCGCACCTCCGGATCCGGGATCCCCATGAACGCGCGTAGATAGGCCGAAAGGCGTCCTTGCCCCCGGGTCGCCTGGATTCGAGGATTCGACCTGTCGAGATTGACAGGTCCATGACTACGCCATCTTTCCGTCCCGGCCCCGTCCGCTCGGCACCGAGGGATCGCCCACCCAGCGATTCCCCCCACTCCCCCACCGGAGGATCAAGTGAACTTCAAGCGTCTGTCCCCCCTCGGCGGCGCCGCCAAGGGCGCACGGCTGATCGCCGTGACCTCCGCCCTGATCGCCGCCTCGGCGCTTGCCGTCCCCGCCTCGTCCGCCGCCCCGGCCGTGGACGGCCGCGCCACCACCGCCCAGCTGGCCGCCGCCGACCAGGCAGTCCGTGGAGCGGACGTGCCCGGCACCGCCTGGTACACCGACCAGGCGACCGGGAAGATCGTCCTCACCGCCGACTCCACGGTCTCCGCCGCCGAGATCGCCTCGATCAAGAAGGCCGCCGGTGACCGTGCCGGCGACCTGCAGATCAAGCGGACCCCCGGCACGTTCAACAAGCTCATCGCCGGCGGCCAGGCCATCTACGCGGGCGGCGGGCGCTGCTCGCTCGGCTTCAACGTCCGCAGCGGCTCGACCTACTACGCCCTGACGGCAGGCCACTGCACCAACATCGGCAGCACCTGGTACACCAACTCGGGCAACACCACGGTGCTCGGCACCCGGGCCGGCAGCAGTTTCCCGACCAACGACTACGGCATCATCCGGCACTCCAACGCCTCTGCGGCGGACGGCCGGGTCTACCTCTACAACGGCAGCTACCGCGACATCACCGGCGCGGCCAACGCCTCCGTCGGCCAGTCGGTCCAGCGCAGCGGCAGCACGACCGGTCTGCGCGGCGGCACGGTCACCGGGCTGAACGCGACCGTCAACTACGGCGGCGGCGACGTCGTCTACGGCCTCATCCAGACCAACGTCTGCGCCGAGCCCGGCGACAGCGGCGGCGCGCTCTTCTCCGGCACCACGGCGCTCGGCCTCACCTCCGGCGGCAGCGGCAACTGCTCCAGCGGTGGCACGACGTTCTTCCAGCCGGTGACGGAGGCGCTGAGCGCGTACGGCGTGAGCGTCTTCTAGCCCCGGCGGCCCATGGCCCCACCGGATCCGCGGAGGCGGCGGCCTCCGCGGATCTTCCATGGGCCGGGGCCTGTGCCGCACGGTCCGACGCGAACCCCGGAGGCACCGGGAGCGGTGCGGGTCACGGGATCGCGAACGCATGGGCGACTCCTGGTCGGTTGCCGGTCTCCGGTGGTCGCCGCCCGCCCCCGGGAGGTTGCCGTGTCAGCGGTCGAGCCGCCCGTGGGCGGTCTCCGGCAGCCGGAGGTACACCACCGAGGACACCAGGCACAGGAAGGCCACGTACCAGGGGAACAGTCCCGGAAGGTCGAGGTCGGTGAAGAGCGTCCCGACGTACGGCGCCGTGCCGCCGAAGAGCGCGACGGTCAGCGAGTAGGGGAAACCGATCCCGGCCGCCCGCACGCGCGCGGGGAACATCTCGGCGTTCACGGCGGCGGAGATCGAGGTGAAGCCGGTCAGCAGCACCATGCCCGCGCACTGCACCAGGAGGAGGGAGAGGAACGAGCCGTCGAGGGCGCGCAGGAGGGGCACCCCCAGAGCCGCGAACCCGAGGCCGAAGAAGAGCAGGGACGGTTTGCGGCCGAAGCGGTCGGAGAGCAGTCCGCCGACCGGCTGGAGCAGGGCGAAGAAGGCCAGGGACAGGGTTCCGGCGAGCAGCGCGTCCGCCTTGTCGATACCGGTGTTGAGCACCGCGTACGTCGGCAGGTAGGAGGTCCACGTGTAGTACGCGAGGGTGCCGCCGGCCGTGATGCCGCAGATCAGCAGCGACGCGCGCGGGTGGTGGCGCAGCGCGTCGAAGAGGCCCGGCCGGGGGGCTTCCCGCTCCGCGGCGCTCCGTGTCTCCTCGGCGCCCCGGCGGATCCAGAAGCCGGCGAGGCTGAACACCGCGCCGAGCAGGAAGGGGATCCGCCAGCCCCAGCCGTTCATCCGGTCCTCACCGAGGACGCCGATGAGCAGCGCGGCGATGCCCGAGGCGGCGAGCTGGCCGACGGACGTGGAGACGTACTGGAAGGACGAGAAGAGGCCGCGCCGGCCGGGTCCCGCCGACTCGACGAGGAAGGTGGTCGAGGCGGCGAACTCCCCGCCCACCGAGAGGCCTTGCAGCAGCCGGGCGACGACGAGCACCACGGGGGCGAGGACGCCGGCGGTCGCGTACGTCGGGGTCAGACCGAGCAGCAGGCTGCTCCCGCCCATGAGCAGGATGGTGGCGGTGAGGGCGGTCCGCCTGCCTCGCCGGTCCGCGAGGGCGCCCATGAGGAGTCCGCCGACCGGGCGCATGAAGAAGCCGACGGCGAAGACGGCGAACGTCGACAGGAGCGGGACCAGGGAGTTCCCGGACCCCTTGGGGAAGATCTGGTTCGCGAGGTAGGCGGCGAGGAAGGTGTACGCGTACCAGTCGTACCACTCGACCGCGTTGCCGACGGAGGCCGCGAGGAGCTGTCGCAACGGCCGACGGGGCGGCGGCGGGACGGGGGGGACGGGGGTGGTGCCGAGACTCGTCGCAGGCGTGTCTGTCATGATCACGACCTGCCCTGGACCGGCCCCGGGTACGCCTCGCTTTCGGCCGCGTCGCGCGGCCGGCGCACCGGGGGTCAGTCGACCGGCCAGGTGTGCGCCGGAGCGTTCAGATGCATGTACTCGATGTACTGCTGGGTCATCTTCCGCAGTGCCTGGTGCCGGTCCGCGTGGTCGATGTCATGGATGTGGTGGAACATCTCCGACTGCCACACCGCGCCGTTGCGGCCGCTGACGCACCGCTGCTCGATGACGCCGAGCAGCGGCTCCCGCCGGGCCACCTCCAGACCCATCCGCTCCAGCCCCCGGTCCGCCAGGGGCAGCAGGCGCCGGAGCACCAGCTCGGTGACCGGAACCTCGCCCATCCCGGGCCAGTACACATGCGCGTCGATGCCGTGGCGCGCGGCCGCGTGCAGATTGTCCTCCGCCGCCGAGAAGGACATCCGTGACCAGACGGGCCGGTCCTCCTCGACCAGGGCCCGGATCAGCCCGTAGTAGAAGGCGCCGTTCGCCAGTACGTCGGCCACCGTGGGTCCCGCGGGCAGCACCCGGTTCTCCACCCGCAGATGCGGTACGCCGTCGACGACGGCGTAGACGGGACGGTTCCAGCGGTAGACCGTGCCGTTGTGCAGGGTGAGTTCCGAGAGTCCCGGGATCCCGCCGCGGTCGAGCGTCTCCTCCGGGTCCTCGTCGTCGCACAGGGGCAGCAGCGCGGGGAAGTAGCGGGCGTTCTCCTCGAAGAGGTCGAAGACGGAGGTGATCCACCGCTCGCCGAACCACACCCGCGGCCGTACGCCCTGCACCTTGAGCTCCTCCGGCCGGGTGTCGGTGGCCTGCTCGAACAGCGGGATCCGCGTCTCTCGCCACAGCTCCTTCGAGAACAGGAACGGCGAGTTCGCCGCCAGGGCCACCTGCACCCCCGCCACGGCCTGCGCGGCGTTCCAGTACTCCGCGAACTCGTCGGGCGAGACCTGGAGGTGGAACTGGGTGCTGGTGCACGCCGCCTCCGGGGTGATCGTCTCCGCATGGGTCCGCAGCCGCTCCACCCCGTCCACCGAGATCAGCAGGTCCTCGCCGCGCGCGGCGAAGATCTGCTCGTTCAGCAGGTGGTAGCGCGGATCCCCGGAGAGCGACTCCGGGCCGGCGTCCTTCAGCTCCAGCGTCGGCAGAATGCCGATCATGACGAGGTGGGCGCCGATCTCCGCCGCCCTCGCCTCGGCGTGGTTGAGCGCCTCGCGGATCTCCTGCTCCCAGGAGTCGGGGCCGCCCTCGGCGAGCCGCCGCGGTTCGATGTTGATCTCCAGATTGAACCGGCCCAGCTCGGTCGACCAGGTGGGATCGGCGATCGCCTCCAGGACGTCCGTGCTGCGCATGGCGGGCTCGGCGGTGGCGTCCACGAGGTTGAGTTCGATCTCCAGACCGACCTGCGGCCGCTCGAAGTCGAAGCGCGACTCCCTCAGCATCCGTGCGAACACGTCGAGGCAGGTGTGCACCTTGTTCCGATACCGGCGGCGGTCCTCGCGGGTGAACTCCAGCGCCGGGACATCACGTCCCATCGGTCCCTCCCGATCTCGTCGGCACGGACCCCCGACCTTCAGCGTCCCACTCCCCGGGCCTACCAACCACCGAAGCGGTCCGGATCCGCCCACGACGGCGCGACGGCACGTGGACGCATCCCCGCCGGGGCAAGGGGGAGCGCCCGCGGCGACGGCCCGGGGAAATCTTCCGGCGACGGCGGGGGGCTCCCGGCGACGGTGGGTGACGACTCCGGCGACGGCCCGGGCGAGATCCTCCGGCGACGTGGGGGAGGTGCCTGCCCTCGATCCGCGTGCCCGCTCGGGCGTAGGCTTCGCTCGGCATCGACGCCGTGGGGCGGGGCGAAGTGGGACGGGGGCGGGGGCACGTGACGGCTGGAACGGCACCGAGGTGGGGATCGACCCTCGATTCGGTCGTGGTGTACGCGCAGGGGGCGCTCTGCCGCCGGCTGGCCCGGGGCGTTCTGCCGTCGGAGGGCACGGTCCGGGTGACCGGGCTCCCCCGGTCGCTGGACCCCGGCTCCCTGCGGGCCCGGGTCCTCGGCTCGTCCGGTGTCCGGGTCACCGAGGCCCGGGTGGAGATCGAGGCGGAGCCGCTCGGCACCGTCACCGGCGCACCCGAGGGCCTGCGCGACGAGGTCGAGCGGCTGCGCGACACGCATGCGGCGGCGCAGGGGCGCCGGGACCGGCAGCTGGCCCTGATCGCCGAGGTCGGAGGCCTGCGCCCGGTGCCGCCGCCGAGCAGTCGTGACGACCCGCAGTACCGCAGGACCCCCGTCGACGCATGGCTGGAGCTCGCCGATTTCGTCGAGGAACGGCTGTCCGGGCTGCACGCCCGTCTCGTCGAGCTGGAGGAGGCGCTGCTGCGCGCCGATCACGAGCTCTCCGTCGCCGCGGACCGTCTCGCCCGTGCCTCGACCGACGCGCCGTCGGCGCACGTGGAGACCACGGTCTCCGCCCTCCTGACCCTCGTCGGTACCGGTGAGGCCGGGGCGGAAGGTCCGGCGCGGGACGAGACCGGGGCAGCGCCCGAGCTGGAGCTGGAGCTGGAATACGGGGTCCCCGGCGCGGTCTGGGTACCGGCGTACCGGCTCACCCACCGTCAGGGCGACGGCACCGGCCGACTGGTGCTGCGCGCCTCGGTCGCCCAGCGCACCGGTGAGGACTGGGCCGGGGTACGCATCGCCCTCGCCACCGCCGACCTCCGTCGCCGCACCGACCTGCCGAAGCTCCGCTCGATGCGGATCGGCCGCCGCCAGGCCGCCCCCGCGCCGTCCGGCTGGCGCGAACCCCCGGCGGGACTCGCCGACCTGTTCTCGGGTTACGAAGGAGCCGGCCCCCGTCCCGCCGCGACCGGCGCACCGGCGTCCGCCGGCGGCTCGCGGCCCGTGGCCCCAGGGGGAGGCTTCGTACCCCCGCCCGCTCCCGTCGCGCCACTGCCACCGTCACCCTCCTTCGCCGGTCCGCCGCTCCCGCCGCTCGCGCAGGCCCCACAGGGCTACGGCGCGGCGCCCCCCGAGCCGGGCGGCGCGTACGGCTCGGCCCCGGAGGCCTTCCGGCAGGAGGCGCCCGCCTTCGCGCGCCGGGGGCCCGTCCAGCCGGGCGGTATGCCCCGGGGCGGCGCGTCCTTCGCGGGCGCGCCCGCCCCCGCCGCCAAGGCTCCGGCCCCCGCGCCTCCCGGCGCGGCCGCGCCGACCCCTCCGCCGCCTCCCCCGCCCGGTCCGCCGCAGCCGAGCGGCGCCGAGCTCGACTACGCCGCCCTGGTCCTGTCCGGGCCGGACGAGCCGGGCGCCCGCAGGGGCCGGCTGTTCCCCGGGTCTCCGTCCGACCCGGTGGCGGCCGAGTACCGCCGTCACGCCGAGTCGGTGTCCGCGCTGCCGCTGCCCGGGTATGCCGTGCGTCCCCGCGAGTCCGCGGGTTCGTTCGACCACCGCTTCGACGCCGCCGCCCGTGCCGACGTTCCTTCGGACGGCAGCTGGCACACCGTCACCGTCGGCGAGATCCCGGTCGGTCTGCGCACCGAGTACCTCTGTGTGCCCTCCGTGGAGCAGACCGTCTACGCGACGCTGGTGCTCTCCAACGCCACCGACCAGGCCTTGCTCGCGGGCCCGGTGGAGGTCACCGTCGACGACGACTTCCTGCTGACCGCCGCGCTGCCCACGCTTGCTCCGGGCGGGGTCCGCAGGGTGGGCCTCGGGCCGGCCGAGGGCGTCCGGGTCACCCGTCGTACGCATCTGAACGAGTCGACCGCCGGACTGCGCAACAACATCACCGTGCTCGACCACCGTGTTCATGTGGAGCTGGCCAACGGGCTCGCGAGGCCCGCCGTGGTCGAGGTCCGCGAGCGGGTGCCGGTCGCCTCCGAGCCCGACATCCGCATCGAGGAACGGGCCGACTGGACGGCGCCCGAGGAGGGCTCGGGGTCCGAGCGGCACGCCCCGGGCACCCGCGTCTGGCGGGTGGACCTGCCCGCAGGTGGCACCACCGCCCTCGACGGCGGCTACGAGATCCGCATCCCGGCCGGCAAAGCCCTGGTCGGCGGCAACCGCAGGAGCTGAGACACCTCATGTCCACCGCCTCGAAGACGAGCTCCGTCCCCGGCCCGGACGCCCCCGGCGGCGCGGTGCCGGTGATCGCCGCCCCGGTCACCGCCGTCACCTGTCTGGAGGACCGCGCCCACGTCGAGCGGTCCCTCGTGCTCGACCTGGAGGCCGGGGTCCAGCGGCTCCGGCTCGGGCCGGTCGGCGCGCTGGCCGTCGACCGTACCCTCCATGCCGAACTGACCTCGGACCGTCCGGCCACCGTGCTCGACGCCCGTCTCGTCCGGAGCTGGGAGCCGCGCGGGCCCCGGCCGCCGGCCGCCGACGACTCGGCCCTGCGCCACCGCGTCCACGCCCTCGAGGAGGAGCGGTCCGTCCTGGAACAGCGGCGCGAGCGGCTGCGGACCCGTCTCGACCTGCTCGGCGGGCTCGCCGTCGACCTGCTGCGGGACATCGGCGAGGGTGCCGGTTCCGGGGAGGCCGAAGGGGCGCGCTGGGCCCGCGAGCTGGACCGGGTGGACGCCGAGCGGGACACCCACGGCGAGCGGCTCCGCACCGTGGACGCCCGGTTGACCGCTCTGGCCGCCGAACTCGGGGCCGTGCAGCGGGCCATGGACGTCTCCGAGGAGGAGCCCGCGGAGCTGGTCGGCCATATCGAGCTGACGGTGGAGGCCGCGGAGGCCGGTCGGGTCGGACTGCGGCTGAGCCACCTCACGCCCTGTGCGCTGTGGAGGCCCGCGTACCGGGCCGCGCTCGACGGGGAGTCGCTGACCCTGGAGACCGAGGCGATGGTCTGGCAGCGCACGGGCGAGGACTGGTCCGGCGTACGGCTGACGCTGTCGACGGCCCGGTCGGCGCTGGCCACCGATCCGCCCTCGCTGGGCGAGGACCGGCTGGTCCTCAAGGAGCGCACGGCGGCGGAGCGTCGCACGGTCGACGTCGAGCTGCGCGAGGAGGAGATCGGGGACCTCGGCCCGGCCGCGGTGCTCGGGCTGCCGGGGGTGGACGACGGCGGTGAGACGCGCGTGCTGCACGCTCCCGTGCCGGTCTCGGTGCCCTCGGACGGCCGGGCCCACCGGGTGCCGCTCTCCGTCTTCCGTACGGCCGCGAGCAGTGAGTACGCCTGCTCGCCGGAGGTGTCCGCGCTGGTCACCCAGGTGGTGCGGTTCGACAACCGGTCCGGGCACGTGCTGCTCGCCGGGCCCGTGGACCTGGTCCGCGGCAGTGGCTTCAGCGGCCGCGGGACGCTCGACTTCACCACCCCGGGTGCCTCGGTGGAGCTGGCGTTCGGCAGCCGCGACGACCACCGGGTGGTGCGGGAGACCGAGGAGTCGCGCGACTCCGTCGGGATCACCCAGCGCACCGTGGTCACCCGCACGGTCCGGCTGCATCTGTCCCGGTTCTCCGCCCCCGGGGAGCTCGGCGACCGGGTGGTCGTGGTCCGGGAGCGGATCCCGGTCTCGGAGGTGTCGGCGGTGGAGGTGCGCCTGCGCAAGGAGGCCTGCTCCCCGGCTCCGGACGAGGTCGACGCCGAGGGCATCGTCCGCTGGGACGTCACTCTCCCGCCGGGCGGGCGTCGCTCGGTCACGCTGGTGTACGAGCTGTCGGCGAGCTCGAAGGTCGCCGGGCTCTGAATCCGCCGTCCCTCCGTCCCCGATCGGGCACCGCTCGTCCCGGGGACGCGGGCCGGGCGGGCTCGCGATGGCGGACACAGCCGCCCGCGCGGGCCGCTCATCGCATTTAACTCTTCTCGCACGTATTCCGGGGCAAGGAAATTCCCCGTCCTTTTCGCCGCCTCTCCGGCGACTTTCGCATTCCCACCGCTTGTTGCGCGGTGACCCTCTGCGTGTTCTCTTAGCCGCGCGGTGCGCGGTGCGCGACCATACGGACGCCGAGTCGCCGTGCTCGACACCGGAAAAGCGCCCGACTTCACCGGCGGGACGTCATCAGCAAGCGGCCGGCAGACGGAAACATCGCGACAGGAAGAAGGACGGACGTGTCCGGCAGCGACAGCGAGAACCCGGCAATCCCCTCCCCGACCCCCGAGGACAACCGCCCCAGGACGAATCTGGACTGGTGGCCGAATCAACTGGACCTCCAGGTCCTCCACCAGAACTCGCCCCAGGCCAGTCCGATGGACGAGGACTTCGACTACGCGGCCGAGTTCGCGACCCTGGACGTCGAGGCGCTGAAGCGGGACGTCTTCGAGGTGATGACGACGTCGCAGGACTGGTGGCCCGCCGACTACGGCCACTACGGACCGCTCTTCATCCGGATGAGCTGGCACGCGGCGGGAACCTACCGCATCGAGGACGGCCGGGGCGGTGGCGGCTCCGGCGCCCAGCGTTTCGCGCCGCTCAACAGCTGGCCGGACAACGCGAGCCTCGACAAGGCGCGCCGCCTGCTCTGGCCGGTCAAGCAGAAGTACGGACGGAAGATCTCCTGGGCCGATCTTCTGGTATTCGCCGGTGACTGCGCCATGGAATCCATGGGATTCAAGACGTTCGGCTTCGGATTCGGGCGGCAGGACATCTGGGAGCCCGAGGAGGTCTTCTGGGGGCCCGAGGACACCTGGCTCGGAGACGAGCGCTACAGCGGCGACCGGGAACTCACCGGTCCTTTCGGCGCCGTGCAGATGGGCCTGATCTACGTCAATCCGGAAGGCCCGAACGGAAATCCGGATCCGATCGCCGCCGCCCGGGACATTCGTGAGACCTTCGCCCGTATGGCCATGAACGACGAGGAGACGGCCGCGCTCATCATCGGCGGCCACACCTTCGGCAAGTGCCACGGCGCGGTCGACCCCGGCTGTATCGGCCCCGAGCCCGAGGCCGCCCCCATCGAGCAGCAGGCCATCGGCTGGCGGAACACCTGCGGCAGCGGCAAGGGCGCCGACGCGCTCACCAGCGGCCTGGAGGGGGCGTGGACCTCCGCGCCGACCACGTGGGACAACGGCTACCTCGACAACCTGTTCCGGTACGACTGGGAGCTCACGACGAGCCCCGCCGGCGCCCAGCAGTGGACCCCCACGGACCCCTCGGCCCAGGGCACGGTGCCCGACGCCCACGATCCGTCGAAGCGGCACGCCCCGATGATGCTGACGACGGACCTCTCGCTGAAGCTGGACCCCGTCTACGCGCCGATCGCGAAGCACTTCCACGAGAACCCGGACAAGCTCGCCGACGCCTTCGCCAAGGCCTGGTACAAGCTGCTGCACCGCGACATGGGACCCGTCTCGCGCTATCTCGGCCCGTGGATCCCGGCACCGCAGCTGTGGCAGGACCCCGTCCCCCCGGTCGATCACGAGCTCGTCTCGGACGCGGACATCGCCGACCTCAAGGGCAGGATCCTCGCCTCGGGCCTCTCCGTCCCCCACCTGGTCACCACCGCCTGGGCGTCGGCCGCGAGCTTCCGGGGCACCGACAAGCGCGGCGGGGCCAACGGGGCACGGATCCGGCTCGCGCCGCAGCGGGACTGGGAGGTCAACGACCTGCCCGAGGTGGCGGGAACGGTGGACGGCCTCGACCGGATCCGGCAGGAGTTCAACGCCTCCCAGGCCGGCGGGGTGCGGATCTCGCTCGCGGACCTGATCGTCCTGGGCGGCTGCGCGGCCGTCGAGCAGGCGGCCAGGAGCGCCGGACACGACATCACGGTCCCGTTCTCGCCGGGGCGCACGGACGCCTCGCAGGAGCAGACCGACGTGGAGTCGTTCGCCGTGCTCGAACCCCGGGCGGACGGGTTCCGCAACTACCTCCGGGCGGGCGAGAAGCTCTCCCCCGAGACCCTGCTGCTCGACCGTGCCTGCATGCTGACGCTGACGGCTCCCGAGATGACGGTGCTGGTCGGCGGCATGCGGGCGCTGAACGCCGGCTTCAGGGGATCCCGGCACGGGGTGTTCACCGACCGTCCCGAGACCCTGACGAACGACTTCTTCGTGAACCTGCTCGACATGGGCACGGAGTGGAAGCCGTCGACCGCGACCGAGAACGTCTACGAGGGCCGCGACCGCGCCACCGGCGAGGTCAGGTGGACCGCCACCGCGGCCGACCTCGTCTTCGGCTCGCACTCCCAGCTCCGGGCCCTCTCGGAGGTGTACGGGTCCCGGGACGCCGGCGGGAAGTTCGCGCGTGACTTCGTGGCGGCGTGGAACAAGGTCATGAACCTGGACCGGTTCGACCTCTCCTGACCGCACCGGCCCCGGCCGTCCGTCTCCCGGCCGGCCGGGGCCGGCCCCGGGCAGAGACCGACGCGGGCGGGGGTCGGCTCGGGCCGCGGTCGACGCGGGCAATACGTCGACCGGACCCGCGCCCGCGCGGCCTAACGCACCACGCGGTAGCGGAGGTGGACGACCCGTGAGTTGAAGGTGCGGGTCTCGACGAGTTCGAGGTCCACCTGGCGCTCCAGGCGGGCGAAGAACGGGATGCCACCGCCGACCAGTACCGGATAGACCATGATCTGGTACTCGTCGATCAGCCCCGCCTCGGCCACCTCCGCGGCGAGCGTCGCGCCGCCGATCGCGATGTCGCCCTCGCCCGGCTCGGACCGCAGCCGCTCGATCTCCTCCGCCACACTGCCGGAGGCCAGGCGGGCGTTGCCCTGTACCGACGTCAGCGTGGTGGAGAACACCACCTTGGGAAGCGGATTCCAGAGCGCGATCCACTCGCGCGTGTCCTCGTCGATCGAGGGGTCCTGGTCGGCGGTCTCCCAGTACAGCATCGTCTCGTACAGCCGTCGCCCCAGCAGATGGACGCCGACGCCCCGGATCTCCTCGATCCAGAAGCGGAAGACGTCGTCCTCGGGCGCCGTCCAGTCGAAGCCGCCGTCCGGCCCGACGATGTAGCCGTCAAGTGAGACGCCCATCGAATACGTCACGCTGCGCATCAGAAGCCCTCCTCGGTATCGGCTTCGACCGTACGGCCGTCGGTCCCCGCGGGCACTCCCGCCGCTCGCGGGGCGCCCCGGATTCACTCGCCCCGCGGCTCGGGTTCTTCTCCCCGGGCGATGCCCAATGTGGCGAGCAGGTCCTCGTGGAGTTCCATCCAGACCGTGTGGCAGGAGTCCTCCCTGACCCGGTCGACCCACGACAGTTCGCCGCGCCGGACCCGCGCGAGCGCGCCGGCGAAGCGGGTGCCGTAGCGGTCGAAGCGGAGGAGCCGGGCACCCAGCCCGTCCGACAGGGACTCGATGGCCCCCTCCAGCGCGGTGAGTTCGCCGAGCACCCGCCCGTCCCACTCCGCGTCCCCGTGGTCGTTGACGGCGAGCCGCCCCGAACCGTCCGGCCTCAGCTGCCAGTCGGTGCAGGCGCGGAGGCAACGGGCGTTGTCGGCGAGGAAGGACTCGTACCACTCCCGTACGAAGGGGCCGAGCCCCGCGGCGGCCAGTTCACCGGCGAGCCGTCGCTCCCCTTCGGCGCGGCCGGAATCGGTGAGGGCCCACCCCCGCGTCCCCGCGAAGGCGCGCCGGGTCACCCAGCCTCTCGCCTCGTGGTCGAGCAGCGCTTCCCCGACGACCTCGGGGTCGAGTCCGTAGTGCGCCGCTGCCGTTTCGTCGTCGACCATGCCCTTGAGCCGTACCGCGTGCAGAGCGAGGAGCTCGGGGTCCGAGACGACGGGACCGGCCGGGGAGTCCTGGAGATCGGTTGGGTTCGCCACGCGACAGAGCATAGGTCGGCCGTCGTCCGAGGGACCCGCCCGGTGTCGAGGTAGGTCTCAGGACTCCGGCGACCGGCGGCGCACCAGGAGGAGGGCGACGTCGTCGGTGCGGTGGGCGCCGTGCTTGACGTGCAGGGTCAGCTCGTCCGCGACCCGGTCCAGATCCCGGGCCCGGGACACCGAGAGCCGCTCCGCCAGGTCCGCCATGGACGTACCGATGTCGAGTCCCGGGGCCTCGACGAGGCCGTCGGTGTAGAGCGCGAGGACCGAACCGGGCTCCCAGGGCAGCTCCACGGTGTCGTACGCGACGTCCGGGGCGATCCCCAGGAGGAGCCCCGGAGGGACCTCCAGCACCTCGGCGCTGCCGTCGGCACGGCGCAGGAGGGGCGGGGGATGGCCCGCGGTGGCCAGCCGGAGACGGTCGTGGGCGAGGTCGAACTCGGCGATCAGACAGCTGGTGAAGCGGTCCGCGTCGAGGTCGTCGAGCAGCCGGTTGGTGCGCGCCAGGATGTCCCCGGGCGAGGTGCCCGCCGTCGCGTGGGCGTGGACGGCGGTCCGCACCTGGCCCATGAGCGCGGCGGCGGTCGTGTTGTGGCCCTGGACGTCGCCGATGACGGCCACCACGGTGGTGGGGGTCGCCCGGATCAGGTCGTAGAAGTCCCCGCCGATGTCCATGCCGTGACCGGCGGGCAGATAGCGGGCGGCGACGTCGATCCCGGGCATGGGCGCCAGGCCGTGCGGCAGCAGGGCGGTCTGGAGACTGCGCGCGAGGGAGTGCTCGGAGTCGTAGAGCCGGGCCCTGGCCAGGGCCTGGGCGATCAGTCCGGCCAGGGAGGTGAGCAGCGCCCGTTCGGCCGACGGGAAGGGACGCGGTCGTTCGTACGAGAGGATGAGCGAGCCCACGGGGCGGCCGGAGGCGATCAGGGGCAGGAACGCCCAGGCGTTGCGTCCCTCGTAGCGCGGCGCGTGGGGGTGGGCGTCGACGAGGTCCTCGTACGTGGGGAAGAAGACGGGGACGCCGGTGGCGAGCACCTGCGCGTCGGTGACCGGCGCCGTGACCGGCTTGCCGTCGTACCGCTCGACGAACTCCTCGCTGTAGCCGCGGTGCCCGATGATGCGCAGCCGGCCCTCGTCGACGTTCATGAGGACGAGTCCGTCGGGCCCGAAGGCGGGGACGATCTGGTCGGCGACGAGTTCGACGACGTCGTGCACCCCCGCGGCCTCCGACAAGGACGCCGCCAGATGCATGAGCTGGTAGACCGCGGCCGTGCCCACGGGCTCGGCGGGGGGCGGGGGCGGGGCGTGGACGGCGGGCGCGGGAGCCTCGCCGGACGCGGCGCCCTCCTCGCCCCGGGTGGTCTCCTCGCCCGGGGGCTCCTCCCGCGGGCTGATGAGGACACTGATGCCGGTGGCGTCCGGGTAGAGCTCGAAGTGCAGCGAGGCAGCCTGCCCGCGCACGACGGTGAACGAGGTCGGCCGGCGGGTGACGATCGCGGCGCGGTAGCGGTCCTCGAAGGCGGGGTCGTTCAGCCAGAGCAGCGCTTCCCACGGCCGACTGCCGAGCAGGTCGGCGGCGCCGGCGTTCACCAGCTCGGCGGCGGCCGTGTTGATGAAGGTGATGCGTCCGTCGAGGTCCAGGGCGCAGCACCCCACGGGCAGCCGCTCGGTGAGGTCGAGAGCGGCTGCTGCCAGGGCCGGATCGGCCTCGGAGGGGCGTACCGGGTGCACGACGAGCGGCGCGGTGGGGTGGGGCGGCGGCGGATCCTGGTCGGCGGCCCGTCGCAGCAGGCGTGCCGACAGCCGGCAGTGGGCGTCGAGGGACTCGCGCTCGCGCGCGTCGAGCTGCGGTGGGTGCGAGACCGGCCAGAGGAGGACGACGCCACCCCAGACGATCGCGGAGTCGGCGATGGGGGCGGCCGCCAGCAGGAAGTCGTACGGCAGCACCATCCCGATCTTCGGGTAGCGGTGGGCGATCTCCTGCCGGCCGCCCAGCCATACGTACGTCCGCTCCCGGATCGCGTCGGCCACCGGGATCGGGGCGTCGACCGGAATCCGGACCCACGGAGCGGCGACCTCCCGCGGCACGCCCGAGAGGAGCACCAGGCGCAGCATCCGGTCGCCCGGGACGAGCAGATAGACGAGGCCCGCCGAGGCCCCGGTGTCGCGCATGAGGCCGGTCAGGACGGCGGCCATCCGGCCGTCGGCGAAGACGTCCTCGGTCTCCGGCCCGCCCACGGAACTCACCGGCCTTCCGCGACCGCGGGGACGCCGGACATGTCGGGGCACGGGGCGACGGGCCGTCGGCGGCACGGGGCCCGGCGCCCGGCGTGGTGCGGCGCGCAGGCCCCCGTGCCGGGGCCCGGCGGCCCGGATCGAGCTCGGCGGCGGCACACGTCACGCATATTCGGACGATACGTCGGCCTCCCCGCGGCCGCGCGGCCAAGCCCCGGCGCGGCCGTCGGCATCGACGCCCCCGGCCCACCCGTGCGGTGGGCTATCGTGCACCGTCGCTCACGGCGGCACCCGCGAGGGGCGGTCGAAATCTGGAGAAAGTGCATGTCAGAGGGCATACGCGGTACCACGACGGCATCTGACACCGTCCATCCACCCGCCTCGGCGCGCCGGTCCGCCCGACCGCTCACGGCGGTGTACCGCACGGCCGCCCTGGTGCTGTACGTCTGGGCGGCGGCGGCCGTCGTGTGCGGCGTCTCCTTTCTCCTCCCGAGTGCGGAATGGGTCGCCATCTCCGTCGGAGTGCTGCTGTGCGTGCTCTTCGGGATACTGCTGCACGCCCTGCACCGGGGCGTCTGGCTGGTGCTGCTCGCCGCCGTACCGGCCCTGTTCGTCCTGGTCGGCGCGGTCCAGTACGCGCCGGAACTGGCCCTGGAGCGGTACGGGGTCCGTGACCGTGTCGTCGTGGTCGCGGACAGTGCCGCCGCCACCGGCGGCAAGAACCACGAGCTGACCCTGCGCGGCTCCGACGGCCGGGAGCTGGAGGAGAGGCTGGTGTACCGGGGCAGCGGTGCGCCGCGGGTCGGTGCGCGTCTCGACGTCGTCCGCGACGGCCGCGGCAAGGTGCCGATGGAGCGGGCCGACCAGGTCGACGCGGCGGGCCGGCGGGGCCAGCTGATCGGCGGTCTCGCCGTCTGGACCGTGCTGGTGCTGCTCGCCGGCTGGCGCGGCCATGTCTCCCGCCGCCGTGACCTCGCGCTCTACGGCGGCGCGCGCCCCTGATCGGGTTCCGGCGACCCGCCGGATCGTCCTTCCGGTGACGTCCCGCCGCCGAGCGGCGCGGGCGGCGCCGGTCGCCACCACCGGACGGCGGCTCGATGCCGTACGACAGCGGGCTGCCGCCCTTCGGGGCATCCCCCGGCCGACGGCCGCGCGGCTGCGGTGCGTGGCACGGGGGCCGGGATATCAGTGGGCGCAGACGGCGGTCGACGGCGACCGTCCGGGTCCGGAAGGCGGAAGAGCATGACCGTACAGCCCATCCCGGAGGGGTATCCGCGCGTGACGCCGTACCTCTGTGTCGACGGGGCCGCCGCCGCGATCGATTTCTATGTGGGCGTGCTCGGCGCGGAGGAGCGCATGCGGATGCCGGCCCCCGGTGGCGGGATCGGCCACGCCGAGCTGGCGCTCGGGAACTCGATCATCATGCTCGCGGACGAGTTCCCGGAGCTGGGCTTCCGCTCCCCCAGGTCGATCGGCGGGACACCACTCACCCTGCATGTGTACGTGGCAGACGTGGACGCGGTCTTCGCCGAGGCCCTCGCCCAGGGCGCCAAGGAACTGTCACCGGTCAAGGACGAGTTCTACGGCGACCGCACGGGTCAGTTCGAGGACCCCTTCGGGCACCGCTGGAGCGTCGCCTCGCACATCGAGGACGTGTCGGAGGAGGACATGGCGCAGCGGGCCCAGGAGGCGATGCGGTCCGTGAAGCCGACCGGGTCGAACGGCGCCTGATCGACCCGCTCGACACGCGAGCCCCCTCTCTCGAAGACCGTCTCCCGAAGACCGTCTCTCGAAGGAGTTACGAAGCGCGGCGCGGCCCGATCCGGCCCGGCCGGTCCGGGCCGCCGCCGACGGTTCCCCGGGGCCCTTCGTCATGGGTGCCCGCCACTGGCCTAGAGTGCGGATGTGCCGTCGTACAGCATTGGGCAGGCCGCGCGGCTGCTCGGAGTGAGTTCGGAGACCGTTCGCCGGTGGGCGGACGGTGGTCGGCTGCGCATGGACCGGGACGGCTCGGGGAACCGGGCGATCGACGGGGCCGGACTCGCGCACTTCGCCCGGGAGCGGGGAGCCGGTCTGCACGCGGTGCCGGAGGACGACGTGCCGACCTCGGTCCGCAACTCGTTCGTGGGGATCGTGACGGCGGTACGGGTCGACGACGTGGCGGCGCAGGTGGAGGTCCAGGCGGGACCGCACCGTCTCGTGTCGCTCGTGACGCGGGAGGCCGTGGAAGAACTGGGGCTCGGCGTGGGGGTCACCGTCACCGCCCGGGTGAAGTCGACCAACGTCCATATCGACCTCACCTGAGCGCGACCGTCAGCGGCACGGCCCGCGGGTCCGGTCGGTGTGGGGCCGATGGATGGGGCGGACTTACCGAATCCACCCCACTGGGATCAATCCCTTCCGCATGAAGCGGATCTGATGGCTGATCAGGAACGATTGAGGGGTTGCCAATCGTCCAACCCGGGCAGGTTTGGAGGGTCGCAGGACGGGCATCGTGCCCGGCCTCATGGGAGTGGCGACTGTCACCGCGTGCGGGAGCGGACCGCCCACCGAGTTCCTCAACCGGACGAAGAGAGAAGGAGGTTGGTCCCCATGACCGTGCGTGCCGTCGAACTGCCACAGCTGTGGATGCCCCATCCGCCTCGGGTGAATCCGCATCTGCCGATCCTGCGCGAGGAGAGCGAGACCTGGGCGCGCGAGATGGGCATGCTGGACGGTGACGAAGGTCCGTCGGCCCCCCGCCCGATATGGACCCGGTCGCAGTTCCACGCCATGACCGTGGACCAGCTGACCGCCTGGGCGCTGCCGGACGCCTCCCTGGACGATCTGCGACTCAATCACCGTTTCAACATCTGGGCGCTGGCCTGGGACGACTACTTCGCCTCGGCGTTCAAGCAGACCGGCGACCTCCCCGCCGCGCTGGCGTTCACGGCCCGGCTGCACGCCTTCCTGCGGCCCGAGCCGGGCGCCCGTCCGCCGGAGCCGGTGAACGCCGTCGAGCGGGGAATCGCCGACCTCCAGCAGTACCTCTTCCCGCCACGACTGGCCCACTGGCGACACGAGTTCAACCGTGCGCTGGCACGGTACGTGGACGCCGGAGTCGAGGAACTGGCCAACAGCCTCGGCGGCCGCATCCCCCATCTGATCGACTACGCCCCGTTCCGGCGGGAGAGCTTCGCGGCCCATACCGCCCCGTACTCCGTCGAGTTGGCCACCGGCGCGCGAATACCCGAGAAGATCCGGCACAGCCGGACCGTCCGCGCCCTCCTCGACGCCTTCATGGACTTCATGGGGCTGGCCAACGACATCGCCTCATACGAGCGGGAGGTCCACGAGGAACACGACGTCAACAACCTGGTCGTGGTCCTCGGCACGTCCCTGGGCATCCCCCTCCAGGACGCCGTACCGGCCGCCCTGAACCTGGTGAACACCCGACTGCGGGACTTCGAGCACCTCAGGCAGAGCGAACTCCCCCAGCTGGTACGACGCTCCGGTCTCGACCACGAGGAGCGAGCGGAACTGGAGCGCTGGCTCCGGGGAGCCTGCGGATTCCTCTCCGGCCTCCACGCCTGGTACACCGGAGCACCCCGCTACGTCGCCGTGGACGCCTCGGTCCCGGAGCAACGGCAGCGACCAGGCAGCGAGGGGGGTGCCGACAGACCGTCGTCGGCACCCCCCTCGGCCGTGGCGCTCGGCGCCGACGCCCTGCCCCGCAGGCCTACCGCCTCCGCAGGAGGCGGCTGACCCGCGTCCACCACGAGGCACGGGGTGCGGACCCACGTTCCGGCTCGGGGGCGTTCCCCGGCCGCGGCACCGCCGTCGTCGCCGGCAGCCCACCGCTCGGGGCGGGCGGGGCCGGCAGCGGGGCCGGGACGTCCTGGGCCTGCGGTGAGCGGGAGGCGAAGCTCACGGGCAGGGCCGTCAGATGCCGGGCCCAGGTGGAGGAGCGCCAGTCGAGACTCTCCTCCGGGATCGCCAGGGCGATGTCGGGAAGCCGGGTGAGCAGGATGTCGATGCCGGTGTCGGCGATGATGCGGCCGATGTCCTGCCCGGGGCATTCGTGGGTCCCGGCGCTGAACGACAGGTGCGCGCGGTTGTGGTGCACGGGGGTCGAGGGGTCCGGGCGGATCGCCTGGTCCACGTTTCCGGCGGCCAGGCCGAGGAGGAGCATGTCCCCCGCCCTGATCCGCTGTCCGCCGAGGGTGGTGTCGTCGTTGGCCCAGCGGCCCGGGCACACCATCAGGGGCGGCTCGTCCCAGAGGACCTGCTCCACGGCCTCGGGCAGCGTCATCTGCCCGCCTGCGAGGGACCCGCGGAACCGGGGGTCGGTGACCACCATGCGCAGGACGTTGGCCATCAGGTTGGCGGTCGTCTCGTAGCCGGCGAGCAGGATGAGGCGCAGGTGGTGCTTCACCTCTTCGTCGGTGAGGTCGGCCGGATGGGCCATCAGCGCGGACGCGATGTCCTGCCCCGGCCGGGCCCGCTTGTCGACGACGAGCTGCTCGAGGCATTCCAGCACGTAGGCGTTGCTCGCGAGCGACGTCTCGGTGGCCTTGAAGAGGTCACGGGCGGCGTGCACGAGCTTGGGGCCGGACTCGTCCGGCATGCCCAGCAGATGGGTGAGCGTGAGCATGGGCAGGTGCTCGGTGAACTGGCCCACCAGCTCCGCCTCGCCGCTCTCGCAGAACGTGTCGACCAGCTCGTGGGCGAAGCGGGTGATGTGGCGGCGGATTCCGCGGTGGTCGAACTGGCTGAGGCCTGCGGTGACGGCTCCGCGCAGACGCTGGTGCTCCTCGCCGTCCGCGCACACGCAGTCGGGACGCCAGCCGATCATCGGCACGAGCGGCGAGGTGGCGGGGTCGATCTCCCCGCTGCGCCAGCCGTGCCAGACGCGGGGGTCGCGGGAGAACTGGGTCGGACGGCTCGCCACGTCCCGGTTCTCGAGGTAGCCCAGGACGAGCCAGGCGCGTACGTCGCCGTCGAGGAGAACGGGCGCCACCGGTCCGTGGGCGGCGCGCAGCTCCTCGTACAGGCCCATGGGGTCCGTCTCGGCGGCGGGGCCGTAGAGCCGGGTCGCCCCGCCGGGTCCCGTGCCGATGTGGGCCGGGCAGCCCGGGGGCGGGGTCGTCCCGGAGTGCGTGGTGGCGTGTTCAGCGGGTGGAACGGTCATGCGGTCTCCTGGGCGGCGGCGAGGGTGCACAGGTAGACCATCAGCGACAGCAGGGCGTCACGGCAGGACGCCCGGTCACGTGCGTCACAGGTGATGATGGGCACGGATTCACTGAGGGCCAGAGCACTGCGCAGTTCTGACAGGGGGTGCTGCGGGGCCTCCGGAAAGGCGTTGACGGCCACGACGAAGGGGACGCGGCGGTCTTCGAGACGGGTGATGACCTCGAAACAGACTTCGATCCTGCGGGTGTCGACGAGGACGACGGCACCGAGCGCGCCTTCGAAGATGCCGTTCCACAGGAACCAGAAGCGCTCCTGGCCCGGCGTCCCGAACAGGTAGAGGATCAGCTCCTGGTTGACGCTGATCCGTCCGAAGTCCATCGCCACGGTCGTGGTGTTCTTGCCCTCGGCACCGGGGTTGTGGTCGATCCCGACCCCGGCCTGGGTCATGGTCTCCTCGGTGGTCAGGGGCGGGATCTCGCTCACCGCGCCGACCATGGTCGTCTTGCCGACTCCGAAGCCGCCGACGATCACGACCTTGACTCCCCTGGCGCCGTGCGACAGCAGCATGTCGGTGCCGCGCGGGCCGGCATCGAGGGCGTCAGAGCTTGCGTAGTCCATGGATCACCGCCTCCAATAAGCCGCGTTCGGGAAATGCCGCGACGGGCACGGGCGCGATGGCCTCGACCCGCTCGTCGTCGACGAGTTGGGACAGGAGCACGGTGACGACGCTGAACGGCAGACTGAGGTACGCCGATACCTCGGCCACCGACAGCGGGTACGTGCACATGGAGAGGATGGCCGCCTGCTCGGGCTGCATCGCGGGCTCGGGCTCGGACCTCGTCGCGATGAGCGTGACAAGGTTGAAGGCCTTGGCCGAGGAATCGGGGCCACCGGTGATGACATAGAGCGGAACGGGGGTGCCTTCACTCCAGGGGTCCTGGTTCTCCGATGTCACATCGCCTGCCCGACGTCATCACGGGGCGGGCTGGTCATGTGCTGACCGATCCGGACCACCAGGGTCCGCATGCGGTCGCCGAGCAGTCCGGCGTCCACCTGGTCGTCGGCGAGCACCGCGAGATAGGCACCGGGGCCGGCCGCCATCAACGAGAAGTAGCCGCCGTCGGCCTCGATCCCGACCATCCGTGTCGAGCCGTCCCCCTGCGGGAACCGCTGCGCGATGGCCCTGGCCAGGCTCTGGATGCCGGAGCAGGCAGCGGCGATCGCGTCCGCGGTGTCGGGCTCCGTGTTCGCCTGTCCGATGCACAGGCCGTCGGACGACAGAACGACCACGTGTCGCACGTACGGGACGCCGCCCACGAGCTCCTTGAGCATCCAGTCCATGTTCGGCAGTGGCTGCATGTTACTCGACCTCATCTGACGGCTCGCTGTATGGAGTGGACGGTTCGGTGACCGATCTCTTGTCGCCGTTGAAGGCCTCCCACATCAGCCCCGGCTGGCGGGGCGTGCCGGAGGTGCCACGGGAGTTGATCGGTGTGACGGGGGTGGGGGCCGTCTGGACGACCGGTGTCGGAACGGGCGACTCCCGTCGCCGCTGCGGAAGCCCGTTGACGGTCTTCCTGACCTCGCCGGAGTTCTGCGGTGCGTCGCCCGGGGGGGTCGGCCTGGGCAGGATCGGGCCTCCCCTGCGCTTGCGGGCGGGCGGCTGGGCCCTCACGACGGACTGCGGCACCGTGGTGATCAGCGCCCGGGGAACGAGCACGACGGCCCGTACGCCTCCGTAGGCGGAGGTCCGCAGATCGACCTCGCAGCCGTGCTCGCGGGCCAGCCGGCTGACGACGGGCAGTCCGAGCTGGGTGACCTCGCCCAGGCCGGCCAGGTGGATGCCCGACTGCGCCTGCGCCATGACGCGTTCGATGCGCTGCCGGACCTCCTCGGTGAGTCCGACCCCGCGGTCCTCGATCTCGATGGCGATGCCGGAGGGCACCTCGCTCGCGGTCACCTCGACCGGAGTGTGCGGCGGCGAGAAGGTCGTGGCGTTGTCGAGCAGTTCGGCGAGCAGATGGATCAGCGGCTCGGCTCCCGGGCCGACCACGGCCACCTCGGTCACCGACTGCAGCTTCACCCGCGGGAAGTCCACGATGCGCGACATCGCCCCGCGCAGCACGTCGTAGAGCGGGATCGCCTTGGACCACTGCCGTCCGGGGCGGGCGTCGCCCAGGACCGCGATGCTCGCCGCGAGGCGGCCGATCAGGGCGTTGCGGTGGTCGATGTCCTGCAGACCGCGGGAGATCACGAGATCCGTGCCGTGGACGATCTGCATGGTGTGGAGGTCCTTGGCGAGCTGGTGCACGATCGCCTGGACGCGGCGCGCGACCGCCACGAGTGCCCGCTGGGAGGAGTCGCGCGTGTTCTCCTCGGCCTCGACCGCTTCCAGAAGCGTCTGCAGGGCCCCCTGGAGCGCCTCGATGAACTCGCCGTCGAGGTGCTCCCCGTAGGAGACGGACTGCAGGATCTCCGAGGCGGGGTCACCCTTCTGCAGCCGGGCGACGGCCGCCGGAAGTAGCTCTTCGGCGAGCCAGACGGTGGTGGCCCGCTGATCGGCCAGCCGCCCGATGAGCGCGGCCTCGCGCTGTGCGTAGTACTCCTGCGCCTCGCCCCTCGTCCGCGCCGCGCGGGCCGCGTCCGCCGATCGCAGCCAACGCGCGGTCACGGCCGAGGTGACGGTCGTCAGGACGACCGCGACAAGGGCGCACCAGGCGACCGGTGTCCGTATCTGTGCAGGGGTGACGAGCAACGCTATCGCGGCGGCTCCGGCCAGAACTCCGGGAGGGAGGAGCCATGCCCGGGCGACCGCGGGTGGCCGGGCTCTGGAAAATGAACCTGCACGAACCATCGGGGGTCCCTAAACAGTCTGGAATGAGCGGACTGAGGTGATGCGGCGCGCCGACAGGAACGAATCGGATTTCATTCGGGCGACTGCCGTGTTCCGTCCGCGCG
Organism: Streptomyces zaomyceticus; assembly: GCF_014656215.1. Lineage (GTDB taxonomy): Bacteria > Actinomycetota > Actinomycetes > Streptomycetales > Streptomycetaceae > Streptomyces > Streptomyces zaomyceticus. The sequence continues at coordinate 89,719 of NZ_BNBZ01000005.1, read as the reverse complement.
CACCACAGCGGTCATGACTCGCTGTGATCGCGGCGCAACACATCGGGGAGCATAGTCAGTTCGGGTTCGCCATGTGACCTTGCTGGAAGGCCAGCCTCCACCGATCACTCTTGGCCCATAAGACGACCAATTGCTGCACGGAAAATGCCATGAACCGATCGCATCGTGGCGTCTGTTCGCCATGACGCATGACCCTCGAACGGGCGATCACCCGGCCCGCCAGGGACCGCCAGGGGCCCGCCCCAGCCCCCTGCGCGCCTCAGGCCGTCGGGTCCCAGAGGCCGCCGGCCCTGCCCCGGTCGAGATGCTCGGCGTAGACGCCGACCTTCCACGCGATGAGCGAACGGCACTCCTCCAGCGCCTGGATCTGCGCGTCGACCCGCCTCCGATGACCGTCGAGGAGCGCCAGGCGCTCCGCTTCGTTGCCCGGCCCCCGGCGCACCAGCTCGGCGAACCGCTTGAGGTCGGCGAGGGGCATCCCGGACTCGCGCAGCTTGACGCAGATCTGCAGCCAGTCGACATCGATCGCGGAGTACCGCCGCCGACCTCCGGAAGTACGGGCGACGGGTCCGACCAGCAGCCCCTCCCGCTCGTAGAAGCGCAGGGCGTGCACGCTGAGCCCGGTCCGCTCGGCGACTTCGCCGATGCTCAGCGGCTCGCCGGAGGCGCCGGCGGCCAGGGGCGGGGTTCGGGTCGGATCGGAGGTCTGATGGGGCGTCTGATCGGGCATCGGAGCGCTTTCCGGGGTCGGAGTCGCGGTCGTGACCTCGGCCGTGATCGTGGCCTCGGTGGCGGTTGTGGTCGCGGCTTCGGTCGTGGTCGTGGCCTCGGTGGCGGTCGTGGTCGCGGCTTCGGTCGTGGTCGTGGCCTCGGTGGCGGTCGTGGTCGCGGCTTCGGTCGTGGTCGTGGCTTCGGTCATGGTCGCGGTCAAGGCCTCGGTCGTCGTCGGGCCCTCGGTCGCGGTCGGGGTTTCGCCGATCGCCATGCCGGTCAATCCAGGACTTGATCTAGACCTCACTCCAGATCGTAGCGTCGACGCCATGACCAGCACTGATCAGCAGCCGCTCGGCTCGCCCTTCTCCGCCGCCAGCTCCGCCGAGGACGTGATGGCCGGCCTCGACCTCTCCGGCACGAGCGCCGTCGTCACCGGCGGCTACTCCGGACTCGGTCTCGCGACCACCCGGGCCCTGACGGCCGCCGGAGCCCAAGTGATCGTTCCGGCACGCCGCCCCGACATCGCCCGCGCCGCACTCGCGGATGTGCCGGGCTGTGACGTCGTGCCCATGGATCTGGCGGATCTCGGCAGCGTGCGCGCCGCCGCCGCACGGATCGGCGACGCCCTCACCCGGCTCGATCTGTTCATGGCCGTCGCCGGAGTCATGGCCACCCCCGAGCGCCGTGTCGGCCCCGGCTGGGAGAGCCAGCTCGCGGCCAATCACTTCGGGCACTTCGTCCTCGCCTGCGAGCTCGCCCCGCTCCTGGCCGCCGCCGACGGCGCGCGGGTCGTCGTCAACAGCTCGGCCGGACACACCCTGACCGACTTCCGTTGGCACGACCCTCATTTCCGTACCGGCTACGACAGGTGGCTGGCGTACGGCCAGGCGAAGACGGCCAACAGCCTCTTCGCCGTGGGGTTCGACGCCCTGGGGCGCGAGCACGGTGTCCGGGCGTTCGCTCTCCACCCCGGAAAGATCATCACGGGCCTTCAGCGGGAGATGACACTCCCGGAACAGATCGAACGCGGTTGGGTGGACGCGGACGGCAACGTGATCGGCGCCGACTTCAAGACGCCCTCCCAGGGCGCCGCCACCGGTCTGTGGGCGGCCACGTCCCCGCTCCTCGACGGCCGCGGCGGGATCTATCTCGAAGACTGCGACATCGCCCGCGTCACCGCCCCCGGCACACCGATGGACGACGGCGGTGTCCGCGCGTACGCCGTCGACCCCGACGCGGCCGTACGACTCTGGGAACTGTCGCTGGCCGCGACCGGCGCCACCCCCATGACCCGCTGAACCCTCGCAGGTGACGCGTCACGGTGCGTCGCGCAGCGTCAGCACGTAGGCCGCGGTGAGCGCGACGGCACGGTCCTCGTCGTGAGACAGCTCCACGAGGGCATGTGACGCCGTGCTCCCCGGGATGTCCGCGAGCGCCTGTGTCAGGCGCCGGCGGGCGGCCGGTCCCACCGCGCCACCGGCGAGACGGTCGACGAGCGCGGTGGCGATCCGGTCCGCCTCCGCCGGACGGCTCGCCAGCGCGGTCAAGGCGTCGGCCGCCTCGGCGTCACGCGCCTCCTCCACGACCATGTCGACGAGCGTCGGAACGGCGTCGGCCACTCCCCGTGCCGCGAGCGCCGGCGCGGCGCACCTGCGGACCTCGACGTCGGAGTGGCCGAGGGCCTCCCGCAACAACTCGGTCGCCTCGTCGTTCGGCATCTCGGCGACGGTCCGGACGGCACGCTCGCGCACCTCGGCCACAGGTGAGCCGAGGCCCTCCGCCAGCAGCTCCCAGCCTCCGCCGCCCGACTGCGCCAGGGCCCATCGAAGTGCTCCGGCGACGTTCGGGTCCGGCTCGCCCAACACCGCCTCGACCAGGGCCTCCACCGGCACCGAAGCCCCCTCGACGGAGGACAGGGCCGCGCGCTGGCGCCTGCCCGCGCTCTCCGACCCGAGGGCCTGGAGGAGGGCCACGACGTGGAGGACGTCCTGCCAGCCCGCCGGTTCCGCGGCCCCGATCCGGCGCAGCCGGGTGAGCAGCGCCGTCTCGGTCGCGATGCGTTCCCTCGTCCGGCGGACCAGGTCGTCGACGAGCCGGGTGGGGGTGAATCCGGGATCGTCGAGCGCGGACCCGACCTCACGCAGCGAGAGCCCCAGCGACCGCAGGCTCTCGATGTGGAAGATGCGCCGGATGTCCTCGTCGGAGTACTCCCGATACCCGGCGTCGGTACGACCCGTCGGCCGGACCAGGCCGAGCGACTCGTAATGCCTGAGCATGCGGGCACTGACCCCGGACCGCCGCGCCACACAACCGATCAACACGACCTAGTTCTCCTCCTGGCCGGTCGGGCCCGGGCCCAGTACGGCGACCCGCTTCGCCTCCTCGATCGCGAACTCGAATCCGGTGTCCGGGTCGCGCAACAGCCGCTCCGTGGCGAGGGCGTGCAGCCGTACCTCGGGGTCGAGCCCGGTCGTCGCGGAGCGCAGGGTCGGCAGGATCACCTCGCCGAGCGCGATCAGCGCCCGGCTGAGGCTCAACCGCGTCTCACGCTCACCGCGTCCGAGCTGTGTCGCCAGAGCATGGGCCAACTCGGGCTTCTCCTCCTCCGGTACGAGCACGACCGCCGCCCGCCAGGCGCTCCGCGCCACCTCGTCGTCGGCGTCGGACAGCAGCGCCCGTGTGATCACCGGCCATGCCTGTCGGTCCCCGATCTTGGACAGGGTGTGCAGCGCCTGGCTTCGCGCCTGCGTCCGCTCCGAGCGGACCTGGTCGAGGAGCTCGGGAACCGTCACAGCCGGCGGGTGGCGGGTGAGTGCCCATGTGAGCATCTCGCGTACGTGGAAATCGGGCTCGACCGCGCACCGCTCGATCAGCGTGTCGACGAACCGTACGTCCGGGGTCGTGCCGACCGCGAGCGCCGCCCGCAGTCGCACCGACGAGCGGTCGTCCTCCAGGGCTTGGCGAGCGCGCATCGGATCCGTGTCCTGTTTCGGCATGGTCATCGGGACCACCTCCCTGGCGGTAGTGAAGACCTTGCCACCGTGTCAAGGTCAAGCGGCCGGGCCACGCCGATGGGGCACCGGGCCGGCGAGCCCGCCCGGACCACCCGCCCTCCGCCCACGGCGAGCCGGTTCGCGCACGGCCGCCTCCCCCACCCCGAGAGCGGCCGGAGAGCAGCTCGAGACGCTCCCATCGCGTGACGTGCGTCACGCGTTAAAAGTCCTTTAAGGAACAAGGTCGCGAATCTTCGGAATTCACCTGGATTGAACGTGGTTGACGCTTGCTTTGAACAGCAGTCAATATCTCCACGGCTTCACCACATCTCCCTCGGATTTCGCCACGCCTCCCTGGCCGTGACCTCACCTCCCTCGGCCTTGGCCACACCTTCCTCGGCCCTGACTTCACCTCTCTCAGCCTTGGCCACACCTCCCTCGGTTCCGGCCGCACCTCCCTCGGCGTCACCTCATCTGGAGAGCACTCCATGCGCAACAGGACTGCCCTGACCACAGCAGTCACCTCCGTCGCTCATGAACCCGCGCAGACGGACGACCGGGGCCACCGCGTCTTCGGGAAGGTCGCCGAGCCGGGCGGCGGCGCCGGTACGGGGGCACGCGGGCAGGACATCGAGCTCTTCGACGACGTCGTCCGTCCACCGAAGGGCCCCGCCCGGGCCGCGCCGCCCGCCCACGGGTCTCGACGGAACCGGCACCGCCACCCGACACCCCCCGCACGGCGGTCCCTGTCGCTCCCCCTGATGGTCGCGGGCACGCTCTCGGCAGGACTCGGCGCCGCACTGACGGTCTGGATCGCCGCCGAGCCCGGCTCCGGGCCGCCGTCGGTTCCGTCCCTCACGCTCCCCGTCGCCGTGACCGCCGACCGGACCCCGAACGGGAACGCGACCGGCGCACCTCCCGTCACCGACGAGACAGCCACACGGTCGAGCCCTCGTGCCACACCCTCCACCCGTCCGCCGGTCACATCCGCGCCAACCCCCACACCCACCCCTTCGGCCACCGCCGCGGTCACGGTCACCCCCTCCCCGACGCACTCGTCCCCTTCCTCCCCCTCCCCCGTCGCCACGTCGACGCGCCCGCCGTCGTCGCACCGCCCCAGCCGGAACCCACCACCCGAACCGCGCGACCTCGCCCTCGGAAGCACCGGACCCGAAGTCGCCGACCTCCAGCGCCGGCTCCAGCGGCTCTACCTCTATCTCGGCTCGGCCGACGGCGTCTTCAACCGGTCCGTGGAGGAAGCCCTGACCCGCTACCAGGGCGCGCGGAACATCCCGGAGGAGTACGGGGTGTACGGACCCCTCACCCGCGCCCTTCTGCGGTCCGAGACCGACTGAGCCCGCCGGTTCACACCCGCCCCCGGCCTGCTCCACCCCCACCGTCACCTCGCAAGAGACCTGAAAGGTTCACGTAGATGAGCACCACCGCAAGCACGGGCCCGCGACTGAGCGGCGCTGTGGCCCTGAGCCTCGGCCTGGGCCTCGCGCTCGGCCCCACCACCCCGGGCAGCGCCCTGGGGGCCACTCCCCTCGCCCCGGCCGCGCCCCTCGCCCCGGCCCCGGGAGGGTCCCTGGCGTGCCCGGCTCCCGGCGAGGAGCCCGGGATCGGTCACGAACCGCGGTTCACCGATGCCAACGTGGCCCTCTTCGCCGGCGGCGACTACACCGCCGACGGCGCGACCGCCGAGGCCGAGGGCCTGCTCGTCGTCGCAGGAGACGCCGCCTTCGCCAAGGCGTCCGGCGGCGTGTTCAACGTCGGCCGGGTCGGCGCCGGTTCCGGAATCCTCCCCTCGCCGGGATCCGTCATGCTCGCCGTGGGCGGCGACCTCACGATCGCCCGTGGCACGACGGTCGACGTCGGACACGGCCTCACGTCCGGCCCCGGCTACGGCGGTGCCGTCCACGTCGGTGGAGCGATCGACGAGAAGGGGACCCTGGAGACGAACGGCGGGGGCCGCTCGTCGGGCGTGGGAGCACGAGAGGCACTCACCCCGTACGACACGTTCGCCGCCACCGTCCACGGCGAGTCGACGTCCCTCGGTTCGCTGAAGCCCACCGGCACGACCGAACGCCGGGGCGACACCGTCCTCTTCGAGGGCGGCCGTGGCGGGACCGACGGCCCGCAGGTGTTCGAGATCTCCGCCAAGGAGCTCGACGGCGCGTCGTCCTTCGACTTCCGGTCGATCCCCGAGCGGTCCGCCGTCCTGGTGAACGTGACGGGCGGCCAGCCGGTCGGCATCTCCCCCCTGTCCGTCGGGTTCAACGGCGACCGCGTCGACGTGTACGACTCCGCCCACTTCGGGGCGGCCGCGTCGCGGATCCTCTACAACTTCGAGGCGACCCCGTCCCTCACCCTGGGCGGTGGGGGCAACTTCATGGGCTCGATCCTCGCCCCCAAGGCGTCGGCGGACCTCACGGCCAGCACGAACGGCCGCGTCTATGTCGGCGGCGACCTGCGGACCCACGGCACGGGCAACGAGACCCACAACTACCCGTGGACCGGCACCTCGACGTTCACCTGCAAGCCCTCGCCGGGCGGTCCGAGCGCCACGCCCACGCAGCCGCTGCCGACCACTCCGGCTCCTTCCGCCTCCGGGCCCTCCGAGGAGCCCCCCCGCCACCCCGGAGACGATGACCCCCGCCCCGTCGGCTCCCTCCACTCCGCCCACGGAGGGCGGTTCCGCCCCGGCCGTGCCCGGTTCGCCGACCCCGTCGCCGTCGGCCACCGGGCACGGCGAAGGCTCGCTCGCGACCACGGGCGCGCACTTCACCCCGTACGCTGCCGCCGCCGCGGTTCTGGCCGCCGTCGGCGCCGCGATCCTCGTCCTCACCCGACGCCGCCGCGCGAACGCCGCCCGAGGCTAGGCCGGAAGGGACGGCCCAGGTCGTTCACCTGCGGCCGGCCCCTTGGCGGACCACCTGGACGGTCCGCTCCCCCCGCGCTCTACCGTTGGCCCATGTCGAATACGCCGTCACGGGTCGAACTGCACCCGCTCACCCTCTCCGACCAGGACGAGTTCTGCGCGCTCGTGCGGGCCAGCTCCGAGCTGCACGGGCCGTGGATGCAACTGCCCACGAACGAGCAAGAGTTCCAGGCCTGGATGCGCCGCTTCGAGGGCGGCACCAACCGGGGCTTCCTGATCCGCGTCCGGGAGACCGGCGAAGCCGCCGGCATGGTGAACATCAACTCGATCATCCGGGGCCGCTTCCAGGGCGCTTCCCTCGGCTATGCGGCCTTCGCCCCGTCCGCGGGGCGCGGGTACATGACGGAAGGGCTCACCGCCACCCTGCGGTACGCCTTCACCGAACTGCGGCTGCACCGGCTGGAGGCCAACATCCAGCCGGGGAACAAGGCGTCGCTCGCCGTGGTCCAGCGCCTGGGCTTCCGCTACGAGGGAATCTCACCCGCGTACCTCTACATCGACGGGGACTGGCGGGACCACGAACGCTGGGCCATCACCGCCCCCACTCCCTGGACACCCGATCCGTCCCTCCCCGCGATCTGACTCCCACGGCGCCGGCCCCCGGCCTCCACCCGCGTGGGTCCCGCACGTGCCGGCGAGCCGGCCGGTCACGGTATCGGTCCGGGCGGGCGGCCCGGCCGTCGAACTCCAGCGGGCTGTCGGGGCGGGGCCCGTAACGTGCCCGCTCGTGACCGTCTCCTCGACGGCGCAGCTAGGGTTCGCGACCATGGACAAAGCCGACCTCGACCACCGTCACCGCACGTTCGACGGCTGGATACCGCCCACCGTCGCCGCGCTCCTTCACGAGTATCGCCACCACGACATCCTGCGCCGGGCGGCGAACCACGGTGATTGGTTCTGTGCCCGTCGGCTGGCCGAGGCCGCTGCCGCATCCGGCCCGGAGGGACGGGCGACGGCGCTGGCATTGCTACGGCCCTTCGCGGCCACCGGTTGGTGGCCTGCCGTCGACGCGGTCGCCGGGCTGCTCGCCGAAGGGGAGCGGCACGACGAGGCCATTGCGTTGCTCCGTCCGCTCGCCGACGCGGGGCACCGATACGCCCTGCGCGACCTGGCACGGCTGCTGGCTCGGCAGGACCACCTCGACCAGGTCGTCGCCCTGCTCGGCCCGCGAGCCGCAGACCTTCTGCTCGCCGAGGAACTGGTGGAGCTCGCTGGGGGCCACGGTCGCGACGCCGAGATCGCCGCGCTGCTCCCCGATATCCAGACCGGCCCGACGGACCCGTTCGAGTCCTGGAGCTCGGATGCCGTGGACACGGTCCCCCTGCATGCCAGGTTCCTGGAACTCCAAGGCCGGATCGACGAGGCGATCCACCTGCTGGGCAGGCACGTCTGTGTCGATGGTGTCGTGTACGCGAACCACGCCGAGCAGCTCGCCCGTCTCCTGGGCCGCCACGGGCGCGAGGCCGAGTTGCGCGCGTTCCCGGCCGACGGCGGCGAGGAGTACGCCCTGGCCGCCCTCGCCCAGTTGCTGGAAGAACAGGACCGGATTCCGGAAGCGGTTGCCCTGCTAGGGCAATCCGCGAGGACCGGGGATCCTCATTCGGCGTTCGGCCTCGCCGAGCTCCTTGCCCGTCACGGCCGCCACGACGAGGCCGTCGAGATACTGAGCACGGTCGCTGAGACGGTCGGCGGCGACTGCGACTGGATCATCGACCTGCTCTGCCGCATCCTGGTCGATGCCGGGAGGGCCGACGACGCACTTGCCTACATCGGCGACCACTTCACCCGCCACGGCGGCAACCACCTGGATCAAGCGCTCATGAGGGCCAAGGTCATGGAGTTGAGCGGCCGAGCCGTGGACGAAGTGGAGCCGGCAGAGTTCGCCGGATCCGACGAGGAGCTCCTTCGCTCCGGAACGGTGGACGGTGCCATCGCGCTCGCTGAACGCCTGGTGAGGCGCGGCCGGCCGCACCAGGCCGTTGCTCACCTCCGCGATCGCCTGGACGGGCCGAAGGGAGGACGCGGGTAGCACCTGCGATGGCTGACTTCTCCATGGAGTTCCCGCGGTCCCGCCGGGGCACGGGCGCAGGGTTCGAGGAAGAGTCCGAGCCACCGATCCGCGGTCCCGTTCCGGTTCAGGGCCCATGCCGGTCACACCCCTAGACTCGGCTTCCATGACGGACGACTGGCGGGCAGACCGCATCGGGAGCGCGCTTCGGGGCCAGAACCCCTCGGTCCTCCGGCGGCTCGACGCCGGGTTCGCGGTCATCGGGGACGTTCAGTTCCTGCCCGGGTACTCCGTGCTCCTGACGGACGATCCCGCCGTGCAACGGCTGTCGGAGCTGCCGAAGCACAGGCGTCTGAGCTTTCTGTCCGACATGGACCGGCTGGGCGAGGCCGTCGAGCGCGCCTGCCTTCGGCTGGACCCCGCGTTCCGGCGCGTGAACCTGGAGATCCTCGGGAACACCGACGGCTTCCTGCACGCCCATGTCTGGCCCCGGTTCGAGTGGGAGCCCGCCGATCTCGTGGGGTTGCCGGTGTGGCTGTACCCGCGACAGCGGTGGAACGACGAGGAGTACGCGCTCGGCCCGGCGCACGACACCCTCCGCGCGGCGATCGGCGCCGAACTGGACCGCCTCGCCGGCTGACGACCGCTGATCGGCCGCGGGCACCTCGGCCGCTCCGTGGTCGTCACCCCTCGGCGATGAGGCCGGGCAGCTCGCGCATGTCGTGGAAGACGACGGTGCCGGGGCCCACGAGCCGTTCGGCCGGGGTGAGTCCACCCGCGTAGCCGAAGGCGCGCATCCCGGCGGCTCGGGCGGCCTGGACGCCGGGGCGACTGTCCTCGACCACCGCGCAGGCGGCCGGGTCGACCCCCATCCTCCGCGCCGCGTGCAGGAAGAGGTCGGGGGCGGGCTTGCCTCGGGGCACCTCGGAGGAGCTGAAGATGCGGCCCTCGAAACGCTCGTGGAGCCCGGTGACGCCCAGAGTGTGCCGCATCTTCTCGTGCGAGCCGCTGGAGGCGACACAGACCGGCAGGGTGATCCCGACCAACGCCTCGGGCAGTCCGTCGACCGGCTCCAGCCCCGCGTCCACCGCCTCCCGATGGCGCCGGACGAGCTGATCCCACCAGTGCGCCGCCGTCGCCTCGCCCAGCCGCTGGGCGATCTGCTCGCAGATGGACTCCTTGGACCGCCCGATGAATCGGTCGACGACCTCGTCGTGAGTCAGCGGCCAGCCGAGTTCCGCACCCAGCTCGACCTGGAGCCGCACGGCGATGCGTTCACTGTCGACCAGGACCCCGTCGCAGTCGAATATCACGAGTTCTATCGGCTTCTTGATCATCCCGGCAGCCTAGGGCGTGCCCGACGGGGTCGAGCGACTCACCCGGTGGCGGATCGCGCAGAGGCTCGGATCGGCTGGAGCCCGGCGATTCGATGCTTCCTGCACTGCCACTCAGGCCGTCGATTCAGTCGTCGGCCGCGACGAGCAGCGTGATCCGTTCTGCCGATCGGTCGATGAGCACGAACTCGTGGAACTCGCCGTATACACCGCCCCAGTCGTGCATCGCCTCGTCGCCGAGTTCCCTCAGGCAGTAGATGCTGTCGGCCGCGGCCAGACGGTCGAACACCTCCCGGTGTAGATCCGCCGCGAGGTCGACGGGCAGGTCCTCGAACTGGTTTGCCCACTTCCGCAGGATGAGGTCACCCTCCTCCCGGCCGACGGATTCGTACGCGTCGGGTGTCACCGCCTTCAGCCAGTACGGGCCGTGCCGCAGCCCCTCCGGGTCCACTCCGCCGCCGGCGTAGTCGTCCCGGAACTGCTCATGGCGGATGAGTGCGGCAAGCAGTTCCGCATCGTCGACGGGTGCCGTGGGAAACAGCAGACACTTGACGTCGACCCACCTGAAGGCGGGCGACCTCGCATCCTGGAACGTGTAGTGCCGAAAGTTGACGAAGGCGCTGCCTTCGTGGGCGAGCTCGTTCTGCACGCCCGTCAGCGTAGTTCGAGCCGCCCGGGCCGATCGACCGACGTCAGTGGAGGTCGGGGAACAGCGCGTCGAGTTCCGGGTAGGCGATCCCCGCGGCGAGGGACTCGTAGTCGCCGGTGCCGAAGAGGTCCCGCGCGGCGCGGCGCGGCGGGCGGCGGCGTACGCGGCCTGTGCCACGCCCGAGCCGAGGCTGACGCGGGCCACGCCGAGGGCGCCGAGCTCGGCGACGGTCGGGGCTCCCGGACCGGCCATGACGTTCAGGGGTACGGAGATGCTCCCGGCCAGTGCCGCGATGGTGGCGGTGTCGGTGACGCCGGGGACGAAGATGCCGTCCGCCCCCGCGTCGACGTACAGACGCGCCCGGGTCAGGGTTTCCTTCAGCCGGGCGTCCGGGGCACCGAGCCCGAGCAGGTAGGTGTCGACGCGAGCGTTGAGAAACAGGTCCTCGCCCGACCGGTCGGCGGTCTGCCGGGCCGCCGCCAGCCGCGTCGCGAGCTCCGTCGGGGGCCGGGTGCCGTCCTCGATGTTGACGCCGACGGCGCCGGCCGCGAGCACCCCGGCCACCGTCTCGGCGACGCCGGCGGCATCCGTCCCGTACCCGCCTTCGATGTCGGCGGTCACCGGAACCGCGACGGCCGCGACGATGCGGGCGATCCGTTCCAACGCCCGGTCGCGGGTGAGGCAGTCGCCGTCCGGGGAACCCAGTGACCAGGCGACACCGGCGCTGGTCGTGGCGATCGCGGGGGCACCCGCGGCCTCGATGACACGAGCGCTCGCGACATCCCAGGCGTTGGCGAGGGCCAGGGGCGCGGGTGCGGTGTGCAGGGAACGGAAGAGGTGGGCGTTGCCCGACTGCGTGACGGTCATGGCTTCAGTCCACCATCGGTCGCCACCCGGCTTCTGGCAGGAATCCGACACGAACGTTCGCCTCGGGCCCGACGCGAAGGGCACACGTCTCCGGAGTCGACGCAGCGGCTGCCCCCGGTCCTCGGCCGACGGCCCGGACGACTGTGATCCACAACTCTTCGTTCGAGTGATTCTTGCGACTGCCGTATGTCATCCAGCAATCTTTCCCATATACCGAACGACATTCGGCAGCCGCCTGCATGGGAGGGATCCTCAATGACCAGCGAGCGCCCCGCTTTCTACGAGATGTTCGACGACCGGTTCCGTACCGGTCGGTGCATGAACGGCGACGACGGCCTGGAAGTCCTGTACACCGGCTGCCGCTGGGCGGAGGGGCCGGTCTACCTGCCCGCCTGGCGGCAGTTGATCTGGAGCGACATCCCCAACGACCGGATGCTGCGCTGGGACGAGGAGACCGGCGCCGTCGGCGTGTTCCGCCGGTCCGCCGGGCACACCAACGGCAACACCCTCGACGGCCGGGGCCGACTCGTCACCTGCGAGCAGGGCAACCGACGGGTGACGCGGACCGAACACGACGGCACGATCACCGTGTTGGCCGACCGCTGGCAGGGCAAGCGCCTCAACAGCCCGAACGACGCGGCGGTCAAGTCCGACGGCTCCATCTGGTTCTCCGACCCGGACTTCGGCATCACCAGCGACTACGAGGGTCATCGCGCCCAGAGCGAGATCGGGTCCAACAACGTCTACCGCATCGACCCCGGGACGGGTGAAGTGCGCCTGGTCGCCGACGGCTTCGGGGCGCCGAACGGACTCGTCTTCTCCGCCGACGAGCGGCAGCTCTTCGTCTCCGACACCCGGGCGGGCTTCATCCGGGTCTTCGACGTGCGCGAGGACGGAACCCTCTCGGACGGCAAGGTCTTCGCCGAAGCCGGGGCGCGCGGCGCGGCCCGCTTCGACAACCTCCGCTTCGACGACGCCGGCCGGCTCTGGGCCGCGGCGATGGACGACGGGGTGCACTGTTACGACCCCGACGGCACGCTGATCGGGCGGCTCGCCGTACCGGAGACGGTGGCCAACATCGCCTGGGGCGGCGCCAAGCGCAACCGTCTCTTCATCACCGCCCAGACCAGCCTCTATTCGGCGGTCATGGGCGTCACGGGCACTCATCCGACCGGACCTGGGCACAGGCGGTGGCCGACCTCCGCATCCCGGTGAACATCGCGAGGTGACGCCTTCGGGGCCTTTCGCACCCCTCTGTCGTCAACACTTCACGCCAACTCTCAACGAATCCCAACTCGGGTGTCCTTCAAGGCGGTTGTGCGTTCAAGGCCTGAATGCGCGAACTCTTGACGTGTCTGGTTCAGACCTTTACTTTCGCTGATCAGAAAGTCGAATGGCGTTCATGTCCATGAACGGACCGGTCGATCCAGGAGGGCGCCGGCGTCCGGCCGCGCCCTCCGACGAGCCTCCCCCACCCGAGAGGACCCCCCGCATGCAACGGATCCGTCTTCCCCTCACCGTCGCCGCACTCGCGCTCGCCGCCGGTGGTCTCACCGTGGCCACGAACACCACCGCCGAGGCCGCCGCCGGCCGGATCACCGGCATCGGCGGCAAGTGCGTCGACGTGGCGGGCGCCAACACCGCGAACGGCACCCCCGTCCAGCTCTACGACTGCAACGGCACCGCCGCCCAGAACTGGGACGTGGGTGCGGACGGCACCATCAAGGCCCTCGGCAAGTGCCTGGACGTCACCTCCGCCGGAACGGCGAACGGGTCGACGGTGCAGCTCTGGGACTGCAACGGCTCCGCCGCCCAGCGCTGGACGGTGACCGCCGCCCGCGACATCGTCAACCCGGTGGCCGACAAGTGTCTGGACGCCACGGGCAACAGCTCCGCCAACGGCACCCGTCTGCAGATCTGGACGTGCACCGGCACGGCCAACCAGAAGTGGACCGCGCCCCCGGCCGGCGGGACCGGTCCCGCGCCCGGCGGGAACATGGCCGTCGCGCCGTACCTCTACAACGGCTGGGGCAGCCCGCCGAGCCCGACGACCGTCATGAACGCCACGGGCGTCAAGTGGTTCACGCTCGCCTTCGTCCTCAGCAACGGCTACTGCAATCCCCAGTGGGACGGCGGCCGCCCCCTGCTCGGCGGCGTCGACCAGCAGACGGTCAACACGGTCCGGGCCGCCGGCGGCGACGTCATCCCGTCCTTCGGCGGGTGGAGCGGCAACAAGCTGGAGAGCTCGTGCTCCAGCGCGGGCGAGCTCGCCGCCGCCTATCAGAAGGTCATCAACGCGTACGGCCTGAAGGCCATCGACATCGACATCGAGGCCGCCGCCTACGACAGCCCCACCGTCCAGCAGCGCACGGTCGACGCACTGAGGACCGTGAAGGCAGCCAACCCCGGCCTGAAGGTGTACGTCACCTTCGGCACCGGCCAGAACGGCCCCGACACCAGCCTGATCAACCGTGCCGCCGCGGCCGGACTCACGGTCGACAGCTGGACGATCATGCCGTTCAACTTCGGCGGCAACGGCCAGAACATGGGCACCCTGACCGTCCGCGCCGCCGAGGGGCTCAAGACCGCGGTGAAGAACGCGTACGGCTACAGCGACGACCAGGCCTACCGCCACACCGGCATCTCCTCGATGAACGGCGTCACGGACGTCGGCGAGACGATCACCCAGGCCGACTTCCACACCATCCTCGGCTATGCGCAGCAGCGGCACCTGGCCCGGCTGACCTTCTGGTCCGTCAACCGCGACCGGCCCTGCACCGGCGGCGGCGCCGACACCTGCGGCGGCATCGGGCAGCAGGCATGGGAGTTCACCAGGATCCTCGCGGCCTACAACGGCTGATCCGCGCCACGTGAACGTCCGGTACACCTCCCCACCCCCACCAAGGAGTCCCATGCCCACCACCCCACGGAGCGCCGGACCCCGGCGCCCCGCCCGTGCCCGTCCAGGGCTCCGGCACCTCGGAGCTGTCCTGGCCGCCGGTGCGGTCGCCTGTTCGACCCTGGTCGCCCTGTCCCCCGGCTCCGCCACGGCCGCCGTCACCTCGGCCGAGGCCGCGGCCGAGATCCCCACCGGACTGGTCACCGTCGTCAACTCCGGCAGCGGCAAGTGTCTCGACGCCCGCGCCGCCGCGACCGCCAACGGCACCGCCGTCCAGCAGTACGCGTGCAACGGCACCGCCGCCCAGCAGTGGAACCTCGTACCGACCTCCGACGGCCACGTCCGGATCGGCGCCCGCGCCGACTCCGCCCAGGTCGTCGACGTCAGTGACGTCTCCACCGCCGACAACGCCGCCGTCCACCTGTGGACGTACGGCGGCGGCCTCAACCAGCAGTGGCGGGCCGTCGACGACGGGTCCGGGGCGTTCCGCCTGGTGAACCGCAACAGCGGGAAGTGCCTCGACGTGCCCGCCGCGTCCACCTCCGACGGTGTGCAGCTCGTCCAGTACACCTGCAACGGCACGGCCGCCCAGCGGTTTCAGGTGACGCCCGTCAGCACCGCCCCCGGTGACGTCGACCTCGGTCCGAACGTCGTCGTCCTCGACCCGTCGATGCCCTCGGCGACCGTACAGGGCCGTCTGAACACGATCTTCCAGCGCCAGGAGACCAACCAGTTCGGGTCGGAGCGGTACGCCGTCCTGTTCAAGCCGGGCACGTACAACAACGATGTCAACGTCGGCTTCTACACCCAGGTCCTGGGCCTCGGCCAGTCGCCCGACGCCGTGACGATCAACGGCGCCGTGCACGTGGAGGCCGACTGGTTCCCGCCCCAGAACGCCACCCAGAACTTCTGGCGCGGCGCGGAGAACCTCTCCGTCAATCCCACCGGCGGCACCGACCGCTGGGCCGTCTCGCAGGCCTCTGCCTACCGCCGGATGCATGTGCGCGGCAATCTGGAACTGAGCGACGGCGGCTGGTCCAGCGGCGGCTTCATGGCCGACTCCAAGATCGACGGCCAGGTCCGCTCCGGCACCCAGCAGCAGTGGCTGACCCGCAACTCACAGCTCGGCTCCTGGACGGGGTCGAACTGGAACATGGTCTTCGTCGGCAGCCAGGGCGTCCCCGGCACGAGCTTCCCCAACCCGCCGTACACGACCGTCGACCGGACCCCCGTCGTACGGGAGAAGCCCTTCCTCACCGTGGACGCCGCCGGCGCCTACGAGGTCGTCGTGCCCGCCCCGCGCAACGACTCCAGCGGCACCACCTGGGCCTCCGGCGGCACCCCCGCCGGCACCCGGCTCGGCATGGACCGCTTCCACGTCGTGAAGCCGGGCGCGACCGCGGCCCAGATCAACGCCGCCCTCGCGGCGGGCAAGGACCTGCTGGTCACCCCCGGGGTGTACCACCTGAACCAGACCCTGCGGGTCACCCGCCCCGACACCGTGATCCTCGGCCTCGGCCTCGCCACCTTCGTCCCCGACAACGGCGTGACCGCCATGACCGTCGCCGACGTCGACGGGGTGAAGATCGCGGGCGTCCTCTTCGACGCCGGCACCGTCAACTCGCAGACCCTGCTGGAGCTCGGCCCGGCCGGTTCGTCCGCCTCCCACGCGACGAACCCGACCTCGCTCCACGACGTGTACTTCCGGGTCGGCGGCGCGGCCGTCGGCAAGGCCACCACCAGCCTGGTCGTCAACAGCGACCATGTCGTCGGCGACCACCTGTGGGTCTGGCGCGCGGACCACGGCAGCGGCGTCGGCTGGACCACCAACACCGCCGACACCGGACTGATCGTCAACGGTGACGACGTCACCATGTACGGCCTGTTCGTCGAGCACTACCAGAAGCACCAGACGATCTGGAACGGCAACCGCGGCCGCACGTACTTCTACCAGAACGAGATGCCGTACGACCCGCCGAACCAGGCCGCCTGGATGAACGGCTCCACCCAGGGCTACGCGGCGTACAAGGTCGCCGACTCCGTCACCAGTCACCAGGCCTACGGACTCGGCAGCTACTGCTACTTCAACGTCAACCCCGGAGTCACGGCCGAGCACGCCATCGAGGCCCCGAACCGTCCCGACGTCCGCTTCCGGAACATGGTCACCGTCTCCCTCGGGGGGACCGGCACCATCCGGCACGTCGTCAACGACCGCGGCGGCCCGTCCAACTCCTCCACCAACGTCGCGAACCTGGTGAGCCACCCATGAGACGACTCCTGACCCGACTCCTCGGCCTCATGGCGCTGGTCCTCGGCCTCGGGGTCGTCGCCCCCGCCCAGGCGGCCCCGGCCGCACCGGACTTCCGCGTGCTCGCCTTCTACAACGGCACCTGGGACGCGGCCCACATCGACTTCGTGAAGGAAGCCAACGACTGGTTCCCGCGCACCGCGGCCGCCCACAACTTCACCTACACGGCGACCACCGACTGGAACCTGCTCGCCAACGGCGGCGTCGACGCCTACGACGTCGTCCTCTTCCTCGACGACGCCCCGCAGAGCGCCGCGCAACGCGCCGGGTTCGAGCGGTACATGCGGGGCGGCGGGGCCTGGCTCGGCTTCCACGTCTCGGCGTTCACCACCAACGCCGCCGGCTGGAACTGGTACTACAACCAGTTCCTGGGCAGCGGGAACTTCCGCTCCAACACCTGGGGCCCGACCACCGCCCTCGTACGCACCGAGAACGCGGCCCATCCCGTGGCGGCCGGCCTGCCCACGACATGGACCTCCGCCGTCAGCGAGTGGTACAGCTGGTCGAACAACCTGCGGTCCAACCCGTCCATCAAGGTCCTCGCCTCGGTCGACCCGGCCGGCTTCCCGCTGGGCACCGACCCGAACCAGACCTGGTACAGCGGCGACTACCCCCTCGTGTGGACCAACACGCAGTACCGCATGCTGTACGCCAACTTCGGCCACAACGCCATGAACTACAGCACCAACACCCGGCTCTCCTCCACCTTCGCGAGCCCCACCCAGAACCGTCTCCTGATCGACGGCCTCAAGTGGCTGGCGGGCACCGGCACCACCACCCCGCCCGGTCCCTTCCCGGGGGACTCCTGGTACACGCTGGCCGCCGAGGCCAACGGCCTGTGCGTCGACGTCAGGGCGGCGGGCACGGCCAACGGCACACCCGTCCAGCAGTACACCTGCAACGGCACCCAGGCCCAGCAGTTCCGCTTCACCCCGACGACCGACGGATACACCCGCGTCGGCGTCCGCACCGCTCCGCAGCAGGTCGTCGACGTCACCGACCGGTCGACCGCGGACGGCGCGGCGCTGCAGCTCTGGTCCTTCTCCGGCGGCACCAACCAGCAGTGGCTGCCGGTGGCCGAAGCCTCAGGCCGGTACCACTTCGTCGCCCGCCACAGCGGCAAGTGCCTCACCACCACCGGTGCCGCCACGGTCGGCGTCCCGCTGGTCCAGCGCTCCTGCGACGGGTCCCCGTCCCAGAGCTTCCGCCCCAGCGCCGTCCCCTAGGCACAAGAGCCGTCCCGTAGGCACCTGAGCCGTCCCCCGGGCACCGGATACGCGCCCGGGCACCGCCATCGAACGGAGACACCGCCCACTCGGAGGCACCACACCCCGACGGTTCACCCATCCGGCGCCGCCGCCGCCCGGGCGGCGGCGCCGACATGCACGCACGGTGCCCCGGGACGATCATCCGTACATGGCAGGTACTTCCCCACCCCCCGCGCCGACCGCGGCCGCCGTCAGCGAGGCGCCCCGCCAGAAGCTGGCGCTCACGGCCATGCTCTTCGCGGTGTCGATGACCTTCATCGACCAGACCATCGTCTCGATCGCCGCCCCGAACATCACCGCCGAGCTCGGTCTGACCGCCTCCGGCATGCAGTGGGTCGTCAACGCGTACCTGCTCTCCCTCGCCGCGTTCTTCGCGCTCGGCGGCCGGCTCTCCGACCTCTTCGGGCATCGCCGCGTCATGCTGATCGGCACCCTGGTCTTCGTCATCTCCTCGGTGCTCTGCGGCTGTGTGCCCTCCGGCGACCTCGCACAGACCTGGCTGATCGTCTTCCGCGCCACCCAGGGTCTCGGGGCGGCCCTGATGTTCCCGGCGGCGCTGGCCGTCGTCATCGCCGTCTTCCCCGTCGACCGGCGCGGTCGCGCCCTCGCGCTGTTCTTCGGACTCTCCGGCGCCCTCACCGCCGTCGGGCCCCTGCTCGGCGGCTGGCTGACCGCGTGGACATGGCGGGCGATCTTCTGGGTCAACGTGCCGGTGGCCGTCGTCGCCATCGTGCTCGCCGTGCTCGCCCGGATCCCCGAGAGCCGCCGCTCCGAGCGGCTGGACGTCGTCGGAGCCGCGCTGGTCGCCGTCGGCATGGGCCTGAGCGTGCTGGGCTTCCAGCAGGCCTCGTCCTGGGGCTGGGGCAGCGTCGCGACCTGGGCCTGCGTCGTCGGCGGCCTGCTCGTCCTGGTGCTGTTCTTCGGCTACGAGCGGCGCACCACCCACCCGCTGATCGACTTCGACGTCTTCCGGGACCGCGCCTTCACCGTCGACAACCTCGTGCTGTTCTTCGCGATGCTCGCCTTCGTGCCGGTGTTCTTCTTCTCGTCCGTGTACGCCCAGGTGTCGCTCAGCGCCTCCCCGAACCAGGCCGCGCTCTTCCTGCTGTACTTCTTCATCGGCTTCGGCCTCGCCTCCCAGTGGGGCGGACGGATCCTCGACAAGCGCGGCGCCCGCCCGGCCATGAAGCTCGGCTGCGCGCTCGGCGCGGTCGGGTTCTACCTCTGGGCGCAGAAGATGACCGATCTGTCGATGCACGACCAGTGGCCGTACGCGGCCATGGCGGGCGCCGGCATCGGCTTCCTGCTCGCGCCGGCCTCCACCGACGCCGTCAACCGGGCCATCGGCGCCTCGTACGGCGAGGTCACGGGGATCACCCAGACGGTCCGCAACTACGCGGCCGCCATCGGCATGGCCGTCTTCAGCACCCTGCTGTCCCACGTCTCCACGGACCGCATCACCGCCACGCTCCAGGACCGCGGGCTGCCCCCGGCCGAGGCATCGGCCACCGCGGAGAAGGTCGCCGAGGCGGTCACCGGTCACCCGGACGGTCAGGGGCCCTCCGGTGACGGGCCGGTGGCGAAGGCCCTGCAAGGGGCCGGGGACGCGATCCGGATGGATTTCGCGGAGGCCAACCAGTGGGTGTTCTACGGCATGGCGATCGCCCTGGCCGTGGCGTTCCTGTGCTCGCTGGCCCACCCGGGGACGCGGGTCACCGAACGCACCCCGGACATCTGACCCGTCTTCCGCATGCAGCGTTCTCCTCCTCCGAGCAGGGAGCCATATGGGCCGCCGCCCGATCGTTCGATGCCGTACCGTCCTCCCGCCCCGCCCTCGTACCGTTCTCGGCCCGCGCCGCCGGACCGTCCTCGCCGCCATGGTGCTCGCCGCCGTGGCGGCGGCCGCGCCCGGGCTGCCGTCGCTTCCGGGCACCACCGCCTCCGCGGCCGCACCACCCCCTGCTCCCGTTCTTCCTTCGGCAGCCCTCGGCCCCTCTGCCGTCCTCACCCCCGCGGCGGCCCTCGCCCCGTCCGACGCCTTCGATCCGGCGCCCGCCCGGGCGAGCCTGAATCGCCTGCTGCCCTCCCGGTCGGCGCAGTTCACGCTGGTCGCCGTCGAGAAGGCCGCCTCGGGCGACCACTTCTCCGTCACGGGCGGGGCCGGGTCGATCGTGGTACGGGGCACCTCGCCGGCCACTCTCCTCACCGGCGTCGGCTGGTACCTGGAGCGGGTCGCCGGGGTCGACATCGGATGGCCCGGCAGCAGTGTCGAGCGGCTGCCGGAGACGCTCCCGGCGGTCACCGGGACCATCACGCGGTCGGCGGCCGTACCCCACCGCTACGCCCTCAACGACACCGACGAGGGATACTCCGGCTCCTACCGGGACTTCACCGCCTACCGGCATCAGATCGACCTGATGGCCCTGCACGGCGTCAACGAGGTCTTCGTCCCGACGGGGGCCGAGTACCCGTACTACCGGGCGCTCCAGGAGTTCGGCTACAGCGCCGCGGAACTGCGCGACTGGATCCCCGCGCCGGCCCATCAGGGCTGGTGGCTGCTGCAGAACCTGTCGCGGTTCGGCGGGCCGGTCTCCGAGCGTTTGATCGAGGAGCGCGCGGCGCTGGGCGGCCGGATCGCACAGCACCTCCGTTCGCTGGGGATGACACCCGTGCTGCCGGGCTTCTTCGGCACGGTGCCACCGGACTTCACCGCGCGGAACCGGGACGCGGTCACCGTCCCGCAGGGGCGATGGGTGGGCTTCGACCGGCCCGACTGGCTGGATCCGACCGGACCGGTCTTCCCCCGGCTCGCGGAGGCCTACTACCGTCACCAGCGGGAGCGGTTCGGGAACAGCGACATGTTCAAGATGGACCTGCTGCACGAGGGCGGGTCGCCGGGAAGCGTCGACGTCACCGCGGCCGCGGGAGCCGTCCAGCGGGCCCTGGAGACCGCGCGTCCCGGTGCCACCTGGGTCATGCTCGGCTGGCAGCTCAACCCGACCCCGCAGCTCCTGAACGGCGTCGACCGCCGTCGGGTGCTGATCGTCGACGGCCTCTCCGACCGTTACGACGGGCTCGACCGCGAGACGGCATGGGGCGGCACGCCGTACGCCTTCGGCACGATCCCCAACTTCGGCGGCCACACCAGTCTGGGCGCGAACACCGGCGCGTGGGTGAGCCGCTTCCCCAGCCTGCTCGCCGAGCCGGACAGCGCGCTGCGCGGTATCGCCTACCTCCCCGAGGGCACCGGCGGGAACCCCGCCGCCTTCGACCTCTTCACCGAACTCGCCTGGCAGCCGGGCCCCATCGACCAGAAGAGCTGGTTCGCCTCGTACGCCGCCCGGCGCTACGGCGGTGCGGACCCGCATGCGGCCGCTGCCTGGGAGGAGCTGCGCCTCGGCCCGTACAGCATGCGGTCCGGCACCTGGAGCGAGCCGCAGGACAGCCTCTTCGCCGCCCGGCCGAGCCTGACGGCGGCCACCGCCGCGCGGTGGAGCCCGAAGGAGATGCGGTACGACGGCGCCACGGTCGAGCGGGCCCTCACGGAACTGCTGCGGGTGGCGCCGGAACTGCGGGCCACGGACGCGTACCGCTTCGACCTCGTGGACGTGGCACGACAGGCGCTCACGAACCGCGCCCGGGTCCTGCTGCCCCGTATCAAGACCGCGTACGAGGCCAGGAACCTCGACGGCTTCCGGGCGCTGGTACGGGAGTGGGGCGCGGACGAGAAGCTGCTCGGGCGGCTGGTCGCCTCCGACCGGCGGTTCCTCGTCGGGCCCTGGCTCGCCGACGCACGCGCGTGGGGCGGCGACGCGGCGGAGAGCGACCGGCTGGAGTACGACGCCCGCTCGATCCTCACCACGTGGGCCGATCGGGGACCGAGCGAGTCGGCCGGCCTGCACGACTACGCCAACCGTGAGTGGTCCGGACTGGTACAGGACGTGTACGCGCCGCGCTGGGCCGCCTACTTCGCGAGCCTCGACACCGCCCTGGTGCACGGCACCGCGCCGGTCGCCCAGGACTGGTTCGCGCGGGACGACGCGTGGGCCCGCGGCCGCGTGCCCTACCCGACGACGCCGACGGGCGACCCGATCGCACTCGCGGGCGAGGTACAGGCGGCACTCACGAGCGTGCGGGCGGCGGGACGCGCGGGCTGGAGTGTCCGGCCGTTTCCTGTGGTGGCGGTCCTGTCGTAGGGGGTGTCCGGGCCGCGCCACTGTTCGGGCGTGGGACGAGTGGGCCTTTTCGGCAAGGTTGCCGACCCCTGCCGGGCCGTCGCGGTTCCACACCCCCTCATAATGTTGATCTTGACCTCTCATCGGGGGAGGTCGGCGTGGCTTCGCCGTGTTCATCGACCGGTCCGGGGAAGCGCGCTCGACGTGAAAGGACTCAGCCATGCGTGCTCTGCGCTTCCTGGCCCTCGTCTCCGGAATGCTGCTCGCCCTGTTGGGCGCGGCGGGTACCGCCACCGCCGCGCCCGCCGCCGCGGGCGGCTACGCCGCGCCGACGCAGGTGTACTGCAAGCTGAACGTGCGGGCGAACGCGACGACGTCCTCCGCGATCGTGCGCACGCTCTACAACCGCAACGGCAGCTGCGCCGGTTCGAGCGGCCACGACTCGATCCCCTGCTGGATCTCCAGCTGCACGGGAGTCATCACGGGCAGCAGCTACACCTGCACCACCGGCGGCAGCTCCTACAACACCTGGCTGCCGGTGAACAACGGCGGCACCCGCGCCTGGGTCGCCATCAAGTGCGGTACGTACGTGCTGCCGTAGCGATCGGCCGCGCCGCTCCGGTACGGAGCAGCCGCGCCGCCCACCCGAGAAGGGCCTCCCGGAACGACCACCGGGAGGCCCTTCCCACGTCCGGGCCCCGGAATCCGGGCGTAAATCGCTTGTCCGGGTTCCGTCGCGAGGGGAGCATGGATCACGGCGGGCGCGTTCCGGGTGATGGCGCCCGGCCTTCTCCCGCGATCCGCGCGCCGCGACGAGCGTGGGCAGCACCGCCGTTCATCGCCCGCCCCTCCCCGAGAGACGCCTTCATGACCGCGGATGACACAAGACGCTTCGTTCGGGCGGCAGTCGAGTGGGCGGCCGGTGGAACGCACGCCGCTCCGACGGCGCGGGAGCTGGCCGGTGGGCTGAGCACGGTCGTCCTCGTGGAAGGCGTCAGCGACGTGGCCGCCGTCGACGCGCTCGCCGCCCGCCGAGGCCGGGACCTCGCCGCGGAAGGGGTCGCCGTCGTGCCCCTGGGCGGCGCGACGAGCATCGGGAAGTTCGTCGTCCTCTTCGGCCCGCAGGGCCTCGGGCTCCGGCTGGCGGGTCTCGTCGACATCCGCGAGGAGCCCCACTTCCGGCGCAGCCTCGAACAGGCGGGGCTCGGCTTCGGCACCTTCCACGTCTGCGAGGCGGATCTCGAGGACGAGCTGATCCGCGCGCTCGGCACCGACTCCGTTCAGCGGGTCGTCGACGAGCAGGGTGAGCTGCGCGCGTTCCGCACCTTCCAGAAGCAGCCCGCCCAGCGGGAGCGCACCGTGGAACAGCAGCTGCGGCGCTTCCTGGGCACGCACAGCGGCCGGAAGGCACAGTACGCACGGGCCCTCGTGGAGGACCTCGAACCCGCACGCGTGCCGCGCCCGCTGGAGCGCCTCCTCGCGGACGCCGCCTGACGGCGCGGACGCCGCCCGACGGCACGGGCGCGCCCGGGGGGCCTCGAAAAGGCCGACCTTCTATCTCCAATCCACGTTGTTCCTAGAATGACCGGATGGAGCACATCGAAGCGATCGCCATGCTGCAGGATCCGGTGCGGCGCCGCCTGTACGAGTACGTGGCCGCCCAGGGCCGCGAGGTCGGCCGCAACGAGGCCGCCGAGGCGACCGGGGTCGCGCGCACGCTCGCCGCGCACCATCTGGACAGACTGACCGAGGCCGGGCTCCTGGAGAGCGGCAGCCGCCGGCTGACGGGCCGCTCGGGGCCGGGGGCGGGCCGTCCCGCCAAGGTGTACACGAGGACGAAGGCCGAGCGGTCGGTGTCCCTGCCCGCCCGCGACTACCGCACCGCCGCCGAGCTGCTCGCCGAGGCCGCCGAGCAGGCCGGGCTCGACGCCGGCCTCTGCGCTGCCGCGCGCCGCCGGGGCGAGTCGCTGCGGGGCTCGGCGGCGCCCTGCGGAGACCTCGAAGAGGCCATGAAGATGCTGGCCGCCCGCGGCTACGAACCGCACCTGGAGGACATCGGGGGCCCCGAGGACGCGGACTCCGCCGGGGCGGCCGCGCGTGTCGTCCGTATGCGCAACTGCCCCTTCCACGCCGTCGCCGAGCGCTTCCCGCCGCTCGTGTGCGGCATGAATCTGGCACTCCTGGAGGGGCTGCTCGGCACGGACGGCCCCGTACGCGCCCGTATGGACGCCCGGCCCGGGGAGTGTTGCGTGGTGGTCGATGCTTCTAAAAACAATGATGATTGACATAGAAAACCGGCCCGTGCTGGGATGAGGCCATGACCGCATCCCCGCATCCCGCCGCGCACCTGGCCCAGCTCAACGTCGCCACGCTCCTCCACCCCTTCGACGACCCGCGCATCGCTCCGTTCGTCGAGATGCTCGACCCGGTCAACGCCGCCGCCGACGGCACGCCCGGCTTCGTATGGCGGCTGGTGGAGGAGGGTGAGGCCGACGCGACCGGCCTGCGCCCCGCGGGTGAGAACGTCATCGTCAACCTGTCGGTGTGGGAGAACCAGGAAGCCCTGTGGGACTTCGCGTACCGCAGCGGCCACCTGGAGGTGATGCGGCGGCGGCGCGAATGGTTCGAACGGCACGTCGAGGCCCACCTGGTGCTCTGGTGGATCCCCGCCGGGCACATCCCGACCGTGACCGAGGCCCTGGAACGACTCGCGGACCTCCGGGCACACGGGCCGTCCCCGCGCGCCTTCACCTTCGCGTCGTCGTACAGCGCCGCCGAAGCCGCCGAAGACCTTCGGGCGGCCGTGCCGGCACATCCGGCGGAGGCAGCACCGCCGGCAGCGCGACCGTAGGCCGTTCCGCCGACGCCACGCCCCGTCCACCGACCGGGCATCCCTCCGCCGCCCGAGCCCGCCCCGACGTTTCGTCGCCGAGATCATGGACAGGCTCGGCGCGCGGGGGCAGCACGGAGCGCCGGTCTGCCCCGTCATGGAGCCGCATCCCGGGGGAGCAGTCGAGTGGTCGAAGGTGCCCTGTCCTTGGCGGAGTTGATGGAGCTTCCGGTACCGAGTCGGGAGCTGACGCGGCGCATACTCGGCCCGGTACGCGATCGGGCGGCCGTCGGGCCGCCCCCGGAGCTCTCCGAGGAGGAGGACCGTCAGCTCTGGTACGCGCTGGTGGGGGCGGTCTGCGAGCGGCTCGGGGACCGCGACAGCGCGGTCCATCACTTCCGCCAGGCCGTGGGCGAGCTCGACGAGGAGTCCGACGAGTGGCCCGACGCGCTCTTCCGGCTCGCGAACGCGCTGCACTCACGCTTCCTCGCGCAGGGCGAACTCGGCGACATCCAGGAGGCGTTGCCGCTCCTGGAGGAAGCGATCGACAAGGTCGACGAGGGCTCCTGGCCCGGACTGCTCATCGCCGGGCACATCGGGCGCTGTCTCGTCGACCGGTTCACGGCGACGGGCGGTCGGGAGGACCTGGTCACGGCGAGCCGCGTCATCGAGGCGGAACTGTCGGCGGCCGGTGACGGGGACATCGATCCGGAGGACCTCGACACCCGGATCTTCGTCCTCGACGTCCTCGCCGAAAGCCTGCGCGAACGGTCCGAACTCGCCCACGACACGGACCTGCTGGAGGATTCCCTCCGCCGCTCGAACCAGGCGCTGCACCTCGCCGGGGAGGATCCGGCGCTCCGCGCGGCCCCGGAGAAGGGGCTCGCACGCACTCTCCTGACCCGGGCGCAGTGGACGAAGTCGGTGGCGGACCTCGACAGGGTGATCGGCCTGCTCGATCCCTCGTGTCCCCTCGCGGTGATGGAGCATCCCGCCGCACACGCGGTCAACCTGGGGCTCGCCCGATTCGAGCGGTACCGCATGACCGGGGCGCGCGAGGATCTGGACGAGGCCAGGTCCGCCATGGAGCGGGCGGTGGACGGGCTGCCGGCCGCGTCTCCGGCGCGGGCGGGGGCCGCCGTCAATCTCGCCGTGATCCTGCGCGAGTGCGCGCCCGGCGCCGCCGACGGCGCCCGACTTCTCGATCGCGCGGTGCTCCTGGCGTCCGGGGCGAGGACGGACACCGCGGCGAAGGCCGCTCTCTCGGTCACCGCGGGTGCTGCCGAAGCCGAGGCCCGTGTCGCGCTGCACGCACTCGGCGGTGACCTCGCCGAACTCGTCGAGGCCTGCCGCACCCTGGAGGCCGTGGCTCCGCACGTGCCGGAGACGGGGCGGCTCGCCACCTCGTTCTGGGACGCCTGGGCCAGTGCGCTCGTACGGCTGGGTCCGCTGACCTCCGACCCCCTCGCCCTCGACCGCGCGGTGGCCCTGCTGCGCCGGGTCCTGGAGGATCCCGGCGGGGCCCCCGACCGGCCCCGAACGGTGACGAACCTGGCCGTCGGTCTCTACGAACGGTTCCTGGCCCGGGGCCGTATGACCGATCTCGACGAGGCCGTCGAGCACTGGCGCGAGGCCGTCGACACCCGAAACCCGGTGACGCCGCACACGGTGGGCGCGCACAGCGGACTGGGGGTCGCCCTGCACCAGCGCTACGACCGGCGCGGTGTCCCCGACGACCTGGACGAGGCCGTCGAGCGCCTGACCACGGCGGCGGCCCTGCCCGCGGAGCCTGCCGAACGGGGAGCCGTACTGATCAATCTCGGCCACGCCCTGCAGGCGCGCTTCGAGGCGACCTCGGACCCGGCGGTGCTCTCGCGGGCCGTGGCGGCCCAGCGCGAGGCTCTCACCCTGCTGCCGCCGACCTCCGGACCGGCCGCCGACGCACGGCTCGGACTCGCCCTCGCCCTGGGCGCCCAGGGCGAGTTCTCCGGTCGGCCCGCGCCGGTGGACGAGGCCATCGGCCATGCCACGACGGCCCTCCGGGACACCGAACCGGAGGCCCGGGCCCGGGTGTCGTGCGTGTTCGCGCTCGCCGGTCTCGCCCGCGTACGGCACGACCTCACCGGCGCCTCCGAGGACGCTCGGGCGGCGCGGGACCACTACCGGGAGGCGTACGAGACGGCCCGGGAACGTCATCCGGCAGCCGCCGCCGAAGGGGCGATGGAGTGGGGGGCGTGGGAGGCCCGGAGGGGGCGGTGGTCCGAGGCCGTCGCCGCCTTCGACCTGGCCGAGGAGGCGGTGGGCCGACTCGTGGCCGGGCAGGGGCACCGTTCGGCCAAGGAGACCTGGCTGCGCACCTCACGCGGACTGCCGGCCGCCGTCGCCCTCGCGTCCTGGCGGGGCGGTGACGCCGAGGGCGCGGTCGTCAGACTGGAGCGGACCCGCGCGCTGCTGCTCGCCGAGCGGCTGCGGATGGCGGACGCGGGGGCCGGAGCCGGAGCCGGTGCGGACACCGAGGCGGCGGCCCGGACGGGCGCCTCGGCTGCCCTCGTCCCGGCCGCCGGACCGGTGGTGTACCTGGTGCCGGGTGCGGACACCGGCGTGGCGTTCACCGTGCGCGACGGTGCCGTCCGCGCGACGGGGCTCCCGGGGCTCGGGGAGGATTCGGCGGCCCGATGGCACACGCTCCTGGCGGAGATCGGCCCGGACGCCACGGACGGCACAGACGGCACAGACGGCCCGCTGGAGCGTTTCGCCCGGTGGGCCTGGGAGCACGTCCTCGCAGGGGTGGTGCCCCCGCCTGGCACCCCCTTCACCCTGGTGCCGGTCGGGGAACTCGTCTCCCTCCCGTGGCAGACGGCGTACGAAGCACCCGGCGGCGCGCCGCCGGGTTTCCTGCTCGACGCCCACGCGGTCGCCTTCGCCCCGGCGATGACCGTCCTGCCGGCCCGGAGCGGGCGCCGCGCCTCCCGCTGCCTGGGCGTGGCGGTGGGTCGCGGCACGGGCCTGCGGGAACTGGCCTACGCCGAGCGGGAGGTGCGGGCGGTCGCCGCCCTGTTCGACACGTCTCTGGTCCTGGTGGACGAGGAGGCGACGCCCGAGCGGGTCCTGGCCTGGCTCGCGGGCGGCGGTGTCGTCCACTTCGCCTGCCACGCGGAGACCGACGCGGCGGATCCGCTCGACTCGGCGCTCGTCCTGGCCGGCGGTGCCCGGCTCACCGTGCGGGACCTGCTGGAGGTCCGCGGCGAGCTCGATCTCGTGATGCTCTCCGCCTGTGCCACGTCGGTGACGGGGCGGGAGCTGCCCGACGAGGTGGTGGGGCTGCCCGGCACTCTGATCGGCGCGGGTGCCGGTGGCGTGGTGTCGGCCGCCTGGCCCGTGGACGATCTCGCCGCCTGCCTGGTGATGACGGACTTCGCCGGGCGGTGGGCGGCGGGGGCGGCACCCGCGGAGGCATTGCGCGCCGCGCAGACCGCCCTGCGGAATCTGCCGCCGGCCGCGCTGGTCCGACGGCTCCGGGTGCTGCGCGGCCCCGTCGCCGTACCCCCGCCGTCGACCGGGGGGTTGTCCTCCCGGCCGTTCGGGGCGCTGCGCGACTGGGGTGCGTTCACCTATACGGGGCGCGCCGAGGACGGCGCGGTCGCCGTCGAGGACATCACTCGGAACCGCAGGACAGGAGACCGCCGATGACCACTCCCCCGATCCCGCAGGGGCCCGTGCCCCTGCCCTATCTGCGGGTGACGGAGCCGTCGTACGCGCAGCGGGCGGCGGCCACGTTCCTGCGGGAGGACTTCGCCGGCGCGGTGGTGCTGTCGGGGCCGTGCCCGCGCTGCGGGCACCCGATGGAGTTCCCCGTCGTGGAGCGGATCTTCCGCACCCCGACCCCGGGGGCCTCCGCACCGGCATCCGCCTCCCCGCCGGTGGTGGTCTTCTGCACCGTCGAGGACGTGGAGTACCCGGGCGCCCCGGAGGGCGAGGCGGGCTGCGGCGCGTACTGGAGCCTCGTGCTGGCGGCGGAGGCGGGCACGTGACCGGGCCCACCGGCGGACTTCGGGCGGGGCCCGCACCGACCCCCGCCCAGCTGCGTCATGCCCGGTCGGTCCGACGGGCCCTGGCCACGGAGCTCGGCCGGGTCCGCGAGGCGGCACTGGCCTGGCGGAACGGGCTCGGCGCGGTCCTGGCGGGGCTGATCGGGTTCAGCCTGATCAAGGGCCGCAACGACGTCGGGCAGATCGCCTCGAACTGGGCCGTGGTCGCGGGCCTGCTGCTGCTCGGCGCCCTGGTCGTCGGTGCGTGGGGGGTTCTCGCGCTGCTGCGGGCGGCCCACGGCCGGCCCTCGGCGGCACGGGTCGTCGCGTCGCCCGGCGGAGCCGTACGCCCGTTCTCCGTCGAGGACCACGACGAGACCCTGGCCAGTGCCCGCTCGCTGCGGATCGGCATCACGCTGACCTGCCTGTGTACGGCTCTGCTCGCGGCCGCGGTCGGAGTGACCTGGTACGCGCCGCCGAAGGACCCGCCGCAGCTCCTGA
Source organism: Streptomyces zaomyceticus (assembly GCF_014656215.1). GTDB lineage: Bacteria > Actinomycetota > Actinomycetes > Streptomycetales > Streptomycetaceae > Streptomyces > Streptomyces zaomyceticus. Next base: position 60,204 of record NZ_BNBZ01000005.1, on the reverse strand, counting down.
TCCGGCAGGGCGGTACGACGCTGTGCGGCACGCCGACGTCGGCCGCTCGCGGAACGGTCGTGCTCAAGGTGAACGGCGTGACCTCGACGGTCGACCTGGCGCGCGCTGACTCCGTCACCCCGGTCGCGTCCTGCCCGGCGCCGGCTCCGGCTGGTCCGTGAGGGCACGGTTCCCGGGGAGGACGAGGGCAGGGCCCGGGCTCCGTGAGCCCGGGCCCCTCCGGCCGTCGAGCCGGGGTCGCCGCGGTGGAGAAGCGGACCGCCGCCGTGGAGACGGCGGGTCGGCGGGTCAGAGGGTCAGAGGGTCAGTGGGGCAGTGGGTCAGTGGGTCAGAAGATGTCGGCCAGGCCCGTGGTCACCGCCTGGGCATAGCCGGTCGTGCCCGCCTTGAGCGGATGGAAGGACTCGCGGCTGACGCAGAACGGATCGACGACGCGGGGGTCGATGCAGGCGGCGCCGCTGTCGAAGTCGCCCTCGCTCTGCGGGGCGAGGACGATCCCGTTGAGCCATTCGTCGCTCTCGCACAGACGATGGCCCTCGAACGCGGATCTGACGTCGACGAACGCGACGGGGATCCGCTCCTCGTCCCTGAGGTACGTGGCCACGGAGAAGTGGCTCATGGCCATGTAGTTCGCGCCCTCCGACAGCGTGGTGATGTCGAAGTCGCTCAGGAACACCTTGCGGCAGCTGTCCGCGGTGGGTTTGACCACGTGCGGGTAGCCGACGAGGACGATCACCGCGTTCCTCGCCTTCGCGTGGATCGCGCGGATGACCGATGCCGGACCGGCCTGTGCGCAGCTCGTCGACAGGGTGTCGCAGAAGGCCTTCTCGATCCCCGCCTGGACCGATTCGCTCGACGGGCATTTCGTCGTCGCACAGGTCCGCAGGACGTCGGCGAACCCGGCGTCGTTGCCGCCGACGCTGAGCGTCACCAGGGTGGTGTTCTCGTCCAGAAAGCCGGAGTTGAGCTGGGCGACCTCCCTGAACTGCCCCTCGGGGGCCGCGGCGTCGAACTTCCAGCCGTCCCGGGTCCAGTAGCCGCCGGCGTCGTCGGTGAGCAGCTCCGTCGACCGCGCTCCCGAGCAGGCGAGGAACGCGAAGTCGAGTGAGGGGTCGGCCGCGTCCGCGCGCTGCCCGACGGGTGTGGCGGTGCCGGGCAGGGACATCTTCCGCGGCCAGGCGTGCCTGCTGCGGTGGCAGGCGTTCCAGTCACGGTTGCCGTAGTTGTTGTCACTGACGACGGTGTAGTCCTCCGCGCCCTCGCCGGACGCGTAGGAGTCGCCGAGGGACACGACGAAGTCCTTCGGTTTTCCGGGCAGGGGTACGAAGGCCATCGCGTCCCAGGCGATGTCGTCGTCCCCGGTTCCGTCCTTCGTCCGTGTCGAGAGGCGCACCGTCGGCGCGAAGTCCCCGCGGAGGTCGAAGACTCCCAGGTTGACCCAGGTGTTGGCGCGGTGACGGGTGGGGACGACACGTTCCTTGGTGCGGCCGTCGGGCAGGTCCACCTCGTATCTGGCCTGCTGGGTGAAGGCCGCGCTGCTCGGCATGTGGACCATGATCCTGGTCCACGCGTCGGTGGGCGCGTCCAGCCGCCAGGTGCCCGTGATGTTCAGCCGCTCCGCCTTCTGGGTCCCCTTCTCACGGGTGTGGCTGAACCAGGTGTGGCTGCCGAAACCGGTGTTGCCCAGCTGGTGCAGGTCGATACGGGCGGGGAAGGCGTTGATCGCCGGATCGCGTTCGAAGGTGAAGGTGAACTCGCCCGAAGAGGTCCAGTTCCTGGTGCAGTTGTAGACCGGGGAGCCGGTCGGCACGTCGTCCACGATCCGCGCACCCGCCGGCAGCCCCGCCGTGCCGCACGCGGGGGCGATCTTGACCTGTCCGTCGCCGGGTTCGGTGAGTTTGGTCTTGTAGGTCATCGTCTCGTTGCCGCAGCTGATCGAGCAGTCCTTCCAGGAGATCGACCCGGTCCACCACAGCTGTCGGTAGCAGGCCTCGTCGGGGCAGTCCGGGACGGCGTCGGGATCGCAGTTGTTGACCGAGGGGGAACACAGGGCGAGGCGGGGTGCGATCAGCGTGCTCCGGTCACCGGCGGTCGACCACCAGGCGGCCTGGTAGCCATGGGTGTTCCCGTTGTCCTGGACACCTGAGTCGTTGTACGAGCGGCCCGTGTCGATGGGCCAGGCGGCCCAGCCGAGGACCTTCTCCTGGTACGGCCAGTTCTGGGGTCTGGCGGCGTCCGCGTAGTGGTTGTTGTCGAGGAACGGTCTGCGGTCGGCCGGGTACTTCGGGTTGGCCGGGTTGTTCAGCCAGCCCATTCCCCACTTGTCGGTGCCCTCGGTGGCGCCGGGGGCGTTGAACCCCAGGTTGTAGTTCCACAGGGCGAGGTACCAGTTCTCCAGCCGCATCGGATCGTCGTCGTTCACCTTCATCGGCGTCGGGAGGTTGTGCAGTTCGTTCCACTTGCCCTGCAGGATCTGCAGCGACCGGGCGACGTTGGTGGCGTAGTCCATCGTGATGGCCCGCTTCTGGAACGCGGTGTGGACCGGGGAGTCGGCCCGCATTCCGTCCGTCACCTGGCCCACGCCGTATCCGCAGTCGGCCTTCTTCGGGTCGGTCCAGTTGATGTCCCAGTCGTTGTTCGGATCGGCGTCGTAGAGGGGCAGCCCGTAGTAGTTGCCGATCAGGGGGTTGCCGTACTGGCCCGGCAGGGTGTGCTTGGAGGCCTGCCACATGTTCGACTCCTGGGCCAGGATTCCGAGCATGATCTGGGCGGGCACCCGCTTGCCCGCTGCCGCGCCCGCCAACGGGAGCGAGGGGAAGAGCCCCTGCGGGGACCAGGGCGCGTCCAGGCCGGCCTGCTTCCAGCCGGAGAGGCGCAGGGCGTTGGTGTTGTTCAGCAGGTTGCGTACGGCCAGGTCCACCGCCCACTCCAGCTGGTTCGGGGTCGGCTGGTACACCTGTGTGCCGACGTCGTTGCGCACCACGGCGCACCGGCCGCCGCTGTCGACGGGAGAGTGCTCGACGTCGCCGCCCGCCGGGCCGTACGGGGTGGGGCCGGGGGGTGTGGTCTTCGGGGCGGTCCCGGTGGCGGGGGCGGTCGGTGAGGACTTCGGGGCGGCCCCGGTGGACGCGGCGGGCGGGGCGGCGAGGGGCGGGGCCCCGTCGGTGCCTCCGCCGACCGGCACGGTGAACTCCAGGGTCCGCCCCGTCGTCGTGTCCCTGGCCGTGATGCGGGCCGGCAGCGGTTCGTCGGGCGCGGGATCCGGGGCGCCGCCGGAGGTGCTCTCGGCGGCCTTCCCGGGCGGCGGGCCCGGCAGGGCGCTGGTGATCGCGAGCCGTCCCCGTGTGGAGAGCTCCTCGCCGGCGGCGGAGGTCACGCGCCGCGTCGAGGCGGGCAGCGTGCGGGCGGTGGCGGTCGGCGTGCCGGTGAGGAAGACCCGGCCGGCCGCGCCGCGGACGAGGCTGAGCTCGCCGAGCCGGCCCCGGGCCAGCTCGGCGACCCGGCCGTCGCGCCAACGCACCGCCCGTACCCGGTCCCCGTCCGCCTGGAGGAACTGCACCCCCTGCTGGGCGTCGGGAACGAGACGGAAGGCCGAGCCGTCGGTCTTCGCCAGTGCGGTGGCTCGTCCGCCGCGGGCGGGGAAGCGCACGAGCTCGCCGGCCCGGGCGGCGACGATCCCCTCGGCGGTGGGCACGGCCGAGGTGATCTGCCCGTCGACCGTGGCCCGTCCCGTCACCCGGCCCGTCGCACCGTCCACGGTCACCAGCCGGGTCTTCCCCGCCCGGGTGAAGCCGGCCTGGGTGAAGACCGCCGACTCACCCGTACCGCAGCCGGGGCTGTAGTAGTCGAGGGAGGAGGTGAAGGGCAGATGGCGGACGGTGCCCTTGTCGAGGTCCACCACGGCCGCGAAGCCTCCGGCCTCCGACAGCGCCTCGGTGTTGGTGAACTCCCTCGGCGCGTAGGTGACGAAGGCACGTGTTCCCGAACCGGTCACGCACAGGTTCCCGATCCACCGGTCGGTCTCCAGGCCTTCGCGGCGCAGTACCGCCGCCTCGCGCCAGCGGTACGCCTCGTCGCTGCGCGCGGTGAGGACGTGGAGTCCGGCCGCGTCCCCCACGAGGGTGACGGCCCGGTCCTCGGCGGTGCGCCAGCCCGGCGCCAGATCCCGGTCGGGCTCCCGCACCCGGTCCGGGGGCGGGTCGGTCGGCGCCTGCCGGGCGTCGGCGGCCGCTCCCGGGGACGTGTCGAGCCGCGGGGGCACGGGGAGTGCCGTCGCGTTCGGGGTCCCGGCTTCCAGCAGCAGCCCGAGGGCGAGCACGGCGGTGCCCAGGGCGGCCCACCGTCGGGCGCCCGCTCCCGCCGTCCTCCCCGTTGCTCTTGCTCTTCCTCTTGCTCTTCCTGTCGCTCCCCTTGTCACGTCCATCGGCTAGTACCAGCCGGTGCAGTACGAGCGGCCCTGGGCGTCCAGGTAGACGCAGGCCTGCACCTGCTTGTACGTCGGGTTGTAGTACATCCCCGACCAGGTGGCGATCGTGTTGGTGCCCACGGACGTGGTCCAGCCCTCCTGTCCCAGTGCGCGCGGTCCGCGTCCGAACTCTTCGCCGCCGCCACCGCGGTTTCTGCGATTGACGTAGACGTGGCCGCCGCCGCTGCCCGTCATATAGGTCGCGCGCGCCCAGGCGTACTGATCGCCGTCCGTCGTTCCCGCCCGCAGGTCGATGCCTCCGAAGGGGTGCGGCTCGCCGAGGGCGTCGCTCGGGCCCCGCTGCCAGGTCTGGATGTTCGGGTTGTGCCCGTCGCAGCCGAAGGTGGCGCACGCGGTGGCCCTGGCGGACGCCTCGCCGGTGAGGGCCGCCGTGCTGCCCAGGGCCAGCAGAAGGGCTGCCGTCGTCGAGCCGAGACGCCGGGCGCGGATACGCCGCCCACGCCTCTCGTCCTGCGTGACCGGGTGGGTCGTGTTCCTGTTCATGTCGGATCTCCCTGTCGTGACTCGTCCGGGCCGCGGCCGTGCCGGCACGCGTGGGTGCCGGGCGCGGACCGGCTCCTTCCTGACGGCACGAGCGTGGGAGCGAGCGTGCTTGTCCTGGCCGGGGAACCGCCGTCGGCACAGGTCGGGCGGGTGCGGCGGGTGGACAACGGGCCTCGTCCACGAGCGACGGTCCTTGTCCGCGGACAACGGAGGTCCTCCGGCGCCGGGTCAGGGGCGCCAGAGCATCCAGGGGTCGTCCGCGCAGGACGTCTGGAGCACCTGCTCCAGGTCCGTGCCTCCGGGGCGGATCGCGACGCACTTGCCGCTGTTCCGGTTGATCAGCTGCCAGGCGCGGTGGGCCGCACGGTAGCGGAGGGTCCACAGCTGATCGGGAAACAGCCCCTCGTCGTCGCCGCACACGTACTGGGTGACGATGGCGTCGTCGGTCGTGCGTGCCGCGTCGACCGAGAGGCACAGACCGCTGAAACGGTTGCGCAAGGCGTACGCCGTTCCCGCGCGGTCGCTGTGCTCCGGTGTCAGCCGCCAGAACTGCTCCGTGTCGGCGGCGCAGGTCGTCTGCACCATGCCCGCCGCCGGGATGTCGTTGCCGCGCGGCGCGGACAGACACATCCGGCTGCCCACATCCGTGAGGCGGAACAGGCCGTCGGGCAGCGGGGGTGCGGGATGCCCGGCCGGATCGCCGGCGCCGACCGGGTCGGCCGGGCCCGCGCCCGGGGACGCGGAGGGCGTGGCGGCGGGGCGCCCGGAGGCGGGGGCGGAGGAGGGCGGTGAGGTTCTCGTGCCCCCTACCGGCTGTCCGGAGGCGCCGGAGGACACCGAGGTCGTCGGAGGTGGGGCGGATGTCGCCGTGGTGGGCTTCGGGCCGGCGGTCGGAACGCCGGGGGTGGACGTGGCCCCCGGGGGCAGCAGGATCGTGGCGTTCACGACGGGCGGCGCGGCGGCGGCGCCGGTCACGGGGGCGAAGCCGCGGCCGATGACGAGGCCCGCGGCACCGGCGACGAGGGTCAGGGACACGAGCGCCGCCGCGGCGACCACGACCGCGTGCCGACCGAGCCGCCCCTCCGTCGAACGCCCGCCGGACGCCCGCACGGCACGGTCCCCGCCCCGTGCCGTGCTCGCGGGGGCGAGGTGATCCGTGATCGCGAGACGGTGCGAGATCGCGAAGCGGTCCGTGGCCGGGAGGAGCGGTGCGGCCCGGGGGACCAGCTCGTCGGCGTACGGGCCGAGCACCTGCCCGCTGACCCGCCACTGCAGCACCGCGACCTCGTCTCCGTGCTGCTGGAGCAGGCACGAAAGCCGCGCCAGGGCCCGGAGGTGCCGGACGTCGGCGATCGTGTCCCCGTTCACCGACCACACCTCGATCTCGGTGGCGAGCCGGCGGGCCACGGCGTGCGCCTCCCGTACGCCGGCGAGCCGGGCGAGCGCGTCGTCCGTCCGGATCACCGCTCCCGGTAACTCCATGACCATAGGGGGCAGTTCGGCCGTCGGGGCGCCCGGACCTTCGGCGGCCGGCCCCGCATCCGCCCCGGTCCGGGCGGCCAGGAACGGGCCCTGGAGCAGCTGGACGATGGAGAGCAGCACCCGGACCAGCAGCACGGCGTCCGCGGCGGCCGCCTCGGCCCGGACCAGCGCCTCGCGTACGGAGACCTCCGGCTCCGCCACGGCCCGCGCCATGAGCGCCGCGGCGTGCAGCAGGCGCGCGCGCTCCAGCATGGCCTCCCGCCCGCGCGCGTCACGGAACCGGTCCCGGACCACCGCGTTGAGCCTCCCCAGGGGGACGGTGCTCGCGCCCGACCGGTACTCGCTCCACAGGGTCCGCCCGCCGCCGAAACGGTCCGCCAGCTCGCGTACGGTGAGCTGTGCGGTGATCTCCCGCAAGAAGCCCGCCAGTTCGTCGGCCGCCGGGGTGGCCCCCTTCACGGGGCCCTGTCGACGTCCTGTCCGTGCCATCGCTGAACTCCCTGTCGTCCGTGTGCCTCCGTCTGGTCGGACCCGAGAGAACAGGGCGGCGCCGCACCCGTCCACAACTCACCGGTGAATTGACCGATTGACGTGCGGGGTGACGCGATTGCGACGGACCACGCGCCGGTCCTCACTCCTGCCGCAGGGCCATGATCAGGTCGCGCGGCAGACCGTGGGTGTCATGGAGGTAGTGGAGTTCCTCGTCGAGCAGCAGTCGCCGTACGTCGGCAGGGTCCATGTCCTGCCGGAAGTGGTCCAGGGTGTGCTCGGTCAGCTCGGACGGCAGGTCGCCGAGACCCCGCGTCGGATCGTCGCGCCACAGCACGGTGAGCACCCTGCGGACCAGACGGCGCAGCACGTAACCCCGTCCGGTGCTGCCGGGGCGCACCCCGTCGCCGATCACGACGACGGACGAGCGCAGATGGTCGGAGACCCGCCTCAGCGACTGCTCCTCCACCGGCCACATCGTGGGGACGAGCCGGCGCCAGGGATCGAAGACGTCGCACTCGAACACCGACGGCCGCCCCTGGCGCAGGGCGGCCGGCCGCTCCAGACCGAGCCCGGTGCCGATGTTGCGCTGGGGAAGCGGCACGAGGGAACCGTCGTCGAGCCGACGGTGGCGCATCATCACGTGGTTCCACACCTCCACCCAGCGGTCGTCCCGGGTGGGTGTCGAACGGGGCGGGGTGTCCCCGCTCCAGAAGAAGATCTCGGAGTCGGGGCCGCACGGGCCGGTCGGCCCGCTGGACCACCAGTTGTCCTCGACCGTCGGCTCCACTGGCACTCGGCGGTTCTGCCAGAACTCCAGGGAGGCGCTGCCCCGGCCCGATCGTTCGTCTCCCCCGTACACCGTGGCGTGGAGGAGGCCCGGATCGACACCCAGCCCCTCGGTGAGCAGCCCGTACCCCCGGTCGAGGCTCTCGGGACCCTCGTCCAGGTCCGTCGTGCGCAGACAGCGCTGTACGTTGACGAGGCGCCGGCCCAAGGGGTGGGGCCGCCCCTCCAGGTACGGGGTGAGCGGGTGCATGCCGGAGGTCGTGAACAGCACCGGATCGCCGGGCGGCGGCAGGAGCGTTCGTCGACCGGGCGGAGAAGCCACGGGAACCCAGAACCACCGGCGGACCGTTTCCGGTCGCCGGTGGGAAGAGGAAGGTCAGACGGCGGCAACCGGCGAGCTGGTCGCTCGCGCGGTCGCGGTGAGGCTTCGGCCGGTGACGTTCATACCGCCGACGATGACGCGCGGCCGTCCGGCGGGCACCCTATGTTTCACGGGCCCCGGACCGGACGTCCGCCGTCGCCGCCGCCGGACTGTGGTGACCTCTGCCCGCTACGCCGGCTCGGTCGCGATCTGGATCAGGTTGCCGCAGGTGTCGTCGAATACGGCGGTGGTGACGGGCCCCATGTCCAGGGGCTCCTGGATGAAGTGGACACCCAGGCCGTGCAGACGCGCGTACTCCGCGTGCACGTCGTCGACGGCGAACTGGGCGAGCGGGATTCCGTCCTGGACGAGCGCGTCGCGGTAGGCCTTGGCGGCCGGGTGGCCCGTGGGCTCCAGGAGGAGCTCGGTGCCGCCGGGCTCGTCGGGCGACACGACGGTCAGCCATCGGTCCTGCTCCCCCACCGGGACGTCGTGCTTCTTCACGAAGCCCAGGATCTCGGTGTAGAAGTGCAGGGCCTTCGCCTGGTCGTCGACGAAGACACTGGTCAGATGGATCTTCATGGGGTGTTCTCCTCCGGTCGGGATGCGTCGGGCGCGAGCCAGCGATCGGCTATCCGCCGCAGCGGAGCCGTGTTCAGGTCGTGGAACTTGTAGCGGCCCTCCCGCCTGGTCTCGACGAGCCCGGCGGCCTCCAGCACGGCGAGGTGCTGGGAGACGCCCTGACGCGAGATGCCGAGCTGGTGCTTCATGCTCAGTCGCGAGCAGATCTCGAACAGAGTCTGTCCGGACTTCAGCGTGAGCTCGTCGAGGATGGTCCGGCGAGTCGGGTCGGCCAGGGCTTTGAAGAGGTCGTCGGCCACGCCTCCAGGATAGGCAAGTTTTCACTTGCCTATCAAGTCGAGGGCCGCTCGCCCCAGGACGAACACCTCTGCCGAAGCGACGCACGGAGCCGCGCCCACGGTCACGTCGGACGGTGGGCGCGGCTCGTTGTCGCTCAGACGGCGCCGATGCGGTTCACACCGCTCTTGCCGCTCTTGGTGACCTTGTCAGCCTTGCCGCTCTTGGTGCTCTTGCCGGCCTTGCCGCTCTTGGTGCTCCGGTCGCCGGGGCACGAGCCGTACCCCTGGTCCTCGCCGTAGCCGTCTCCGTAACCGTCGCCGTAGCCGGATTCGTCGCCGTAGCCCGATTCGTCGCCGTAGCCCCCGTCCTCGCAGGGCTCATCGGCGCGGCTGTTGTCCAGCCGGGCCACGACGACCTTCTGGTCGCCGTCGACGACATAGGGGCCCGTGACCGGATCGGCGGGCAGGACGTAGCCCTCCGGGACGGCGGTCTCCCTCAGGTAGTAGGAGCCGTTGTCCAGCTCACCGAAGGAGCAGAGACCCGCCACGTTCGTGGTGCACGGTGTCCCGACGCGGGTGTCGGGGTCGGTGCCGTCCGTCTGCAGGCCGGTGCGTCCGTTGGTCTCCTCCCACAGCTCGAAGCTCGCGCCCCGCAGCGGCAGGCCGCTGTCCGCGTCGGTCTTGAGGAGCTTGACCGATCCGGTGCCGGGCGGGACCGGTGTGCGGCTGTTGGTCGCGGTGACCTGCACCCCGGCTGCCGCGTTCGCCTCCGTCAGCACCAGCGGACCGAAGACGGCCTGCGACGGAAGGTCGTACCCGTCAGGAGCATCCGTCTCCTGCCAGTAGTACGTCCCCGTCTCCACCGTCCGCTCGCACACACCGTCCGCACCCGTCGTGCACGCGGCCCCCACCTGCGTGTCGGGGTCCGCCCCGCCCGTCTGCAGACCCGGCACCCCGTTCGTCTCCTCCCACAGACGGAACGTCGCACCCGGGAGCACCGCACCCGACGCCGCGTCCGTCTTCAGCACCCGCACCTCACCGGTGACCGTGTTGGTCCCGTCGCAGTCCGGAAGGTCGCCGTTGAACGGGTACGCGTGGAACTCCTGGCCGCCGCCGCCCGACGCGGCGCTGGTGTGGGTGAGGGAACCCGTCGTGAAGAAGCGGCCGTTGATGCCGGGCAGGGTCACCGTCGTGCTCGACGACTGGTTGCCGATGAGGAAGCTGCCCTGGAACTGGCCCGTGCCGACGAGGTTCACCGCGGTGGCGTCGGGAAAGTTCCACAGCAGTCGCTCGCGGTACGAGTTCAGCGGGTCGGTGTCGTCGTCGATACCACCGCTGTAGGTGTTGATCGTCCGGGTGGGCCCGAGGACGTTGACGAGGACCGTCGCGGTGTCGGGGATGTTCGCGAAGACGACCCCCTGCTGGCCCTCGCCCGCCGTCTGCAGGTCGAAGTTGACGTTGAACACCTGGAGTTGCGAGGTTCCGTCGCCGGTGAAGAGCGTCTGACCGCCTTGGTTCACCGCCGTGCCGGTGGGCGTCCGCGGTGCGCCGTCGACACGGGCGTAGCACTGGCTCGCGTCGGTGAGCTGGTCGCGCAGTCCGGCGTAGGGTGCGACGGCGTTCTCGTCCTCGATCAGGGTGCCGGTCACCGTTCCCGAGACGGCCCCGGCGTGGCGGACGATTCCCTGTTCGCCCAGGAGGCCGCCGGTGGTGTCGAGGGTCTGGCCCGCGGCCACGGTGACGCCACCGCCGGTGGTGAGGAAGTCCGATCCGTCGGGCGGGGGGACCCTGGATCCCACACCGACGATGCCGAGGTTGTACGTGCCGCCGGCGGCGGCGTCCTTGTTCTGGTCGAAGTCGTCGAGGACGACGACCCGCCCTTCGGCCTCCGCGGCCCGGCCACGGACGAGGAAGTCGTTCCCCACGAAGATGTTGATCGCGTCGTCGCGTCCGGCGATGTCACCGTTGTCGATCTCGGGGAACTCGTCGGGGCAGTCCCCGGGGACACAGGGGCCGAGGCCCCCGGGAAGCGGGGCCGCGAGCGCGACGGACGCCGTCGGGCCGAGCATGAGCGCGGGGACCGCGACGAGGGACACGGCGCACGCGAGTCCGGCGGACCCGGCGCGTCCCCAGGGGCGCGGGGGTCGTCGGTGACTGAGTGGTCTCATGGCGCGAGTCTCGGTTCCCGGCGATCGGCTCACCACGCGCGGTGCCCCGGCGTTGATCCGCTCGGGGACGCCGCTCACCATTTGGCATGAAAGGCACCTGCCAGATGGAGCAGGGGCGACGAGTCACCCCCGGGGGATGCGTTCCGCCGCAGGTCACGAGGGTGGGCGGCCGGACCGGACACCTTCGGAAAACGGTCGATGACCGGGACGGTCGGCGACCGGGTCCGTTCCCTCCGGCGGCGTCGGCCCCCGCACCGGTATCCGGACCCGTGGGCCGGTCCCCCGACCCGCGCGATGGGCTGCGGCCGGGGTCGGGCGAAGAGGCGGAGGCGCGGAGGCGCGGAGCTCGACCGGGCCGTGGGCGAACAGGTGGCGCGGCAGGATCAGCAGGACCGGGTGCACACAGGCCACCGCCCGACCGCCGCCGGGCGCCGTTTTCGGCTGTGGGATCACGGCAGTTGGGGCGTCGGCCAACCCGCGTTTCCGCCGGGTCCCGCTTCGCTGAAGCGGTCATTCCCCATGCCTTGGAGCGCAGTACGACGTTCATGGCCATGACACCGACAAGGGCTGGGATGAGTGTGCTCGTCCCACTCCGAAGGAGTCATCGCCTTGAGAAACTTCCTTCGCCGGATCGGCGTCGTCGCCGCGGGCACCGCCCTCCTCGGTGGCGCACTGTCCGTCTCACCGGCAGCCGCAGACGACACCGTCGACGTCCAACTCCTCAGCATCACCGACTTCCACGGCTATCTGCAGCCGCCCACCGCCGGGCAGGGCGGATCCATCCCCACCGGGCGCGGGACCTCGGTCACCGTCGGCGGCGCCGCCTATCTCGCCACTCACCTCATGCAGTTGCGGGCCGACCGTCCCCGCTCCGTCACCTTCGCCACCGGCGACAGTTTCGCCGGCTGGCCCTTCGAAGTGGACGCCTTCCAGGACGAGCCGACGATCGAGGTCCTCAACAAGCTCGGCGTGCGCTTCTCGGCCATGGGCAACCACGAACTGGACGTGTCCCCGGAGTTCCTGGTCGAGCACATGGAGGACGGCCGGTGCTTCGGCACGGTCGACGTGGACAGCTGCTTCACGGACTCCACCGGCCGGCGGTTCCACGGCGCGGACTTCGACTTCCAGTCGGCGAACATCGTCCACGCGGAGTCCGGTCGCACCGTCGTGGACCCGTACCGCGTCGAGTGGTTCCGCTCCCCCGGCGGCAAGCGCGTACCGGTCGGCTTCATCACCACCACGGTGGAGGGTTCCGTCACCAACTCGACGTCCTTCCAGCCGCGTCTGCGCGCCCTCGACCAGGCGCGGACCATCGAGCGCTACACCAGGGAGCTCAAGCGCCGCGGGGTCGAGGCGATCGTGCTCAATGTGCACGAGGGCGGCTCGCCGAAGGACCCCACGACCGCGGGCCCGAACGCGTGCGACTCCGTCTTCGGGCCGGTCTTCGAACTGGCGAAGAGGGTTCCGGCCGAGATCGACGCGATCGTCACCGGCGACTGGCACTGGCGCTTCAACTGCATGGTGCCCGACCCGGAAGGCGTACCCCGCCCGATCGTGGAGGCGGGCAACCACGGCGCCGTGATCAGCGAGATCAACCTGTCTCTGGACACGGCGACCGGTGAGGTCCTCCGGGACCGCACCCGGTCCGTCAACCACGCGGTGACGCGTGACGTGGCGCCGGACCCCGAGGTCCAGAGGATCGTCGACCACTGGGCCCGGCGCGGAGCCGAGCGGTTCGCCGAGCCGCTCGCCGAGCAGACCGGCTCCTTCACCCGTACGCCCAACCCCGCGGGGGAAAGCACGGCGGCCGACCTGTACGCCGACGCCCAGTACTGGAACGCCAACCGCACCCGCGAGGGGCGGGCCGATCTGGCGCTGATCTCCGCGCGGCCCGCCAAGGGCAGCAACGCCGTGAGGGGTGATCTGCCGTTCGACAGGGGCAGCCACCCCGCCGACGCGAACGGGCGCATTCTGTTCGGCGAGGCCTGGAACGCCTACGGCTACGGCAATCCGGTCCTGACCGTCGGTGTGAAGGGGCGGCAGCTCGACGCGATCCTCGAACAGCAGTGGCAGACGCAGACCGACGGGACGGTGAAGTCCGCGCCCCTCGCCGTCTCCCGCAACGTCTCGTACAGCTACAACCCGGCGCGGCCCGTCGGCGACCGGGTCTCCCCCCGGGACGTGGTGATCAACGGCCGGCCGCTCGACCCGGCGCGTACCTACCGGGTGGCCGCCCTCGCCTACACCGTCATCGGAGCCGACGGATACGGTGCCTTCGCGGGCTACACCGCACCCGTCCGCAACGGACCCGACCACGAGAGCTTCGTGGCCTACCTCAAGAGCCGCGGGACGATCTCCCCGGCACCGCTCAACCGCGTCCGCGTCCGCGCCATGTGGTGACGCGGCCATCGCGGCGGGGCCGCCGGATCAGACCAGGGAACCGACGGCCCGCTCGGCGTGCGCCTCGGCCGGGAACAGCGCCGGCCGAGTCTCCCCCGCGAAATAGGTCTCCGCCCGGGCCATCGCCCGCGCGTCGTCGCGGACCTGGCCCGGCCGCGAGCCGTTTCCGAGCAGGACCCCGCCGAAGCGCATCCGCAGATACGCCGCCGTGTTGTTGAGGGTGGTGACCAATCCGTCGGCGACCGCCTCGTCCTCCTCCGCCATGGCCGTCACCGCCCAGAGCGTCCGTCCGGCCATCCGCTTCTTGAAGTCCAGGCCGGGTACTCCGAGCCAGCCCGACCAGTAGTCGAGGTAGCGCTTGGTGTGGGCGGAGAGGGTGTACCAGTACAGCGGCGAGGCGATCACGATGTCGGTGGCCTCGAGCGTGGCCTCCCGCAGCGTCCGTTCGCTCTCCGGGACCGGCCAGTCGCCGTCCTCGTGACGTCCGTCCTGGAAGTCCGGCAGGGGCAGTCCGTTCAGGTCGATCCATCGCCGCGGTACGTCGGCGGGCAGCGCCTCGGCGGCGGCCCTGGCGAGAATCTCCGTGTTGCCGTCGGCGCGAGAGCTGCCCAGCACGAACAGGAACGAGCGGTCCGCGGTGAGCGGGGAATGATTGGTCATGGCTGGACGCTAACGGTTGACACTGGTGTGAAGGTCAATCCGGGACGGGCGGAAGGCAGGGCACGCATGCTGATCGGGGAGTTGTCCCGACGCACCGGGGTGAGCACCCGGCTGCTGCGCTACTACGAGGGGCAGGGGCTGCTGGAGGCCCGGCGCGGCCCCAACGGCTATCGCTCGTACGACGAGGAGGCGGTGGCCACCGTCCGAAAGATCCGTGCCCTGCTGGCCGGCGGACTGTCGACGGAGGTGATCCGGATCGTGCTGCCCTGCACCGGTGAGGACGGGTCGGCGTTCGACTGGTGCTCCGACATCCGGGAGCTGATGCACCGTGAACTGGCGGCCACCGATGCCCGTATCGACGAACTCAGCCGCCGTCGCGGCGTCCTCGCCGCCTACCTGGACGAATCCCGGCCCCGAGCCCATGTGAGGTAGCGGTGTCCGTGCCCGCGCCACGACGGTGGTACGGCAGTGGGGCCCTCGTGTCACGAGGGCCCCACTTCACGGGCGGTTCACCGAGACGGTCGGAGGCGGATCGCCCTGTCGGTCACCCGTGGTCCGCCGTGGCGGTCAGAATCGGTTCTGGCTGCCCGGGAGGCCCTGGGGCGTCGGCAGCGGCAGCTGCAGGCGGTTCTGCGCCTGGGCCGCCGTGGCCCGGCAGGTCAGGTCCGCGGCTGGCAGGGTGCCGGTCGTCAGATAGGCGGTGGCGGTCTTGTCGGCGCAGGACTTGGAGCCGTAGATGCCGTGGCCCTGGCCGCCGAGGACGGTGACCATCCGGGAGCCCTTCATCGACCGGCGCAGCCCCTGTCCGCTGACCAGCGGAGTCTGGGAGTCCCATTCGTTCTGCAGGATGAGCGCTCCGACGGAGTTGTCCACCTTGGTGGCGGGCTCGGAGCCGTCCTTCCAGAACGCGCACGGCTTGATGTTCGACGCGAAGTCTCCGTACAGCGGGTAGGTGACCTTGTCGCGGATCGCGTCGCGACGGTACTGCTCCGGGTCGCGCGGCCACGAGCGGGTGTCGGCGCACGCCACGGCCCAGAAGGCCGCGTCCGAGTTGTCCGAGGGGACATCGCGGGCGAACGACGGCGGTACGGGACGGGGCGACGTGCTCTGTCGCGAGGGAGCCGCGGACGGCGTCCCCTCGGCGGCCTTCTTGAGCTCGGCGATCGCCTCGGCGGCGCCCTTCACGTCGAAGAACATGGCCCGGCCGGCGCGGATGTCGTCGCCGGTCAGGAGCATGCCCTGGAACTCGATCGGCTTGCGCTCCGCCTGGGCGACCAGATCCCAGAAGGTCTTGCCGACCTCGGCCGCGGTGTCGCCGAGCCCGTACGTCGTGTGCCGATCGGCGGTCCACTGGCTCCAGCGCGTGAACGCCGGCTCCGCGCCCTCCGCCCACACCTGGATCATGCCGCGCCAGATGCGCTCCGGGTCGACCGCGCTGTCCAGCACGAAGCGGTCGGTGCGCTTCGGGAACATCTGCGTGTAGACGGCGCCCAGGTACGTGCCGTAGGAGTAGCCGAGGTACGAGAGCTTCTTCTCGCCGAGCACGGCGCGGATGACGTCCATGTCCCGTGCGGTGTTGCGGGTGGTGAGGTGGGGCAGGACGGCGCCGCTCTTCGCCCGGCACTTGTCGGCCACGGTCCGGGCCCAGCGGACGTCCTTGTCGAACGTCGAGGCCTTGTACGGACGCTGCCAGTTCAGCTCGTCCTCGTTCAGACCGCAGCTCACGGGCGAGCTCTGGCCGACGCCCCGGGGGTCGAAGCCGATGAGGTCGTACTGCTCCTTCACCGCGGTCGGAAGCTCAGGGCTCATCCACAGGGGCATGTCCAGGCCCGGACCGCCGGGGCCGCCGGGATTCAGGAGCAGGACACCGCGCCGCTTCTGGGGGCTGGTCGCCTTGATCCGGGACACGGCGACCTCGAGCGTCCTGCGGCCCGGACGGGTGTAGTCCAGCGGCACCTTGAGCGTCGCGCACTGGTAGTTCGCCGGCGCCTGCGCGTCGCAGCGCTTCCAGTGCGGCTTCTGCTGCATGTACGGCTTCAGGGAATAGGCGGAGGCCGTCGGACGGGGGGCCGGGGCGGCCGACGCGACGGCCGGCGTGAGCGCGGGCACGAGCGTCGCGACCGCGCTGATGGCCACGAGCGGTGCTATTCGTCTGTTTCGCACAGAGAGTCAGATCCTTGCGGGAGGTGGATGATCTGTCTCATGCACCCTTGCTCAGCCAGCAGTTGTGCGAATCCCCCCGGCGGTCGCCTTCGCGTCCTTCCCCAGGAGGAGCTCGCCCCGGCGAATGGTTCCCGAGGCGGAGAACGCGACCCGCCGTTTTCCCGTCCGGCCTGTCCGGCACCCCGCCGGACGCTCATCCTCCGGCCGCACCCGCCGACGACTGCGCCTCGGCCTCCGCACGGTACAGCCGGCGGAGCCGTACCACTCCCAGGTCGTGCTGGTACAGGTTCTCCCGCTGGTCGGCGTCGGCGGGCATGGCCTCCAGCATCACCCGGTCCTGCTCCAGCACCTCCCAATGGCGCTTCTCGATCAGCGTCTTGTACAGGAATCGCCAGGACGCGCGCTGCCAGTCCTCGACTCGGCGGTAGCGCCAGAAGAAGACACCGGACCGCTGCTCGTCGACGGGGCAGACCATGCCCACGATGCCGAACGGCCCGCCCGGGCCGGCGGACGGCGGATACGGGATGGACAGGTCGACCCAGTCGACGCCGGTACGACACAGTTCGACCCAGTCGAAGTTGACGCCCCGCTGGTCGGTCTTCTCGAAGAAGTAGCCGCGATCGGTCTCCCGGATGCGGAACTTGGCGGTCGTGTCGCCGGCGAACATGGTGTGCGACTCGTGGTGGAGGAAGGCGCCGTGCATGGGGTCGAGCAGGTTCTCCACGGCGTACCGCCAGGGCACGTCCCACTCGGCGTAGCAGAGGAACGCGTCGACGGCGGGGTCCGTCAGGGGTTCGGGCAGGGTCAGTCCGGCGGGCTCGGGGTGCTCCTCGTCACCGAACCAGGCGAGGATCGCGCCGCCGGCCTCGCGCACGGGCAGCGAGGTGACCAGCTTCTTCCCCTCCAGGTTGCAGCCGGGCAGACCGGGCACCGAGGTGACGGTGCCGTCGGTGCCGACCTCGACACCGTGGTACCAGCAGGCCACCCGGTCGCCGAGGTGCTTGCCCAGCGACAGGGGTGCTCCCCGGTGCGGGCAGCGGTCGGCGAGCATGGCGAGCGTTCCGTCGGAGCGCCGGAAGAGCAGCCACTGCTCGCCGAGCGCGGTCACCTTCCGCATGGCGCCGGGGGCGACGAAGCGGGAGGGGACGACGGGGTGCCACTGGTTGCGGAGGCCGGTGGCGTAGATACGGCCGGCGGTGGCGGTGGACGACAGCGTCATGTCAGGCTCCCAGGCGGTTCATCTCGGCACGGAAGGACTCCTCGGTCCACGGCGCGCCGTCGGCGGTGTGCACCTTGCGGGCGTTGAGCCCGCGTACCACGTCGGTCAGTTCGTGTCCCTCGTGGGTGAAGACCTCTTCGAGGGTGGCGGCGAGCTTGTACTCGTACGGGGTCGGCTCGTGCGTACGGGACTGGTGGACGTCCAGGTACGGCCAGGTATCGGTCACGTTCTCTCCTGAGGAGGCGGGGGAAGGGGTCACAGATCGAGGACGAGCCGGCCGGAGGCGCACCGCGAGACACAGATCATCATGGTGGCGCCGGCGGACTGTTCCGCGTCGCTGAGCAGGAAGTCGCGGTGGTCGGGCGTGCCGTCGAGCACCCGGGTCTCGCAGGATCCGCAGATGCCGTCGCGGCAGGAGCTGTTGACCGCGATACCGGCGCTCTCGGCGGCGTCGAGGATGGAGGTGCGGGCGTCGACCCGGAGGGTGAGGCCGGAGGTGCGGCACTCGACCTCGAACTCGGCGTCCTCCCCCGTGCGTTCCACGGTGGGCGCGGTGAAGCGCTCCAGTCGGAGGCGGTCCGCCGGGCAGTGTTCCTCCACGGCCGCGAGGAGGGGTTCCGGGCCGCAGGAGTAGACGAGCGCGTCGTCGGGCAGCCGGGTCAGTGCCGTGTCCAGGTCGATGTGTCCCAGCTCGTCCTGCGGGACGAGTGTCACGTCGTCGCCGAGGAGGGAGAGTTCGGCGGTGAAGGCCATCGAGGCGCGGCTGCGCCCGCCGTAGACCATGCGCCACTCGGTGCCCCGGCGGGTGGCCTCGCGGGCCATCGCGAGGAGGGGGGTGATGCCGATGCCGCCGGCGACGAAGACGTACGAGGCGGCGTCCTCCAGCGCGAAGTGGTTGCGCGGTGCGGAGACCGTCACGGACTGGCCGGGGCGTAGCTGGGTGTGGACGAAGCGCGAACCACCGCGCGAGGAGGGCTCGTTGAGGACGCCGATCCGGTACGTGCCCTGGTCGTGCGGGTCGCCGCACAGGCTGTACTGGCGGATGTGCCCCCCGGTGTGCACATCGATGTGGGCGCCGGGTGTCCAGGCGGGCAGGGGTTTGCCCTCGGGGTGGGTCAGCTCGGCGGACAGTACGCCCTCGGCCTCCCATGTCATGCGGTGGACGATCAGCTGCAGCGGGTTCTCGCTCATGGCCTGGTGCCTCCTTACCGGCGATCGGGCAGTGCGGGTGCGGGACGGGACCGGACTGGGCCGTCTCTCTCGGGTCGGGCAGTATCCGAAGGGACGGCCTGTCCGAAGAGACGGCCTAGCGGCCCGGGATCCGTACGGGTGGTGTGAAGGGGGTCTTCATCGGGCCGAGGGCGGTGAGGTCCACCTCGACGAGCGTCGGCCCGTCCGAGGCGACGGCCTCGGTGACGACCGGTGCCGCGTGTTCCTCGGCGGCGATCCGCAGGTACGGCAGGCCGCAGGCGCGGGCGAGCAGTTCGAAGTCCGGGGTGACGAGGTCGACACCGGAGCGACGCTCGCTGTGGCGGTCCTGCATGTTGCGCAGCACGCCGTATCCGCCGTCGTTGAAGACGATCAGGGTGAGGCGGGGCCGCTCCTGGGCGAGGGTGAGCAGTTCGCCCAGGTGGACGGCGAGCCCGCCGTCTCCGGCGAGGACGACGGTGGGGGCGCCGGGCCGCGCGAGCGCCGCTCCGATCCCCATGCCGAGGCCCTGGCCGATGCCTCCGCCCCGCGGGAAGACGTTGTCCCGGGGGTCGTACATCTCGAGGAGGCGGTTGCCCCAGCTGCTGGAGGGGATGGTCACGTCCCGGGCGACGACGGCCTCGCGCGGCAGCGCGGCGCGGATGGCGTCGCAGATCGCCGCCTGCGGGCCGATGCTGTCGTGCAGGGCCTCCCGTACGTCGGTCCTGACGGCTCGGACACGTTCGCGCCAGCCGTCCTCGGCGGGCGCGGCGTACCGGGTCAGGGCCGTGAGAGTGGGTGCGGCATCGCCGTGCAGGGGGTGCGTGGCGGGGTGGACCCGGCCGAGGGCCGCCGCGTCGAGGTCGATCTGTATGTGGGCCGCGGGCAGGTCCAGGGTGTAGTCGGCGGTCTCGTTGGAGCGGAAGTGGGTGCCGATGGTGAGCAGCACGTCCGCGTCGGCGAGGAGGGCCCGGGCGGCGGGGGTGGTGGCGAAGTTGCCGATGACCTGGTCGTGGTCCTCGGGCACGCTGCCGCGCCCGGAGTTGGAGGTGAGCAGTCCCGCTCCGGTCGTCTCCAGGAGCCGGGCGAGTTCGGCGCGGGCTCCGGTGGCGCCGCCGCCGGCCCAGACGAGCGGGCGGCGGGCGGTGGCCAGGAGGGCACCGGCGGCGGCCAGTTCGCCGTCGGTGGGGGCGGGTACCGCGGGGTACTCGGGGACGGCGAGGCCGTCGGTCTGTGGGGCGTACTGGAGGTCGATGGGCCACTCCACGCTCGCCGGTCCGCCGGTTCCGCCCGGTCCGCCGAGCGCGGCGCGCGCCGCCTCGCGCAGGACGCGGCCCGCCCGTTCGGTGTCGGGCACGGTCGCCGCGTGGGCCGACACGGCGGTGAGCATGCCGAGCTGGTCCTTGGTCTCGTGGATGAACCCCCGGCCGCTGCCGAGGAATTCGCTCTCCACCTGGCCGGTGACGTGCAGGACGGAGCTGCCGGCGCTCAGCGACTCGATCAGCGATCCGGCGGCGTTTCCGGCGCCGGTTCCGGTGGAGGTCAGGGCGCAGCCGAGGGAGCCGCGGGCCCGTCCGTAGGCGTCGGCGGCGTTCACGGCCGATGCCTCGTGCCGTACGGGGACGAAGCGGAGCTCGCGGTCGACGGCCTCGACGAGCGGCAGATTGTGCACGCTGACGATGCCGAAGACGGTGTCGATGCCCAGTTCGCGCAGGACGGCGACGAGGAGATCGCCTCCGTTGTCGTAACGCATGGTGTCTCCTCAGAGGATGGAGCGGCCGACGCCGCCGCACACGTCGATGGCGGTACCGGTGATGTACGAGGCTCGGGGTGAGAGCAGGGTGACGACCGCGTAGGCGACCTCCTCGGCGCGGCCGAGCCGGCCGAGGGCGACGCCCCGGTCGGCGGCCAGTTCCGCCTGCCAGTCCTCGTAGCTCGTGCCGGTGGCTGCCGCGGCGTGGCGGCGGGTCCATTGGCCGGTGTCGATGAGGCCCAGGCACACGGAGTTGACCCGGATGGCATCGGCGGCGAGTTCGGCCGACAGGGACTTGGAGAGGTTGAGGATGCCGGCGCGGGCGGCGCTGGTGGTGATCAGCCGGGGTTCGGGCTGCTTGGCGAGGACCGCGTTGATGTTGACGATGCTCGCGGCCTCGGAACGGGCGAGGAACGGGCGTGCGGCGCGCAGGGGGTTCAGCACCCCGGCGAACTTGAGCTCCAGTTCGTCGCGCCAGTCCTCGGCCGTCGAGTCGTCGAGGCCCTTCATACGGGACTGTCCGGCGTTGTTGACGAGTCCGTCGACGCCGCCGAAGGTGTCGGCGGCGCTCCGTACGAAGCGGTCCACGGCTTCGGCGTCCCGGACGTCGCAGACGCCGGTGAGCAGGCGGTCGGGTCCGGCGCCGAGCCGGGCGGCCGCCGTGGCGAGCCGGTCGGCGTCACGGCCGCAGGTGGCGACGCGGGCGCCCTCGTCGAGCAGGGCGCGGACCGTGGCCAGGCCGACGCCCGAGCTTCCGCCGGTGACCACGATGGTGCGGTCGGCGAGGCCCAGATCCATAGGGGGTTCTCCTGCGCTTCAGTTCATGGTGAAGCCGCCGTTGACGGCGATCACCTGTCCGGTCAGATAGCGGGACTCCTCGCCGAGCAGGTGGGAGACGATCCCGGTGAGGTCGTCGGGCTGCTGCGGCCGGGAGACGGCCCGGTTCACGCGGTAGAGGTCGTGCCGCTCGGCGGGCACGGTCTCGGTGGCCTCGCACTCGGTGAGTCCGGGGGCGACCGCGTTGACGGTGATCCCCTTGTCGCCGAGTTCGCGTGCCATGGCCCGGGTGAGGGCGATGACCGCTCCCTTGGAGGCGATGTAGTGGGCGAGGCGCGGGGAGCCGTAGAGGGCGGCGTCCGAGGCGATGTTGACGATCCGGCCGGGTGCGGCGAGGAGCGGGTACAGGGCCTTGGAGACCAGCCAGGGGCCGCGGGCGTTGACCGTCATCAGCCGGTCCCACACCTCGATGTCGATGTCCTGGAACTCTCTTCCGCCCACGCCGTTGGCGAGCGCCGCGTTGTTGACCAGGCCGTACAGCGGGCCGATCGCCCGCACGGCGGCCGCCAGCGCGGCCACCGATTCCGGGTCGGCGACGTCGCAGCGTACGAAGTGGGCGTCGATGCCCTCCGCGCGCAGTTCCGCGGCAGCCCGCTCGCCCCGCTCCCGCTCCAGTTCGGCGAGGACCACGCGGAAGCCGTCCTCGCCGGCCCGGCGGGCCATGGCCAGTCCCAGGCCACGGCCCGCTCCGGTGACGACGACGGTGCGTGCGTCGGCCGGGGGCAGGTCAGCCACGGGTGACGCCGTGCATCGGCGAGTACTCGGGGTAGGTCGGCACCTGCGGCTTCTGCGTGCCGATGACGACGCAGAACAGGGCGTCGGTGTCCCCGTTGTTCTTCAGGGAACGGGTCACGCCGGCCGGGACGACGATCATGTCGCGGTACCCGAGGGTCCGGTACTCGACCTCGTCGGGGCCGCGGTGGATGCCGACCTCGACCTCGCCCTCCAGGACGAAGAACGCCTCTTCGACGTCGTGGTGGGTGTGGGCCGGGCCCTCGGCGCCGGGCGGCAGCAGCATGTTGGAGAAGGTGAAGCCGCCGGAGGGGATGATGCGGCTGTCGCCCTCGTGGTTGCCGGTGGCGCCGGAGCCGACGTAGCGGATCTGGCCGCGGCGGAACTGCGGGCCTGCCTTCTCCTGGAAGGAGAGGGTGTCGAAGTCGGCCACCCGGGAGTCCTTGGTGGCGATGAGGGAGTCGGTGTACGCGGCGAGGTCGTCGCCGTTGTCGTAGGCGGTGGTGGTCAGAGGCATGGGGACAGCTCCTGTTCGGGGATGCGTGCGGTGATGCGGAGGTGGGAGAGGACCCAGGCGTTGAAGCGCCCGGGCTGCTCCTGGTTGGCCAGGTGACCGGCGTCCTTGACGATCACGAAGGCGGTCTTGTGGAGGGCCCCGGCGACGGCCTGGCTGCCCTCGATACCGGTGACCCGGTCCTGGTCGCCGCAGAGGACCAGCGAGGGCGCGGCGACCGTGGGCAGTTCGGCGCGGAGATCGGCCGAGGCCATGGACTCGGCGGCGTACCCGTAGCCGGGGAGCCGTACCGAGGCGGCCATGGTGTCGACGACCCGCCGGACCAGTTCGGCCGGGGCGCCGGGTGACAGCAGGCGGGGGCCGCGTGCCTCGGCGAAGGCGCGCGGGCCGAGTTCGGCGAGTTCGGTGGCGCGGGCCCGCATGCCCGCCGCCTTCGTCTCGTCCGTGCCCGAGCCGGGGCTGGAGTCGGCCACGATCACCGAGGCGACGAGGTCCGGGTGGAGGGTGGCCAGCCGCAGGGCGATCACGCCGCCCCAGGAGACACCGAGCACATGGGCGCTGCCGCCGCGCTCCCGGATGATCCGGGCCGCCGTG
The DNA here is from genome assembly GCF_014656215.1 of Streptomyces zaomyceticus. Classification (GTDB taxonomy): domain Bacteria; phylum Actinomycetota; class Actinomycetes; order Streptomycetales; family Streptomycetaceae; genus Streptomyces; species Streptomyces zaomyceticus. Next base: position 37,026 of record NZ_BNBZ01000005.1, on the reverse strand, counting down.
TCCGCGAAGTCGTCGAGGGTGAGGGGGACTTCGGGGTCGGGCGACGAGGCGTAGCCGGGGGCGTCCCAGGCGACGACCCGTGCGTACAAGGAGAGTTCGGCGAGCTGGGGGGCGAAGGCCGCCGAGGACGAGCCGATGCCGTGGAGGCAGAGGAGCAGGGGGCCGTGGTCCCCCGCCTCCTCGATGTGGACGTCCGCGGGGAGGGCGGTGAGGGCGTCCGCGGAGAGGGAGGGGCGGCCTTCCGTGGAGACGGAGGGGAAACCGTCTCTGGAGTCGGAGGGGAAGCCGTCCCTGGAGACGGAGGGGAGGCCGTCCCTGGAGACGGAGGGGAGACCGTCGGTGCTCACAGGATCTGTCCCGTCCGTCCGGCGAGCGCGGCGAGGCCGCGCAGGACCGCGTACGGCACCACCTGGCTGGTCGCCGGGTTCCCGGGGTCGGGCAGGTGCGCGACCTCGAAGCGGTACGCCCCGTGCGCGCCGGACGCCTCGATCACATGGCGTGTGTGGTGCGCCGCGGGGTCGGCGACGACCCGGACCCGCACAGTGTCCAGGTCGCCGACGGCCAGCGCGACCGAGGCGGCCACGTTCGTCGATTTGGGGAACTTCGCCGGGATCTCGCGGGCGGTGCCGGTCATGACCTCGACGGGACCGGTCGCCGTCCGCATCCGGGCGAGCAGTTCCTCGTCCATCCAGGGCTGTTCGAGGGTCGACGGCAGTTTGGTGGTGGTCAGCCGGACGTCGTCCAGCGGGCCGAGCGAGCGGGCCGCCTGGAGCAGGTCGAGTCCGCCGACGGCGCCGCCGGTGAAGTAGACCCGCCCCGGTCCCGTCGCGAGCAGTCGCTTCGCGAGTTCCTCGTCGGTCATCGCGCCGCTGGAGGCGACGAGCAGATCGGTGCCGGAGGCGAGCACGCGCTCGCCCCACTCCCGTACGACGCCCTGGCCGGCGGCCTCCACGATCAGGTCGCAGAGTTCCAGCGCCTCCTCCAGGGGGACCTGGGGGGCGGGCGCCGCGTCGCCGAGGGGTCGGTTGTCGACGACGCACACCAGCTCGGCGCCATCGACGCCGCCGTCGGCGAGCGCGGTGCCGACGGTCCGGCCGATCGCGCCCCAGCCGACGATGCCGACCTTGCGTACGGTGCTCACGGTGTTCATGCGGTGACCTCCTGGGCGTCGACGGGGGCGAGCGGGGCGGGGGCGAGCGGGCCGGGGTCGGGCGCGCCCGCCATGTGGCAGCGGATCTCCTTCGAGGGCGGGCCCGCCGTCCCCCACAGGTCGGACAGGTCCGGGACGCGCCGCCACACGCGGGCGATCCAGGTGTCCTCGACGATCTGGGCGACCTCGGAGGTGTACTCGCAGACCAGTCCGGAGGGGTCGGTGAAGTAGGAGAAGGTGTTGTTCCCGGGACCGTGGCGGCCGGGGCCCCACTGGGGGGTGATGCCGTGGTGACGGAGCCGCCCGAGGCCGCGCATGAAGTGGTCGACCGAGCTCATCTCGTACGCCACGTGGTTGAGCGAGGTCCACTCGGCCTGGTTGAAGGCGATGCAGTGGTGGTCGGCGTTGCAGCGCAGGAACGCCATCTGGTGCTCGGACCAGTCGGAGACGCGCAGTCCGAGCACCTCGCGGTAGAAGGCGACGGCGGCGTCGATGTCGGTGGTGTTGAGCACGGCGTGGGTGACTCCGACGGGGACCGCGCCGTCCCGTCCGCGGGGGACGACCGCCTCGACATGGGCGCTGATCTCTATGAGGCGCCCTTCGGGGTCGGTGAACCGCAGCCCGTGTCCGCCGCCCGCCTGGTCGAGCGGACCGGGGCCGAAGACGGGGACGATGCCCCGTGCTTCGAGCCGCCGGGCGGCCTCGTCGACCTCGGCGGGAGTGGCGACGGAGAAGGCGAGCCGGCCGAGGCCCACGCGCTCGCGCTCGGTCAGGTGCAGGACGTGGTGCTCGTCGCCCGTGCCGCGCAGCCATCGCGCGCCGCTGTCGGACTCGACGGTCTCGAGCCCCCAGACCTCCTCGTAGAAGTCGGCGGCCTCGGTGAAGGCGGGCGTGTGCAGCTCGACGTAACGCAGCGAGCGGAGCCGGGCGATCGGACCGGGCGGTGACGGTTGCATGGGTCTCTCCAGACGGGCGGGCGTGCCGCGGTCGTTCGGCTCGGGGCGGGGCGGGGCGGCCGGGTCGTACGGCTCCGGGCGGGGGCGTACGGCTCGGGGCGGGGCAGGTCGCCCGGCTCGCGGTGAGGGCCGGGTCGCCCGGCTCGGGCCGGGGCGGTGGCGGGTCGTTCGGCTCGGGCGGGCGTGTCCGGTCAGCCGGCCCAGGGAAGGGGGGTGTCGGACGTGCCCCAGTACAGGGACTTCTGTCGCTGGTAGGCGCGGAGCGCGTCCCGGCCCTTCTCCGTGCCGAGGCCGCTGTCCTTCCATCCGCTGAACGGGGTGGCGGCGCTGAACTGCTTGTACGTGTTGATCCAGACGGTGCCGGCCTCGATCCGGCGGGCGATCCGCCAGGCGGCGCGCAGGTCGCGGGTCCAGATGCCGCAGGCGAGCCCGTAGACGGAGTCGTTGGCCTGGCGGACGAGGTCGTCCTCGTCGTCGTAGGGCAGGGTGACGAGGACCGGGCCGAAGATCTCCTCCTGGCAGGTGCGGGAGGTGTTGGCCAGACCGTCGAGAACGGTCGGGAGGTAGTACGCGCCGTCCTGGTACCGCTCCCCCGCGGGCGCCGATCCGCCGCACAGCACGCGCGCGCCCTCGGAGCGGGCGAGGTCGACGTAGGCGGCGACGGCGTCGCGGTGGCGGTGGTGGACCAGGGGGCCGACCTGGGTGGCCGGATCGGTGCCGGGGCCGACGCGGAGCGTGCGGACCCGCTCGACGAGCTCTCCGACGAAGGCGTCGTGGATCTCGCGTGCCACGAAGAGCCGCGATCCGGCGATGCAGGACTGGCCGCTGGACGAGAAGATCCCGAACAGCACCCCGGCCAGTGCCTGCTCGATGTCGGCGTCGGCGCGCACGATCGTCGGCGACTTGCCGCCCAGCTCCAGCGAGGCGGGGACGAGCTTCTCGCCGGCGATCGCGGCGATGGACCGGCCGGTCGCGGTGCCCCCGGTGAACCCGATCCGGGCGACGAGGGGGTGGCGTACGAGGGCGTCGCCGACGATCCTCCCGCTGCCGGGCAGCACCGACAGCAGGGCGGTGGGCAGGGCGAACTCCTCCAGCGCCCGGGTGATCAGCCGTCCGAGGGCGAGGGAGACCAGCGGGGTCCAGGCGGCGGGCTTGAGGAGGACGGCGTTGCCGGCGGCGAGCGCGGGGGCGATCTTCTGCGCGTCGCTGGCGACCGGGGAGTTCCAGGGGTTGATGGCGCCGACCACGCCGATCGGTTCGTGGACGCTCATGGTGACGTACGGGCCGCGGGACGGCGTGACCGTGTCCTCGGCCGTCTCCAGGGCTGCGGCCATGTACCGGAAGGTGCCGGCCGCGCTGAGTGCGAGGGCCCGGGTCTCGGTGAGGGTCTTGCCGGTGTCGGCGGTCTGCACGGCGGCGAGCTCGGGGGCGGCCTCTTCGGTCAGCTCGGCGATCCGGCACAGGAGGCGGGCGCGCTCATGGGGGAGCAGGTCCCGCCAGGCGGGGTCGGCGACCGCCCGGGCCGCGGCCTCGGCCGCTTCGGCGACCTCGGCCGCGGAGGCGGAGTGGACGGTGGCGAGGACGCGTCCGGTCGCCGGATCGACGGTGTCGAGGGGCTCGCCCGCACCGCGTCGCCACTGGCCCGCGATCAGGATGTCGGTGGGAAGGAGCGGCACGGGTGGACCTCCGGGCGGGGGCGGAAGGGGAGTTGGCTCCGGGCACGGACGGGGTCCGGCGCGATCCGGGGACCGGAATCGTCGAAGTGCTAGAAATCTAAGCGCTTAACTATTTCTCGACAAGCCCCCGAGCCGAGATCGTTGCCGAATGGGCCTTGAGCACGCCCTTCGCGCAGCAGAAGATGGCTACCGGGCCGACGAGACAGAGATCTCTAGGCGCTTAACCATTGACCGCTTAGATAAGGCCCCCTACTGTCTCGGCAACTCCCCTGCCCGCGGAAGGACCCCCTCCATGACGACTGTGGCCGGAAAGCAGGCCCTCGGCTCCGTAGCCGCGCGACTCGAACGGCTTCCGCACTCCCGGTGGCACGTCAAAGTCCGGTTCCTGATCGGCGCCGTCACCTTCTTCGAGGCGTTCGACCAGCTCCTCGCCGCGTCGGCGCTGCCCGTCCTGATGAAGGAGTGGCACCTCACCACAGGACAGGCCACGCTCGCCGTGACCGCCGCCTCCATCGGGATGCTGCTCGGCGCCCTCGCGGCCGGCTGGCTCGGCGACAGGATCGGCCGCGTCCGCACCGTCGCCCTCGGCGTCGGCGTCACCGGCCTCGCCAGCCTCGCCGTCGCGTTCTCCGGCAGCATCGAGACCTTCTCGCTCTTCCGGTTCGTCCAGGGCCTCGGCATCGGCGGAGTCGTACCCGTCGCCGCCACGTACATCAACGAGATCGCCCGCTCCGACAAGCGCGGACGCTTCGTCCTGCTGTACGAGATGATCTTCCCCGCCGGACTCGCGGCGGCCACGCTGGTGGCCGTCTGGGTGGTCCCCCACTTCGGCTGGCGCGCGATGTTCGTCATCGGCACGGTCCCGGTGCTGCTCGCCGCCGCACTCCCCCGCCAGGTCGCCGAGTCCCCGCGCTGGCTGCTGTCCCGAGGACGGGTCCGTGAGGCGGAGGAGGTCATCGCACGCATCGAGGCCGAGGTCGCCCGCTCCACCGCCGAGGCGCTGCCCGCCCCCGCCGCCGACCTGGCCGACGAGCCGGCGGGCGGCCGCCTGGGCGATCTGTTCCGGGGCCGCTACCTCCGGCGGACCGTGGTCGTGTCGGGGCTGTGGTTCGTCGCGTACTACGTCAACCACGGCATCTCCACCTGGCTGCCCTCGCTCTACACGAAGACCTTCGGCCTGGATCTGACCACCGCGCTCGTCTACAGCCTGCTCAGCAACGTGACCGGGCTGCTCGGCACGTTCGTCGTCGCCCTCCTGATCGACCGGGTCGGCCGCAGGCCCGCCCTGGTGGGCGCGCTCGTCGGCACCGTGCTCTCCCTGGGGGTACTGGCCCTCGCCGGCGCCACCTCGGGCGGTCAGGTGGCGGTCTTCGCCTCCTGCACGACCTTCTTCCTGTACGCGATCAACGCGGGGCTCTACCTGTACTCCCCCGAGCTGTACCCCACCTCCAACCGGGCCAAGGGCGCCGCGTTCGGCGGTGTGTGGAACAGGCTGGGCGTCATCCTCGGCCCCGTGACCGTCGGCGCGATCATCGGAGCGGGCGGCAGCCTGTCCCTCGTCTTCGCACAGCTCGCGGTGGTCGCCGCCGTGGGCGCCGCGATCGCGTGCTTCGCCGTGGAGACCAAGGGCAGGACGCTGGAGGAGCTCAACGCCTGAGGCACGCGGGGTCCCCGGCCGGTGCGGCGTGTCGCCACCATCGCCTCAGCACTAAGATTCTCAGCGCTGAGGCACATCGGGGGACGACGCCGGACGAGGGGAAGAACATGGCCGCATCGAGGCCGTCCGACCGGGACGCGGTCGCGGGCGTGATCGAGGACTGGGCGCGGGAGAGGCCCGAGCTGGACACCAGCCCGCTGGAGGTCCTCGCCCGTCTCCACCGCTCCTTCCTGCGCTACAGCACGCGGCTCACCACCTCGATCGAGCGCCACGGTCTGTCCGTGGCGGGCTTCGACGTCCTCACCGCGCTCCGAAGGGCAGGGCACCCCCACCGGCTCACCGCCGGGCAGCTCGCCGACTCGGGCCTCGTGTCGTCGGCCGGAGTGACCCTGCGGATCGACCGCCTGGAGAAGGACGGTCTCATCGTCAGGGAACGGGACGCCGACGACCGCAGGGTCGTCTACTCCCGCCTCACCGAGAAGGGTCTGGCGACGGTGGACGTGGTGTTCGCCGAGCACCTCGACAACGAGCGCCGGATGCTCGCCGGGCTGTCGCCCTCCGAACGCCGTCAGCTGGCACGACTGCTGCGCAAGCTGGAGGTGTCGATCGTCTCCTCCGACGAGGAGCCGACCGACACCTCCGTGTAGAACCGACACCTCCGTGTAGAGGGGCCACGCCGAGTCCGGCGGACTCGGCACGGGCGGCACCGGCTCCGCCGCCGCGGACCGGGCCGCCGGAGCCGATGCCGAACCGACCGCCGGCCCGGCGGCCCTGCGGCCCGGCCCCACGTCACGTCACGTCACGTCACGTCACGTCACGTCACCTCAAGTGCCGGTCGTAGAACCGGTTCCCGTCCTCCACCTCGAACCACGGGGTACCGACGTGTCCGCCGAGATTGGCGTGCAGCGTCTTCTCCGTGCTGCCGAAGGCGTCGAACAGGTCCAGGGCCCGCTGCCGGGGGTTCCCTTCGTCGTCCCACTGCAGGAGGAACAGCAGCGGGACGGTGACCCGCCGGGCCTCTTCGCGCTGGGCGCGGGGCACGAAACCCCCGGCGAAGAGTCCGGCGGCCCTGATGCGCGGTTCGACCGCCGCCAGCCCGATCCCCACGGCGGTCCACCCCGAGTAGCCGACCGGGCCGTCGATCTCCGGCAGCGCGAGGAGGGCGTCCAAGGTGGTCCGCCACTCCGGGACCGCCTTCTCGACCAGGGGGCCGATGAAGGCCTCGAAGATCTCGTCGACCGGCTCGCCGGCCCGCATCGCCCGGCCGATGTCTGCGCGGGCCTGCTCGTCGGCGGCGGAACGGGGCCGGTCGCCGCACCCGGGAGCGTCGATGGTGGCCACCGCGTAGCCGTGGGCCGCGGAGTGCCGGGCCCGGGCCACCAGTCGGGCCGCCCCCTTCGGCAGGCCGTTGTTGTGGGCCATCAGGATCAGCGGGGCCGGTGCGGCGGACGCCGGTGTCCACAGGGTGCCGGGGATCTCGCCGAGGGTGAATTCGCGCTCGAGGACGCCGTCGTCGAAGCGCTGTTCGGAAGTGAACCGCATGGTCGTGCCTTTCGGGAGAGCTCTGAACGGCGCTCCCGGACGACCTATCGCCCGACCGTGACCCCGGAGGAGAGCACCCACGTGAAGACTGTGTTCACGGGTACCACCTCCTCGTTCTCTCGCACGGCCTCCGGCAACGTAGCAAGGGCAGCCGTGGTCCGCAAAGGGTTTGCCGCCGCTGCGACACCCCTCCCCGCCCGGTGACGCGCGTCACACTCCCCGCCTGTCAGCAATCGGCGGGCCGTCTCGTTCAAGGAGCACGCCAACACGACAGGAGCCACGCCATGAAGCACCGCATCGTCGTACTCGGCGCCGGATACGCCGGGGCCTTCGCCGCCGGAAACCTGGCCCGCCGGCTCTCCTCCTCCGACGTCGAGGTCACCGTCGTCAACGCCGTGCCCGACTTCGTGGAGCGGATGCGGCTCCACCAGCTCGCGGCCGGCCAGGACCTCGCGACCCGCCCGCTCGCCGACGTGTTCGCGGGCACCGGGGTGCGGCTGCGCCTGGCCCGGGTCACGGGCATCGACCCCGAGCGCAGGGCCGTCGCGGTGACCGGCGAGGACGGCGAGGGCGAGCTCGGGTACGACACCCTCCTCTACGCGCTCGGCAGCTCCGTCGCCCACCACGGTGTCCCCGGCGCGGCCGAGTACGCCTTCGACGTGACCGGCCGGTCCTCGGCGCTGCGGCTGCGCGAGCGGCTCTCCGCCCTGGGCGAGGGCGGCACCGTGCTGGTCGTCGGCGAGGGACTGACCGGCATCGAGACCGCCACCGAGCTCGCCGAGTCCCGGCCGGACCTCTCGGTCGCGCTCGCCGCCCGCGGCGAACCGGGCGCCTGGCTCTCCGCGAGGGCCCGCCGTCATCTGCGCCGGGCCTTCGACCGGCTCGGCGTCACCGTCCACGAGCACACCGGCATCGAGGCCGTCGAGCCGGCGCGTGCGATCGCCACCGACGGCAGGGCCCTCCCGGCCGATGTGACCGTGTGGTCGGCCGGCTTCGCCGTGCACCCCCTGGCGGCCGCCGGTGGCCTGGAGGTCGCGGAGAACGGCCGGATCGTCGTCGACCGTTCCATGCGCTCGGTCTCGCACCCGGACGTCTACGCCGCCGGTGACTCCGCCTACGCGATCGGGGACAACGGGCGGCCGCTGCCGATGTCCTGCGCCTCGGCCGGCTTCACCAACATGCAGGCGACCGCGGCGATCGTCGCGCGGCTCACGGGCGACGAGGTCCCACTGACCGGGCTGAAGTACCACGGCAACCACATCAGCCTCGGACGGCGGGACGCGATCTTCCAGATGGTGGACGCGGAGGTCCGGGCCGCGTCCTGGTACCTGGGCGGCCGCACCGCCGCGCGACTCAAGGCGGGCGTGCTCTCGGGGGCCGGGTGGGGCATCGCCCACCCGACCTTCGGCATGCCGAAGCGCCCGCGGCGCCTTGCCGGCCCACCCGTCCCCGGCGTTGTCCCGGTCGCGTCCCGGCCGTCTCCGACGACCTAGTCTGTGCCGCATGGACAGCGCAGCCATCGATCGGTTCGAGGCCAGCCGGGGCCGGCTGGCCTCGCTCGCGTACCGTCTGCTCGGTTCGGCCGCCGATGCCGAGGACGCGGTGCAGGACACGTTCCTGCGCTGGCAGGCAGCGGATCGCGAGCGGGTCGAGGTACCGGAGGCGTGGCTGACCAGGGTCGCCACCAATCTCTGCCTCGACCGGCTCCGTTCGGCGCAGGCACGCCACGAGCGGGCGGCCGGCGCCTGGCTGCCCGAACCGCTCCTCGAGGGCGACCCGATGCTCGGCCCCGCCGACACCTTCGAGCAGCGTGAATCGGTGTCCCTGGCCGTACTGACCCTGCTGGAGCGCCTGTCCCCGGTCGAGCGGGCCGTCTACGTGCTGCGCGAGGCGTTCTCGTACAGTCATGCCGAGATCGCCGGGATCCTCGGGATCACCGTGTCCGCGAGCCAGCAGCATGTCCACCGGGCCGGGATCCGGGTCGCCGCCGATCGACGCCGCGGCGCCGAGGCCGACCCCGCGTCCGCGCGCCGGGTCGTCGAGGAGTTCCTCGTCGCCGCCACGTCGGGGCGCACCGAACGGCTGGTGGCGCTGCTCACCGATGACGTGACGGCGCTCTCGGACGGTGCCGGTCTGGCCAAGCGTCTGTTGCGGTACACGACGCGCGAGCGCGTCGCCTCCTACGTACGGGCCGGCTTCAGGCCCACGCCCGCGAAGCGGCGACTGGCAGGCGGTTCGCCCGCCCTGCACATCGCGTCGGTCAACGGCTCTCCGGCCGTGCTCGCCGTGGTCGACGGCCGGATCGTGGGCGCCGTGGCGTTCGAGGTCCGCGACGGCAAGGTCGCGTCGCTGCGCGGCATCGCCGCGGCGCACCGGCTCGGACGCCTCAACCGCGCCTGGCGGCAGCACGAGCCCGACGCGCCGGTCGTCGACGCCTGGTGACCGGGGCGGGCACCCTGCTCCCCCATGTCGCCGCGTACACCGGGCTCGACCCGCTGACCCCGGTGACGACGGTCGCCTCGCACGACACCGCCTCCGCCGTCGTCGCCGTACCGGCCAACGCTCCCGGCTTCGCCTACCTCTCGTGCGGCACCTGGTCGCCGGCCGGGCTCGAACTGGACGCCCCCGTCCTGACCGAGGAGTCCCGGGCGGCGAACTTCACCAACGAGCGCGGTGTCGACGGCACGATCCGCTATCCGCGCAACATCATGGGCCTGTGGCTGCTCGAGGAATGCCGACACACCTGGGACAGGGGGAGGGCGGGCCCGTCCCCCTCTCCTCGCTGCTCGCCGAGGCCGCCCGGTCGGCGCCGTTCGTCTCGGTCGTCGACCCGGACGCGCCGGAGTTCCTCGCCCCCGGCGACATGCCCGCCCGTATCGGGGACTTCTGCGCCCGTACCGGCCGGCCCGTACCCGAGGGCCGGGGAGCCGTGGTCCGCTGCATACTGGAGAGCCTGGCGCCGGCCCACCGGCGCACCCTGCGCCGGGCCTCCGAGCTCGCGGGCCGTGACATCACCCATGTCCATCTCGTCGGAGGCGGTTCGCGCAACGACCTGCTCTGCCGGCTCACCGCCGACGCCACCGGGCTGCCCGTCGTCGCGGGCCCGGCCGAGGCCACGGCCCTGGGTAACATCCTCGTCCGGGCCCGGGCCGCCGGTCTGGTCGGCGACCTCCCCGCCATGCGCCGGCTCGTCGCGTCCACGCAGCTCCTGAGGCACTACGCCCCCCGGGGCGACGGCGCCGCCTGGGACGCGGCCGCCACCCGACTCGACCCCGTCCCGAGGAACTCCTGATGCGCGTCGCCCTCTTCGCCACCTGCGTCAACGACGCGGTCCACCCGTCCACGGCCATCGCCACCGTCAGGCTGCTCGAACGCCTCGGCGTGTCCGTGGACTTCCCCGCCGCCCAGACCTGCTGCGGCCAGCCCCAGTTCAACACGGGCTACCGCCGGGAGACCGAGCCCCTGGTACGCCGCACGGCACGGGCCTTCGAGGGCTACGACCATGTGGTCGCCCCGTCCGCTTCCTGCGTCGCCATGGTGCGCGACAACTACCCCCGGATCGGCCGCAAGGCACGCTCCGAGGGGCGCGGCAGCGCGCTGTCGGACGCCGCCGACTCCCTCGTCCCGAGGACGTACGAGCTGACGGAGTTCCTGGTCGACGTGCTGGGGGTGACGGATGTGGGGGCGTACTTCCCGCACACGGTGACGTACCACCCCTCCTGTCACGGACTGCGTGTGCTCGGCCTGGGCGAGCGGCCCCGCAGACTGCTGCGGGCGGTGAAGGGGCTGGAGCTGGTGGAGCTGCCGGGTGCGGAGGAGTGCTGCGGCTTCGGCGGCACGTTCGCGGTCAAGAACCCCGCCGTGTCCACGGCGATGGGAGCCGACAAGATCCGTCGTTCCCTGTCGACCGGAGCGGAGGTGCTGTGCGGCGCGGACAACTCCTGTCTGCTGCACATCGACGGCATGCTGCGCCGCCGGGACGCCCCGCAGCGCACGCTGCACATCGCCGAGATTCTCGCGAGCACGGAAGAGGAGCCCCTGACGTGAAGGAAGAGAAGGCGCGCGCGTCGGCGCGCGTGGACGGGCGGGGGCCGGGCGACGGGCGGGCCTTCATCGGTATGCCGGCCTTCCCCGAGGCCGCGGCCGAGGCCGTGGGGAACGACACCCTGCGGGCGAACCTGCGCCACGCCACCCGCACGATCCGCGACAAGAGAGCGGTGGCCGTGGCCGAACTCGACGACTGGGCGGAGCTGCGCGAGGCCGGCAAGCAGATCAAGGACCGCACGCTCCACCGGCTCGACCACTACCTGGTCCAGCTGGAGGAGTCGGTCACCGCCGCGGGCGGGACGGTGCACTGGGCGGCGGACGCGGCCGAGGCCAACCGGATCGTCGCCGACCTGGTGAAGGCGACCGGCGAGAGCGAGGTCGTCAAGGTCAAGTCGATGGCCACGCAGGAGATCGGTCTCAACGAAGCCCTGGAGGCCGAGGGGATCACCGCGTACGAGACCGACCTCGCCGAGCTCATCGTGCAGCTCGGCGAGGACCGCCCGTCGCACATCCTGGTCCCCGCCATCCACCGCAACCGGGGGGAGATCCGCGACATCTTCCGCTCGGAGATGGGCAAATGGGGCCGCCCCGCGCCCGAGGGTCTCGGCGACAGCCCCGCCGAGCTGGCGGAGGCGGCCAGGCTGCACCTGCGGGAGAAGTTCCTGCGGGCCAAGGTCGGCATCTCGGGCGCCAACTTCATGGTCGCCGAGACCGGCACCCTGGTCGTCGTCGAGTCCGAGGGCAACGGCCGCATGTGCCTCACCCTCCCCGAGACGCTGATCTCCGTGGTGGGCATCGAGAAGGTGGTCCCGACCTGGCGGGATCTGGAGGTGTTCCTGCAGACGCTGCCCCGTTCGTCGACCGCCGAGCGCATGAACCCGTACACGAGCATGTGGACCGGCACGAGCGACGACGACGGACCTTCCGACTTCCATCTGGTGCTCCTCGACAACGGACGCACGGACGTGCTCGCCGACGAGGTCGGACGACAGACGCTGCGCTGCATCCGCTGCTCCGCCTGCCTCAACGTCTGCCCGGTGTACGAGCGGGCCGGCGGACACGCTTACGGCTCCGTCTACCCGGGGCCCATCGGCGCCGTCCTCACGCCTCAGCTGAGGGGAACGACGAGCGAGATCGACGCCTCGCTCCCCTACGCCTCCACCCTCTGCGGTGCCTGCTACGACGTCTGCCCCGTCGCCATCGACATCCCCGAAGTCCTCGTCCACCTCAGGGAGAAGGTCGCCGACCGGGGCGGCAGGGGACACCGGCTGGAGAAGGCCGCCGTCAAGGCGGCGGGCTGGGTCCTCGACCGTCCCGGGGTCCTGGCGGCGGGCGAGCGTGTCGCGGCGAGGACGCGCGGGCTGCACCCCGGCAGACTGCCCGGCGCGAGCGGGTGGACCGACAGCAGGGATCTGCCTCGGATGCCCGCCGAACCGTTCCGCGACTGGTGGAGGAAGAACCGCTCATGAGCTCACCCACGACGCCCTCCTCCCGCGATCGGATCCTGGGCCGCGTCCGGGCGGCGCTCGCCGGCGCCCCCGACGTCCCGCCACCCTCACGGGGCTACGCCACCGCCCACACCGCCGACGACCCGGCCGCGCTCCTCGATCTCCTGCACGAGAACCTCGCCGACTACCGGGCGAAGGTGCACCGCGGCACGGAAGCCGAACTCCCCTCCCTGGTGGAGAGGCTGCTGAGGGAACACGGCGCGGGCTCGGTCGCCGTCCCGCCGGGTCTGCCCGCCGTCTGGCTGTCCCGCACCACGGTGGAACAGCGCCATGACCGGGGCGGGCGGGTCCCGGCCGGGGACAGGACGTCCCCGGCGGGGGCCGTGCCGGACGCGACGCTCACGCCGTACGAGCTCGACGCCACGGACGCGGTCGTCACCGGCTGCGCCCTGGCGATCGCCGAGACCGGCACGATCGTCCTGGACGGCGGCCCCGGACAGGGCCGCCGTTCCCTCACTCTCGTGCCCGACCTGCACATCTGCGTCGTACGGACGGCGGACCAGATCGTCGCCTCGGTTCCGCGGGCACTGCCCCGGCTCGACCCGGGCCACCCGCTGACATGGATCTCGGGCCCCTCGGCGACCAGCGACATCGAACTCGACCGGGTGGAGGGGGTGCACGGCCCTCGGACGCTTCATGTGGTGCTGCTCGTCGACGCCGAGGACGGCGGAGGCGGGTAGCGGGGCTGAGCCGCGGGGCGGGCGCCGCCGGGCGTCCCGGGTGCCCGCCTGGCGCCCACCCGCGACCGGCTGGGTGCCGGCCTCGCCGGCTGACGCACCCGTGCCCGCGCGCTCAGCCGGTCCGGCCCCAGGCGCCGGCGCCGCGTCGGGGCACGGAGTTCAACAGAAGTCGGGTGTACGGGTGTCCGGCGCGTCGAGCACCCGGTCCACCGGCCCCGACTCCATGACCTCGCCCGATCGGAGGACCAGCACCTCGTCCGCGATGTGCCGTACGACCGCCAGGTCGTGGGTCACGAACAGATAGCCGATGCCCGCCCCGGCGCGGATGTCCCGGAGCAGTTCGAGGATCTGGGCCTGGATCGACACGTCGAGCGCGGCGACCGCCTCGTCCAGGACCAGGACCCGGGGCTCCACCGCGAGGGCGCGCGCGATCGCCACGCGCTGGCGCTGTCCGCCGGACAGACCACGGGGCAGGGCCGCCGCCTCGCGGGCCCCGAGTCCGACCTGGTCGAGGAGTTCGGCGACCCTCGCCCGGCGCGCGGAGCCGTCCAGACCGGTGTGCAGGCGCAGCACCTCGTCCAGGCAGTCGCTCACCGTCACCCGGGGATCGAGGGACAGATAGGGGTCCTGGAAGACCATCTGGATCTCCCGGGCGCGGGCGAGCCGTTCGGCACGGCCCCGGGCCCGGGCCGTGCGGTCCCGGCCGTCGAGCCGGACCGTGCCGCCGTCCGCGCGTTCCAGGCCCACGATCATCCGGACCGTCGTCGTCTTGCCGCTGCCGGACTCGCCGACGATCGCGAGCGAGCCGCCCGGCGGCAGCGTGAACGACACCCCGTCGACGGCCTTGTGCCGGCCGTAGCGCCTGCTCAGCCCTTCGACCACCAGTCCCTCGGTCACAGCGTGATTCCTTCCTCGGCGCGGTGGCACGCGGCCGTCCCCTCGCCGTGCGGTGCCAGTGCGGGCGTCTCCTCGGCGCAGCGCGGCACCGCGTGGGGGCAGCGGGCGGCGAAGGCGCAGCCGGGCGGGGTCTCGGCGAGCGACACCGGCCGGCCCGGGATGGGCCGGGGCGGGGGCGCGCCCGCCCCGATGCGCGGGGTGCAGGCGAGGAGGCCCGCCGTGTAGGGGTGGCGGGGGCGGTCGAAGAGTTCGTCGGTGGACCGGCTCTCGACGATCCGGCCCGCGTACATGACGTACACCCGGTCGCAGATCGCCGAGGCCAGCTCCAGGTCGTGGGTGACGAAGAGCATCCCGGTGCCGCGCTCGGCCCGCATCCGGGCCAGGAGCGCGATCACCTCGGCCTGGGTGGTGACGTCGAGCGCCGTGGTGGGTTCGTCGGCGAGCAGCAGGGCGGGTTCGGCGGCGAGGGCGGCGGCGATGACGACGCGCTGGAGCATGCCGCCGGAGAACTGGTGCGGGAAGCGGCGCAGGGCGCCGTGCGGGTCGCGGATGCCGACGGCGTCGAGGAGTTCCTCGGCGCGCTCGGCGGCCCGGTCGGCGGGGGTGCCCGCGGCGCGCAGCCCCTCGGTGAGGAAGTCGCCCACGCGGCGCAGCGGGTTGACGGAGGCGCGCGGGTCCTGGAAGACCATGGCGACCTCGCGGGCGCGCAGCGCGGCCAGCTCCTTGGCGCGCAGGGTCAGCACGTCCCGGCCGGACACCAGGACCCGGCCGGTGGTGTGTGCGCCGGGGGGCAGGAGTCCGAGGACGCTGCGGCAGGCGACCGACTTGCCGGAGCCGGACTCGCCGACGAGGCCGACGGTCTCCCCGGGCCGTACGGTCAGGCTCACCCCGTCCAGGACGGGCCGGGCGGCCCGGTGGTCCGGGAGCCGTACTCCGAGGTCCTCGATCTCCAGGACGGGTGTGGTCGGTGTCTTGGTCATGGCGTTCACTTCTCCCTCCGGGCGATCCGGTCGGCGAGCCCCTCGCCGACGATGCCGAAGGCCACGACCGCGAGGACGATGCACGCGGACGGCGCGAGCGCCGGGAGCATCGCGCCCTGGAGGACGGCCCCCTGGCCTTCGTTGATCATGGCGCCCCAGTCGGCGGTGGGCGGCTGAACGCCGAAGCCGAGGAACGACAGGGCCGCCAGGTCCATCAGCGCGTATCCGAAGTTCATCGCGGACTGGGCGAAGACGGTCGGCGCGATGTTCGGCAGGAGGTGGCGCAGGCAGACGGTCCGGCCGGACCAGCCCTGCACCACATAGGCCTCGATGTACGGGCGTGCCTTCTCCTGCCGGGCGATGCCGCGGACCAGCCGGCCCACGTAAGGGGTGTAGGCGACGGCCATGGCGATGACGGGTGCGGTCATGCCGGGGCCGACGACGGAGACGAGCAGGATGGCGAGGAGCAGTCCCGGGATCGCGAAGACGAGGTCCATCGAGCGGGAGAGCACCGCGTCGGCCCAGCCGCCCCGCCAGGCCGCCACCACGCCGAGGAGCGTGCCGAGCAGGGTGGAGACACCGACCACCAGGAGCGGCCCGAGGAGTCCGGTGCGGGCGCCGTGGAGCAGTCGGGACAGGATGTCCCGCCCCGACTGGTCGGTGCCGAGGAGGTGGTCGCCCGTGGTGCCGACGAGGCTCGCGGAGAGGTCGAGCGCCTCGGGGTCGTACGGGGCGAGGACGGGTGCGAGGACGGCGACGAGGACGAGGGCGGCGAGCACCGCGACCGAGATCGCGAACAGGGGCCCCCGGCCGAAGAGGCGCAGTCCGCGCAGGCCCGGCCTGCGGTACGGCACCGAGGTGAGGGTGGTGGTCATGAGGGGCCTTCCCCGGGGGAGAGACGGGGGTCGATGAGCGGGGCGAGCAGGTCGACCGCGAGGTTGACGAGGACGAAGGCCACCACGCTGAGCAGGGTGACCGCCTGGACCACGGCGAAGTCCTGGGCGGTGACCGACTGCACGAGCAGGGAGCCGAGCCCCGGCACGTCGAAGGCGGTCTCCACGATCGACGTGCTGATGAGCAGGCCGGCGAGCATGGTCCCGCCGACCGTGACGACCGGGCCCAGCGCGTTGCGCAGCACGTGCCGGCGGACCACGGTCCGGCCGGCGACGCCCCGGGCACGCGCCACCTCGACGTGCTCGCGGCCGAGTTCGTCGAGCATCGCGGAGCGGGTGACGCGGGCCAGCAGGCCCATGAAGGTCAGGGCGAGGGCGAACGCCGGGAGGGTGAGCTGGTGGAGCCGGGCGCCCAGGCCCTCCGCGGCGCCGCCGCCCGGCCCGGGGAACCAGCCGAGCTGCACGGAGAAGAGCGAGACGAGGACGATCGCAGTGACGAAGGACGGGGTGGCGGTGGCGACGCCCGTGCCGATGAGCACCATCCGGTCGAGGAGACCGGGGCGCAGGGCGGCGAGGATGCCGGCGCTCACCCCGAGGACGGCGACGAGGAGGGCCGCGTAGCCGACGAGGAGGGCGGTGCCGGGGAGCCGGGAGCCGAGGAGGGCGGTGACGTCCTGGTGGTACTGGGCGGAGCGGCCGAGGTCTCCGCTCAGGACGCCGCCGAGCCAGCTGCCGTACTGCACCACGAGGGGGTCGTCGAGGTGGTGTTCGGCGCGCAGGGCGGCGACGGCCTCGGGGGTCGCGGGGCGGCCGTGCAGCAGGAAGGTGACGGGGTCTCCGGGGGCCAGGTGGATGGTGCCGAAGACCACGACGGAGGTCACGAACACCACGGCGACGAGGCCCAGGAGCCGTCCGAGGAGGAAGCGGGTCATTTCTGCGCGGCCCCGATCGTCGCGGCCCAGGGGTAGTACAGCTGGGCGATGCCGGTGGGTGCGCCGGTGATCCGCTTGCCGAGGAAGACCGAGTAGGGCGCCTCGTACACGGGGATGACGGGCAGTTCGCGCAGGGCGATCTTCTGGAGTTCCGCGGTGAGTTCGGCGCGCTTGCCGGGGTCGGGCTCGGTGTTGGCCCGGTCGAAGGCGACGTCGAACTCGGCGTCGGACCAGTTGCCGTAGTTGCCGAAGTCGCCGGTGCGCAGGTACTGGTAGAACTCCAGCGGGTCCGGGGTGTTGTCGTAGCCGTTGGTGATGACCAGGTCGATCCCCTCGCGGGCCTTCGGGTCGACGAAGATGCTGCTGTACGCGTCGGGTGAGACGGGCTTGAGGGTGACGTCGAGGCCGATCCGGCGGCCGGCCGCCTGGACCGCGTTGGCGACGATGCTGATCTCGGGGGCGAGGGAGCTGGTCACGACGGTGATCGAGCGGCCGCTCGCACCGGCCTCCCCGACCAGCTTCTTGGCGCCCTCGATGTCGTACACCGGCTCGGGCAGCGTGTCGTAGAGGGCCGGGGTCTTCTCCGGGACGAGCGCCCAGGCACCGCGCGCGGCGGGGGCCCTGGCGGGGAGGCCGACGCCGCCGGCCGCCGCCTTGATGATGTTCTTCCGGTCGAGCGCCATGGAGAGGGCCTCGCGGACCCTGCGGTCGCCGAGGGGGCCGTGGAAGTCGAGGACGGCGAGGTTCGCGGCGGCGGTGTTGGGGCCGAAGAGGAGCGAGCCCTTGCCGGCGGTCCGCAGGTGGGCGAGGGCGGTGGACGGGACCATGTAGCCGCCGTCGGCGGTGCCGGACAGGAAGGCGTTGGAGCGGGCGGCCGGGTCCTCGACGAAGGTGAACTTCACGGAGCGGGACTTGGGGGCGAGCTTCTCGTCCCAGTACGCGGGGTTGGCGCGCAGGGTGATGCTGTCGCCCTGCGCCCATTTCTCCAGGGCGAAGGGGCCGGTGCAGTTCAGGGCGCCCTTCGGGGTGCCGTAGTCCTTGCCCTCCTTCGTGAGGGAGGCGGCGCTCACGACGGTTCCGGGTGAGGCTGCCATGAGCTCGTGGAGCAGGACGTCGGGCTTGCCGAGGCGGATCGTCACCTCCAGGGGCCCGGTCCTCTCCACGGAGTCGACGTTCTTGAAGGCCGAGCCCCAGGGGGAGCCGGTGGCCGGGTCCCGCTGGCGCTCGATGGAGGCGACGACGTCGTCGGCGGTCATCGTGGTGCCGTCGTGGAACTTCACCCCGGGGCGCAGGGTGTAGACGAGGGTGCGCGGGTCGGGCCGCGCCCACTTGACCGCGAGGCCGGGCTCGATCCTCAGGTCGGGGGTGACCCGGAGCAGCTGCTCGCAGACGTTGGCGAGCACGGTGTTCGGCGGGTAGTCGTACGCGAGGGCGTAGTCGAGGGTGTACGGCTCGGCGTACAGCGACCAGGTGAAGGAGTCCAGGGTGCCCCGGGCGGGTGGTGAGGTCGGCGTGACCTCGAAGCCGGCACCGCCGGTGGCACCGGCCCCGGGCCGGGTGGCGCCGGAGCAGGCGGTGAGGGAGGCCGCGAGCGCGGCGGTACAGACGAGGGCGACGAATCTGGGCATGCGCATGCAGACCCACCCCTTTACGGGTGTTGTGGACGGGCACTGGGGGATGGAGCGAGTATTGATGCGGGAACGTTCCCGCACAAGAGTTCGGCGAGGTTTGCGGGAACGGTTTTGCAGAGGTCGGGAGGGTGGCAGCATCGGTTCCATGACCAAAGCTCCAGGGCATGGCGGACAGCCCTCCCCACGGGACGGCCGGCTCTCTTCGCCCGCCCCGCGCGTCCGTCTCGTCGACGTCGCCCGCGAGGCGGGCCTGTCCAAGACGAGCGTCTCGGCGGCGCTCAACGGCACCGGCCGGCTCTCCCCCGAGGTACGGGAGCGGGCCCGCGAGACCGCGCGCAGCATGGGCTACCGGCCCAACGCCACCGCGCGCCAGCTGCGCGCGGGGCGGGCCCGGCTGATCGGATACGTGGTCGGCGAACTGGCCGACGTCCCCTGGACCTTCCTGGAGTCGCCGTACTTCGCCCGGCTCACCGGAGCCACCGCCGCCACCGCGCTCGGACGCGGCTACGCGATGGTGCTGCTGCCCGCCGGCTCCCTGCAGAGCGAGTGGTCCGCGCTGCCCCTGGACGCCGTGATCGTCGCCGACCCGGTGGCCGACGACCGGATCGTGGACGACCTGCTCGCCGCCCGCATCCCGGTCTTCAGCGACCGGTCCGTGGAGGGCAGGCCCGGCGCCCACTGGGTGGACGTCGACGCGACCGCCGCCGTCCACCGGGCCCTGGACCACTTCCTGGAGCAGGGCGCCCGGCGGCCCGCGCTGGTCGTCCCCGACAGCACCACCCGCTTCCATCGCGAGGTGTTCGCCGCGCACCACGACTGGTGTGCGGCGCACGGACTGCCCGAACTGGCGGTACGGGCCGCGGAGCCCGGGAACGGGCCGGTCGTCCGAGCGGTCGAGACCGCCCTGACCGGCCTGCCCGAACGCCCCGACGCGCTCCTCGTGGTCGCCGAGGCCAGCCCGCCGCTCGTCCTGGACGCGGCCCGCCGCCACGGTTACGAGGTCCCCGGCGACCTCCTCCTCGCCTGTGTCAGCGAGGACGAGACCGCCCGGCACACCGAACCGCAGGTGACGACGCTGAGCCTGCGCCCCGACGCGGTCGCCGAGGCCGGGATCGAACAGCTCGTGGCCGTGCTGGAGCACGGCCGGGCAGAGACCGGAGGGACCCTCGTGCCGGTCCGCCTCGACGTCCGCGCCTCCTCGGTACGACCGTCCGGGCATCCGGCGCCGCCGGCACCGCCTCCTCAGCCGCCGTGCACGAGTTCACCGCCCACATAGGTCCGCTCCACCCGCGCCTCGGCGATCTCCTCCGGCGGCGCCGCCAGGATGTCCCGGTCGAGCACCACGAGGTCGGCGAGGTGGCCGGGCAGCAGACTGCCGGCGTCGTCGAGCCCGTTCACATGCGCGGAACCGGCGGTGTAGGCGGCGATCGCCGAGAGGAGGTCGATGCGCTGCTCGGGCAGGAACACCCGGTCGTCGGTCGTCCCGGGCTCCCGGCGGTTCACGGCGACATGGATGCCCGCCAGCGGGTCCGGGCTGGAGACGGGCCAGTCGCTGCCCGCCACCAGGGTGGCGCCGGCCCGCAGCAGCCCGCCGAAGGGGTACTGCCAGCCCGCGCGCTCGGGACCCAGGAACGGGATGGTCAACTCGTCCATCTGCGGCTCGTGCGCCGCCCACAGCGGCTGGATGTTCGCGAGGGCGCCGAGCGCCGCGAAGCGGGGCAGGTCGTCGGGGTGGACGATCTGGAGGTGGGCCAGGTGGTGCCGGTTTCCGCGTCGCCCGTTGGCGGCGACGGCCGCCTCGACCGCGTCGAGCGCCTCGCGCACCGCACGGTCGCCCAGCGCGTGGAAGTGGACCTGGAAGTCCAGCGCGTCCAGCGCCGTCACATGGTCGCGGAGGGCCTCCGGATCGACGAAGCTCAGCCCGCTGTTGGCGGTGGCACAGCCGCAGCCGTCCAGGTACGGGGCGCCCAGCGCCGCCGTGAAGTTCTCCGCGATCCCGTCCTGCATGATCTTCACCGACCCGGCCCGGAACCGTCCGTACGTCAGCTCCTTCCGACGCGCGACCAGTTCGGGGATCTGCTCGGCACCGCGCTCACGGTCCCACCACAGCGCGCCGGTCACCCGGGCGGTCAGCGAACCGTCCCGCGCCGCGGCCAGATAGGCGGTCGAGGGGTCCGCCATGCCGTTGAAGTCACCGAGCAGCGCGTCCTGCCAGCCGGTGATGCCGAGCGAGTGCAGCAGCCGCTGCGCCCGCAGCAGACCCGCGAGCCGGTCCTCCGGCGTGCTCGGGGGCACCAGCCGGGCGACCAGGGCCGTCGCACCCTCCTGGAGCATGCCGCTCGGGAAGCCGTCGGCCTCCCGCTCCATCCGCCCGTCGGCCGGGTCCGGGGTGGCGGCGGTCAGCCCCGCCAGTTCGAGCGCCCGGGTGTTGGCCCAGGCCCCGTGGTGGTCCCGGTTGGCGAGCAGCACAGGCCGGTCCGGCACCACCGAGTCCAGCAGCTGACGGGTCGGCACCCCGCCCGCGAAACTCTCCATCGACCAGCCGCTGCCGGTGATCCACTCCCGCTCGGGATGCTCCAGGGCGTAGGAGCGGATCCGCTCCAGGTACGCGCCGGCGTCGACGACCCCGGTCAGGTCGCACTCCGCCAGCTCGCTGCCCCCGCCCACGGCGTGGACGTGGGCGTCCTGGAAGCCGGGCAGCAGCAGCCTCCCCCCGAGGTCCACCACCTCCGTACGGGGCCCGATCAGCTCCCGTACCTCGTCATGGCCGACGGCGGCGATCCGCTCGCCGGTGACCGCGAGCGAACTCGCCCGGGTTCGGGCCGGGTCCATGGTGAGGACCGGGCCTCCGGTGAAGACCAGATCGGCGTGACGCATACGGCGGCTCCCTTGCCTACGGACGCGGTGGAGGGACGACAGTGGGGTGGTGAAGGGTCACGGGCGTGCCGCCGGATGCCGGGAGTGGTGCCGGGTGACCGACGTGGTGCCGGGTGACGAGCGTCATCGAAGCCCGCAGGTCAACCGACCGTCAATGGTGTTGACATAAGACGGCGGGGCCTTAGGTCAACACCATTGACCTTGTCGCGCACAGCCGGGTCTCATGGGCGCCACCCCGGAAAGGAAGCCCTCATGGACCCCCTGCTGTCGCTGCGGGACGCCGCCCCGACCCCCTTCTGGCTCGACCACCCGAACCGCCCCCGGGCCACCTCCGCCCTGGTGGGCGGCACCACCTGCGACCTGCTCGTCGTCGGCGGCGGATACACCGGCCTGTGGACCGCCCTCGTCGCCAAGGAACGCGACCCCTCCGCCGATGTCGTCCTCGTCGAGGCCGACGAGGCCGGTGGCGCCGCCTCGGGCCGCAACGGCGGCTTCTGCGAGTCGAGCCTCACCCACGGGCTCGGAAACGGCCTCGCCCGCTGGCCCGACGAGATCGGCGTCCTGGAACGCCTCGGCCGCGAGAACCTCCGGGCCATGGAGGACACCCTCGCCCGCCACTCCATCGACTGCGACTGGGAGCGCACCGGCTCCCTCGTCGTCGCCACCGAACCCCATCAGCTCGACTGGATCGCCGAGGAGGCCGAGACGGCCGCACGGTACGGCGCCACCACCACCGTCCTCGACGCCGACGCCGTCCGCGCCGAGATCGACTCCCCGACCTTCCTCGGCGCCGTCTGGAACAAGAGCGACACCGCCATGGTCAACCCGGCTCGGCTCGCCTGGGGCCTCAAGCGGGCCTGCCTCGACCTCGGCGTCCGCGTCCACGAGCACACCCCGGCCCTCTCCCTGGAGGAACACGGGGCCGTCGTCTCCGTCCGCACCCCCTACGGCCGGATCACCACCCACAAGGTCGCCCTCGCCACCAACGCGTACCCCTCCCTGGTACGCCGCCATCGCCCGTACACCGTCCCCGTCTACGACTACGCGCTGATGACCGAACCACTGGACGCGCGGCAGCTCGCCTCGGTCGGCTGGCGCAACCGGCAGGGCTGGGCGGACCCGGCCAACTCCTTCCACTACGTACGGATCTCCGCCGACAACCGCATCCTGTGGGGCGGCTACGACGCCGTGCACCGCCGCCACGTCCGCTCGGAGCACGACCGGCGCCCCGAGACCTACGCCACGCTGGCGCGCCGGTTCTTCCACACCTTCCCGCAGCTGGAGGGCCTCCGCTTCAGCCACGCCTGGGGCGGCGCCATCGACACCAGCACCCGCTTCTGCGTGTTCTTCGACACCAGCCACCGCGGCAAGGTCGCCTACGCCGCCGGCTTCACCGGGCTCGGCGTCGGCGCCACCCGCTTCGGCGCCGAGGTGATGCTGGACCTGCTGGCCGGCGAGTACACCGAGCGCACCGCCCTCCAGCTCGTACGCCGCAAGCCCTTGCCGTTCCCGCCCGAGCCCGTCCGGTCCCTCGGCATCGGCCTCACCCAGCGCTCCCTCGCCCGCGCGGACCGCGACCGGGGCCGCCGGGACCTGTGGCTGCGGTCCCTCGACCGCCTCGGCCTCGGCTTCGGCAGCTGACCCCGCGGGGTCCGGTGCGGCCGTCCCCGTGCGCGGTGCCGTCCGGCCGCGCATGCTCGAAGCATGTCCCAGGTGACCACCACCGACCTGTACGAGGTCACGATGGCGCTCTCGTACCTGCGGGAGGACATGCGGGCTCCGGCCACCTTCAGCCTCTTCGTCCGCGACCTGCCGCCGGGCCGCGGGTTCCTCGTCGCCGCCGGCCTCGAACCGGCCCTCGACTACCTCGCCCGCTTCCGGGTGGGCCGCTCCGACGTCCAGGAGTTCGCCGAGGCGCTGAAGCGGCCCGTCGAGGACCTCGCACCGCTGCAGGGCCTGTCCTTCGACGGGCAGGTCCGCGCCGTGCCCGAGGGGCGGTGCGTCCTCGCCGGCGAACCCCTCCTCGAGGTCACCGCGTCCCTTCCGCAGGCGCAGCTCGTGGAGACGTATCTGATGTCCCTCCTCTGCCATCAGACGGTGATCGCGTCGAAGGCCGCCCGGTGCGTGCTCGCCGCGGGCGGACGGCCGCTGGTGGACTTCTCGCTGCGCCGGGCCCACGGGCCCGAGGCGGGCCTGCAGGCGGCGAGGCTCTGCGCCCTGGTCGGCTTCGCCGGCACCAGCAACGTCGCCGCGGCGCGCCGGTACGGGATCCCCGCCGCCGGCACGATGGGCCACTCGTACGTCGAGACCTTCACCTCGGAGGAACAGGCCTTCCGGTTCTTCGCCCGCACCCATCCCGGTCCCGTGACCTTCCTGGTCGACACCTACGACACGGAACAGGGCGTGGCGACGGCCGCGCGGGTCCTCAGGGACCTCCGGCTCGGGCCGGGGTGCGCGATCCGCCTGGACAGCGGCGATCTGGGCGCGCTGGCACGCCGGGCCCGTGCCGCCCTGGACGAGGCGGGGCTGCGGGACGTTCGGATCATCGCGAGCGGGGGCCTGGACGAGTACGCCGTCGCCACCCTCGTACGGGAGGGGGCACCGATCGACGCGTACGCCGTGGGCACCAAGGTGGGAACGGCCGCCGACGCGCCGTACCTGGACGCGGCGTACAAGCTCGTCGAGTACGACGGCCGGCCCGTCATGAAGCTCTCCGCGGGCAAGGCGACGGCGCCGGGCCCCAAGCAGGTCTTCCGCGGTCCCGGCCTGCGGGACGTCATCGGTCTGGCGAACGAGGAACCCCCCGAGGGCACGGAGCCGCTGCTCCGGACGGTGATGCGCGGCGGACTGCGCACGGAACCGCCGGACACCCCGGCCGCCGCACGCGCCCGCTTCGAGAGCGATCTCGCCGCGCTGCCGGAGGAGGCCCGGCTGATCGAGGACCCGACGGCGCCGCTGCCGATGGCGTCGACGCGCCTCACAGTCCTGGCGACCCTCGTACGGCACCGGATCGAGGCCAGGACGGGTGCCGGACGACGGCCCGGGGACACCGCTCCGGAGCGGTGAGCGCCGTCGCCCCTCCGGCTCGGCGGGCGTCCTCACGGCTCCGGAACGACGAGCGTCGTCACGGCGCCGGATCCCCGGTGTCGTCACCGCGCCGGGAGCTCCGGCGCCGGGCCGGGCTCAGGAGGCCCCGCGCTCGCGGCGTCCGAACAAGTCGCTTGCCCGCGGCGGACGGTGACGGATCCAATGACCGGCATGACCAGAGCACCGTCGCCGGCCGCGCCACCGCCCACCGACCCCACGCCCCTCCGCCTCGGCGTTCTCGCCCCGCTCACACCGCCCGGCTGGGTGGGGGCGGGGCGGCACCTGCTCGCAGGGCTCGAACTGGCCGCGCGCGAGGTCAACGACGCGGGCGGGATCGACGGCAGACCACTGGAGCTGCTGGTCAGGGACACCGCGGCCGATCCCGAGCGGGCCGCGGCCGCCGTCGGGGAACTGGCCGGCCTCGGTGTGGCCGCCGTGGCGGGCGAGTACCACAGCGTCGTCGCCCGCGCCGCCGCCGCGCGGGCCGACGCGCTCGGAGTGCCCTTCCTCTGCTCGTCCGGGGTGCTCGACGCGCTCACCGGGGAGCCGACGGAGTGGGTCGCGCGGCTGGCCCCGGCGCAGTCCCGCGGCTGGCGGATCTACGGGGACTTCCTCCTCGGCGCGGGCCACCGGAGGATCGCCGTGGCGACCCAGCCCAGCGTCTACTGGGCGTCCGGGACGGGCCTCCTGCGGGACCACCTCGCCGCCCGCGGTGGCACCGTCGTCGAACTCGACGCGAACGCGCTCACCCCCGAGGCCCTGTGCGACGCGCTCGTCGACCGGGGCGCGACGGCGCTCCTGCTGCTGGTCGGCCATCCGGAACCGGCGGTGCCGATCGTCAGGGCCGTCCGGGGCGACCGGCGGCTCGGGGAGCTCCTGATCGGCGCTCCGGCCGGGCAGCCGGAGTTCGCCGAGTGGGCCGCGGTGCTGGGCGGGGACGGCGCCGGAATCCCGTTCCTGCGCTATCTGCCCGAGCGCCCCGGTCCGCTCGGCGAACGCGTCGGGCGGGAGCTCCGCGAGCGGCTGGGCGAGGAGCCCTCCTTCGTCGCCTTCGAGGGCTGGGACACCGTCGCCGTCCTCGCCGAGCTGCTGCGTTCCCACGGAACGGACCGGGCGGCGATCGCCGCGTCGTGGCCGCGCGTGGCGGTCGAGGGGACGCGCGGCCCGATCCGGTTCTCCCGCACACCGGGAATCGGTGTGTGGCAGTGGACCTGGGCACCCGTCCAGGTCGTCGACCGCGACCCGGCGGAACCCGGGCGGTTCCGGGTTCTGCACGCAGGCTGAGGGCGTACGGTCGGCCGGTCGCCGGGGCGAGCGGCCGACCGGCCGGGGCCCGTCAGATGTGCGTCGCCGGGGTGTCCCGCAGGGTGACGTTGGCGTGGCTCTCCTGGAAGCTCTGGTCCGAGACGAGGGTCATCCGGGCCGTGGACCGGAACTCCGGCAGGGTGGCCGAACCGCAGGAGACCATCGTGGTCCTGAGCTTCGCGACGGTCAGGGCGAGGCCCTCGTCGAGGTCACCGGCGTAGGGGACGTAGCCGTCCACGCCCTCCTCGAAGAGCAGCCCCTGCCCGCCCTGGCCGTAGCGCTGCCAGTTGCGGGCACGGTTCGATCCCTCGCCCCAGTACTCCTTCACGAAGCCGTCCCGGGTGGGCACCTTCGCGCCGGCCGCCTGGTCGAACCGCGCGAAGTACCGCCCCATCATGACGAAGTCCGCTCCCATCGCCAGCGCCAGGGCCACGTGATAGTCGTGCACCAGACCGCCGTCGGAGCAGATCGGGACGTACTCGCCGGTGCGCTCGCGGAAGGCGTCCCGTGCCGCCGCGACATCGAGCACGGCGCTGGCCTGGCCGCGGCCGATGCCCTTCTGGTCGCGGGTGATGCAGATGGAGCCGCCGCCCACGCCGACCTTGACGAAGTCGGCCCCCGCCTCGGCGAGGAAGGTGAACGCCTCACCGTCGACGACGTTGCCACCGCCGACCGGGATCTCGGGGTAGTGCTTCTTCACCCAGGTCAGGGCCTCCGCCTGCCAGTCGCTGTAGCCGTCGGACGAGTCGAAGCACAGGGCGTCCGCGCCTGCCTCGACCAGCGCCGGGACGCGCTCCCGATAGTCGTGGGTGTTGACGCCGGCCCCCACGCGCAGGCGCTTGGCGGCGTCCACGACCTGGTGCGGGAACCGCTTGTTGTCCGTGTAGTCGGACCGGAACACCAGGTGCTGCAGACTGCCGTCGGCGCCGACCACCGGGAGGCAGTCCAGCCGCTCGTCCCACAGCCTGGCGTTGGCCTCGGAGAGCGTGGTGTCGGGGCCGACCGTGGGCAGGTCGGCGATGGCCGTCATCCGGCCGCCGACCGGTTCGGCCAGGTCGTGGCGCTCGGGGTGGAAGTCCCGGGAGGTCACCAGGCCGAGCAGCCGGCCGGTGGCGGTCCCGTCATGGGTGACGGCGGCGGTGCTGTGCCCGGTGCGGCGCATGATGTCGACCAGCGCGCCGAGGCTGTCGCCGGGGCGGACGTTGGTGTCGCTGGTGACGAATCCGGCCTTGAAGTTCTTCACCTCCCGGACCGCCGCCACCTGGTCGTGGACCGGCTGGTTGTGGTGCAGAAAGCTCAGTCCGCCGTTGCGCGCGAGCGCGATGGCGAGTTCCGGGGTGCTGACGGCCTGCATGATCGCCGAGGTGAACGGGGAGTGCAACTCGATCGCCGACGCCTCACCGGCGATGTGCCGCACCAGGGGCGTGCGCAGATCGACCGTCGCCGACGAACAGTCGATCCGGGTCCGGTTCGGCAGGAGCAGAAACTCGTTGAACGTCCGCGAGACCTCGGCGATGATCTGTGCCACTCGTTCCTCCTGACCCGTCGGCCGGGGCCCGGCTGCCCCGCCGTGATGAACGCCCCCGTGTTCCAGGGCCCGGGCGGGCAGGGGTCGGCAAGGCAGGCGTGGAGGTGCCACACACCGCGGCAGAGCCCTGACCGGCCCGTGGATTCCACGGGGTGCGGTCGTGACGTGGACCCTATCGACTGCCCGGCCGATGCACGAATCGCCACCCTCGCCGGCCCCGCGGGGACACCCCCCGGCCACCGGGCACGGACCGAGGCGGGGAGGCGGCGGCCCCGGTGCGCGGGAACATGCCGGTCCGCACGAACGAACATACGATGGGCGGGAGCCGGCGTCGGCGGTCCCGCCGTGCCGGCCGTCCGGAGCGAGCAGGGCGGAGACGCATGGCACAGGCCACCGACGCGGCGCGAACCGTCATCCTGACGGTGGACGACGATCCGGGAGTGTCCCGCGCCATCGCCCGGGACCTGCGGCGCCACTACGGCGGCGGGTACCGGATCGTGCGCGCGGAATCGGGCGAGTCCGCGCTGGAGGCGCTGCGCGAACTGAAGCTGCGGGGCGACCTGGTGGCGGTGATCCTCGCCGACTACCGCATGCCGCAGATGAACGGCATCGAGTTCCTGGAACAAGCCCTCGCCGTGTACCCCGGGGCACGGCGGGTGCTGCTGACCGCGTACGCCGACACCAACGCCGCCATCGACGCGATCAACGTGGTCGACCTCGACCACTATCTGCTCAAGCCCTGGGACCCTCCGGAGGAGAAGCTCTATCCGGTGGTGGACGACCTCCTCACGGCCTGGCGCTCCAGCGACTACCGGCCGGTTCCCGCCACCAAGGTGGTCGGGCACCGATGGTCGGCGCGTTCCTCGTACGTACGGGAGTTCCTCGCCCGCAACCAGGTGCCGTACCGCTGGTACTCCTCCGACGAGCCGGAGGGACGGCGGCTGCTCGACGCGGCCGGCGCCGACGGCCTCCGGCTGCCCCTGGTGATCGCTCCTGACGGCACCGCGATGGTCGAGCCGGACGCGCCCGAACTGGCCGCCCGGGTGGGTCTCGCGACGACACCGACCGCGGACTTCTACGACCTCGTCGTCATCGGCGGCGGCCCGGCCGGGCTCGGCGCGGCGGTGTACGGGGCCTCCGAGGGACTCAGGACCGTGCTGGTGGAACGCTCGGCGACCGGCGGACAGGCCGGGCAGAGCTCCCGCATCGAGAACTACCTCGGCTTCCCGGACGGGGTCTCGGGTGCGCAGCTCACCGAACGGGCGCGCCGCCAGGCGAGCCGCTTCGGTGCCGAGATCCTCACCGCGCGCGAGGTCAAGGGCCTGGAGAGGAACGGCGCGGCACGGGTCGTGCGCTTCTCGGACGGCTCGGAGGTCGCCGCGCACAGCGTCATCCTGGCGACCGGAGTGTCCTACCGCCACCTCCTGGCCCCGGGCTGCGCCGACCTGACCGGCCGCGGCGTGTACTACGGCTCCTCCCTCACCGAGGCGTCCTCCTGCGAGGACCAGGACGTGTACATCGTCGGGGGCGCGAACTCCGCCGGGCAGGCGGCCGTCCATCTGTCGCGGGGCGCGAAGTCGGTGACGCTGCTGGTGCGCGGGGAGTCCCTGACGGCGTCGATGTCGTACTACCTGATCCAGCAGATCGAGGAGGCGCCGAACATCACCGTGCGGCCCCGGACCGTCGTGGAGGCGGCGCACGGCGAGGAGCACCTGGAGCGGCTGACCCTGCGGGACGCCGCGAGCGGCGCCACGGAAGCCGTCGACGCCCAGTGGATGTTCGTCTTCATCGGAGCGGCCCCGCTGACCGACTGGCTCGACGGGACGGTGCTGCGCGACGAGAACGGCTTCATCCTGGCGGGTCCGGACCTCACGCCGGACGGGCGACCGCCGGCCGAGTGGGAACTCGACCGTCCGCCCTACCACTTGGAGACCAGTGTTCCCGGTGTGTTCGTGGCAGGCGACGCGCGCGCCCGGTCCGCGAAGCGGGTCGCCTCCGCCGTAGGAGAGGGAGCCATGGCCGTGATGCTCGTCCACCGGTATCTGGAGCAGTCATGAGCGGACAGGTCCTGCCCTGCGACCGGCACGAGATCGCCTCGCTGTTCCTCTTCGAGAAGCTCTCGCCCGAGCAGCTCGGGCGGCTCTGCGCCGAGGGGCGGGTGGAGCGGTTCGACACCGGCCCGGTCTACACCGAGGGCGACCCCGCCACCTGCTTCTACGTGATGATCGAGGGCACCGTCGTCCTGTCCCGCCGGGTCGGCGGCGACGACGTGGAGGTGAGCCGCACCTCGCAGCGCGGGGTGTACGCGGGCGCCATGCAGGCGTATCTGGGAGACCGGGTCCCCCAGACGTACAACAACTCCATGCGGGTGACCGAGCCCACCCGGTTCTTCGTGCTGCCGGCGGAGTCGTTCGCGGACATCATGCGGGAGTGGTTCCCGATGGCGGCGCACCTCCTCGAAGGGCTCTTCTTCGGTTCCAAGAACACTCAGCGCGCCATCGGCCAGCGCGAACGCCTGCTGGCGCTGGGGTCGTTGTCCGCCGGGCTGACCCACGAGCTCAACAACCCGGCCGCCGCGGCCGTACGGGCCACCGCGGACCTGCGGGAACGGGTCGGCAAGATGCGGCACAAGCTCGCGATCATCGCCCGGGGACCCTACTCCCGGGAGGCCCTCGCCGAGCTCATCGAGATCCAGGAACGCACCGCCGAGCGGGTCGCCAAGGCCCCGGTGCTGAGCCCGCTGGAGGCCTCCGACCGGGAGGACGAGCTCACCGACTGGCTGGAGGACCACGGGATCCCGGAAGGCTGGCGGGTCGCGCCCACCTTCGTCCAGGCCGGTCTCGACACGGACTGGCTGGACCAGGTGGCGGCGACCGTGGCCGAGGACGTCCTGCCGGGGGCCGTCGGCTGGCTCAACTACACCGTCGAGACCGAGCTGCTGATGGACGAGATCGGCGACTCCACCAACCGCATCTCCCATCTGGTGGACGCGGCCAAGCAGTACGCGCAGCTCGACCGTGCCCCGCACCGGGACGTCGACGTCCACGAACTCCTCGACAGCACACTGCTGATGCTGTCCGGCAAGATCGGCCGGCGGGTGCGGGTGGTCAAGGAGTACGACCGTTCGCTCCCCGAGGTGCCCGCCTATCCGGCGGAGCTGAACCAGGTGTGGACCAACCTCATCGACAACGCGGTGTCCGCCATGGGCAGCGCCGGCGGCGACGGCACCCTGACGGTCCGCACCGCACGCGAGGGCGACCGGCTGCTCGTGGAGTTCCGTGACACCGGCCCCGGGGTTCCCGAGGACATCCGGAGCCGCATCTTCGACCCCTTCTTCACCACCAAGCCGGTCGGCGAGGGCACCGGTCTCGGCCTCGACATCTCCTGGCGGATCGTCGTCA
Organism: Streptomyces zaomyceticus; assembly: GCF_014656215.1. Classification (GTDB taxonomy): domain Bacteria; phylum Actinomycetota; class Actinomycetes; order Streptomycetales; family Streptomycetaceae; genus Streptomyces; species Streptomyces zaomyceticus. The sequence continues at coordinate 6,279 of NZ_BNBZ01000005.1, read as the reverse complement.
GCAAGCATCACGGCAGCCTCCAGGTCGAGTCCGTCCCGGGCGACACCCGGTTCCAGGTGCTGCTGCCGCTGACCGCGCCGGAGACCGAGTCCGATTCCGAATCCGATTCCGGGACCGGGACCGGAGCGGAGTCGGAGACCCCGAGCACCACCGGAAACGAGACCGATACCAAGGCCGAGACCGCATCCGAGACCGCTGCCCGGACCCGGACCGAGACCGCCGAGGAGCCCGCATGACCGAGATCGACGGCATCGACCCGAGCACCCCCCCGAGCGGCACGGGCTGCGCGGACTGCGACGCGGTGGGCGGCTGGTGGTTCCACCTGCGGCGCTGCGCGCAGTGCGGCCACATCGGCTGCTGCGACTCCTCGCCGGCCCAGCACGCCACCGCCCACTGGAAGTCCACCGGGCACGCGCTGGTACAGAGCTTCGAGCCGGGTGAGGACTGGTTCTGGAACTTCGACACCGGGGCGCTGTACAAGTCCGGCCCCGCGCTGGCGCCTCCGGGCGGCCACCCGACCGACCAGCCGAGCCCCGGCCCGGACGGCCGCGTACCGCAGGAGTGGCAGCGGCTCCTCCATCGCTGAGGAGGAGGGGGCGGAGGCGAAGGAGAGGGACGGCATGGCCGAGAACGACGATCCCACGGTCCGTGACTGGCTGCGCGGCATCGAGGTGTTCGCGCGTCCCCTCCCGGAGTTCGCGACGGACGAGGCTCCACCGGAGCCGTCGTCGCTGTTCCTCGAGTGGCTGGCAGACGCCGTGGAGGCGAAGGTTCCCGATCCGCACGCCATGACCCTGTCGACCGTGGACGAGACGGGCGCTCCCGACGCCCGGGTCCTCATCCTCGAGAACGTGGACGCCTCGGGATTCCAGTTCGCGGGGCACGCCGTCAGCCCCAAGGGCAGACAGCTCGCGGACAGCGGCCGGGCGGCCCTCACCTTCTACTGGGCGCAGCTCGGGCGGCAGGTCCGGGTCCGTGGCGCCGTCTCCCCCGCGGCCGCCGACCGCTCGGCCGCCGACTTCCTGGCCCGTTCGGTCACGGCACGGGCCGAGGCCCTGCTCGGCCGGCAGAGCCAGTACCTCATCGACCCGCACGAGCGGGAACGGGCCCTCCGGGCGAGCCTGGCGAGGATCGAGGCGGATCCGGACCTCGTCGACCCCGCCTGGACGCTGTACGTCCTCGCACCGGACGTGATCGAGTTCTGGCAGGCGGCCCCGACCCTGGTGCACGTCCGGCTGCGGTACGAGAGGGACGCCGGGACCCGCTGGCAGCGGCGCCTGCTGTGGTCCTGACCTCCGCCCTCTCCCTCTGCCCCCGCCGTCGGTTCGCGGCTCCCGAGCGGTAGGGCGTGTGTCGTACTGCAGCTCGTCCTCCGCCGCTCCTGTGGGTGAGCGCCCAGGGGCGTGATCAAGCCCTTCGCGGGGCGCGGCGCATGGTGCGGCGGGGGGTGGGGCACCGATGCCCGCGTGCCCATCACTGACGAGACAGCGCCCTTCACCGCCCTCTCCGCACGACTGACCGGCTTCGACACGGCGGAACTGGCGGCCACCGGATTGACCGATGTGTACCGTGCGGTGGCCTCGGAGCGGCTCGGCGCCCTGCGGTACGCCCGTCTGTTGAGCGAGGTGCGGGAGGATCCGGACGCCGTGATGGACGGCGAGCTGCGGGAGGCGGCCCGGGCCGTGACGTATCTCTGGTACACGGGCAGCTGGCCGGGGTCGCCGCCGTTCGTGGTGTCACCCCGCGCCCTCGCCGAGGGGCTGGTGTGGAAGGCGGCGGGGGTCGGTGCTCCCGCGACCGACCCCGGGGGGTACGGGAGTTGGGCCGGGGCGGGAGACCGGTCGGTCCCGGGCGGCGGTACGGGTGAGGGGAGCTTCGCGTGACGCGATACGACGTCGTCGTCGTCGGTGCCGGTGTCGCGGGCTCGCTCGTCGCCCATCGGCTCGGCGGGCACGGCCGGCGGGTCCTGGTCCTGGAGGCGGGGGCGGCGGACCCGGCCGGTCCCGGTGAAGGTGCCGGTGACGGTGCCGGTGACGGTGACGGTGCCGGTAAAGGTGCCGGTGGAGCGGTCGACGGTACGCCGGCCACCGCCCCGGTGGCCGCCCCGGCCGAGGCCCCCGGCTTCCCCCGGCCCCTTCCGGCGGCTCCCTGGCCCGAGGTCACGGACCTCGCCGGCACGGACGGGGTCCCCGGATACCGGGCGTCCGGTCACCTCCGGCAGGACGGTCCGCTCCCGTACGCCAGCGGCTATGTGCGGGTGAACGGCGGTACCGGCACCGTCTGGACCGGCCTCGCGCCACGGATGCTGCCGGAGGACTTCGACACCGAGCCTTTCGGGTACGGGCGGCGGTGGCCGATCGCGTACGACGATCTCGAACCCCATTACCGCTCTGCCGAGCGGGAGTTGGGGGTGGCCGCCGATGCCGAGGAGCAGCGCGGGCAGGTCGGGCTGCCCTTCCCCGACGGTTATGCCTTCCCCATGCGGCCACTGCCGGCCGCGCGGCTGGACCGGATCCTCGCGGCCCGCCTCGACGGACGGCGCGTGAAGGATCCGGTGGCCCGGCGCGAGGTCGAACTGAGGGTGGTCGGCACGCCGCACGCGCGCAACGGCGTCCCGGATCCCCGGTACGACTCCGGTCGCGGGTATGTGCCGCGCGGCCGGCGGGGGCGGCCGGACCCGGACAGCCGGTGCGTGGGCAACGCGACCTGCATCCCGCACTGCCCCTCGTACGCGAAGTACACCCCGCTCAAGACCCAGGGCCGCTGGAGCGGCACCGTCACGCTCCGGGACCGGTCCGTGGTGAGCCGTGTCCTCGTCGACGCGAGCGGGCGCGCCACGGGCGTGGAGTACCTCTCGCACGACGGGAAGAGGTCCGTCGTGCACGCCGATGTGGTGGTGCTCGCCGCGCACGCCGTGGAGAACGCCCGGCTGCTGCTGCTCTCCGGGCTCGCCGGGCGCAGCGGACAGGTCGGCCGCAACCTGATGGACCATCCGGTGCTGCTGACGTGGGGGCTGCTGCCCGAGGACGCCGGGCCGTACCGGGGCCCCGGCTCGGTCTCCGGTTTCGAGGGCTTCCGCGCGGGCCCCGGGCGCCGGATGCGCGCGCCGTTCCGTATCGAGTTCGGCACGTGGGGCTGGATCTGGGCGAAGGGTCCGGTCGATACGGACGTGCAGCACTTCCTCACCGAACGGGGCTTGTTCGGGAAGGAGTTGCGGAGGGCGGTCGGGGACCGGATCCGCCGCCAGTTCACCCTCCAGTTCGAGATGGAGCAGGGCGCCGACCCCGCGAATCGGGTCACCCTCCATCCGTCCGAGCGCGATCCCCTGGGGCTGCCCCGCCCCCTCGTCACATACGACCTCGACGAGCACGTGAAGGAGGGGATGGTGGCGGCCCGGGCGGTCTCGGACCAGATCTTCGCGCTGCTCGGCGCCGAGGACCACACCGACTACTCCCCCGTGGCGGACTGGCCCGGCCGTTTCGAGATCGGCGGCCGCGCATACGGCTACCGCGGGGCCGGCCACGCCGCCGGCACCCACATCATGGGCGACTCCCCGGCGACCTCGGTGGTGGACTCCTGGCAGCGCTGCTGGGACCACCCGGGCCTGTACGCGGTCGGCTGCGGCAGCATGCCCTCGGTGGCCACCTCCAATCCGACCCTGACCATGGCCGCGCTGGCGCTGCGCAGCGCGGAGCGCGTCGAGTCGGACCTGGCGGCCCGTGACCGCCCGGTGCTGCTCGGTCCGCCTCCGCGGCCTTCCGTGACCGGCGAGACACCACCGACCCGAGGAGCCTCCGCATGACCGGCCCACTGCCCCTTCCGCCCGTCTCCGAGCCCTTTCGACTCCCTTTCCACTACGGGGCGTTGCATCAGATCGGCCTCGACTGGCTGGTCGATCCGGGACCGGTCCGCGAGCTGCTCGCCAAGCACCATCCGGATCTGACGGCGGCGGAGTTCGACGACGGCGGGGCGCTGGTCTCGCTGAACTACCAGCTGTACTTCGCGCAGTACGCGTTCGGCGGCGGCGTGACCCAGGAGATCGAGTTCAGCGCGATCGCGTTCCCGACGGGCGCGGAGGGCCGGCTGCCGCGGCTGAGCTACGCCCAGTACGCGCAGGGCTGGGACCAGACGAAGCTGCTCGGCATCGCACGGATCCACGTCGTCTGCGACAACCCGTTCGCGATCAGGGCCGGGCGCGAGCTGTACGCCGAGCCCAAGTACCCGGGCCGGTTCGAGGTCGACCTGCCGTCGCTCAACGGACCCGCGGGCGAGACCTGGACCGTACGGTGCGAGGCGGCGTCGGCCGGGCCGGACGACATGTCGGAGGAGGACCCGGGACCACTGCTGGACCTCAGGGCGGAGCTCGACGGCCTCACCCCCGTCGCCGCCAACTCCGCCCCCGTCACCGGCTACGGCACCGACCTGGAGGGGCGCCTGCTCGCCGGCCCGATGAACGTCTACCAGCCGTACCGCTGGTACGACCTGGCCGCCCCCGAGCACTCCGGGCGAACCCGGCTGACGGTCCACGCCTCGGACGGCGACCTCGGCTCCGCCGTCGTCACCCTCCTCGGCGAAGGCACACCGGCCGTCGGCGCCTGGACGTTCCAGTCGCCCCCCGTGGCGGCACACAACCGCCCGTACTACGTGCCGGCGGCGCCGCGCTCCTGACGGACGCCGGGCGGCGGGGGCCGGCCGGGGTGGGCGGGCGGTGCGGCCGGGGCGGGCGGTGCGGGCGCCGACGCCGGGCTCACCCGGCGGCCGTGGGACACCGGTGGGAAAATCGGGGTGAGGGACCCCTCCCCGGGAGGTCTCATGGAAACGCGCGGGCCCCACCGACTGGGTGAGAGTGCTGTCGTCGTCGGTGCGAGCATGGCGGGCCTGTGTGCGGCCCGCGTGCTCTCCGAGCACTTCGGACAGGTCACGGTGGTCGACCGCGACGCGTTGTCGGACGACGTACGGTGGCGTCCTCGCGTGCCGCAGGGGCGGCACCCGCATCTGCTGCTCCAGGCGGGCAGCCGACTGCTGGAGGGCTGGTTCCCCGGCATCCTCGACGAGCTGTACGCCGCCGGCGCGACCGAGTTCGACTTCTGCGGAGACTTCTACTGGCACCAGTGCGGCGGCCCACTGATCCGCCCGCCCACCGGGATGGTCGGGCCGGTGATGTCTCGCCCCTTGCTGGAGGCGACCGTCCGCGGGCGCGTCGCCGCCCTCCCCGGGGTGAGCCTGCGGGGCGGGTCCTCGGCCAAGGGAGTGGTCACCGGCGACGCGGGGGCCCGGATCGTCGGGGTCCGGATGTCCGACGGCTCGGCGCTCGACTGCGATCTCCTGGTCGACGCCACCGGACGCCAGGCCAGAAGCCTGGGATGGCTGAAGCGGATGGGGTACGCCGAACCACCGACCTCCGTGGTCACCGTGGACGCCCACTACACGAGCCGGACCTACCGTCGCGAGGAACAGCCGGGCCGGGACTGGAAGGCGGCCGCCGTGATCGGCGACCCCGAGACCCGGCGCCTCGCCGTCGCGCTCCCGTGGGAGGGCGACCGGTGGGTCGTCGGGCTCGTCGGCATCAACGGCGAGGTCCCCCCGACCGACGAGGCCGACCGGCTGGCCTTCGCCCGCTCCCTGGGTTCACCGGTCATCGCCGACCTCATGGCCGCCTCACGGCCACTGGACGAACCCACCGGCTACCGGTTCGCGGCGAACCAGCGCCGGCATGTGGAGCGGATGCGCCGGTTCCCCCTGGGCTGGCTGCTGATCGGCGACGCCGTGTGCTGCCTCGACCCGATCCACGGGCAGGGCATGAGCACGGCCGCCCAGCAGGCGGCCACCCTGGGGCGGGTCCTCGACGAGAGCCGCGCCCTCGACCGTCACTTCTCCCGCCGCTACTTCCGCACCGTCGCCCATCCGGTCGCCGCCGCCTGGTCCGTCGCCGTCGCCGGCGACTTCGTGTACGCCGGCACCACGGGCAGCAAGCCGACCGGTACCGACCTGCTCAACCGCTACATGACCCGGGTCACCGTGGCGGCCCGGCACGACGCCGCGGTGTGCGTCCGCCTCGGCGAGGTGTCGGGCCTGATCCGCAGGCCCGAGTGGCTTCTCACCCCCGCGTTCGTCCTCCGGGTGCTGCGTCACGCACGGCGGCCCGAGGAATCGGTCCACCGGACGGAGACGACCGGGGTGGCCTAGGGCGTGTCCGCAATGTCAGTTGGGGAGCCATAGTCGCAGGCAGGCGATGGTGACCAGGGCTTTGTAGTGGCGGGCTCGTTTGTCGTAGCGGGT
>NZ_BNBZ01000004.1 GCF_014656215.1 Streptomyces zaomyceticus | reverse complement strand
TAATCTGGCGTTGATTTTTGGCACGCTGTTGAGTTCTCAAGGAACGGACGCTTCCTTTGTACTCACCCTCTCGGGCTTTCCTCCGGGCTTCCCTTCGGTCTTGCGTTTACGACTCTATCAGATCTTTCCGACCCGATTTCCTCGGCGCTTTCCGGTCCCTTTTGTTTTCACTCCGGGGGCCTTTCGGCGGTTCCGACTTTATCAGATGATCTGAGTCGGATTTCCCGCCTCCCGGTCAGCTGTCCTGGCGCACGGCGGCGCTGGAGCTTCCCGTTCTGGCGGAGCCGTAAACGTACTGGAGCGGGGCGCCCCGATGCAAATCGAGGGGCCCCGCTCCGGTGTGGCGCAGGTCAGACCGGTCAGACCTCTACGACGACCGGGAGGATCATCGGGCGCCGGCGGTAGGTGTCGGAGACCCACTTGCCGACGCTGCGGCGGATCAGCTGCTGGAGCTGGTGGGGTTCGACGACGCCGTCCTGGAACGACTTGTTGAGGGCCTGGTCGATCTTCGGGAGCACCGCGTCGAACGCGGAGTCGTCGATACCGGAGCCTCGGGCGTGGACGTGCGGGCCGCCCACGATCTTGCCGGTCGAGGAGTCGACCACGACGAAGACCGAGATGATGCCCTCCTCGCCCAGGATGCGGCGGTCCTTGAGGGAGGTCTCGGTGACGTCGCCGACCGAGAGGCCGTCGACGTACACGTAACCCGCCTGGACCTTGCCGGTGATCCGGGCGCGGCCGTCGACCAGGTCGACGACGACGCCGTCCTCGGCGATGACGATGTGGTCCTTGGGGATACCCGTCATCGCGCCGAGCTCGGCGTTGGCGCGCAGGTGGCGCCATTCGCCGTGGACCGGCATGAGGTTCTTCGGTCGGCAGATGTTGTAGAAGTACAGCAGCTCGCCGGCCGAGGCGTGGCCCGAGACGTGGACCTTGGCGTTGCCCTTGTGGACGACGTGCGCGCCCCAGCGGGTCAGGCCGTTGATCACGCGGTAGACCGCGTTCTCGTTGCCCGGGATCAGCGAGGACGCCAGGATCACGGTGTCACCGGGGACGATCCGGATCTGGTGGTCGCGGTTGGCCATGCGGGACAGGGCCGCCATCGGCTCGCCCTGGGAACCCGTGCAGACCAGCACGACCTCGTCGTCCGGCAGGTCGTCGAGGGTCTTCACGTCCACGACGAGGCCGGCCGGGACCCGGAGGTAGCCCAGGTCACGGGCGATGCCCATGTTGCGGACCATCGAGCGGCCGACGAAGGCGACCCTGCGGCCGTACTCGTGGGCGGCGTCGAGGATCTGCTGGATGCGGTGCACGTGGCTGGCGAAGCTGGCCACGATGATGCGCTTCTGGGCGTTCGCGAAGACCGTGCGCAGGACGTTGGAGATGTCCTTCTCCGGCGGGACGAAGCCCGGGACCTCGGCGTTCGTGGAGTCCGAGAGGAGGAGGTCGATGCCTTCCTCGCTCAGACGCGCGAAGGCGTGCAGGTCCGTGAGGCGGCCGTCCAGCGGGAGCTGGTCCATCTTGAAGTCGCCGGTGGCGACGGCCATGCCCGCGGGGGTGCGGATCGCGACCGCGAGCGCGTCCGGGATGGAGTGGTTGACCGCGATGAACTCGCAGTCGAACGAACCCAGGACCTCCCGGTCGCCCTCCTTCACCTCGAGGGTGTAGGGGCGGATGCGGTGCTCCTGGAGCTTGGCCTCGATCAGGGCGAGGGTCAGCTTGGAGCCGATGAGCGGGATGTCCGGCTTGAGCCGGAGCAGGTAGGGGACGGCACCGATGTGGTCCTCGTGGCCGTGCGTGAGCACGATGCCTTCGATGTCGTCGAGGCGGTCCCGGATGATGGTGAAGTCCGGCAGGATCAGGTCGACGCCGGGCTGCTCCTCCTCGGGGAAGAGGACGCCGCAGTCGACGATGAGCAGACGGCCGTCGAACTCGAAGACCGTCATGTTCCGGCCGATTTCGCCGAGCGGGATGACGCGCAGGGCGCCCTTCGGCAGCTTCGGCGGGGCGCCGAGTTCAGGATGCGGATGACTCAAAAGACTCTCCTCACCACGCACGCCACGTACCTCTTGGCACGTGGCGCGCATGACATTCGTGCACTTGCTGTTGTCAGTGTTCAGTTGTGAAGTCCGTTGTCAGAGCTCTACCCCGCCGGCGGCCAGGTCGACCTTGAGCTGCTCGGTCTCCTGGGGGGAGAGCTCCACGAGCGGCAGGCGCAGCGGGCCGGCCGGGAGGCCCTGGAGGGCGAGGGCGGCCTTGGTGGTCATGACGCCCTGGGTGCGGAACATGCCGGTGTAGACCGGGAGCAGCTTCTGGTGGATCTCGGTGGCCTTCTGGACCTCGCCGCCCAGGTGGGCGTCGACGAGGGCGCGGAGCTCCGGGGTGACCACGTGGCCCACGACGGAGACGAAGCCGCAGGCTCCGACCGAGAGCAGCGGGAGGTTGAGCATGTCGTCGCCGGAGTACCAGGCGAGGCCGGAGCGGGCGATCGCCCAGCTGGCGCGGCCGAGGTCGCCCTTGGCGTCCTTGTTGGCGACGATGCGCGGGTGCTCGGCGAGCCGGACGAGTGTCTCGGTGTCGATCGGGACGCCGCTGCGGCCGGGAATGTCGTACAGCATCACCGGGAGCCCGGTGGCGTCGGCGATGGCCGAGAAGTGCCGGTACAGGCCCTCCTGCGGGGGCTTGTTGTAGTACGGGGTGACGGCGAGCAGGCCGTGCGCGCCGTCGCGCTCGGCGGCGCGGGCGAGCTCGATGGAGTGGTGGGTGTCGTTGGTGCCGATGCCGGCCACGATGTGGGCGCGGTCGCCGACCGCCTCCAGTACCGCTCGTACCAGCTCCGATTTCTCCGCGTCGCTGGTGGTGGGGGACTCGCCGGTGGTGCCGTTGACGACGAGGCCGTCGTTGCCTGCGTCCACCAGGTGGGTGGCCAGTCGCTGGGCACCGTCGAGGTCGAGTGCGCCGTCCGCCGTGAAGGGCGTGACCATGGCGGTGAGGACCCGCCCGAAGGGGGTCTGCGGAGTGGAGATCGGAGCCATGGGTAACACGCTACTCGCTGCTCAGCGCCGGGTGTCCCCGAGGGGCACGGGAGAAAGGAGCCCGGCGCTGCCTGCTCGGGGGTTCAGGCAGCGCCGGGTCCGTTTGATCAGCCTAGATGAACTTCGTGAAACGTCGCAATACGGACACTTCGCTCGGGGTGTTCGGACATCTGTGCCCTACGGGGCCACACGGCCGTTCTTGTTGAAGGCCGCGTGGGTCAGCGGCATCAGCCGGGCCCAGTGCTCCTCCATCTTCTCGCCGACCATCTCGATCTCCCGCTGCGGGAAGGACGGGACCGCGGCAAGCTCGTGCTGGGTGCGCAGCCCGAGGAAGTGCATCAGCGAGCGCGCGTTGCACGTGGCGTACATCGAGGAGAAGAGACCGACGGGCAGGACCGAACGGGCGACCTCACGGGCGACGCCGGCGGCCAGCATCTCCTGGTAGGTGGCGTACGCCTGGCGGTACGAGTCCTCCATCGTGCGGCTGACCAGGTCGTGCTGCTCCTGGGTGCCGTCGACGAAGACGTACTTGCCCGGGCGGCCCTCCTGGACGAGCTTGCGGGAGGCGTCGGGGACGTAGAAGACCGGCTGGAGCTCCCTGTAGCGGCCCGATTCCTCGTTGTACGACCAGCCCACCCGGTGCCGCATGAACTCGCGGAACACGAAGATCGGGGCGCTGATGAAGAACGTCATCGAGTTGTGCTCGAAGGGGCTGCCGTGACGGTCCCGCATCAGGTAGTTGATGAGGCCCTTCGAACGCTCCGGGTCCTTCTGGAGCTCTTCGAGGGACTGCTCCCCCGCCGTGGACACCCGGGCCGCCCAGAGGACGTCGGAGTCGGCCGCCGCGCTCTTGACCAGATCAACGGTGACGTCGCTCCGGAAGTCGATCTTCACGTTCTCGGTGGGGCTGTCGGTCACCAGCGGTCCTTCCAATCGGTTGCTGCGGTCGCCCACTCTAACGACGTCCTACCGGGGGACGAGATTCGGCTGCTTTGGTGAAATAGGGCACCAAAACCCTGGTTCTGTCGTCTGTACCTGTGACGCATGACGACAAGCCGAGGAGAGTGGACCTGATGTTCAGCCGGGAAGAGGCCGTACCGTTCGCGTTCGTCGCGGAGGCCGACCACTTTCGCAGTAACGTCACTCCACCACCCCGGGAGCGCCTCGGTGCCTCGCAGATCGTGGGCCGTACCCTGCTCGGACTGACCGTCGTGGCCGGTCTCGTCGGGTCGCTGATCTTCGGGATGCCGTCCCTGCAGTCGGGTGACTCCGCCACTCGTCAGCAGCAGTCGGAAGCCTCCGACAACCGCTGAGGTAGCCTCACCGGGCACTGCCCCTTCGAGCGTGCTTGTGAGTGAGGATCTGTCGTGCCCCTGCCCTTTCTGACGGCCGACCGTGCTTTTGACACGAACGACCACATCGCCCTGCCGTTCGACGACCACGATCAGTGGCGTCGTCCCTACCGGCCGGGTTCCTGGCGGGTCGGCGCGGCGGCGCTCGCGCTGCTGCTCGCCTCGTTCGTGCTGCTCGCCGCGGTGATCATCGCCGCCGCCGGAGCGTTCAGCGGCGCGGGCGTCACCCTGGGCATGGCCGTGCTCGTCATCCTGGCCGCCCTGCGGATGCTGCGCATGGGCACCTGGGTGAGCCGCGCCGGAGCGCGCCGCGTGGCCTTCTTCTCGACCGTCACCGTGCCGTGGGCGAAGGTGACGTCCGTACGGACCGTGCAGCAGCCGGTGCGCTGGCTGGGTCTCCCCCGCACCGTCCAGGGCCAGGCCCTGGTGCTCGGTCGGCAGGGTGGTGAGCAGCTGCTGCTGCTCACCGACCACAACGCCGACTTCCTCTCCCGTGTCGAGGCCTTCGACCGGGCGGCCGACACGGTCGAGGCGTGGAACGCCGAGTACGGCGTCGCCCAGGCCGCTACGCGCTGACCGGACGACGCCCCTCGTGGAGGGCGATGGCCCGCTGCATCGCCTTGCGGGCCCGGGGGGTGTCGCGGGCGTCGTGGTACGCCACCGCGAGCCGGAACCAGCAGCGCCAGTCGTCCGGCGAGTCCTCCGTCTCGGCCTTGCGCCGGGCGAAGACCTCGTCGGCCGAGTCGCGGTCGATACGGCCGCCCTCGGTGCGCTTCAGCTCGTCGACGGGCAGGCCGCCCTCCGCCTCCAGCTCGGTGGCGAGGCGACCCGCCTGCCGTGCGAACCGGGTGTTCTTCCAGAGGAACCAGCCACCGACACCGGGCAGCAGGAACGCCACCGCGCCCATGCCCATGGCCGCCGGTTCACCCGTGAGGAGCAGCAGGACGCCCTCCATGGCCACCACGCCGAAGACGAGCACCAGCACGGTGGCCAGGAAGATGTACGTGATCTTTCCGCCCATCGCCGTCAGCCCAGGTCCAGGAAGTGCTCCAGGCCGAACGTGAGGCCCGGGGCGCCGGTCACACGGCGGGCGCCCAGCAGGATGCCCGGCATGAAGCTGGAGTGGTGCAGCGAGTCGTGGCGGACGGTGAGCGTCTCGCCCTCGCCGCCGAGCAGCACCTCCTGGTGGGCGAGGAGGCCCGACAGGCGTACCGAGTGGACGCGGACGCCGTCGACGTCGGCGCCGCGGGCGCCGTCGAGGGCGGTCGCGGTGGCGTCCGGCTGGGCGCCGAGGCCGGCCTCCGCGCGGGCGGCGGCGATCAGCTGGGCCGTCCGGGTCGCGGTGCCGGAGGGGGCGTCCACCTTGTGCGGGTGGTGCAGTTCGACGACCTCGACCGACTCGAAGTACGGGGCCGCGAGCTGGGCGAACCTCATGGTGAGGACCGCGCCGATGGAGAAGTTCGGAGCGATGAGGACGCCGGTCTCCGGGGAGGCGGCGAGCCAGGTCCGCAGCTGCGCGAGGCGCTCCTCGGTCCAGCCGGTGGTGCCGACGACCGCGTGGATGCCGTGGCGCACGCAGAAGTCGAGGTTCTCCATGACCGAGGCGGGGGTGGTCAGTTCGACGACCACCTGGGCGCCCGCCTCGGTGAGGGTCTCCAGCTTGTCGCCCCGCCCGAGGGCGGCGACCAGTTCCATGTCCGCGGCGGCCTCGACGGCCTTCACGGCCTCGGAGCCGATCCGGCCCTGTGCACCGAGGACCGCCACACGCAGCTTGCTCATTGCTCTGAATTCCTTAGGGATCGGGGTCAGGAGACCGCTTGGTGGAGGCGGTCCGCCTGCTTGTCCTTCAGCGGGCCGATCACCGAGAGCGAGGGCCGCTGGTCCAGTACATCGCGGGCGACCTCGCGGACCTCGTCCGGGGTGACGGCCGCGATCCGGTCCAGCATGTCGTCGACCGACATCTGGGTGCCCCAGCACAGCTCGCTCTTGCCGATGCGGTTCATCAGGGCGCCGGTGTCCTCCAGGCCCAGGACGGTCGAACCGGAGAGCTGACCGACGGCGCGGGCGATCTCGTCGTCGGTGAGGCCATCGGTCGCGACCTTGTGGAGTTCGTCCCGGCAGATCTTGAGGACGTCGTGGACCTGGCCGGGCCGGCAGCCCGCGTACACCCCGAAGAGGCCGCAGTCGGCGAAGCCCGAGGTGTACGAGTACACGCTGTAGGCCAGTCCGCGCTTCTCGCGGACCTCCTGGAAGAGGCGGGAGGACATGCCGCCGCCGAGGGCCGTGTTCAGCACGCCGAGGGCCCAGCGGCGCTCGTCGGTGCGGGCCAGGCCCGGCATGCCGAGGACCACGTGGGCCTGCTCGGTCTTGCGGTTGAGGAGCTCGACGCGGCCCGCCGCGCGCAGGGTGCGCAGACCGTCGCGGGGGGCGACGGGGGTGCTGTCGGTACGGGTGAGGGCGCCGGCCTTCTCGAAGGCGCGGCGGACCTGGCGTACCACCGTGGCGTGGTCGACGTTGCCGGCCGCGGCCACGACGAGGTGGGTCGGGTCGTAGTGCTTCTTGTAGAAGCGGGCGATCTGACCTCGGGTGAGGGCGTTGACCGTGTCGACGGTGCCGAGGACCGGGCGGCCCAGCGGGGTGTCGCCGAACATGGTCTGCGCGAACAGCTCGTGCACCACGTCACCGGGGTCGTCCTCGGTCATCGCGATCTCTTCGAGGATGACACCGCGCTCGGCGTCCACGTCCTCCTCGAGGATGAGCGAGCCCGTGAGCATGTCGCAGACGACGTCGATCGCCAGCGGCAGGTCGGTGTCGAGGACCCGGGCGTAGTAGCAGGTGTACTCCTTCGCCGTGAAGGCGTTCATCTCGCCGCCGACCGCGTCGATCGCGGCGGAGATGTCGAGGGCGGACCGCTTGTGGGTGCCCTTGAAGAGGAGGTGCTCCAGGTAGTGGGTCGCGCCGTTGAGCGTCGGGGTCTCGTCGCGGGAGCCGACGTGCGCCCAGATGCCGAAGGTGGCGGAGCGCACGGAGGGGAGGGTCTCGGTGACGATCCGGAGGCCGCCGGGGAGGGTCGTACGGCGGACCGTGCCGATGCCGTCCCTGCCCGGGAGAAGCGTTTGGGTACGGGCGACGGCCCGCCCCTCCGAAGAGGGGCGGGCCGTCGCGCGGGAACTACGGGACGTCACTTGGCAGCGTCGTCCTTGTCACCCTCGGCAGCGTTCTCGTCGTCCGCGATCACGGGGATCAGGGACAGCTTGCCGCGCTGGTCGATCTCGGCGATCTCGACCTGGACCTTGGAGCCGATCGCGAGCACGTCCTCGACGTTCTCCACGCGCTTGCCACCGGCGAGCTTGCGGATCTGCGAGATGTGCAGCAGGCCGTCCTTGCCGGGCATGAGGGAGACGAAGGCACCGAAGGTGGTGGTCTTGACGACCGTACCCAGGTACCGCTCGCCGACCTCCGGCATGGTCGGGTTGGCGATCGCGTTGATCGTGGCGCGGGCGGCCTCGGCCTGCGAGCCCTGCTGGGCACCGATGTAGATGGTGCCGTCGTCCTCGATCGTGATGTCGGCGCCGGTGTCCTCCTGGATCTGGTTGATCATCTTGCCCTTGGGGCCGATGACCTCACCGATCTTGTCCACCGGGATCTTGACGGTGATGATGCGCGGCGCGTTCGGGGACATCTCGTCCGGAACGTCGATCGCCTCGTTCATCACGTCGAGGATGTGCAGACGCGCGTCGCGGGCCTGCTTCAGCGCGGCGGCCAGGACCGAGGCGGGGATGCCGTCGAGCTTGGTGTCGAGCTGGAGGGCGGTCACGAACTGCTTCGTGCCGGCGACCTTGAAGTCCATGTCGCCGAACGCGTCCTCGGCACCGAGGATGTCGGTGAGGGCGACGTAGTGCGTCTTGCCGTCGATCTCCTCGGAGATCAGACCCATGGCGATACCGGCGACGGCGGCCTTCAGCGGCACACCGGCGTTCAGCAGCGACATGGTGGAGGCGCAGACCGAGCCCATGGACGTCGAGCCGTTGGAGCCGAGAGCCTCGGACACCTGGCGGATCGCGTAGGGGAACTCCTCGCGCGTCGGCAGCACCGGCACGATGGCGCGCTCGGCGAGCGCGCCGTGGCCGATCTCGCGGCGCTTGGGCGAGCCCACGCGGCCGGTCTCACCGACGGAGTACGGCGGGAAGTTGTAGTTGTGCATGTAGCGCTTGCGGGTCACCGGGGAGAGGGTGTCCAGCTGCTGCTCCATGCGGAGCATGTTGAGGGTGGTGACGCCCAGGATCTGGGTCTCGCCACGCTCGAACAGCGCCGAGCCGTGCACGCGCGGGATGGCCTCGACCTCGGCCGCGAGCGTACGGATGTCGGTCAGGCCACGGCCGTCGATGCGGACCTTGTCCTTGATGACGCGCTCGCGGACCAGCTTCTTGGTCAGCGCGCGGTAGGCGCCCGAGATCTCCTTCTCGCGGCCCTCGAAGGCCGGGAGGAGCTTCTCGGCGGCGAGCTCCTTGATGCGGTCGAGCTCGGTCTCGCGCTCCTGCTTGCCGGCGATGGTGAGCGCCTTGGTGAGCTCACCCTTGACGGCGGCGGTCAGCGCCTCCAGGACGTCGTCCTGGTAGTCCAGGAAGACCGGGAACTCGCCGGTGGGCTTGGCGGCCTTGGCGGCGAGGTCCGACTGGGCCTTGCAGAGGACCTTGATGAAGGGCTTCGCGGCCTCGAGACCGGCGGCGACGATCTCCTCGGTCGGCGCCTCGGCGCCGTCCTTGACGAGGTCGATGGTCCTCTCGGTGGCCTCGGCCTCGACCATCATGATCGCGACGTCGCCGTCCTCGAGGACGCGACCGGCGACGACCATGTCGAAGACGGCGTCCTCGAGCTCGGTGTGCGTCGGGAACGCGACCCACTGGCCCTTGATCAGGGCGACGCGGGTGGCGCCGATGGGGCCGGAGAAGGGCAGGCCCGCCAGGATCGTGGAAGCGGAGGCGGCGTTGATCGCGACCACGTCGTACAGGTGGTCGGGGTTGAGCGCCATGATCGTCTCGACGATCTGGATCTCGTTGCGCAGGCCCTTCTTGAAGGAGGGGCGCAGCGGCCGGTCGATCAGGCGGCAGGTGAGGATCGCGTCCTCGGAGGGGCGGCCCTCACGGCGGAAGAAGGAGCCGGGGATCTTGCCGGCCGCGTACTGCCGCTCCTCGACGTCCACCGTCAGGGGGAAGAAGTCGAGCTGGTCCTTGGGGCGCTTCGAGGCGGTGGTCGCCGAGAGGACCATCGTGTCGTCGTCCAGGTAGGCGACGGCGGAGCCGGCGGCCTGCTTGGCGAGACGGCCGGTCTCGAAGCGGATGGTGCGGGTGCCGAAAGTGCCGTTGTCGATGACGGCCTCGGCGTAGTGGGTCTCGTTCTCCACTAGCGGTTTCTCCTACGTGTTCGTCTTTGCGTCCGGGGCCCGTGTGGCCGGGGACGGTGTTCGACGGTGGCGGAGAGGCGCGCCTCGGGTGCGGGCCGGTCTTCGATCGAAGCACCCGGTGATTCGTCCGGGGGCCACTACCGAGGACCGGCGGCTGGCCGGCGGCTTCTCGCTCGTCGTATGGGGTTGTGCGACCAGACTAAGCCGGTGCGCACACTTTGTGCACGTACAGCAAAGGGAGCGGCCCCCTGAAAGGTGGGAACCGCTCCCTCAACGGCGTGTTACTTGGCGCCGCCGGCCGCACCGCGGCGGATGCCGAGGCGGTCGACCAGCGTACGGAAGCGCTGGATGTCCTTCTTGGCCAGGTACTGCAGCAGGCGGCGGCGCTGGCCGACCAGGATCAGCAGACCACGGCGGGAGTGGTGGTCGTGCTTGTGCTGCTTGAGGTGCTCGGTCAGGTCCGAGATGCGGCGGGACAGCATGGCGACCTGGACCTCGGGGGAGCCGGTGTCGCCCTCCTTGGTGCCGAACTCGGTCATGATCTGCTTCTTGACAGCGGCGTCGAGAGCCACGCGGATCTCCTCTTAGGTGTTCGTGCGCCCGTGAGTGCCCCTGGTCTTGATCTCAGGGGAAGCTTCCGTGACTCGACGGGCGAAGGTCCGATGGGCGCTGCTTCCAGAGGCTTCCCGACGAGGTCGGGGGCTTTCCGGGAGCGCGTACACAAACGGCCGTCACACAGCGTACCAGCTCGGCGGAGCGCGTCGGGTCGCGGCCCCCGCGCTCCGCCGGGCGGGCCGCTACTTGCTGGTGAGCGAGCGGACCGTGGTGAAGACGTCGAGGACGGCGAGGCAGAGCGGGACGAGGGAGAGCAGGACGAAGCCCTCGGTCAGGTCGAGGAGGCGGCCCCAGAACGGGGAGAGGCCCTTCCTCGGGATGATCAGGCCGATCGCGGTGACCAGCGCGGCTCCGGCGGCGACGGCCGCGGTGAGCCAGATCGTACGGATGTCGAGACCGCCGCGGTCCCCGTACATCAGGAGGTCCTTGACGAGGTCGACCGGCGGGTTGAGGGAGAGGCCGAGGACGAGCAGCGCGATGGCGGCGATGCCGGCGACGAGGATGCAGGCGACCTGCGAGGTGTAGCGGAAGAGCCGCGCGCGCAGCAGCATCGCGAGGCCGGCGGCGAGGGCGAGGAGCTGGCCCCAGACGTTTCCGGCGAAGCCGAGGACGGCGGCGGAGCCGACGACGACGGCCGCGCAGCCGCCGACCAGGCCGAGGAGCATCTCGTGGCCGCGGCGGGCCTGGAGTGCGATGCGCTCGCCGTCGACGGGCTGGGCGTCCTCGCCGGCCGGGTGCTGCGACTCGCCGAGGAACTCGTCGTCGGCGGCGCTGCGCGGGGCGGCGTAGCCGATGGGGAGCCGGGCGAAGCGGGCGGAGAGGCCGGGCAGGAAGGCGACGAGGCCGATGGCGACGGGGGCGCAGACGGCGGCCGTCTCGGTGGCGGTGGTCTCGGTGAGGATCGCCAGGAAGGTGGCGAGGGTGCCGACGGCGGCCAGGAAGGTCGCCGCGACGAAGGGCGCGTCGCCGCTGGGGGTGAGCGCGACGAGCGCCACGGAGGCGACGAGGACGGTGACGCAGCCGAGGAGGAACTGCAGGCGTCCGGGTCCCTGGCCGGCGTCGGGGCCGACGATGCCGGAGCCGGCGATGAGCAGCAGTGGCAGCGCGCCGAGGCCGAGGGCGACGGCGGTGGCCCGGTCGCCGTACACCCGGGCCCGTACTCCGGCGAAGGCCGTGAGGAGGAAGCCGGCGGCGCCCGCGATGATGCCGGGCAGGCTGTGCATGTCGTGGCGGACCGGGTCGGCGAACCAGAGGACGAAGCCCATCAGGACGAGGAGCAGCACGCCGCCGAGGAGTCCGGCGCCGCGGAGCAGCTCGTCGCTCCACAGGTGCCGGTCGCGGGTGACGGCGGAGGCCACGGCGTCGGACACGTCGTCGTAGACGGCCGGCGGCAGGGACTGGGCGAACGGGCGCAGGGAGAGCACCTCGCCGTCGAGGACCTGCTGGGCCGCGAGGGTGCGGGCCCCGTCGAGGACGGAACCGTCCCGGCGGACCAGGTGGTAGCCCGTGGGCGTTCCGGCGGCCTGTGTCTGTCCGGTGAGTCGCAGGATCTCCGGGTAGACGTCGGCGACGGCGATGTCCTCCGGGAGTGCGACGTCGATGCGGCTGTCCGGCGCCACGACGGTGACGCGGCAGAAACCGGTCGCTGCGGTCGTACTCACGTGTCTGGACCCCCTGATTCGCGGTTGCGCACGATGCGCGCGCCACCCTACCGGGGACGGCCGGTGGGGGCTGCAAGTAGGATCGCCGTCCCATGGGGGAAGTCCGAACGCCCGGCTGCCGACTGGGGTGCCGAGCGGCTGATCCCGCCACGAGCCCGCCTCCAACGAGGGATTGATGCGCCGGTGAGCCAGATCGTCGTCAAACGCCCGCCGAGGTCTCTTCCGCCGGAAGTGCCCGGTGAGGAACTGATCCTGGAGTCTCCGCCGGAACTCCCGCGGGGACAGCAGGAGTCGGCGTTGATGCAGCTCCTGCCGATGCTCGGCATGGGCTCCTCGGTCGTCTTCTTCTTCATGACCCCGTCGCCGATCATGCGGATCATGGGCACGCTGATGCTCGCCTCGACGATCGCGATGGCCGTCGCCCAGTTCGTCAGATTCCGTCGCGGTACGCAGGGGCAAATGTCCGATGTCCGCCGCGACTACCTCAAATACCTCGCGCAGACGCGTCGTACGGTGCGGCGCACGGCCCGCAAGCAGCGGGACGCGCAGTTGTATCTGCACCCCTCCCCCGAGCAGTTGTGGTCGGTGGTCGCCGAGGGTTCGCGGATGTGGGAGCGCCGGGTCGGCGACCACGACTTCGGGCAGGCGCGGATCGGCCTCGGGGCGCAGCAGTTGGCGACGCCGCTCGTGGCGCCGGACACGGCTCCGGTGGACGAGCTGGAGCCGTTGTGCGCGGGTGCGATGCAGCAGTTCCTGGCGGTGCACGGGACCCTGGACGGGCTGCCGATGGCGGTCTCGATGCGGGCGTTCTACCACGTGACGGTGTCGGGTGAGCCGGAGTCGGCGCAGGCGGCGGCGCGTGCCCTGGTGGCGCAGCTGGTGACCCTGCACTCCCCCGACGACCTGATGCTCGCGGTGGTCGCGGCGCGGCCCGCGCAGGAGCGCTGGGACTGGACGAAGTGGCTGCCGCACACCCAGGTGCCGGGGCAGGTCGACGGGGCGGGCACGAAGCGTCTGTTCGGCGACGACCTCGGTGAGCTGGAGCAGATGGTCCGCTCGAAGCTGGACGGGCGGCCGCGGTTCTCGCGGGAGAACCAGCCGGTGCTCGACCAGCCGCACGTGGTCGTCGTCCTGGACGGCGGCATGGTGCCGCCGGACTCGCTGCTCGCGGCGGCCGAGGGTCTCCAGGGCGTGACGATCGTGGAGGTGGTCTCCGGCGACCTCGACGAGCCGCGCGGTGGTCTCTCCGTGGTGGTGCGGCCGGGCCGGCTGCGTCTGGAGTCGGGGGGCGGCTTCGCGTACGAGGGGCTGCCGGACGGCATCTCGCTGCCGGCCGCGGAGGCGCTCGCCCGCCAGCTGGCGCCGCTGCGGATGGGCGGCGGGGACGACGACGAGCCGCTGCTCGCCAATCTGGACTTCACGGATCTGCTGAGCCTGGGCGACGCCGCCTCGGTGGACGTGGCGCGCACGTGGCGGCCCCGGTCGGTGGCCGAGCGGCTTCGGGTGCCGATCGGTGTCGGCGAGGACGGCCAGCCGGTCATGCTCGACCTGAAGGAGGCCGCGCAGGAGGGCATGGGTCCGCACGGTCTGTGTGTGGGTGCGACGGGTTCCGGCAAGTCGGAGCTGCTGCGGACGCTGGTGCTCGGTCTCGCGGTGACGCACTCCTCGGAGACGCTGAACTTCGTCCTCGCGGACTTCAAGGGCGGTGCGACCTTCGCGGGCATGTCGCAGATGCCGCACGTGGCGGCGGTCATCACCAACCTGTCGGACGACCTGACGCTCGTCGACCGCATGGGCGACGCGATCCGCGGTGAGCTGCAGCGGCGCCAGGAGCTGCTGCGGTCCGCGGGCAACTACGCGAACATCCACGACTACGAGAAGGCGCGTGCGGCGGGTGCTCCGCTCGAACCGCTGGCCTCGCTGGTCCTCGTCATCGACGAGTTCTCCGAACTCCTCACCGCCAAGCCGGACTTCATCGACATGTTCATCCAGATCGGCCGCATCGGCCGCTCGCTGGGTGTGCATCTGCTGCTCGCCTCGCAGCGCCTCGAGGAGGGCAAGCTGCGCGGCCTGGACACGTATCTCTCGTACCGGATCGGTCTGCGGACGTTCTCGGCGGCGGAGTCGCGGACGGCGATCGGTGTGCCGGACGCGTACCACCTGCCGTCGGTGCCCGGTTCGGGCTATCTGAAGTTCGGTACGGACGAGATGACCCGCTTCAAGGCGGCGTACGTGTCCGGGACCTACCGGACGGGCGGGCCGCGCCTGGAGATCGGGCAGATGCCGGTGGAGCGGCGTCCCGCCGTGTTCACGGCGGCGCCGGTGCCTGTGGTGTACGCGGCGCCCGACCCGGCGTACCTCACGGCGCAGCGCGCGGAGGAGGACGACGCCCTGGCGGACACCGTCCTCGATGTGATCGTGCGCCGGCTGGAGGGCCAGGGGGTGCCGGCGCACCAGGTGTGGCTGCCGCCGCTCGACCAGGCGCCGTCGCTCGACCAGCTGCTTCCGGGGCTCGCGCAGACCGCGGACCGGGGGCTCACGGCGACGGAGTACACGCGTCAGGGCGGGCTCACCGTGCCGCTCGGCCTCATCGACAAGCCGTTCGAGCAGCGGCGCGAGGTGCTGTACCGGGACTTCTCCGGCGCGGCCGGTCACATGATGGTGGTCGGCGGTCCGCAGTCCGGCAAGTCGACGATGATGCGGACGCTGGTCTCGTCGTTCGCGCTCACCCACACCCCGGCCGAGGTGCAGTTCTACTGCCTGGACTTCGGTGGCGGCGGCATGGTGTCGCTCGCCGATCTGCCGCACGTCGGCGGAGTGGCGTCCCGGCTCGACCCGGAGCGGGTGCGGCGTACGGTCGCCGAGGTGATGGGCGTGCTGAACCGGCGGGAGGAGTTCTTCCGCTCGAACTCCATCGACTCCATCGCGACCTACCGGCGCAAGCGCGCCGCGGGCGAACTGCCGGGCGAGGCCTGGGGCGACGTGTTCCTGATCGTCGACGGCTGGGGCGGTTTCCGCAACGACTACGACATGCTGGAGCCGATCGTCGCCGACATCGCGGCGCGCGGTCTGGGCTACGGCATCCATGTGGTGATCACCGCCGCCCGGTACATGGAGGTACGGGCGGCGCTCAAGGACCAGATGCTGGGCCGGCTCGAACTGCGGCTCGGTGACGTCATGGACTCCGAGTTCGACCGCAAGGTCGCGGCCAATGTGCCCGCCGGGGTGCCGGGACGCGGTCAGGTGGCGGAGAAGCTCCACTTCATGGGGGCGCTGCCGCGGATCGACGGGTCGAGCTCGGCAGCCGATCTGTCGGACGGCACGGCGGCGTTCGTACGGTCGGTGCAGGCGTCCTGGACGGGGGCCCCGGCTCCCGCGGTGCGGCTGCTGCCGCGCAAGCTGCCGGCGGAGCGGCTGCCGAAGGGCTTCGAGTACCCGCAGCACGGCATCGCGATCGGCATCGACGAGGCGAACCTGGAGCCGGTGTTCGTCGACTTCGAGTCGGACCCGTTCTTCCTGATCTTCGGTGAGAGCGAGTCGGGCAAGACGGCGCTGCTCAGGCTCATCGCCAAGCAGCTGTGCGAGCGGTACACGCCGGAGCAGGCGCGGATCGTGGTGGGTGACTACCGGCGGACGATGCTGGAGGCGGTGGCTCCCTCGCACCTCCTGGAGTACGCGCCGATGGCCTCGGCGATGCAGATGCACATGGAGGCCATCAACACGGTGATGACGAAGCGGGCGCCGAAGCCCGACATCACTCCGCAGCAGCTGCGGGACCGCAGCTGGTGGACGGGGCCGCAACTCTTCGTCCTGGTCGACGACTTCGAGCTGGTGGCCACCAACTCGGGCAATCCGCTGGCGGTCCTGGTGGAGAACCTGCCGTTCGCGCGGGACGTCGGCATCCGGTTCATCGTGGCGCGCAGCGCCGCGGGCGCGTCCCGGGCGATGTACGAGCCGTTCATGCAGCGCACGAAGGAGATGGGGGCGCAGGGCGTGATCCTCTCCGGCGATCCGCAGGAGGGCGACATCCTGGGCAGCGTCCGGGCGCGGCCGATGCCGCCGGGCCGGGGCACGTTCGTGTCGCGGAAGCGGGGAACGCCGCTGGTGCAGCTGGGCTGGCTGCCCGAGACCCACTGACGGGTGCGGGCGGCCCGTACGGGCCGACGGGCGGGGGATTTCCCCCCGCCCGGGTGCGGCGGTCCCACTACTGTGGGAGGGACCGCCGTACCACCGCGAAGGGAACGCGCCGATGACCGACGCAGACACCAGCACGACCAGCGCCGACAGTGTCTCCGGGAGCGCGGCGGGCAGCGCCGCCGGGAGCGACCGGGCCGCCGAGAGGCAGCGTCAGAAGGACGAGCTGTACGCGCTCGACATCTCCGGTGTCGCGTGGGAGGGCGCTCCCGGGACGAGCCCGGACGAGGAGCGGGTGGAGATCGCCCGGCTTCCCGAGGGCGCGGTGGCGATGCGTTCGTCCCTCGACAAGGACACGGTGCTGCGCTACACGAAGGCCGAGTGGGACGCGTTCGTCCTCGGCGCCCGGGACGGCGAGTTCGACCTGCGGTAGGTCTCGGACACGCGTGAGGGGGTGGCCCGTCGGAACGGGCCACCCCCTCACGTACGTCCGCGGGATGTCACATGCGGAACCGGGCGGCGTTGCCCCGGTCGGTGTCCTGGTAGCCGACGACCGACTCGTCGAGGAGCTGGGCGATGCGCGCCAGGTCCTGGTTCATGCCGGCCATGTCGCGGGTCAGGCGGTCCTGGGTCTCGCGGTACGCGATCTTGGCCTCACCCTCCCAGTTGTTGGCGACGCGGTTGACCTCGGCCATGAGGTCGTCCAGCTTCTGGGTGAGGGTGGTGGAGGTCAGGCGGGTGTCGGCCGCCGCCTGCGTCACGGTGTCGTAATTGACCGCAGTGGTCATGCTGTTGACTCCTGGAGTGAGAGTGGCGCGGAGGGCTGGTCGAGTGGCTCAGACGCCGAGAATGGCGCTCTGGTTGCCGCCACCGGCGCCGCCGCCGGTGTCCATCGAACGGAAGGACCGCAGGCGGTCCTCCTCCTCGCGCGAGAACCCGTCGGCGCTCATGCGCATCATCTCTTCGAGGTTCGCGAGCTCCTGGCGCATGCTGCGCAGACGCTGGTTCAGGTCGTTCTGGACCCGGTCGTACTCCTTGCTCGCAGCGCCCTGCCAGCCCGCCTGGACGCGGTCGACCACGCCGTTGAGGGAGGTGATGCGGGACTGGAGCTCGTCGGAGAAGTCCTGGATCCGGCCGGCGAGCTTGACTTGTTCGGCACTGGTTACGTTCAGGTCTTTCGACATCTTGCCCCTTCTTCCTTCGGTGACGTCGACGGCTGAGTCGTCGGGTCATCCGGTCGTGATGCGGACGGGAATCTTCTGATGCCGCCCCCGTGCTGGGATCGCACTCTCGTACGCCCCGCGGTCACTTTAGCCATTGACGGCGGCAGTTCCAACTGCAAAGGACGGTCCGGATACTTGACCGCTGCGCGGGTCACCGGGCCTCCCTTCGACGGCGGCTGTCGCGGATCACGACGGCGACCCCGGCGACCACGGCCACCAGGACGACACCGATCCCCAACGTGTAGGTGGCGAGGCGCTCGGAGCGCTCCTGAGGCGTCTCCGAGAGCGCCAGGCGCGCGGGCTCGGGAGCCGGCGCCTTGGGCGGCCCCGGGTCGGGCGTGGGTGTCGAGGGCGGCGTCCCGGGGGCGTCGGAGAGCGCCCGCACCGGGTCGACCACCCCCCAACCCACGTAGTTGTCGCGGCCGTTGACGACGCGGATGGCGGTCTGCTCGATCCGGGCGACGATCTGGGCCGCGGTCCAGTCCTTGTGCTCGGCGCGGAGCAGGGCGGCGACACCGGCGACGTACGGCGCGGAGAAGCTGGTGCCGTTGTCGACGCACTGGCCGCCGCCGGGGACCGTGGAGACGATGTCGACGCCGGGGGCGGCCACACCCACGAAGGTGCCGGCCTGGGAGAACGCGGCGCGCTCGTTGTTCCGGTCGGAGGAGGCGACGGCGAGGACGCCGGGGAATGCGGCCGGGTAGGTCGTCTTGAGGGCGCCGTCCATGCCGTCGTTGCCGGCGGAGGCGACGACGACGACGTCGTTCTTGATCGCGTGGGCCACCGCCTTGGCCATGTCCGAGTCCGAGTCGAGCCGCTGGGTGGTGTCCTGGGAGATGTTGATGACGTGGGCGCCCTTGTCGACCGCCCACTTGATGGCCTGCGCCATCGTGTCGGCCTTGCCGCTGTTCTTCTCGTCGTTCTGCCGGATCGGGATGATCGTCGCCTCGGGCGCGAGGCCGACGAAGCCGGTTCCCGCGCGCGGGCGGGCGGCGATGATGCCGGCGACCTTCGTGCCGTGGCCGACCTGGTCCACGGTGCCGTCGGTCTTGCCGCGCTGCTCGTCGCCGAGGCCGGGGTTCTCCTTGTCGGGCTTGAGGTAGTCCTTGCCCGCCTTGGCGTCGACGGCGGTCTGCAGCTGCGGGTTGACGTCGTCGACGCCCGTGTCGATGACGGCGACCCGGACGCCCTTGCCCTTGGTGTCCTGCCACAGCTCGTCGAGGAGGACCCGCTGGAGCGGCCAGGGGGTCTCCACGATCTGCTTCTTCATGGGGAAGGTGCACTCGCCGCTGCCGTCGAGGACGGGCCCGTCACGGAGGTCCGGGGCGGGCCCGGCGGCCGAGGCCGCGCCCGGGGCCGCGAGCAGCGCGGTGAGGGTCCCCGCGGCGAGGAGGGCCGCCGTACGGGAGGTCGCGCGGTACGTCGTCACCGGTGCCACCCCCTAGGAACCCTGCGGCTGGGCCGCGCTGTTGGAGTCGAGCCGGGGCCCCTTCGACAGGAACTCCGACCATTCGATCGGGACGAGGGCCGGCACGACCTTCTCGTAGCCGAGACGCTTCTGGGCGTCGCTGGGTTCCGGGCGTCCGTCGGTCGGCTTCTCCTTGTCCCCGGCGCCGATCTCCGAGCGGGCGGCGTCGCTGTCGCCGTTGGCCTGGACCGCGTAGCGGAGCCCCGTGTCGGTGATGAGGAACAGCGAGCCGTCGGGCGTCTTCTGCCGGCCCTGGATCTGGGTGTAGAGGAGACCGGTGCCCGGGGTGACGTAGGTGCTGGTGCCGCCCGCGGTGATGTCGGCGGGGTACTTGGTTCCGGCCCAGGTGGCGAGGGTCGTCTCGCCCTTCTCGCCGACGTGGGTGAGGACGCTGCACACGGTGTCGCGGGCGTTCGCTCCGGTGACGCCGTTGACCAGTTCCGACTTCATCTTCGGCCAGTTCACCCCGCCGTGGAAGACGGTCGGGTCCGGGACGAAGGAGGACGCGTCGGCAGGGGTGGGCTTGCCGTCCATGTCGAGCTCACGGGTCTGCGGGGCGTTGATGAGCAGCCAGGCGGTGAACGGCGTGACCGGCTGCACCTTGCCGGGGAGCACGACGTACTGCTGGGGCCCCGAACCGGTCTGGGCGAGGAGGACGTTGCCGATCCGGGCCTCGGTCTCGGTCAGGGTGGCGCCGGGGATCCGGGTGGGGCGTCCGACCTCGCTGCTCTCGATGCGCGGGAAGTCCACCTCGTCGCCGGTCTTCAGCGTGGCGAGCCAGTCGTCGGTGACCGGCTGCGGCTCCTTGGCGAGGCCGAAGAGGACGGTGAGCAGTCCGGTGGAGTCGGCCTTCACCGGGTACTTGGTTCCGGTGTGGTCGACGAGGAACTGGGCGGCGCCCTTCTGCCCCTTGACGTACATGACCTGCCCGTCCTTGAGCCGGTTCGCGCCCTCGGTGAGCTTCAGGTCCCGCTCGGCGAAGAGGAACGTCGCCTTCTGGACGCTGGCGCCCGTGCCGCCGCCGGGCTGCTCGCAGACGGCCCAGCGCTTGGCCTTGCCCGCGTCGTCGGCGGTGGGCAGCCTGTCGGGGGCGTACGGGATGCCGATGATCGGGCCGCGCGGCAGTTTGCCCTCGTCGAGCGTCTTGTCGGCGACCTGGACGACCTGGAACTCGTCGGGCTTGAGGAGGAGTCGCGCGGAGGCGAGGTTGAGGACCGGGTGGAGGAGGGTCTTCTTGTCCTTGCCCTTGCCGGTCTCCAGGACCACGTACCGGGTCGTCGACTGCTTGCCGATGATGACCCGGGTGCCGGGAGTGTCCCAGCCCTTGGGGGCCTGCGGCTTGAACATGCCCCAGGCGCCGAAGCCGGCGACGACGAGCGCGGCGACGATCAGCCCCGGGAGAACCGCGCGCAGCGGTTTCGGCGCCCCCTCCTCCGTGCCGGAGGGCGAGGGTTGGAGGAATGCCGCCACTGTGCGCTTCTTCGCAAAGGTGTACGCGTTGAGCTCGTCCCGCCGCGATGCCATGAGTCCCCATTCTCGTCAGGCGCGATCTTCGCGCGGGAGCCGGGGAGGTGACACCCGGGCCCCGGCTGTCGGACCGGCCCCCTACTATGCCTGCTGTCCCGTGGGGTTCGTGGGGCGGGTAGGGTGATCCGGCCGTCAAAGCCCTGGCGAGCCAGGGTGATCGGGATGAATTGAGGGGGATTCTCCATCATGGCTTCCGCGACGCGGACGCGGCCGGCCGCGACCACCGCCTCCGCACCCCCGTCCACGGGACCTGTTTCCTCGGTCTCACCGAGGCTCCAGGCCCGCCCGGGACACTTCGGTTCGTTCCAATTGCAACAGCTCGTACTGATCGAGGTGGCGGCGGCACTGCTCGTCGGCGCCTGGGCCGTCGAGCGCATGCTGTTGGTGCCCGCGGGCGTGGTCGCCGTCGTGCTCGTCCTGCTGGCGGTCGTCCGCCGGCACCACCGTTCCCTGCCCGAGTGGCTGGGAACCTTTCTCGCGCTGCGGGCCCGTACCCGCCGGGCGTCCTCGTTCACGGTGCCGGAGGGCACCGAGCCGGGGCTCGCACCGGTCGTGGAGTGCGACCCGGCGCTGCGGACCTACGCGTACAGCGACCGTGACCGGCGTCCGGTCGGCATGGTCGGCGACGGCACCTTCCTGACCGCCGTCCTGCGGGTCGAGTCGGACGGCTCGGCACTGCGCCCGGACCGCGCGGCACGGCCGCTGCCCGTCGGGCTCGTCCGGGACGTGCTGAGCGTGGACGGCATCCGGCTGGAGTCGGCGCAGATCGTGCAGCACACGCAGCCGGCGCCCGCCCCGCACCTGCCCGCGCAGTCGATGGCCGCGCGCAACTACGGTCCGCTCCAGGCCCAGACGGGTTCGCCCGCGGTCCGGATCACCTGGATCGCGCTCAAGCTCGACCCGGAGCTCTGCCCGGAGGCGGTCGCCGCGCGCGGCGGCGGCATGGCGGGCGCGCAGAAGTGCGTGGTGCGGGCGGCGGACCAGCTGGCGAGCCGGCTCGCGGGCGCCGGGTTCCGGGCGAGCGTGCTGACGGAGCAGGAGCTGATCGCGGCGCTCGCCACCTCGACCTGCGCGAGCCCGATGGCGATAGCGCAGGCGGGCCGGGGGCAGGCGCAGACGCGCCGCACCCAGGAGACCGCGCGGACCTGGCGGGTGGACGACCGCCGGCACACGACGTACTGGGTGGGTCGCTGGCCCCAGTTGGGCGGCCAGGGCGGCGCGGGGGCCTCGATGCCCCAGCTGGTGGCGCTGCTGACCTCGCTGCCCGCGCTCGCGACGACGTTCAGTCTGACGCTGAGCGGCGGGGACCGGCAGGAGGTCACGGTGGCCGGGCATGTACGGATCACCGGGCGCAGCGACGAGGAACTGGTCGCCGCGCGGCACGAACTGGAGCGCGCCGCGCGCGGGGTGAGGACGGGCCTTGTGAGACTCGACCGTGAACAGGTGCCCGGCATCCTGGCCACGCTTCCGCTGGGGGGTGCGCGCTGATGTCCCACTCCTCCTCGTCCCCCGCCTTCGGTACGCCGGCCCGTTCCGGCGCTCCCGGAACCTCTGGCAGAGCCGCCTCCCGGAGCGCTTCCCGGGGCACGGGCCGGGCCGCGAAGCCCCGGTTCGGTTTCGGTCTCGTCGGTCCGCGCCGCGACCGGCACTCCGTACCTCTCGACCAACTCGAAGCACTGTCCCTGCCGGTCGGCGACGACGGCATGGTGATCGGCGTCGACGCCGAGAACCGGCCCGCCGTGCTCGGCATCAACCGGCCCGTCCCGTACGACGTCACCCTCATCGGCGGCCTGTGGACCGCGCAGGTGCTGGCCCTGCGGGCCGCGGCGACGGGGGCGCGGGTGGCGGTCGAGACCGGCCGCGCGCAGGCCTGGACGGCGCTCGCGCAGGCCGCGGGCGGCGGGCAGCCGTGCATCGCGCTGCACGACGTGGGACGGGTGCCGCCGCAGGGCGCGTCCGCCGGCAGTCCGGTGGTCGTGGTGCGCGACTGCGGCATGCGGCCGCCGCGCGGCCGGGTCGTGTCCGCGCCCTGGCAGTCGGTGGTGACGCTGCTGCCCTATCTGAGTCCGGTCGCGCCCCGGCTCCTGGAGAAGTCCTCCCTGGTCGGCGTGCAGCGGGTGTCTCCCGACGAGGCCGCGCAGATCGGCCGGATCATGAGCCTGCCGCGCCACGAGTACGAGGCGCTGTCCACGCTCGCGGACGGGGTGACCCTGTGGTGCACGCCGAGCGACCGCCAGTTCGTGATGACGCAGGGGACCGACGCCGAGACCGGATTGTTGGGCGCCGCGCGCAGGATGGACTGAACGGCACGAAGTCGTTCAAGTACGTCCGTTTTTGCATCGTTTTGAACGGTGGGGGTTCTCACTCCGCGGCACGTCCGGGCCACTTGGGGACCGGACCGGGTCACGGGGACAGGCGCGGAGGGGCCGTCGGCCCTGCCCGGGGGTTGCTTGCGCCCTTTAGGGTGGAAGGGCCCCGCCCACCACGGCACAAGGGTGCTCGACCACACCAGGAGGCAAAGTGAACGGCGATCGCGACGAGATCCGCGGGGGTTGGAGTCCGCCCGCCGACGATCAGTCCGACGCGGATCCCGCCGAGATGACGGGTGAGTTCACCATCGACTACACCCCGCCGGCCTGGTACACGCAGAACGCGTCGGGCGGTGCGGGGGCGGGCGGTGCCACTCCCCCGCCGCCGAGCGGAGCGCCTGTCCCCGTACCGGGCCTCCCCGCGGGCAGCGGCTTCGAGCCGAGTTGGAACACCCCGGCGGCCGGTTCGCCGGTCGGCGCGCCTCCGGTGGGTGGGCCTCCGGTGGACGGACACGGCGCGGGTGCTCCTCCGGTGGGTGGGCACGGCGCGGGCATGCCTCCGGTGGGTGCGCCGCCGGTCGCGGAGCCGCCGGTCGCCGCGCCTCCCGTTGTCGCGCCTCCGGTCGCCGTACCTCCCGTGGCCCTGCCTCCGGTCGCGGGGTCGCCGGTTGCAGGCGCTCCGGGCGCTCCGGGCGCTCCGGGCGCTCCGGGCGACGGTTCGCTGCCGGGTGGCTTCCCGCCGCCCGCCCCGCTGCCGGGCGCGTCCGTGCCGTCACCCGCCCACTCGCCCACGCCTACGCCCGAGGTGTCCGCGCCCCCGACGCCCTTCGGCGGCGGCGACACCGAGAGTGGCGCGACCATGCGCTTCTCCCCCGCCGCGCTCCAGCACGAGATCGCCGAGCGCGCGGCGCGGGCGTCCGCCGCCCCGGCGACGCCGGACGCCGCCGAGGCGGCAAGCACCGCCGCGAGCACGGGGCCCGTACCGATCCCCGGAACCCCGCTGCCCGGGACTCCGGACACCGGGGCGACGGACTCGGGACCGGAGCGGGCCGACGACACGGCTCGGGCCGAGTCCGCCGTCGAGGAGCCGGCCGCGACCGCGTCCGGGGCCGCCGACTCCAGCGGTTCCGCCGGTTCCGCCGACCCTTCCGGAGGTGGCGACGGCAGCGCGTCCGTGGAGGCAGGAACGCCCCACGAGACCGAGCCGGAAGCCGTGAGCGCGTCGCCCGCGGACGCCCCCGCGGCGCCCGCCGAGGCAGCTGCCCTGTCGACGGCCGACGGCACCGCGCTCCCGGACTCCACCGTCACCCCGGCCGCCTCCGACTCCCCGGACGCCCCGGCCTCCGCCGAGGCGGACCCCGGGACGGTCGCCGACTCCGTTCCCACGGATGCCTCCGGCGACCCGGTGAGCCCTGAGGTGCCCCTCGCCGCGGTCGAAGCCGTGACCGAGCCCGTGGCGCCCTTGCCCCACCCTCCGGCCGGCACCCCGCCGACCGAGGCACCGGGGGCCCTCGGCCCGTACCCCGGTGCGACCCCCGCCCCCGCTCCCCTTCCCGGACAGGGCCCCGGACAGGGCTACCCGGTCGGCGGGCCGGGGGCCGGCGCCGGGCTGCCGCCGCTTCCGCCCTCCTTCCAGCCGGCCGCCCCCGGGCCCGCCCAGCAGTGGCCGGCCCAGCCGGCGCCGGGTGCCCAGCCGGTGCCCCAGGCCGCACCGTTGCCGCCCGCCGCCGCCTGGCCGGCGTCCGCGACGCCCGGCGGACCCGGCCCCGTACCGCCGCAGGCGCAGCCCCAGCCCCAGGCCCCCGGTGCCTACGGCTACCCGCAGACGCCGCAGGCCCCGCACGCGCCGCAGGCCCAGCAGCAGCCCCAGACCCCCGGCGCGTACGGCTATCCCCAGGCCCAGCCGCAGCCCCAGCCGCAGACGCCGGGTGCCTACGGCTACCCGCAGTCGCCCCAGGCACCGCAGGTCCAGCAGGCTCCCCAGGTCCCGCAGCCGCAGCCCGAGTCCTCGGCCCCCGCGCCCCAGGGCGGCTACGGCTTCCCCCGCCCCGGGGCGCCCGCGCAGCAGGACGGATACGGCTACCCGCTGGGCGCACCTCCCGGGCCGCAGGGCCCAGGGGGACAGCCCGGAGTGCCCGGTGGCGTGCCGCCGCAGGCCCAGGCGCCGGGCGGGTACGGCTATCCGCACCCGGCCGCCGTTCCCCCGCAGGCGGCCGCCGCCCAGCCGCCGTACGACGCGCAGCCGCCCGTCGACCCCCGGACCGGGGCCGCCTGGCCCTCGCCCGTGACGCACGATCAGCGCGAGCGGTCCGTGCCGGGCGCCCCCCTCGGGTACAACGCGGCGGTCGAGCTCTCCTCCGACCGGCTCCTGCGGAACAACAAGCAGAAGCCCAAGTCCAGCCGGACGCCCGGCGGTGCCGCCGCCCGCTTCAAGCTGGGCGGGAAGAAGGAGGAGGCGGAGCGGCAGCGCAAGCTGGAGCTGATCCGGACGCCGGTCCTCTCCTGCTACCGGATCGCGGTCATCTCGCTCAAGGGCGGTGTCGGCAAGACCACGACGACGACCGCGCTCGGGGCGACCCTGGCGACCGAGCGGCAGGACAAGATCCTGGCGATCGACGCCAACCCGGACGCCGGAACCCTGGGCCGCCGGGTGCGCCGCGAGACCGGGGCGACCATCCGCGACCTGGTGCAGGCGATCCCGTACCTCCACTCGTACATGGACATCCGCCGGTTCACCTCGCAGGCGCCGTCCGGTCTGGAGATCCTCGCCAACGACGTGGACCCGGCGGTCTCGACGACGTTCAACGACGAGGACTACCGGCGGGCGATCGACGTCCTGGGCAAGCAGTACCCGATCATCCTCACGGACTCCGGTACGGGTCTGCTGTACAGCGCCATGCGCGGGGTGCTCGACCTCGCCGACCAGCTGATCATCATCTCGACGCCCTCCGTGGACGGCGCGTCCAGCGCGTCGACGACGCTGGACTGGCTCTCGGCGCACGGCTACGCGGACCTGGTGCAGCGTTCGATCACCGTCATCTCCGGGGTCCGCGAGACCGGCAAGATGATCAAGGTCGAGGACATCGTGCAGCACTTCCAGACCCGCTGCCGCGGCGTCGTGGTCGTGCCGTTCGACGAGCACCTGTCGGCCGGCGCCGAGGTGGACCTCGACATGATGCGGCCGAAGACCCGCGAGGCGTACTTCCACCTCTCGGCGATGGTGGCCGAGGACTTCGTACGGGCGCAGCAGGCGCAGGGGCTCTGGACCGGCGACGGCCAGGGCGCGATGCCGCCGCACATGGCCCCGCCGATGCCGGGCGGCCAGCAGATGCCGGGTCAGCCGATGCCCGGACAGCCGGTGCCGGGGCAGTTCGCGCCCGGACAGCCCGTACCGGGTCAGCCGTACGGCGGTCAGCCCGCGCCCGGACAGCAGGCCCCGGGACAGCCGTACCCGCCGCAGCAGCCCTACGGACAGCAGCCGGCGCCCGGGCAGCCGTACGGAGCGCAGCCCGCGCCCGGACAGCAGCCGTACGGGGCGCAGCCCGCTCCCGGGCAGCCGATGCCGGGTCAGCCGTACGGCGGTCAGCCCGCGGCCGGTCAGCCGTACGGAGCACAGCCCGCACCCGGACAGCCGTACGGCGCGCCTTCCGGTCAGCCCGGCATGCCGCAGGGCTGGCAGCAGCCGCAGCCCGGACAGCCGCTGCCCCCGCACGCCGATCCGCAGGATCCCGGCCAGGGACAGGGGCAGGCGTACGACCAGGGACAGGGGCAGGGTCCGTCGCCCGAATGGCCCCGGCAGGGGCCTCCGGGGGCGCCGCCAGCCCCTCAGCAGTAAGGCGTC
Organism: Streptomyces zaomyceticus; assembly: GCF_014656215.1. GTDB lineage: Bacteria > Actinomycetota > Actinomycetes > Streptomycetales > Streptomycetaceae > Streptomyces > Streptomyces zaomyceticus. The sequence goes on along the minus strand of NZ_BNBZ01000004.1, from coordinate 380,790 downwards.
ACAGGAGTAGACCAATGAGGCCCCGCACCGGCTCCCCGGTGCGGGGCCTCATGGCATTCCCGCAGCCCACAAGGGGTTTGAGGGATCGTTGACGACGGCAGACCACCGCTGATAAACCTTCGCTTCACTCACCGTCAGCCCAAGATCCACGACAGATCCCCCGACGCGAGGTCACGTCCCATGGTCATGGTCACGAAGGCTCCACCCCGTTCCGCCTCCGCCGCCCACAGAGCGCTCCGGCTGCTGCTCGCCGCCGGTGTCACCGCCGTCTCCCTCGTGGCCGTCCCCGGTACCGCCGCCGCGGAGGACGACAAGTCCGCCGGGAACACGCTCACCGTCGCCGTCTCGCAGAGCATCGACTCGCTGAGCCCGTTCCTCGCCCAGAAGCTCACCTCGACCAGCATCCACCGGCTGGCCTACGAGTACCTCACCAACTACGACGCCAAGGACGCCCGGACGATCCCGGGCCTGGCGACCGCGTGGACCCCCTCGGCGGACAAGCTGACGTGGACGTACACCATCCGCGAGAACTCGACCTGGTCCGACGGGAAGCCCGCGACCGCCGAGGACGCGGCCTGGACCTTCAACAAGATGATGACCGACCCGAACGCCGCCACCGCCAACGGCAGCTTCACGGCCAACTTCGCGCAGGTCACCGCACCTGACGCGAAGACGCTCGTCATCCGGCTCAAGAAGCCGCAGGCCACGATGACCGCGCTCGACGTGCCGATCGTGCCGAAGCACGTCTGGGAGAAGGTCGGCGACTTCTCGAAGTTCAACAACGACAAGCAGTTCCCGATCGTGGGCAACGGCCCCTTCGTCATCACCGACTTCAAGGTCGACCAGTACATCAAGCTCAAGCCGAACAAGACGTTCTGGCGGGGCGCGCCGAAGTTCGACGAGCTGGTCTTCAAGTACTACAAGGACGGGGACGCCGCCGTCGCCGCCCTCCAGAAGGGCGAGGTGTCGTTCGTACCGAACCTGACGCCCGCCCAGGCCGCCGCACTGGGAACCCAGAAGAACATCAAGGTCAACGACGCGCCCGGCCGGCGCTTCTACGCCCTGGCCACCAACCCGGGCGCGAAGGCGCAGGACGGCAAGGCCTTCGGCAACGGCCACAAGGCGCTGCTCGACCCGGAGGTGCGCAAGGCGCTGTTCCTCGCGGTCGACCGCACCACCCTCGTCGACAAGGTCTTCCAGGGCCACGCGGTCGAGGGCGAGGGCTACATCCCGCCCCGTTTCGGCTCGTACTTCTGGAAGCCGGAGACGGGCCAGAAGCGGACGTACGACCCCGCAGAGGCGGCGAAGGTCCTCGACGCCGCCGGGTACCGGAAGAACGCCGACGGCAAGCGGGTCGGCAAGGACGGCAGGCCGCTGGACTTCCGGATCCTCTGTCACGCCACCGACCCGAACGACAAGGCGGTCGGCAAGTACCTCCAGGAGTGGTGGGGCGAGCTGGGCGTCGGCCTGAAGGTCGAGTGCCTCGACAGCGTCTCGGACCCCTGGGTCAAGGGCGACTACGACCTCGCGTTCGACGGCTGGTCGGTCAACCCCGACCCCGACTACGTCCTGTCGATCCACACCTGCGGCACCCTGCCGGAGACGCCGAAGGACTCCGGGGCCACCGACAACTTCATCTGCGACCGGCAGTTCGACGGCCTCTACGCGCAGCAGGCGGTGGAGTACGACGCCGCCAAGCGGGCGGATCTGGTGAAGCGGATGCAGTCCCGGCTGTACGACACGGGGTACATGAACATCATGGCCTATCCGAACGCCCTGGAGGCGTACCGCACGGACCAGATCAAGTCCATCACCACCATGCCCGAGGCGGGCGGAAACCTGTGGGGCCAGGACGGCTACTGGAGCTGGTGGTCGGCCGTGCCCGCGGCCTCCGCCTCCGAGGGCGAAAGCTCCGGTTCCTCGACGAACATCTGGCTGATCCTCGGCCCCGCCGCGATCGTCCTCGTCGCCGTGGGTGTCTGGACCGCCCGCCGCCGCCGCTCCACCGCCGACGACCGCGAGTAGTCGTGACGACGGCAAGCACCCCCGCCGACGTGGCGCGGGCCGAAGAGGCCCGCGCCACGGACGGCGCACCCCGCACCGGTTCCTCCCTCGGCTATCTCCGCCACGCGGCGGGGAAGCTGGGCGGCGCGCTCGTCTCCCTCTTCGCCGTCCTCGTCACCAGCTTCTTCCTCTTCCGGATCATCCCCGGGGACCCGGTGAAGGCGATGACGCACGGCATCCCCACATCGGCGGAACAACTCGCCACCCTGCGCCGCCAGTTCGGGCTCGACCTGCCCCTGTGGCAGCAATTCGTCGACTACTGCGCCAAGGCGCTGGGCGGCGACCTCGGCACCTCGTTCCAGTTCCGCGCCCCGGTCGGGGAGCTGATCGCGGAGAAGCTCCCCGCGACGCTGCTGCTCACCGGCGTCGCCGTGGTGATCTACTCGGCGCTCGGGCTCTGGCTCGGCACCCGCTCCGCCTGGCGCCACGGCGGTCTCGGCGACCGGCTGAACACCGGGATCGCCCTGACCCTGTGGTCGGTGCCCTCCTTCTGGCTCGGCCTGCTGCTCATCATCGTGTTCTCCGTCGGCATGGGTCCGATCCCCGGGCTCTTCCCCACCGGCGGCATGGAGTCGGGCACGGGCGAGACCGGCTTCGCCCACGTCCTCGACGTCGCCCACCACCTCGTCCTGCCCGTCGTCACGCTCGTGGCCGTCGGGTACGCGCAGACCCTGCTGGTGATGCGCTCCTCGCTGCTCGACGAGATGGGCGGCGACTATCTGACGACGGCGCGGGCGAAGGGGCTCCGCGACGACGACGTGCGACGCCGGCACGCCGTACCGAACGCGCTCCTGCCGACCGTCACCATGATCTTCATCAACCTGGGTCATGTGGCGGCCGGATCGATCCTGGTGGAGACGGTCTTCTCCTGGCCCGGCCTCGGCGGACTGTTCTACCAGGCGCTGAGCGTGCCGGACCTGCCGCTCGTCCAGGGACTGTTCGTGGTCTTCGCCGGAGCGATGATCCTGATGAACCTGATCGCCGACCTCCTCTATCCGCTGCTCGACCCCCGGGTGGGCCGATGACCTCGACCGAACCGACGGCCCCCTCGGGGACGACCGCCTCCTCGGGGACGACACCCGCCACGGAGTCGTCACCCGCCACCGCGCCCGGCAAGAAGAAGCCGCCCCCCGCCACCGCGTCGACGCCTGCCACGAAGTCGTCGCTGACGTGGGCGCGCCGCCGGAGCACGGTGGCCCGCTTCTGGGCCTCGTACCGCACCCGCCGCGCCGGGCTCCTCGGCCTCGCCGGGCTCGCCCTCATCGCGCTGCTCGCCCTCACCGCCCCGTGGACCGTCGGCGCCGACGTGCAGTCGGTGACACAGGCCCCGGGTACGGCCCTGGAGCCACCGAGCGCCGAATTCCCGCTGGGGACCGACCAGTTCGGGCGCTCCCTGCTCGGTCTGCTGATCTGGGGGGCGCGCATCTCCCTGCTCGTGGGGCTGCTCGCGGCGGTCCTCTCGGTCGCCATCGGCACCCTGGTGGGCATCATCGCCGGTCACTACGGCGGCTGGTTCTCGACCGTCGTCATGCGGATCACCGACTGGTTCCTGGTGATGCCGACCCTGGTCCTCGCGATCGTGCTGGCCACCGTCATGTCCCGGTCGATGTGGACGGTGGTCCTGGCCATCGGTGTGACCTCCTGGCCGACCACCGCCCGCCTGGTGCGGGCCCAGACGATCGCGGTGGAGTCCCGCCCGTACATCGAGCGGGCGACCGCGCTCGGCGGCGGCCACGGACACGTCATGGGCAGGCACGTCCTGCCGAACGTGATGCCGCTGGTGCTCGCGCAGACCACCCTCGGCATCTCGACCGCCATCCTCACCGAGGCGACGCTCGCCTTCCTCGGACTCGGCGACCCGACGGTCGTCTCCTGGGGCGGCATGCTCCAGGACGCCCGTGACGCGGGCGCGGTCTCCTCCGGGCACTGGTGGTACCTGGCCCCGCCCGGCATCGCCATCGCCCTGGTGGCACTCGCGTTCACCCTGTGCGGGCGGGCCGTCGAGTCCGTGCTCAATCCGAAGCTGGGGGTGAGTCGATGACCGCGCAGAGCCTCCTGGAAGTACGGGACCTCAGGGTGACCTACGGGTCGGGCGCGGCCGCCGTGCCCGCCGTACGCGGGGTCGACCTGACCCTGGAGACGGGCACCAAGCTGGGCGTGGCCGGCGAGTCCGGCTGCGGAAAGTCCACCCTCGCCCTCGCCCTGCTGCGGCTTCTTCCGGCCTCGGCGCGGATCGAGGGGCGGATCCTGCTCGACGGCGACGACGTCCTCGCCATGAAGTGGGGACACCTGCGGGCCGTGCGCTGGGCGGGCGCGTCGATCGTCTTCCAGGGCGCGATGCACTCGCTCAACGCGGTGCACCGGATCGGGGACCAGATCGCCGAGCCGCTGCTCGTGCACGGCCGGGCGACCCCGGCGGCGGCCCGCAGACGGGCCGGTGAGCTGCTCGAACACGTCGGGCTTCCGGCCGCCCGCGCGGCCGCCTATCCGCACGAGCTGTCCGGCGGGCAGCGGCAGCGCGTGATGATCGCGATGGCGCTCGCCTGCGATCCCCGGCTGATCGTCGCGGACGAGCCCACGACCGCGCTCGACGTGATGATCCAGGCGCAGATCCTCCGGCTGATCGAGCGGCTCGTCGCCGAGCAGTCCATCAGCCTCCTGATGATCAGCCACGACCTCGCGGTCCTCGCCGACACCTGCGACCGGCTCGCCGTGATGTACGCGGGCCGGGTCGTCGAGGAGGGACCGGCGCGGGCGGTGTACGAGGCGGCCGAGCACCCCTACGGGCGGGCACTGTCCTCGGCGTTCCCGCGCGTCGGGGACCTCGCCTCCCGGCGGGCCCCGCGCGGTCTGCCGGGCGACCCGCCGGACCCGGCGGACCTGCCCGGCGGCTGCACCTTCCATCCCCGCTGTCCGATGGCGGTGGACGCCTGCGGGGAACTCGATCCGGAGCTGCGGGTCGCCGGCGCGGACCACCGGGCCGCCTGCGTCCATGTGGGGAGCGCGTCATGAGTACGGAGACGGCCGAGCGTACGGAGACGAAGGCGGCGTCCCTGCTGTCGGCACGCGGACTGCACGTCACCTTCCCCGGGCGGCGGGGCGCGCCGCCCGCACGCGCGGTGGACGGGGTGGACCTCGACATCGGCGCGGGCGAGATCGTGGCCCTCGTCGGCGAGTCGGGCTGCGGCAAGACGACCCTGGCCCGCTCGCTCCTCGGTCTCGTCCGGCCCACGTCGGGGTCGGTCGCCTTCGACGGGCGGCCGCTCTCCTACTCCGCCGGGGCCCTCAAGGCCTACCGGAAACGGGCGCAGCTGGTCCTCCAGGACCCGAGCGGCTCGCTGAACCCCCGGCACACCGTGTACGACGCGGTGGCGGAGGGGCTGCGGATCCACGGATTCGCGGGCGACGAGCGGGAGGCGGTCGCCGGGGCCCTCGCGCGGGCCGGGCTGCGGCCCCCGGAGCGCTTCTTCCTGCGCTACCCGCACGAACTGTCCGGCGGGCAGCGGCAGCGGGTGGTCATCGCGGGCGCGCTCGTCCTGGAGCCCGAGCTCATCGTCGCCGACGAGCCGGTGGCCTCCCTCGACGCCTCCGTACGGGGCGAGATCCTGGCGCTGCTGCTGCGCCTGAGGGACGAACTGGGGCTGTCCGCGCTGGTGGTGACACACGATCTGGGACTCGCGTGGAACATCGCCGACCGGGTGGCGGTGATGTACCTGGGCCGGGTCGTGGAGACCGGCACGGTGGAATCCGTACTGACCCGGCCCCGGCACCCGTACACCCGGGCGCTGCTGTCGGTGCTCCCCGAGTCCGGGGGGGCTCCGGTGGTGCTGACCGGTGAGCCCCCGGACCCGTCCCGCGTCCCGTCCGGCTGCCGATTCCACGCCCGCTGCCAGATCCTCGCCTCGGGCGAGGCGGCGGCGGTCGCGGACCGCTGCCGCGGCGAGAACCTGCCGGTCCTGGGCGGTGGCGGGGAGCAGGAGGTGGCCTGCCACTGGGTGGCGCGGGAGGCGTCGGTCTGAGTCGGTCCGAGCCGGTCGGCCCTGGAGGCCTCGGGCCTCCGAGCCGGTCGGCCCGGTGACGGGCGGGGCCACCGGGTCGGGGCGGCCCGGGCGTCAGACGGCCGGGGGGTTCTCCCGGTCGTACGCCTCGGTCAGCTCCCGGCAGCGCTTCACGTCGCCGGCCATCGCCTCCAGCAGGTCGTCCAGGGTGTCGAACTTGAGCATCCCGCGGACGTACTCCAGGAACTCCACGGCCACGTGCAGCCCGTACAGGTCGAGGCCCTCGCGGTCGATCGCGTACGCCTCGACCGTCCGCTCCGTGCCGTCGAACTGCGGGTTCGTGCCGACCGAGATGGCCGCCGGCATCCGCTCCCCCGCGGCCGTCAGCCAGCCGGCGTAGACGCCGTCGGCCGGGATCGCGGTGTGCGGCAGGGTCTCGACGTTGGCCGTCGGGAAGCCGAGCTCGCGGCCCCGCTGCGCGCCGCGGACCACGATGCCCTCGACCCGGTGCGGGCGGCCGAGGATCTCGGAGGCCCCGGCCATGTCGCCCTCGGCAACGAGCCGTCGGGTGAGGGTGGAGGAGAAGGGCAGGCCGCCGCCCGCCGTACCGCTGACGAACAGGTCGATGACCTCGACCTCGTAGTCGTAGGTGGCGCCGAGCTCGGACAGGAAGGCGACGTTGCCCGCGGCCCGGTGCCCGAAGCGGAAGTTGGGGCCCTCGATGACGGCCTTCGCGTGCAGCTTGTCGACGAGCACCTTGACGATGAAGGCGGCCGGGGACAGCTGGGAGAACTCGGCGGTGAACGGCAGCACGAGCACCGCGTCCACCCCGAGGCCGGCCATCAGTTCGGCACGCCGGTGGTGCGGGGCGAGCAGCGGCGGATGGCTGCCCGGCCGGACGACCTCCGAGGGGTGCGGGTCGAAGGTGACCACGACGGAGGGGACGCCGAGTTCCCTCGCGCGCTCGACGGCGCGCCCGATGATCAGCTGGTGCCCGCGGTGCACACCGTCGTAGGAGCCGATGGTGACGACGCTGCGCCCCCAGTCCTGGGGGATGTCCTCCAAGCCACGCCAGCGCTGCACTGTGACCGCTCCTCGTCCGCCTGTTCGCCGATTACGCAGGTCTAAGACTGCCATGCTCACGGCCATCGGTTCGCATCGGCATGGAAGTGCCGTGGCTCAGCATGGTCCGGAGGGTCTCCGAACCGAGCAGCGGTGCCCAGTGGCCGGGGTCGGCGACCGTCCAGCCGGCGAGGAGGGCGGCGAACACGGGCCACTCCCGGACGAGTCCCGCGAGGGCGGGGTCGAGCCGCCCCGCGCCCTCGGGGGTACGGGCCCACAGGGCGCCGGCCCGGTGGGTGAGCTCCTTGGTGCGCGGCTCGCTGCGCCGGTCCGCGCCCTCGGCGGCGGCCGTCAGGAGGGCGTCCAGGACGGTGTGCTCCCCCGTCTCCGACTCGTAGCGCTCGTGCTCCAGGAGTACGTCGAGCAGTTCGGCCCGCAGATGACGGGAGGCACCGCTGCCGGGGGCCGCGAGAACCGGGGCGAGGGCCCGGCGCACCTGCGCGGGGCGGCCCCGGATCAGGCCGGTGACCAGCGGGAAGAGCACGGACCTGGCCGCCGGGCCGTCCTCGAACCGGCGGTCGACGAAGACGGCCACGTGGCCTGCGCCCTCGGGGTGGCGGGCGACGTAGTCGCGGACGAGGGCGGTGACGCGGCGGGCGAGCGCGGGCGTGTCGACCTCGGCGAGCGCCCGCAGGGCGGCGGCGGGAACCTCACCCGTGCCGTGCAGCCGGGCCCCGAAGGCGGCGAGCACCGGCCCGGGGTCGGCCGCCAGGGCCTCGGCGAGGGCGCCCGCGGGCACCCGGGGCTCGGCGAGGGCGCGGGGCAGATGGCGGGCGCGGGTGTGCGGGTCGCGGATCAGCAGGCCGAGGGCGGCGCCGTGGAGGGACTGGTCGCCGGGGCGGGCGAGCAGGGCGAGGGCGGCGAAGCGGAGGAGTTCCCGGTCGGCCGAGCCGGTGGCGTGTCCGGCGACCAGATGCCCGTAAGTGGCGGCGGCGACGCGCCGCTCGGGGCGCCCGTCGTCGTGGGCCCAGCGGTCGACGGCCCGGCAGACGGCGGAGGGCTCGTCCGCGGCGAGGGCGGCGAGGAGCCCGTCGGCGAGCGGGTGGGCGGTGGCGACGAGCGCCTCGCACAGGTCGTCGACGGCGAGTGCCCGATGGGCGCGCAGCAGGGCCTGGGCCGCGCTGGCGACGGTGGCGCCCGGGACGGCGGGGAGGGGCCGGTCGTCGCCGAACCAGCGGCAGAGCAGCGGCTGGACGCCCCGGGGGTCGGCGGCGAGCAGGGCGTCGACCGCGTCGAGCGCCCGGTCGTCGCGGGCTTCCGGGCCGGGCGGCGGGTCCGCGGGCACGAGCCGCCGCAGCAGATCGATCCGCTCGTCCTCCCCGAGCGGGAGCCCCAGCCAGAACGCGGGCCCGAACCCGGCGAAGACCGCGTGCCGCTCGGCGTGGGCCCCGATCCGGTCCGCGAGCAGGCGCAGCACGGGCAGGTACGGCCGGGGGTCCCCCAGCCGGCGCACGCTCTCGCCGAACAGCCGGGCGGCCCACCAGGGCCCGTCGCCCGGCTCTCCGCCCTCCTCGCCGGCGAAGCCGTCGAGGGCCTCGACGAGCGCGGCGAGGCGGGGGGCGAGACCTGCCGGGCCGCGCTCGTGGTGGAGCAGCAGGAGGGCCTGGAGCACCGGGCCGATGCGGTGACGGGGGACGGGCGGGCGCGCCTCGGCGGGGGTCCGCTGCCGGGGGACGCCCGGCGCGGGCACGGGTGCGGGGCCGGGCACGGCGACAGGCCCGGGGGCGGACACGACGACGGGGCCGGGGGCGGGGACGGGGACGGGCGCGGGGCCGGCGGTGGGCGGCGACGGAGCGCGGGCAGCGGACGTCGGTGGGATCGGGGCACCGGGCTCCGGCGGGGGCGGGGCATCGGCCCCCGGGCCGAGCAGGGCCCGGAGCGCGCCGTCCAGGTCCAGATGGGCCGCCTGCACCCAGTCGGCCACCTCCTCGTGGGCGAAGCGGTAGCCGGAGCCCGCCGGGACGAGCAGCCCTTCGGTGAGGACGGCAGAGGCCCAGCCCTCCCGCCAGGGGAAGAGCTCCTCGAAGGAGGCCCGGTCGAGGACGCCGTGCCCCGGGCCGAGACAGCGGCGGGCCGCCTCGTGGACCTGGCCGGTCACGCGCGCGGCGAGCCGGCGTACGGCGGCCCCCCGGACGAGGGGCCGGGAGCCCGCCGCGATCCGGACGGCGGTCCGCAGACACATCAGGTCCAGATAGGCGGTGAAGATCTCCTCGCGCCCGGGCCTCCCCGGCACGTCCCCCGGCAGCGCGGTCCGTACCTCGGCGAGCAGCCGCAGGGCGAGCGGGTGGCGGGCGTCGGCCTCGGCGAGGTCCGCCTCCCCGATCCCGTACCCCTCGCGCACGGACCGCGCCTCCGTCTCCGAGTACGACCCGAGGACGAGGGCGGCGGGCAGTCCGGCGCCGGGGCCGGTCGCCGGCCGGTGCAGGGCCCGCGGGTTGTAGAGGGCGCCGGCCCGCTCCCAGTGCTCGGGGCGGCATGCCGTGACGAGATGGACGTGGTGGGCGCGGAGCCAGGCCTCGGTGGCCGTCGTCCAGTCGGCGAGCCGGTGGGCGAGGAGCGGGGGCATCTCCTCGGGGCCGTCGAGGAGGACGAGCAGCGGGCGGCCCGCCGCGTGGGCGAGGGCGGCGGCCCGCTCCGGGGTGGCGGTGGTGGTGTCGCCGGACGCCCCGGAGGCCGCGACGATCCGGCCCGCCTGGTGCAGGGCGCGGCCGACGGCGTCGGCGAGCGAGCCGTCCTCGGCGCGCAGGTCGGCGCCGCGCAGCCGGACGGTGGGGGCGGGTGCGACCCCCCGGGCGCGCCGGGCGCAGAGGGCGGCGAGGGCGGTCGTACGGCCGGTGCCGGGGGCGCCGACGAGCGCCAGGACCGGCACCTCGCCGGCGGTGAAGCGGGCGAACTCCCGGACGCAATCGGGGCGTTCGACGGGCTCGGGCCAGGGGTCGGGTTCCGGTGCGGGCCCGGTGGAGGTGGCGGTGAGCTCCAGGATTCCGGCGAGGTTGAGGTCGGGGCCGTAGGCGGGGACGGTGGCCGCGTTGCGCCGCAGGAGGGCGGAGAGGGGGCCCGCCGGCCGGAGCGGCACCGCGTATCCGGCGCCCTGGCGGTCGCCGTGCAGGGCGGTGCCGAGGACGGCGAGGACGGTGCCGGTGGTGGTGTCGAGGACGGGACCGCCCGCGGCGTCTCCGCCGAGCCGGAGCGCCTCGGCCCCCTCGGTGCCGATGACGAGTTCGAGGGCGTCGGCGAGGGTGTGGAAGCGGTCGGTGGCGGTGTACGTGACGGCCGCCGGGCCGAGGACGCGCGCCTCGCGCCAGCCGTGGGCGGCGATCCGTACGTAGGTGCCGGGCTCGATCTCGGCGCGGGTCGCGACCGGCAGCGGTCGGACTCCGAGCCCTTCGGTCCGTACGAGCGCGAGGCCGCTCTCCGGCAGGGCGGTGACGGCCTCGGCCTCGGCGAGCCAGGTCCGGTCGCCGGGGGCGTGCAGGACGACACGGCTCAGCCCGTCGACGGCTTCGTGACTGGTGACGACCGTTCCGTGGTGGTCGGCGAGGAATCCGGTGCCGCGAGGCCGGCCCGCCAGATCGCAGATCCGTACCAGCGTCGCCAGGTCCCCGCGTCCCATGGAGTCGACGGTAGGTCGCCGGTGATCACGCGAAGAACCAGGAAGGGAAACGCGCCCCCGGTCACTCCCCCGTTCACTCCGAGCGCCTCCCTGATCGGGTGATTCTCCGGCGTTCGGCGGGACAGGCTCCGGCAGGGGGAGACAAGTGGGGGGGGGGGCACGCGCGCGTGCCCGCCCCACAGCCGGCCGTGAACCGTCCGGATCAGCCGAAGACGGCGAGGCTCTTGGCCTTGCCCCGCTGGTCCTCCACGAGCGCCAGCAGCGTCCCGTCGGGCCCGAAGACCGCGACCGGACCGGCCGGGTACTCCGGCATCTCCAGGCGGACGCCGTTGAGCAGCAGCTTGGCCCGCTTCTCGTCGACCTCCCACCGGGGGAACGCCGCCGAGGCCGCGTCGGCGACCGGCATGACCGTCAGCTCCTGCTGGAGCTGGTCGAGGGTCTTCGCCGCGTCCAGCTTGTACGGCCCGACCCGGGTGCGGCGCAGCGCGGTCAGATGACCGCCCACGCCGAGCCCCGCGCCGAGGTCCCGGGCGAGCGCCCGGATGTACGTACCGGAGGAGCAGACGACGGAGACGACCAGGTCGACGACGGGGGTGCCGTCCTCGGCGGTCGCCTCACGGACGTCGTACACCTGGAAGGAGGAGACGGTGACCGGGCGGGCCGGGATCTCGAACTCCTCGCCGCCGCGCACACGGGCGTACGACCGCTTGCCGTCGATCTTGATCGCGGAGACCTTCGACGGCACCTGCATGATGGCGCCGGTCAGCTCGGCGACGCCCGCGTCGATGCCCTCGCGGGTCACCTTGGAGGCGTCGACGGAGGCCGTGATCTCGCCCTCGGCGTCGTCGGTGACCGTCGTCTGGCCCAGGCGGATCGTGCCCAGGTACTCCTTCTCGGTCAGCGCGAGGTGACCGAGGAGCTTCGTCGCCCGCTCCACGCCGAGGACGAGGACGCCGGTGGCCATGGGGTCGAGCGTGCCGGCGTGGCCCACCCGGCGGGTCTTCGCGATCCCCCGCATCTTGGCCACGACGTCGTGCGAGGTGAAGCCCGACGGCTTGTCGACGATGACAAGGCCGTCGGGCGTGCGTGCTGCGTTGCTCATTCGGCGGCTTCGTCCTCGCCCGGCTTCTTGTAGGGGTCGGCGTCGCCCGCGAAGTGGGCGCCCGAGGACGCCTCCCGCACCTGGGCGTCCGAGGCCCGCGCCTTGTCGAGGAGGTCCTCGATCGTCTTGGCGTTCTCCGGGAGGGCGTCGGCCACGAAGGCCAGGGTGGGGGTGAACTTGGTCCCCGCCGCGCGGCCCACGGCCGAACGGAGGATGCCCTTGGCGCTCTCCAGTCCGGCTGCGGCGCTCGCCCGCTCCTCGTCGTCGCCGTAGACCGTGTAGAAGACCGTGGCCTCCCGCAGGTCGCCGGTGACGCGGGTGTCCGTGATGGTCACGTGCGTGCCCAGGCGGGGGTCCTTGATGCCGCGCTGCAGCTTCTCGGCGACCACCTCCCGGATGAGGTCTGCCAGCTTCTTCGCCCGCGCGTTGTCGGCCACTGGTCCTTCTCCTTCTTTGCCTTGCTCAATCAGTCTTCATCAGTGTGGAGCCTGCGGCGCACCGACAGCAGCTCCACCTCGGGACGCGCGGCGACGAGCCGCTCGCACCGGTCCAGTACGTCGCTGAGGTGTCCCGGATCCCCCGACACCATCGCGACGCCGATCTCGGCCCGCCGATGGAGGTTCTGGCCGCCGACCTCCGCCACGCTCACCGCGAATTTCCGCTGGAGCTCGGCCACGATCGGCTTGACGACGGAGCGTTTCTCCTTCAACGAACGTACGTCGCCGAGGAGCAGATCGAAGGACAGTGTCCCCACATACATGTATGTCCGGATGTCCCGCCGGTTCGGGTTCGGTGCCCGCCGACCACTCGGCGGGGACACCGAAACCGTACACGCAACGGCCGGGGCCGATCGACGGAATACTTTCCGCCGACCGGCCCCGGCTCACTGCTGCGATCGGACGCGATCAGGCGCGCGGCTTCTCGCGCATCTCGTACGTCGCGATGACGTCGTCGATCTTGATGTCGTTGAAGTTTCCGAGGTTGATACCGCCCTCGAAGCCTTCGCGGATCTCGGTGACGTCGTCCTTGAAGCGGCGCAGACCGTGGATCGTGAGGTCCTCGGCGATGACCTTGCCGTCGCGGACGAGGCGCGCCTTGGTGTTGCGCTTGACCTCGCCGGAGCGGATGAGGACACCGGCGATGTTGCCCAGCTTGGACGAGCGGAAGACCTCGCGGATCTCCGCCGTACCGAGCTCGACCTCTTCGTACTCCGGCTTGAGGAGGCCCTTGAGCGCCGCCTCGATCTCCTCGATCGCCTGGTAGATGACCGAGTAGTACCGGACGTCGACGCCCTCGCGCTCCGCCATCTGCGCGGCACGGCCGGCCGCACGGACGTTGTAGCCGATGACGATGGCGTCGGAGCCCATGGCCAGGTCGATGTCCGACTCGGTGACCGCACCCACACCGCGGTGCAGGACACGGATGTCGACCTCTTCGCCGACGTCGAGCTGGAGCAGCGAGGCCTCGAGGGCCTCGACCGCACCGGACGCGTCGCCCTTGATGATGAGGTTGAGTTCCTGGACGAGACCGGCCTTGAGCACCTTGTCGAGGTCCTCGAGGGACACCCGGCGGACGCGCTTGGCGAAGGCGGCGTTGCGCTCACGCGCAGCGCGCTTCTCGGCGATCTGACGGGCCGTACGGTCCTCGTCGACGACCAGGAGGTTGTCGCCGGCACCCGGGACGTTGGTGAGACCCAGGACGAGGACGGGAGTCGACGGAGTCGCCTCCTCGACGTTGTTGCCCTTGTCGTCGAGCATCGCCCGGACGCGGCCGTACGCGTCGCCGACCACCACGGTGTCGCCGATGCGCAGCGTTCCGCGCTGGACCAGGACGGTCGAGACGGCACCGCGACCGCGGTCGAGGTGGGACTCGATCGCAATACCCTGCGCGTCCTGGTTCGGGTTGGCCCGCAGGTCGAGCGAGGCGTCCGCGGTGAGGACCACGGCCTCCAGCAGGGAGTCGATGTGCAGACCCTGCTTGGCGGAGATGTCGACGAACATCGTGTCGCCGCCGTACTCCTCGGCCACCAGACCGAACTCGGTCAGCTGACCGCGGACCTTGGTCGGGTCCGCACCCTCGACGTCGATCTTGTTGACCGCGACGACGATCGGGACGCCGGCGGCCTTGGCGTGGTTGAGCGCCTCGATCGTCTGCGGCATGACGCCGTCGTTGGCCGCGACCACGAGGATCGCGATGTCGGTCGACTTCGCACCACGGGCACGCATGGCGGTGAACGCCTCGTGACCCGGGGTGTCGATGAAGGTGATGCGACGCTCTTCGCCGTTGACCTCGGTACCCACCTGGTAGGCACCGATGTGCTGGGTGATGCCACCGGCCTCGCCCGCGACGACGTTCGTCTTGCGGATCGCGTCGAGAAGTCGGGTCTTACCGTGGTCGACGTGACCCATGACGGTGACGACCGGCGGACGGGAGACCAGAGCCTCTTCGCCGCCCTCGTCCTCGCCGAACTCGATGTCGAAGGACTCGAGGAGCTCGCGGTCCTCCTCCTCCGGCGAGACGATCTGAACGGTGTAGTTCATCTCCTCGCCGAGCATCGTCAGCGTGTCGTCGGAGACGGACTGCGTGGCCGTGACCATCTCACCGAGGTTCATCATCACCGCGACGAGCGACGCCGGGTTGGCGCCGATCTTCTCGGCGAAGTCGGTGAGGGAGGCACCGCGCGACAGACGAATGACCTCGCCGCCACCGCGGGGAAGCATCACGCCGCCCACGGACGGGGCCTGCATGGCCTCGTACTCCTGGCGCCTCTGACGCTTCGACTTGCGACCACGACGCGCGGGACCGCCGGGACGACCGAAGGCGCCCTGCGTGCCACCACGTCCACCCGGACCGCCGGGACGGCCACCGAAGCCACCGGGACGACCGCCGAAGCCGCCGCCACCGCCGCCGGGACCACCCGGACGACCGCCGCCGCCACCGGGACCACCGGGACGACCGGCGAAGCCGCCGCCGCCACCGCCGGGACCGGCCGGACGACCGGCGAAGCCGGGACGACCGCCGCCGCCACCGCCGGGACCACCCGGACGGCCGCCGGGGCCACCGGGACCACGGCCACCGCCGCCGGGACCGGGACGCGGGCCGGCAGCGGGACGCTGCGGCATCATGCCCGGGTTGGGACGGTTACCGCCGGGCGCGCCGCCCGGACGGGGAGCCTGCGGGCGAGGCATGCCACCGGGGGTGGGACGCGCGCCGCCCTGACCCTGCGGGCGCGGGGCGCCACCGGGGCCACCCTGCGGACGCGGGGCGCCCGGAGCGGCACCGGGGCCGCCGGGACGGGGAGCGCCGCCACCCGGACGGGGCGTCTGCGGACGCGCCATGCCGGTGGAGCCACCCGAGGTGAAGGGGTTGTTGCCCGGACGCGGACCGGCCGGACGGGCACCGCCCGGACGCGGAGCGCCCTGGCCCTGCGGACGCGGGGCACCCTGGCCCTGCGGACGCGGCGCACCCTGGCCCGGACGGGCCGGACGCTCGGGGCGGTCGCCGGTGGGACGGGGTCCCTGGGCGGCGCCACCGGGGCGCTGACCGGCGGCGGGAGCCGCCGGCGGCGCGGTGAACTCGGGGGCGGCCGGAGCCGGGGTGACCGGCTTGGGCGCGGGCTTCGGGCCCGGGCGGGGGCCCGAGGCGGCCGGAGCCTGGGAGGGGGTGCTGCTCGCGGCGGGCGCGGCCGGAGTGACCGGGGCCGGCGCCGCAGGCGCCGCGGGGGCCGGCTTGGGGGCCGGGGCGCCGGGCTTGGGGGCAGCGGGACGAGCCGCGGCGGCCGGAGACGGCGCCGCGGGAGAGGGCGCCGCCTTGCGGGGCGCGCCGGGCTTGGCAGCGGTCTTGCCGGCGTTGCCGCCGGGACCCTGCAAAGCGTCAGTCAACTTGCGCACGACCGGCGCCTCGATCGTCGAGGACGCCGAACGGACGAATTCACCGAGTTCCTGGAGCTTGGCCATGACGACCTTGCTCTCCACACCGAACTCCTTGGCGAGTTCGTATACCCGGACCTTAGCCACTTTGCTCCTTTGTGAGGTCCGGGTTACCGCCGGACCGTCGCTACTTCATGGGCGTACTCATCGCGTACTCATCGAGTGCTCATCGCAATCTCGACCTACTTCCAACTCGCGAGGTACCTGACCGCACGGTGTTCCGTGCCGTACTTCTTGTTTCACTGCGGTGCCGGCTGTTCGACGTGCTGACGCAGTTCCGCTGTTTCGAGCGGGCCCTGGACCTTGAAGGCTCTCGGGAACGCCCGGCGGCGGACCGCCAGATCGAGACAAGCCACGGCGGGGTGCACGTACGCACCCCGGCCGGGCAGCGTACCGCGATGATCAGGAACGCACTCGTCCTTGTTCACCACGATCCGCAGCAGATCGCTCTTGGCCGCTCGCTCCCGGCACCCCACACAGGTTCGCTCAGGGCACGCGCGGGCATGCGTCCGGCCAGACACGATTAAGTCTACCTCCCCGTACCGACCTCACCTGTTCGGGGCAAGAATCGAACACTCGTTGGCCAAAAAACGGCTCAGTCCTCGGAACCGCTCGGCTCCGTGTCCGGACGGATGTCGATCCGCCATCCGGTGAGACGCGCGGCGAGGCGGGCGTTCTGGCCCTCCTTGCCGATCGCCAGCGACAGCTGGTAGTCCGGCACCGTCACCCGCGCGGAGCGGGCGGCCATGTCGACGACCTCGACCCGGGAGACCCGGGCCGGGGAGAGGGCGTTCGCCACCATCTCGGCCGGGTCGTCCGACCAGTCGACGATGTCGATCTTCTCGCCGAGCAGCTCCGCCATCACATTGCGGACGCGGCTGCCCATCGGGCCGATGCAGGCACCCTTGGGGTTCAGACCCGAACGGGTGGAACGAACGGCGATCTTGGTGCGGTGACCGGCCTCACGGGCGATCGCCGCGATCTCGACCGAGCCGTCGGCGATCTCCGGCACCTCGAGGGCGAAGAGCTTCTTCACCAGATTGGGGTGGGTACGCGAAAGGGTGACGGACGGGCCGCGCACACCCTTCGCCACCCGGACGACGTACGTCCGCAGCCGCAGACCGTGCGTGTAGTCCTCGCCCGGCACCTGCTCCTGCACCGGAAGAATGGCCTCCAGCTTGTCGTCGAGCCGGACGAGGACGTTCTTCGGGTCCTTGCCCTGCTGCACGACACCGGCGACGACATCGCCCTCGCGGCGCGCGTACTCGCCGAACGTCACGTCGTTCTCCGCGTCGCGCAGACGCTGCTGGATCACCTGGCGGGCGGTGCTCGCGGCGATCCGGCCGAAGTCCGACGGGGTGTCGTCGAAGTCCTTGGGCTCCTGGCCCTCCTCCAGATCGGAGGGGTCTTCCTTCGCCCACACCGTCACGTGACCGGTGAGCCGGTCCAGCTCCACGCGCGCGTGGCGGCGGGCGTCGGGGGTGCGGTGGTAGGCGATGAGGAGGGCCGACTCGATCGCCTCGACCAGCAGGTCGAAGGAGATCTCCTTCTCATGCGCCAAGCCCTTGAGCAGCTTCACGTCGATGTCCACGGCTACGCCTCCTCTTCCTTCTTGTCCTTGCGGTTGAACTCGATCTCGACACGCGCCTTGACGATGTCGGCGAACTCGACCCGGCGGGCGGTGGGCTTGCGCCCCTTCACGCCCGGCACCTCGAGGTCGAGGCCGTTCTCGTCCACGGCGAGAATCCGTGCGACCAGTTCTTCGGTCTCGGCGAGCTGGAGCTTGACCAGACGGCCCGTGGCGCGCACGTAGTGGCGGTGCTGGGTCAGGGGGCGGTCGGCGCCGGGGGAACTGACTTCGAGGACGTACTCGCCCTCGCCCATCACGTCGGTCTCGTCGAGCTTCTCGGAGATCGCGCGGCTCAGCTCGGCACAGGCGTCCAGCTCCACGCCCTCGTCCGAATCGACGACGATCCTCACCAGTCCGCGGCGGCCGGCCCGGGACACCTCGATCTCTTCCAGATCCAGGTCCTTCGCGTGGACCAGCGGCTCCACGAGTCCGCGCAGCCTGTCGCTCTGGGTGGTGCTCATCCGGGTGACTCCTCGGCCGCGTGTGCTGTTGTGGGTTCGCCGCGTGTTCGTCGCGTGTCAGACCAAAGGGTATCCGGTCCCGGGGGGTGTTGCCGTCCACCGCCCCGGGGGCCGCGGGTACGCTCGCCTGCGGTGATCCCGACGATCTTCGACGACGTACCACGGCCGAGGGAGAGAGCGTGACGACGACGGGCAGGCGCGCACTCCTGACGGCGGGGGTCTCGGCCGCCGCCGCGGCGGCGCTCTCGGGCTGCACCTCGGAAGAGCCCGCCCCGAGGAAGCCCGGAGCCGCCGAACTGGAGGCCGAGCGGGTGGCACGCGCCGAGGCGGCCCTCCGGCTGCGCTCCGTGGCCGCCTCCAGGACCCTGCTGGAACGTTACGACGCCGCCCTCGCCGCGCACCCGGCCCTCGCACCCCGGCTGAACCCGCTGCGGCGCTCGGTGGCGGCGCACGCCGTGGCCCTCGGCGAGGGCGGTACGACGGTACGGCCGGCGACGGCCGCCCCGGCCTCTACCTCCTCTGCCTCTGCCTCTGCCTCTGCCTCTGCGAAGCCCACCGCCTCCCCCGTGCCCGTGGCCACCGACCCCCGGGCCGCGCTGAGGGAACTCGCGGCGGCCGAACGCACGGCCTCCGACGCGCACACCGCCGCGCTGCTCACCGCCCCGCCCGAGTACGCCCGGCTGCTCGCCTCGGTGGCCGCGGCCGGCGCCGCGCACGCCTATCTGCTGACCGAAGGAGCCCGGGCATGAGCGCCCTCGACGCGACCCAGGCCGCGCTGGCCGCCGAGCACGCGGCGGTGTACGGGTACGGGGTCGTCGGCGGCCGGATCGGCACGGAACGCCGGGCCGAGGCCACGGCCGCGTACGAGGCCCACCGGGCACACCGGGACGCGCTGCGCAGGGCCGTCCGCGACCTCGGCGGCACACCGGTGATGGCGGAGGCCGCGTACGAGCTGCCGTTCCGGGTCGCGGACCCGGCCGGCGCCGTACGACTCGCCGCCGTCCTCGAGGACCGGGTGGCCGGGGTCTACTCCGACCTCGTCCGGGCCTCCGAGGGCCGCGGGCGGCGCGAGGCGGCCGCCGCGCTCCGGGAGGCGGCGGTACGCGCGGTCCGATGGCGCGGCAGCGACGTAACCTTTCCTGGGCTCGCCGAGCGGGTGTGAGTCCGGCCCCGACCGAAGGAACAACGTACGCATGGGTTTCGAACCGCCGCAGCGACTGGTCAGGACGCTCGGTGAGACGTACGGGGAAGCCGTCGCGGCCGAGTGGCTCGGGAAGCTGCCCGAGCTCGCCGGCCGGGTGCTGGACCACGCGTCCCTGGAGACCGAACGGGTGATGGCACCCGGCGGACGGAGCAGCCTGGTGGTGCTCGTCCGGCGGCCCGACGGCTCCCCCGCCGCGCTCAAGATCGCTCCCCCGTTCGCCCGGCCGGACCGGGAACGGGAGGCGCTCGCGCACTGGAACGGCTGGGGCGCGGTCCAGCTCCTCGACGTCGCGGAAGAGGGCGCGCTCGTCCTCGAACGGCTGCACCCCGAGGTGTCGCTCCGCTCCCTTCCGGAGGCGAAGGCGCTCCTGGAGGCGGCGGGAACCGTACGCAAACTGTGGGTCGAGCCCGCGCCGGAGCACGGCTTCGAGACGGTGGCCGAGCGGACCGCCCGGCAGGCGGCGGCGATGGCCCCCCACCTGTCCGGGGCGGGGACCTCCGAGCTCACGGCGGCGGCGCTCGCCGCCCGCGAGGAGCTCGTGGCCGCCTCCGCCGAGACCCTGCTGCTGCACGGGAACTTCCGGCAGGGCAAGGTGCTCGCCGGGGACCGGACGCCCTGGCTGGCCGTCGGCCCGGAGCCGCTGGTGGGTGAGCGGGCGTACGACCTGGCGCGGCTGGTGCGCGACCGGGTCGAGGACCTGGTGGCCGCCTCCTCGGGCGCCTCGGCGGCCCGTCGGCGGGTCAACAAGCTGGCGGACTCCCTGGACCTCGACCGGGAGCGGCTGCGCGGCTGGACCCTGTTCCGGGCGGTCGAATCGGGGACGCGGGCGCTGACCGCGGGGCGCCGGCAGGACGCCGAGCTGCTTCTGGAGTTCGCGAGCTGGCTGTAGGGGAATACCCTCTTTGTACCGTTCGGCTCAAGTCCAGGGGGCCGCGATGATCGAAGAACTGCTGGTGGCCGTGGCCGGCGCGGCCGCGGCGGCCGCCGTGTACGCGGGTGCGGCGGCGCGCGTCGTAAAGCAGTACGAGCGAGGCGTCGTCTTCCGCTTCGGGCGGCTGCGCGACGACGTGCGGTCGCCCGGATTCACGATGATCGTTCCGCTCGTCGACCGCCTGCACAAGGTCAACATGCAGATCGTCACCATGCCCGTGCCCGCGCAGGAGGGCATCACCCGGGACAACGTGACGGTACGGGTCGACGCGGTCGTGTACTTCAAGGTGGTCGACGCGGCCGACGCGCTGATACGGGTCGAGGACTACAAGTTCGCGGTCTCCCAGATGGCGCAGACCTCGCTGCGGTCGATCATCGGCAAGAGCGACCTCGACGATCTGCTCTCCAACCGCGAGAAGCTCAACCAGGGGCTCGAACTGATGCTCGACAGCCCGGCGATGGGCTGGGGCGTCGCCATCGACCGCGTCGAGATCAAGGACGTCTCGCTGCCCGAGACGATGAAGCGCTCGATGGCGCGGCAGGCGGAGGCGGACCGGGAACGCCGGGCCCGGGTCATCAACGCGGACGCGGAACTCCAGGCCTCGAAGAAGCTGGCGGAGGCGGCGGAGGTGATGTCCGACCAGCCGGCGGCGCTGCAGCTGAGGCTGCTGCAGACGGTGGTGGCGGTCGCCGCGGAGAAGAACTCGACGCTGGTGCTGCCGTTCCCGGTGGAGCTGCTGCGCTTCCTGGAACGCTCGACGGCGGGGCCTGTGGGTGCCGCTGCCACCGGAACCGCGGCCGGGACCGCGGCCGGCGCGAGCGAGGCGGCTGCCGTGACACGGCCGTTCAGCGAGGCGTACCTGAGGGGTGCGGCCGACGCGGCGGCGCGGGTGGAGCCGGTGGGGGACCTGACGGGAGCGTCGGTGGAACCCGTCCCGACGGAGGACGGGGCCTGAACCCCGTCCCACGCTGTGGGCGACGGTTGCGCCGGGGCAGGGGCGAAGCCGGACGAGGCCCTGCGCCGGGCGGCGGCGCGGGAGCCGGACGCGTCTCGGCCCGCACACGGCGGGCGCGGGACCCCACGGACACGGGACGGCGGTGCCGCCCGGGTGGTGGGTGACGCCCGCGCGGAGTGGACCGTCAGGGCCGTACGCGGCGGGAGCGAGGGGTCGCGCCCGCTCCCGCCGCGGGTGTCCGGCGTCAGGCGGTGAGGCGGGCGATCGCCTCGTCGACGGTCAGTTCCTCGCGCTCGCCCGTCCGGCGGTCCTTCAGCTCCACGACGCCCTCGCCCGAGCGGCGGCCCGCCACCAGGATCTTCGGGACGCCCATGAGCTCCGCGTCGGTGAACTTCACGCCCGGGGAGACGCCCGCGCGGTCGTCGACCAGGACGCGCAGGCCGGCGGCGGCCAGCTTGTCGGAGACCTCCAGGGCCAGCTCGGTCTGGAGGGCCTTGCCGGCGGCGACGACGTGGACGTCGGCCGGGGCGACCTCGGCGGGCCAGCACAGGCCCTTCTCGTCGGCGGTCTGCTCGGCGAGCGCGGCGACGGCGCGCGAGACGCCGATGCCGTACGACCCCATGGTCACGCGGACGGGCTTGCCGTTCTGGCCGAGGACGTCGAGCTTGAGGGCGTCGGCGTACTTACGGCCCAGCTGGAAGATGTGGCCGATCTCGATGGCGCGGTCCAGCTTCAGGCCGGTGCCGCACTTGGGGCACGGGTCACCCTCCTGGACGACCACGACGTCGACGTACTCGGAGACCTCGAAGTCACGGCCCGCGACGACGTTCTTCGCGTGCATCCCGTCCTTGTTGGCGCCCGTGATCCACGCGGTGCCCGGCGCCACGCGCGGGTCGGCGATGTACGTGACCTTCTCCAGGCCCTGCGGACCGACGTAGCCGCGGACGAGGTCCGCGCGCTCGGCGAAGTCGGTCTCGGTGACCATCTCGACGGTCGCAGGGGCGAAGTGCTCCTCGACCTTGCCCAGGTCGACCTCGCGGTCGCCGGGGACGCCGACGGCGACGATCTCGCCGTCGACCTTCACCAGGAGGTTCTTCAGCGTGGCGGAGGCCGGGACGCCGAGGGAGGCGGCCAGGGTCTCGATGGTCGGGGTGTCGGGGGTGGGGATCTCCTCGGCGGCCGGGACGGCGGAGCCGTCGACCGTCTGCAGCTCGTAGGAGATCGCCTCGGTGTTCGCCGCGAAGTCGCAGTTCGGGCAGTCGGCGAAGGTGTCCTCGCCGGCCTCGGCCGGGGCGAGGAACTCCTCGGACTTCGAGCCGCCCATGGCGCCGGCGGTGGCGGCGACGATGCGGTAGTCGAGGCCGAGGCGCTCGAAGACGCGCTGGTAGGCCTGGCGGTGCAGGGCGTAGGACTTGGCGAGGCCCTCGTCCTCCGTGTCGAAGGAGTAGGAGTCCTTCATGAGGAACTCACGGCCGCGCAGGATGCCGGCGCGGGGGCGGGCCTCGTCACGGAACTTGTTCTGGATCTGGTAGAGGATGACCGGCAGGTCCTTGTAGGACGAGCACTGGTCCTTCACGAGGAGGGTGAAGATCTCCTCGTGCGTCGGGCCGAGGAGGTAGTCCCCGCCCTTGCGGTCCTGGAGGCGGAAGAGCTCGGCGCCGTACTCGTCCCAGCGGCCGGTCGCCTCGTAGGGCTCGCGCGGCAGCAGCGCGGGGAGGGTGACCTCCTGCGCGCCGATGGCGTCCATCTCCTCGCGGACGATGCGCTCGATGTTGGAGAGGACCTTCTTGCCGAGCGGCAGCCAGCTCCAGATGCCGGCGGCGGTGCGACGCACGTAACCGGCGCGGACGAGGAGCTTGTGGCTGAGGACCTCGGCGTCGGCCGGGTCGTCGCGCAGCGTCTTCGCCATCAACTGGGACATGCGCTGGACCGGTGCGTTGGCCATGGTTCTCGTACTCCTGCCGGGTAAGGATGATGGCCCCGAGATTAGCCGGGCCTCCCCGGGTCGGAGAAATCAGTTCCGGCGCTTGAGCGGGAGGGGCGCGCCCATCACGGCGTACGGGCGGGCGGCGCTCGGGAAGTGCACCTGGCGGGCGAGGTCCTCGTAGCCGAGGGAGCGGTAGAGGCCGCGGGCCGGGCTCTCGGTGTCGATCGCGGAGAGGATCGAGCGCGGCTCGGCGGCCCCGTCGGTGATGGTGGTGATCAGCTCGCGGCCCACGCCGCGGCCCTGGTGGGCCGGGTGGACGTGGAGTTCGGTGATGACGAACGAGTCCTGGAGCCAGTCGGCGGTACCGGTGGCCCGCAGGTACGACTCGACCACGGTGGACCACCAGTGGGTGCGGTCGTTGGGCATCCCGTACACGAATCCGACGAGCTTTCCCTCGGCGGTGGTGGCCCCGTAGGCGCGGGCGCCGGGGCTCAGCAGGTGGCGCAGCACGATGTGGCGGCGTACGGCGATCTCGTCGTCGTCGAGGCCGAAGGCGAGCGCCTGCACGGCGAGTGCCTCGTCCACCCGGGCGGCGAGATTGACCGGTCCGATCATGACTTCTGCGTCATCCATGCGGCGCACCCTACAAGCGGCCGGTGCCTCAGAACAGCACGCTCATGAAGGCACCGGTCTCCTGGAAGCCGACGCGGCGGTACGAGGCCCTCGCCGGGGTGTTGTAGTCGTTCACGTACAGGCTCACCACGGGTGCGATGTCGGCCAGGGCGTACTGGAGGACGGCGGCCATGCCCGTCTCGGAGAGGCCCTTGCCGCGGTGCTCGGGGGCGACCCAGACGCCCTGGATCTGGCAGGCCTGGCGGGTGGCGGCGCCGATCTCGGCCTTGAAGACGACCTTGCCGTCCTCGATGCGGGCGAAGGAGCGGCCGGCGCCGACGAGCTCGGCGACCCGGGCCTGGTAGAGCAGTCCGCCGTCGTTGGCGAGCGGGGAGACGCCGACCTCCTCGGTGAACATGGCCACGCAGGCGGGCATGATGACGTCCATCTCGTCCTTGCGGACGCGGCGCACCAGAGGGTCGGGCACGACGGTGGTGGAGGGTCCCTCGGCGACCATCAGCGGCTGGCGGGCGCGGACGTCGCGCGCGGGGCCCCAGCTGGGCTCCAGGAGCCGCCACAGCTCGGTGGTGGGCTCGGCGGGGCCGACGATCGAGGAGCAGCGGCGGCCGGTTCTGCGGGCCCGGTCGGCGAAGGCGCGGACGGCCTCGGGCGTCGCGCAGAGGGGGACGAGGTTGGCGCCGGAGTAGCAGAGGGAGCGGAGCCGGCCCTCGCTGTACCAGCCCCACATCTCGCCGCCGAGGCGCCAGGGGTCGAGTCCTGCGACCTGGACGCGGGCGGTCACGAAGGCGTTCTCGACGGGGGCGCTCTCCAGGACGGCGAGTGCGGCGCCGAGGTCGGCGGGTTCGAGGACCCGGGTGGCGGGTTGTGTCAGCACGAAGGGGGGCCTCACCGTACGGTTCTACGTGGTCTCCGCACTTTACCCCCGCCCTTCTCTTTTGGGCTCGGTTCACCTCCGGGGCACCGGGGCGGAGGGGGGACCCCGCCGAGCGCGCGAAGCCCCTCCGCCCGGTGGGCGGAGGGGCTTCGGCGTCGGTGTGCGGGGCTCAGCCGGCGACGGCGACGGACGGTTCGCCGCTGGCGACGCCGTCCTTCTCCATCTGCTCGGCGATCTTCAGCGCCTCTTCGATGAGGGTCTCGACGATCTTCGACTCGGGGACGGTCTTGATGACCTCGCCCTTCACGAAGATCTGGCCCTTGCCGTTGCCGGAGGCGACGCCGAGGTCGGCCTCGCGGGCCTCGCCGGGGCCGTTGACGACACAGCCCATGACGGCCACGCGCAGCGGGACGGTCATGCCGTCGAGGCCGGCGGTGACCTCCTCCGCGAGCTTGTAGACGTCGACCTGGGCGCGGCCGCAGGACGGGCAGGAGACGATCTCCAGGCGGCGCTGGCGCAGGTTCAGCGACTCCAGGATCTGGATGCCGACCTTGATCTCCTCGGCCGGCGGCGCGGAGAGGGAGACGCGGATGGTGTCGCCGATGCCCTGGGCGAGCAGCGCGCCGAAGGCGACGGCCGACTTGATGGTGCCCTGGAAGGCGGGGCCGGCCTCGGTGACGCCGAGGTGCAGCGGGTAGTCGCACTGGGCGGCGAGCTGGCGGTAGGCCTCGACCAT
Organism: Streptomyces zaomyceticus; assembly: GCF_014656215.1. GTDB lineage: Bacteria > Actinomycetota > Actinomycetes > Streptomycetales > Streptomycetaceae > Streptomyces > Streptomyces zaomyceticus. Next base: position 355,611 of record NZ_BNBZ01000004.1, on the reverse strand, counting down.
GACGACCGGGTCGTTGTGCTTGACCGAGATCTTGATGTCGCGGAAGCCGTGCTCCTCGAAGAGGCCGGCCTCCCAGAGGGCGGACTCGACGAGCGCCTCGGGGGTGGCCTTGCCGTACTTCTTCAGCAGACGGGCGTCGAGCGAGCCTGCGTTGACGCCGATGCGGATCGGGGTCCCGGCGTCGGAGGCCGCCTTGGCGATCTCCTTGACCTTGTCGTCGAACTGCTTGATGTTGCCCGGGTTGACGCGGACGGCGGCGCAGCCGGCGTCGATCGCGGCGAAGACGTACTTCGGCTGGAAGTGGATGTCGGCGATCACCGGGATCTGCGACTTCCGTGCGATGACCGCGAGGGCGTCGGCGTCGTCCTGGGTGGGACAGGCCACGCGGACGATCTGGCAGCCGGAGGCCGTCAGCTCGGCGATCTGCTGCAGGGTGGCGCCGATGTCGGACGTGCGGGTGGTGGTCATCGACTGCACGGAGACGGGTGCGTCACCGCCGACGGCCACGGTGCCGACCTGGATCTGCCGGCTCTTGCGCCGCTCGGCGAGCCGGGTCGGGACGGTCGGGATACCGAGAGAAATCGCGGTCATCTTTTGTGCAACCTCAAGGTTGTGCGTCGGCGGGCTCAGGTCTCCGAGGTTACCGCCCCGGGGGCGGAGGGCCGGACACGCCAGGGTCCGGCCCCCCTGCGGGCTACGTGATCTTCACCGGATTGACGAGGTCGGCGGCGAGGACGAGCAGCGTGAAACAGACGAAGATTCCGGCCACGACGTACGCGGCGGGCATCAGCTTCGCCACGTCGAAGGGGCCCGGGTCGGGGCGCTTGAAGATCCGGGCCGTGTGACGGCGTACGGACTCCCACAGGGCACCCGCGATGTGACCGCCGTCGAGCGGCAGCAGCGGGAGCATGTTGAACAGGAACAGCGACACGTTGAACCCGACGAGCAGGTTCATGAACATCACGAGGATCGTCGACGGCGGGGCCTCGACGGTCATCAGTTCACCGGTGATGCGGGCGGCGCCGACGACGCCGACCGGCGAGTCGTCGGCGCGCTCGCCGTCGCCGAAGGTGGCGTCCCACAGGCCGGGGATCTTGCCGGGGAGGGCGATGACCGAGTGGACGCCGTTCTCCAGGAGGTCGCCCATGCGGTCGCTGGTCTCGACGAAGGTGAGGGGCGCGACCTCGGTCTTGGAGGCGAAGCCGAGGTAGCCGGCGTCGACGTACCGGACCGGCTGGACGACCTTGCCGTCCTCGTCCTTCGCCAGCACCTTGTTGGCGACCAGGGTGGGGTGCAGCTCGACGCGCTGCCCGGCCCGCTCGACGGTGACCGTCGCGGGGCCGATGGTGTCGCGGATGCGGTCGGAGAGGGTGTCCCAGTCGCCCACCGGCGCGCCGTTGAAGGCGACGATCCTGTCGCCGTCCTTCAGACCGGCCTTGAAGGCCGGGGAGACAGGGTCGTCCGCGGCGCACTTGTCGCGCTTCTCGTCCTGCTCGATCACGCACTTCTGGACGCCCGCGACCTGCGTCGTCTGGCCCTCGATGCCCAGTGTCATCATCGAGCCGAAGAACAGCGCCACCGCCAGGACCAGGTTCATGAACGGCCCGGCGAACATCACGATCACGCGCTTCCACGGCTTGCGCGTGTAGAAGAGCCGGGTCTCGTCGCCGGGCTTGAGCTCCTCGTACGAGGCCTCCCGGGCGTCCTCGATCATCGAGCGCCAGGGCGAGGTGGAACGGGCCTCGATCTTGCCGTCCTCGCCCGGCGGGAACATCCCGATCATGCGGATGTAGCCGCCGGCGGGGATGGCCTTGATGCCGTACTCGGTCTCGCCGCGCTTCTTCGACCAGATCGTGGGGCCGAAGCCGACCATGTACTGCGGCACGCGGATGCCGAAGAGCTTGGCCGTGGAGAGGTGGCCCAGCTCGTGCCAGGCGATGGAGACGAGGAGGCCGAAGGCGAACAGCACGAGGCCCAGGATGTACAGGAGCATTTCGGTCATGCGCGGGCCTCCGCTGTTGCCTTCGCTGCGAGCTCTCGGGCCCGGGCGCGCGCCCAGGTCTCCGCTTCGAGGACGTCCGGCGCGGTGAGGGAGGTTCCCGTACCGGGAACGCCGTGCTCCGCGACGACCGCTGTGACCGTATCCATGATTCCGTTGAACGGCAGCCGTCCGGCGAGAAACGCCTCGACGCACTCCTCGTTGGCCGCGTTGAAGACGGCGGGGGCCGTGCCGCCCAGCTCGCCGACGTGCCGGGCCAGGCCGACCGACGGGAACGCCTCGGTGTCGAGCGGGAAGAACTCCCAGGTGGAGGCCTTGGTCCAGTCGAAGGCGGGGGCCGCGTCCGGGACCCGCTCGGGCCAGCCGATGCCGATGGCGATCGGGCCGCCCATGTCGGGCGGGGTGGCCTGGGCGAGCGTCGAACCGTCCGTGAACTCGACCATCGAGTGGACGTACGACTGCGGGTGGACGACGACCTCGATGCGGTCGAAGGGGATGTCGTAGAGGAGGTGCGCCTCGATGACCTCCAGGCCCTTGTTGACCAGGGTGGCGCTGTTCACCGTGATCACCGGTCCCATCGCCCAGGTGGGATGGGCGAGCGCGTCCTCGCGGGTGACGTCGGCGAGCTGCGCGCGGGTACGGCCGCGGAAGGGGCCGCCCGAGGCGGTGACGACCAGCTTGCGGACATCGGCGCGGGTGCCCGCGGCGAGCGCCTGGAAGAGGGCCGCGTGCTCCGAGTCGACCGGGATGATCTGCCCCGGCTTCGCGAGCGCCTTCACCAGGGGGCCGCCGACGATCAGCGACTCCTTGTTGGCGAGGGCGAGGGTCCGGCCCGCTTCGAGGGCGGCCAGGGTCGGCGCGAGGCCGATGGAGCCGGTGATGCCGTTGAGGACGGTGTGGCACGGCGAGGCGGCCAGCTGGGTGGCCGCGCCGGGGCCGGCGAGGAGCTCGGGCAGCGGCTCGGAGCCGTACAGCGACTTCAGCGCGTCACGCAGCTCCGGCAGCACCTCCTCGCGGGCCACGGCGACCGCGGCGACCTTCAGCCGGTGCGCCTGCTCGGCGAGCAGCGCGACCCGGCCGCCCGAGGCGGCCAGGGCGGTGACCCGGAAGCGGTCGGGGTTGCGCAGCACCAGGTCGATGGCCTGGGTGCCGATGGACCCGGTCGAGCCGAGGACGACGATGTCCCGGCGTCCTTCGGAGACGTCGAAGGCGATATGGGGATCGGCGAGAGGAGAGGGGCGGTCGCTCATGCCCCCATTCTTGCCGCAAACGCCGCGCGGTCTTCACGGGGGCGGGCTTCAGGGGGTGCGGACGAACGTGTCGAAGACCCGGTGGAAGTCGGGGAAGGTCTTCTTCACACAGCCCGGGTCGTCGAACGTGATGCCGGGGGTGCGCAGACCGGTGACGGCGAAGGACATGACGATCCGGTGGTCGCCGTGGGTGGCGATCTCTGCGGGCCCGGTGGGCGTGCCCGGGTGGATCTCGATCCAGTCGGGGCCGGTACGGACGGTGATGCCGAGGCGGCGCAGGTTCTCGGCGCAGGCGTCGAGGCGGTCGCACTCCTTGACCCGGGTGTTGGCGACGTCCTCGATGCGGACCGGCCCGTCGGCGAAGGGCGCGATCGCGGCGAGGGTCGGCATCGTGTCCGAGATGTCCCGCATATTGACCGTGAGACCGCGCAAGGTGCCGGTGGAGCGGACGGTGGTGCCCGTGTCGGTGATCTCGACGTCGGCGCCCATGCGGCGCAGCACGTCGACGAAGCCGAGGTCGCCCTGGAGGGCGCCGGTGCCGAGACCGGGGACGGTCACCGAACGGCCCGGTTCGAGGGCGGCGGCCGCGAAGAAGTAGCTGGCGGTGGAGGCGTCGGGCTCGATGCCGTACGTACGGGCCCGGTAGCCGGTGGGGGCGACCCGGTAGGTGCGCCCCTCCTGGCGGATCTCGGCGCCGAAGCTCCGCATCATCGCCAGGGTGATCTCGACGTACGGCTCCGAGACGAGGTCGGTGACGGTGATGTCGAGGCCCTCGGCGGTGAGCGGGCCCAGCATGAGCAGGGCCGTCAGGTACTGGGAGGACTGCCCGGCGTCGAGGGTGAGCGCGCCGCCCTTCACCCCGTGCGCGTGGACGGCGAGGGGGTGGTGGCCCTCCCGCTCGCCGTGCCGCAGGTCGACGCCGAGGGTGCGCAGGGCCTCCGTCAGCGGGGCGAGGGGGCGCCGGCGCATCTGCGCGGAGGCGTCGAAGCGGTAGGTGCCGTGGCCCGCGGCGGCGAGGGTGGGCAGGAAGCGGGCGGTGGTGGCGCCGTCGCGGCAGTAGACCTCGGCGGTGTCCGCGCCGGGGCCCGCGGGGCGGCCCTCGATGTGCCAGGCGTCGGGCTCGCGGCGGACGGCGTATCCGAGGGCGGTGAGGCCCTCCGCGAAGCCCTCGGTGTCGTCGGAGGCGAGGGGCCTGAGGAGGGAGGTGGTGCCCTCGGCCGCCGCGGCGAGGAAGAGCGCGCGGGCGGTGACGGACTTGGAGCCGGGGATGTCGATGACGGTCACGGGTCCATGGTGCCGGGCTTCGGCGTCCGGGCGGCCGGCGTTCCGCATGGCGGAACGCCCCGTCCGCGCCCGGGGCGTCCGGGTCCACGCGTACGCCCGCGTCGGTCCGTCAGGGGACGCGGCGGTGGACGTTCTCCTCGGTCGAGGGACCGGGGGTGGCGTCCGCGATCCAGGGGCCGTCGTCGCCCGGGTCGACGATGCCCTGCTCCAGCCAGGTGTACCGGCCGGCGAGGACCCCGTCGACCACCCGCCGGTCGAGGTCGTCGGTGTTGGACCAGAGGCGTCCGAACAGTTCCTCGATCCGCAGCCGGGCCTGGTGGCAGAAGGCGTCCGCGAGCTGGTACGCCTCACGGCCGTGGTCGCCGGTGGTGCGGAGGAGTTCGGCCCTGACGCAGGCGGCGCTCATCGCGAAGAGCTCGGCGCCGATGTCGACGATCCGGCCGAGGAAGGCCTGCTTGAGCTCCATCCGGCCCTGCCAGCGGGACATCGCGTAGAAAGTGGAGCGGGCGAGCTTGCGGGAGGTCCGTTCGATGTAGCGCAGATGCACCGCCAGCTCGCCGAACTCGCCGTACGAACGCGGAAGTTGACCAGGACCCGTCACGAGTCCCGGCAGCCAGCGGGCGTAGAAGCCGCCGGCCCGTACGCCCGCCTTCGCCTTGTCGGAGAGCGACTTCCCGGGGTCGATGAGGTCCCCGGCGACCGAGAGGTGGGCGTCGACGGCCTCGCGGGCGATCAGCAGATGCATGATCTCGGTCGAGCCCTCGAAGATCCGGTTGATCCGGAGGTCGCGGAGGAGCTGCTCGGCGGGGACCGCGCGTTCGCCGCGGGCCGCGAGCGAGTCGGCGGTCTCGTAGCCCCGCCCGCCCCGGATCTGGACGAGTTCGTCGGCGATGAGCCAGGCCATCTCGGAGCCGTACAGCTTGGCGAGGGCGGCCTCGATGCGGATGTCGTTGCGGTCCTCGTCGGCCATCTGGGAAGCGAGGTCGACGACCGCCTCCAGCGCGAAGGCGGTGGCAGCGATGAAGGAGATCTTGGTGCCCACGGCCTCGTGCCGGCCGACCGGCCCGCCCCACTGCTCACGGACGCCCGCCCATTCACGGGCGATCCTCAGGCACCACTTCCCCGCGCCCGCGCACACCGCGGGGAGCGACAGACGGCCGGTGTTGAGGGTGGTGAGGGCGATCTTCAGGCCGGCGCCCTCGGGGCCGATCCGGTTCGCCGCGGGCACCCGCACGGAGTGGAGGCGGGTGACGCCGTTCTCCAGACCGCGCAGGCCCATGAAGGCGTTGCGGTGCTCGACGGTGATGCCGGGCGAGTCGGCCTCGACGACGAAGGCGGTGATGCCGCCCCGGTGGCCCTCGGCGGCACGCCCTTCGGAGACGGGGACGCGGGCCATGACGACGAGGAGGTCGGCGACGACGCCGTTGGTGGTCCAGAGCTTCACGCCGTCGAGGACGTACGAGTCCCCGTCCGGTACGGCGGTGGTGGCGAGGCGCGCCGGGTCGGAGCCCACGTCGGGCTCGGTGAGCAGGAACGCGGAGATGTCGGTACGGGCCAGCCGGGGCAGGAAGGCGTCCTTCTGCTCCTGGGTGCCGAAGATCTTCAGCGGCTGCGGTACGCCGATCGACTGGTGCGCGGAGAGCAGGGCGCCGACGGCGGGGCTGGCGGAGCCGACGAGGGCGAGGGCCCGGTTGTAGTACAGCTGGGTGAGGCCGAGACCGCCGTACTTGCGGTCGATCTTCATGCCGAGCGCGCCGAGCTCCTTGAGTCCGGTGAGCGTCTCGTCGGGGATGCGGGCCTCGCGTTCGATGCGGGCGCCGTCGATCCGGGTCTCGCAGAACTCGCGGAGGGCCGCGAGGAAGGCCTCGCCGCGCCGGGCGTCCTCCTCCGCGGGGAGCGGGTGGGGATGGATGAGGTCCAGCCGGAACCGGCCGAGGAAGAGCTCCTTGGCGAAGCTGGGCTTGTGCCAGTCACGCTCACGGGCGGCCTCGGCGGTCTGCCGGGCCTCGTGTGCGGTGACCTTGGGCCGCTGGGTGGGCGCGGACATGGACACCTCCTGGTCTCACTGTCCGTCGTACCCGATTTCGGGAGGTACGGACAGGCGGGAGACCCGTCAGCGGGACATGCGGAAGACCCGTCGGCGCGCCGGCTGTACCGCGAAAGGCGGCCCGAACCCCCGCACAGTGGGCGCTCCTCGACCCCGCTGACCTGCGGTCTTTCCCTGACCAGCACCGGAGCGGAGAAAGTCAGCCCCGTTCAGCCGGTCTTGGGCAATCTTAGGGGCCCATGACCTACCTCCGTGTTCCCACGGGAACATCCGAGGGAACGCGTATCTCCCGGGGATGCGAGCTGCCTGGGAAGGGCTCCTGACGGTCGACATGCCACTACCCCGGCGCCCAGTCACCTGGCCGTCGGGGCAGTGGCCCGTCCAGGACCGGGATCGGCCTGGTGGACGTCGTGCGGCAGGCAGCTCAGCCTCCGGGCCTCGGGTTCCAGAAGGGTTCCGTGGGGCGCCACGGCTCGGGACGCGGGGGCAGCTTGCTGAAGGACGGGAGCGGGACCCTCCCGGCTTGAGCCGTCGTGTGCTCGCCGGCCTCCTGGGCCGCGGCCGTGAGGCCTTCGGCTACACCAACCGGGACCCACTGGTGCCCGTCCCACTCCTGGAGGCCACGCGGGGCGTCCGGAGCCCGGTGAGCGCCCTGCCCGGCCTGATCTCCGAGCGGGACGTGCCGCCGCTCCCCTCGTACGGGACGGCGCTGCTCGCGGCGTTCCGCCCACTCCCCCAGGGGCTCGTCGTCCATGTTGCTGCTCCCTCCTCGCAGTTTCCCGGCCCAGTGTGCCGCCCCGGCGTCCCCGCTCACAGGGTTACCGTCCACCCTCCGCGAGACAGGGTGGTCCTGCCGTCCGGGGTGACGGTGACCCGCGCCCCGTACACCGGCAGCTCACCGTGCTCCAACCACCGCCAACGGATCCCGTCCAGCAGGTCGTACAGGCGGCGCGGGCCGCCCTGGTGCACGGTGGTGATCCGCTTATCCCGGGAGGTGTGTGCGCGGGCCCACGAGCCGTCGGCGTGAAGCATCCAGGCCATAGGGCCGCCGTCGTCCCCGACGCCGGTGCGGTGCTCGATACCGGGGGCCGTCAGCGACAGCATCGACCACACCTCCCAGGCCTGCATGACGTTCATGACGGGGAACGGCGACACGGTGACCGCCTCCCCGTCCCCTTCAAGAGCTCGGGCGAACACCTCGTCCAGCGCGGGCGGATAGTCGTCGCCGGACCGGGTGGCCATGAACGAGGCCCGGTCCCACTCCACGCGCCCCAGCGCCCCGGCCGTCGTCCGTCTTGTCCGCGGCGATGATGAGACCGGTGTTCGCGATCGTCGTCACGAGCCGGCCGCCGGCGTCGTCATCCCGGTCAACCTGCCGTCCAACCTGCCCGGCGGCGGCCCCACCCAGCTCCACGTCCCGCCCTGCCGCCACGGCGACCTCGTCCCGGTCCAGTTCGCCGGCGGGACCGTCCTCCTCCGCATCACCGTCGCGGGCGGCGCCCAGCCCCTCGGGCAGCGCAGGTCCGGCGTCGCTGGCTGCCTCGTCCCGCTCCTCGTCATCGGCGCGATCATCGGCGGCTCGTACCTCTTCAACAGCAACGACAAGGACGAGCCGAGCGACTCCCGCCCGACCATCCCGACCTTCTCGGTCTCGCCCTTCCCCAGCCTCGACCTCGGCCTCCCCAGCGATCCCGCCGCCACCCCCACCGAGGAGGAGCCCGACCCCTACGAGAAGGGCACCTGCCTCAACGGCACCCTCCCGGACTCGGAGACCGCCCAGTCCGTCAGCGGCGTCGAGGAGGTCTCCTGCTCGGCCTCGGACGCCCACTACAAGGTCATCCAGACCTTCCCCTTCACCTCCGACATGAACAAGTGCAACGCCAACCCCAAGACCCAGTACGCCTTCTCCGACCGCTACACCATGAACGGCACCACCATCAGCGAGTACGTCTACTGCCTGGTCGGCCTGGGCTCGTACGCGCGCGGCTGAGGCGAGGGCGTGGCCGAGGGAAGGCCGCGGGCCTCAGGCCCTCCGCGCGAGCCAGCCCTGCTGGACCGCGCGGACACCCGCCTCGAAGCGGCTCCGGGCGCCGAGCCGGTCCATGAGGTCGGTGGCGATGCGCCGGGCCGTGCGGGACGAGACTCCCAGACGCTTGGCTATGGCCTCGTCCGTGTGGCCCGAGGCGAGCAGTCGGAGCGTCGCGCCCTGCTGGGCGGTGAGTCCGTGCTCGTCGGGCACGGATCCGCTGCCGAGCGGCCGGGCCGCCGCCCAGATGGTCTCGAAGAGCGCGCAGAGGGCGGTGACGAGGCCGTCGCTCGTCAGGACCACGGCTCCGGCCGCCGTGTCCCGGGTCGTGAGCGGGATGACCGCGGTCCTGCGGTCGACCACGATCATCCGGGTGGGCAGCATCGGCACGGTGCGCACCTGGGCGCCCCGCGTGGTCAGCCAGTCCGCGTAGGCGAGCGTCGGTTCGTCGTTCCGCACGCTGTCGAGGTAGACGGTGCGCATGCGCACCCCCCGGTCGAGGAGTTCCTGGTCCAAGGGGCGGGACGCCTCCATGGCCTCGACGGTCTGGGCGCCGTCGGTGTTCAGACCGAGCAGTTCCTCCCGCACCTCGCGGGTGAGGGTGGCGAGGCGGTCGCGGATCCGGTCGAGCCCGATGAGCTGCTCGACGCCGGGTACCGATGCCGCGGGGGTGAGGGCCGCGTAGTCGGCGATCAGCCGGGCCGCCGCCTCGCGCGAGGCTTCCAGACGCTGCTGGCGTGCCGCGAGATCGGCCTGCTGGCGTGCCATCAGGACCTCCATGCCCAGGGCGGGCGGCACGGCTCTCAGCCCGCCCTGGGATTCGTACGACGCCCGGACGAGTGTCAGCTCGCTCAGCGTGTCCAAGGCGCGGCGCACCCGCTCCTCTTCCAGGTTCAGGCTCTGCGCGATGGCGTGCACACCGTGCTGCGGATGGGCCAGCATGACGCGGTACACGGCCTCCGCCGTCTCGTTCAGACCCAGTTCGACGAGCATCTCTGACATCCCCCCCGGAATTTGGCAATAGGACCTTTGGCCGGGCAATCATGGCAGGTGCATGCACGGGACAATCAGGCACGTGGGGAGAGCACGCGGCGCTGGACGGTTCCGGCCTTGTCCCGAACCGGCCCGAGAGCGGTACGCATGCCGTGGCCGGACCCTGGAAGTCTGAGGAGCATGTATCTGGTTCACGTCCGTATGCGGCGGCCCGCGGGCTTTCCGGTTCCCGGTGGGATCGGATCCTGGGTGGGTGACGCGGACCTCTCCGGCCACGTCGAGCACGTCACCGTCCACACCCCCGCGCACACCCGCGTCGTCCTGGGCGTCTACGTACTGGCCGACCGGCTGGGAGAGGCGGAGGAGGCGGCGCTGAGCGTCTGCCGACGCATGCTGGACGGGCGGCCCGAGCTGGCCGGGTGGGCCCTCGTCGAGGGATACGTGCCTCTTCTCGCCCCCGTCTACGACGCCTTCGCCGACGACGGTTCGGACCGGTTGGACTGATCCGTCCATGGCCCGTTCCGTCCACAGGAACGCCCTTCTCCTGGGTCTGAGCTGGGAGAAGACTGGGGCCGTCGCCGGGAAGGGCCGGTCGGCACACTGGATGTGGCATCACCGCGGGATGCGATCCGGAGACGTACCGCTCACTCAGGGACAAGGACCCCGCCATGCTGCGCACCCGTATCGCCGAGACCGTCGCCGTCGCTTTCGCCGCCGTCGCTTTCGCCGTCGTCGGCACCACCGCCCTCACCGCCGCTCCGGCCGAAGCCGGCGCGGCCGTCGCCGCGGCCCCGCTCGCGGACCCGACCCCTGCCGCGGGCACCGACAACATGACCTGGCAGTAGCCCCCGCGCTCTCTCGCGGCGGCCTCCCGCCTCCGCGCGCGAAATGGCGTCCCGGATCCGCCGGCGGGTATCCGGGGCGCTCCGATTTCCCTCGGACCCGAAGTTCCGCCGTGAACTCCGGCTGCCCGAACAGGAGATATCGAATGTCCAAGACTTCTCTTTGTCATACATGGGGTGTGGCGTGACTCGAAAATATGGATTCGGCCGACTGGGCGTGAGGGCTTTGCTGGCGGCCCTGGCCGGCGGCGCGGCGGCGGCCGTCTACACGGCGACGCCTCTCGGCGTGGACTCCGGAGGCGCGGCCCGGCCGGTGTCGGCGCCCGGCGCCGGGAGCCCCGACGCCATGATGGCCGCCGCGAGTGCGGCGACCGTGGGCATGGCCGAGATCGTGGTGTCCGACATCGACGGTGACAGGGCCGACGACGTGGTGGCCGTGGAACGGTCCACCGGCAAGCTGTGGATGTACGCGGGCGCCGGCCGGGTGGAGATCGGCACCGGCGGCTGGAACGCCATGCACGACCTGGCGGGCGGTGACTTCAACGGCGACACGAAGTCGGACCTGATCGCCGTGGAGCAGGCGACCGGAAAGCTCTGGCTCTACCCGAGCGTCGGCAAGGGGCTGACGGCCCGGGTCGAGATCGGCACCGGCGCCTGGAACGGCATGCACGACCTGGTGGCCGGTGAGTTCACCGGAGACGGCAAGGCCGACGTCGTCGCGGTCGAGGACTCCACCGGAAAGCTCTGGCTCTACCCAGGGAACGGCGCCGGTGCGATCGGCGGCGGCAGCACCCGGGTGGAGATCGGCAGCGGCGGCTGGAACGGCATGCACGACCTGGTCTCCGTCGACCTCGGTGACGACGGCAGGAGCGATGTCGTCGCGGCGGAGACCTCGACGTCCAAGCTCTGGTGGTACAAGGGCGCCGGCACCGGTCTCGGTGTCCGGGCCGAGATCGGCAGCGGCGGCTGGAACAGCATGCGCGACCTGGCCGGCGGGGACTTCGTCGGAAGCGCCGACGGTGACCTGGTGGGCGTGGAGACGGCCAGCGACAAGTTGTTCCTCTACCCCGGCAGGACGGCGGGCCTGGAGGCGCGGAAGCAGATCGGCACCGCCGACTGGTGACCCGTGCGGTGACGCTCCGCGTCACGGGCCGCGCGACGACGCGCGGGCATGGAATGTCCGTCATGTTTCGAATGACTTGATCGAGTTGCTTTGGGGTGGGGATGAGTGTGAGAGGGAGACGGGCCGCAGGCGCTGCGCCCGGCAAGGGAAGACGCCACGTCATGGCGGGCGTCGCCGCGGTCATGGTCCTGTCGGCCGTACCGGCACTGGGCAGTGGCGCGTCGGTGGCGTCGGCCGCCGTGCCGACGGCGGCGGACGCGGCGCAACCGACGGAGGCGCAGCAGGCCCTGGCGGACGCCAAGGAGTCGGGCGTCCGGGTCGAGGTGGCCGGTGACCGGACCGAGCACACGACCGTCTACGCGAACCCGGACGGCTACAGCTTCACGCTGGAGGAGTCCGCCGTTCCCGTCCGCGCGGCCAAGCCCGGCGGCGGGTGGCAGACCCCCGACGCGACCCTGGAACGGCGCGCCGACGGATCGATCGCGCCGAAGGCGGCGGCCGTGGCGATGGAGTTCTCCGGCGGCGGGACCGGTGATCCGCTGGTCAGGATCGAGAAGGAAGGCCGGTCGCTCGCCCTCAGCTGGCCGGAGCGGCTCCCCGTGCCCGAGCTCGACGGCTCGAACGCGATCTACCGGGAGGTCATGGAGGGCGTCGACCTTCGGGTGATCGCTTCGAGCGAAGGCTTCCGCCACCTCCTGGTCGTGAAGACGCCCGAGGCCGCGGCCAATCCGAAGCTCCAGCAGATCGACTACTCCCTGAAGGCCGAAGGCCTGAAGATCGTCAAGGGGCAGGCCGGCAACCTCGCCGCGGTGGACGCGGACGGCAACCGGGTCTTCCGGGCGCCGCCGGCCCAGATGTGGGACTCGGCAGGTACCGCCGACCCCACCCAGAGCCCCGACCCCACGCAGAGCCCCGAGGCCCCGGTGAGCGGCGTCGCGACCATGCTCGGATCCGAGTCGGAGCCGTCGTCGCCGCCGGAGCCCGCCTCCGGTGACGCCTCCGGTGACGACGCCGGTGAGCCGTCGGCCGGCGACACGGTGACGGCGATGGACGTCGAGGTCACCTCCGACGCGCTGACCGTCGTACCGGACGCGGACATGCTCCGCGGGACGGAAGCGGAGCACTTCCCCCTGTACATCGACCCCACGGTGACCTGGGGAGGGGCGGAGCGGACCCTGCTGCGCTCGGACGGCTACGAGTCGTACGGCTGGGGCAACGGCGACCAGGACCGGGGCCAGGGCGTCGGCAAGTGCGGCGAATGGAACGGCTACTACTGCGGCCCCGGCTACGTCCAGCGGCTGTACTTCGAGTTCTCGCCCGAGAAGCTCAAGGGCAAGCAGGTCCTGGACGCGACCTTCCGCGTCACGGAGCCGTGGGCCTTCCAGTGCGACCCCCGCTGGGTGGATCTGGTCCGGACGAACAACATCTCCTCCTCCACCAGCTGGTCCACCCGGCCGAAGGAAATCGACTGGATGGTCGACCGGCACATCTCGGCGGGCCGGGGCTCCCTCTGCGACCCCGACTCACCGACCGCACCCATCGAGTTCCACGACAACCCCGAGGAGCCCAACGAGAACCTGACCCCGACGGTCAAGGCTTTCGCGGCGGGCAGCATCTCCCGGCTCACCCTGCAGCTGAGGGCGCAGGACGAGACGGACGCGACGGCCTGGAAGCGGTTCCGCAACGACGCCGTTCTCGCGGTGGACTTCGTCGGTCTCCCCGACAAGCCGACCGGCGTGGGCCTGAAGACGGGCACCGGCACGGTCTGCAACCGGTCGGAGGCCGACCCGGCGGTGGTGTCCGACCCGTATCCGACGCTCAACGCGGTCGCACAGACGAAGGCCGGCGGTGAGCAGGAGGCCCAGCTGCGGATCTACTTCGACCTGGACCACAAGAACGCCGACGGGACCTGGAGCGACACCCCGGCCGGAAACGGCTCCGTGGCACCCTCGACCACCTACATCGGGGACGGGAAGCTCGCCGCGCTCAAGTGGTCCGCGCTCAGCGACGGAAAGCTGTACCGGTACCAGGCGTGGACGCACTCCTTCTACAACGGGGGGTCGAGCTACCTGGCCGGCGGCACGTCGGGCTTCTGCTACTTCAAGGTCGACTCCTCGGCTCCCAAGGCACCGCAGGTCCTGCTGCGCGCCCCGTACTCCGAGTGCCTGGCCGATGACGACCCCAACGCCGATCCCGATGCGCCCTGCAAGGATTCCGGCGGCCCCGGAGTGAGGGCCAACTTCCTCTTCGCGCCCGCGGCCGTCGACGACAACGTCACGAACTTCCAGTACCGGCTCAGCCAGACGTCCACCTGGACCTCCACGTGCCAGCCGGGTGTCCCCTGCCTCTTCACGGCCAGCTACCGGCCCATGAAGTCGGGCGAGTACACGATCTACGTCCGGGCCGTGGACAGCCTCGGCAGGCCGGGCGCGCAGAGCACGCTCGCCTTCAAGGTGGCGCGCGGCGAGGACCCGGTCGCCCGCTGGCACTTCGACGAGGCCAGCGGCGTGGCGGTCGACACCGCGTTCGGCGGTGGCGGGATACGCCAGGACGCGACCCTGGCCGGCGGCGCCGTGCGGGACGGCCGTGGACGCCTCGGGCTGGTCACGCACGACGCGCAGGGAGCGCCGCTGGCGACCCCGGTGAACGACAAGGGCCTGCTGCTGAACGGCACGGGGGCCTACGCGGCGACCAGCACGCCCGTGCTGAACACGGGGCTGCCGTACACCGTCGCGGCGTGGGTCCGGCTGGACGCCAAGACGCAGGACGGCGCCGTCCTCGCCCAGGACGGCACGAAGTCCAGTCCGTTCCTGCTCTGGTACGCGAAGGAATGGGACCGCTGGGCGTTCGGCGTCAAGGAGGACGACGCCTCCACGGTGACGCACGCCAACGTGACCAGCCAGACCGCTCCCCTCGTGGGGGCGTGGACGCACCTCGCGGGCAGCTACGACCCGGAGACGAAGGAGATCCGCTTCTACGTCAACGGCAAGCTGCAGGGCGCGAAGACGGTTTCCGGCTCCTGGTCCGCCACCGGTCCCTTCAACATCGGACGCAACCTCTGGGCCGGCACTCGTACCGCACCCTTCAAGGGTTCCATCGACGAGGTGTCCGCCTGGCAGCGCGCGCTGATCGACGAGGAGGTCACGGTGCAAGCGAAGGCCCTGATCTCCCAGGGTTACGCGGGCGCCGAGCTGGTGGCGAACTGGTCCGCCGACACGGCTTCCGGGACCACGGTCCCTGACACCACCTCGGGCTACGGCGGGCCGCTCACCCTGTCCGGCGGTGCGACGCTCCAGGACGGCCACATCGTCCTCGACGGCGTCGACGGCGCGGCGACGGCCGCGGGCCCTCTCCTGGACGACACGGCTTCCTTCACCGTCACCACGCAGGTGGAGCTGGACGAGGACAAGCTGGCGACCAAGGACGTCAGCCCGGAGAACCCCTATGTCGGCCAGGTGCTGGGCCAGCGCACGGAGGACGGCTCGGCGTGGGGCTTCTGGTTCGAGATGGTCGGCAAGGACACCGTGTACGACGGGGACTTCAACCCTGTCGACGTCGTGGTGGTCGGCAAGTGGCACTTCGGGCGGCTGAACGCCGACGGCACGTTCTCCTCGGTCGTCTCGACCGAGGAGGCGAAGCTCAACGGGCTGGTCCGTCTGACCGGTGTCCACGACGCGCAGTCGGGCACGATCAGCCTCTACCTGGGCCACAACGAGAACGGCGAGACGCTGTTTACGGCCAAGCTCGGTTCGGGTGACTTCGCCGTCGGCAAGGGCTTCACCTCGGGCGAGTGGAAGCACTACCTGCCCGCGAGGATCGCGGAAGTCAGGGTATGGGCCGGGGCCATGGCCGGCTCCGACCAGATCAGCACCACCGTGGGGGACTGACCCGGTCCGCTCGTGCGGGCAGCGGCACTGCCGCTGCCCGCACCGCGGTCGTGTACGGCCGCGGTGAAACACATAGGCAATCCGCGCAAAGCAATCCGCGCAAGGCGATCCGCTTTGAGGACGACAGGGACGGAGCAGATGAGAGTTGACGCAGTCATGACAAGATGGGCTGGTAGGGGGAGACGCGGACGCGCCCTCGTCCACGCGCTGGCACTGGCGATGGTGATGCCGGTGGGACTGATGCCGGTGGCACAGGCCGCGGACGGCAAGGGGGGCCTGGGACGGCCCGAGTTGCCCGACCAGCGGGCGAGCAAGGTCCGAGCGGTCGACGGCCTGGGGGCGGAGAAGGCCCGGGCGAAGGTGGCCGCCGACCGGCAGATCAACGCCGCGCAGGCCGGACGGGCCCTGGCGGAACAGGCGGGCGCCTGGCCACGGCCCGGCGAGGCGACCCTGCCGCTCTCCGGCGGCAGGGCGGGCACGGCGGCACCGGGCGGTGTCCCGGTGACCGTCGAACCGAAGACGGCGAAGGCGACCGGCACTCCCGCCGACACGGCCCGGATCACGGTCCTGGACCAGAAGGCGGCCGCCGAGGCCGGCGTCACCGGTGTCCTGCTGACCGTGGAGGCGGACGCCGCCGGACCGGCCGGCATCAGTGTGGACTACTCCGGCTTCGCCTCGAAGGTGGGCGGCGGCTGGGCGCAGCGCCTGCGGATGGTGCAGCTCCCCGCCTGTGCGCTGACGACTCCGGAGAAGGCGGAGTGCCGTGCCCAGAAGCCGCTCAAGTCGACGAACGACGTGCACGAGCAGTCCGTCTCGGCCCAGGTGGCGCTGACCGCGAGCGAGGACGGTGTCTCGGCGCAGCTGGGCTCCGAAGCCTCCGGCACCACGGTCCTGGCCGTGACGGCGGCCGCGGGCGGGGGAGGCCAGTCGCCCTCGGGTACGGGCAACTACTCCGCAACCGCGCTGGCGGAGTCGTCCTCCTGGCAGGCCGGCACCAGCTCCGGCTCGTTCACCTGGTCGTACGGTTTCTCGCTGCCGCCGGCGGCGGCCGGTCCGTCGCCGACGATGTCGCTGTCGTACGACTCGGGAAGCATCGACGGCCGTACGGCCACGACGAACAACCAGGGCACCTCGGTCGGCGAGGGCTTCTCGATGACCGAGTCCTACATCGAGCGCAGCTACGGCCCCTGTGATGACGACGGCCACGCGGACGTGTTCGATCTGTGCTGGAAGTACGACAACGCCCGGGTGGTGCTCAACGGCAAGTCCTCGCGGCTGGTAAAGGACACCGCCACGGGCGAGTGGCGCCTGAAGGGGGACGACGCCTCGAAGGTCGTCCGTTCCCTCGGTGCCGACAACGGCGACGACGACGGCGAGTACTGGAGCGTCACCACCGGCGAGGGCACGCGGTACGTCTTCGGCCTGGACAAGCTCGACGGCGCCACCACCGAGCGGACCAACTCGGCCTGGACCGTGCCGGTCTTCGGCGACGACTCCGGAGAGCCCGGTTACGCGGGCGGCGGCGCGTTCGCGGACCGGTCGCTGCGGCAGGCGTGGCGCTGGAACCTCGACTACGTCGAGGACGTCCACGGCAACGCCTCCACCTACTGGTACGCCAAGGAGGACAACTTCTACAAGAAGAACGACGCCACCACCGCCGACGCCTCCTACACCCGCGGCGGCTACCTCAAGGAGATCAAGTACGGCCTGCGTAAGGGCGCGCTGTTCACCGACGACGCCGACGCCAAGGTGACCTTCGGATACGCCGAGCGGTGCACCGCGTCGGACTGCGGCGCGCTGACGAAGGAGACGGCCGACAACTGGCCCGACATCCCCTTCGACTCGATCTGCGCCAGCGGGGACGACGAGTGCCTGGCGACGTCGCCGGCGTTCTTCTCCCGCAAGCGCCTCACCGCGGTGAACACCTACTCCTGGGCCGTCGCGACCGGCACCTACGAGCCGGTGGACTCCTGGGCGCTGACCCAGCAGTACCTGGACGGCGGTGACATCGGCGACACCAGCGACCAGGTCCTGACGCTGCAGTCGATCAAGCGGACGGGCAAGGCGGGCACCACCGCCATCGGAATGAACCCGATCTCGTTCACGTACCAGATGCGGCCCAACCGGGTCGACGCGACGGACGACATCCTCCCGCTGACCCGCCCCCGCGTCTCCACCGTCACGTCGGAGACCGGGGCGATCACCACGGTCGCGCTCTCGTCACCCGAGTGCGTCCGCAGCGAGGTGCTGGGCGTGGCGGAGGACACCAACACCCGCAGCTGCTATCCGCAGTACTGGAACGTCAACGGCTCCTCGGAGGCGTCGGTCGACTGGTTCCACAAGTACCGCGTGCTCGCCGTCTCCGTCTCCGACCCGTCCGGGCACAACGAGGCCGTCGAGAACGCCTACGAGTACACGGGCGCGGCCTGGCACCACAGCGACGAGCCGCTCACCCCGAAGGACGAGCGGACCTGGTCCGACTGGCGCGGCTACCGCCAGGTCACCGTCTACACCGGCGCCCTGCAGCGGACCCGCTCCAAGACGGTCTCGCTCTACATGCAGGGGATGGACGGGGACAAGAAGAAGGACGGCACGACCAAGTCGGTGACGGTCGCGCCGCTGGCCCAGCCCGACGTCGGACTCACCGCCCTCACCGACAGCGACCAGTACTCCGGTCAGCTCCGCCAGAAGGTCGTCTACAACGGCGCCCAGCCGATTTCGGTCAGCGCGTCCCAGCCGTGGTCCAAGGAGACCGCCCGCCAGACCGGGGTCCCGGACGCGGCCGACCACGTCGCCCGGTACGTCCGCACCCGGCAGAACAGCACGTACACGTATCTGACGGCCTCGGACACCTGGCGCCGCCGGGACGTCCAGAGCACCTTCGACGCGTACGGCATGCCGGTCACCGAGGAGGACTCCGGCCTGTACGGCACCTCCGGCGACGAGACCTGCAAGCTCACCTGGTACGCCCGCAACGAGGCCACCGGACTGACCCGCCCCGTCTCGCGCACCCGGATCGTGGGCAGGCCGTGCTCCGTCGCCGACGCCGACCTCGACCTGCCGGTGGACTCCACACGTCGCGGTGACGTGCTCTCCGACACGGCGGTCGCCTACGACGGCGCCACCACCTGGTCGGCGACGACGAAGCCGACCAGGGGCCTGGCGACCTGGACCGGCCGCGCGCAGGGCTACGGCACCGCGGGGGCGCCCAGCTGGCAGAAGGTGGCCTCCACCACCTACGACGAGCTCGGCCGCCCGCTGAGCGTGGCCGACATCGAGGGCAGGACCACCGGCACGGCCTACACCCCCGCCGCCGCCGGCCCGCTGACCAAGACCATCGTCACCGACGCCAAGGGCCACAAGTCAGCCAGCTTCATCGATCCGCGACGCGGGCAGCCGCAGCAGACCATCGACGCGAACATGAAGAAGACGGAGCTGGCCCACGACGCCCTCGGGCGGCTCACCGACGTGTGGCTGCCCAACCGGAACAGGGCCGCCGGTTACAGCCCCAACAGCACGTACGCCTACTCGCTCAGCAACACCGAGCAGCCCTGGGTGTCGACCGCCACGCTGAAGAAGGACGGCACCACCTACAACACCACCTACGCGATCTACGACTCCCTGCTGCGTCCGCTGCAGACCCAGTCGCCGACCCCCCACGGAGGCCGGCTGCTGACCGACACTCGCTACGACACCCGCGGCATGGCGTACCAGACCCACGCCGACATCTTCGACACCACGGCCACCCCGACCGGCACGTACGCCCGCGCCGAGTACGGCGAGGCCCCCACCCAGACGGAAACCGTCTTCGACGGCGCGGGCCGGGCGACCACCAGCTCGCTGTACGTGTTCGGCGTCAAGAAGTGGTCCACGTCCACCAGCTACACCGGTGACTCCACCGCCACTTCCGCGCTCCAGGGGGGTTCGGCCACCCGGACCGTCACCGACGTCCGCGGCCGGACGACCGAGACCCGCGCGTACGCGGGAACCGACCCGGCCGACACGAGCTACGGTGCGACCACCGGCCCCTCGTACACGTCAACCGCGTTCACCTACACCCTGGACGGCAAGCAGACGTCGATCACCGGCCCGGACGGTACGACCTGGTTCTACGGGTTCGACCTGTTCGGCCGGCAGACGACCTCCGACGACCCGGACAAGGGCGAGTCCCTCACCGCGTACAACGCCCTCGACCAGGCCGTCAAGGCCACCGACTCGCGCGGCCAGTCCGTCCTGACCGACTACGACGAGCTCGGCCGGCCGGTGGCCACCTGGTCCGGTTCGAAGACCGACGCCAACCAGCTCACCGCCTACACCTACGACACCCTGCTCAAGGGCCTGCCCACGTCCTCGACCCGCTACGTCGGCGGCAGGACGGGCCAGGCGTACACCACGAGCGTCACCGCCTACGACACCCTCTCCCGGCCCGTCGGAAGCAGGCTCCAGCTGCCCGCCAACGACCCGTTCGTCCAGGCCGGCGCACCCGCCGCAGTGGACTACACCAGCGCCTACAACATCGACGGGACCCTGCAGAACACCAAGGAACCGGCTCTGGGCGGCCTGCAGGCCGAGGTCGTCGGCTACGGCTACGACACCCTGGGCAACCTCGCCTCGATCAACGGCGCCACCGGCTACCTGCTGGGCGTCGACTACTCCGCCCTAGGCCAGCGGCAGCAGCTGATCATGGGCACGGCCGACTCCGAGGAACACAAGAAGCTGTACGTCACCCAGACCTTCGAGGAAGGAACCGGACGCCTGACCCGCAGCCACGTCACGGACCAGACCCACCCGTACATGCTGCAGGACCTCACCTACACCTTCGACCAGGACGGCAACGTCACCGCGATCGCCGACCCCACCACCCTCGGCGGCACCTCGGCGGCCGAGACCCAGTGCTTCACCTACGACGGCCACCGCCGTCTCACCGAAGCCTGGACCCCCGCCTCCCGCGACTGCTCCGCCCCGCGCAGCGCCACGGCCCTGTCCGGTCCGGGCCCGTACTGGACCGGCTACACCTACAACCAGGCCGGCCAGCGCGCGACCGAGACGGTCCACAAGACCACCGGCGACACCACCACCAAGTACTGCTACACGAGCGCCCAGCCCCACGCCCTCACCGGCACCAGCACCGCGGCCAACTGCACCACCCCCACCCGCGCCTACACCTACGACACCGCCGGGAACACCACCAAGCGCCCGGGCAGGACCGGCACCCAGGACCTCACCTGGTCCCCGGAGGGCAAGGTCGGCAAGCTCACCGAGTCCGGCAAGAGCACGGACTACCTGTACGGAGCCGACGGAAACCTCCTGATCCACGCCACCCAGGGCGGCGAACGGATCCTCTACGCCGGCGCCACCGAACTGCACCTCAGGGCCAACGGCACCACCTGGGCGCAGCGCTACTACGCCTCCGGCGGTATCACCGCGGCCGTCCGCTCCAACCAGAGCGGCACCCAGAAGCTCACCTACCTGGCCGGCGACCGCCACGGCACCCAGAGCCTGGCCGTCTCCGCCGACGCCACCCAGGCGATCAGCAAGCGCTACACGAGCCCCTTCGGCGCCGAACGCGGCACCCCCACCGGCACCGCCTGGCCCGACGACAAGGGATTCCTCGGCAAGACCGACGACAAGACCACCGGACTCACCCACATCGGCGCCCGCCAGTACGATCCGGCCCTCGGCCAGTTCATCAGCGTCGACCCGCTGCTCTCCCCCGACCAGCACCAGTCGCTGAACGGCTACAGCTACGCCAACCAGCACCCGGCGACGGCGTCCGACCCCTCGGGCCTCAAGGAGATCATCACCGAACGCGGAGGCGCCGCCGACAGCCAGTACCTCAGCGACAACGACGCGACCCTGAGCGGCGGCCCGGGAAACTGGACCTACCAGCAGGGCGACGAACCGCCCATCACCTTCAGCGACTCCGGTTCCTCGGGCTCCTCGGGAACGGGCGGCGGCTACGCCCTCCAGGGCGTGACGGGAGC
Organism: Streptomyces zaomyceticus; assembly: GCF_014656215.1. Taxonomy (GTDB): domain Bacteria; phylum Actinomycetota; class Actinomycetes; order Streptomycetales; family Streptomycetaceae; genus Streptomyces; species Streptomyces zaomyceticus. Next base: position 334,176 of record NZ_BNBZ01000004.1, on the reverse strand, counting down.
CACGTACAACCCCCTGACGGGAACCCTGGTGCCGCCGCTCGGATATTTCGGAGATTTCCAGAGCTTCATCAGGCACCTGAACAGCATAGAAACCTACGGAATCATCGATGAAGGACTCCCGAACAATGACTGGGAATCCTCCAGGGCGCTGTTCTTCGGATGGCTCTGGGGCGGCGGTTACCCCCTGAAGCCCCAGGAGACCTTCCGGGGCGGGGACAAGTTCACGGCGACCCTCGCGAGTGACGCGACGTTCGCGAAGTGGCGGTCCATCCTCGTCGGCCAGGCGGTCAAGGACGGTATGGATTCCCCCAACGCCAAGATGCCGGCAGAATTCTCGTACGAGGACAAGGGGCCCGAGCCCGGCAGTCCGTGGTGGCGCCTGAATTCGCTGCGAGGGGCCGCCCTGGATCTCTCGGGAACCCTGAGCAACGGAGCGGTCGGCACGCGGAATTCGGCAGACGCCTTCCTCGGCACCTATTCTGCGACGGGCCGGATCGTCTCGGTCGACCGGGACAAGGGAACGGTGCAGCTCCAGTTCACCGCGACAAACACGTCGGACTGGAGATCCGCCACCCATCTCGTACCCAGGTCGTGGAACCCGCTCTTCGAGAAGACTTTCGGAGCGGCTACCACGCAGAATTTCTCCTGGCGAGAGAATCTCCCGCTGAACAGCTGCATGTGCGTGATGAAGTAGTCTAGGGAATACCTGTGGGCGGCCTCGTGGCCGCCCACAGGTCTGGGGAGGAGTTCACACGGCCATGTCGGTCAACACATTTGGAAGAGCGTTTCGGATCTCTGCACTGGTGATAGCCGTCGGGTTCTTCTCGGCAGCCTGCTCCGGTGAGGAGGAACTGTCCCGCGTCACCGCTGGATCGGTGTCCGGAACGTGGACGGGCGGGAACGGCGGGACCATGACCCTGCAGGCCGACCACCGCTTCAGCACCTCGGGCATCGACTGGGGCACCGCGTCCGCCGGGAGCGGATGCCCCCGGGGCGAGGGGGACGGCATCTGGGCGTTCTGGGGATCCGACCCGGACAGCCCGGAGACGTCATCGGCCCTGGAGAAATACACCGAGGGCGATACGGTCAACCTTTCATTCAACGGGGTCGAGCAGGGAAGCTGCCTGATCAACCTCAACGTCATCGAGGGGGGAAGCACCCTCTGCGTCTCGGATGACATCGAGGTGCCGTGCTCCCTGGACCTCAGGTTCACGAAGGCGGGTGCGGACGCGGGTCGCAAGAACCCGTGAGACGTGCGGCGTCCGGCCCTCGGAGGTGGGGAACGGACGCCGCACCTCCGCCGGCGCGCCCATGACCGTCGAACAGCAGGAGGGGCCGGGCAGTTGCCCGGCCCCTCCTGTTCGGTGGTCCGATCACGTCGCGCACGGTCCTCGCCGGACGGATCCCCCCTGGTTCCGCCGGGCGTTCCCCCGTACCGTGCGCTTCCCCCGTCGAACGGACCCCCTCAGGAGATCCGCCTCGCCCTCACCCCGCAGTAGGACGCCACCAGTGTCGTCATCCCGGTCACCCTGCCCTCCGGCCTGCCCGGCGGCGGCCGCACCGAGCTCCACGTCCCGCCCTGCCGCCACGGGGACCTGGTCCCGGTCCGGTTCGCCGGCGGAACGGTCCTCCTCCGCATCACCGTCGCAACCGCGCCCGGCCCGTCCAAGAAGGACGAGAGCCACGACGACAGCGACGACGACGCCCCAAGCGCACCCCCCGGCAGCGGACCCCCCCAACGACCCAAGGAGCTCGACGAGGCGCGGCCCGTCAGTGAGGACATCGCGCTCGCTGAGACCGCGTCCCCCGAGCCGTCCTCCAGCACATCCCCCGGGCCAGCGACCGAGCGGCCCGCCGAGGTGGACAACCTCCCCGGGCCGACCCCCGCAGCCACGCACGGATCCGGCAGCGGCCCGCCGAACGCGAGCCCCACCACCCCCAGCACGCCGCCAGCTACACCCTGCCCGACTCCGCGGCCTCCCAACCGCCGGACGATGCCGAAGGACTCTGCCTCGGCCTGCCGCCCCTGCTGGACCTCTGCCTCCTCGGCAGCCGGTAGCCGTGCGCCGGGACGTGGCGACCGCCGACATACCCACCCCAGCGCACACACGAAGGGGGCCCCGCAACCAGGGCCCCCTTCGCCACGTCCACCGTCAGACGGCCATCACCAGGCCACCGCTCGCGTACGGATGGGGACTCGGCGACCCCAGCGCCTCCGATAGAACGAGCGCGTACGCCTCGCGGACAGCCTCCTCGTCCCTCCCCCAGGCCCGAGCCACGACGCGAACCCCCGGCTTCTCCACGGTGTGCTGCGCGGGCTCCTCGGTGTAGTGCTCTTCGAAGTCCCACCGCCAGGAACCACGAGCTTTGTCCGCGCCCGGGCCAGCGACGACCTCGGAACCCTCCTCCACGAGGAAGACCGGCCCGACTTCCCACACCCACGCGCGACGCGGCATCTGGTCACGGACGACCTCCAGCGCATCGCGGCCGGCCGAGGACGTCGCAACCCAGGCCGCGGCAGACATCGAGGCGATGTCCACGGAACCGCCGTGCTCGCGAGCCCAGCGCTCGGCAGTGGCTTCGGCGTCAGTGAGTTCCCAGAACGCCACCTGATGCTCCGCAAGGTTGACGACGTGGACCGCCCGCCTACCCTCACGGCCCCCGTCCGCCTCCGGTGCCCCGCCATCCGACGAGGGCGCATAGCCCATGACCCGTTCCAGCGTCGCCAGGGCGGCCTTGAACGCGGAGTCGAGGAGATGCCCGTACCTGTCGGACGTGGTCTTGATCGACTCGTGCCCCAACCGGCGCTGCACGTACGTGAGGCTGTGCCCGTCCGACAACAGAGCGGCGACGTGTGAGTGCCGCAGGTCATGGAAGGTCGGGAACTTCCATTCCGGCACCAGCCCGCGCGCCTTGGCCTTCTTGACCGCCCGGTGCCAGCGGTCCGAGAAAGCTCCAGCCTTGAACTGCGTTCCGGTCCCCGAATGGAAGACCAGCGCGTCCTTCTCCAACTGGCCGAGACCGAAGTCCTGGAGTTCCTGCCAGAGTCCGGCCGTAATCTCGATCGTGCGGCGACCGGCCCGGGTCTTCGGCGGGCCCAGGTAGAAGTCGCTGGCGGTCCTCCGCTTCCAGGCACGGGCCACACGGACTTCATGCCGCCCAGGCTGCGGGGACCGAATGTGACGGGCGGCGAGGGCGGTGAGCTCGCCGAAACGCATCCCCGTGCCGTACGCGGTGCGCACGAGCATCCGGTCCATGGGGCGAGCGATGCACTCGACGATGCCGGCGACCTCGTCAGGCGTCAGGAACTCCGCCTGGTCGTCACCACCGTCGTCCTCGAGGCCGTGGTCGTCCTCCTTCGGGAGCCGCGTGAGGTGGCAGGGGTTGCGGTCCCTCAGCGGCGGCTCGGACTTGACCGCTTCCTCCAGGATCGACGAGAGCAGCCCGTGCAGACCACGGACCGTCTCCGGCGACATGATCTTGCCTTCTTACTCTTGCCCCGGAAGACCGTCGTCTTCCGCATCACGTTGAGCCAGCTGCTGACAGTGTCCTTACTGAAGTGCTCGGCCGACCGTACGTCGCAGTTTCCGAAGGTCGGAAACAGGTACATCTCAAGCGCCCGGATCTTCTGGATCTTGTAGTAGTCGCCGGCCGTGCGGTTCTCGATAGACCGCCGGGCGTAGGGCTCAAAGCGGTACTGGAGATCGTCCGAGGTGGCCGGGTCGATGTACCCCTTGCCCTTGACCCAGCCCAGAGGCCAGTTGTTCCCGGACTCCTCGACTGCGGCCTTGAAGACCTTCGCCGCGTCCTCGTCGTCGAAGCGCTCGATCTGCCAGCCGGCACCGCCGGGGTCTCGCCACTTCACCTGGTGGCTGGTGATCTCCCCGGCCTTGTTTGTGCGCGGAACTACGCTCGCCATGTACGGAGAGTATCCCTTCGTGTTCCCACGACCTCGCGGGAAGCAAGCTGGATTCGACTGTCTCCGCAGGTCAACCCAGGTAAACGAGAAGACGGCCCGAGCCCCCGCACAGTGGGTTCGGACCGCCTGGTCTCGCGGCGCGTACGCGGCCTTACAGGGCGAGGCCCGTCAGGACGAGCACACGCTCGTAGGTGTAGTCGTCCATCGCGAACTTGACGCCCTCGCGGCCCACGCCGGAACGCTTGGCGCCGCCGTACGGCATCTGGTCGGCGCGGTACGAGGGGACGTCGCCGACGATCACGCCGCCGACCTCGAGGGCGCGGTGGGCGCGGAACGCGGTCTGCAGGTCGTGGGTGAAGACACCGGCCTGGAGACCGAAGTCCGAGTCGTTGACCGCGGCGAAGGCCTCGGCCTCGCCGTCGACCTTCGCGATGGTCAGGACCGGGCCGAAGACCTCGGCACGGGCCAGGGTGACGCCCGCCGGGAGCTCGGTGAGCACGGTCGGGGCGTAGGTCGCGCCCTCGCGCTTGCCGCCCACGACGAGCTTGGCGCCGGCGGCGACGGCCTCGTCCACCCAGGACTCGACGCGCTGCGCGGCGGCCTCGTCGACCAGCGGGCCGACGTCGGTGGCGGCGTCGGACGGGTCACCGGTGACCTGCGCCTCGACGGCGGCGACGATCTTCGGCAGCAGGCGGTCGTGGACGGAGGAGTCGACGATCACGCGCTGGACGGAGATGCAGGACTGGCCGCCCTGGTAGTTGGAGAAGGTGGCGATACGGCTCGCCGCCCAGTCCAGGTCCTCCTCGGAGGACCAGTCGGCGAGGACGACGGCGGCGGCGTTGCCGCCCAGCTCCAGGGTGCAGTGCTTGTGGGGCACCGACTGCTGGATGGCGTAGCCGACCTTGTCGGAGCCGGTGAAGGAGATGACCGGGAGGCGCTCGTCCTGGACGAGGGCGGGCATCCGGTCGTTGGGCACGGTCAGGATCGACCAGGAGCCGGCCGGCAGGTCGGTCTCGGCCAGGATCTCGCCCAGGATCAGGGAGGAGATCGGGGTCGACGGGGCCGGCTTGAGGATGATCGGGGCGCCGACGGCGATGGCCGGGGCGACCTTGTGGGCGCTGAGGTTCAGCGGGAAGTTGAACGGCGCGATGCCGAGGACCACGCCCTTGGGGATACGGCGGGTGAGGGCGAGGCGGCCCGCGCCGCCGGCCTCGGTGTCCAGGCGCTGGGCCTCGCCGGCGTTCCAGCGGCGGGCCTCCTCGGCGGCGAAACGGAAGACGGAGACGGCACGGCCGACCTCACCGCGGGCCCACTTGATGGGCTTGCCGTTCTCGGCGGAGATCAGCAGGGCGATCTCCTCGGTGCGCTCGGCGAGCCGCTTCGACACGTGGTCGAGGGCGGCGGCGCGGACGTGCGCCGGGGTCGCGGCGAACTCGTCGACGACGGCGTGCGCGGCGGCGACGGCCTCCTCGACCTGGGCCTCGGTGGGCACGCTGACCTTGCCGACCAGACGTCCGTCGAAGGAGTTCGTGACGTCGAAGGTGGCCTCGCCGGTGGCCTCGCGGCCGGCGAGCCAGAAGGCGTGGGTGGTCGTCATTGCGTCCCGGCCCTTTCCGTTTCGGGGAGCGAGCGATTGCTCTCGTGACACGTTAGGGCCGGGAGGCCGAAGCGGCGTTTGTCCGGTGTGGAGTGGTGGCGGCGAGCCGCTGTCCGCTTTGGCCGAAGGGGCGGCGGGCGTCGCCGTCCGTCACCGGCGTGCGTACGCCGAGCAGGGCCGTACGGACCGCGTCTCGCCGCTCCGGCGCGCGACGACGACCCGGTCGGGGGACGGTTGGTCATCCACGCCGTTCGGTCGAGACGATGAGACAGACACCGCCGACGACGATCGCGCCGCCGAGCACGATGGGCCAGGACAGGGCCTCGTTCAGGACGAGGGCGCCGAGCGCGACCGCCACGACGGGGTTCACGTACGCGTACGTCGCCACGAGCGAGAGCGGTGCGGCCTGGAGGAGCCAGGCGTACGCGGTGAAGGCGATCAGGGAGCCGAAGACGATCAGATAGGCGAGCGCAGCCCAGGAGCGGCCCGAGACGTCGCCGAGGTCGAGGCCGTGCTGCTCGCCCCGGACCAGGCCGATGACGAGACCGGCCAGTCCGCCCGCGATCATCTCGTACGCACTGGCCGTGAACGGGTTGGCGGGCATCGGGAGGCGCGCGGAGGAGAACGAGCCGACGGACCACAGCAGGGTCGCGACCACCACGAGGACGACGCCGACGACCTTCACGTCACCGCTGAGCCCCGGCAGGGTGAGCACCCCGAGCCCCACGAGACCCAGGAGCACACCGGCGACCCCGCCGGCGGTCGGCCGCTGCCCGGTGGTGGCCTTCAGGATCACGACCCAGGCCGGGACGACGGAGATGAGCAGGGCGGCCAGGCCGGACGGGATGGAGGTCTCGGCGAGGACGACGAGGCCGTTGCCGCCGGGTATCAGGAGCAGACCGACGAGGACGGCCGAGCCGAGCTGCCGGCGGGTGACCTTGAGGGCGGCGGGGCCCTGGCGCCGGGCGATGATCCCGGCGAGGAGCAGGCCTGCGGTGACGAAGCGGGCGCCGGAGGAGAGGAACGGCGGCATCGTCTCGACGACGATCCGGATGCCGAGGTACGTGGAGCCCCACACGACGTAGACGATGCCGAGCGCGGCCCACACGGCACCGGTGATCCGGCGGGCGGGCGCGCCGGGGATGGGGGCGGCGGGGGTGCGGGGCTCGGAGGCGCGCTGGGGTGCCTCGGGGGCGCCCAGGGGTGCCTCGGGGGCCGGATCGACGGCGGGGCTTGTCATGAGCAGGAGAGTAGGGAGTCAGGGGGCGGTTGACCAAGAAAATTGCCCGAGTTCGGGCAGGCCGGGGCGGTTGGGTGGCCCACGGGGGCCCGTTCCGAGGCAATGGCAGGATGTCCGGACCACGACGGAAGAAGACGCCGGGGTGGGGAGACGTCTCGGAGACATGGGGGAAACACATGGTCGTGATCGCTTTGACCAGCGTCCTGCTGCTCGCCGTCGGAGGGTGTGTCTGCGTGGTGTGGGCGGCGCGGGGCGGTCCGCGCTGGGTCCGCGCCGTGGCCGCCGTGACGCTGACGATCGGCAGCATCCTGCGCGACAGCAACCGGCGGCGGAGCCGCGGATCGAACGGTGACGGGAACAACGGGAGCTGGGGCTCGGACGGCGGCGGGGGCTCGGACGGCTAGGGACTTTCCGGACACCCCCTAGCAGGGCCGGGCGGGCCTACTCCGCGCCCTCCCCCGTCGCCTTCAGCGCCAGCCACAGCTCCATCCGGACGTCCGGGTCGTCCAGCGAGCGGCCGAGGATCTCCTCCACCCGCCGCATCCGGTAGCGCAGGGTGTGCCGGTGGACGCCCAGGTCGGCCGCCGCCGCGTCCCACTGGCCGTGCCGGGAGAGCCAGGCCCGCAGCGAGGCGACCAGATCGCCGCGGCCCGTCGCGTCGTGGTCCTTGAGGGCGCGGAGCATCCCGTCGGCGAAGGCGCGGACGGCGTCGTCGGCGAGGAGCGGCAGGACCGAACCCGCCGCCAGGTCCTCGTGCTCCACGAGTGCCTTCCCCCGCCGTCGGGCCACCGAGAGGGCCTGCTCCGCCTGCTTGTACGCCCCGGCGGCCACGATCGGCCCGGCGGGGGCCGAGAGGCCGATGGTCAGACCCGCGTCCTCCGCCTCCCGCTCCGCGTACGTCTCGCAGGCGGCGACGACCGCGCCGCCGTCCCCCGCGAGGACCACGAGCCGCTGCTCGCTCTCGGGGACCGCGAGCACCGCCTCGCCCGCACGGGCCGCCGCCGCCTCCAGGGCCTCGGCCAGGACCGGGAGGGCCGGTTCGGCGGTGGTGTCGCCTCCCGCGGGCTCCGCGACGAGCAGCCGGAAGGGGGCGTCGAGCAGCCCGCCGTACACATCGCCCGCCACCGCCCGCGCGTGGTCCGGCTGACCCGCGAGCAGCATCCGCAGAACCGCCGCGCCGAGCCGCTGTTCGGCCGCCTGGAGAGAACGGGACCGCTCCGTCGTGAGGGTGAGCAGGGCGATCGCCGAGTGGACGGCGTACCGCTCCGCCGTCCCGAGGGGTGCGCCCGTGCCGACCGCGAGGGCGCCCCGCACCCGGCGCCCGGTCCCGAGCGACTGGAGTTCGACGCGGTCGTCCGTACCGCCGACGACGGCGCTGGCGGGGGCCGGCCGGTCGCGCAGCCGCTCCACGTCGGGGGTGAGCCGGGCGGCCCGGCGCGCCGCCCAGTCGGGGGAGACGGCGACGACCGTGCCGGAGGTGTCGTAGAGCGCGGCCCAGCCGTCGACGTGCGCGGCGAGCCGGGCGACCACGGCCTCGGGGCCCTCGGCGAGCGCGGCCCTGGTGAGCTCGCGCTGCGCCTCGAAACCGGCGGTGACGGCGCGGTACTGGTCGGCGGAGATGGCCGCGGACACGGCCTTGCTGATGGCGAGGAAGGGGGTCCGGCGCGGCACTTCGAGCAGCGGCAGGTGCTCCTCGCGGGCGGCCTCCAGAAGGGCGGAGGGGATCTCCTCGTAGTTGACGCCCACGGCGAAGCCGAGCCCGACGACGCCCGCGCCGAGCAGCCGCCGCACGTAGCGGCGCATCGCCTCCAGGTCCTCCGCGTCGAGCGTGAGCGCGGTGGTGAGGAGGAGTTCGCCGCCCTCCATGTACGGGACGGGGTCGGTGAGCTCGCTGACGTGCGCCCAGCGGACAGGCGTGTCCAGGCGGTCCTCACCGGCCCGGACGACGAGCTTCAGGGAGGAGTGCTGGACCAGCGAGGCGAGGGTGGGCGGCATTGGGGACCGTCGGACCTTTGGGCGAGGGGGCGCCGCTCAGCCGAGCGGCGCCCCCGATTGTGCCAGGGCGGGTGGGCGCCCGCTCGGCCGCGCGAACCGGGTGGAAGCCGCCGGACGCCCACGCGTCGGGCGGAGGCCGCCGGACGCCGACGCGCCTCCCGGGCCGGCCGGGAGGTGAGGGGCGCGCGCTCAGCCGTGCAGGTCGACGAGCAGGGGCGGTGTGTGCTCTCCGCGCACATGGGTGAGGGAGAGGACGGCGTGCCCCGGCGGCACGGCGTGGGCGAGGTCGGAGGCCGACCACCGCTGCCGCTCCACCTCCCGCACGGTGACGGCCTCGGTGGTCACGGCCTTGCCGGTCACCAGCTTGCGCAGGGCGTGGAAGGCCCGGGTCATCGGCTGGTCGGCGAAGACGGTGTGGTGGGCCACCTCGGTGGTCTCCACCCGTTCGGTGCCCCACGCCTCGGCGAAGGCCCGGCCGTCCCAGGTGGGCAGCCCGGAGAACGCCATCCGGCAGCCGACCACCGCGAGGAGCGGCCCGTGCAGGGCCTCGGGCACCTCCGCGAGGGTACGGAGGGCGAGCACGACGGCCGCCTTCTGCGGGCGCAGCCGCTGGAGGGCCCGTACGGTCCCGGGCGTGAGCGCGCTCGCCGCGTCGTCGAGCACCAGGAAGGCGAGGTGGCCCCGGCCGGTCCGGTCTCGGGTGACGGACTGGAACTGGGCGAGCAGCAGCCGGTTCAGGAGTCGCGCGGCCTCCTCGTGGCCGCCCTCCGGCAGGCTGATCCGCACCCGCATCGGGTGCTGGGCGACGGCCGCCAGGGAGAAGGCCCGGGAGTCGCGGCCGCCGCCGAAGAACTCGGCGAAGACGGGCCGGTCGAGGGCGGCGAGCCGGTCGGCGAGCACCGGGCCGAGGTCGGTCGCGGTGCCGACCTGGCGGATCCGTGAGTCCAGCTCGCGTCGCATGGCCTGCGCGCCGTCGGCGGGCAGCAGGTCGAGCAGGTCCCGGAGGGTGTCGGAGCGGGCTTCGAGCAGCTCGCGCAGGACCGGGACGGCCGGGAAGTGTCCGTACGCGGTCCGGTACGGGCCGATGAGCTGCGCGAGGACGGTGGCGGCGCGCCGGGTCTCCACTCCCTCCAGGTCGCCGACGAGTCCCTCGGCGAGGAAGGCGGCGGCCTCGTCCGGGTCGGTGGTCCCCGCGTACAGGTCGAGGTCGTGGCGGGAGGAGGGGTCGCCGAGCCGGACGACGACGTCGTACGCCTCGTCGGCGCCGAGCGGGGCCGAGGCGGCGCCGACGGCGACGACGGCGCAGGTGCCGGTGAGCGCCTGGAGAGTGAGCGCCTCGACGACGGGTGCGACGAGTGCGCGGGTCTTGCCCGCGCCGGAGGGGCCCACCGCCAGGAGGGAGGTGCCGAGGAGTCCGGGGTCGAGTGCGAGCCCGGCCCCGTGGTACGGGTGCGGGGTGCGCTCCGCGGGCACGTACCGGCCGATCCTGACCTGGTCCACGAGCAGGTCGTGGGTGGCGGAGCGGCGGGGCAGGTCGCGGGCGCCGGACGGGTGGGTGCCCGTGGCGGCGCCCTGCTCGACGAGCTTCCCGACGAGGGCGGCGCGGCGTACGGCGTCCCGGTCGGTGTCGCGCCAGGCGCGGCGGACGCGGGCGCAGTCGACGTCGTTCATCCGTCCGGTGAGCAGTTCGCCGACGAGCACCTCGGCCGCGCGGTGTCCGCCCGCCTCCCGCAGCTCGGGCCACTGGGAGCGAGGGACGCCGGGTGCGGCGGGGGCCGGGGCGGTGGCACCGGCGGCGGAGCGGGTGCGCCGGGCGCGGTAGAGCTCGGGCCATCCGCCGACGCGGGCGAAGGGCCAGACGACGAGCGCGGTGACGACCGCGTAGAGCGGATAGACGAGGAAGGGGGATTCCAGGACGTCGTAGCCGCCCCCCACGAGGGAGACCAGGGAGAGCACGGGCGAGGCGACGGGCAACGGGTCCCAGCCGAGACCGAAGGCCTCGGGCCAGACGAACGCCAGCGCGATCAGGGCTCCGGCGCCCGCCAGTGCGGCACGGACGGGCGGGCGGAAGCGGCCGAGGTAGTGGCGGACGATCCTGCCCCAGGCGCCGAGCGCCGCGATCGCGCAGACGAGTCCGACGAAGACGGCGCCGCCGAAGACCTCGTGGGCCGCGACGCCGTGCCAGTCCCGTGGCGCGGTGGTGCCGTGGTACCACCAGTCGCCGGGCGTGAGGGTCTGGAGCACGGCGTACATGTACGGGAGCGTGCCGCGCCGGTAGGCCGACCAGATGAGCAGGCCGACGGCCACGGGGATCAGCATCCCGGCGACGGTGGCGGGCGCGAGGCGCGCGGGTGAGGCGGGCGGCGGCGGGACGTGGCGGAACCGCCAGACGCCGAGACCGGCCTCGGTGCGGGGGGCGTCCAGCCATTCGACGACGGGGTGGCGCGCCCCGGGGGCGTCGGCGGGCCGCGGCGGGACCGACGGAGCGGGGGCCGGGCCCGGTGTCGATGCCGGGGCCGGGGTGTGCGCGGGCACGGGGGGTACGGACGGGAGCCCTGCGGCCCCGGGACCGGCGGCCGGAGCGGCTCCGCCGGCCGGGCGCCGGGCCGGACCGGTGGACGCCGGGGCGACCGGCGGACGCCCCCGCGAGGGGGGACCCGCCGGGCGCGGCACCGGAGGGAAGTCCTTCGCGGGCGGTGGTACGGGGGGTGGTGCCGCTCCGCCGAACGGGTCGCGCGACTCGTACGTGCCGTCGGTCTCCATGAACCCCTGCCCCCTGACCAGCCAGGTCGCCGTCTCTGTGCCACCGTCAATCTAGTGGGCCGGGGACGCCCCGGAGGGGTTTCACCCACCCGTGTGCCCGCGTACCCCCGGACGCGCGGGCGAGACGCCCCGGGGGCGCGGAACCGGACCCGTCATGTCCATCGCGGACAACGACACACCCCCCACCACTACCGATCGGCGCATGCCTCCGCACCTCCCCCGCACCTAGCCTGCGGAGGAAACCCGCAAGTGCGTCCAGAACACCCCTCAGGAGCCCCGCATGAACGCTGTCCCGCAGGAGCGGCGCATCGTCACCGCCATCCCCGGTCCGAAGTCGCAGGAGCTTCAGGCCCGCCGTCTCGACACGGTCGCCGGTGGCGTGGGCTCCACGCTCCCCGTCTTCACGAAGCGGGCCGGCGGCGGCATCATCGAGGACGTCGACGGCAACCGTCTGATCGACTTCGGTTCCGGCATCGCCGTGACCTCGGTCGGCGCCTCCGCCGAGGCCGTCGTGCGCCGCGCAGCCGCGCAGCTCCAGGACTTCACCCACACCTGTTTCATGGTGACGCCGTACGAGGGCTACGTGGAGGTCTGCGAGGCGCTCGCCGAGCTGACCCCGGGCGACCACGCGAAGAAGTCCGCGCTGTTCAACTCCGGCGCCGAGGCCGTCGAGAACGCCGTCAAGATCGCCCGTTCGTACACCAAGCGCCAGGCCGTCGTCGTGTTCGACCACGGCTACCACGGCCGTACGAACCTCACCATGGGCATGACGGCGAAGAACATGCCGTACAAGCAGGGCTTCGGTCCGTTCGCCCCCGAGGTCTACCGCGTGCCGGTGGCCTACGGCTACCGCTGGCCCACCGGTGCCGAGAACTGCGGCCCCGAGGCCGCCGCCCAGGCGATCGACAACATCACCAAGCAGATCGGCGCCGACAACGTCGCCGCGATCGTCATCGAGCCGGTCCTCGGCGAGGGCGGCTTCATCGAGCCGGCCAAGGGCTTCCTGCCGGCGATCGTGAAGTTCGCCAACGACAACGGCATCGTCTTCGTCGCCGACGAGATCCAGTCCGGCTTCTGCCGCACCGGCCAGTGGTTCGCGTGCGAGGACGAGGGCGTCGTCCCGGACCTCATCACCACCGCCAAGGGCATCGCGGGCGGTCTGCCGCTCGCCGCCGTCACCGGCCGCGCCGAGATCATGGACTCCGTCCACGGCGGCGGTCTGGGCGGCACCTACGGCGGCAACCCGGTGGCCTGCGCCGCCGCGCTGGGCTCCATCGAGACGATGAAGGAGCTCGACCTCAACGCCAAGGCCAAGCGCATCGAGGAGGTCATGAAGGCCCGCCTCACCGCCATGCAGGAGAAGTTCCCCGCCATCGGCGACATCCGCGGCCGCGGCGCCATGATCGCCATCGAGCTGGTCAAGGACCCGGTGACCAAGGAGCCGTACGCGGAGGCCGCCGCCGCGCTGGCGAAGGCCTGCCACGCCGAGGGCGTGCTGGTCCTGACCTGTGGCACCTACGGCAACGTGCTGCGCTTCCTGCCGCCGCTGGTCATGGGCGAGGACCTGCTCAACGAGGGCCTCGACATCATCGAGAACGCGTTCGCCCAGATCTAGTCGAAGTCCGATCGGGGTTTGATCAGGTCTGATCGGGGTCTGGTCTGGACCCGATCTCCGATCCGATCGCGGATCTGACACTCCGTGTGAAGACTCTGTGGGGGGCCGATGGCGGGATGCGTTTCCGGCTGTCGGTCCCCTCTTCTCTGACGTACGGTTTCTGCAGATGAGAGAAACACCCCGGGCGGAGCCTCCCCAGCCCCGCCCACACCGTGCCGTCGCGCACACCACCGGAGCCTCGTGCTCCGGGACTCCTCACCGATCGGACGGCCGCCCGCCCCACACCCCCCGGGGCGCGCGGCGACCCGATCCCCTCGGCCGCCCTGGAACCACCCCCCCTGTTCCAGGGCGGCCGGCTCTCTTCTCGGCGCTCGTCGCCCTCGTCGTCGTGACCTGGCAGGTGCTCGTCCACGGCCCCTTGGCCAGGCTCGACGAGCGGGTGTCCCGGGCCCTGGTGGACACGGTTCCCCGGCCCCTGAGCGAACTCGCCTCCGACCTCGGCAACATGACGGTCGCCCTTCCGGTGCTCGCCTGCGCGCTGGTCTACGCGGTGTGGCGGGGCCGGCGTCCCGCCGCCCTGTACGCGGGCCTCGCCATGGCCGCCGTACCGATCCTGGTGATCCCCCTGAAGGAGTGGACGGCCCGCCCCGGCCCGCTGGAGCCCTGGGCGCACGGCTACTACCCCTCGGGCCACACGGCCACGGCCGCCGTCGCCTACTTCGGCGCGGCCTTCCTGGTCTCGAACCGGCTGATCCCCGTCGCCGCCGTGCTGACGGCGGTGACGGGGACCGGACTTGTGCTCCGGGGCTACCACTGGCCGCTCGACGTACTGGCCAGTCTCTGCCTCGCGCTGCTGGTGCTGGCGGTCAGCTCCAGTTGTACGCGTCGAAGTTGTTCGAGAACTGCCACTGGTTGTACCGGTCCCAGTTGATCGACCAGGTCATCAGGCCGCGCAGGGCGGGCCAGGTGCCGTGGGTCTGGTAGGAACCGCAGTTGACCTTCTTCGTCAGGCAGTCCAGGGCCTTGTTCACCTCGGCGGGGGCCGTGTGGCCGTTGCCCGCCTGGGTGGAGGCCGGGAGGCCGATCGCGACCTGGTCGGCGCGGAGCGCCGGGAAGAAGCGCTCCGTGTTGCCGGCGACGGGGAAGCCGGTGAGGAGCATGTCGGTCATGGCGATGTGGAAGTCCGCGCCGCCCATCGAGTGGTACTGGTTGTCCAGGCCCATGATGGAGCCCGAGTTGTAGTCCTGGACGTGCAGCAGGGTGAGGTCGTCGCGCAGGGCGTGGATGACCGGCAGGTAGGCCCCGGCGCGCGGGTCCTGTCCGCCCCAGGGGCCGGAGCCGTAGTACTGGTAGCCGAGCTGGACGAAGAAGGTCTCCGGGGCCATCGTCAGGACGAAGTTCTGGCCGTACTTGGCCTTGAGCGTCTTCACCGCGGAGATCAGGTTGACGATGACCGGGCTCGTGGGGTTCCGGAAGTCGTTGTCGCCGGTCTGGAGCGACAGCGAGTGGCCCTCGAAGTCGATGTCGAGGCCGTCGAGGCCGTACTCGTCGATGATCTTCGACACGGAGGAGACGAAGGTGTCACGGGCGGCCGTGGTGGACAGCTGGACCTGGCCGTTCTGGCCGCCGATGGAGATCAGGACCTTCTTGCCGGCGGCCTGCTTGGCCTTGATCGCGGCCTTGAAGTCGGCGACGGACTCGACGTTGGGGCATTCGGTGGCCGGGCAGAGGCTGAAGCGGATGTCGCCCGAGGTCACCGAGGTCGGCTCGCCGAAGGCGAGGTTGATGACGTCCCAGGAGGCGGGGACGTCGGCCATCCGGGTGTAGCCGGAGCCGTTGGCGAAGCTGGCGTGGAGGTAGCCGACGAGGGCGTGTGCGGGCAGTCCGGGGTTGCCGCCCCCGCCGCCGCTGGTCGTCGTCGCGCTCACGGTGGCCGACTTCGCGGACTCGCCGGCGCTGTTCACGGCGCTGACCTGGAAGGTGTACGCGGTGGAGGCGGTGAGTCCGGTGACGGTGGCCGAGGTGCCGCTGACGGTCTGGACCTTGGTGGTCCCGCGGTAGACGTTGTACGAGGTGGCGCCGGAGACGGCGGACCAGGTCAGCGGGACGGAGGTGGAGGTCGGGGAGCCCGCCGCGAGGCCGGTGGGGACGGCCGGGAGCTGCACCGGGTCGCCGCCGGGGCCGAAGAGGGAGAGGTCGTCGGCCTGGTAGGCGGGGGTGCCGTACCAGCCGTGGGTGTAGATCGTGACCGAGGTGGTCGAGGCGCCGGTGGTGAAGGTGGTGGCGAGCCGCTGCCAGTCGGGGGCGGAGCCGGTCCAGGTGGAGACGTCGGTGGTGCCGGTGCCGGAGGCGCCGAGGTAGACGTAACTGCCGCGGACCCAACCGCTCAGCGTGTAGGAGGAGTTGGGCTTGACGGTGACGGTCTGCGAGCAGCGGGCGTTGTCGCTGCCGGCGGGGGTCGCCTGGAGCGCCTTCGTGCCGCTGCGGACCGGCGTGGAGACGGCGGCGCCGCTGCCCGCCGAGCAGGTCCAGCCGTCGAGGCCGGCCTCGAAGCCGCCGTTGCGGGCGAGTTCGGCGTCGGCGGCCTGGGCCGCGGGGCCGAGCGCGGCGAGCCCTCCGGCGGCTAGGACGCCCGCGAGGAGCAGGGTGAGAGGTCTGGCGCGGTCCACAACTGCCTCCGGGGGTGGGGGAATCGAGGTGGGAGCGCGCCACAGCATGGTCCAGACCAATCGAGTGGTCAAGACCTCTGCCCATGACGTCCGCACGGCGGACGGACCGGTCCGCCCACCGTACGGACCACGCCTCCCTAGGGGGCGTCCGGAAAGTCGCGCCAGGCGTCGCGAGCCACGCGGGACTTTCCGGACACCCCCTAGGACCCCCCTCCCGCCCGGCCGATACGTCCCGCCGCCTCGTGCATCGCCATCTCCAGGAGTGCCGCGTCCGTGAGGGTGCCCACGCCGTCCGGCGCCACCAGCCAGCGCACCCCGCCGGTCGCCCGGCCCGGGTACGGGACGACGATCCAGGTCCCGGCGCCCGCGCCGCGCACCCCGGTGCCGAGCCAGCGGGTCGCGGTGCCCGGCGGGACGAAGAAGCCCGTCCGGGCGTCGCCGAAGTCGGCGAGGACCGGGCCCGGCCGGTCCACCAGGCGGGTCAGCACGTCGAGCGTGGGGTAGCCGAGCTCCGCCGGCAGGATCAGGACGTCCCAGCGCCTGCCGGCCGGCAGCAGCGCGACCCCGTGCGGGTTGCGCTCCCACTCCCACCGGCAGGCGTCGGGATCGGGTGCGACCGAAACCAGCCACTCCACCGCGCTCTTGGCGCCCGAGGCCCCCGTACCAGTCATCGCAACGGTCTCCTTCCGTGTGGACACGGTGTCCGTACGGAGAGAGCGATTCGGGCGGCCGCTCTTACGCGGTTTCAACTACCGATCGGTTGTGATGTAGGTCACATCATGGGCCTGGTGGGTCGCATCCCGGGCCTGCGGGGTCTCAGCTGTCGAAGCCGAGCCCCATCCGGTCCATCGCCTTCAGCCACAGATTGCGGCGGCCGCCGTTCTCGTCGGCGCGCGCCATCGCCCACTTGGTGATGCCGATACCGGCCCAGGCGATCGGCTCGGGCGGGAACGGAAGCGGCTTGTGGCGGACCATCTCCAGGTCGGTGCGCTCGGTGCGCTCCCCCGCCAGCAGGTCGAGCATCACGTCCCCGCCGAAGCGGGTGGCGCCGACGCCGAGGCCGGTGAACCCGGCCGCGTACGCCACCTTGCCCTGGTACGCCGTACCGAAGAAGGCCGAGAAGCGGGAGCAGGTGTCGATCGCGCCGCCCCAGGCATGGCTGAAGCGCAGCCCCTCCAGCTGCGGGAAGCAGTGGAAGAACTGCTCGGCGAGCTTGAGGTAGGTCTCCGGGCGGTGGTCCATCTCGGCGCTGACCTTGCCGCCGAAGGGGTAGATCGCGTCGTAGCCGCCCCAGAGGATGCGGTGGTCGGCGGTGATCCGGAAGTAGTGGAACTGGTTGGCGCAGTCGCCGAGTCCCTGCCGGTTCCGCCAGCCGACGGAGGCCAGCTGCTCGGGGCTGAGCGGCTCGGTCATCAGGGCGTAGTCGTAGACCGGGACGGTGTACGACCGGACGCGCTTGACCAGGGACGGGAAGACGTTGGTGCCGAGCGCGACCCGACGGGCGAGGACCCTGCCGTACGGGGTGCGTACGCCCACGCCGGCGCCGGCGTTGACCAGTTCGAGCCCGGGGGTGTTCTCGAAGATCCGGACGCCCAGGTCCTGGCAGGCCCGCTTCAGGCCCCAGGCCAGCTTGGCGGGGTTGAGCATGGCGACGCCGCGCCGGTCCCAGAGGCCGCCGAGGAAGGTCGGCGAGTCGACCTCGGAGCGGACCGCGTCCCGGTCGAGGAGTTCGAGGCCGTCCGCGAGACCGAGCCGGTCGATCTCCTCGTACATCTCGTGGAGTTCGTCGAGCTGGTACGGCTCGGTGGCCACGTCGATCTCGCCGGTGCGCTCGAAGTCGCAGTCCAGGGAGTAGCGGGCGACCGCCTCCTCGATGGCGTCGAGGTTGCGCTCGCCGAGCTCCTCCAGCTTCGGCAGCTCGCCCGGCCAGCGGGCGAGCCCGTTGCCGAAGCCGTGGGTGAGGGAGGCGGCGCAGAAGCCTCCGTTGCGGCCCGAGGCGGCCCAGCCCACCTCGCGGCCTTCGATCAGTACGACATCCCGGGCGGGGTCGCGCTCCTTGGCGAGGAGCGCGGTCCACAGTCCGCTGTAGCCGCCGCCGACGACGAGGAGATCGCACTTCTCGGTGCCGGTGAGGGCGGGCAGGGCGCCGGGCTTGCCGGGGTCTTCCAGCCAGAAGGGGACGGGCTGGGCGTCGGAGAGAGATTGTGCAGCGAGACGCATGGCGACTGGGGCCATGGTTTCCAACTCCTTCGGTGCCTGGGCTGCTTTCCGCTCAGGCTGTTGCTGTTTTCTTGCGCCGGTTCGTAATAATTTGCCCGGCTACGACCACCAGTACCGCAAGGGCGAACATCGCGGTGCCGATGACGTTGATCTGAACGGGGGTTCCTCGCTGCGCCGAGCCCCAGACGAACATGGGGAAGGTGACGGTGGAGCCCGCGTTGAAGTTGGTGATGATGAAGTCGTCGAACGAGAGCGCGAAGGCGAGCAGGGCGCCGGCGGCGATGCCGGGCGCGGCGATCGGCAGGGTCACCCGCAGGAAGGTCTGCGCCGGGCCCGCGTAGAGGTCGCGCGCGGCCTCCTCCAGGCGCGGGTCCATGGACATGACCCGGGCCTTGACCGCCGTCACGACGAACGACAGACAGAACATGATGTGGGCGATCAGGACCGTCCAGAAGCCCAGCTCGATCCCCATGTTGAGGAAGAGGGTGAGCAGGGAGGCGGCCATGACGACCTCGGGCATCGCCATCGGCAGGAAGATCAGCGAGTTGATCGCACCGCGCGCCCGGAAGCGGTAGCGGACGAGCGCGAAGGCGATCATCGTGCCGAGGACGACGGCGCCGACGGTGGCCCAGGCGGCGAGCTGGAGCGAGAGGGAGAGCGACTCGCACATGTCGGCGACGCCGCAGGGGTCCTTCCAGGCGTCGAGGGAGAACTCCTGCCAGGAGTAGTTGAAGCGGCCCTTCGGCTTGTTGAAGGAGAACGCCATGACGACGAGGTTCGGCAGGATCATGTACGCGAGCGTCAGCAGGCCCGCGATGACGACGAGGTTGCGTCGTATCCAGCGCATCAGACCAGGTCCTCCGTTCCGGCACGGCGGATGTAGACGGTGACCATGGCAAGGACGATCGCCATGAGGATGAAGGAGAGCGCGGCCGCCGTCGGGTAGTCGAGGACGCGCAGGAACTGCGACTGGATGACGTTGCCGACCATCTTGGTGTCGGTGGAGCCGAGCAGTTCGGCGTTGACGTAGTCGCCGCTCGCCGGGATGAAGGTGAGCAGGGTGCCGGAGACGACGCCGGGCATCGACAGCGGGAAGGTCACCTTGCGGAAGGTGGTCGCCGGGGAGGCGTACAGGTCCTGCGCGGCCTCGTGGAGCCGGCCGTCGATCCTCTCCAGGGAGGTGTAGAGGGGCAGGATCATGAAGGGCAGGAAGTTGTACGTGAGACCGCAGACGACCGCCATCGGGGTGGCGAGGACGCGGTCGCCCTCGGTCCAGCCGATCCAGCTGGTCACGTCGAGGACGTGCAGCGCGTTCAGCGCGTCGACGACGAGGCTGTCGTCCGCGAGGATCGTCTTCCACGCCAGCGTCCGGATGAGGAAGCTGGTGAAGAAGGGCGCGATGACGAGGACGAGGAGCAGGTTGCGCCAGCGGCCGGCCTTGAAGGCGATCAGATAGGCGAGCGGGTAGCCGAGCAGCAGGCAGAGCAGGGTCGCGGTCCCGGCGTAGAGCAGGGAGCGGACGAACTGCGGCCAGTACTCGAGGAAGGCGTCCCAGTAGGTCTGGAAGTGCCAGGTGACCTGGAAGCCCGCTTCGAGGGAGCCGGTCTGCACCGAGGTCGAGGCCTGGTAGACCAGCGGCAGCGCGAAGAAGACCAGCAGCCAGATGATGCCGGGCAGCAGCAGCCAGTAGGGGACGAGCCGCTTGCGGGTGGAGGGCTTGCGCAGCACCGGTTCCTCGACCGGTGCCGCCTCCTCCTTCGTGAGGGTCGGGGCGCTCATCCGGCGTCCTCCACCGTCTCCACGCCCGCGTCGATGTCCTGGGCTGCGTCGAGCCCGAAGGTGTGCGCCGGGTTCCAGTGCAGGACCACCTCGGCGCCGGGGACCAGCCGGGTGTCGCGCTCGATGTTCTGCTCGTACACCTGGAGTTCGGCCCCGGCCGGGCTGTTCACCACGTACTGGGTGGAGACACCGATGAACGAGGAGTCGGCGATCCGGCCGGTGACCCGGTTGCGGCCGTCGGCTATCGAGCCCGCGTCGTCCTTGTGCGTCAGCGAGATCTTCTCGGGGCGGACGCCCACGAGTACCTTTCCGCCCTGGCGGACGGCGGAGGTACAGCGGTCGCCGGGTACGCGGAGCTTTCCGCCGCCCGCGGTGACCAGGACGTCCGAGCCTCCGGAGCCCGTCTCCAGGACCTCGGCCTCGATGAGGTTGGAGGTGCCGAGGAAGTTGGCGACGAACGTGGTCTGCGGGTTCTCGTACAGGTCGGCGGGGGCGCCGAGCTGCTCGACCCGGCCGCCGTTCATCACCGCGACCTGGTCGGCCATCGTCATGGCCTCCTCCTGGTCGTGGGTGACGTGCACGAAGGTGATGCCGACCTCGGTCTGGATCCGCTTGAGCTCCAGCTGCATCTGGCGGCGCAGCTTGAGGTCGAGGGCGCCGAGCGGCTCGTCGAGGAGCAGCACCTGCGGGTGGTTGATGAGGGCGCGGGCCACGGCGACGCGCTGCTGCTGGCCGCCGGAGAGCTGGTGCGGCTTGTGCCGGGCCTTGTCGCCGAGCTGGACGAGCTCCAGCATGTCGTCGACCTGCTTCTTCACCGACTTGATGCCGCGGCGGCGCAGGCCGAAGGCGATGTTCTCGGTGATGTCCATGTGCGGGAAGAGCGCGTAGGACTGGAAGACGGTGTTGACCGGCCGCTTGTACGGCGGGAGGTCGGTGACGTCCTTGTCGCCGAGGAAGACGGTGCCGGTGCTGGGGTCCTCCAGGCCCGCGATCATCCGCAGGGTGGTGGTCTTGCCGCAGCCGGAGGCGCCGAGGAGGGCGAAGAAGGAGCCCTGCGGGACGGTCAGGTCCAGCGGGTGGACGGCGGTGAAGGATCCGTAGGACTTGCTGATCCCGGTGAGACGGACGTCGCCTCCGCCAGGGTTCTTTCCGGTGTGAGCGGTCTTGTCAGTCATGGGTTGTGGTCCCGGGGGAGTGAGAGAGGTGGACGACGTGGGCCTCAGGCGCCGATGAGCTTGGCGAACTTCTCCTCGTACGCCGTCTCCTCCGCGCTGGTGAGCGAGCGGAAGGCGCGCGACTTCTTGGCCATGGCCTTGTCCGGGAGGATCAGCGTGTTGTTCGCGAGCTCGGGGTCGATCTTGGCGAGCTCGTCCTTCACCCCGTCGACGGGACAGACGTAGTTGATGTACGCGGCGAGCTGGGCGGCGACGGGAAGCTCGTAGTAGTGGTCGATCAGCCGCTCGGCGTTCGTCTTGTGCCGGGCCTGGGCGGGAACGAGCAGGTTGTCGCTGGAGGTGATGTAGCCGGCGGACGGGATGGAGAACCTGATGTCCGGGTTGTCCGCCTGGAGCTGGATGATGTCGCCGGCCCAGGCGAGGCAGGCGGCGATGTCGCCCTTGTCCAGGTCGGAGGTGTAGTCGTTGCCGGTGAAGCGGCGGATCTGCTTCTTGTCGACGCCCTTCTGGAGGCGTCCGATCGCCGCGTCGTAGTCGGCGTCGGTGAACTTCCCCGGGTCCTTGCCCATGTCGAGCAGGGTCATGCCGACGGAGTCGCGCATCTCGGTGAGGAAGCCGACCCGGCCCTTGAGCGAGGGGTCGTCCAGGAGCTGGGTGACCGAGTCGACCTTCTTCCCGCCGGTCGCCTTGATGTTGTACGCGATGACGGTGGATATGCCCGTCCACGGGTACGAGTAGGCGCGGCCCGGGTCCCAGTCGGGGCTGCGGAACTGGGCGGAGAGGTTCGCGTACGCGTGGGGGAGGTTCGAGGCGTCGAGCTTCTGCGCCCAGCCGAGCCGGATGATGCGGGCGGCGAGCCAGTCGGTGACGCATATCAGGTCACGACCGGTGTCCTGGCCGGCCGCGAGCTGCGGCTTGACCTTGCCGAAGAACTCGACGTTGTCGTTGATGTCCTCGGTGTACTTGACCTTGATCCCGGTGCGCCTGGTGAACGCCTCCAGGGTCGGGCGGGACTTCTCGTCCTCGCTGACGTCCATGTACTCGGTCCAGTTGGAGAAGGAGAGGCTCTTCTCCTTGGCCGAGACGTCCGTGGAGGCGGGCCCCTGGCCCTCCCGCTTGGCCGGCGGGATGCCGCAGGCGCTCAGGGACGCGAGGCCTCCGACGGTGAGCGCGCCCACGCCGCCCGCGCGCAGCATCGAACGGCGGGTGAGGGCGCCCCGGCCGCTCGTCAGGCTGCGACGTATCGCCGCCGTCTGCGCGGCGGAGAGGCTGTCGGGCTCGTACTGCTCCATGCGCTGTGCCCTTTCGGGATGGTTGCGCCGCCCGGTCCGGCGGCGAGTGACTATCGGTCCCCGAAGATCGTGCGGTGCCAGTCCTTCGCGGCGACCGCGGTGTTGTCGTACATCACGTGCTTGACCTGCGTGTACTCCTCGAAGGAGTAGGCCGACATGTCCTTCCCGTAGCCCGAGGCCTTGGTGCCGCCGTGGGGCATCTCGCTGATGATCGGGATGTGGTCGTTGACCCAGACGCAGCCGGCCTTGATCTCGCGGGTGGCGCGGTTGGCCCGGTAGACGTCCCGGCTCCAGGCCGAGGCGGCCAGGCCGTACGGGGTGTCGTTGGCGAGCCGGATGCCCTCGTCGTCGCTGTCGAAGGGCAGGGCCACCAGCACCGGGCCGAAGATCTCCGACTGCACGACCTCGCTGTCCTGGGCGGCGCCGGTGATCAGGGTCGGACGATAGTACGCACCGTCCGCGAGCTCTCCGCCAGGGGCTTCGCCGCCGGTGACGACGGTGGCGTAGCCGCGGGCCCGGTCGACGAAACCGGCGACCCGGTCGCGCTGGGCGTGGCTGATCAGCGGGCCGAGGTCGGTGGTCGGCGCGAAGGGGTCGCCGAGCCGGACGGTCTCCATCAGCTCGGCGACGCGCGCGACGAAGGCGTCGAAGAGCGGGCGCTGGATGTAGGCGCGGGTGGCCGCGGTGCAGTCCTGGCCGCTGTTGATGAGGGAGGCGGCGACGGCGCCGTGGGCGGCGGCCTCCAGGTCGGCGTCGTCGAAGACGACGAAGGGTGCCTTGCCGCCGAGTTCGAGGTGGAGGCGCTTCACGGTGGCGGTGGCGATCTCGGCGACCCGCTTGCCGACGGGGGTGGAGCCGGTGAAGGAGGTCATGACGACGTCGGGGTGACCGACGAGGTGTTCGCCGACGGTCTTCCCGGCGCCGTTGACGATGTTGACGACACCGTCGGGGATGCCGGCCTCCTTCGCCGCCTGCGCGAACATCAGGGAGGTCAGCGGGGTGAGCTCGGCGGGCTTGAGGACGATCGTGTTGCCGGCGGCGACGGCCGGGAGGATCTTCCAGGCGGCCATCTGGAGCGGGTAGTTCCAGGGGGCGATGGAGCCGACGACGCCGATCGGCTCGCGCCGGACGTACGAGGTGTGGTCGCCGCTGTACTCGCCGGCCGACTGGCCCTGGAGGTGACGGGCCGCGCCCGCGAAGAAGGCGGCGTTGTCGACGGTGCCCGGTACGTCGAACTCGGTGGTGAGCTTGAGCGGCTTGCCGCACTGGAGGGACTCGACGCGCGCGAAGTCCTCCGCCCACTCGGCCAGGACACCGGCGAAGCGGTGGAGGGCGTCGGAGCGCTCGCCCGGGGTGGCGCCCGACCAGCCGGGGAAGGCGGCCTTGGCGGCGGCGACGGCCTCGTCGACGTCGGCGGTGGAGGCGAGCGTGTAGGTGTACACGCTCTTTCCGGTCGCCGGGTCGATCACGCTGTGTTCCTGGCCGGAGGTTCCGGCGCGGAGCCGCCCGCCGATGTACTGTGCGCCGTCCGCGAAGCGGTCCGTCACCTGGAAGCGGTTGCCCATGACGCTCTCCGTTGTTCCAGCTCGATTTGAGTGCCGATCCTGACATGACGACAGTGGGCCAACAAGTGATTCCGTTGTTGCCTTTTGGTTACGCGACGGAATCGGTCGACCATGTGTCGAGGCGCCCGGAAAATCTCCGTACGGAGTGTCCGTGGCGGATGCCACACTCGCATGCATGAGCGAGATCGAGGCCCTGACACAGCAGGTCAACAGGGGTGACACGGTGAAGTGGCTGCACTTCTGGGGGCATCGACCGCACCCGGACGGGCGTCTCTCGGCGAGCTGTCTCAGCCAGTGGTGGCCGGCCCCGTTCGTGGTCGACGGCGTGTCGTACGCGACGGCGGAGCACTGGATGATGGCGGCCAAGGCCCGCCTCTTCGGGGACGCGGAGGCCGAGCGGGCGGCGCTGACCGCCCGTACACCGGCCGAGGCCAAGAAGGCCGGCCGGCTGGTGCGGAACTTCGACGAGACGGTGTGGGCCCGGGAGCGCTTCGCGATCGTCGTCGAGGGCAGCGTCCACAAGTTCTCCTCGGACGAGGCCCTGCGCGGCTATCTCCTGGGCACCGGCACCCGCGTCCTGGTGGAGGCCAGCCCGCTGGACCGGGTCTGGGGGATCGGCCTGGCGGCCGACGACCCGCGCGCCCACGACCCCGCCCGCTGGCGCGGCGCCAACCTCCTGGGCTTCGCCCTGATGGAGGCCAGGGAGCGGCTGCTGCGGGGCGAGTGAGCGGCACCCGGGGCCGGCACACAGGGTCACCACGCAGGGCCGGCCCCCGGGTCGCCGAGCTCAGGGCCCCTACGCAGGCCCGCACGAAGGGCCCCGCACCTGAAGAGGTGCGGGGCCCTTCGTACGGGCCGCGGCCCACGGGTCACCACCCGTGCGCGGCCGCCCTCGTGTCGCTCAGCGGCCGCTCTCGACCACCAGGCTCGACGCGAACGGGTCCTCGTCGTAGCCGGAGTCGTCGAAGGAGCTGCTGTCCTGGGAGATCGCCCAGATGACGAAGCCCAGGAAGACGGCGCTCACCAGGGTGCCGATCGAGCCGAGGACGATGCCCGCGACGGCCATGCCCCGGTTGGTCGCCTCGCCCCGGCCCGCCTTCTTCACGCCGATGATGCCGAAGATCAGCGCCAGGACGCCGAGGACGACCCCCAGGCCGTACAGACAGAAGCCCGCCACCGCGATGATGCCGAGCACCATCGAGGCCGTCCCCATGCCGTTGGACGGGGACTGCGGATAGCCGGTCTGGCCGGGCTGGCCGGTGTAGCCGCCGCCGTACGACGGGTAGCCGGGGTAGCCGTACCCGGAGGCCGTCGGCTGCGGGGTCGCGGCCGTCGGGTAGCCGTACCCGGAAGCCGACGGGGCCGCGGCCGCGGGGTAGCCGTACGCTCCGGGCGTGGCCGCCGGGCCGCCGGGGGCGACCGGTGGCGGCGGCACCGCGCCGCCGGGCTCGGCGAGCGGCACGGACGTGACGGTCTGCTGGTCGTGCACCGGCGAGGGCGACGGCGTCACCGGCTTGCTCAGTTCCACCCCGTCGCGGTTCGGCGGAGCCCACGGGTCCGTCGGGTCGTACCCGTCCCGCGACTGGTCTCGATTGTCAGACATGGGCCTCCCCCATCATGGTCCCGCCATGCTACGGCCTCCCCCCTGAGGGGGATCCTTCCGGCCTACGATGATCCGATGACCGATCTCCATCCCTTCATCGCCGGCCTCCCCAAGGCCGAACTGCACGTCCACCACGTCGGCTCCGCCTCGCCCCGGATCGTCGCCGAGCTCGCGGCCCGGCACCCCGACTCCAAGGTCCCCACGGACCCGGAGGCGCTGACCGACTACTTCTCGTTCACGGACTTCGCGCACTTCATCGACGTCTACCTGTCGGTCGTCGACCTGGTCCGCACCCCCGAGGACGTCCGGCTGCTGACCTTCGAGGTCGCCCGTGACATGGCCCGGCAGAACATCCGGTACGCCGAGCTGACCATCACTCCCTACTCCTCGACCCGCCGCGGCATCGACGAGCGCGCCTTCATGGCGGCGATCGAGGACGCCCGCAAGTCGGCCGAGGCCGAGTTCGGCACCATCCTGCGCTGGTGCTTCGACATCCCGGGCGAGGCCGGACTCGTCTCCGCGGAGGAGACCGCCCGCCTCGCCACCACCGACGGGCTGCGCCCCGACGGCCTGGTCTCCTTCGGCCTCGGCGGCCCGGAGATCGGCGTGCCGCGTCCCCAGTTCAAGCCGTTCTTCGACCGGGCGCGCGCGGCCGGTCTGCGCTCCGTCCCGCACGCGGGCGAGACGACCGGACCGCAGACGATCTGGGACGCGATCAACGACCTGGGCGCCGAGCGCATCGGCCACGGCACCAGTTCGGTCCAGGACCCGGCGCTCCTCGCCCACCTGGCGGAGCACCGCATCGCCCTGGAGGTCTGCCCGACCTCCAACATCGCCACCCGCGCCGTCGCCACCCTGGACGAGCACCCGCTCCGGCAGATGGTGGACGCCGAGGTCCTCGTCACGATCAACAGCGACGACCCGCCGATGTTCGGCACGGACCTCAACAACGAGTACGCGGTCGCCGCCCGGCTCCTCGACCTCGACGAGCGCGGTGTCGCCGCCCTCGCCAAGAACGCCGTGGAGGCCTCCTTCCTCGACGCGGCCGGCAAGTCCCGGATCGCCGCCGAGATCGACACGTACACCGACAACTGGCTCGCCCGCTGACGACGGCGAGAATGGGGACATGGACTCCGACTCCGCCATGGACCCCCTCGCCGGCGCCGAATCCGCCGCCGGAACCGCCGCCGGGACAGCCGCCGAAGCCGCCGCGCACGGCTTCGCGGAAGCCGCCGACGGCACGGCCCCCGTCACCGTCGTGGCCCATCGCGGCGACCCGTACCGCGTCCGCGAGAACACACTCCGCTCGATCGCCTCGGCGATCGAGCGGGGGGCGGACGCCGTCGAGGTCGACGTCCGGCTGACGAAGGACGGGGTGCCCGTCCTCCTCCACGACGACACCCTGAAACGCCTCTGGGGCCACGATCGGCCCCTCTCCGCGCTCTCCCACGAGCAGGTCGGCGAGCTGACGTACGGAGGCGTCCCGACCCTGCGCGAGGCGCTGCTCACCGCCGGGGAGCACCGGCTGATGCTGGATCTGCCGGGCGGCGACGAGAACTCGGTCCGCGCGATCGTCCGTACCGTCCGCGAGTGCGGCGCCGGGGAGCGGGTGTACTACTGCGCCGGGGCGGTCGCCATGCTCCAGGTCCGCGCCGCCGACCCGCACGCCGAGATCGCCCTGACCTGGACCTCGCTCGCCCCGCCCCGACCGGTACTGCTCGACGTGGTGCGCCCCCGATGGCTCAACTACCGCTTCGGGCTGGTGAGTCGGGGGCTGACCGAGCGGGTGCACCGGGACGGGATGCTCGTCTCGGCCTGGACCGCGGACACCTCCCGCACCATGCGTAAGCTGATCAAGAACGGGGTCGACTCGGTCACCACGAACAGGGTCGACGCACTCGCCGCCGTCCTGCGAAAGGCTCGCCCATGAACGACCGGATCCGGACCGACATCGCCCACAACGCCCGGGTGTGGAACTACTGGCTGGGCGGCAAGGACAACTACCCGGTGGACCGGGCGGTCGGCGACCAGGTCACCGGCTTCTACCCGAGCATCGGCGAAGTCGCGCGTGCCGACCGGGCGTTCCTCGGCCGCGCCGTGACCCACCTGGCCGCCGAGCGGGGCGTCCGCCAGTTCCTGGACATCGGTACGGGGCTGCCGACCGCCGACAACACCCACGAGGTGGCCCAGCGGTCCGCGCCCGACGCCCGGATCGTCTACGTCGACAACGACCCCATCGTCCTCACCCACGCCCGCGCGCTCCTGACCAGCGCGCCGGAGGGGATCACCGAGTACGTGGACGCCGACGCGCACGACCCGGAGAAGATCCTGGCGGCGGCCGGCGCGACGCTCGACCTCTCCCGGCCGGTGGCGGTGATGATGCTCGGCATCCTCAACTTCGTCCTGGACACCGACGAGGCCCGGAGCATCGTGCGGACCCTGATGGACGCCGTCCCCTCCGGCAGCTTCCTGGTGCTGACCCACCCCACCCTGGAGCCGGAGCTCGGCGGCGAGGGCAACAAGGCCGCGATGGCCTTCTGGAACGAGAACGCGACCCCGCCGATCACCGCCCGCAGCCGGGCCGAGTTCACCTCCTTCTTCGAGGGTCTCGACCTCCTGGAGCCGGGCGTCGTCTCCTGCTCCCGCTGGCGGTCCGCCACCGAGGACACCCACGTGGTGGCGCAGTTCGGCGCGGTGGGCCACAAGCCGTAATGGACGTACGGGGGAAGATACGCGCCCGGTGGGAGCGGACACGGACCTGGGGCGCGGCGAACCCGTGGGCCGTGGACCTCGGGATCGCGCTGCTCGTACAGGCGGCGATGACGATGCCGTTCGTGGTGCCCCGCCCGCCCGAGATCGAACCGGCGACCTGGCCCGCGTACGGACTGACCACGCTCACGGTGCTCCCGCTGGTCTGGCGGCGGCGCGCGCCGCTCGCCGTGCTCCTGGCGATCCTGGCGACGAGCGCGCTGTACAGACTGGCGGTGGAGGGACCGGGGCAGCCGCTGCCGTACACCGGGCTCGTCATCGTCTACACCATCGCGCTGGTCTCGCCTCCGTGGAAACGGCTGGCGACCGCGGGGCTCCTGGTCGTCGCGGTGCCTGCCTCCGTCTGGCTCAACACCCAGTCGGCCCGCGAACTGACCTTCTCCCTCTTCGTGTTCGCCGCCGCCTATGTCTTCGGGCGCCTCCAGGACGCACGGCAGCGCGCGCACCTCGTGGAGGCCGAGCGGGCGGCCGCCCGCGAACGGGCCAGGATCGCGCGGGAGATGCACGACATCCTGTCGCACGCGGTGAGCCTGATGGTCGTACAGGCGGAGGCGGGTCCGGTGGCGGTACGGGCGGCGCCGGAGCGCGCCGAGGCCGCGTTCGAGGCGATCTCGGAGACGGGCCGCGAGGCGATGACCCAGTTGCGGCAGATGCTGGGGCTGCTGCGGGAGGGGTCGGAGGGTGCGGCGCCCCGCGAGCCGCAGCCGGATCTCTCCGAACTCCCCGAACTGGTGCGCCGGGTGAACGCCAGCGGTCTGAAGGTGGCGTTCACGACGGAGGGCGGGGTACGGGCGCTGCCCACGGCGACCGGCGCCGGCGTCTACCGGATCGTTCAGGAGGCATTGACGAACGTCGTCAAGCACGCGGACGCCCGCGCGGCCGACGTCCGGCTCGTCCACGCGGACGGCGTCCTGCGGATCACGGTGACGGACGACGGACGCGGCCCCGGGCCGGGGGCGGGGACGGGGACGGCCGCACGCGCGTCCGGCGGCCACGGTCTCATGGGCATCCGGGAGCGGGCCGCCGCCCACGGCGGGACGGCGACGGCCGGACCGGGGCCGGACGGCCGGGGGTTCGAGGTGCGGGTCCTGCTCCCCGTACCCTCCACGGCGGAGGTGGGGAGATGACGACGATCCGAGTGGTGGTCGCGGACGACCAGGAACTGGTCCGCAGCGGCTTCGCGATGATCCTGGACGCACAGCCGGACATCGAGGTGGTGGCGGAGGCCGGGGACGGGGCGCAGGCGATCGAGGCAGTGCGCCGGCACTCCCCCGACGTGGCGCTGCTCGACATCCGGATGCCCGGGACCGACGGCATCGAGGCCTGCCGGGTGATCGGCGCGGAGTCCGGCTGCCGGACGGTGATCCTGACGACCTTCGACACCGACGCCTATGTGTACGAGGCGCTGCACGCGGGCGCGAGCGCGTTCCTCCTCAAGGACGTGCGACGGGACGATCTGGTGCACGCGGTACGCGTGGTGGCGGCGGGCGACTCGCTGCTCGCCCCGTCCGTGGCCCGCCGGCTGGTGGAGCAGTACACCGCGGGAGGCCCCCGCAGGACGGCCCCCGACCCCCGGCTCGACGTACTGACCGGCCGGGAGCGGGAGACCCTGCTGCTGCTCGCGCGCGGTCTGTCCAACGCGGAGATCGCGACGGAGCTCGTGGTCAGCGACCACACGGTGAAGACCCATGTGGGGAACGTGCTCGCCAAACTGGGCCTGCGCGACCGGATCCAGGCGGTGATCTGCGCGTACGAGACGGGACTGGTCGCGGCCGGCTCTCCCCCGCCCGGGGGAGCCGAGGGGCGGGGCTCCTCCCCCGCGTCGGCGAGGAACTGACCGGCGGAAGACCGCCGGTGCGGGCGATCCGCCGATCGTCGCCGGTCAGCAGGATGGAGCCATCGAGAACAACGGCTCACACCACCGGAGTTGACCATGAGGAAGCCCACCCGCACGCTGCTCGCCGCGGCCCTGGTTCTGGGGGTCGCGGCGGGCCCCGCCCTGACTCCCGCCTTCGCGACGCCCCCGGCGGCCGCCGCGACCGCACGGCCGGCGAGCCCGGACCTGAGCGCGGTGATCGCCGGGCTCCCCCGGGCCGACGCCACGGCCGCGCTCGTCCGGGTCGGCGGCACCGAGGGTTCCTGGTCGGGCAGTTCGGGTGTCCACGACCTGACGACCGGCGCCCCTGCGGACCCGGCCGCCCGCTTCCGGGCCGGATCGGTGACGAAGGTCTTCACGGCGGCGACCGTCCTCCAGCTGGCGGCCGAGCGCAGGATCGATCTGGACCGCACGGCCCGCTCGTATCTGCCGGAGCTGATCCCCGGCCGGTACGCCACGGTGACCGTCCGTCAGCTCCTGAACCACACTCACGGCATCCCGGCCTCCGACCTCGCCGTCGGCGACACGGTGGAGGAGTGGTACGCGCACCGCTTCGACGTCCACAGCCCGGAGACCATGGTCCGCTCGGCGACGGCGAAGCCGCGCGAGTTCCGGCCCGGCACGAAGCAGCACTACCTCAACATCGGTTACACGATCGCCGGTCTGATCGTGGAGCGGGTGACGGGCGACACCTACGAGCACCAGGTGGAGCGGCGGATCCTGCGCCCGCTGGGCCTGCGGGACACGTATCTCCCGGGAGACGCGGCCGAGCTGGTCGGCCCGTACAACCACGGCTACCAGACCATGCGGCTCGACGACGGGACGACCGGCCTGCGGGACGTCTCGGTGTGGCGGGCGACGGACGGCTGGGCGGCAGGTGACCTCGTCTCGACCACGGCCGACCTGGAGCGGTTCACCCGGGCGCTGTTCGCGGGCCGGGTGGTGCGCGGGCCGCTCCTGGAGGAGATGTTCACCCTGCCGAAGGTCGCGGACCTGAAGTCCGGCGACCCGGCCGCGTACGCCGCGGGCCTGTCGATGAAGAGGCTGGGCGGCCGCGAGGTCTGGGGCAAGACCGGCGGCCGCTGGGGGTACAACGCGGCCATAGCCTCCACCCGCGACGGTGCGCGCACCCTCGTCTACAGCGTCAACTCCACCGACGCGAAGGGCCAGGACATGAACCCGACCGCGCTGAAGCTCATGGTGGCCGCGTACGGCCTCCCGGACCGGACGGCCGACACGTACTAGGCGGCCTGGACGTGCGGGACGGCCGGCCCGTACCTAGGCGACCTGGACGGCCGGCACGTTCTCCGGTGCCGTGGCGGCCTCCAGCCGCTTGATCAGCCGGCGTACGTGGAGCAGCGGCAGGATCCCGACCACCCCGAAGGACATGTCGATGACCGACCACCAGAAGGGGATGCCCCGGAGGGGTCCGCAGATCAGGGCGAGCGGGATGACGCCGGCGCAGGCGATCATGCCGAACTCCACGACCCAGATGTTGCGGACGGGGTCGCGGTGGACACCGTAGAAGGCGACCGCGATGACGAGATGGGCGAAGGCCAGCCAGTCGGTGCCGTAGAGCAGGTACGGGGACTGCGCGTCGGCGGTCTCGAGTCCGCC
Source organism: Streptomyces zaomyceticus (assembly GCF_014656215.1). Taxonomy (GTDB): domain Bacteria; phylum Actinomycetota; class Actinomycetes; order Streptomycetales; family Streptomycetaceae; genus Streptomyces; species Streptomyces zaomyceticus. The sequence goes on along the minus strand of NZ_BNBZ01000004.1, from coordinate 302,482 downwards.
GCGCACCCGGTCGATCCACTCGGCGAGCCCGGGGAGGAGCTCGGCCACGGGCGCCGCCCACCCCTCCAGCGAGGAGTCGAGCAGCCGGAGTTCGGTGACGAGCGGGAAGGCGGTGACCCCGCTCAGGACCAGGCAGACGACGAAGACGATCAGCCAGACGCGGATGCGCTTGAGAAGGGCTCTCGGCCCGTTCGTGTCGCTCATGGGGCCAGCGTACGCCCATCTTGAACGCGTTCAGAAACTGGGTACCGGTGTCGCCGGCCGGCGAGTTCGCGCGTGATGCGGTCACCTCCGGATCGACTCAGAGACCGACGATCGCGTTCCACCTCTTCGTGAAGTCCTGCCGCTCCCGCGCGGTGATGTCCCGGGCGATCGCGAGCCGTCCGCGCATGTCCGCGTCCGGGAAGATCAGCGGGTCCTCGGCGAGGGCCACGAGCTCCTCGTCGCCGGAGTCCGCGAGGACCTGCTGGGCCGCCGGCACCGGGCAGACGTAGTTGACCCAGGCGGCGAGCTCGGCGGCGACCTCGGGCTCGTAGTAGTAGTCGACGAGCTTCTCGGCGTTGCTCTTGTGGTGGGCGAGGTTGGGGATCATGAGCGATTCCGCCCAGAGTTCGGCACCCTCCTCGGGCACGACGAACTCGATGTCCGGGTTGTCGGCCTGGAGCTGGATGACGTCGCCGGAGTACGCCTGACAGGCCAGCACATCGCCGGTGGACAGGTCCTTGATGTAGTCGTTGCCGGTGAAGCGGCGGATGTGACGGCTCTTCACGAGGCCCTCCACCTGCTCGCAGAGGGCGTGGAAGTCGTCGCCGGTCCACCGGGTGACATCGACGCCGTTGCCCATCATGAGCAGGGCGAAGGACTCGTCGAGCCCGGAGAGCAGCGTGACCCTGCCGCGCAGGTCGTCGGCCCACAGCTCCTTGGTGGAGCGCAGTTCCCGGCCGAGCTTCCTGCGGTTGTACGCGATGCCGGTGATCCCGGACTGCCAGGGAACGCTGTGCAGCCGGCCCGGGTCGAAGGCGGGGGACCTCAGCTGCGGGTTGAGGTGCTCGGCGACGTGCGGCTGGGCGGCGCGGTCCATCTCCTGGACCCAGCCGAGGCGGACGAAGCGGGCGGCCATCCAGTCGCTGACGACGACGAGGTCGCGGCCGGTCTCCTGGTGGTTCATCAGGGACGGGCTGATCTTGCCGAAGAACTCGTCGTTGTCGTTGATCTCCTCGGTGTACCGGACGGAGATCCCGGTGCGCTTCCGGAAGGCGTCGAGGGTGGGGCGCTTCCTGGCGTCGTCGTCGTCGGTGTCGATGTAGAGCGGCCAGTTGGCGAAGTCGAGCGTCCGGTCCCGGGCGGAGAGGTCACGGCCGGCCCGGTCGCCCTCGTCGACGTACGCGGCGGGGACCCCGCAGCCGGCGAGCAGCGCGCCGGCCCCGACGCCCCCCATCCCGCGCAGCAGGGACCGGCGGGACATGGTGTTCCTGACTGTCGCTCTCATCCGAGCAGCATCGCGGGACCCTCACGGCGGAACAATGGACGGTCCGTCGACGGAACGACCGCGGCCCCGACACCCTGTCGATCGGGGTGTCGGGGCCGCGGCGGATTCCCGGTGCCTAGCCCAGGGAGGTCATGACGTGCTTGATGCGCGTGTAGTCCTCGAAGCCGTAGGCGGAGAGGTCCTTGCCGTAGCCGGACTTCTTGTAGCCGCCGTGGGGCATCTCGGCGACCAGCGGGATGTGGGTGTTGATCCACACGCAGCCGAAGTCGAGCGCCTTGGACATGCGCATCGCGCGCGCGTGGTCCTTGGTCCAGACGGAGGAGGCGAGGGCGTACTCGACGCCGTTCGCGTACTCCAGGGCCTGCGCCTCGTCCGTGAAGGACTGGACGGTGATGACCGGGCCGAAGACCTCGTTCTGGACGATCTCGTCGTCCTGGTTGAGGCCGGAGACGACGGTCGGGGCGTAGAAGTAGCCCTTGTCGCCGACCCGGTGGCCGCCGGCCTCGACCTTGGCGTGGGCCGGAAGGCGGTCGATGAAGCCGGTGACCTGCTTCAGCTGGTTGGCGTTGTTGAGCGGGCCGTACAGCACGTCCTCGTCGTCCGGCTGACCCGTCTTGGTCGCGGCGGCGGCCTTGGCGAGGGCGGCGACGAACTCGTCGTGGATGGACGAGTGGACGAGCACGCGGGTGGCGGCCGTACAGTCCTGGCCGGCGTTGAAGAAGCCCGCGACGGAGATGTCCTCGACGGCCTTCTCGATGTCGGTGTCCTCGAAGACCACGACGGGAGCCTTGCCGCCCAGCTCCAGGTGGACGCGCTTGACGTCCTTGGCCGCCGACTCGGCGACCTGCATGCCGGCGCGGACGGAACCGGTGATGGAGGCCATGGCGGGGGTCGGGTGCTCGACCATCGCCTTGCCGGTGTCACGGTCGCCGCAGACGACGTTGAAGACGCCCTTGGGGACGATCTGCCCGATGATCTCGGCCATCAGGACGGTCGACGCGGGGGTCGTGTCCGAGGGCTTGAGGACGACGGTGTTGCCCGCGGCGAGCGCCGGGGCGAACTTCCACACGGCCATCATCATCGGGTAGTTCCACGGCGCGACCTGGGCACAGACACCCACGGGCTCGCGGCGGACGATGGAGGTCATGCCCTCCATGTACTCGCCGGCCGAACGGCCTTCGAGCAGCCGGGCGGCACCCGCGAAGAAGCGGATCTGGTCCACCATCGGCGGGATTTCCTCGCTCGCGGTGAGGGCGACCGGCTTGCCGGTGTTCTCGACCTCGGCGGCGATCAGGTCCTCGGCGCGCTCCTCGAAGGCGTCCGCGATCTTGAGGAGTACCTTCTGGCGCTCGGACGGCGTGCTGTCACGCCAGGCGGGGAAGGCGGCCGCGGCGGCCTCCATGGCGGCGTCGACGTCGGCCTGGCCGGAGAGCGGGGAGGTGGCGTACACCTCGCCGGTCGCCGGGTTGACCACGTCGATGGTGCGGCCGTCGGCCGCGTCGCGGAACTCCCCGTTGATGTAGTTACGCAGCCGGCGCAGCTCGGTGGTCACTTGCCACCCCTCCTGTCACGTTCTGTCTTCGCACGTCCTTGTGCGGCGTCCCGATGGGCGAGACACCTCAGCCTAGTCGCTCGGCTGACGCTTTCAACAGGCCCACCCCCCTGCAACTTCGGATTCCGTGAGTTTCGAGCTCCATCACAACGAATTTCATCGATCCGGGGTTGCAAGACCGACATTCTCGGTGCAGAGTGAACTCGTGGCCAGTCGAAGCACAGACTCCAGAACCGGAACCGGTTCGTCCCCGACGATCGACGCCGTCTCCCTGGCGATCATCGAACAGCTCCAGGAGGACGGTCGCCGTCCCTACGCGGCGATCGGCAAGGCCGTCGGCCTCTCCGAAGCCGCCGTACGGCAGCGCGTCCAGAAGCTGCTCGACCAGGGCGTCATGCAGATCGTCGCCGTCACCGACCCGCTCACCGTGGGATTCCGACGGCAGGCGATGGTCGGCATCAACGTCGAGGGTGACCTGGATCCGGTTGCGGAAGCCCTGACAGGCATGGCCGAATGCGAGTACGTGGTGATGACCGCGGGCTCCTTCGACCTCATGGTGGAGATCGTCTGCGAGGACGACGACCACCTGCTGGATGTGATCAACAGGCGCATCCGGACTCTGCCCGGCGTCCGCTCGACCGAGAGCTTCGTCTACCTCAAGCTCAAGAAGCAGACCTACATGTGGGGAACCCGATAACCGTGACCCAGGACCTCTCCAAGACCGCGTACGACCACCTGTGGATGCACTTCACCCGCATGTCGTCCTACGAGAACTCGCCCGTTCCCACCATCGTGCGTGGCGAGGGCACCTACATCTTCGACGACAAGGGCAAGCGCTACCTCGACGGTCTCGCGGGACTCTTCGTGGTCAACGCCGGGCACGGCCGCGAGGAGCTGGCCGAGGTCGCGTACAAGCAGGCCAAGGAACTCGCGTTCTTCCCCGTATGGTCGTACGCGCACCCCAAGGCCGTCGAGCTCGCCGAGCGTCTCGCGGACTACGCCCCGGGCGACCTGAACAAGGTCTTCTTCACCACCGGCGGCGGAGAGGCCGTCGAGACCGCCTGGAAGCTCGCCAAGCAGTACTTCAAGCTGCAGGGCAAGCCCACCAAGTACAAGGTCATCTCGCGTGCGGTCGCCTACCACGGCACCCCGCAGGGCGCCCTGTCCATCACCGGCCTGCCGGCCCTCAAGGCCCCCTTCGAGCCGCTGGTCCCCGGCGCGCACAAGGTGCCGAACACCAACATCTACCGCGCCCCGATCCACGGTGACGACCCCGAGGCCTTCGGCCGCTGGGCCGCCGACCAGATCGAGCAGGAGATCCTCTTCGAGGGCGCCGACACCGTCGCCGCCGTCTTCCTGGAGCCGGTGCAGAACGCCGGCGGCTGCTTCCCGCCGCCGCCCGGCTACTTCCAGCGCGTCCGCGAGATCTGCGACCAGTACGACGTGCTGCTCGTCTCCGACGAGACGATCTGCGCCTTCGGCCGCCTCGGCACGATGTTCGCCTGTGACAAGTTCGGCTACGTGCCCGACATGATCACCTGCGCCAAGGGCATGACCTCGGGCTACTCCCCGATCGGCGCCTGCATCGTCTCCGACCGCATCGCGGAGCCCTTCTACAAGGGCGACAACACCTTCCTCCACGGCTACACCTTCGGTGGCCACCCGGTGTCGTCGGCGGTGGCCCTGGCCAACCTCGACATCTTCGACAAGGAAGGCCTGAACCAGCACGTCCTCGACCAGGAGGGCAACTTCTTCGACACCCTGAAGAAGCTGCACGACCTCCCGATCGTCGGCGACGTCCGCGGCAACGGCTTCTTCTACGGCATCGAGCTCGTCAAGGACAAGGTCACCAAGGAGTCCTTCACGGACGAGGAGACCGAGCGCGTCCTCTACGGCTTCCTCTCCAAGGCACTGTTCGAGAACGGCCTGTACTGCCGTGCCGACGACCGTGGCGACCCGGTCATCCAGCTCGCCCCGCCGCTGATCGCCGACCAGGGCACCTTCGACGAGATCGAAGGCATCCTGCGCTCGGTGCTCACCGAGGCGTGGACGAAGCTCTAGACGTCCCCGCCGCCGTCCCCCGCCCTCACGGGAGACGGCGCGGGACCTCACGCCACCCTCATGGCGTGACCCCGGCCCGGGTGTGCGGCCATCCGAGTGGATGGCCGCGCCCCGGGCCGTGTGCTGTCCGTACAAGCGGATCTGAATCCTTACGGTGCCCAGTGACCGACAGGCCCGTCCCTTCGTTCCCCCGGACGGGGGAACTCAGATCGGATCCGACATCGAGGTGTACGCGATGGCCCCACCGGACAACGACGTGCTCTGGGCGCGTTCCCTGCACTGCGCCCTGAGCGGTTCGGACGCCCTCAGCGGCGTCTCCCTCGGCGTCCGCGAGGGCGAGATCCTCGCCCTCGTCGGACCGCGCGGCAGCGGGAAGACCACCCTCATGCGCTGCCTGTCCGGCCAGCTCCTCGCCCAGCAGGGCGAGGTCTGGTTCAACAGCAGCCCCGTCCACACCCTCGGCCCCGCCGAACGCGAACGGCTCCGCCGCGACCGCTTCGGCTGGATCGACCCCGAGCCCGGACTCGTCCCCGAGCTCACCGGCTGGGAGAACACCGCCCTCCCCCTGCTGCTGCGCGGCGTCTCCCACAGGGCCGCGAAGACCGCCGCCCAGGAATGGCTGGAGCGCCTCGACATCGGCGCCTGCGCCCGCAAGCGCCCGCACGCCCTCACCCACTCCCAGCGCCAGCGCGTCGCCATCGCCCGTGCCCTGGTCACCACCCCGTCGGTGCTCTTCGCCGACGAACCCACCGCGACCCTGCACCGGGCCGACGGCGCGCAGGTCCTGCGCACCCTGACGGCCGCCGCCCGCTCCCACGGCATCACCGTGCTCCTCGCCACCCACGACGCCGAGGTCGCGGCGCTCGCCGACCGCACGGTCGCCCTGCTCGACGGACGCCGGGTCGGCACCGTACCCCCGGCGTCAGGGGCGGAGGGCGTCGCCGCGTGCTCGCTCTCCGTCTAGCCCGCGGGGCCCACCCCCTCGTCCTGACGCGCCGGCTCCTCGTCGCCGCCGCGGCCGCGGGGGTGGGCTTCCTGCTGCTCTGCACCCTCGGATACGCGGTCGGGCACCCGGAACGGTCCTCGGCGTCCGTGCTGCGGCTCCTCTGGTGCGCCCTGCCGCTCGCCGCCACCGTCCAGTTCGCCGTGGCGGTGGCCCGCACCGACCCCAGCACCCGCCCGCGCCCCGGACTCTCGGCGATCGGCCTCGGCCCCGCCCGTCTCACCGCGATCGCCGCCGCCTCGACCGCCGTCGCCTGCGCGCTCGGCTCCATGGTCGCGCTGCTGTTCTATCTGCACCTGCGCGGGGACATCACGGGCCTGCCCTTCGACGGGGCCGCCGCCGACCTCCTCGCCGCCGACGAGCCGATCCCGCTCGCCGCCGCTCTCACCCTGCTCGCCGTCCTGCCGGTGATCGCCGCCACCGCCGCGGGCCTCGCCCTGCGCCCGCGCACGGCACCGGCCGAACCGGAGGGCGCGGAGAAGCCGATGCCGTCCGGGCTGCCGTGGGGCATCGCCCTGGTCGCGGTCGGCCTGGCGGTCGAGACGTACGCGGGCCGCAGCGGCGCCGCCGACGGACTCCCCCTGCCGGGCCGGTTCGACGGCAACCCGGCGGGCGTCCTGGCCGGCTGGGTCCTCACCGCCTTCGGCCTCGCCATGGCCGGCCCCGGCATCACCCACGGCTGCGGCCGGCTCCTCCAGGCCGCCCGGCCGGGCGCGGTCCGGCTGCTCGCCGGCCGCGTCCTGATGGACGAGTCGCGCCGTATCGGCCGCCCCCTCGGTGTGGTCAGCGCCGTGGTCTCCGGAATCCTCGCGGCCGCCGCCCTGTACGACGCGGACACCGGCTCCGACGCCTTCGGCCCGCTCACCGGCCTCGGCGCGTCCCTGATCCTCGCCTGCACGACGGCCACCCTCCTGACCGCCGCGCTGGAATCGAAGCAGGGCCGCGCCCACACCACCGAGGCCCTCCTCCGTATCGGGGCCCCGCCGACGGTCCTGCGCACGGCGGCCCTGATGCGCGCGGGCGCCCTGCTCGCGGTGTTCCTCCCGCTGACCTGGCTGGTGGCGGAACTGGCGGCGCTGCCGCTGACGGGCTGAGCGGACCGGGCCGCGGCCGGCCGGGCCGCGCGAACCGCCCGCCGGCCGGGCGGACCACGCCCCACGGGGGCGGCACCACAGGTGCCGCCCCCTATCGTTGGCCCCATGGCGACGCTTCCTCCGGCACACCGGCCGCCCGGACCGCGCGGGCACGGGCGCGAGATCCACACGCTCGACGAGTTCGACGAGGCGGTCGCCCGGCCCGGCTCGCTCGCCGGACACCGGGTGCAGTCGGTCGACCTCACCGACCGGACCTTCGCCCTGCTCAGCGCGGTCACCGCCGAGGCCGTCTTCCTCGGCTGCGCCATGCAGCCCGAGGCCGCGGCCAAGGTCCGCGCCGACGGGGCACTCGTCTTCCCACCCGTGCCCGACCTGCCCTTCGACCCGTACCGGGCGGCGCTCTACTCCCCCGGGGAACTGTTCGACGGGATCGCGGACGGCGGATACGAGACGACGCCGGACGCCCTCGCCCACGCGTGGTTCGGCCGGACCAGGGCCGACGGCGACGTCTTCGCCTCGATGCTCCGCTCGATCCACGACGACGCCGTCTCCGACGCCCTCGACGAACTCCTCGACGGCGCCCGGGTCGTGGGCGTCATGGGCGGGCACGCCATGGGCCGGGGCACGGACGGGTACGAGGGCGCCACCCGGCTCGGCCGGTCGCTGGCCCGCGCCGGTCTGACCGTGGCGACCGGCGGCGGCCCCGGCGCGATGGAGGCCGCGAACCTCGGCGCGTACCTGGCGCCGCTCCCCGACGAGGCCCTGGCAGAGGCCCTCACCCTGCTCGCAGACGTCCCGTCCTTCGAACCGTCGGTGACGGACTGGGCCCGTGCGGCCTTCGCCGTACGGGCCCGTCTGCCGCACGGCGGCGACTCCGTCGGCATTCCCACCTGGTTCTACGGCCACGAGCCGCCCAACGCCTTCGCGAGCGGCATCGGCAAGTACTTCGCCAACGCCACCCGGGAGGACGGCCTGCTCGCCCGCTGCACGGCGGGCGTCGTCTTCCTGCCGGGCGCGGCCGGGACGGTCCAGGAGATCTTCGACGACGCGACCCCGAACTACTACGGCTCACGGGGCGACCCGACCCCGATGGTCCTGGTCGACCGCGCCCACTGGACCGAACGCCTCCCGGCCTGGCCGCTCCTGGAAGCCCTCGCCGGGAATCGACCGATGGCCGCCCGCATCGAGCTGGTCGACTCGATCGACGAGGCCCCGGACGCCCTGGCACGGCTGACGAAGGGGTGATCCCGGGGCCGTATCACCGCCTCCGCCGCCCGGCGGAGCGGGACCCGACCACGGGCCGACGACCGCCGGGGCGTACCCCGGGAGGCTCGGACCATGACGCCGAAGAGACCCCTGGCCGACCGCCCGACACCCCGGTCCGCGCGGCCCTCCCGAAGCGACCGGCCCTCCGGCAGCGGCCGACTCCCCCGAAGCGACCGGCGCTCCCGGGCGGGCCGCGCCGCCCTCGTCTGGTCGCTCGGCTACGCCACGGGCGCGGCGCTCGCCGCGCTCACCGGGCCCGCGTTCGGCTACGCGCTCCTCGCCAAGGAGACGGGCACGGCCGCGGAGACCGCTGCCGCGGCGCTGTACGGGGCCACCGCCCTCCTCGGCTACGCCATGCTCCGCCGCCCCCACGCGAAACGGCTGTCCACGGCCGCGTGGGCGGTCGTCGCGCTCTGTCTGACCTCGGGCTTCGCCGCCCTCCTCAGCCCCCTCCACCTGCTGTTCTTCCTGTCCCGCAACCAGCCGGCGATCGACTGGGCCGCACTGGCGAACCAGAGTCTCGCCGTCCTCGGCGCGGTCCTGTGGGGGTACGCGGCCCTCGCCCACCGCCGCGGGGCCCACGGCACCTGCCTCCACTGCGGCGGACACGCCCCCGCCCCGGAAGCCCACCGGGGGACCCGCGCCGGCCTGATCGCCGCCGCCGCCCTCGTCCCGTACGCCGCCCTGAAGACGGCCTGGGCACTCGGCGCCACCGTCGGTTTCACCGGCGTCGGCCGCCCCGGTGTCGACCCGGAGTACACCAGCGACCTGGGCATCCGGCTGTACGACCACGGGGTCGACGTCACCGCGGTCCTCGCCGTCCTGGGCATGCTCCTCGCGCTCGCGCTGACCCGCCCCCGGGGCCGCCGGCCGCCCCGGCTGCCGCTGCTCGCGCTCGGCTGGGCCGGGGCGGGCGCGCTCGCCCCGTTCGGTGCCTTTCTGGCCGCGACCGGCGTACTGGTCTGGACGGGGTCCGCGGACCTCGACCTCGCCGACCACGCGCCCTGGGTGTTCGTCGTCGCCTACGGCGGCTTCTCCTGCTACGGCCTCGCCCTCGGCCGTGCCACGCTCCTGTACCAGCGAGCGACGCGCACGGCCTGCGACCACTGCCAGGGACGGCCCCGGGTCACTTCCGCCAGAAGAGGTGGTGGGTGACGGCGCCGCTCGGGCTGGGCACGACATCGCGGTGGAACCGGTCGAGCAGCTCGTCGGGCGACTCCCAGAGCCGTGCCCCCGCGCCGAGCTTCACCGGCGCCACCGCGATGTGCAGGGTGTCGACCAGGCCGGCGTCGAGGAACTCACGGATGACGGTGGCCCCGCCCCCGAGCCGGACGTCCTTGCCGTCCGCCGCCTCCCGCGCCCGCGCGAGCACGCTCGCCGGGTCGCCGTCGACGAAGTGGAAGGTCGTGTCGGAGAGCGTGAACGACGGACGCGGATGGTGGGTCATCACGAACACCGGCGTGTGGAACGGCGGCTCACCACCCCACCAGCCCTGCCACTCGTGGTCCTGCCAGGGCCCCCGCTGGGGCCCGAACTTGTTGCGGCCCATGATCTCGGCGCCGATGTTGCAGGAGAAGTCCCGGGTGAAGTAGTCGTCGAGACCACGGCTGCCACCGGGGTCGGTGCGGTTGGGCCAGCTCGCCGTGGCACCCGCCCAGGAGAACATGGCTTCGGGATCCGCGTGCCCGAAGGGATGCTCGAGGCTCTGCCCCTCACCGGTACCGAAACCGTCGGACGAGACCATGAAGTTCTGGACCCTGAGCAGCTGCTCGGCCATGACTTTCCTCCTGCGCGTGCGGCAGCGGGACGACGGAACACCACCAAGGAGACTCCCCGGGAGGGGAGAACTCATCGCACCCGCCGCGTGATGTCGCCGCGTGTCGCCGTGGTGCCGTGGAGCCGTGGAGCCGTGGAGCCGTGTCGCCGTGACGCCGCTACGGAAGGTCGTCCCCCAGCACCACCACGTCCTCCGCCCGGAAGGCCACCCCCACCGCGGCTCCCTCCTCCGGCGCCTCGCGCAGCGGCAGCTCGGCGTCCAGCGCCGGCCCGTCCACCGGGCGGAGCCGTACCGCCACATGGCTGCCCCGGAACGTCCGCGACTCCACCGTCCAGGCGGGCTCCCCCGCCACCGGCTGCCCCTCCCGCGGCACCAGCCGCACCCCGCCCGGCCGGACGAGAAGACGCCGCTCGCCCTGCGGCGAGTCCTCCGGCACCGGGATCTTCCCCCACGCCGTGTCCGCGACGACGCCGGTCACCCGCGCCGCCACCACGTTGTCGAAGCCGAGGAAACGGGCCACGAACTCGGACGCCGGCCGCGACCACACCTCGACGGGCGCACCCGACTGGGCGATCCGCCCGTCCCGCATGACCACCACCCGGTCGGCGAGCGCGAACGCCTCCCCCTGGTCGTGGGTCACCGCCAGAACCGTCGTCCCCAGGCTCCCGAACAACTGCCGCAGCTCCACCACGAGCCGCTCCCGCAGACCCCGGTCGAGCTGCCCGAGCGGTTCGTCGAGCATGAGCAGCCGGGGCCGGGGCGCCAGGGCACGGGCCAGCGCCACCCGCTGCTGCTCGCCGCCGGAGAGCGCGGCGACGGACCGCCGCTCCGCCCCCGGCAGACCCACGAGATCGAGCAGCTCCCGCACCCGCTCGGCCTGCTCGGCCTTCCCCGTCCCCCGCATCCGCAGCCCGAAGGCGACATTGCCGCCGACGTCCCGCTGCGGGAACAGCTGATGGTCCTGGAACATCAGGCCGACGCCCCGCCGGTGCACCGGCACCCCGCGCTGGTCGGCCCCGCCGAGCAGCACCCGCCCGCCGTCCAGGACCTGGAGCCCGGCGACGGCCCGCAACAGCGTCGACTTGCCGCTGCCGCTCGGCCCCAGCACGCACACGATCTCGTGCTCGGCCACCTCCAGGTCCACGGCGTCGAGCACCGCCCGTTCCCCGAACCGTACGGTCGCCCCGTCGAGCCTCAGCATCAGAACTCCCCCGAGGTGCGCTCGGTCCGGAGCCGTTCGAGCAGCAGCAGGGACACCGCGCACACCACCATCAGGATCGTCGAGAGGGCCATCGCCTGGCCGTAGTTGAGTTCACCGGGCCGGCCCAGGAGCCGGGCCACCGCCACCGTCAGCGTCGGGCTGTCGGGCCGGGCGATGAACACGGTCGCACCGAACTCGCCGAGCGAGACGGCGAACGCGAACCCGGCGGCGATCAGCAGCGCGCGCCGCACCAGCGGCAGGTCCACCTCCCGCCAGGCCCGCCACGGCGAGGCGCCGAGCACCGCCGCCGCCTCCCGCAGCCGCTCGTCCACCGCCCGCAGCACCGGCAGCATCGTCCGTACGACGAACGGCACACCGACCAACGCCTGCGCGAGCGGTACGAGGATCCAGCTGGCCCGCAGGTCGAACGGCGGCTCGTCGAGGGTGATGAGGAACCCGAAGCCCACGGTCACCGCCGACACCCCGAGCGGCAGCATGAGCAGCGCGTCGAAGCCCCGCACGAGCCGGCCGGCCCGCCTGGTCAGCGCGGCGGCCGCGAGCCCGCCGATGACGAGGGCGATCAGGGTGGCGACGACGGCGTACCGCAGTGAGTTCCCGATCGTGCCGAGGAGGGGCACGAGGAACGTGCCGGAGGGGTCCGGGGTCTGCAGCGCCCGGTAGTAGTCGAACCCGTATCCGTGGGAGGTGGCGAAGGACCGTTCGACGAGCACCCCGAGCGGCAGCACGATCAGCAGGGCGACGGACACCAGGACCCCCGCGAACAGCGCCCACTGCCCGATGCCCCGGGGCCGGCGCGCCGTTTCCTCGGGCGCGACCAGCTTCAGCGCCGTCTCCCGCCGGCGGACGGTCCGGGCGTGCACCGCGAGGACGACGCCGACCGCGGCGAACTGCACCATCGTGAGGACGGCGGCCGTCGTCAGATCGAAGCGGACGACGGTCTGCCGGTAGATCTCCGTCTCCAGCGTGGAGTACGTGGACCCGCCGAGGATCTGGACGACGGCGAAGGAACTCGCCGTGAAGAGGAACACCATCAGCGCCGCCGCGGCCACGGAGGGGGCGAGCGCCGGCAGGGTCACCGTCCGCCACGCCCTCCAGCGGGACGCGCCGAGGACCCGGGCGGCCTCCTCCTGGCGCGGATCGAGCTGCGCCCACAGGCCACCGACGGTGCGGACCACGACCGCGTAGTTGAAGAACACATGGGCGATCAGGATCGCCCAGACCGTGTTGTCGAGCCGGACGCCCCACAGTCCGTCGAGGAGCCCGCCGCGCCCGAGCAGCGCCAGGAAGGCCGTACCGACCATGACGGTCGGCATCACGAAGGGGACGGTGACGACCGCCCGCAGCAGCCCCTTCCCGCGAAAGTCGAAGCGCGCGAAGACATACGCCCCGGGCAGGGCGATCAGCAGGGTGAGACCGGTCGAGGCGAGCGCCTGCCAGCACGTGAACCACAGGACGTCGAGGATCTCCGGCCGGCTCAGCGTCTCGCCGAACCGGCCGAACTGCCACGCCCCGTCGACCCGCAGCCCGCGCTCGACGATCGAGACGACGGGCCAAGCGAAGAAGAGCACGAAGAAGACGACGGGCACGGCCATCAGGCCGAGCCGCGCCGCGCTTCCCCCGCGGTCGGGGACTACTTCAGGACGAGCGACGACCACTGCTGGATCCACGGGTCACGCTTCTCGGCGATCTTCTCGGGCGTCATGGTCTCGGGCTCGTCGACGACCACACCGTGCTTGGTGAAGAGCTCCGGCAGGGCCGCGTCCTTCGCCACCGGGTTGACGAACATCTGGAGCGGCATGTCCTCCTGGAACTTCTTCGAGATCAGGAAGTCGATCAGCGCCTTGCCGCCCTCGGGGTTCTTCGCCCCGTTCAGCAGACCCGCGAACTCCGTCTGCCGGAAGCACGTCCCGGTGGACACCCCGGTCGGCGCCACCTTCGGCTGCGGCTCGCCGTACAGCACCTCCACCGGCGGGCTGGAGGCGTACGACACGACCAGCGGCCGGTCGCCCTTGGCCTGCTTGCCGCCGGCCGAACCGGAGAACTCCTGGTTGTAGGCCAGCTCCCAGCTGTCGACGGTCTTCACGCCGTTGGCCTTGAGCTTCGTCCAGTAGGCCTGCCAGCCGTCGTCCCCGTACTTCGCGGCCGTACCGAGGAGGAAGCCGAGGCCCGGGGAGGACCGCTCTGGGTTCTCGACCACGAGCAGGTTCTTGTACTGCGGCTTCGCCAGGTCGTCGAAGGTCACCGGCGGCGCCAGCTTCTTGTCGGCGAAGTACTTCTTGTCGTAGTTGACGCAGATGTCGCCGGAGTCGATCGGCGTGACCCGGTGCCGCTCCTTGTCCAGCTGGTACGCGGCCGGCACCCGGTCGAGTCCCTTCGCCTCGTACGGGACGAAGATCCCGTTGTCGAGGGCGCGGGACAGCAGCGTGTTGTCGACACCGAAGAAGACATCGCCCTGCGGGGAGCCCTTGGTCAGGATCTCCTTGTTGACGGCCTCGCCGGCGTCGCCGCTCTTCAGCACCTTGACGGTGAAGCCGGTCTGCTTGGTGAAATCGGCCAGCACCTCCTTGGAGGCGTTGAACGAGTCGTGACTGACGAGGGTCACGGTCTTGGGCACGGGCGCGCCCGACTTGCCCGCGGCGTCGCGGACGTCCTCCGTGCCGCACGCGGCCAGAGTGGTGACGCCCAGCGCCGCGACGAGCGCGGCGGCGGCCGCCTTCTTGATGCTCACCGAGTTGGTGCTCACTGAGATTCCTCCTGGGTATGACCAGGAAGAGACGCGGCCCTGCCCGCGACCGGCGAACCGGACGCGGGCAGGGCGCAACAGCTTGAGTTAACGACCGAACTTCCTACCCAGAATGACCTGGGCAAGGTTCAGAGGGTCTGCGGTCCTACGGTGACCGCACTCTCAGCGCTGTGGCGCTCCCCTGTCGGAATATGGAGATGTGTTCGACCTCAGAGTACAAGGTCAGCGCTCGGCGGCCGCCAGCTGTCCACAGGCACCGTCGATCTCCTGACCTCGGGTGTCCCGCACGGTCACCGGCACACCGTGACGCGCGATGGCCTCCACGAACGCCTTCTCGTCCTCCGGACGCGACGCCGTCCACTTCGAACCCGGCGTCGGGTTCAGCGGGATCAGGTTGACGTGCACCCGACGCCCCTTGAGCAGTCGGCCCAGCAGGTCACCCCGCCACGCCTGGTCGTTGATGTCCCGGATGAGCGCGTACTCGATGGAGATCCGGCGCCCGGACTTCTCCGCGTACTCCCAGGCCGCGTCGAGGACCTCACGCACCTTCCAGCGCGTGTTCACCGGCACCAGCGTGTCCCGCAGCTCGTCGTCCGGCGCGTGCAGCGAGACCGCGAGCCGGCACTTGAAGCCCTCGTCGGCGAACCGCAGCATCGCGGGCACCAGACCCACCGTGGACACGGTGATCCCGCGCTGCGAGAGCCCGAGACCGTCCGGCTCGGGGTCCGTGAGGCGCCGAATGGCACCGACGACCCGCTTGTAGTTCGCGAGCGGCTCCCCCATGCCCATGAACACGATGTTGGAGAGCCGCGCCGGCCCCCCGGGCACCTCCCCGTCCCGCAGCGACCGCATGCCGTCCACGATCTGGTGCACGATCTCGGCGGTCGACAGGTTCCGGTCGAGCCCGGCCTGCCCCGTCGCGCAGAACGGGCAGTTCATCCCGCAGCCGGCCTGCGAGGAGATGCACATGGTCACCCGGTCCGGGTAGCGCATGAGCACCGACTCGACGAGCGTGCCGTCGTGCAGCCGCCACAGGGTCTTGCGGGTGGTGTCGTCGTCGCACGAGATGTGCCGCACGACGGACATCAGATCGGGCAGCAGCTCCCCGGCCAGCTTCTCCCGCGAAGCGGCCGGAATGTCCGTCCACTCGGCGGGATCGTGCGCGTAGCGCGCGAAGTAGTGCGTGGACAGCTGCTTGGCGCGGAAGGGCTTCTCGCCGATCGCGGCGACGGCCTCCTTCCGCTCGGCGGGCGTGAGGTCGGCCAGGTGCCGCGGCGGCTTCTTGGCTCCGCGGGGGGCGACGAAAGTGAGTTCTCCGGGCTTGGGCATGGTTCCCCCAGTGTCGCAGACGGAACGCGGTAACCCGGGTCCCAGGCCTCCGGCAGTGGTCGTCCCGGGCCGTCCGGGCCGTCTCCGACCGCCCTCGGACGGCCCGGAGACGGCCCGTATGCAGCCCGGAGACGGGCCGGATGCGGCCCCGGCCGGGGCCTGGCGGCGGGGAATCCGCGGGCACGAACCCGGGCGCCGATCTGATGCCGAAGTGCCCTTGCGGTCCGCTCGCACGCGAGGCGGGCCCTCTCCTGATCATGGTGGGGGACTGCCGGCCTCCCCGCCCGCCCACCGAGCGCGGTCTCGGTGCCCGCGGCCGGCCCGGGGCATCCTGGAGGCATGGACAGTGCCCCGATAGTCGTCCATCAGCCCTCCCCCACCGGCGGCAGGCGTGTCACCGCGCACGGCAGCATTCTGGGTCTCGCCCACAGCGACGAGGACGTCGTCGAGTTCCTCCGCCGCGCAGGCCTCCCCGACTCCGAGGATCTCCTCGACGACCCGGCCTGGGTGACGTGGCGGGGTGGCCGCGCTCACGAGTACAAGGCGGCCTGAGCGGCTCCGCCGCAGACCACACCGGCTCCGGGAGGCACCCCGGCACCCCTGGAGGGCGTAATGGAGTCCTGCCGACGCCCTCCGACCGGACCGGCGGGTTCAGGTGTGGGGCATTCGGCCGAACTCACGCGTGGCCGAATCAGCCCTGAGGTGTCATGGGAGCGTGACTGGGAACTTCGGCCTTCGACGCCCGCGCCGAACCGCGCGGCGAGGTGGTGCCGATCGGCGGAGGCGTCCGGCGAGTGACCGAGCCGCACCGAACGGCGGTGCGGGAGAACGCGCTCACTGGCTCGGACTCGCCGTGGCAGCTCTGCCGGGTGTCGCCGCGGTCGTCGCCGTGCTGTTCACCTGGGTGACAGTGGGACAGGCCAAGGATGAGATCCGGCTCGCGGAGCACGGCCAGATCACCAACCGATTCAACGTCGCGGTTCAGAATCTGGGGTCCACGACTTTGGACGTCCGCCTCGGTGGCATCTACGCGCTCCAACGCATCATGCAGGACTCGACCCGCGACCAGCCGACCATCGTCGCAGTCCTGTCGGCGTATGTGCGCGAGCACGCTCCCGATCCGAAGGGGGCGCTCACGGGGGTCGATCACAGGCCCTCCACGGACATCCAGGCGGCTGCGACCGTACTGGCCGGGCGAAACCCGGACCCGGACGCGGATGCCGTGGTCGACCTGCAGTCCTCCGATCTCCGGGCTGTGCGGTTGGACCACCCGCGTCTCGGAAGCGCCAACCTCGCTTACTCCGACCTGAGGTTCGCCGTCCTGTCGCACGCGGATCTTTCAAAGGCGCACATCGGCCATGCTTCCCTCAGTGGCGCGGATCTCGCCGACTCGCAGCTCGGCGAAGCAGATCTGCGCGGTTCGAAGCTCACCGGCACCCGTCTGATGCGCTCCGACCTCCGCGGGGCGGATCTCAACGGTGCGGAGCTCGCCGATGCCCGCCTCGCAGGGGCGAACCTCTCCCGGGCCGACCTCACCGGCGCGGACCTCATCGGCGCCGACCTCTCGGGCGCCGACCTCTCGGGGGCGAACCTCACCGACGCCGACCTGACACACGCGAACCTCGCCGGAGCGAACCTCGCCGGAGCGAACCTCGCCGGAGCCGATCGAACGAGGACGAAGTTCACCACCGAGGAGGACTGGTCCTTCCCCGTCCAACCCTGACGCAGGAGCCCCTGCCTCGACCGGCTGGGCTCCAGGGAGTGTGTAAGGTGCACGCCACCCGTGACGGACAGACCGTCCGCAGGGCACAAGGGGTGGGATGCATGAGGACGTTGTGGGCCTGTGGCCTGGTACTGAGCATGATCGGCCTGGCAGGGTGCACCGGCGCCGCGCAGGACTCGAAGGGCGAACCGCAGACCCCGAAGCCCTCCCCGGTCATGATCGCCATCAGTGGCAGGGTGCAGGTCCTCCTGTCCACCGACGGCACCGGCCCCGGGACGGGCGAGCCCTGCACGCCCCCGCAGGGCGCCAAGGCCCAGGCCGGGATGGCGGTCCGCGTGACGGACGGGAGCGGCACGGCGCTCGGGGCCCAGAAGCTCGCGGCAGGCCGCACCACGGGCTCCGCGCTCAAGGGGTGCGCGCTCGACTTCTCGTTCAAGGTCTCCGGTGCGTCCGAGCACTACAAGCTGATCATCGGGGAATTCCCGCCGATGACGTACACCCGCGAGGACATCCGCCGCGGGCTCTCCTTCTACGAGACGGAGCAGGGCACGCTGGCCGAGCAGTAGACCGCGCGGTCGGCGTTCAGGGGGCCGGTGACCTGGGCTGGGTCCGTGGGATGCGGTGGGTGAAGAAGAGTGCCACCACGGACGCGCCGGCGAGGATCGCCAGGGCGGCTCTCAGGCCGTCCAGGCGGGCGGCCTCGTTCGCCTCCAGGGCGGCGTCGGCGACCTCCGGGCTCGTGCCCGCGTCTTCGAGGGCGGTCGTCAGCTGGGCGTCCGAGAGGAACGGGACACCGCTCTGCAGCTCCACGACGGCCTGGCTCTTGACCTCGGCCGGGATCGCCTCGTTCCGCTCCACGGCGCCCAGGAACGAGGACGTGAGCGCGGCGATCATCAGCGAACCGGCGAGCGCCGTGCCGATCGAGGCGCCGAGGTTGGTGACGGCGTTCTGGATGCCGCCGACCTCCGCGCTCTCCCGGTCCGGCACCGCGGAGACCGTCACCGATCCGAGCTGCGACGCCAGCGCCCCCATCCCGAACCCGATGAGCAGCAGCGGGACCGTCACGATCTCCGCTCCCGCCTCCGCGTCCAGCGCCGCCATCAGGGCGACCGCGCCGGCCAGCAGCGCCACCACCCCGAGCCGTACCACCCGCCGCGGCGAGACGTCCGGGAGGAAGCGCGGGATCAGGACCGCGGCGGCCAGCAGCGTCAGCGAGAGCGGCAGGATCCGCGCGCCCGTCTGCAGTGCGGACAGTCCGAGGGCCACGGACAGGTAGAGCGGGACGACGAAGAAGACGCCCATCTGCACGAGGTACTGGAAGAAGAACATCGTCAGCCCGCCGGTGAGCTGCCTGTTGTGCAGCAGGGCCGGGTGGACGAGCGGCTCCCTGCCCTGCTTGACCAGCCGGGCCTCCCAGTGGAGGAACAGGTACACCAGGAGCAGTCCCGCCATCATCAGCCACACGGTCATCGACACACCGATCCAGGCGGGTGCGTCGGGCTTCGGCTGGAGCCACCCCCACTCGTCCGAGCGCAGCACGCCGTAGACGAAGATCCCGAGACCCAGGGCCGACAGGACGGCACCGACCAGGTCGATCCTCGGGCGTTCGTCGTCGACGGCGTCGGCGATGCGGCGGGCGAACACCAGGATGACGAGCACCACCAGGACCTCGCCCGCGAAGACCCAGCGCCAGGAGAAGTAGGTCGTGGCCACACCGCCGATCAGCGGACCGAGCGCGATGGCCACGGCGCCCGCCGCCGCCACGATCCCGTACGCGGCAGCCCGGCGCTCGGTGACGAAGTTGCCGGCCACCAGCGCCACGATCGACGGCAGGATGAGCGCCGCCCCGATGCCTTCGAGGAACGCCCAGCCGAGCAGCAGCACGGGGAGGTTCGGGGCGAGCGCCGTGGTCAGCGAACCGCAGCCGTAGATCGCGCAGCCGATCATGAACGCGCGCCGGCGGCCGATCAGCACCCCGACCTTGCCCCCGGGGATCATGAACATCGCCATCACCAGCGTGTACGCGGTGATGGCGCCCTGGATCCCCGTCACCGTCGTGTCCACGTCGTCGGCCACGGTCGCGATCGACACGTTCATGACGGAGCTGTCGAGGGCCATCAGGAACTGGCCGGCCGCGAGCGTCAGCAGGACGAGAGTTGGCCCTGCGGGTGCGCCGTCGGCGCCTGCCTTGGGTGACATGAGCACATTGTCACCATCTGCCGGTCCTTCGGCTCGGCGAGCCGACTCCGCGCGGGTACGAGGAAGGGCCCGCCACCCCGGAGGGTGACGGGCCCTTGTGTCCCGCGCGTACGGATCAGGCCGAACCGACGAAGATCACGAACAGCAGCCACACGACCGGCGCGGTCGGCAGCAGCGAGTCCAGCCGGTCCATGATCCCGCCGTGACCCGGCAGCAGGGTGCCCATGTCCTTGATGCCCAGGTCACGCTTGATCATCGACTCGCCGAGGTCGCCGAGCGTCGCGCTCGCGGCCACCGCGAGACCCAGCAGCAGACCCTGCCACCAGATCCCGTCTTCGATCATGAACTGCATGCAGAGCGCGCCCGCCGCCATCGCGAAGGCCACCGCCCCGAACAGACCCTCACGGGTCTTCCCGGGGCTGATCCTCGGCGCCAGCTTGCGCTTGCCGAAGCGCCAGCCGATCGCGTACGCACCCGTGTCGCTGACCACCGTCAGCACCAGGAACGTCAGCACCCGCTCCGGGCCGTCGTCGGCGGTGAGCATCAGCGCCACGAACGTCGCCAGGAACGGCACGTAGAACGCCGCGAACACACCCGCCGTGACGTCCTTCAGATAGCCCTCGGGAGGCTCCGTCATCCGCCAGACGAGCACGGCCAGCGCGGTGAGCGCCATCGCCACCCAGGCGCCCTCGGGCCCCCGGACGTAACCGGCGACGACCATCGCCGCGCCGCCGACCGCGAGCGGCACCAGCGGAGCCTTGATCCCCTTGCGCTCCTGGAGACGCGAGGTCAGCTCCCACAGCCCGACCACCACGGCGACCGCTATCACCCCGACGAACGCCGGCGGCCAGATGTACAGAGACGCGATGATGACGGCCCCGAGACCGACCCCGACTCCTATGGCCGCGCCCAGATTGCGCCCCGCGCTCTTCTTCTGCCGTGGCGCCGGCGGCGCGGGCGGCGGAGGCGGGGTGGGGCTGGGCATGGGCTCCTGCGGGTGCTCGTGCGGCGTCTCGTCACGGAACAGGGGACCGCTCGGGTGAGCGGCCCCCCGACCGTGACCGTCCTGGAATCCGCCGGCGGGAACGTCGGGCACGATGGGCATGGGCCGAGTCTGCGCCGCCTGATGCCGATCGTATGCGGGACCCGCCGGGGCGGGCCCCTGGTCGGGTCCCCCACGGCCGGAACCGGCCGGGGCACCCCAGGAAGAGTCGTTCATCAGACCTCGAGCAGCTCGGCTTCCTTGTGCTTCAGCAGCTCGTCCACCTGCGAGACGTACTTCGCGGTGGTGTCGTCGAGCTCCTTCTCGCCGCGGCGGCCCTCGTCCTCGCCGACCTCGCCGTCCTTGACGAGCTTGTCGATGGTCTCCTTGGCCTTGCGGCGGACCGAGCGGATCGAGATCTTCGAGTCCTCGGCCTTGCCCTTGGCGACCTTGATGTACTCCCGGCGGCGCTCCTCCGTCAGCTCGGGGAACACCACCCGGATGATGTTGCCGTCGTTGCTCGGGTTGACGCCGAGGTCCGAGTCACGGATCGCCTGCTCGATGTTGCGCAGCGCGCTCTTGTCGAACGGGGTCACCACGGCCATCCGCGGCTCCGGGACGGAGAAGGACGCCAGCTGGTTGATGGGGGTGATGGCACCGTAGTAGTCCGCCACGATCTTGTTGAACATCGCCGGGTGCGCACGGCCGGTGCGGATCGCGGCGAAGTCCTCCTTGGCGACCACGACGGCCTTCTCCATCTTCTCCTCGGCCTCGAGGAGGGTCTCTTCGATCACCACATGCTCCTGCGTGTCGTCGCGTTGTGTCCTGCACGGTGTACGACCGGCAGGGCTCTGTCCATCCCCTTGCGGGGCGGTTCCCCGGTTCGGGTCAGGCCCGGGTGCCCTGGTCGCTCACGAGCGTGCCGATCTTCTCACCCTTCACCGCGCGAGCGATATTGCCCTCGGTGAGCAGTTCGAAGACGAGGATCGGGAGATTGTTGTCCCGGCACAGGGTGATGGCCGTGGCGTCGGCGACCTTGAGGTCGCGGGAGAGCACCTCGCCGTACTCCAGTGCGTCGAACTTGACCGCGTCGGGGTTGGCCTTCGGGTCGGAGTCGTAGACGCCGTCCACGCCGTTCTTGCC
This sequence comes from Streptomyces zaomyceticus, assembly GCF_014656215.1. Lineage (GTDB taxonomy): Bacteria > Actinomycetota > Actinomycetes > Streptomycetales > Streptomycetaceae > Streptomyces > Streptomyces zaomyceticus. Next base: position 280,899 of record NZ_BNBZ01000004.1, on the reverse strand, counting down.
CATCAGGAGCGCCTCGGCGTCGATCTCCAGGGCTCGCTGTGCGGCGGTGGTGTCCGTGGAGAAGTAAGGCATGCCCATGCCCGCACCGAAGATGACCACACGGCCCTTCTCCAGGTGGCGCACGGCGCGCAGCGGGATGTACGGCTCGGCGACCTGGCCCATGGTGATGGCGGTCTGGACGCGGGAGTCGATGCCCTCCTTCTCCAGGAAGTCCTGGAGGGCGAGGCAGTTCATCACGGTGCCGAGCATGCCCATGTAGTCGGAGCGGGCCCGGTCCATGCCGCGCTGCTGGAGTTCGGCGCCGCGGAAGAAGTTGCCGCCGCCGATCACCACCGCGATCTCCGCGCCGTCGCGGACGACGGCCGCGATCTCACGCGCGATGGCGTGCACGACATTGGGGTCGACGCCCAGGCCCGTACCGCCGGAGAAGGCTTCTCCGGACAGCTTCAGCATGTAGCGGCCGACCTTCTTGCCGTTGTTGTCGTCGCCCTGTACGGCGTCCTGGTTCATGGAGATCTCCTCGTGCACATACATACGAAGGAGGCCATTGCCTTGGGTCCTCGCGGTATCCCGTGCGGCAATGGCCTCCTCGTCAGATCTGCGGTCGTCCTGCGCGTGCGCGGACGACTGCCTCAGACCCTACCGGGGTCCGGTGTCCGTCGCGTTCGCGTACGGACTCAGATGCCGACCTTGATGCGGGTGAAGCGCTTCAGGGTGACACCGGCCTCGTCCAGGATCTGCTGGACGGACTTCTTGTTGTCAAGGGCGTACGGCTGACCGAGCAGCGTCGCGTCCTTGAAGAAGCCGTTCACGCGACCCTCGACGATCTTCGGGAGCGCGGCCTCGGGCTTGCCCTCGGCGCGGGTGGTCTCCTCGGCGACGCGACGCTCGGTCTCGACGACCTCGGCCGGAACGTCCTCACGGGTGAGGTACTTCGGCGCGAAGGCGGCGATGTGCTGGGCGACACCCTTGGCGACGGCGGCGTCGGCCTTGTCGAACTCGACGAGGACACCGATCTGCGGCGGGAGGTCCGGCATCGTGCGGTGCATGTACGCGAAGACGAAGCCGTCGGCGTACTGCGCGAAGCGGTCCAGGACGATCTTCTCGCCGAGGTTGGCGTTGGCCTCGTCGACGAACGCCTGCACGGTCTTGCCGGCCTCGATCTCGGAGGCGAGCAGCGCCTCGAGGTCGGCCGGGGCGGTGGCGGCGACGTGCGCGGCGAGCTGGTTGGCGACGGCCTGGAACTTGTCACCCTTGGCGACGAAGTCCGTCTCGCACTTCAGCTCGACGAGGACACCGGAGGTGTTGTCGTCGGCGATGAGGGAGACCACGGCGCCGTTCTCGGCGGAGCGGCCCTCGCGCTTGGCGACACCCTTCTGGCCCTTGATGCGCAGGGCCTCGACGGCCTTGTCGACGTTGCCGTCGGCCTCGTCGAGGGCCTTCTTGCAGTCCATCATGCCGGCGCCGGTGAGCTCGCGGAGCTTCTTGACGTCAGCGGCGGTGTAGTTCGCCATGAGTCTGTTTCTCTCTCGAAGTCTGAAAGATCGGGCGGGTCCACGGGTGGACGGCGGGGGCTTCGTGGGCCCCCGCCGTCGTCACCCGAAGGTCCTGAAGGGTCAGGCCTGCTCGGCGTCCGCGGCCGGAGCCTCGGCCTCGGCCGGAGCCTCGGCCTCGGCGACGACCTCGGTGACCTCGGCAGCCTCGGCGTCCGCGACCTTCTCGGTCTCGGCGGAGGTCTGGACCTCGGCGTCGTCGGCCTTCTTCTCGCCCTCGAGCAGGTCGCGCTCCCACTCGGCGAGGGGCTCGCCGGCGGCCTTCTCGCCCGGCTTCGAGTCGCCGGTCGCGGCGCCGGAGCGGGCGATGAGGCCCTCGGCGACGGCGTCGGCGATCACGCGGGTGAGCAGGGTGACGGAGCGGATCGCGTCGTCGTTGCCCGGGATCTTGTAGTCGACCTCGTCGGGGTCACAGTTGGTGTCGAGGATCGCGACGACCGGGATCTTCAGCTTGCGCGCCTCGCCGACGGCGATGTGCTCCTTCTTGGTGTCCACGATCCAGACGGCGCTGGGAACCTTGGACATCTCGCGGATACCACCGAGGGTCTTCTCCAGCTTGGCCTTCTCGCGCGAGAGCACGAGAAGCTCCTTCTTGGTGAGACCGGAAGCGGCGACGTCCTCGAAGTCGATCTGCTCGAGCTCCTTGAGGCGCTGCAGACGCTTGTAGACGGTGGAGAAGTTGGTGAGCATGCCACCGAGCCAACGCTGGTTGACGTACGGCATGCCGACACGCGTCGCCTGCTCGGCGATGGCCTCCTGGGCCTGCTTCTTCGTACCGACGAACATGATGGAGCCGCCGTGCGCGACGGTCTCCTTGACGAACTCGAAGGCGCGGTCGATGTACGACAGCGACTGGAGCAGGTCGATGATGTAGATGCCGTTGCGCTCGGTGAAGATGAAGCGCTTCATCTTCGGGTTCCAGCGACGGGTCTGGTGACCGAAGTGGACGCCGCTCTCCAGCAGCTCCCGCATCGTGACGACGGCCATGGCCGTATCTCCTTGGGTTTCTCGGTTGTGTTCCTGACGCCCCGACGCGCCATGCCCACGAGGGACCGAAAGGCGCTGCCACGGCCGGTGAGGGAAGTGGCGGGGCGTGCGAAGTCGACCCGGTGACCCGGGTCGCCATAGGAAGTGTACGGGACCCCGGGAGCGACGGGTGACGGCACTGTCCACAACCCGCGAGTAGTCCACAGAAACCCTCGCCGACCCCTATGAACCGGACAGCGCGGAGAGCCTTTCCCCATGCGCCTCACGACTCTGGTCCTCGCCCTGGGCCTGCTCTGGCCGGTCGGCCCGCCGCCCCCGGAGATCATCCGCGGCTGGCACCCTCCGCCCGGCCCCTATGCCGCCGGCCACCGGGGCATCGACCTCGCCGCCCCACCGGGCACCCGGGTCCTCGCCCCCGCCGCGGGGACCGTCACCTTCGCGGGCCCCGTCGGCGGCCGCGGAGTCCTCACCCTCACCCTGCCCGGCACGGGCGCTCCCCCGCTGCGCACCACCTTCACCCCGGTGACCCCGCTGGTGAGGGCCGGCACCCGGGTCCCCGCCGGCACTCCGATCGCGCAGGTCGCCCAGGTCGCCCCGGGCTCCCCGGCCGCCCACTGCCCGCGGAGCTGCCTCCACTGGGGGCTCCTCAGGGGCGACCGCTATCTGAACCCGCTGCTCCTGACGAAGCGCGCCCCGTCACGCCTCCTGCCGGTCGGCGACCGACGGGCCGGTCGCGCGCACGGACACATGGCACACATACACCCGTACACCGGCGTACGGATGTACGGAGTTACGGACGTACAGATGCGGACGATCAGGCCGGCGAGCCGTTGACCCCGTGGAGGGCCATCGTGACCGCCGCCTCGGCGATCTCCGTCGGGTCCTCGGCCGCGCCGAGCTCGATCCGGCGGACGGCGGCGTCGACGACGCCCTGGAGGAGCATGGCGCCGAGCCTCGGGCGGGGCTGGCCGAGGGCCGCGAGCGCTTCGACGATCATGGCGACGAGGCCGCCGTGTGCCGCGCGGATCTTCTCGCGGGCGCCGTCGTCGAGCTCGCTCGCCGAGATGGCGACGACGGCACGGTGGCGCCGGTCACCGACCAGCTCCAGCTGCTTGCGGACATAGGCCTCGACCTTGCCCTGGGGGGTCTCCGCACCGTCCATGGCCACCTCGACCTCGGCGGCCCAGACGGGGAAGTCGACGGCGCACAGCTCTTCGACGACGGCCGCGCGCGATCGGAAGTACTCGTACACCGAGGAGCGGGCGAGGCCCGTGCGCTCGGCGAGTGCGGGGAAGGTCAGCGCCTCCGTACCGCCCTCGGACAGCAGGGAACGCGCGGCGTCCAGGAGGGCGCCGCGCTGCATCGTCCGGTGCTCGGCCACCGAGGCCGCTCGAATCCTGGGCACGGCTCCACTGTACGACCGGCTCGCGCCGGTCAGCGTCCGACGTCGGCCAGCTTCGCGCGGAGCTGGAGGACGGACTTGGTGTGGATCTGGCTGACGCGGCTCTCCGTGACGCCGAGGACGTGGCCGATCTCGGCGAGCGTGAGGCCCTCGTAGTAGTAGAGCGTGACGACGGTCTTCTCGCGCTCGGGGAGGGTGTTGATGGCACGGGCGAGCAGTCGGCGCAGCTCGCGGTCCTCGGCCACCTCGACGGGGTTGTCGGCGGCCGTGTCCTCCAGGGTGTCCATGAGGCTGAGCCGGTCGCCGCCCTCACCGCCGACGTGCAGCAGCTCTTCGAGGGCGACGACGTTCGCCAGGGACAACTGGCTGAAAACCGCGTGCAGTTCCTCCAGCGTGATCTCCATCTCGGCCGCGACCTCGGTCTCCGAGGGAGTGCGCCGGAGCTGGGCTTCGAGGGTGGCGTAGGCACGCTCGACGTTGCGGGCCTTCTGGCGGACGGAGCGCGGGATCCAGTCGAGGGCGCGGAGTTCGTCGATCATGGCGCCGCGGATGCGGGTGATGGCGTACGTCTCGAATTTGATGGCGCGCTCGACGTCGAACTTCTCGATGGCGTCGATGAGGCCGAAGACGCCGGAGGAGACGAAGTCGGCCTGTTCCACGTTGGACGGCAGCCCGACGCTGACTCGTCCGGCGACGTATTTGACGAGGGGCGAGTAGTGCAGGATCAGCTGCTCCCGCAGCCGCTCGTCGCCGGTGTCCTTGTACGACCGCCACAGTTCGTCGAGGGAGGTCGGTGCGGGTGGTCGCACGGTGCCCCGGGCTGCTGGGGGCACCGCAGCGCGGTCAGACCCGGAGGTGTGCTGGGGCATGCGTTGCCTTGAGCCGTTCTGCCGTCGGGTGCGTCGGTGTGGGTGCGGGTGTCCTGGACGGAATTCTGGTGAGCGTAGCGTGAGTGCGCGGTCGCGGTGCGCGAACGTCGGTGGATCGCGCCGCTCCGGGTGGACGCCGTCGGTCACATCTTCGAACCCGGGCCGTGGCGCGTGTCGGCCCCTCGGGTGCGGCCGAGAGAACTCGATTGTTCATCGCCTTCACCCTTTCACCCGAATGCTCCAGGTCAAGTACCGCCTCGCCGCGCGTTCGAAGCGGGAGTCGTCGCGTTCGTCAACCTCCAGCCGTCTCCGTGCCGCTCCGCGAAGCCGAGGGAGTGGAGTTCGTACAGCTTGGCGAGGGTGTCGTCGGGGGTGGTTCCGGCCCGCTGGGCGATGACGGTGGCGGGGGTGGGGCCGCGGGCGGGGACGGCTTCGAGGACGTGCGCCGTGGCGGGGGCGAGCAGGTCGCGGGGAAGGACGGGTCCTCGGCGCGCCGGGGCGAGCTGGCCCATGTCGCCGATGAGTTCGACGACCTCGTCGGCGTCGGTGACGAGGGTGGCGTCGCCGCGGAGGAGCTCGTGGACTCCGGCGGAGAGGGCGCTGGTGACGGGGCCGGGGACGCCCATGGTGTGGCGGCCGAGGCGGGCGGCGGCGCGGGCGGTGGCGAGGGAGCCGCTGCGGTGCTGGGCCTCGACGACGACGGTGCCTCGGGTGAGGGCGGCGATGACCCGGTTGCGGAGGATGAAGCGGCTGGGAGTGGGGTGGCTTTCCGGTGGCAACTCCCCGATGACCAGGCCCTGTTCGGTGATGCGTCGGATGAGCTGGTCGTGGCCGCGGGGGTAGGGGGTGTCGACGCCGCAGGCGAGGACGGCGACGGTGGCTCCGCCCGCGGCCAGTGCGCCGCGGTGGGCGGCGCCGTCGATGCCGTAGGCGGCGCCCGAGACGACGACCCAGCCGTGGCGGGCGAGGCCGGTGGCGAGGTCGGCGGCGGTGTGGGCGCCGTAGGGGGTGCAGGCGCGGGCGCCGACGAGGGCGACGGAGCGCAGGGCCCAGGTGCGGAGGTCGGCGGGGCCCCGGACCCAGAGACCGAGGGGCCGGGCGTCTTCGAGGTCGTCGAGTTGACGGGGCCATTCGGTGTCGCCGGGGACGAGGAAGCGGCCGCCGAGCTCGTGGACGGTCGTGAGGTCGCGGGCCGGGTCGGCCGCGGTGGCGCGGAGTCGCCAGGAGGCGACGCGTTTGTGCCCGGTGCCGGGGAAGGGGTCGGTGCCGGTGTCGTCGCCCCGGGTGGGGTGGAGCAGTCGGTCGAGGAAGCCGGTGGCTCCGTAGCGGCGGAGCCACCGGCCGGCGTGTTCGTCGCCGGGTTCGACGGTCCGGCTGAGTGCGGCGCGGGCCAGCCGCTCGTCGGGGGATGCCGGGGTGGGAAGAGGGACGGGGACGGGGGTGTTCATGCGCGTTCTCCGGCCGCTACGGGCACCCCGCGGGTGATGCCGGTGCGCAGTTCGAGGGCGAGGGCGATGTCCTGGCTGTCGGGCCGGTCGTGCCCGGCGAGGTCGGCGACGGTCCAGGCCACGCGGAGGACCCGGTCGAGGCCGCGGGCGGTGAGGTGTCCGCGTTCGATGTCGCGTTCGGCGGCGGCGAGGGCTCCGGGTGCGGCGTGGTAGCGGGTACGGAGTTCGTGGCCGGGGATGTGGCTGTTGACGCTCCAGGGGGTGTCGGCGAGGCGGGCAGCGGCGCGGGCGCGGGCCTCGTGGACGCGGGCGGCGACGGCCGCGGTGGATTCGCCGCGGTCGCCCTGGCCGAGGAGGTCGGCGCGGGTGACGGGTTCGACGTCGACGCGCAGGTCGACGCGGTCGAGGAGGGGTCCGGAGAGGCGTGCCTGGTATCGGCGGACGACCGCGGCGGGGCATTCGCAGCCGGCACCGTGCCTGCTGTGCCGTCCGCAGGGACAGGGGTTGGCGGCGAGGGCGAGAAGGAAGCGGGCGGGGAGGCGTACGACTCCGGCGGCGCGGGCGATGACGACGTGTCCGGATTCGAGGGGCTGCCGGAGGGCGTCGAGGGCTTTTCCGGAGAATTCGGGGGCTTCGTCGAGGAAGAGGATGCCGCGGTGTGCGAGGGAGACGGCGCCGGGCCTGGGGAGGCCGTTCCCGCCGCCGACGAGGGACTGCATGGTGGCGGAGTGGTGGGGTGCGCAGTAGGGGGCGCGGCGGACGAGGGGTTCGCCCGGCGGGAGGATCCCGGCGACGGAGTGGACGGCGGTGACTTCGAGGGATTCCTGTCGGGTGAGGGGCGGGAGGATGCCGGGGAGGCGCTCGGCGAGCATGGTCTTCCCGGCGCCGGGCGGGCCGGAGAGCAGGAGGTGGTGGCTGCCGGCGGCGGCCACCTCCAGGGCGCGGCGGGCGCGGTGCTGGCCGGCGACGTCTGCGAGGTCGGGCCCTTCGGCGGGGTCGGCGGGGGTGGAGCCGAGGCCGGTGCCGAGGGCGGCGCCGGGGACGAGGAGCCCGGCGAGCATGGCGTCGGGCCGGCCGGCCTCGGTGGGTTCCTCCTCGGGGACGGGTTCGTCGGTGAGGACGGCGATGAGTTGACGGAGGCTCCGGACGCCGAGGACGGAGACCCCGGGGACGAGGGCAGCCTCGCCGGCGGTCTGTTCGGGGACGACGACGTGGTGGTATCCGGCGTCCGCGGCGGCGAGGACGGCGGGGAGGATGCCGCGGACGGGGCGGACGCGTCCGTCGAGGCCGAGTTCGCCGATGAGGACGAGGTCGGCGATGGCGCGGGGGTCGATGCGTTCGGCGGCGCCGAGTACGGCGGCGGCCACGGCGAGGTCGAATCCGGATCCGCCCTTGGGGACGGACGCCGGACTGAGTCCGACGGTGAGTTTCTTCTGGGGCCATTCGGCGCCGGAGTTGACGATGGCGGCACGGACCCGGTCGCGGCTCTCGGTGAGGCTCTTGTCGGGGAGGCCGACGAGGGTGAAGGCGGCGACGCCGGGTTCGAGGTCGGCCTGGACTTCGACGACGACGCCCTCGACGCCGACGAGGGCGACGGAGCACGTGCGGGCGAATCCCATGTCAGGCCACCCCCTGGGCGTGGGTGAGGACGGGGGCGCCGCGGCGCGGCAGGACGATGCCGACGAGGTCGATGCGGACGCCGCCCGGTGGGGCGGGGGTGGCGTGGTGGTCGAGCCAGCAGGCGGCGAGACGGCGGAGCCGGTCGGCCTTGCGGGGTGTGACGGCGGCCATCGGGTGCTCGTAGCCGCCGTGGCGTCGGGTCTTGACCTCGCAGATGACGAGGGTGTCGGCGTGGCGGGCGACGATGTCGATCTCGCCGGTGCGGCCGCAGCGCCAGTTGCGGGCGAGGATGTGCATGCCGGTCGCGGTGAGCAGGCGGGTGGCGAGCTCTTCGCCGTACCGTCCGAGTGCTTGGGTCTTGTTCATACGAGACCACCTCCGTCACCGACTGTGACGGAGGTGGTGGAATCGCGTGTGACGCTGTGGACGGCCGGGAGCCTGTGGAGAACCCGCTCACTCCTGAGGGTGAACGGGCGTCCTCGTGCGTGCGGCGGTTCGGCGGGTCAGCTGCCCGGGAGTTCGAGGTCGCTCTTGTTGAGCTCCTCGATGTTCACGTCCTTGAAGGTGAGGACGCGGACCTGCTTGACGAACCTGGCAGGCCTGTACATGTCCCAGACCCAGGCGTCGGCCATGCTGACTTCGAAGAAGACCTCGCCCTGGACCGAGTGCACCTGCATCTCGTAGTCGTTGGTGAGGTAGAAGCGCCGCTCGGTCTCGATCACGTATTTGAACAGCCCGACGACATCGCGGTACTCCCGGTAGAGCTTCAGCTCCATCTCGGTCTCGTACTTCTCGAGGTCCTCGGCGCTCATGGCATGTTCCCCTTCAGCCGTGCGTCCCCCTATTGTGCGCCAGCCGAACGCGCCCCTAAACGATTTCCGGGGCGAGAACCACCGGTGCACTCGGAGGTCCCTCGTCGAGCAGCGTGCGCAGCAGCTCGGCGAGTCTGGTCGGGTACACCGTCTCACGGGCCGCCGACAGTTCGGCGGAGGTCCACCATCTCAGGCCCGCGAGGCTGCGGTTCTCCAGTTCGGTGAGGGCCTGGGGCCGGGGTGCGGCCTCGGTGCGGCGGGTGCGGGCGAGGTAGTACCACTCGTCCTGGTCCCAGCGGCGTCCGTCGAAGGGGAAGGAGCAGTACCGCGTCCAGAGCACGGGCCCGAGCTCGATGTCGGTGATGCCGGTCTCCTCGGCGAGCTCGCGCCGCGCCGCCTCTTCGCGGCTCTCGTCGCCCTCCAGACCGCCGCCGGGGGTGAACCACCAGGTCCGGCCGGGGTCGTCGGGTTCGTAGCCGTGGAGGAGGAGGATGCGGTCGTCGGGGTCGAGCAGCACGACCCGGGCGACCCGGCGCGATTCGGTCCGCGGGTCGCCCCCCGGTTCCCTCTGGTCGTCGTCGGGTTCCGTCCGGGCCCCGGGCCCTGACGCGGAGTCCGTCATGTGCGTGCCTTCTCCTTCTCCCCCGCCCGCGTTCCCGCCCCGCGTCGCTTCGTGAACAGTCGTACCACCGGCCCGTACGCGCCCCCGGCCAGGACGAGCAGGGCTCCTGCCCCGATCGCGGTGAGGAGGGGGCGTACGGGTCCGGGCTCCGAGATCCCGCCCGGGAGCCCGGCGAAGCCCTTCGGGGGCTCCAGGAGGCCCTTGACGGGCCAGACGACCGCGTCGACCCTCGCGACGACGCTGGAGCGGGGCACGGTGCCCTGTCCGGCTTCCTGCATGTGGGTACGGGAGTCGAGGGAGGTGTGCCGGTCGTCGCCGAGGAGGAAGAGGTTGCCCTCCGGGACGGTGACGGAGAACTCGGTGCCGGAGGCGATGATCCGCCCGCTCGGTCCCGGACGCAGGTAGGGCTCGTCGACGGCCTCGCCGTTCACGGTGAGGTGTCCGTCCCGGTCGCAGCAGGCGACAGTGTCGCCGCCGACGGCGGCGACCCGCTTGACCATGGGCGCGTCGCCCCAGAGCGGGTCGGTGAAGACGACGACGTCCCCGCGTCGTACCTCCTCGCCGTCGACGCGCTGGGCGAGGATCTTCGATCCGACGTCGAGGGTGGGGGTCATGGAGTCGGTGGGGACGGAGTACGGCTGGTAGAGCAGGGCTCCCCAGACGAAGCCGCCGAGGAAGAGCACACAGCCGACGGCCACGGCCAGCCCCGACAGTGCGCTGCCGAGGCGGCCGTGGCCGCTGGTGGTCCGTATGTTTCCGCTCATGTGCGCACCCCGCAGGTCTGTCGGCGGACCGCTGGTCTGTCGACGGTCCGGGACGGCACCCTACCCGCGGGTCACTACTCGGCGGTATGCCGTGCGGCGAGCTTCTTCCGGCGCCACAGCACCAGCGGGAGCGCTCCGGCGAGGCCGGCGGCGCCGAGGGGGGCGGCGCTCATGGCCTTGTTGAGCGCGGGGTTGTCGAAGATCTCGGGCACGGGGAGGGTGGCCCAGCGGGTGACGGGCCAGGCGATCACGACGGCGCGGCCCACGACCTCGTCGTTGGAGACGGTGCCGCCGCCGGGGAGCTGCTGGTGGAAGCGGGAGTCCAGCGAGTTCTGGCGGTTGTCGCCCATGACCCAGATGCGGTTCTCGGGGACCTTGATCGGGCCGAAGGAGTCCTGGCAGGGGACGGAGCCGGGGTAGAGGTACGAGGTCTCGTCCAGGGGAACGCCGTTGAGAACGACCTTGCCGCCCTCCTTGCAGGAGACGGTGTCGCCGCCGACGGCGATGACCCGCTTGATGAGGTCCTTCTCCTCGGCGGACGGCATGAGGCCGATGAAGCTGAGGAACTTCTGGACGACGTTGGGCGTGGGCGCGGTCTGGCCCTCGAGCCAGCCGCCCGGGTCGTGGAAGACGACGACTTCGCCGCGCTCGGGCTCGGAGCCGAACCAGGGGGTCAGTTTGTCGACGAGGACCCGGTCGCCCTTCTGGAGGGTGTTCATCATCGATTCCGAGGGGATCGAGAACGCCTGCACCAGGAAGGTCTTGATCAGCAGGGCGAGGACGAGCGCGATGCCGACGAGGAGGGGCAGTTCCTTCCAGAAGGAACGCTGCTTCTTGGGGGTCCGCCCGGAGCCGCCCGCCGCTTCGTCGCCGCCGTCACCGTCGCCCGGCGTACCACCGCCGGGCGGGTTCGCCTGCTGGTCACCCGTCACGTCGTCACCCGTCGTGTCTTCGCCGAAGGCCCCGCCGGCCCTCTTGTCGGGCTCATCGTGTCCGGATCGTGCGCCGACGGCCAAATCCCCCACATCCACTCCTCAGTCCGTGCGAACGCCTGCCCCGGAACAGGGACAGGCCCACCACTCCCATAACGAGCAGAAGTTCCGCAGGGGTCGGGAGCCCGGGGAATCCGTTCAGATTCCGCTGGGACACACTATGCGACAGACCGAGCGCGGACTCGGAACTCGTACTGCCGTCCGGCACGGCGGCGAAGGTCTCGCGTTCCTCCAGGCCACGCCAGTGTCCGACCGGCCAGGCGATCACCACGGCGCGTCCCACGACCTGCTCCTCGGAGACGGTTCCGTGGTCCTTCTCGTCGAGGTGGAAGCGGGAGTCCGCGGAGTCGGAGCGGTGGTCGCCGAGGACGAAGATCCGGCCCTGCGGGACCTTCACCTCGAAGGGGATCGTGGACGGCTGGTTCCCGGGGTGCAGGTACGGCTCGTTCAGGGGTACGCCGTTGACGGTGATCCGGCCGTCCTCGCCGCAGCAGCGGACGGTGTCGCCGCCGACGGCGACGACGCGTTTGATGAGGTCCCGGTCGTCGGCGGAGGGCAGCAGTCCGATGAAGGTGAGGGCCTGCTTGGCCTGCTTGATGCCGACGGGGTCGTCGGCGGGCGGGGTGGCCTCCTGCTGGAGCCAGTTGCCGGGGTCCTTGAAGACGACGACGTCGCCGCGCTGGGGGCGGGAGCCGAACCAGGGGGTGAGCTTGTCGACGAGCACCCGGTCGGAGATGCGGATCGTCTGTTCCATGGAGCCGGACGGGATGACGAACGCCTGGACGAGGAAGGTCTTGAGGACGAGGGCGATGAGCACGGCCACCGTGACCAGGAGGGGGATCTCGCGGATCGCGGAGCGCTGTCGGCGGCGTTTGACCTTGCGGGCGAGCCTGCGCCGCTCGGCCCGCCCCGGCAGGGGCGCGGCCTGGGCGGGTCCCCGGTCGGCGCCATGGCCGGCGCCGCCGGGCGGTCGTCCTCGGTCGGCACCGTGGCCGGCGGCGCCGGGCGGTCGTCCTCGGCTACCCATGGGGCCCTGCCCCGTGTCCGCCGGCCGGAGCGGCCGGCACGGCGTCGAAGGCCTCGGTCCCGGGCAGGGTCGACCAGCGGTCGAAGGGCCAGGCGATCCAGTCGGCCCGGCCGACGACCTTGTCGACGGGGACCATGCCGCCGCCGGGGTTCCCGAGGTGGTCGCGGCTGTCGCTGGACTGGCTGCGGTGGTCCCCCATGACCCAGAGCCGGCCCTGCGGGACCACGATGTCGAAGGGGACGCTGGACGGCTGGTCGCCGAGCATCACGTACCGCTCCTCGACGGGGACGCCGTTGACGGTGAGCCGGCCGTTCTTGTCGCAGCAGACCACCCGGTCGCCGCCGATGCCGACGACCCGCTTCACGAAGTCGGTCTCGTCGGGTTCGGCGAGCCCGAGGGCGGCCGCGCCGTCGTGGAGGAGCCCGGTGACGGGGTTGCCGCGGGGCTGTTCCCTGACGAAGGATCCGGTGCCGTCGAAGACGACGACGTCACCGCGGCCCGGCTCACTGCCGAAACGGTACGCCAGCTTGTTGACGAGGATGCGGTCGCCGACCTGGAGCGTGGGCTCCATGGAGCCGCTCGGGATCAGGAAGGGCTGCAGCACGAAGTGGCTCAGGAGCAGCAGGAACGCCACGCAGGCGCCGCCGACGAGGGCGGTGCGCCGCCAGGAGGGCGTACTGCTGCTGTCCTCGGAAACGCGCGCGGAGCGCGACCCGTCCTCCGTGTCGGAAGACGGGTCGCGCTCCGTGTGCTGTGCTTCGGTGTCCATCGGGGGCAGAGCCTATCCGGCCTGCCTGTGCGAGGGCTCGGAAGCGTCGAGCGTGCCGGGAGCCGAAGCTCAGCGGTCGCGCTTCTCCTTGATCTTGGCAGCCTTGCCGCGCAGCTCGCGCAGGTAGTAGAGCTTGGCGCGACGGACGTCACCGCGGGTCACGAGCTCGATCTTCTCGAAGATCGGGCTGTTCACCGGGAAGGTGCGCTCGACGCCGACGGAGAAGGAGACCTTGCGGACCGTGAAGGTCTCGCTGACGCCCGAACCCTGGCGGCGGATGACGACGCCCTTGAACTGCTGGATACGGGAGCGGCTGCCCTCGATGACACGCACGTGGACGTTCACGGTGTCGCCGGGACGGAAGGCGGGGAGGTCGGAGCGGAGCGAACCCGCGTTGACCTGGTCGAGCAGGGAGGCCATGGAGGTCTCTTTCCTCGCTGATGCCACAGGTCATCAGCGGTACGTTCGAGGATGATTCGGATCGCCGTCCGCTCCTGGCGGCGTCTTCCCCCTGTGGCAGGGGCGCGCGCCGGACGGACGACAGCGGCCTATTCTTCCACGTCGTGGAGCTTGCGCCAAAATCGGCCGCCGGGCTCGGGGGCCCAGCCCATCATGGAGAGGATCTCGCGGTCCTTCTTGTCGAAGGCGGCGGGGTCGCAGCGCTCGATGAGATCGGGCCGGTGGGCGGCGGTGCGGCGGAAGGCCTCGTCGCGTCGCCAGCGGGCGATCCTGCCGTGGTGCCCGCTCAGGAGGACGTCGGGGATTCCCCGGCCGCGCCACTCGGGGGGCTTGGTGTAGACGGGGCCCTCCAGCAGGTTGGCCATGGCGCCGGGGGCGAAGGAGTCGTCCCGGTGGGACTCGGCGTTGCCGAGGACGCCGGGGAGCAGGCGGGCGACGGCCTCGGTGACGACGAGGACGGCGGCCTCTCCGCCGGCCAGGACGTAGTCGCCGATGGAGACCTCGTAGACGGGCATCCGGGTGGCGTACTCGTCCATGACACGGCGGTCGATGCCCTCGTAGCGGGCCGGGGTGAAGATCAGCCAGGGCCGCTCGGAGAGCTCGACGGCGAGCTCCTGGGTGAAGGGGCGGCCGCTGGGGGTGGGGACGACGAGGACGGGGCCGTGGGCGCCGCCCTCGTAGCCGTCGGCGAGCGTCTGGTCGAGCGCGTCGCCCCAGGGGTCGGTCTTCATGACCATGCCGGGGCCGCCGCCGTAGGGGGTGTCGTCGACGGTGTTGTGCCGGTCGTACGTCCATTCCCGCAGGTCGTGGATGTGGACGTCGAGCTGTCCGCGCGCACGGGCCTTGCCGACCAGGGAGACGTTCAGCGGTTCGAGGTACTCGGGGAAGATCGTGACGACGTCGAGCCTCATGCCGTCTCCTCGCCGGACTTCTCGGCGGAGCCCTCACCGGTCTTCTCGGTGGAGCCTTCGCCCGCGTCCTCGTCGGACTCGTCCCGGGTGGAGACGATCTCGGCACGGTCGTCGATCAGGCCGGGCGGCGGGTCGATGACGGCCCGCTGCTCCTCCAGGTCGATCTCGGTGACGATCTCCCCGACGAACGGGATCATCAGCTCGCTGCCGTCGGGGCACTCGACGATGAAGAGGTCCTGGGACGGCAGGTGGGAGATCTCGATGATGCGGCCGACCTCGGTGCCGTCGGCGAGCACCACGTCCAGGTCGATGAGCTGGTGGTCGTAGTACTCGTCCTCCTCCTCGGGCATCTCCGTGGGGTCGACCTCGGCGATGAGGAGGGTGTTGCGCAGGGCCTCGGCGCCGGTGCGGTCGCGGACGCCCTCGAAGCGCAGCAGCAGCCTGCCGCTGTGCACCCGGCCGGTCTCGATGGTCAGCGGCCCGGCGGTGGCCGGATCCGTGAACAGGACGGCACCGGGTCCGAGCCTGAGCTCGGGCTCGTCCGTGCGCACCTCGACGGTGACCTCGCCCTTGATGCCGTGGGCGCGGCCGATCCGCGCGACTACCAACTGCACTGCTCCACACTCTCCTGTCACACGGTTCGTACGACGCGAACGACAACGGGCCGGGGTGGGCTCGTAAGCCCTCCCCGGCCCGTGCCGGCACTACTAAGGTGATGCTGCCGGCCTGCTCAGCGGACCTGGTCCACGTCGACGAGGTCGACCCGGATGCCACGACCGCCGATGGCGCCCACGACGGTGCGCAGCGCACGCGCGGTGCGGCCGTTGCGGCCGATCACCTTGCCGAGGTCGTCGGGGTGGACCCGGACCTCCAGCACGCGGCCACGGCGCAGGTTGCGCGAGGCGACCTGCACGTCGTCGGGGTTGTCGACGATGCCCTTCACGAGGTGCTCGAGAGCCTCCTCGAGCATGATCAGGCCTCGGTCGACTCGGTGGACGCGGCCTCGGCCTCGTCCGCCTTCTTGTCGGCCTTCTTGGCCTTCGGGGTGATGGCCTCACCCTTGTCGTCGCCGCCCTCGAGGGCCTTCGCGAACTCGTCGAACGAGGCGCGCTTGGCTTCCTTGGTCGCCGGGACGAGCAGGGCCTTCTCGGGGGCCGGGAGGCCCTTGGCCTTCTGCCAGTCGCCGGTGAGCTTCAGGATGGCGAGAACCGGCTCGGTCGGCTGGGCGCCGACGGACAGCCAGTACTGCGCACGCTCGGAGTCGACCTCGATACGCGACGGGTTGTACGTCGGGTGGTAGAGGCCGATCTCCTCGATCGCGCGACCGTCCCGACGGGTGCGGGAGTCGGCGACGACGATGCGGTAGTGGGGCTGGCGGATCTTGCCGAGGCGCTTGAGCTTGATCTTGACTGCCACTGGAGTGGTGTCTCCTGGTCTTGACGTGGTTGGGCACTTTGAGATGCCACGTGGGGTTGCGGTACTCGGATGCCCGATGGACGCGTCAGCCGGAGGAGAGAGGGGTCCTGTGCGACTGTCGAGTACAGCTAGCCATTGTGCCACACGCCTGGGGGGTGTCGTCCGGCCGGCCGCCCCCGGTCCGGCCCGGCCGACGGGTCACCCCCCGAGGGGTCAGCTCGCGGCGCCCACGGTCTCCGGAATGCGGAAGGGCTTGCCGCAGCCGCCGCAGACGATCGGGGCCTGGGCCAGGACCGACGGGACCACGCGCACGTTCCGCCCGCAGTCGCAGACGGCCTTGACGCGGACGCCGCCGCCCGAGGAGCCGTGCCGGGCGGCCGGTCCGCGGAAGGAGCGCTTGGTGTCGGCGGCGGTGGCCACCGTGTGGGCCTTGAGGGCGCGCTGGAGCCGCTCGATGGTCGGGCGGTAGCGCCGCCTCGCCTCGGGGTTGAGCGTGACCAGGGAGAAGCCGCTGCTGGCGTGCGGCTCCTCGGGGTGGTCGAGGCCCATCTCCTCGGCGATCGCGAGGAATCTGCGGTTGTGGTAGCGGCCGGCCCTGGAGGTGTCGCGGACACCCCGGGCTGCGGCGATGCCGTGGACTGCCTCGTGGAGCAGTCGTTCGAAGGAGAGTTCGGCGCCGCAGGCGGACGAGGACTCTCCGATCAGGGACTCGGGCGCGGCAAGATCGGGCAGCTCGGGGTGGTGCCGCTGAATGTCGGCCCACGCCTGTGCCAGCTCTGCGGCGAGAACAGGTGGTGTCGTGCTCACGTCGCGTACAACGAGCCGAAGTGCCCCCGGGTTCCATTCCGGGGCATCCCAAATAATTTGCACGTACCCGTCAGTTGCCGTTGATGTGTCGCGACGAGGGCCAGTGCGCCGATCTGCGGAGAAGCCACGCAGGGGGCGTCAAGCTGGTGCGTAGTAGCGCATACGCCCCGGCGCGTAGCCGTGGTGCGCGCGCCCCTGGGAAAGACGCTCCCCGAACCGGGCGGGGAGCCTGGCAGGGACATTACCGGGTCGGGGCGCGCCGTCGTGCGCCCACCCCTCTTCCGGACGAATCGGTGCGGTGCGAGCACTGGACGCGGCCCGGGATGCGCAGTTCCCTGACTACGGGGGGCTGTCGTCCGAGCACGGATTGGGGCACTTTTCCATGACACCTACGCTCGTCCCGCACCACCCCGCGCGCGACTGGGCCGAGATCCAGGAACGGATGCTCGCCCCGCTCTACGAGGCGGTGTACGACCGTCTCGGTGTGGGCGCCGGGACCCGGGTCCTGGGCCTCCGCTGCGGCTCCGGCCTGGCCCTTCTCATGGCCGCGGCGCGAGGCGCCCGGGTGGCCGGGGTGGACCGGGACCACGCGCGCGTGGAGCTGGCGAGGGAGCGGCTCCCGGAGGACGTGACGGTCACGGAGGAACCCCCGGAGGGTGTTCCGTACGACGTGGTCACGGCCTTCCACACGACGGACGGAATCCTCCCGGAGCTGGCGGCGCTCACCCGTACGGCGCAATCGGGCACGGTGGTCGTGCTCGCCGGATGGGGGCCGCCGGAGCGGTGTGCCTCGGAGCCGGTGCTGCGGGTCGGCGCCCGGCTCGCGGACCGCCGACCGCCCCTGCGGACCGACCTGGACGGTCTGGTGGCGGGTGCGGGGCTGCGGGTGGACGGCTCGGGGCGGGTGTCCTGCCCCTTCGGGTACGCGAACGAGGGCAGCGCGGTACGCGGGCTGCTGTCCACGGGGGCGTTCGACGAGGCCGTACGGGCCACCGAGCTCGCCCAGGTGGAGAAGGAGATCGAGGAGGCGCTCGCCCCGTACGTGCGCGGGGACGGCACGGTGTGGATGCCGAACGTCTTCCGTTACGTCGTCGCCCGGGTGCCGTAGGAGCGGGAGTCCGTCGGATGCGGAGGGCGCGGAGACCGGTCCCGACGGCGCGGAAGGCGCGGCGCCGGGACCGTCGGACCGGCGCGGGCCCCTCGTGGCGGGCTCAGTCCTCGCGGTCCGCGCGCGTGATGCCCGCCGCGCGGTAGGCGGCGGCCTCCTCCAGGGTCTCGTTCTCGAGGAGCGCGGCGGCCAGCGCGTCCAGCTGGTCACGGTGCTCACGGAGCTGGCGCAGGGCGCGCTCGTAGCACTCGTCGACGATGCGGCGCATCTCGGCGTCGACGGTGTCGAGGGTCGCGGGGGCCGCCGAGAGTCCGTATGCCTGCTGGGCGTCGCTCGGGATGGCGGTGAGACGGCCGACGCGCTCGCTCATGCCCCAGCGTCCCGCCATGCCCCGGGCGATGTTGGTGACCTGTTCCAGGTCGCTCTCGGCGCCGGTGGTGATCACTCCGAACACGACCTGCTCGGCGGCCATGCCGCCGAGGGCGCCGATGATCCGTCCGCGCAGATAGTCCTCGGTGTAGGCGTACCTGTCGGCGTCGGGGGTGGAGAGGGTGACGCCGAGGGCGCGGCCGCGCGGCACGATGGTGATCTTGCGGACCGGGTCGGCGCCGGGCTGGAGCATGCCGAGGAGGGCGTGGCCGCTCTCGTGGTACGCGGTGCGGCGGCGCTCCTCCGCGGGCATCACGAGCGGGCGTTCCGCGCCGAGCTGGACCTTCTCCAGGGCGTCGGAGAGGTCGGACCGCGTGACGGCCTTCTGGTCGCGCTTGACCGCGAGGAGGGCGGCCTCGTTGGCGAGGTTGGCGAGTTCGGCGCCGGTCATGCCGGGGGTGGTGCGGGCGACGTGCTCCAGGTCGACGTCCTTGGCGAGGGGGATCTCCCGGGTGTGGATCCTGAGGATGGCTTCGCGGCCGTCGCGGTCGGGCGGGTTGACGTGGACGATCCGGTCGAAGCGGCCGGGACGGGTGAGGGCGGGGTCGAGGACGTCGGCGCGGTTGGTGGCGGCGAGGACGATGACCCCTTCGGAGCCGGTGAAGCCGTCCATCTCGGTGAGGATCTGGTTGAGGGTCTGCTCGCGTTCGTCGTGGCCGCCCATGCCGGAGCCGCCGCCGCGGGCGCGGCCGATGGTGTCGATCTCGTCGATGAAGACGATCGCGGGGGCGACCTTGCGGGCCTCGGCGAAGAGTTCGCGCACCCGCGAGGCGCCGACGCCGACGATCATCTCGATGAACCCGGAGGCGGAGGCGGAGAAGAAGGGCACTCCGGCCTCGCCGGCGACGGCGCGGGCGAGGAGGGTCTTGCCGGTGCCGGGCGGTCCCGCGAGGAGCACACCGCGGGGCATCTTGGCGCCCATCTCACGGTAGGCCTGCGGGTTCTTGAGGAAGTCGACGACGTCGTTGAGTTCGCCCTCGACCTCGTCGATGCCGGCGACGTCGGCGAAGGTGGTGCGCTTGGCCCCGGCCTCCAGCTCGACGGGTTTGGGCGGGGTCTTGCGGCCGAGCATGCCGCCCGCGCCGCCCATGCCCGAGCTCATCCGGCGGGCGATGAACACCCACAGGAGGACGAGCAGCAGCATCGGTGCGAGGGAGATGAGGAGGTTGGCGAGGAAGCTGCGTTCCTGGACGACCGGTTCGGCGGTGACGACGACGTTCTGCTTGGTCAGCTGGGCCCAGAGGTCGTCGTCGGCGAAGGCGGGCCGCTGGGTGGTGAACTTGGTGTAGTCGCCGTCGCCGTCGGGGACGGGCTGCTTGTTCTTGAGCTGTCCCTGGATCGCGTCGCCCTTGGAGTAGATCTTGGTGACGTTCCCGGCGGCGACCTGTTTGTCGAACTCGGTGTACGAGATCGTCGGCCCGTCGCCGTCGTTGAAGAACGACAGGACGATGTTGGCGATCAGGTAGACGACCAGCGCGGTGAGGATGAGGCCGCCCCAGCCACCCGGCATCCGCCGCTTCGGCGACGGGGGCGGCGGTGCCCCTTCCGAGCGCCAGGGCTGGTCGGTCCGGTCGCGCGGGGGTACGGGGTTGGCCACGTGGCTCTCCTCGGGGCGGCTGTGGCCCCAGTATCGAAGAGCGGGACGAACCCGGCATCGCGGGCGGCGCGGAGGGGTGAGAAGGGGCCCGGGGCGGTTTCGCACCGCCCCGGGCCCCCGGGTTCTCCTCCGGCCGGCGCCCGGTCGGGCGTCGGTCCGCGGGCCTCACCGGCCCCTGGACTCCCCGGAGAGCGTGGAGTCCATGGAACCCGTGGGCCTCGTCAGCCCATGAACTTCTTGAACTCCTCGGGGAGCTCGAAGTCCTTCGGTGCCTGACCCGGCGCCGGGAGGCCGAAGGCGCCGCCCTGCTGCGCCTGGTCGCGGCGCTCGGCGGCGGCCTGCTCCTCGGCCTTCCGCTTCATCGGGTTGCCGCTCTTGCGCTTGCCCTTGGCCTGCTTGATCTGCTTCTTCTGACGGCCGGGGCCGCCACCCATGCCCGGCATGCCCGGCATGCCGGGGAGGCCACCGCCCTGGGCCATGCGGGACATCATCTTGCGGGCCTCGAAGAACCGCTCGACCAGACCCTTGACCGCGCTGACCTCGACGCCCGAACCCTTCGCGATACGGGCGCGGCGGGAGCCGTTGATGATGGTCGGGTCCTGGCGCTCGGCCGGGGTCATCGACTTGATGATGGCGGCCGTGCGGTCGACGTCCCGCTCGTCGATGTTGGCGATCTGCTCCTTCATCTGGCCCATGCCGGGCAGCATGCCGAGCA
This sequence comes from Streptomyces zaomyceticus, assembly GCF_014656215.1. GTDB lineage: Bacteria > Actinomycetota > Actinomycetes > Streptomycetales > Streptomycetaceae > Streptomyces > Streptomyces zaomyceticus. The sequence goes on along the minus strand of NZ_BNBZ01000004.1, from coordinate 260,592 downwards.
GCTTGGAGATGGAGCCCATCTTGCGGACCTGCTCCATCTGCGCCAGGAAGTCGTCGAGCGTGAACTCCTGGCCCTTCTTCGAGGCGAGCTTCGAGGCCATCTTGGCGGCCTCTTCCTCGTCGAAGGTCTGCTGCGCCTTCTCGATGAGGGAGAGCATGTCGCCCATGCCGAGGATGCGGGACGCCATGCGGTCCGGGTGGAACGCGTCGAACTCGTCCAGCTTCTCGCCGTTGGAGGCGAACATGATCTGCTTGCCGGTGACGTGCGCGATGGAGAGCGCGGCACCACCGCGGGCGTCGCCGTCGAGCTTGGAGAGCACGACGCCGTCGAAGCCGACGCCGTCGCGGAAGGCCTCGGCGGTGTTGACCGCGTCCTGACCGATCATGGCGTCGACGACGAAGAGGACCTCGTCGGGGCTGACGGCGTCGCGGATGTCCGCGGCCTGCTGCATCAGCTCCTGGTCGATGCCGAGGCGGCCGGCGGTGTCGACGATGACGACGTCGAACATCTTGGTCCGCGCGTACTCGATCGAGTCCTTCGCGACCTGGACCGGGTCGCCGACGCCGTTGCCCGGCTGGGGGCCGTAGAAGGCGACACCGGCGCGCTCGGCGACCACGCCGAGCTGGGTGACGGCGTTGGGGCGCTGGAGGTCGCAGGCGACGAGCAGCGGGGAGTGGCCCTGGCTCTTGAGCCAGAGGCCGAGCTTTCCGGCGAGGGTGGTCTTACCGGCACCCTGGAGACCGGCGAGCATGATGACGGTCGGGGCGGTCTTGGCGAACCGCAGGCGGCGGGTCTCGCCACCGAGGATGCCGATGAGCTCCTCGTTGACGATCTTGATGACCTGCTGGGCCGGGTTCAGGGCCTGGGAGACCTCGATGCCGGTGGCGCGTTCCTTGACCTGCTTGATGAAGGACCGGACGACCGGCAGGGCGACATCCGCTTCGAGCAGCGCGATACGGATTTCGCGCGCGGTGGCGTCGATGTCCGCCTCGGACAGACGGCCCTTGCCGCGGAGGTTCTTGAAGGTCGCTGCAAGGCGGTCGGAGAGGGTATCGAACACGGCGGTCGCGGATCCTCGGTGTCGGGGGCGGTCGGATTGCCCTCCAGGGTATCGGGCCGCTCGAAGTGTGTGCCCCCGCCCGCCGAATCCGGCGCGCGGGGGTGGTGCGGACCGGGCGTCCGGGCCGGGGATCAGCGGAGCGCCGACTCCAGGGTCCGGGCCAGGTCGATCGCCTCCTCGTCGGGGAGGAGGGTGCCGTCGGGCCGGGTGACGTACAGGGTGTCGACGGCGTTCGCGCCGAGTGTCGACACATGTGCGCTGCGTACGCGGACGTCGGCGCCCTCCAGGGCGCGGCCGATGCGGTGGAGGAGGCCGGGGGCGTCCTGGGCGCGGACTTCGATGACGGTGGCGAGGCGGGAGTCGGCGGCGGCGACGGTGACGCGCGGCGGTGGCGCGGTGAGGCCGCGGCGGCGGGGGTAGGCGGCCTCGCGTTCGGCGAGGCGGGCGGGGATGTCGAGGGAGCCGTCGAGGGCGCGGACGAGGTCGGCGCGGAGGCGGGCGGCCTCGGGCAGGGAGCCGTATTCGGCGGCGACCCGCCAGTCGAGGACGAGGACGGGTCCGGTGCCGGTGCCCAGGTCGGTGGGGAGGTCGACGGCGCGGAGGTCGGCGGCGCGGACGGTGAGCCGGTGCAGGGCGAGGACTCCGGCGACGGCGGGGAGGACGCCGGGCTGGTCGGGCAGGGCGATGACGAGTTCGACGCCGACGGGTTCGGAGCCTTCGCCGTCGGCCTCGGGGTCCACGGGCTGCTCGCTCCGGGTGCGCAGGGCGAGGACGGGTTCGCCGGTGCGCAGGGCCTCGATGGCGAGGCGTTCCTGTTCGGCGCTGGGGGCGGCGGCCTCGGGGTCGGGCGGGGTCTCCCCCGCCAGGACGCCGGCGACGCGTTTGACGAGGTCGGCGACGAGCGAGGCGCGCCAGGAGGACCAGGCGGCGGGTCCGGTGGCGAGGGCGTCGGCCTCGGTGAGGGCGTGCAGGAGCTCCAGGGTGCCGACGGTGCCGACGGCGGTGGCGACGGAGCGGACGGTGGCGGGGTCGTCGAGGTCGCGGCGGGTGGCGGTCTCGACGAGGAGGAGGTGGTGGCGGACGGCGGTGGCGACGGTGGTGACGTCGGTGCGGTCGAAGCCGATGCGGGTGGCGAGGTCGCGGGCGATGGTCTCGCCGGCGACGGAGTGGTCGCCGGGCCAGCCCTTCCCGATGTCGTGGAGGAGGGCGGCGACGAGGAGGAGGTCGGGGCGGCCGACGCGGCGGGTGAGCGAGGAGGCGCGGACGGCGGTCTCGACGAGGTGGCGGTCGACGGTCCAGGTGTGGACGGGGTTGCGCTGGGGGCGGCAGCGGACGCGTTCCCAGTCGGGGAGGAGCCGGGTGACGATTCCTTCGGCTTCGAGGGCTTCCCAGACGGGGACGGTGGCCTCGCCGGCTCCGAGGAGGGTGACGAGTTCCTCGCGGGCCTCGGCGGGCCAGGGCACGGGGAGGGGTGCGGCGGTGGCGGCGAGGCGGCGTACGGCGTGGAGGGAGATCGGCAGGGCGGACTGGGCGGCCGCGGCGGCGGCCCGCAGGGGCAGGACGGGGTCGCGTTCGGGGCGGGCGGTGCGGGCGAGGACGACTTCGCCGTCCATCTCGACGACGCCTTCGGCGAGCGGGGTGCGCTCGACGGGCGGTTTCCCGGTGGCGGACCTGCCCGCGCCGCCCCGGCCGCCGAGGAGGCTGCGCAGGCGGGGCCGGGCGGAGCGGGCCTTGAGGACGCGGTTGACCTCGCGCCAGGTGACGTCGGTGGCGTACGAGATGGTCCGGGCGGCCTCGTAGACCTCGCGGAGCAGGGTGTCGGCGTCGAGGAGGCCGAGTTCGGCGGCGACGGCGTCCTGCTCCTGGAGGGCCAGCCGGTCGGTGGCGCGGCCGGTGGTGAGGTGGAGGGCGTCGCGGGCGTCGAGGAGGCGGCGGCGGGCGCCGTCGAGGCCTTCGCGGGGGGCGTCGGCGAGCCAGGAGGCGGCGACGGCGCGGAGGGCCTGGGCGTCGCGGAGTCCGCCTCTGGCCTCCTTGAGGTCGGGTTCCAGGAGGAACTGCAGCTCACCCATGCGTTCGGCGCGTTCGCGGCAGAGTTCGTCGAGTTCGGGGAGCCGTTCGGGTGCCTGGTTGCGCCAGTCCGCGAGGACGGTGGTGCGGAGGGCGGCAACGAGTCCGTGGTCTCCGGCGAGGGGCCGTGCGTCGAGGAGCCCGAGGTGGACCTTGAGGTCCTCGGTGGCGGTGGCGCGGGCTTCGGCGGGGGTGCGGACGGAGTGGTCGAGGGCGAGTCCGAGGTCCCAGACGGGGTACCAGATGCGATCGGCGAGGGCGGCGACGGCGGCCTTGTCGGCGCTGCCGTCGTGGAGCAGGAGGAGGTCGAGGTCGCTGCGGGGGGAGAGTTCGGCGCGGCCGTAGCCGCCGACGGCGACGAGGGCGACTCCCCGGGGTGGCGCGGCCGCCGTGAAGAGTCCGGACAGCCAGTCGTCGGTGAGCCGGGCGAGGGCGGTACGGCGCGGCGGCCCGGACCGCTCCTTCTCGTGGAGAAGGAGCAGCCGGGCCGCCGCGTAACCGCCGGGTCCCGATTCTTCGGTCTCTTCGCTGACTTCGAGGCTCGTCACCCGGCGGCTCCTTCGTGTGCGTACGGTGCGTCCGGACCGCTGCTTACAGGGCGTCCGGGCCGCGTTCGCCGGTGCGGACGCGTACGGCGGTCTCGACCGGCACGCTCCACACCTTGCCGTCTCCGATCTTGCCGGTTCGGGCGGCCTTCACGACGACGTCGATGAGCTGTTCGGCGTCCTCGTCCTCGACGAGGACCTCGATGCGGATCTTGGGAACCAGGTCGACGGTGTACTCGGCGCCCCGGTAGACCTCGGTGTGGCCGCGCTGGCGGCCGTAGCCGCTGGCCTCGGTGACGGTGAGGCCGTGGACGCCGAACGCCTGGAGGGCCTCCTTGATCTCGTCGAGCCGGTGCGGCTTCACGACCGCGGTGATGAGCTTCATGCGTCCACCTTCTTGTTCTCCGTGACGGCCGGGGCGGGGGCGGCGGTGGAGCGCGAGGACGCGCCGCCGCCGGCTCCGCTGAAGTCGTACGCGGTCTCGGCGTGCTCGACCTGGTCGATGCCGGAGACCTCGTCGTCCTCGCTGACCCTCATGCCCATGGTCTTGTCGATGATCAGGGCGAGGATCGCGGAGGCGATCAGAGAGTAGGCGAGGACGGCGAAGACGCCGACGGCCTGCTTGCCGAGCTGTTCGAGACCGCCGCCGTAGAAGAGGCCCTTGGCGTCGGACTGGACGCCGCCGGTGGCGAAGAGGCCGACGAGGAGGGAGCCGATGACACCGCCGACGAGGTGGACGCCGATGACGTCGAGGGAGTCGTCGTAGCCGAACTTGTACTTGAGGCCGACGGCCATGGCGCAGAGGAGACCGGCGATGGCGCCGACGGCGATCGCGCCGAGGGGGCTGACGGCGCCGCCGGACGGGGTGATGGCGACGAGGCCGGCGACCGCGCCGGAGGCGGCGCCGAGGGTGGTGAAGGAGCCGTGGCGGATCTTCTCGTAGGCGAGCCAGGCGAGCATGGCGGCGGCGGTGGCGACCTGGGTGTTGACGAACATCACGGCGCCTACGCCGTCGTCGTTGCCGAGCCACGAGCCGGCGTTGAAGCCGAACCAGCCGAACCAGAGGAGACCGGCGCCGAGCATGACCAGCGGGAGGCTGTGCGGGCGCATCGGGTCCTTCTTGAAGCCGACGCGCTTGCCGATGACGAGGATGACGCCGAGGGCGGCGGCGCCCGCGTTGATGTGGACCGCCGTGCCGCCGGCGAAGTCGATGACGCCCATCTCGAAGAGCCAGCCGCCGGCGCCCCAGACCCAGTGGGCGACGGGGAAGTAGACGACGGTGACCCAGAGGGTGATGAAGAGGGCCCAGGCGGTGAACTTGACGCGGTCGGCGAGGGCGCCGCTGATCAGGGCCGGGGTGAGGATGGCGAACATCAGCTGGAAGACGGCGAAGACGTACACCGGGATGGTGTAGCCGTCCCAGAGTTCGGTGACGCCGATGCCGCTGAGGCCGACGTAGTCGGAGGACCAGCCGATGATCGAGCCCGAGTCGGCGCCGAAGGCGAGGCTGAAGCCGTAGAGCACCCAGAGGATCGTGACGATCCCGAGGCTGATGAAGCTCATCATCAGCATGTTGAGGGTGGACTTGACGCGGACCATGCCTCCGTAGAAGAAGGCGAGTGCCGGGGTCATCAGCATGACCAGGGCGGAGCAGATGAGCATGAACCCGGTGTTGGCGGCAGACAGCTCGGGGGCGTCTGCTGCCAGGGTCGTGATGGCTGGTGCCATCGGCGTCTCCTCGTCGTCGGTACGGCCTGTGCGGGGCGGGGCCGGAGAGAGCGGCCGGCCGCGAGGGGCGTGGCCGGTTATGGGCCAGAGATTCGCGCAGCGCGGTTTCCGTCGATGCCGCACGATGTTTCGCGACGGTGACGAAGGGGTGTGGCGTGTTACGCGGCCGTGAACGTCTGGGTCACGGGCACGTAACGGGCCCCTCTCCCGAGATCGCCCCGCGAAGACCGCGACCATCGATGGACGAGCCACGACGGCGATCAGCCACATCCGCGAGAGCGGCGCCGGTTCAGGCGCAAAAAGGGGAACCGGCCGCGCCGGGCGTCCGTGTGACCTTGCGGCGGGGGAGCCGAGTCGGGCAGTACGGGACGTCCGGCGCGGCCGGAGTGCGGGGGCGCGGGGCGCCGGGTGGGGTCAGACCGCTTCGGCGGCCTCGGGCAGCAGCTGGGTGAGCCGGTCGGTGAGCTGGACGACCTCGGCGACGTCGCTGTAGTTGCGGGCGGCGTGGTCGACGGTCTTGCGGAGTCGGGTGTTGACCCGCTCGGACCGGATGCTGCGGGCGACTCCGAGGGCCTTCTCGGCGAGGACGACGGACTGCTCGGGCTCGCGCTTGAGGAGGTGGACGGTGGCCATGCCGATGAGGTTGAGGGCGTACGACCGCTGGTGGTCGGGGTCCTTCTCGAAGAGTTCGACGGCCCGCTCCATGACGGGCTCGGCGAGTGAGGCGTAGGTCGGGGAGCGGCCGGCGACATAGGCGAGGTCGCGGTAGGAGTGGGAGTTCTCGCCGTTGAGTTCGGCCTCGGAGAAGAAGCCGATCCAGTCGGGCTCGGGCTCGCCGTCGAGGCCGACGTCGGAGAAGGTGTCCTCGGCCATCCGGACGGCCCGCTTGCACTTGGAGGGCTGGCCCATGTTGGCGTAGGCGCGGGCCTCCATCGCATACAGCATGGCCTGGGTGCGGGCGGTGGCGCAGTCTCGACTGCCGTACTGGGCGAGGTGGATGAGTTCGAGTGCGTCGTCGGGCCGGCCGAGGTGGATCATCTGGCGGCTCATCGAGGACAGGATGTACGAGCCGAGGGGCTTGTCGCCGGCTTCCTTGGCGGCGTGCAGGGCGAGCACGAAGTACTTCTGGGCGGTGGGCTGGAGGCCCACGTCGTAGCTCATCCAGCCGGCGAGTTCGGCGAGTTCGGCGGCGCAGGTGAAGAGGCGCTTGGCGGTGGCGGCGGGCTGGGGTTCCTGGAGGAGGTCGGTGACCTCGTGGAGTTGTCCGACGACGGCCTTGCGGCGCAGTCCGCCGCCGCACTGGGCGTCCCACTTGCGGAACATGGCGGTGGTGGATTCGAGGAGGTCGAGCTCGATCTCGGAGAGCCGGTTGGGGCGGCGGGCGTCGGCGAGCGGGTCGGGGCGCTCGATCTCGCCGACGGGGGTGGGGACGAGCCAGCGCTGCATCGGTTCGATGAGGGCGGGTCCGGCGGCGAGCGACAGGGACGAGCCGAGGAAGCCGCGGCGGGCGAGCATGAGGTCGCTGCGGGAGAACTCGCTGAGCAGGGCGACCGTCTGCGGGCCTGCCCAGGGCAGGTCGACGCCGGAGACGGAGGGCGACTGGTGGGCGGTGCGCAGGCCGAGGTCCTCGACGGCGACGACGGAGCCGAAGCGTTCGGAGAACAGCTCGGAGAGGATCCGCGGGATGGGTTCGCGCGGCTGCTCGCCGTCGAGCCAGCGGCGTACGCGCGAGGTGTCGGTGGAGATGTGGTGGGCGCCCATCTGGCGCGCCCGCCGGTTCACCTGACGTGCGAGTTCGCCCTTGGACCAGCCGCTGCGCACGAACCACGAGCCCAGCTGCTCGTTCGGGCGCTTGCCGGCAGTCGTACCGTCTGCGCCGTTGCCGCCCACTGGAACGCCCCCATCCACCTGATTGCCTGTCGTGCGAACCCCTATCAGAATGCCGTGTCTCGCGGCACCCGTCCGGCGTTCGCGCTCCTTCGAACTGGAAACCGGGTTGCCTCCGGCATACCCGCGCGCGCAAGCCGACCCGGGGTTCGAGTACCGAAAGTAATCCTACGATCACCCGTCCACGAGGGCGATTCAAGAAACGCCACCATTCGCCACCCCTTCGAATGAACTCGCCGCCCGCGGAACGCGATTCACTTGACATGCGACGAACCGGAGTCGGCGGACGGAAGCGCGGCGAGGCGCGCGCCCCGGCCCGCACCACCCCGCACGCGACCGCACGCCATCTTCGGCGACGGAAGCGTGACGAAGGGTGACGACGGTGCTCCGGGTCGTAACCACCGGCGCGCTCTACCCGTTGGAGGGGGCATGGGTTTCACGATCGGCGGCATTCGTGAGATGCGGTCCGGCGCACGCCGCCGCGTACGCACCACGGAGTGCACCGCGGTGGCGGAGTACACAGGACTGTGGGGCTGGGACGTGGCCCCCGGAGCTCGGGCCGTCTCCGGCCAGTGCTCGTGCGGGGACCGGGCCTGCGCGGCTCCGGGCGCGCACCCCCTCTCCTTCGCGGAACCGGTCCCGGCGGGCGCCGGGCTCGACGACGCGACCAAGGCGTGGTCGGAGTATCCGGGCGCCGCGCTGATGCTGCCGGTGGGCAGGGCCTTCGACGTGATCGAGGTCGCGGAGGCGGCGGGCCGGCGCGCCCTCGTCCGCCTGGAGCGCATGGGGCTGCCGCTGGGTCCGGTCTGCGCGACGCCGACCGGCCGGGCGCGGTTCTTCGTGGCGCCCGGGGCGGCGGCGGAGCTGCCGCAGCTGCTCTACCGGATGGGCTGGGACGACGCCGATCTCGACCTGCACTGTCTGGGGCCGGGAACCCACATCACCGCTCCCCCGTCGGACCTGGGCGGTCTGGGTCCGGTGCGGTGGCTGCGGCCCCCGACCCTGGACACGGCGGGTGCGCCGCCGCAGGCACGGCTGCTGCTCGGCACCCTGGCGTACATCTGCCACCGCACGCACTTCTGAGACCGGCTGCGCGGAAGGGCCCTCGCCACCTGGTGGCGAGGGCCCTTCCGCGTACCGTACGAGGCGTCAGTCGCCGATCAGGGCGTCGACGAAGGCGCCCGGCTCGAACGGCGCCAGGTCGTCCGGGCCCTCGCCCAGGCCGATCAGCTTGACCGGGACGCCCAGCTCGCGCTGGACGGCGACGACGATGCCGCCCTTGGCGGTGCCGTCGAGCTTGGTCAGCACGATGCCGGTGATGTCGACGACCTCGGCGAAGACACGGGCCTGGGTCAGGCCGTTCTGTCCGGTGGTGGCGTCGAGGACGAGGAGGATCTCGTCGAGCGGGCCGTGCTTCTCGACGACGCGCTTGACCTTGCCGAGCTCGTCCATGAGGCCGGTCTTGGTGTGGAGCCGGCCGGCGGTGTCGATGAGGACGACGTCGGCGCCCTCCGCGATGCCCTCCTTGACCGCGTCGAAGGCGATCGACGCCGGGTCGCCGCCCTCCGGGCCGCGGACGGTGCGGGCGCCGACGCGCTCGCCCCAGGTCTGGAGCTGGTCGGCGGCGGCGGCGCGGAAGGTGTCGGCCGCGCCGAGGACGACGGACTTGCCGTCGGCGACGAGGACACGGGCCAGCTTGCCGGTGGTGGTGGTCTTGCCGGTGCCGTTGACGCCGACGACCATGACCACGCCCGGCACGTCCGCCGGGCTCTCGGTCTTCACCGTGCGGTCGAGGTCGGGGCCGAGGAGCGCGACGAGCTCCTCGCGGAGCAGACCGCGCAGCTCCTCGGGGGTGCGGGTGCCGAGCACCCGGACCCGCTCGCGCAGTCGCTCGACGAGCTCCTGGGTGGGGGCGACGCCGACATCGGCCGTGAGGAGGGTCTCCTCGATCTCCTCCCAGGTGTCCTCGTCGAGGTGCTCGCGGGACAGGAGCGTCAGCAGCCCCTTGCCGAGCGAGTTCTGGGAGCGGGCGAGCCGGGCCCGGAGCCGTACGAGACGGCCGGCGGTGGGCTCCGGGATCTCGATCTCGGGAGCGACGGGCTCGGCGACGACGGGGTCCTCGACGGCGGCCGGCGTCTCGACGGCCTCCTCGGCGGGGAGTTCGACCTCCTCGACCGTGCGGCGTGGTTCCTCCCGCGGCGTCTCCGCCTCCTCGCCGACATGCGGTTCGGCGGGCGGAGCGGTGATGGTCGGCGTGGTGGACGGCGGCTCGGCCGGCGGCAGCTGCTTCTTCTTGCGGCCGCTGATCACGAGCCCGCTCGTCACGGCGACCGCGACGACCAGAGCGATGACTACAGCAAGGATGAGTTCCATAACCTGACCAGTATCGGCCAAGAAGCGTCGGAAGACGGAGCACGTACGCTGGGTGGGTTCCCCCCACATCTGTACGGAGTACCCCCATGCCCCACGACGCCTCCGAAGCCGCAGGCGCGACGCACGACGGTGCCATGGAGACCCGAGGTCTCGAACCCGTCCCCGACGCCGAGCGGACCGGCCGGGTCCGCGAGCTCTTCCCGACCTGGGTCGCCGCCAACATCAGTGTGCTGCTGCTCACCATGGGCGCCGGTCTGATCGTCTTCAACGGCCTGAACTTCTGGCAGGTGCTGACCGTGGCGATCGCCGCGCCCGTCCTGTCGTACGGGATCGTCGGCCTGATCTCGATCGCGGGGAAGCGGGGCGGTGCGCCGGGGATGGCGCTGTCGAGGGCCGTCTTCGGCCAGCGCGGAAACCTTTTTCCCGGGGCGCTGATCTGGGTGGCCCGCTGGGGCTGGGAGACCATCAACGCGGTCACCGGCGCCTACGCGGTGCTGACCGTCCTGGACCTGCTCTTCGGCGTGAAGTCGAACACGCTCCTCATCGTGGTCACCCTGCTGCTCTTCGTGACCTGCACGTTCCTGGTCTCCGGGCTCGGGATCAACGCGCTCCGGGTGTGCAGCAAGTGGTCCACCTACCTCTTCGGCGCCTTCTCGGTCCTCGTCCTGGCCTATCTGGTGGCGAACACGGACTGGTCGGCGGTCTTCGACAAGCCGGCCGGTTCGACGGCGATGATGGTCGCCGGCATCGGCACGATCGCGGCCGGCGGCATCAGCTGGGTCCCCTCGGGCCCCGACTTCACCCGCTATCTGCCCCGTACGGCCTCGTCGAGGGCGATGGTCGGCTCGACGGTCGGCGGCGCCGGGATCGTCGTTCTGCCGATGGTGCTGATGGGCGCGGTGATGGCGGTGTCGACGCCGGATCTGGCCTCGGCGCAGGACCCGGTCTCCTTCATCGGCGAGCTGCTGCCGATGTGGATCTCGGTGCCGTACCTGGTGATCGCCCTGCTCGGGATGCTGCTGATCAACTCGATGTCGATGTACTCGGCCGGGTTCACGGCACAGACCCTGGGCATCAAGGTGTCGCGTGCGGCGGCGGTCAGTGTGAACGCGGTGATCAGCCTGGTCTTCGGTTTCCTGCTCATGGTGGTGGCGACCAGCTTCATCGGCTCGTTCATCTCCTTCCTTACGCTGCTCGCGGTGGCGTTCTCGGCGTGGATCGGGGTCTTCGGCGCGGACATGCTGCGGCGCCGGTCGTACGACGCGGTGGCGTTGATGGACACCACCCGGACCAGTGCGTACTGGTACCGGGGCGGTTTCGCCTGGCAGGCGATGACGGCCTGGGCGGTCGCCCTGCTCGTGGGGCTGCTGTTCACGAAGGTGGACTGGTTCTCCGGTCCGCTCGCCTCCTCGTGGATCGGAGAGAACGGCCTGGGCTGGGCGGCGACGATCGTGGTGGCGGGCGCGCTCTACGCCGTACTGCCGCGGACGACCGCGGAGGCCCCGGTGGAGCCGGTGGAGCCGGCCGAGGTCCGCGAGACCGTTTCCGTCTGAGCGTTCTCATCTGACACTGCGTCAGATACTGTCCCCCTTCGCCGGTATCCCACTCGCGGAGGGGGACTTCCCATGCCCTTCACAGTCGTACGGTTCAACCTCGTCGACCCGGACGCGACCCCCGAATCCCTCTCGGAGCGCTACCGGGCCGCCGTCCGGATGGCCGCCCACGCCGACCGGCACGGGGTCGACACCGTGCAGACCGAGGAGCACCACGGCGTCGAGAACAACTGGCTGCCCTCCCCCTTCGCCTTCGCGGGCGCGGTCTTCGGCGCCACGGAGCGGATCGCGGTGACGGTGTCGGCGATCATCGGGCCGCTGCACGACCCGCTGCGGCTCGCCGAGGACATCGCCGTCCTCGACCTGCTGAGCGGCGGACGCCTGGTGACGGTGGCGGGGATCGGCTACCGGCCCGAGGAGTACGAGGAGCGCGGGGTCGACTGGGGGCGGCGCGGCAAGCTCCAGGACCTGCTCCTGGAGACCCTGCTCACGGCCTGGACCGGGGAGCCCTTCAGCTACCAGGGCCGTACGGTACGGGTCACCCCGCGGCCCTTCACCCAGCCGCATCCGATGCTCCTGGTCGGGGGCTCGTCGCGGGCGGCGGCCCGGCGGGCGGCCCGGCTCGGGCTGCCGTTCTTCCCCAGCGCGCATCTGCCGGAGCTGGAGGCGTACTACCGGGAGCGGTGCGCGGAGTACGGCACGGAGGGCTGGACGATGATGCCGGCGGAGGTGACCCCGCTGCTGCATCTCTCGGAGGACCCGGACCGGACCTGGGCGGAGTACGGGGAGCACTTCCTGCACGAGGCGCGGACGTACGCCTCCTGGCAGTCGAAGGACATCCGCTCGGCGGTGCGGTCGGCGGCGACGACGGTGGCGGAGCTGCGGGCGGAGGGGGTGTACCGGGTCGTGACTCCGGAGGAGTGCCTGACGCTCGGTCCGGAGAGCCTCGTACTGCATCCGCTGTGCGGCGGGATGCCGGTCGAGGAGGGGTGGCGGAGCCTGCGGCTGTTCTGCGAGGACGTGCTGCCCCGGCTCACGGCCTGAGGGCGGGGGGCCGCGGCGTACCCGCCCCGGCTCACGGCCCGAGGAGGCCGGCCACGGCGTACTGCCCCGGCTCGAGGCGGGAGGCCTCGGGCCGGGGCAGTTCCGTGGACGAGGAGAGGGGCAGCGGGGATTAGCCCATCTCCTCCAACGCCTTGCCCTTGGTCTCCTTGACGTACCTGAGCACGAAGGGGATCGAGAGCACGGCGAAGACCGTGTAGATGATGTAGGTGCCGGAGAGGTTCCAGTCCGCGAGGGACGGGAAGCTGGCGGTGATGGCCCAGTTGGCGATCCACTGCGCGGAGGCGGCGACGCCGAGGGCCGCGGCCCGGATCCGGTTGGGGAACATCTCGCCGAGGAACACCCAGACCACCACGCCCCACGAGAGGGCGAAGAAGAGCACGAAGACATGGGCGGCGACGAGGGCCACGACGCCCTGGGTCTCGGGCAGCTTGCCGTCCACGAGGTCGGCGGAGAAGGCCCAGGCCTCGACGGCGAGGGCGATCGCCATGCCGACGGAGCCGACGAGGGCGAGCGGCTTGCGGCCGACCCGGTCGACCAGGACCATCGCGATCACGGTGCCGATGATGTTGATGATCGACGTGGTGAACGAGTAGAAGAACGAGCTCGACGGGTCGATGCCGACGGACTGCCAGAGGGTCGCGGAGTAGTAGAACGCGACGTTGATGCCGACGAGCTGCTGGAAGACCGAGAGTCCGATGCCGACCCAGACGATGGGCAGCAGCCTGAAGCGGCTGCCGGCGACGAGCAGGTCCCTGAAGGTGGACTTGTGCTCACTGCGCATGGCCCGGTCGATCTCGGCGACGCGCGCGTCGAGATCGACGCCGTGGCCCTCGACCTCGGCCAGGACCTCCTTGGCGCGTTCGGTCTTCCCCACGGAGATGAGGAAGCGGGGGGACTCCGGGATCGCGAAGGAGAGCATGCCGTAGAGGAGGGCGGGCACGACCATCACGCCGAGCATCCACTGCCAGGCCTCCAGGCCGCCGATCTCGCCGCGCTGGTCGCCGTCGGCGAGCTGGAGGATGCCGTAGTTGACCAGCTGGGAGATGGCGATGCCGATGACGATCGCGGCCTGCTGGAAGGAGCCCAGGCGGCCGCGGTAGGCGGCGGGGGCGACCTCGGCGATGTACGCGGGGCCGATGACGGAGGCCATGCCGATGGCGAAGCCGCCGACGATCCGCCAGAGGGCCAGGTCCCAGAGGGCGAAGGGAAGCGCGGAGCCCACGGCGCTGACGGCGAAGAGCACCGCGGAGATCTGCATGCAGCGGATGCGGCCGATGCGGTCGGCGATCCGGCCGGCGGTCGCGGCGCCGATGGCGCAGCCGATCAGCGCGATGGCGATGACCTGGGCGAGGGTGCCGGAGCCGATGTCGTAGCGGTCGCGGATCGCCTCGACGGCACCGTTGATGACGGAGCTGTCGTAGCCGAAGAGGAAGCCGCCCATCGCGGCGGAGGCCGTGATGAAGATGACGTGGCCGAGGTGGTCCGGGTGGGCGGCTCGGCCTTCGGAAGGCGGCGGCGTGGGCGCCTGCGCGGTGTGGGGCACATGGACTCCTCGGTGGGGGGCAAGCCCTTCCAGTGGCGCACAACATCGCGCCGCCCACCACGTGAAGGTAAAAGCAACGTTGCAGAGACTATGCCTTCAAGTTTCTAAGTCAATAGCCGATGTCATGTGACTTAATAAGCACTAGAAGGTGGCTTGAGTTCAACACTTGAAGAGATGGCTGGGGATGCCCTCCTCAGCGCAGTCGCTGGCTGATCACCTTCGAGACGCCGTCACCCTGCATCGACACGCCGTACAGCGCGTCCGCGACCTCCATCGTCCGCTTCTGATGGGTGATCACGATCAGCTGCGAGGACTCCTGGAGCTCCTGCATGATCCGGATCAGCCGCTGGAGGTTGGTGTCGTCGAGCGCGGCCTCGACCTCGTCCATCACATAGAACGGACTGGGCCGCGCCTTGAAGATCGAGACGAGCAGCGCCACGGCCGTCAGCGAGCGCTCGCCGCCGGAGAGCAGCGACAGCCGCTTGACCTTCTTGCCGGGCGGGCGGGCCTCCACCTCGACGCCGGTGGTGAGCATGTTGTCGGGGTCGGTGAGGATCAGCCGGCCCTCGCCGCCCGGGAAGAGCCGGGAGAAGACGCCCTCGAACTCACGGGCCGTGTCCCGGTACGCCTCGGTGAAGACCTGCTCGACCCTCAGGTCGACCTCCTTCACGACCTGAAGCAGATCGGTCCGGGTCTTCCTCAGGTCCTCCAGCTGCTCGGAGAGGAAGCGGTGCCGCTCCTCCAGGGCCGCGAACTCCTCGAGGGCCAGCGGGTTGACCTTGCCCAGCTGGTGGTGGGCCCGTTCGGCGGCCCTGAGACGCTTCTCCTGCTCCGATCGGATGAAGGGGCGCGGCTCGTCGCCACCCGCGTCCTCGCCGTCGACGGCGGGCGAGGGCGGTACGGGCTGCTCCGGGCCGTACTCGGAGACCAGCGCGGTCGCCTCCACACCGAACTCCTCCAGGGCCTTCGCCTCCAGCTGCTCGATCCGGAGCCGCTTCTCCGCGCCGAGCACCTCGCCCCGGTGGACGGAGTCCGTCAGCTTGTCGAGCTCGGCCTTGAGATCCCTGCCCCGGGTCCGGGCGGCGGTCAGGCCCTCCTCCCGGTCGGCCCTCGCCGCCTGGGCCGCGACCCGCTCCCGCTCGGCGCGGACGAGGGAGACCTCGACATGGGCCAGGAGCCCGCGGGCTCCGGCGGCGACCGCTCCCGCGACCCGCTCCTCGTGGCGCAGCCGTGCCCGGCGCTGCGCGGCCCGCTCACGTGCCTCCCGTTCGGCGCGGGCGGCCCGGTCGAGCGAGTCGGCCCGTCCGGCGAGTGCCTTGACCCGCTCCTCGTGGGTGCGGACCTGGAGCCGCGCCTCCATCTCGGTCTGGCGCGCGTGGGAGCCGTCGATGGCGAGCCGGTCGCGGGTGGCGGTGTCCGGCTCCTCCTCCCCGCCGTCGCCGAAGGCGGCCGCCTCCTGGGCCACGAGCAGCCGTTCGGCGAGTTCCTCCGCCTCGGCGGTCGCCTTCTCCAGGGCCTCCTGGGCGCGGGCGGCGGCCGCCGCGGTCCGCTCCGCCTCCCCCGCCGCTCCCCTGGCCTGTCCGGCGAGCCGCCCGAGCTGCTGGGCGACCGCGGACTTCTCCCGTTCGGCGGTACGGCGGCGGGTGTCGAGTTCCTCGACGAGCGCGGCGGCGGTGCGGCGGCGCTCGTCGGCCGCGTGCTGCGCGGCCGTCAACTCCTGGCACCGCACTGCCAGTTCTTCGAGCTCGGCAGCGGCCTCGGCGACCGATGCCTGGACTTCGAGAAGGCTCGGGGCGCCGGCGGAGCCGCCCTGGGCGAAGTGCGCCCCGAGCAGGTCGCCCTCGGCGGTGACGGCGGTCAGCGCGGGCCGGGTCCTGACCAGTTCGGCGGCCTCGTCCAGATCGCCGACGACCACGATTCCGGCGAGCAGGCGGCGGACGGCGCCCATGAGGTCCTCGGGTCCCCGCACGAGGTCGGCGGCGTACGGGTGCCCCTCGGCCGTGGGCCGCGTCTCGGGGGAGGGATCCGGTTCCGGGGCTCCGGCCAGGAGCAGCGAGGCGCGGCCCGCGTCCTGCTTCCGCAGCAGGCGGAGGGCCTCGGCGGCGGCGGAGGGCCCGGAAGCGGCGACGGCGTCGGCGGTCGCCCCGAGGGCCGCGGCGACGGGAACCTCGTATCCCGGGGTGACGGTGAGGAGCTCGGCCGCCGGGCCGAGGAGCCCGCTGAGTCCGGCGGTGAGGAGCGCTCCCGTGCCGTCCTTGCGGCGCAGTCCGAGCGCGAGGGTGTCGTGCCGGGCCCGGGTCGCGGCGCGGCGGCGCTCGGCGGTGGCGGAGGCCTCGCGGGCGGCGCTCAGCGCGGTCTCCGCCTCGGCCAGTTCGCGGCGGGCGGCCTCGTACCGCTCGCTCTGCTCGGTGTCCTCCGCGTCGAGGCCGTCCACCTCCGCCCTGAGCTGCTCGTACTCCTCCTGGGCGGTGACCGCCCGGTCCCCCGCCTCGTCGCGGGCGGCGGCGAGCCGGTCGATCTCGGCCTGGGCGGAGGAGGCCCGGGAGCGGGCGGCGTTGACCTGGCCGTGGAGGCGGGCGAGCCCCTCACGCCGATCGGCGAGGGCGCGGGCGAGGTCCTTGAGACGGCGTTCCTCGGCCGTCAGAGCCTGTTCGAGCTCGGCGCGGTGGGCGACGGTGTCCTCGAGGGCGCGCTCGGCCGCCTCCAGGGCGGCTTCCAGCTCCGCCTCCTGTTCGCGGACGCGGGCGGCCTCGCGCTCCAGGTCCTCCGGGTCGCGGCCGCGGCGTTCCTCGGCGGGTGCGGCGGTGGCGCTCTTCACCCGCGCGTCGGCCAGCGAGACCGTGCCGCGGACGCGTTCGGCGAGCTGGGAGAGGGCGTACCAGTTCTGCTGGGCCCGCTCGACGCGGGGCACCAGGGCGCGGGCCTCCGCGTCGAGCTCGGCCTCGCGGGCGAGCGCTGCCCGGAGCTCGTTCTCGGTGGCCTGTTTGCGGGCGAGGAGGGCGGCTTCGTCGGCGACCTCGGCGGTGAGGGCCCGCTGGAGGTGGACGAGGTCGTCGGCGAGGAGGCGGAGCCGCGCGTCGCGCAGGTCGGCCTGGATGACGACGGCGCGGCGCGCGACGGCGGCCTGGCGGCCGAGGGGCTTGAGCTGGCGGCGCAGTTCGTCAGTGAGGTCCTGGACGCGTGCGAGGTTGGCCTGCATCGCGTCCAGTTTCCGGAGCGCCTTCTCCTTGCGCTTGCGGTGCTTGAGGACGCCGGCGGCCTCCTCGATGAAGGCGCGGCGGCCCATCGGGTCGGCGTGCAGCACGGAGTCGAGCTGTCCCTGCCCGACGATGACGTGCATCTCGCGGCCGATGCCCGAGTCGGAGAGCAGGTCCTGGAAGTCGAGCAGCCGGCAGGTGTCGCCGTTGATCTGGTACTCGCTGCTGCCGCCGCGGAACATGATCCGGGTGAGGGTGACCTCGGCGTAGTCGATGGGCAGCGCGCCGTCGGAGTTGTCGATGGTGAGGGAGACCTCGGCACGGCCGAGCGGCGGGCGCCCGGTCGTGCCGGCGAAGATGACGTCCTCCATCTTGCCGCCGCGCAGCGACTTGGCGCCCTGCTCCCCCATGACCCAGGACAGGGCGTCCACGACATTGGACTTGCCCGATCCGTTGGGGCCCACGACACAGGTGATTCCTGGTTCGAACCGCAGGGTCGTGGCCGAGGCGAACGATTTGAATCCGCGGAGGGTCAGGGCCTTGAGGTGCACCCCGGGGACTCTACCGGGGCGTGTGCGTTTCACCCGCGAAGGTGCAGGGCAGATCCTCGGGTGAGGAGAGGTGGGACAGGGGGGAAACGGCGGGTGAAAGAAAGAAGGGACGCCGAAGCGTCCCTTGCATGCCCGGCTCTGTCGGCTGGGTGTCCAGTCGGCTGTGCCGTCATGAGTGTGCGGTCAGCCGTGCCGACGCGATGTTTCCGAGCCGGCCGTGCCGGCGAGAGTGTTTCCCACCTGGCCCCGAGGGGCTGAGTGTCAGGTGAGCGCAGGCTCCGCCTGGGGTACGTCGAGGTCGATGCTGTTCAGCAGTGACTCTCCCTGGTGCTGAGCGGCGGCAGCGGCAAGCGAGTCGTTCTCGGACTGGATCCGTACCAGCTCGGATTCCAGGTCCTGGACGCGCTGCTGAAGCCGTCGCATCTCGGCGAGGAGTCGCGGGTCGGAGCCGCCGACGTAACCGAGAAGCGCCTTTGCCATGATGGATGGTCCTCCACAATGAGTGACCGACCGAAGCGGTTGGGTCGTGAGGGATTTCGCACCCGCGGTGCTCGGCAGTACTGCTCGTCGTGCCGGTTCCACTGCCAAACAGCTAAGGTGCGCGGGGATTCCAGAGTCTCACCAAAAAGTTTGACGGTCAACACGATCACGCCCGTACGAAGGGGCTACCGAGGAGTCCACAGCCGCTCAGGGGGCGGCGGGGCCTCGCAGACTCGGTGCCTCGGGGCGTCGCGATCTTCCTTGTCCGGCAGCCTTCCATGACGGGCGCTTCTTGGCAACCACCAGGAGCTTTCCCCGTCGGACACCTGTTACGGCGCGTCCGCGCGGCGCCTCTCCCGGTCACCGGGAGAGGTGTCGGAGCGTGATCGTCAGCGGATGGCGAAGCCGTCGTATCCGCCGCGCGGGGTGGCCCAGATCTCAGTGACGCCGTCCACTCGCCCGGGTGTGTCGTCGGAGTGGAGCCAGGCGAGCAGACGGTGGCAATTCTCACGCGCCCCTTCGGCCACGATCTGCACCCGGCCGTCGTCGAGGTTCAGGGCGAAGCCCACCAGGCCTCCGATCTCCAGTGCGTTTGCCCTGGTGAACCAGCGGAAGCCCACTCCCTGTACCCGGCCGCGCACCCAGGCGGTCATCCGTACGTCGTCGCTCATGCCTGCACGCTAACGGGCGGATTGCCAGATCAGCACATCGCCCCCGCCGCTCATGGACTACAGTCCCGACCGAACACGCCTCACCCGTTCGGGGGCGCACTGTTCGACTGGCGGGCCGCAAACGGTACCGACAGCAAAGATCAGCAAAGGCCAGCAGGACCAGCAGAGGAAGGCAGACCAGATGGGACGCCACCGTCGCGCCGGAGCCGCACCCGCCGCAGAAGACTACGCGGAGGGCACGGACCGCCGGCAGCGGGGTACCCGCCGCAAGCGGCGCGGTGCGCCCGTGCGTACCGGCCTGCTCGGAGCCTCCGCGGCCGTCGCGCTCGGCGCGGTCGCCGTCGCCTCGGGCCTGCTCCCGGGCGGGGACACGTTCACGGTCGGCAGCGCCGGCACGAGCGAGCGCCCGGTTCAGTCCCGGCAGGCCCCGGAGCTGACGACGCAGGGCGGGTCCACGCAGACCCCGGCCGGCGACTCGGGCACCACCCGCACCAGGGCGAGCACGGGTACGGACACCGGCAAGGCGGCCGCGCCGTCGGCCACCCCCTCCAGGAAGCCGACCCCGAAGGCGACGCCGAAGGCCACGCCCAAGGCGACCCCGAAGCCCACGCCGACCCCGACGAAGGTCGCGAGGACCAAGCCCGCCGTCCCGAGGGTCACGACCGCGCCGTCCACGAAGGCCCCCGCGCCGAAGCCGGACCCGACGACCGAGGCGCCGGTCGAGAAGACCTCGGCCCCCTCCACCGCCGACCGCGGCGTGGCCGCCGAGGCGGAGGTCCTCCGTCTGGTCAACGTCGAGCGCGCCAAGGTGGGCTGCACGCCGGTCAGTGCGGACGCGCGGCTCGCGGCGCTCGCCGGGGCGTTCAGCGCGGACATGGCCGCCCGCGGCTTCTTCGACCACACGGACCCTGACGGGGACACCCCGTGGGCGCGCGCGGAGCAGGCGGGCATCACGGGCCTGGGCGGCGAGAACATCGCCCGCGGCCAGGCGGACGCGGCGGCGGTGATGGAGTCCTGGATGAACAGCGACGGTCACCGCGCCAACATCCTGAACTGCGAGTTCACCACCCTCGGCGTCGGCGTCCACTTCGCTGACGGCGGCCCCTGGTGGACCCAGGACTTCGGCCGCTGAGCCGGCGGGGCGGCTGACACACGCGCACGAAGGGCCCCGTCACCGGGAAGGTGACGGGGCCCTTTCGCGTACCGGAGCACCTGTCGTCGTACGCGCCGAACCGCGCACCCGAGCGTGCGCCGAAGCGACTGCCGACGCGTCAGGCGGCGGCCTTTCCGGCCACGAAGGTACGGGTGGTCAGGGCGACGCGGCGACCGAGGTGCTCGGCGGTGGCGACATCCGCCTTGTGGACGCCCTCGGGGCCGAGGTCGCTGAACGTCTGGGCACCGGCGCCGGAGAAGAAGCCGAGGCGGTTGAGGTCGTTCTCGGAGGAGTCGCTGGTGTTCCAGCCGGGCTTGAGGCCGAGGTTGATCCAGGTCATGCCGTGCTGGCCGGCGAGGGTCTGGAAGAACTGCAGGGTGTGCAGCTTGTCGCCGCTCTTGGAACCGGAGTTGGTGAAGCCGGCGGCGAGCTTGTCCAGCCACGCGTCGGCGAACCAGCGCTTCGAGGAGGCCTCGGCGAACTGGTGGAACGCCCCGGAGGCGGTGCCCATGTAGGTCGGGGAGCCGAAGACGATCGCGTCGGAGGAGTCGAGCAGCTCCCACTCGGCCTCGGTGATCCCGTCGACCTTGATCAGGTGGACGGTGGCGCCCGCGTCGGCGGCGCCGTCGCGGACGGCCTCGGCCAGGACGGCGGTGTGGCCGTAGCCGGAGTGGTAGGCGATGGAGACGACGGGGGTGGTCACAAGGGGCTCCTCGAACAGGTCTGGGGGACGACCAGAAGTACAGCACTAACTTTTCGATAGCGCAACCCTATGGTTAGCGCACTCCTGGCAGTGAGCGCTGCGCGGGAGTACGGTGGAGGGCATGACTGACGACCTCGCCTACGACGTGTTCGCGCGGGCCTGTCCCTCGCGCGGCACGCTGGAGCATGTGACGGGCCGCTGGGGAAGCCTGACGCTGGGCGCCCTGCACGACGGGACGTTCCGGTTCAACGAGCTGCGGCGCCGGGTCGACGGCGTGAGCGAGAAGATGCTGTCCCAGACCCTGCACGCCCTGGAGCGCGACGGCCTGGTCCATCGCGAGGCGCAGCCGACCAACCCGCCGCGGGTCGACTACCGGCTCACCCCGCTCGGCCGCGAGATCGCGGAGCGGCTGATCGGTCTGATCGAGCTGGTGGAGGGCCGGATGCCGCAGGTCGAGGCGGCCCGGGAGAGTTACGACGCGGAGCGCGAGGCTCCCGTCGGCGCCTGAGCCCGAGGCCGCGCCCGCGCTTGAGTCCGAGCCCACGCCTGCGCTTGAGCCCAGGGCCCGCGCCCAGGGCCCGGGGTCAGCGCCTGAGCCCGGGGCCGGATCGGCGCGTCGGGCCGGGTCGACACCCGGGACCGCGCCGGCGTCGGAGCGTCAGACGCTCGTGCGCGGCGGGCGCTGGCAGCGCGGGCAGAAGTAGCTGGAACGGTTCATCCACGCCCGGCGCCGCATCGGCGTACCGCACCGGTGGCACGGCTCGTCCTCGCGCCCATAGGCGTCGAGCGAGCGGTGGAAGTAGCCGGACTCGCCGTTGACGTTCACATAGAGGCTGTCGAAGCTGGTGCCGCCGACCTCGAGGGCCGCGTTCATCACGTCCCGGACGTGCCCGAGGAGTTCCGCCGAGCGCGGTCGGGTCAGGGTGGCGGTCGGCCGGTCGTAGTGCAGCCGGGACCGCCAGAGCGCCTCGTCGGCGTAGATGTTCCCGACCCCGCTGATCAGCGACTGGTCCAGGAGAGCCCGCTTGACCGTCGTACGGCGCAGCCGCAGCGCGCTCTGGAACGCGGCGTCGTCGAACTCGGGGTCCAGCGGGTCACGGGCGATGTGCCCGATGACGTCCGGCAGTCCGTCGGGAGTCTGGTCGTGGAGCGAGAGACCGCCGAAGGTGCGCTGGTCGACGAAGCGGAGCTCCGTGCCGGTGGTGCCCGCGGCGGAGTCGCTGTCGGACGCCGCGAAACGGATGCGGATGCGGAGGTGCTTCTCGTCGGCGGCCTCCTCCGGCTGGACGAGCAGCTGTCCGCTCATGCCGAGGTGTCCGAGGACGGAGGTGCCGGTGTCGGCCAGCGGCAGCCAGAGGTACTTGCCGCGCCGCCGCGCCACCCCGAAGCGCTGCCCCTCCAGCCGGGCCGCGAAGTCCGCGCCGCCCCCCGGATGGCGCCGTACGGCCCTCGGGTGCAGCACCTCGACCTCGGTCACGGTCCGCCCGGCGACCCAGCGTTCCAGTCCGCGCCGGACGACCTCGACCTCGGGCAGCTCGGGCACGGGACTCCTCCGGACGAACGTCTTCGACAGCGGTTCAACCCTACCGGGGGCGAGCCCGCGAGAAGGACGGGAAAAGACGAGAACCCCGCCCTGGGGCGGGGTTCTCGGGAAGCGAGGGATGCGGCCGTCAGGCCGACGCCCGGTGGGCGGTCGAAGAGGGGTCGGTGACCTCTCCCGTACCCGCCTCGGCCGCGGCCTTCGCCGCCGCCACGCGTTCGTCCGCCGCCGCGCGAATCTCGCGCCACGCGGACTCCGCCGCCTGCTGTTCCGCTTCCTTCTTGCTGCGGCCGGTGCCGGTGCCGTACGAGACACCACCGACGCGGGCGGCAGCAGTGAACGTCTTCTCGTGGTCCGGGCCCTCTTCGGAGACGAGGTACTCCGGCACACCCAGGCCCTCGGCCGCGGTGAGTTCCTGGAGACTGGTCTTCCAGTCCAGGCCGGCACCGAGGTTCGAGGACTTCTCGATCAGCGGGTCGAAGAGCCGGTGCACCAGCTCGGACGCCGCATCGAGGCCCTGGTCGAGATAGACCGCGCCGATCACCGCTTCAAGGGTGTCGGCGAGGATGGACGCCTTGTCCCGACCGCCCGTGCCCTCTTCGCCCCGGCCGAGCCGGATGAAGGAGCCGAGTTCGAGTCCGCGCCCCACGTCCGCCAGCGCACGCGAGTTGACCACCGCGGCCCGCAGTTTGGCCAGCTGGCCTTCCGGCAGGTCGG
Organism: Streptomyces zaomyceticus; assembly: GCF_014656215.1. GTDB lineage: Bacteria > Actinomycetota > Actinomycetes > Streptomycetales > Streptomycetaceae > Streptomyces > Streptomyces zaomyceticus. The sequence goes on along the minus strand of NZ_BNBZ01000004.1, from coordinate 237,759 downwards.
GGTGGGTCCGGTACAGCGTGTCCGTGACCACCAGGCCGAGCACGGAGTCCCCGAGGAACTCCAGACGCTCGTTGGTGGGCAGACCGCCGTTCTCGTACGCGTACGAACGATGGGTCAGCGCACGCACCAGAAGGGCGGACTCGAGCTGATAGCCGAGCCGCCCTTCCAGAAGCGTGTGGGACGAGGCATGGTCCGTCTTGTCGTCCGTCTTGCGGGACTCAGACATTGCGCCTCTCACCAGCCCAATCAGACCGAGAGGACCTGGCGCTTGTTGTAGGTGCCGCAGCTCGGGCACGCGATGTGCTGCAGCTTCGGCTCCTGGCAACGCTCACACGAAACCAGGGTGGGGACCGCAGCCTTCCACTGCGACCGGCGGTGGCGCGTGTTGCTGCGCGACATCTTCCGCTTCGGAACAGCCACGGCTACTTCTCCTGCTTCTCGGCGGCGCTTCGGACGTCCCCGTCAGAGGCATTGCCGCTCATGTTGTCCTTCTCATCGGTTCCCAGCGAACCGGCGAGTCCCTGCAGTGCCGCCCAACGAATGTCGACGGCGTCGTGGTGGTGGTCCGGGTTCTCGTTCAGGTTGGTTCCACACTCGGAACACAGACCCGCACAGTCCTCCCGGCACACCGGCTGCATCGGCAGTGCGAGCACCACCGCATCACGCAGCACGGGTTCGAGGTCGAACATGCCGTCCTCGAGGGGGATCATGTCCTCGTCGGCCTCGGCTTCGTCGTCCGCGGCCGCCTTGGAGCGGCCCCGGTCGTCGGAGTCGGGGTACGAGAACATCTCCTGGAAATCCACGTCGAGCGACAGCTCGACGGGCTCCAGACACCTTACGCACTCCCCCTCGGCCGATGCACGGGCGGTGCCTGTGACAAGCACCCCTTCCATGACCGACTCAAGACGGAGATCGATTTCCACCGGAGCGCCCTCGGGCACCCCGATCACCCCTTCGACGCCCAGATCCCTGGGGGCCTCGATCGAACGCGAGATCCGCTGGAGGGCACCAGGACGCCGCCCCAGCTCGTGTGTGTCGAACACGAGGGGGTTGCGGTGGTCGAGGCGCGTGCTCAGGGTTCTTCCTGCTTTCGAATCGTTCTGCGTCGTGGGGAGGCTGCCAGACGTGGGCAGCAAGGATCGCGGACATACGCGCGACCGAAGAGCCAGGATACTGGACGCTTCGCTCAGGGCCCAATCCGGGCCTTGAGGACCATACGGCCCCGCCCTACTGCCCCTGCTCGTAGCGGCGCAGCTGATCCAGGTCGATCATGCCCGTGTCGAAGAAACTGGTCTCGTCGAGCGCGGCGGTCTGCTGGGGGTGCCCCTGCGGGTGGCCCTGCTGCTGGACGGGCTGCTGGTACGCGTACGGGTCCTGCTGCTGGTAGCCGTACGGGTCGGCCTGCTGCGGCTGCTGGTACGCGTACGGGTCGGGCTGCTGCTGGACCTGCTGGTAGGCCGCGTACGGGTCGGGCTGCTGCTGCGCCTGCTGGTAGGCGGCGTACGGGTCGGGCTGCTGCTGGGCCTGCTGCTGGGCCGGGATCTGCACCGGCTCCGGGTCGGAGAGCTCCGCGAGTCCGGCCAGATAGTCCGAGTCGCTGGTGTGCACCGTGCCGCCGAGACCGTCCTGGGCGGCCATGTGCTCGCCCAGGGCGTCGCTGGCGATCCGGCCGTGCAGCTTCTGCCGGCCCCGGCCGACGGCCTCCAGGGTTTTGCTGAGCACCGCCTCGAAGGCGCCGAGCTTGGCGTCGACGTACTCGTCGGCCCGGTGGATCAGGGTCTGCGGGTCGGAGCTGTACTCCGGTGCGTCCTCATCGGCGTAGCCGTTCTGGTCGAGGCCGGGACCGCGGCCGAGGAGCTTCTCGCGTCCGCGGTCGACGGAGCCGATGGTCTTGTTGAGGACGACCTCGAAGTTGGCGAGCTTGGAGTCGACGTAGTCGTCGGCCTCCGCGCGGACCTCCTCGGCCTCGCGGCGGGCCTCGGAGAGGATCCGGTCGGCCTCCTCCTGCGACTGCCGGGCGACCTGGGTGTCCGAGACGATCGAGCCGCGCTCGGCGTGGGCGGCCTCGATGATCCGGTCGGCCTCCTGGCGGGCCTGCTCGACCATGTGCTCGCGGCCGCCGATCAGCTCCTGGGCCTGTGCGAGGGAGCCGGGCAGGGCCTCCCGTACCTCTTCGAGCAGGGCGAGCAGCTCGGCCCGGTTGACCACGCAGGATGCCGACATGGGCATGGAGCGGGCGCCCTGCACGGTCGCGACGATCTCGTCGAGCTTCTTCTGTACGTCCACCGGGTGCTCGCCACTCTCTACAGCTGGATGGAGACGGACGGGACGACTGTAAGGGCAGTCGGTGCCCGTCCGACACCAGGTGACGGAGCGTCAGCGGCGGTGGCCGCGCGTCACCTCCGCGCCAGTCGCTCGGTGAGCCGGGGAAGGACCGTCGGCGGGACCAGGTGGGAGACGTCGCCGCCCCAGGCGGCGACCTCCTTGACCAGCGAGGAGGACAGGAAGCTGTAGGTCGGGTTGGTGGGGACGAACAGGGTCTCCACGCCCGTGAGGCCGTTGTTCATCTGCGCCATCTGCAGCTCGTAGTCGAAGTCGCTGACGGCGCGCAGCCCCTTGACGATGGCGGGGATGTCACGCTGCTTGCAGAAGTCGACGAGCAGCCCGTGGAAGGACTCCACCTCGACGTTGCCGAAGTCGGCGGTCACCTCGCGGATCAGCTCGATCCGCTCGTCGACGGTGAACAGGCCCTTCTTCGACTGGTTGATCATCACCGCGACGTGTACGACGTCGTACAGCTTGGAGGCTCGGGCGATGATGTCGAGGTGTCCGTTGGTGATGGGGTCGAATGACCCCGGACAGACGGCGCGGCGCAACTTGGGTCCCTCGCTCTCCGGTCCGGTCATCGTGCGTCTTCGCACGTTGAGGCGGCGCGACCGTACCAAAACGTTCCCTCGCCGTAACGACGGGCCCGCAACGGTTCGAAACCGGCCGGCCAGCCGAATTCCCCGCCTCTGGTGCTGCGCTCCACGGTGACGAGGGCATCCTCGCTCAGCCAGCCCCCCGTGCGCAGTGTGAGGAGAATCTCGCGGAGCTCCTCGTCGGAGACGGCGTACGGCGGGTCGAGGAAGACCAGGTCGTACGGGTCGGCGGGCGCCGGTCCCGTCACGATCTGCTCCGCTTTGCCGGTGCGGAGTTCGGCGCCGGGCAGGCGGAGCGAGGCGATGTTCTCGCGGATGGTCTTCGCGGCGCGCGGCTCGGCCTCGACGAGCAGGGCGTGGGCGGCCCCCCGGGAGAGGGCTTCGAGGCCGACGGCGCCGGAGCCCGCGTACAGGTCGGCGACCCTTGCCCCGTCCAGGGTGCCGAGGAACGCCCCCCAGGTGGAGAAGAGGCCCTCACGCGCCCGGTCGGAGGTGGGTCGGGTGCCGGTGCCGGGCGGCACTGCCAGGCGGCGCCCGCCGGCGGTGCCGGCGATCACGCGAGTCATCGGTGTCCTCGTCCTGCGTCGTCCAGTGCGTCCGTCTCAGGATATGACCGCGGTCCGCACCGCGCGGTCAGCCCTTCTCCAGGTACTCCTCCCGGTCCTTGTCGAGCAGGGCGTCCAGGGCGGTCCTCAGCCCCGGGTGGGCGGTGAGGTCGGGGTCGGAGAGGACGAGGGCGGTGGCCTCCTCGCGGGCGGCGGCGATGACCTCCTCGTCGTCGATGACGGTGAGCACCCGCAGGGAGGAGCGGACGCCGGACTGGGCCTGGCCGAGGACGTCGCCCTCGCGGCGCTGTTCGAGGTCGATCCGGGAGAGCTCGAAGCCGTCGAGGGTGGCGGCGACGGCACCGAGGCGCTGGCGGGCGGGGGTGGCCTCGGGCATCTCGCTGACGAGGAGGCAGAGGCCGGGGGCGGAGCCGCGTCCGACGCGGCCGCGGAGCTGGTGGAGCTGCGAGACGCCGAAGCGGTCGGCGTCCATGATCACCATGGCGGTGGCGTTGGGGACGTTGACGCCGACCTCGATGACGGTGGTGGCGACGAGGACGTCGAGTTCGCCGGCGGCGAAGCGCCGCATGACGTCGTCCTTGTCGTCGGGGTGCATCCGGCCGTGCAGGACGGCGATCCGGAGTCCGGCGAGGGGGCCCGCGCCGAGCTTCTCGGCGACGTCGAGGACGGCGAGCGGAGGGCGCTTCTCGGCCTCGTCGGCGGCGGAGGGCCGGGACTTCTTCTTCTGGTCCTCCTCGTCGCCGATGCGCGGGCAGACCACGTACGCCTGGTGCCCCTTGCCGACCTCCTCGCGGACCCGCTCCCAGGCGCGCGCGAGGAAGTGCGGCTTGTCGGCGGCGGGGACGACATGGCTGGCGATCGGGGAGCGGCCGGCGGGGAGCTGGTCGAGGACGGAGGTCTCCAGGTCGCCGAAGACGGTCATGGCGACGGTGCGCGGGATGGGTGTGGCGGTCATCACCAGCAGGTGCGGGGGCTGCTTGCCCTTGCCCCGGAGGGCGTCGCGCTGCTCCACGCCGAAGCGGTGCTGCTCGTCGACGACGACCAGGCCCAGGTCGTGGAACCGGACCTTGTCCTCGATCAGCGCGTGGGTGCCGATGACGAGGCCGGCCTCGCCGGTGACCAGGTCGAGGAGGGCCTGACGGCGGGCCGCGGTGCCCATGGATCCGGTGAGCAGGACGACCTTGGTGGCCCGCTCGGCGCCGCCGAGCATCCCTCCCTCGGCGAGCTCGCCCATCATCTCGGTGACCGAGCGGTGGTGCTGCTGGGCGAGGACCTCGGTGGGGGCGAGCATCGCGGCCTGTCCCCCGGAGTCGACGACGGCGAGCATGGCGCGCAGCGCGACCATCGTCTTCCCGCTGCCCACCTCGCCCTGGAGGAGCCGGTGCATGGGGTGTTCGGTGGCGAGGTCGTCGAAGATCTCCTTGGAGACCTTCTGCTGGCCCTCGGTGAGGGTGAAGGGCAGCTTGGCGTCGAAGGCGTCGAGGATGCCGTCGGGGGCGGGGCGCCGGGCGACGGCGGGGAGCTGGGTGTCGGCGTGCCGGCGGCGGGCGAGGGCGACCTGGAGGACGAAGGCCTCGTCCCACTTGAGGCGCTCGCGGGCGGTGGCGATGTCGGCCTTGGTGCGGGGCCGGTGGATGAGCCGGAGGGCGTCGGGGAGTTCGGCGAGGCCGCGGCCCTCGCGCAGGGCGTCGGGGAGCGGGTCGACGGCGTCGACGGCGCTCGGCAGGACGGCGTCGACGGCCTTGGCGATCTTCCAGGACTCCAGTTTGGTGGTGGCCGGGTAGATCGGGATGAGCGCCCCGGCCCAGACGTCCACGGCCTCCTCGCTGTCGCCGCGGAGGAGTTCGTACGAGGGGTGGGCGAGCTGGAGGCGCCGGTTGAAGAGCGAGACCTTGCCGGCGAACATCGCCCGGGTGCCGGGCAGCAGGTCGTGGTGCGGCTTGTGCACGCCCTTGCCGAAGAAGACCAGCTGGAGGCGGCCGCTGCCGTCGGTGATGGTCACTTCGAGGCGCTGGCCGCGCCCCTTGGAGCCGTTGAAGGTGTGCACACGGGCGTCGGCGACCTGTGCGACCACCGTGACGTGCTCGTCGAGCGGCAGGTCGGCGAGGGTGGTCAGCTCCCCGCGCTCGGCGTACCGGCGGGGGTAGTGGTGGAGCAGGTCGCCGACCGTGTGCAGGTCGAGCGCCTCGGCCATGACCTTGGCGGTGGCGGGGCCGAGGGACTTCTTGAGTGGTTCGTCGAGCGCGGGCACGCGTTCCATTGCACACCACGGGACTGACACGCGTGCGGAGGGTCGGGGACGAGCGCCCGGAACGGGCGCCTATTCCACCCCGATGAGCAGCGGCGGGGCCCCCGCGCCGGCGTGGTACGTGGTGGTGTCGACGGCCAGGTAGCCGCGGCGGACGTGGGCCTCCAGGTCGGTGGCGAGCGCGGGCGGGGTGCCGTCGGCGACGACGAGGGTGACGAGTTCGCCGCCGGCGGAGAGCATCCGGTCCAGGACGGTGCGGGCGGTCTCGGTGAGGTCCTCGCCGATGACGGCGACGTCGCCCTCGATGAGGCCGAGGACGTCTCCGGCCTGGCAGACGCCGGCGGAGGTGAAGGACTGGCGTTCGGCGACGGCGAGTTCGGCGTAGCGGGTGGCTCCGGCGGCGGCCGTCATGGCGACGACGTCCTCGTCGAAGCGCCGGTCGGGTTCGTGGACGGCGAGGGCGGCGATGCCCTGGACGGCGGCCCGGGTCGGGATGAGGGCGACGCGGATGCCCTCGGCCCTGGCGCGTTCGGCGGCGGCGGTCGCGGTCTGCCGCAGGTCGGTGTCGTTGGGCAGGAGCACGACCTCGCGGGCGTGGGCCCGTCGGATCGCGTCGAGGAGTTCGTCCCCCGCGGGCTGTTCGCCGGGCCGGGTCCGTACGGTCGTGGCGCCCGCCTCGGCGCAGAGCCCCGCGAGGCCCTCTCCGGGGACGACGGCGACCACCGCGCGCTGGGCGCGCTCCCCGCGTCCGGCGGTCGCGGTCGCCTCGGCGGCGAAGTGGGTGATCCGGATGCGGTGCGGCCGGCCGGCCTCGACGCCGGCCTCGACGGCGGCACCCGCGTCGTCGACGTGGACGTGGACGTTCCACAGTCCGTCGCCGCCGACGACGACGAGGGACTCCCCCAGGGCGTCGAGCCGGCCCCGCAGGAGCTCCACGGCGGCGTCGTCGGCCTCCAGGAGGTAGATCACCTCGTAGGCGGGTCCGTCGGCGTCGTCGGTGGGGGGGCACTGCTCGCGGGGGGTGGGTGCGGCCGGCGCCGTTCCGGCGGGGGGAGGGCTCTGTCCGGTGACGGTTTCGAGGAGCGTGCCGAGGACGGTGACCAGGCCCCGGCCGCCCGCGTCGACGACTCCGGCGCGGGCGAGGACGTCGAGCTGGCCCGAGGTGGCTTCGAGGGCCCTCCTGGCCCCTTCGTGGGCGTTCCCGGCCACCTCGACGAGTCCGCCACCGCCGGCGCAGGCCGTGGCCGCGGCGGCGGCCACGGTGAGGATGGTGCCTTCCACGGGGTGGGCGACGGCCCGTCGCGCGGCGCTCGCGGCCTCGGCGAGCGCCCGGGCGAGGTGATCACCGTCACCTCCCCCGGCGAGGACGCCGGCCATGCCGCGGAGCAGCTGGGAGAGGATCGTCCCGGAGTTGCCGCGGGCGCCGAGCAGGGCGCCGTGCGCCATGGCCCGTACGGTCTCGGCGGTGTCGGGCGCGGAGGCCGCGAAGACGGCCTCGACGGCCTGGTGGGCGGCTTCCGCCGTCAGGTACAGGTTGGTGCCGGTGTCCCCGTCCGCCACGGGATAGACGTTGATCGCGTCGATCTCCTCGCGCTCCCGGCCGAGCGCGTCCAGCGTCCGCGCGCACCAGGACCTGACCGCTTCGGCGTCGAGCTCGACGAGCTCCTCGAAGGGGTGAAGGGCTCGCGACAACGGGGGTCCTCCTTCGGCGGTGAGCTCACCGCAGGGTAGACCCGGGGTGCCCCTCCCCCAAGCTCACGGCTTCGTTCGAGCTGGGGGGACCCCCGGTGACCGGGGCCCGGGGCGAGGTCCGCCCAGGCCGTGGTAGTTTCGTTCCACCGATGCAGGCGTTGTATGCTGCTTCGGTTGCCCGGTTCCACACCGGGCCATCCCCCGGCAAGCCACTTCAGACTCCTGATTCCGGTGCGCCGGATTTCACTGTAATTCTGAAGTCTTTGGAGTGACCCGTGGCTGCCAACTGCGACGTCTGCGGCAAGGGGCCGGGCTTCGGCAACAACATTTCGCACTCGCACCGCCGTACGCCCCGTCGCTGGAACCCGAACATCCAGCGCGTGCGTGCCGTGGTCGGTCGGACGCCGAAGCGGCTCAACGTCTGCACCTCGTGCATCAAGGCCGGCAAGGTTTCGCGCTAATTGCGGCGCGAGTTCTGTCGTAGCGCAGCCCCTGCGGTTGCCCTTGAGAGGCCGGTTCACCTAGGTGAACCGGCCTTTTGCCTTTCCCGGAGACGGTTGCCCGGACACGGTTGCCGGGGGCTGTTGCCCGGAGACCGTTGCCTCGGGGCGGACGGACGGGCCGCCGGTGTGAGCACCGGCAACCCCCTCAGTCCCTGAACCGCCAGCCGTGGTCGACCGGCCCGATGCCCGCGCCCAGCGCGAATCCGGCGCCGATGGCCCCTGTGACGTACTCCTTGGCCTCCCGTACCGCCTCCGGCACCGGGAGCCCCTTGGCGAGCCCGGACGCGACCGCCGAGGCGAGCGTGCAGCCCGTCCCGTGGGTGTGCCGGTTGTCGTGACGCGGGGCGCGCAGCCAGTGCTCCTCGGAGCCGTCCGTGAGCAGGTCCACGGCCTCCCGGCCGGTGGGCAGGTGCCCGCCCTTGATCAGGACCCAGTGCGGTCCGTACGACAGGATCGCCTCCGCCGCGACCCGCATGTCGCTCTCGTACACGACGTGCACGCCCGTGAGCTGCGTCACCTCGTCCAGGTTGGGGGTGGCGACGGTAGCCCGGGGCAGCAAGGCCCGGCGTACGGAGTCGAGCGCGCTCTCGGCGAGCAGCGGGTCCCCGTGCTTGGAGACGCCGACCGGGTCGACGACGACCGGGGCCCCGGTGTCCGCGAGGAGCTCGGCGACGGTCTCCACGAGCGTCGCAGAGGCGAGCATGCCGGTCTTCACGGCCTGGACGCCGATGTCGTCGACGACGGCCCGGTACTGGGCGCGTACGGCCTCCTCCGGCAGCTCCCAGACTCCCTGGACACCCCGTGAGTTCTGGGCGGTGACGGCGGTGACCACGCTCATGCCGTGGACGCCCAGCGCGAGCATCGCCTTCAGGTCGGCCTGGATGCCGGCGCCGCCGCCGGAGTCCGATCCGGCGACGGTCAGCACCAGCGGGGGCCGGGAGGTCACTCGGTCTCCCCGAAGTGGTCCCAGCCGCCCACGGCGTGCCAGGGCGCCCCGTCCACGGTGACCTGCGGCAGCGCGGAGGGGTTGAGGACCTCGCCGATGACCTTCCAGCGGGCGGGGAGCTTCACGTCCGGCGGGAAGGTGGCCACGATGGCGTGGTCCTCTCCCCCGGTGAGCACCCACTGCATGGGGTCGACGCCGACGGCCTGACCGATGTCGTTCATCTGGGTCGGGATGTCGATGAGCCCGGAGCGCAGGTCGATGCGGACCTTGCTGGCCTCGGCGATGTGCCCGAGGTCGGCGATGAGGCCGTCGCTGACGTCGCACATGGCGGTGGCGCCGAGACCGGCGGCGGCGGGTCCCGCGTGGTACGGCGGTTCGGGCCTGCGGTGGGCCTCGACGAAGGCCCGGGGGGAGCGGAAGCCCCGGGAGAGGACCGCGTATCCGGCGGCGGACCAGCCGAGCCAGCCGGTGTAGGCGACGACGTCGCCGGGCTGGGCGCCGCCCCGGGTGACCGGGTCGTGGTTGCGGAGGTCGCCGAGGGCGGTGATGGAGACCATGATCGTGTCGCCGCGGACGACGTCGCCGCCGACCACCGCCGCGCCCGCGACCTGACATTCGTCGCGCAGGCCGTCCATGAGTTCGGTGGGCCAGGTGACGGGGAGTTCGGCGGGGACGACGAGGCCGAGGAGGAGCGCGGTGGGGACCGCGCCCATGGCGGCGATGTCGGCGAGGTTCTGTGCCGCGGCCTTGCGGCCGACGTCGTACGCCGTCGACCAGTCGCGGCGGAAGTGACGTCCTTCGAGGAGGATGTCCGTGCTGGCCACCACGCGCCGGTCGGGGGCGGAGACGACCGCGGCGTCGTCGCCCGGCCCGATCCGTACCGCCGGGGTGGAGGTGAGCCGGGACGTGAGCTCCCTGATGAGCCCGAACTCGCCGAGCTCTCCGACTGTGCCCTTCACCGCGCCTCACCTCGTGTCTTCGTGCCGGCCGGCGGGCGGGTGCGCGTCTGTGCGCGCCGCGGGTCGCGGGCCGTCACCGTGCTGGGTACCGTCAAGTAGACCGTCAACTTCTGTCCTGCGTACGCCACCCCGCGAGCGCCTCGGGACACGCAGGTCTCCCCGCGGCCCGCGGCGACGCGGTACCGTGGCGTCCCTTTCTCCCACAAGATCCTCGTGGTCGCCCTGGAGGTTCCGTGGTTCAGGCGTACATCCTCATTCAGACCGAGGTGGGCAAGGCGTCGATCGTCGCCGACACCATCTCCAAGATCCCGGGGGTGCTCCAGGCGGAAGACGTGACCGGCCCGTACGACGTCATCGTGCGCGCGCAGGCGGACACGGTCGACGAGCTCGGCCGCATGGTGGTCGCCAAGGTCCAGCAAGTGGACGGCATCACGCGCACCCTCACCTGCCCGGTCGTTCATCTGTAGCCCCCGTCTACGCTTGGCCGGTGAAGTCATCCCACCGGCCCTTCGGCCTGCCCGCCGCCGTGACGGCAGCCGTGTCGCTGCTGGCCGTCGCCGGCTGCTCCTCGCCGGACGCCGCGGCGTCCGTCGTGGTACCCAGCCCCCCGGCGGCGGAGGCCGCCTTCTGCCAGGCCCTGGCGAAGGAGCTTCCCGACACCGTGGCGGGGCTGGAGCGGAGTGACCCTGAGCCCGGCTCCGAGCTGACCGCCGGTTGGGGTGACGGTGCGATCGTACTGCGCTGCGGGGTGCCCCGGCCCGAAAAGATGAGCGATCCCAAAGCGCAGGGCATCGGGGCGAACGGCGTCGACTGGATGCTGGAGCGCCCCGAGGGCGGCGGGCCCCGTTTCACCACGACGTACCGGAAGACGTACGTCGAGGTCACGCTCGGCGAGCAGTACACGCACGACATGACGCCGCTCGCGGATCTCGCCGATCCCGTACGGAAGACCGTGCCGTCCAGCCTCTGAGGGCGGCGGCACGGTCTTCCGGGGTGCGGGGACGGGCCCCAGGGGTCAGCGCAGGCCCGTGGAGCGGGTCAGCGCGGCCTGGATGAGGCGGTCGACGAGCTCGGAGTAGTCGACGCCGCTCGCCTGCCACATGCGCGGGTACATGGAGATCGGGGTGAAGCCCGGCATGGTGTTGATCTCGTTGATCACGAACTCGCCGTCCTCGGTCAGGAAGAAGTCGGCGCGGACCAGGCCCTCGCAGGAGACGGCCTCGTAGGCGGCGACGGCGAGACGCTGGATCTCGGCGGTGGCCTCGTCCCCGATCGGGGCGGGCACGATGCCGGAGGCCGAGTCGATGTACTTGGCCTCGAAGTCGTAGAAGTCGTGGTCGGTGACCGGCGGGATCTCGGCCGGAACGCTGGCGCGCGGGCCGTCCTCGAACTCCAGGACGCCGCACTCGATCTCGCGGCCGCGCAGCAGCGACTCGACGAGGATCTTGGGGTCGTGGCGACGGGCCTCCTCGATGGCCTCGTCGAGGCCGGAGAGGTCGTCGACCTTGGTGATGCCCATGGAGGAGCCGCCGCGGGCCGGCTTCACGAAGAGCGGCCAGCCGTGGTCGGCGGCGAACTCGACGATCTTCTTGCGGGCGGCGGCCGGGTTCTGCTCCCACTCGCGGGGGCGGATGACCTCGTACGGTCCGACGGGCAGGCCGAAGGAGACGAAGACCCGCTTCATGTACTCCTTGTCCTGGCCGACGGCGGAGGCGAGGACGCCCGCGCCGACGTAGGGGACGCCGGAGAGTTCCAGGAGGCCCTGGAGGGTGCCGTCCTCGCCGTACGGGCCGTGGAGCATCGGGAAGACCACGTCGACCTCGCCGAGGGCCTTCGGCACGGCGCCGGGCTCGGTGAGCACGACCTCGCGGTTGGCGGGGTCGACGGAGAGGACGACGCCGCCCTCGCCGGACTCGGCCAGGTCGGCGACGTTCGGCAGGGCGCGGTCGGCGATGGCCATGCGCTCGGGGGCGTCGGCGGTGAGCGCCCAGCGCCCGTCCGTCGTGATGCCGATGGGCAGCACGTCGTACTTGTCCCGGTCGATGGCGCTCAGGACGGCGCCCGCCGTGACGACGGAGATGGCGTGCTCGGAGCTGCGTCCGCCGAAGACGACGGCCACGCGGGGCTTGCGGGGGCTCTGGGTGTTCTCGCTCATATCGCGATGAGCGTACCTTGCGACTCCCGAACGGCCTTGCGCCCCGCTCCCCCGCGCGTCCGGGTCGGCGGGGCGAGGGGGCGCGGGGCGGCTCCGGCGCTCAGCGGCGTTCGGCCTTGGCGCTGCGCGACATCAGTTCCTTCAGGGCGACGATCGGCGGCTTCCCGTCGTGGACGATGGAGACGACGGTCTCGGTGATGGGCATGTCGACGCCGTGGCGGCGGCCCAGATCGAGCACGGACTCGCAGGACTTGACGCCCTCGGCGGTCTGCTTGGTGGCCGCGATGGTCTCCTGGAGGGTCATCCCGCGGCCGAGGTTGGTGCCGAAGGTGTTGTTCCGGGAGAGCGGCGAGGAGCAGGTGGCGACGAGGTCGCCGAGGCCCGCGAGACCGGAGAAGGTCAGCGGGTCGGCGCCCATGGCGAGGCCGAGGCGGGTGGTCTCCGCGAGGCCGCGGGTGATGAGCGTGGCCTTGGAGTTGTCGCCGAGGCCCATGCCGTTGGCGATGCCGACGGCGAGGCCGATGACGTTCTTGACCGCGCCGCCGAGCTCGCAGCCCACCACGTCGGTGTTGGTGTACGGGCGGAAGTACGGGGTCATGCAGGCGGTCTGGATCCGCTGGGCGACCGTCTCGTCGACGCAGGCGACGACGGCGGCGGCGGGCTGCCGGGTGGCGATCTCCTTGGCCAGGTTGGGGCCGGTGAGGACGGCGACGCGCTCGGCGGGCACGTCGGCGACCTCGGTGATCACCTCGCTCATCCGCTTGGCGGTGCCGAGTTCGACGCCCTTCATGAGGGAGACGAGGACGGTGTCGGGCGCGAGCACCGGCGCCCAGGCGGCGAGGTTGCCGCGCAGGGTCTGGGAGGGCACGACGAGGACGGTGAAGTCGGCGTCGTGGGCGGCCTCCGCGGGGTCGGCGGTGGCCGTGATCGCCGCGGGGAGTTCGACGCCGGGCAGATAGTCGGGGTTGACCCGGGTGGCGTTGATCTCCTTGGCGAGTTCGGCGCGGCGGCCCCAGAGGCTCACCTCGCAGCCCGCGTCGGCGAGCACCATCGCGAACGCGGTGCCCCAGGATCCGTTGCCGAAGACGGCTGCCTTGGTCACTTGGTGCCCCCTTCTGCGGCCTTGCGCCGCTGCTCCAGGCGCGCCCTGCGGTGGTCGTACGGTTCGGCGGGCGCCTGCTCGCCGCGGATCTGCTCCAGGAGGGCGGTGACGGCGGCCATGATGACCTCGGTGGCCTCGCGGAGCACCTCGGGCGTGGGCTCGAGTCCGTAGAAGCGGGAGAGGTCGACGGGCGGACCCGCCTGCACGGTCAGCGTCTTGCGGGGGAACAGGCTGAGCTTGTTCTCCTTGGCGTACGGCGGCATCGCCAGGTTGGCGCCCCACTGGGCCACCGGGACGACGGGGGCACGGGTGAGCAGCGCGACGCGCGCGGCACCGGTCTTGCCCGCCATGGGCCACTGGTCGGGGTCCCGGGTCAGGGTGCCCTCGGGGTAGAAGGCGACGCACTCGCCGCGCTCGATGGCGTCGACGGCGGCGCGGAACGCGTCGAGCGCGTTGGTCGTCTCCCGGTAGACGGGGATCTGTCCGGTGCCGCGCAGCATCATGCCGACGAAGGGGGTCTTGAAGAGACCCGCCTTGGCGAGAAGGCGCGGGACCCGGCCGGTGTTGTACTGGTAGTGCGCGTAGGACAGCGGGTCCAGGTAGGAGTTGTGGTTGACCGCGGTGATGAATCCGCCGTCGGCCGGAATGTGCTCCATACCGCGCCAGTCCCGCTTGAACAGAACCACCAGGGGGGGTTTGGCGATGACCGCCGCGAGGCGGTACCAGAAGCCGATTCTGCGGCGGGGCACTCGGACACCTTTCTCCGGGGCTGGCTGGCAGGGGGTCAAGTGTCGCCCCATGCTCCTGCTCTGTCGAGTGACACCGTACGCCCCGGGCCCTTCGGCGGGGCTCGTGGGCGGGACAGAATGGGCCCCGATGAAGACACTGCACCCGATGCGCGCGGCTGCGGACGAGGGCTGGTCCCTGGTCGTCCCCCTGAAGCCCCTTGCCCTGGCGAAGAGCAGGCTGGCCGCGGCGGCCGGGCCCCGGCTGCGCCCCAGGCTCGCGCTGGCGTTCGCCGAGGACACCGTCGGGGCGGTGCTGAACTGCGCGCGGGTACGGGATGTGGCGGTCGTCACGGACGATCCCACCGCCTCGGAGGCGCTCGCCGCCCTGGGCGCGCGCATCGTGCCGGACACCCCGGCGGCGGGGCTCAACGCGGCGCTCGCGCACGGGGTCCGTGCCGTGCGGTCGCTGCGGCCGTGGGCGCGGGTGGCCGCGCTCAACGCGGATCTGCCGGCACTGCGTCCGGAGGAGCTGACCCGGGTCCTGGACACGGCCGGGAAATTTCCGAGGGCTTTTCTCGCGGATGCCGCCGAAATAGGTACGACATTCCTCTCGGCGGGTCCCGGGGTGGAATTGGAACCGGCATTCGGAGGTGCGTCGCGCCTCCGGCATTTGTCTTCCGGAGCGGTGGAAATCCGGCTGGCCGGAGTGGATTCCGTACGCCGGGACGTGGACACCGGTGAGGATCTGGCGGCGGCCCGGGAGCTGGGGCTCGGCCCCCGGACGGCCGCCCGTTGGCTGCCGGCGGCCGGATAGGCTGCGGTCCATGCAGGCGACCGCGTTCACGTACGACTCCGAGACCCGCAGCGGCAGTGTGCTGCTCGACGACGGCACCCCCGTGGAGTTCGGGGCGGAGGCCTTCGAGGCGGGTGGGCTGCGGCTGCTGCGGCCGGGGCAGCGGGTACGGATCGAGGCCGAGCCGGGCACGTCCGGGGCCGGCCTGCGGATCACCCTGGTGACGCTCCAGACCTTCTGATCCCCGGGCTCGCGGCCGGGATTTCCGGCCGTACCCGGCCGGTGTCCGGTCCGGCGCCGCCGCCTCGGGGTCCCGGACGCGCCGCGGGCCGGGCTCCCTGGGGGAAGCCCGGCCCGGCGGGTGTCTACCGCTCGTCCTACTTCTTGGCGGCGGTCTTCTTGGCGGTCGTCTTGCGCGCCGTCGTCTTCTTGGCGGGCGCCTTCGTCGCCGTGGCCTTCTTCGCGGCCGGCGCGGTCTTCTTGGCCGTGACCTTGGTCGCCTTCTTCGCGGCGGCCGTGGTGGTCTTCTTGGCGGCGGCGGAGGTCTTCTTCGCCGCGGCGGTGGTGGTCTTCTTGGCGGGGGTCGCCT
The DNA here is from genome assembly GCF_014656215.1 of Streptomyces zaomyceticus. GTDB lineage: Bacteria > Actinomycetota > Actinomycetes > Streptomycetales > Streptomycetaceae > Streptomyces > Streptomyces zaomyceticus. The sequence continues at coordinate 222,557 of NZ_BNBZ01000004.1, read as the reverse complement.
TCTTCGCGGCCGCCGTGGTGGTCTTCTTGGCGGGGGTCGCCTTCTTCGCGGCCGCCGTGGTGACCTTCTTCGCCGGGGTCGCCTTCTTCGCGGCGGCCTTCTTGGCGGTGCTGGCCTTCTTGGCGGCGGCCTTCTTCACGGTCGCCGAGGCGGCGCCGCCGGTCAGGCTGCCCTTGGGCGCCTTCTTGACGGAGACCTCGCCTCCCTTGGGGAGCTTCTTCGAGCCGCTGACCAGGTCCTTGAAGCCCTGACCGGCACGGAAGCGCGGGACCGAGGTCTTCTTGACCCGCACCCGCTCACCCGTCTGCGGGTTGCGGGCGTAGCGGGCCGGACGGTCGACCTTCTCGAACGAGCCGAAACCCGTCACCGAGACCCGGTCGCCGGCGACCACGGCACGCACGATGGCGTCGAGCACGTGGTCGACGGCTTCGGCGGCCTGCTGACGACCGCCCATCTTGTCGGCAATCGCTTCTACGAGCTGCGCCTTGTTCACGTCTTCCCCTTCGGAGACATTGCCAGAACGAAAGTGTTCAAGCTTTTTCGCACGTTAGGCATGTATATACCGCAAATCAAACACGAAACGGGCTAATCACCCTAGTGCCGCAACGCGGAAGATCCGATGCGGAGTTCTTGGTGTCAGTCGTCCTCTGGGAATCGGCCCTCGTCGAGGTCCTTCATCAACCGGTCCAGACGCGTTGCCGCGTCCTTGAGATCGTGCTTCGCCGCGGCCGTCACGACCAGCAGCTTCCGGGACAGCGCCATCCTTACGCCCTCCGGGACTTGCAGTGAGCGCACTCTTGTGTGCGCTTCCTTCAATCGGGCGGCGACTGACTCGTAGAGCTCGAGTTGGCTGTCGCGTTCCATGCACCGATTGTGCCATCTAGGGCGAGTTGTCGCCCGACAGGGTCTCAACAAGCGACTGCGCCCCCCACCGGGCGGTGGGGGGCGCAGTCTGGGAAAAGCGCTGCTCAGACCGTAATTGTACGGGGCTTGTGGGCCGGTCGTGCCGCCTCGTAGGCCGCGATGTCGGCTTCGTTCTGAAGGGTGAGGCTGATGTCGTCGAGTCCGTTCAGGAGACGCCAGCGGGCGTTCTCGTCGAGCTCGAAGTCGGCGTCGATCCCGGCGGCCAGGACCTTCCGCTGCTCCAGGTCGACGGTGATCTCGGCGGTCGGGTCGGCCTCGGTCAGCTCCCAGAGCGCGTCGACCGTCTCCTGCGGCAGGACCACGGTGAGCAGGCCGTTCTTCAGCGAGTTGCCGCGGAAGATGTCGGCGAAGCGGGCGGAGATCACGGTCTGGAAGCCGTAGTTCTGGAGCGCCCAGACGGCGTGCTCACGGGAGGAGCCGGTGCCGAAGTCGGGGCCGGCCACCAGGACCGAGGCGCCCTGCCGCTCGGGGCGGTTGAGGATGAACTCGGAGTCCTTGCGCCAGGCCTCGAAGAGGCCGTCCTCGAAGCCGTCGCGGGTGACCTTCTTCAGCCAGTGCGCGGGGATGATCTGGTCGGTGTCGACGTTGCTGCGGCGCAGCGGGACGGCCCGGCCGGTGTGCGTGGTGAAAGCTTCCATGGTTCCTCAGACCCCCGCGGTGGTGGCGACGTCGGACAGATCGGCCGGGGAGGCCAGATGGCCCAGAACGGCGGTGGCGGCGGCGACCTGGGGGGAGACCAGGTGGGTCCGGCCGCCCTTGCCCTGCCGGCCCTCGAAGTTGCGGTTGGAGGTGGACGCGGAGCGCTCACCGGGAGCCAGTTGGTCGGGGTTCATGCCCAGGCACATCGAGCAGCCCGCGTGCCGCCATTCGGCGCCGGACTCCTTGAAGACCTTGTCCAGACCCTCCTCGACGGCCTGCAGGGCGACGCGCACCGAGCCGGGGACGACCAGCATGCGGACGCCGTCGGCGACCTTGCGGCCCTCCAGCAGGGCGGCGGCGTTGCGCAGGTCCTCGATGCGGCCGTTGGTGCAGGAGCCTACGAAGACGGTGTCGACCTTGATGTCGCGCAGCGGCTGCCCGGCGGTCAACCCCATGTACTCCAGGGCCTTTTCGGCGGCCAGGCGCTCCGAAGCGTCTTCGTACGAAGCCGGGTCGGGGACGTTCGCCGAAAGCGGCGCGCCCTGGCCGGGGTTGGTGCCCCAGGTGACGAACGGCGCGAGCGAGGCGGCGTCGATGACGACCTCGGCGTCGAAGACCGCGTCCTCGTCGGACTTGAGGGTCTTCCAGTACGCGACGGCCGCGTCCCAGTCCTCGCCCTCGGGGGCGTGGGCACGACCCTTCAGATAGGCGAAGGTGGTCTCGTCGGGGGCGATCATGCCCGCGCGGGCGCCGGCCTCGATCGACATGTTGCAGATGGTCATCCGGGACTCCATCGAGAGCTTCTCGATGGCGGAGCCGCGGTATTCCAGGATGTAGCCCTGGCCGCCGCCGGTGCCGATCTTGGTGATGATCGCCAGGATCAGGTCCTTGGCGGTGACGTCCTCGGGCAGCTCGCCGTCGATCGTGATGGCCATGGTCCTGGGGCGGGCCAGCGGCAGCGTCTGGGTGGCGAGCACGTGCTCGACCTGGCTGGTGCCGATGCCGAACGCCAGCGCGCCGAAGGCGCCGTGCGTGGAGGTGTGCGAGTCGCCGCAGACGACGGTGGTGCCGGGCTGGGTCAGGCCCAGCTGCGGTCCCACGACGTGGACGACGCCCTGCTCGACGTCGCCCAGCGGGTGCAGCCGGACGCCGAACTCGGCACAGTTCTTCCGGAGGGTCTCCAGCTGTGCGCGGGAGACCGGGTCGGCGATCGGCTTGTCGATGTCGAGGGTCGGGGTGTTGTGGTCCTCGGTGGCGATGGTGAGGTCGAGGCGCCGCACCTGCCGGCCGTTCTGGCGCAGGCCGTCGAAGGCCTGGGGGCTGGTCACCTCGTGCAGCAGGTGCAGATCGATGAAGAGGAGGTCGGGCTCGCCCTCGGCGCGCCGGACGACATGGTCGTCCCAGACCTTCTCCGCGAGTGTCCTACCCATCGCTTTCCCTCCGGCCGACGTCTACGCCGGCACAACTAGAGACCCGTTTCGCGGGCCGTTGTGCGGCCGCCTCACCAGAGTGACAAGTTCCGCAGGAAATTGAACTTGCGTTTCACAGAGTGAGACGCGAATATCGTTGCATGGACAACTCTAGCGGCGTAGGCGTTCTCGACAAGGCAGCCCTTGTCCTGAGCGCCCTGGAGTCCGGTCCGGCCACCCTCGCAGGACTGGTCGCGGCGACGGGACTCGCACGACCCACGGCACACCGACTGGCCGTGGCACTGGAACACCACCGGATGGTGGCGCGTGACATGCAGGGCCGGTTCATCCTCGGACCGCGCCTCGCGGAGCTCGCCGCCGCGGCCGGCGAGGACCGTCTGCTCGCGACCGCCGGCCCGGTGCTCACGCATCTGCGCGACGTCACCGGCGAGAGCGCCCAGCTCTACCGGCGCCAGGGCGACATGCGCATCTGCGTGGCGGCGGCCGAGCGTCTCTCGGGCCTCCGGGACACCGTCCCGGTCGGCTCGACGCTGACGATGAAGGCCGGCTCGTCGGCGCAGATCCTGATGGCCTGGGAGGAGCCCGAGCGGCTCCACCGCGGCCTCCAGGGCGCCCGTTTCACGGCGACGGCCCTGTCGGGCGTACGGCGCCGCGGCTGGGCCCAGTCGATCGGTGAGCGGGAGCCGGGCGTCGCGTCCGTCTCCGCGCCCGTACGCGGCCCGTCGAACCGCGTGGTGGCCGCCGTCTCGGTCTCCGGGCCGATCGAGCGTCTGACGCGCCACCCGGGCCGTATGCACGCCCAGGCGGTCATCGACGCCGCCGCCCGTCTCTCCGAGGCGCTCCGCCGCACCGGCTGACGCTCTCCCTGTCTTCTGTTCGTCCCGGCCCACCGCTTCAACGCCGCAGCGGTGGGCCGGACTTGTGCCCCCGGCACGGAACAGCGAAGAAGCCCTCCCCCGAAGGGAAGGGCTTCTTCGTCTTGTACCCCCGACCGGATTCGAACCGGCGCTACCGCCTTGAGAGGGCGGCGTGCTAGGCCGCTACACAACGGGGGCCTTGCGGATCAGATCCGCGGTGCAGATAAAGCTCTGCGAGCTGGCCTACCTGGACTCGAACCAAGAATGACGGTACCAGAAACCGTAGTGTTGCCAATTACACCATAGGCCATGGTGGTTACACCGTACCCCCGACCGGATTCGAACCGGCGCTACCGCCTTGAGAGGGCGGCGTGCTAGGCCGCTACACAACGGGGGCCCTAGCGATCCCACCCGGTCGAAACCGGGTGATGTCACCGTAGATCCACTGGGAGCTACCCAAGTGACCTACAGGATGGATCAGTACCCCCGACCGGATTCGAACCGGCGCTACCGCCTTGAGAGGGCGGCGTGCTAGGCCGCTACACAACGGGGGCTTGTGGATGCCATCCACGATTTGCAGATAAAGCTCTGCGAGCTGGCCTACCTGGACTCGAACCAAGACTAACGGAACCAGAAACCGTCGTGCTGCCAATTACACCATAGGCCACCGGGGCAATGTCCCCACCAGGGAGGATCTTGCTCGGCTTGCGCTTTCCGGGTTCTTGCCTTTCGGCTTGTTCCCCTCGGCGCAGGAAGAACATTACCCGAAGGTGGACGGTGCTCCAAAACGGGTATGCCCGCCGAGCAGGGCCGGGAGCTGGCGGAGGTCCGTGATGCGGTGCAGTTCGGGCCTGCCGCCGGTGTCCGCGCGGTCCAGCCAGATGCCCCGCAGCCCGGCCTCCACCGCGCCCCTGGCGTCGATGTCGGGCTGGTCCCCCACGTAGGCCACCTCGCCCGGACGCAGGTCAAGGGCGGTACAGGCCGCGTGGAAGGCCTCGGGGGCCGGTTTGGCCACCCCGAGCTCCGCGGCGCAGAGAACGGCCTCGAAGCGGTCGCGTACGCCGAGGACCCGGAGCTTGCGCTCCTGGTTGTGGAGGCTGGAGTTCGACAGGATCCCGTGGCGGTAGTCGTCGGCCAGCAGGTCCAGGACGGGGACGGTGTCGGGGAAGAGCTCCCAGGCCGCCTCGTAGTGGGAGACGTACCGCTCGAACCAGTCGTCGGCCTCGGCGGCGGTGAGGCCCGGCCGCGCCAGGAAGTCCCGGACGCGCTCCCGGCGCTGCTCCTGGAAGTCGACCCCGCCGGCCTCGAAGATGCGCCAGTGGATCGCCGTGAGCTCCCGCCAACGACGAAGGGCCTGGTCGACGGAGTCGAATCCGTCCACCAGGCCCTCGGCCGTCAGGTGCGCGCTCATGCCGACGTGGTCGGCGCGGGCGTAGTCGAAGATCGTGTCGTCGACGTCCCACAGCACCGCGCGGATGGTCATGGCTCGACCGTACCGCGCGGGAGGGGTCAGGAGGTGAGCTTCGCCAGAGCCGCGTCGACGCGGCTCAGGGTCTTCTCCTTGCCCAGGATCTCCAGGGACTCGAAGAGGGGCAGGCCGACCGTGCGGCCGGTGACGGCGACACGGACCGGGGCCTGGGCCTTGCCGAGCTTGAGGCCGTGGGCCTCGCCGGCGGCCAGCACCGCGTTCTTGAGGGACTCGGGGTCGCTCCAGTCGGCGGCCTCGAGCTTCTCGCGGGCGGTGGTGAGGAGGGCCGCGGGCTCGCCCTTCATCGCCTTGTCCCACGAGGGCTGGTCGAAGACCGGCTCGGACAGGAAGAGGAAGTCCACGTTGGCCGTGATGTCCGAGAGGACGGTCACCCGGGTCTGGGCGTGCGGCGCGATGGCCTCCCAGGCGGCGCGGTCGAAGTCCTCGGGCGCCCAGTTGGCGAACGGGGCCCGCAGCCAGGGCTCGCAGGCCGCGGCGAAGGCCTTCACGTCCAGCATCCGGATGTGGTCGGCGTTGATCGACTCGGCCTTCTTGAGGTCGAAGCGCGCCGGGTTGGCGTTGACCTCGGCGATGTCGAACTTCGCCACCATCTCGGGGATGGTGAAGATGTCCTGGTCGGCCGAGAAGGACCAGCCGAGGAGCGAGAGGTAGTTCAGCAGGCCCTCGGGGAGGAAGCCGCGCTCCCTGTAGAGGTTGAGGGAGGCCTCGGGGTCACGCTTGGAGAGCTTCTTGTTGCCCTCGCCCATGACGTACGGCAGGTGGCCGAAGGACGGGATCTCCTTGGCGACGCCCAGCTCGATCAGTGCCTTGTAGAGCGCGACCTGGCGGGGGGTGGAGGAGAGCAGGTCCTCGCCGCGCAGGACGTGGGTGATCTCCATCAGGGCGTCGTCGACCGGGTTGACCAGGGTGTACAGCGGGGCGCCGTTGGCCCGGAGGATGCCGTAGTCCGGCACGTTCTCCGGGGTGAAGGTGAGCTCGCCGCGGACCAGGTCGGTGAAGGTGATCGGCTCGTCGGGCATCCGGAAGCGGACGATCGACGCGCGGCCCTCGGCCTCGTACGCCGCCTTCTGCTCGGCGGTCAGGTCGCGGCAGTGGCCGTCGTAGCCGGAGGGGCGGCCGGCGGCGCGGGCGGCGGCGCGGCGCTCGTCGAGCTCCTCGGTGGTGCAGTAGCAGGGGTACGCGTATCCGCCCGCGAGCAGCTTGTCGGCGACGTCCTTGTAGATGTCCATCCGCTGCGACTGGCGGTAGGGCGCGTGCGGGCCGCCCACCTCCGGGCCCTCGTCCCAGTCGAGGCCGAGCCACTTCAGGGAGTCGAGCAGCTGGTCGTACGACTCCTCGGAGTCGCGCGCAGCGTCGGTGTCCTCGATGCGGAAGACCATGGTGCCCTCGTTGTGCCGGGCGAAGGCCCAGTTGAAGAGAGCGGTGCGGACCAGACCCACGTGGGGGTTGCCGGTCGGCGAGGGACAGAAACGGACGCGGGGGGGTGCCCCCTGCTCGAGCGAAGTCGAGAGCTTGGGGGAGTTCGCGTTAGCCACGCTTGATCACCTTATTGGTGAGAGTGCCGATGCCTTCGATGGTGACGGCGACCTCGTCGCCGACGTTGAGGGGGCCGACCCCGGCGGGTGTGCCGGTGAGGATGACGTCGCCGGGGAGCAGCGTCATGGCCTCGGTGATGTGGACGACCAGGTCCTCGATGGAGCGGATCATGTCGCTCGTCCGACCCAGCTGGCGCTGTTCGCCGTTGACCGTGGCCTGGATGGTCAGGTCGCTCGCGGCAGCGATGCTCATGCCCGTCTCCACCCAGGGCCCCAGGGGGCAGGAGGTGTCGAAGCCCTTGGCGCGGGCCCACTGCTTCTCGCGCTGCTGGGCGTCGCGGGCGGTGACGTCATTGGCGCAGGTGTAGCCGAAGACGACGTCCTTGACGCGCTCGCGGGGCACCTCTCGGCACATCCGGCCGATGACCACGGCCAGTTCGGCCTCGTGGTGCAGTTCGTTGGAGAAGGAGGGGTACTCGATGGCGTCGCCGGAGCCGATCACCGAGGTGGTGGGCTTGAAGAAGGCGACGGGGACGTCGGGGACCTCGTTGCCGAGTTCGGCGGCGTGCTCCGCGTAGTTGCGGCCGATGGCCACGACCTTGTTGGGGAGCACGGGCGGCAGGAGCCGTACCTTGCTCAGCGGGACCTTGGTGCCGCTGAGCTCGAAGTCGGTGTACGGGATGCCCTTGATGATGTCGAGGACGAGGCCGCCGGACTCGACGGTTCCCTCGCCCTCGACGGCGCCGAAGGCCACATTGCCGTCGATGGAGAATCTGGCGATGCGCACGAGTGCTGTCGCCCCTCACTTGGTGCTGGCTGGAGTCTGACGCTCCAGGCTAACGCGGCGCGGGGGCGGCCGACCGGCGATGTCACCGCGTCCGGCGACACGGATCACGCGGGTGGGGTCGGCGGTGGGTCAGCGGGTCGCGGAGGCGTACGGCTCGGGCTGGTACGGGGCCGGCGGCTGCATGAGGACGGTGCGGCGCGGGTTGGCCGTCTTCGCGGGCAGCTCGAGCGCGTACTCGGGCAGCGCGGGCCGGCCGAGGTCTGCGGCGTCCGTGAGGTGGACGAGGGTGGAACGGCGGGGGTTGGCCGTGGTGCCGGGCGTCGTCGTCTTCATCGCGGTGATCTGACCTTGTTCCGGAACGGGCGCCGCGTTCGGGCGCGAGGGGGTGTAAAGCGTCAGGCTAAACATGCGATTCCCTTCGAATGCATGGCTAAGACATCAATCGCCGTGTGAGTTTGCTCACCACTGGCGCCGCATTTCAGGCATTACGGACTGCCATCCGTGGTCACGGAAAGGGACATTCCGCCACTGAATGCTCTATTCCGCTCCTGATCATCGCGACTGGGACACACGGGTACGCGGGGCCATTGGAGGAGAAACGCCCGAATCCTCCCTGATCATCTTCTACATGCGGTGACGCTCTGCGCACGGGTTGTCATGACCCTCGCGGTGCGACACGAGGCCCTTGTTGGAGGTCCGGCACTGTGCTGGAATTCCACGCACCGCCGCGGGTTTCAAGCCGGCGCGCAGGGGGCGCAACGCAGCGCCGGCCTAGTGGCGGGGAAGGGGGAACTGCGCCGGTCACCGACGACCACCTGGAGTGCTCTCCACGCACTCCGATTGACACCGACACCGTCCTCTCCGTTCATCCGGAAGGACGCCTGGTCCAGAGGTTGCGACGCTAGTGCAGGGACGTTTCAAGAGGGATGGCTCGGGGTCTCCCCAGCCCCGCCAGGGCCGCGCGGATGCTCCGGCGGAGCAGGAACCGCGCGCCGGGACCGACCGCGGTCCCTCGGCCTCGCACACCCCGAACCAGGGTCAGGGTCCGTCCGGCGACGGCGGTGACGGCAGCAGGCGCACCAGCGCCTCGGCCGCGACCGCCGAGCCGTCCGACGCACCCCCCAAGGCCCGGGCCGAGAACGAGGTCGGGCCGCGAATAGCCCTGCGCAACTGGCGCATCTCCACGCGCCTGGTCGCGCTGCTCACCCTCCCCGTGGTGGCCGCGACCACCCTGGGCGGCATCCGCATCAGCGAGTCGCTCCAGGACATGGAGCAGCTCGACCACATGCAGCTGCTCACCAAGCTGACGCGAGAGGCGACCGACCTCGCGCAGGCCCTCCAGTCCGAGCGCGACCTGTCCGCGGGTCCGCTCGCCAACGGCCGCCCGGTCAGCGACTACCAGGTCGCCAACCCGCGCCGTAAGACGGACCGCGAGTACAAGGCCTTCCTCGAGGCGACGGAGGCCATCCCGGCCACCGAGGGCGACGAGGCGCTGCGCAGCATCCGGCAGAACGTCAGCCAGATCGCCTCGCAGGTCATCCAGCTCAACACGATCCGCGGCAACGCCTACGAGAAGGGCGTCTCCAACTCGGTGACGGTCGAGGCGTACAGCCGCCTCATCCGCTCGCTGCTCAGCCTGTCCCAGGACATGGCCCAGGCGACCAGCAACCCCGAGATGATCAAGCGGACCCGGGCGCTCGCCGCCTTCTCGTCCGCCAAGGAGTACGCCTCCATCCAGCAGGCGATCATCGCGGCGGCGCTGCCCGCGAGCGACAAGACCTCGGGCAAGGTCCAGCAGGGTGACCGCCTCTACGGCGAGGCCGCGCTCAACTCCGAGGGCGTCGAGCTCAAGTCCTTCCAGGCGATCTACGAGTCGACCGGTGGTGACGCCACCGACCGCACCGCCTCGCTCAACAACGGCAACCCGTCGATCACCGCCGCCGAGAAGTACGCCGAGCGCGTCCTCAACTCGGACGACGCCATGCAGAGCGGCCCCAAGCGCGGCCACCTGAACTTCACCGACGAGTACGGCACCAAGATCGCCGCCATGAACCGCATCGAGCGCGGTCTGCTCGGCGACATGGAGACGATGGCCCGTGAGCTGCGGCAGGAGTCGCAGCGCGAGGCCATCATCAACGGTGCGCTGATCCTCCTCGTCCTCGGCGTCTCGCTCATCGGCGCCTTCGTCGTGGCCCGGTCCATGATCCGCTCGCTGCGCCGGCTCCAGGACACCGCGACCAAGGTCGCCCAGGAACGTCTGCCCGAGCTCGTCAAGCAGCTCTCCGAGTCCGACCCGCAGGACGTCGACACCTCCGTCGAGTCCGTCGGTGTGCACTCCCGGGACGAGATCGGCCAGGTGGCCGCGGCCTTCGACGACGTGCACCGCGAGGCCGTCCGTCTCGCCGCCGAGCAGGCCCTCCTCCGGGGCAACGTCAACGCGATGTTCACCAACCTCTCGCGCCGTTCCCAGGGCCTCATCCAGCGTCAGCTCTCGCTCATCTCCGAGCTGGAGTCGCGCGAGGCCGACCCGGACCAGCTGTCCTCGCTCTTCAAGCTCGACCACCTCGCGACGCGTATGCGCCGTAACGGTGAGAACCTCCTCGTCCTCGCGGGTGAGGAGCCCGGCCGCCGCTGGACCCGCCCGGTCCCGCTGGTCGACGTGCTCCGTGCCGCCGCCTCCGAGGTGGAGCAGTACGAGCGCATCGAACTGGCCGCGGTCCCGGCGACCGAGGTCGCCGGCCGGGTCGTCAACGACCTCGTGCACCTCCTCGCCGAGCTGCTGGAGAACGCCACCTCGTTCTCCTCGCCGCAGACCAAGGTCCGGGTGACCGGTCACGCGCTGCCCGACGGCCGCGTCCTCGTCGAGATCCACGACACCGGCATCGGCCTCTCCCCCGAGGACCTCGCCGCGATCAACGAGCGGCTCGCCTCGCCGCCCACCGTGGACGTCTCCGTCTCCCGCCGCATGGGTCTGTTCGTGGTCGGCCGCCTGTCCCTGCGACACGGCATCCGCATCCAGCTGCGTCCCTCCGACTCGGGCGGCACCACCGCGCTCGTCATGCTCCCGGTCGACGTCGCCCAGGGCGGCAAGAAGCCTCCGATGCCCAAGCCGGGTGCCGGTGGCCAGGGCGCGATGCCGCAGGGTGCCTCCGCCCCCGGCGGCCGGCTCCCCGGCGGTCCCGGTGCGGCCGGTGGCCCCGGTGGACGTCCGGGCCAGGGCGGTGCGCCCTCGGGCGGCCTGCTCGGCGGCGGTGCTCCGCGCGGCCAGGTCGGAACGAGTGGTCCCCGGGCCGCGCTGCCCGCCCGCGACGGCGGCCCGCAGGGCGCCCCGCAGTCCCGCACCCCGCAGCCGCAGAACGCGCAGCTCGACCGGACCGGTCAGCTGCCGCAGGTCCCCCAGAACCCGCAGGCCCCGCAGGCCCCGCAGGCCCCGCAGGCCCCGCAGAGCAACGACCCGCTGCGCCCGGGTGGCGGCCTCATCGGCGGCGCCGCGAGCGCCATCCCGTCCCGTACGGACGTGTGGGGCAGCCAGGGCGCCCAGCAGACCGGATCCGGCACGCCGCAGCAGGGCCGGCAGGGCCAGGCCCCGGCGGCCGGCCAGACCGGCGGGTACGAGCTGCCGGGGGGCAACCCCCAGGCGCAGCGCCCGCAGGCCGCGAGCTGGGGCAACGACCAGGCGCAGCAGCCGGTCCGGCGTCCGCAGCAGGAGATGTCCCCGCTGGACGCTCCGCGCGGGCACGAGGACTCGGAGTCGACGGGCCGGTTCCCGGCTCAGGCGGCCCCGCAGGGCCCCGGTTCCACGGGCCAGTTCCCGCGTCCCGACTTCGGTGCCCCGCAGCAGCCGCAGCAGCCGCAGGTGTACCAGGGCGGATCGCAGGACCCGGCGTCCACGGCGCAGTTCCCGCGCCCGGACTTCGGTGCCCCCCAGGGTCCCGGTTCCACGGGCCAGTTCCCGCGGCCGGACCTCGGTGCCCCGCAGGGTCCCGGCTCCACCGGCCAGTTCCCGCGTCCCGACTTCGGTGCCCCGCAGCAGCCGCAGGGCCGTGCCCCGCAGCACGCCCCGCAGCCGCAGGCTCCCGCCCCGCAGGGGTACCAGGGCGGCCAGCAGCAGTACGGCCAGCAGCCCTTCGTGCCGCAGGCCCAGCAGCAGGCGCAGGCTCCGCAGCAGCAGGCCCCGCGTCAGCGCACCGGCGGCGACTTCGGCGCCCAGCGTCCGGGCGGCGAGCCGGGCCGGCAGCAGCCGCAGCTTCAGCAGCCCCGCCGTCCGGAGGCTCTGCCGCCGGCCGGTACGGGTGACGGTCGTACCCCGCTGTACGACAACCTGGAGACCAACTGGTTCCACCAGGAGCAGGCGCAGCAGCAGGCGCAGCAGCAGGCTCCGGCCGCGCAGCCGTCCGCTCCGGCGCCCCGTCCGGCCGCCGACCCGGCCGACGGCCGCCAGAACGGCGGGGCCGCCTGGCGGACCTCGCCCAACGACGAGCTGGTGCGCCAGGCCGAGCGGGTGCGCAAGCCCGCGGCCGGCGGTGTCACCACCTCAGGCCTCCCCCGGCGTGTGCCGAAGGCCAACCTCGTACCCGGGACCGCACAGGAGCAGGCCCACACGGCCGGCCCCCAGGTCTCGCGTGCACCCGACGACGTCCGCGGCCGGCTGACCAATCTGCGCCGCGGCATCCAGCAGGGCCGACAGGCGGGCAACTCGACCACGGGTAGCATCCACCTCGGTCCGAACCATCAGCAGGAGCGTTAGTTGAACGCGATGAGCCAGGCGGCGCAGAATCTGAACTGGTTGATCACCAACTTCGTGGACAACACCCCTGGGGTGTCGCACACGGTGGTGGTCTCCGCCGACGGACTCCTGCTGGCCATGTCCGAAGGATTCCCCCGCGACCGTGCCGACCAGCTGGCGGCGGTCGCGTCCGGACTGACCTCGCTGACCGCGGGTGCGTCCCGGATCTTCGAGGGGGGCCCCGTCGCGCAGACCGTGGTGGAGATGGAGCGCGGCTTCCTCTTCCTCATGCAGGTCTCCGACGGCTCCTCGCTGGCCGTGCTCGCCCACCCCGAGTGCGACATCGGCCTCGTGGGCTACGAGATGGCGCTGCTGGTCGACCGGGCCGGCAGCGTCCTCACCCCGGATCTCCGCGCGGAGCTCCAGGGCAGCCTGCTGCACTAGCCGGATCACCTTCCGGACAACCCCACGTACGACCGATCGACAGGGCGGTACGCCCCTCCGTACCGCCCTGGCACTGTTATCCGTCCGGCCGCCCCACCCGGCCCCCCACCGGCCCCATCAGACGGCAGAAGGTTTGCCGTCACGCCCGGAGGATTCATGACCCCGCCCCCCGCCTCTCACGATCCGTACGGCAATTCAGTCGACGAGTACGGACACGAGGGCGACCAGCCGCTGGTGCGTCCGTACGCGATGACCGGCGGCCGGACCCGGCCGCGCTACCAGCTCGCCATCGAGGCGCTGGTCAGCACCACGGCCGACCCGGCGCACCTCGCCACGCTCCTCCCGGAGCACCAGCGGATCTGCCACCTGTGCCGCGAGGTCAAGTCGGTTGCCGAGGTGTCGGCGCTGCTGTCGATGCCGCTCGGTGTCGCCCGGATCCTCGTCGCCGACCTGGCGGAGGCCGGCATGGTGGCGATCCACCAGCCGGGCAATGGAGAGACCGGCGGCACGCCGGACGTGACTCTGCTCGAAAGGGTGCTCAGTGGACTTCGCAAGCTCTGACGGTGGTGCGGCTCGTTCGACCACCAGCGCGAAGATCGTGGTGGCGGGTGGCTTCGGCGTGGGCAAGACCACGTTCGTCGGCGCCGTCTCCGAGATCAACCCGCTGCGCACAGAGGCCGTGATGACCTCCGCCTCGGCGGGGATCGACGACCTCACGCACACCGGTGGCAAGACGACGACGACCGTGGCCATGGACTTCGGCCGCATCACGCTGGACCAGGACCTGATCCTGTACCTGTTCGGTACGCCGGGCCAGGACCGCTTCTGGTTCATGTGGGACGACCTCGTCCGCGGCGCCATCGGTGCCGTCGTGCTGGTCGACACCCGCCGTCTCGCCGACTGTTTCCCCGCCGTCGACTATTTCGAGAACAGCGGCCTCCCCTTCGTCATCGCCCTCAACGGCTTCGACGGAAGCCAGCCGTACCAGCCGGAGGAAGTGCGGGAGGCCCTGCAGATCGGCCCCGACACCCCCATCATCACCACCGACGCCCGCCACCGCGCCGACGCCAAGAGCGCCCTCATCACGCTCGTCGAGCACGCGCTGATGGCCCGGCTGAAGTAGCCGGAACGCCAGGGCGCTTGTCATATGCCGTTGCCAGGGGCGGTCTGTGTCGTTCGACACGGCCGCCCGTGCGTTCATAACGTTTCGACAGAGAATTGGGGCGCCTCGGACACCCGATGCATCCGATCGGTGTCACTGCGCTCACATGAGCCCCGCCATTTGGCGGGGCTCGCTCTTTATGCCCGTTTTATGCGAGGCCTGGACCACTGAAAGAGGTCGTGTCCCACTGTTTGGAAGGGACACCCTTCACGTGCTGCAATTCATGAACTCCCGAGTAGTACGGCCCTGAACGAAACACCGGCACAACGTAGGTGCCGACGCCGAGAGGTTGTTGGTCGAGTGCGAAGCAAGGAACGCTCCGCGGAGCAGGAGACGCGGGGCAACTTCACGCCGCCGTCGCGCACAGTCGTGTCACCCGCGGACGTGCCCGTCACGCCGCCCGTGGCGCCGGCGGCGAGCAAGGGAAGCTCCAGCAAGCTGTCGCCCCGCAACTGGCGGGTGCCCACCCGTCTGAACGCGATCCTCCTCATACCCGTGCTGGTCGGCCTCGTCATGGGCGGCTTCCAGGTGAAGGGCGCGATCGACACCTGGCAGGAGGCGCAGGACGCCGAGAAGACGGCGCTCATCGTGCGCGCCGCCTCGGAGTACAGCACCGCCCTCCTCAACGAGCGCGACCTCACCGCGGGCCCCCTGCTCGCGGCCAAGACCGCCGAGGACCGCAAGAGCGACGAGGTCACGCGGGCGTACGCCGCGACCGACGCCGCCCGGATCAAGTTCGACGAGGCCGCCAAGAACCTGCCCTCGGGCCAGGGTCTCGAGCGTCGTCTCCGTCTCTTCCGGGACGAGGAGCCGAAGCTCGACGCGCTCCGCAAGGCCGCGTACACGCGCTCCCTCGACCCGGTGAACACCCAGCTCGGGTACACCGGCGTCCAGCACTACCTCACCGAGTTCTCCAACGAGCTCGGCCTCGGCACCGGCAACGTCACCGCCTACGGCCGTAGCGTCTACGCCGTCCAGCTGGCCAAGGGCGCCGAGTCCCTCCAGCGCTCCATCGGCACCCAGCTCCTCGTCCGGCCCAGCCGCACCGAGGCCGTCTTCGCCCAGCAGTCCGTGGCGTTCAACTCGTACAACTACCTGGAGCAGATCGCCCTCGGCGAGTTCGCCTCCGGTGGTATGCCAGAGGACGTCGAACTGCTGAAGAAGGTCATGGCCGGCAAGGCCACCGAGGGCGCCAAGCAGATGCAGGCCGCCGGCGTCGAGCTGCCCAAGGGCAAGGACGGCTCCGTCTACTCCGGCTCCGCCTCCGCGATCGGCACCGCCAAGAACCCCGAGGCGCTCGCGGCGCTCAAGTCCAAGGGCGTCACCGCCGAGACCTGGATGGCCGTGGCCACCGCCAAGTTCGACGGCTACTCCCAGGTCGAGAAGGCGCTCGTCGACAAGGCCGTGGCCGAGGCCGCGAAGATCTCGGACGAGGCCAAGACGGACGCCTGGGTCATCGGCGGCATCGTCGTCATCGCCCTGCTCG
The DNA here is from genome assembly GCF_014656215.1 of Streptomyces zaomyceticus. GTDB lineage: Bacteria > Actinomycetota > Actinomycetes > Streptomycetales > Streptomycetaceae > Streptomyces > Streptomyces zaomyceticus. The sequence goes on along the minus strand of NZ_BNBZ01000004.1, from coordinate 207,078 downwards.
CCGCCTTCATCCTCGCCGGGGTGATGGCCCGCCAGATGAGCCGCTCGATGCAGCAGCTGCGCACCGCCGCCTTCGGCATCGCCGAGCAGCGCCTGCCCATGCTGGTCGACCAGCTGTCCCGTACCGAGCCGGGCCGTGTCGACACCCGCGTCCAGCCGATCCCGATCGACACGCAGGACGAGATCGGCGAGGTCGCCCGCGCCTTCGACCAGGTCCACCGCGAGGCCGTCCGGCTCGCCGCCGAGCAGGCCATGCTCCGGGGCAACGTCAACGCGATCTTCACCAACCTCTCGCGCCGCAACCAGTCGCTGATCGAGGGCCAGCTGACCCTCATCACCGACCTGGAGAACAACGAGGCCGACCCGGACCAGCTGGAGAACCTCTTCCGTCTGGACCACCTGGCGACCCGTATGCGCCGCAACGGCGAGAACCTCCTGGTCCTCGCCGGCGAGGAGCCCGGCCGCCGCTGGGACCAGCCGGTCCCGCTGGTCGACGTCATGCGCGCCGCCTCCTCCGAGGTGGAGCAGTACGAGCGCATCGAGCTCGCTGGCGTCCCGGAGGCCGAGATCCACGGCCAGGCCGTGACCGACCTCGTACACCTGCTCGCCGAGCTCCTGGAGAACGCCACCACGTTCTCCTCCCCGCAGACCAAGGTCCGTGTCACCGCGACCCGTCTCCCCGACGGCCGCGTGATGGTCGAGATCCACGACAAGGGCATCGGCCTCACCGCCGAGGACTTCGCGGACATCAACCACAAGCTGGCGAACCCGCCGACCGTGGACGCCGCCGTCTCGCAGCGCATGGGCCTGTTCGTGGTCGGCCGGCTCGCCGACCGCCACGGCATCCGGGTCCAGCTGCGCCCCTCGGGCGAGCAGGCCGGCACGACCTCCCTGGTCATGCTGCCGGACGCGATCACGCACGGTGGTGGCGGCGAGCAGCCGCTCCAGGACGACTTCACGGTCTCCCAGATCATTCCGCAGCAGCAGCAACAGCAGAGCGCCTTCGAGAGCGCACCGCCGCAGCAGCAGCCCATGCTGACCGCCGCCGACCTCGGCTTCGACGACTCGCGCTACGAGCAGCCGGCCGAGGAGGAGCGTCCGCTCGACCCGGTCGACCGCTCGCTGAAGCGCGACGGGCGGCGTGCCGCCCTGGAGGCCCAGACGACCGGCGACCGGCCGCTCTTCCGCGACGAGGCGGAGCAGTCGGAGGAGTACGGGCAGGGCCAGGAGTACGACCCGCAGGGCCAGGGCCAGGAGTACGCCCCGGCTCAGGAGTACGGGCAGCAGCAGGCCCAGGAGTACCCGGCGGAGCAGTACGCACCGGCTCAGGAGTACGGACAGCAGCAGCCCCAGCAGCCCCAGCAGGCGCAGGGATACGGCCAGGAGTACGGGGCCGGCTACCCGCAGCAGCAGGACGGTTACGCGTACCCGCAGCAGGGCTACGAGGCGTACCCCCAGCAGGGCTATGCGGAAGCTTCGTACGAGACCCCGGAAGTCGAACACCAGCAGTACGGCAACACGTTCGATCCCCAGTCCCACCAGGGCGAGTGGCAGGATCAGAGCGCGTACCAGGGCGGCTACCAGCAGCAGTACGGAGCTGAATCGGAATCTGCTCCGGGCGCTCCCGAACAGGCCGCCGACCGCGTAGGCTTCGACCGTCCGGGTCCGACCCCGAGTGCCGCCCCGGACGCCGGTCACGCGCTGACCGACGCCGGTCTGCCGCGCCGCGGCAGCGTCGCCCCGCCGAACCAGCAGGCGCCGCAGCAGCAGGCACCGCAGCAGGCGAAGCCCGCGCAGCCGGCGCAGGAGCAGCAGCAGAACGAAGCCGACGGTCCCGACGAATGGCGCTCGACCAACGACGAGCGCTGGCAGCGGGCCGGCAAGCTCAAGGACCCGAAGGCGGGCGGAGTCACCTCGTCCGGTCTCCCCCGCCGGGTCCCGAAGGCCAACCTGGTCGAGGGCACGGCTGAGCAGACCCCGCAGGGCGGCCCCCAGGTCTCCCGCGCACCCGAGGACGTACGGGGCAGGTTGAGCAACCTGCGCCGGGGCGTCCAGCAGGGGCGCAGCGCGGGAACGGACACGAACGGATCGGGCCTCGGCCCGGGCAGTACCTACAACCAGGAGCGTTAGTGTGAGCATGAGCCAGGCGGCGCAGAATCTGAACTGGTTGATCACCAACTTCGTGGACAACACCCCTGGGGTGTCGCACACGGTGGTGGTCTCCGCCGACGGACTCCTGCTGGCGATGTCCGAGGGATTCCCTCGCGACCGCGCCGACCAGCTGGCGGCCGTCGCCTCCGGACTGACCTCGCTGACCGCGGGCGCGTCCCGGATCTTCGAGGGTGGTGCGGTCAATCAGACCGTGGTGGAGATGGAGCGCGGCTTCCTCTTCATCATGTCGGTCTCCGACGGCTCCTCGCTGGCCGTGCTCGCGCACCCCGAGGCCGACATCGGTCTCGTGGGCTACGAGATGGCACTTCTCGTGGACCGCGCGGGCACCGTACTGACTCCTGACCTCCGGGCGGAGCTTCAGGGAAGTCTTCTCAACTAACAGACAGACAGTGCGTTTCGCGCCACCGCCCCGTAAGGTGCGGTGGCGCGGTTCCAAGGGACATGGACCGCGAGGCAGTCGGAGGAGGAGACGTGGGTACACCACCGGGCGCAAGCCCTTATCACGGTTATGACGCGCACCAGGCGCCGCTGGGCGACCCCGCGCAGAACCGGTACAACTTTCCCTCCACCCCGAGCAGACACGGTGCTTCGCAGCCGTATCGGCAGCCTCAGGCCCCGTCCGCGGGCGGGCACGGCACCTCGCGCGCCCAGTCCGCCGCCGGCTCCAGCAGCTCCGGCGGGCACAATCCGCTGGTGCGTCCGTACGCCATGACCGGCGGCCGGACCCGGCCGCGCTACCAGCTCGCCATCGAGGCACTGGTCAGCACTACGGCCGACCCCGCGCGACTGCAGGGTCAGTTGCCCGAGCACCAGCGGATCTGCCGGCTGTGCTTCGAGATCAAGTCGGTCGCGGAGATCTCGGCCCTTCTCTCCATTCCCCTCGGCGTCGCCCGAATCCTCGTCGCCGACCTGGCCGAGGCCGGACTTGTCGCCATCCACCAGCCGGGCGGCGACGAAGCCGCCGGCGGTCAGCCAGACGTGACACTGCTCGAAAGGGTGCTCAGTGGACTTCGCAAGCTCTAGCGGCGGCGCGGCCCGTTCAACCACCAGCGCGAAGATCGTGGTGGCGGGTGGCTTCGGCGTGGGCAAGACCACGTTCGTCGGCGCCGTCTCTGAGATCAACCCGCTGCGTACCGAAGCCGTCATGACCTCCGCCTCCGCGGGCATCGACGACCTCACGCACACCGGCGACAAGACGACGACGACCGTCGCCATGGACTTCGGCCGCATCACCCTGGACCAGGACCTGATCCTGTACCTGTTCGGTACGCCGGGCCAGGACCGCTTCTGGTTCATGTGGGACGACCTCGTCCGCGGCGCCATCGGCGCCGTGGTCCTCGTCGACACCCGCCGTCTCGCCGACTGCTTCCCCGCCGTCGACTACTTCGAGAACAGCGGCCTCCCCTTCGTCATCGCCCTCAACGGCTTCGACGGAAGCCAGCCGTACCAGCCCGAAGAAGTACGCGAGGCCCTGCAGATCGGCCCCGACACCCCCATCATCACCACCGACGCCCGCCACCGCGCCGACGCCAAGAGCGCCCTCATCACGCTCGTCGAGCACGCCCTCATGGCCCGACTGCGGTAGCTGTCCCCGGCGTTGCGTACCGAAGGCCGCGTTCCCTCCCCGGGAACGCGGCCTTCGGCGTACGGCGGACGCGGCGCTCCGCGTACGGACGTCGCGGCCCCCGGCGTACCCGGACGAACACTCTTCGCGACGAAACCGCCACCGGGACCGCGTGCGTCCACTACGTTGTCGGGGGGACCTCGGGGGAGGGAAGCATGAACTCGTACGACGGTGTGGACCGGATCGGTCCCTTCGACGTGGTGCGTGTCCTCGGCAACGGCGGGATGGGCAAGGTCTACCTCTGCCGGACACGCGCCGGGCAGCAGGTCGCGGTCAAGGTGATCCGCGGGGAGCTCGCCGGAATCCACGAGATCAGGGAGCGGTTCGCCCGCGAGGTGAACGCCCTGCGCGACGTCCACAGCCCCTACACCGTCCCGGTCTACTCCGCGGAGACGCTGACCCCGCCCCTCTGGCTCGCCACCCGCTACCTCGCGGGACCCACCCTGGACGTCCGGGTGGTCACGTCGGGCCCCCTGCCCGGGCGACAGGTGGCGGAGCTCGGCGCCATGCTCGCGGAGGCGCTCGCCGAGGTGCACGCGCGCGGGGTGATCCACCGTGACGTCAAGCCGAGCAACATCATCCTGGAGGGCGGCGAGCCCCGTCTCATCGACTTCGGGATCGCCCGCACGGCCGCGGGGACGAAGGGGCTCACCCTCCCCGGCACCGCGCTCGGTACCCACGGCTACATGGCGCCCGAACAGCTCCTGGGGCGCGAACCGTCCCCCGCCGTCGACATCTTCGCGCTCGGCGCCGTCCTCGCCTACGCGGCGACCGGCCGGCCGCCGTTCGGCACCGGGCAGCCCGCGAGCGTACGCATCCTCCGGGGCAGGTCGCCCCGGCTCGGCGGTGTACCGGCGCCGCTCGCCGAACTGATCACCGCGTGTCTGGCCACCGCTCCCACCGACCGGCCCCTGCCCTCCCAGCTCCTGGCGGCGCTCGGCGCCCGGCTCGGGAGCGCGTCCGCGTCCGGTGCCTCCGCCGCCGAGCAGCCCCGCCGGCCCCGCCGGCCCCGCCAGCCCACGGTGCCGGTCGCCGCTCCCCCGCACCGCTGCCATGTGCCGGCGGCGTCGGGAGCCGGTGACCCGTGTGCGTTACGCCCGTTCGCCGCCCGGCTCCTCGATGCGGGGCTGACTCGTTCCCTGGTCCGGAAGGCGGTTCTGCACGATGCCCACTGAGCCCACTGAGCCCCTCGCGCCCACCGCACACATCCCGTCCGCCCAGTCGGCCCAGTCGGCCCAGCGGATCGAGCACGCCGAGCGTGTCGTCGAACTGCGGAACGGCTGGGAGTCGCTGGTACGGGACTGGGCGCGGCGGCGCGGCGAACCCGTCGCCCGCGAGGACGGCGCCCTGTACCTGGAGACCACGGTGGGCGGCCCCACCGGCCCCCGGCTCACCGTGGACGTCAGCCGCGCGGCCGGTTCGCTCGTGGTGGCCGTCACCGACGGGACCCTGGTCTCCCCGGACCGGCTCGCGCCGACCGCGGCGGCCGCGACCGCCTGGAACTCCCGCGAGGTGACGCCCACCGCGATCCTCGGGGACGAGCGCAGCGAGACGCCGCTGTTGTCGGCCGTCCTCGCCCTGCCGCTGGCCGCCCATCTGTCGGCCGACGGCTTCGCCGCGACCCTGGACACACTGCTCGACGCGGCGCTGCGGCTGCTGCGCGAGTGCCACGATCTCGGATTCGTCCTGCGGAGCACCGATGACCTCACGACGCGGGAGTGACCGGATGGAATGGGCCGCCGTCCTGCTGACGGTCACGGTGATACCCATGGCGGCGGCACTCGCCATCATGTGGGGCAGTACGGGGTCCTGGCGGCCCGGCGGGGGCCGCGGGCCCGATCCTGAGCGGGCACGTGAGTCGGAACGCAAGCCCGAAGGGCCAAGCGCACCGGAGCCGGGCCGTGGAACCGACCGGGACTCCGACCGGGGCCGTGGGGCCGACCGGGGTCGCGGGTCCGGCCAGGGACGCGGCCCCGAGCAGGGACGCAGGCCCGAGCAGGGCCGTGTGCCCGAGCAGGGCCGCGGGACCGGCCAAGGGCGCGGTCCCGACCGGAACCGCGGGATCGACCAGGGGCGCGGGATCGACCAGAACCGCGGACCCGAGCAAGGACGTGTGCCCGACCAGGGCCGCGGAACCGGCCAACGCCGCGGGTCCGGCTCTCGGCGGGACCGGGACAGGGATCGGGACCGGGATTCCGGGCGTACGGCTCCGGGCACGGTGCACCCGGAGCACCACCACCGGTCCGGCGGCCGGGACGGCGAGCCGGGGCCGCAGCTCCCTCCGCCTCCGCAGCCCCCGACTCTGCGGGACCACCTGGTGCGGCTGACCGACACCGGGCGGGCGATCCTGGGCAGCGCCGCCTTCCTGCTGCCGCACGGCACCGGGAGGGAGCCCGGCGAGGCGGACCCGTCCGCGCCCGGCCCCACGGAGACGGCGCACCCCGCCCGCGGGTCCGACGGCTCCGTGGCTCCCTCCGTTCCGTCCTCGGAGCCCCCTCACCCGCGGCATGCCCTCCCGCCGCACGGCGAGCCGCCGCGCTCCGAACCCCACCACACGCTCCCCGCCGGACCCACCGGGAGCACCGGCACCGGGGGCGGGCCCGACGAGGTGCCGCACCGCGCCGTACCCCTCCCCCGGCCCCACGAGAAACCCTCCGCCGCACCTCCGGCCGGCGAGCTCCCTCGGCACGCTCTCCCCGCCACCGCACCGGATCTCGACACCGTGGCGATCGGCGGGCGGCAGCGCTTCGTCGTGCCCGCCGCGACCTGGCTCCGCCCCGACGGCTACGTCGAGTGGGAGGGCGCCCTGTGCCGCGCCCACTGGCAGGGCCCGGCGTCGGCGTACCCGCGCCCCGGTGACCTGGTCCGCGTGACGGTGACACCGGACTCGGAACCCCCGCTGCTCCAGGCCCGCCCGCTCCACTGAACCTCCCTCACACCCGTAGCGCTCGCGCCACCCCTCCCCCCACGCCTGCCCATCCGTCCCCGTCGTTCCACGGAGTAGCCGTGTCTCCCACGCCTCAGCCCGACGAAGCCCCGCTCCCCGTGCCGTACATGGGCTTCGAGTTCGACAGCGCCCAGCGGCTGCCGCTCCTGCTCTGCCTCGACACCTCCAGCTCCCTGAGCCAGCACAACGCCATCGGATCGCTCAACTCCGCCCTCACCGGCTGGGCGACGAGCCTCGCCGACGACATGGCGCTCAGCGCCGCCGTCGACGTCGCCGTCATCACCTTCGGCGGGAAGGAGGGCATCACCGTCTGGCAGGGGAACACCCCGCTCGGCGCCACCGCGCCCGAGTGGCCGCACAGTCCGTTCGTCCCGGCCCACGAGTTCCGGCCGCCGGTGCTGCGCGCGGAGGGGGTGACCCTGCTCGACCGGGCGCTGCGCCTGGCGATGGACGTCGTCGCCGACTACAAGGCGGGGCTCCGCGCCGAGGGTCTCACCTACTACCGCCCGCAGATCTGCGTGGTCACGGACGGGGTGCCCAGCGACGAGAAGGGCCGCTTCTCGTACGCGTACCGCGATCTCCTGCCCGACCTGCGCAAGGCGGAGGAGGAGCGTCGCTTCCGGCTGTTCACGGTGGGGGTCGGCGAGCGGCACGCGGGCGCGGAGGGGGTGCTCCAGGAGCTGGCGCCGCACTACCACGCCTGGCTCGACGGATTCCCTTTCGCGGAGCTGCTCACGGCGATGTCGCACAGTGCCAAGGCCACGCAGGGCGGTGCGGCGGAGGCCGAGTTCCAGGAGATCTTCGCCCGGCTGAAGCGCCGGCGCGGAGGCGGGCAGGTGCCGGCATGAGGGCGCCGGACGGGCCTCCCACGGGATGGCGGGTGCACGGTACGAGTGCGACGGGCTACCGGCATCTGCGGGAGCGGACGCTCTGTCAGGACGCGTACGCGTACGAGGAGACCGCCTCGGGGCTCGTCCTCGCGGTGGCGGACGGCGCCGGGAGCGCGCCGGACTCCCGGGAGGGGGCCCGCCAGGCCGTCCGGCTCGCGATGGCTGCCTTCCTGCCGACGGTCACCGCGTGGGAGCGGCTGCCGGACGCCCGGGCGCGCAAGGAGCAACTGACCGAGGCGTTCCGTGACGTACGGGCCGAGTTCCTGCGGTGGTGCCAGGGCCCACCGGGCCGGTACGCCACCACGCTGACCGTGGTGGTCCTCGCCCGGGGCTGGCTCGGGCAGCTGTCGATCGGCGACGGTCTCGTCCTCGTCCGTGCCGAGACGGGCGGGGGAGCGGGCGGGAACGCGGGTGCGGGCGGGAGCGGCGGCGCCGGAGCGGCCACCTCCTACCATCTGCTGCCCCGCGCGCACACCGGAAGCGAGTACGCGAACGAGACCGTGTTCGTGGGCTCGCCCAGCGCCCTCGCCCACCTCCGGGTCGACTGTGTCCGTGACGAGGGCATCGACGGGGTCCTGCTGTCCACGGACGGTCTGACGCACGCCCTGCTCCGGCGGGCCCCCGCCGGGCCCCCGCTGCCGCACGACGCCTTCCTCGGACATCTCTTCGACCGGCTCGCCCGGCCCGACTACGACCCCGCCGAGGAGGACCGGCGGCTCAAGGACTTCCTCGGATCCGACCAGATCACCCGGGTGACCGGGGACGACAAGACTCTCCTGTGGGCGATACGGACATGACTGAGGCTGACTCGAACGACGGCACCGGCGGCGCCGGTCACGCGCACGACCCCGTCCTCACACTCGGGGACGGCACCCGCGTCACCCGTGGGCCCAAGCCCCTGGGGACCGGCGGGCAGGGCAGTGTGTGGGCGCTCGACGAACGCGCCGACCTCGCCGCCAAGATCTACAACAGCGCTCCCGACGCCGCCCAGGTGCGCCGGCTCGCGGCCATGCTCCGGGCCGACCCGCTCGCCGGGGAGCCGCTCGCGCCCGGCCAGCCCCCGATGCTGGTGTGGCCGGTCGACGTGGTCGAGGCCGGCGGGCGGCCGGTGGGCTACGGGATGCCGTTCCTGGACCCGGCGGAGCACACCCCGCTGAACGGACTGTTCCAGAAACGTGTGCGGCTGGACAGGTTCGAGGGCCGGGCGCACTGGAAGTTCCTCCTCGGGGTGGCCTCGAACCTCGCGTACATGACGGCGGAGCTGCATCAGCAGCGCTTCGTCGTGGGCGACCTGTCGAGTTCCAACGCGGTCGTGGACACCAACGGGTACGTCACCTTCCTGGACTGCGACTCGTTCGCCTTCACCGACGCGCTGACCGGGGAGTCCTTCGGCAGCGAGGTGTTCATCGACGACTACGCGGGCCCCGAGCGGCACACCGGGGAGCCGCCGACCCGGCATTCGGACGACTTCGCCCTGGCCGTACTCGTCTACCAGCTGCTCACGGCCGGGAACCATCCGTTCGACGGGGCTCCGCTGCACGGCCCCGTCGAGGCGACCCGCAAGGACAACATCCAGGCCGGTACGTCCTTCCTCGTCCACCCGAACCGGGTGCGGACACCGGCGCAGCTGCTCCCCAGCGAGGTGCTGCCGCCCCGGGTGGTGGAGCTCGCGCGGCGGGCGTTCGGCCCGGGGATCCGTGATCCCCGGCGGCGGCCCTCGTCGGCGGCCTGGCTGGAGGCGCTGGACGAGGCACGGTCGACCGCCGTGCAGTGCGCCGAGGTGGCGAACCACCACCACAGCGGCCATCTGAGCTCCTGCCCGTGGTGCGGGCGCCGGGCGGCCGGACAGGCGGACCCGTTCGTCGCGGGTCCGGGGCGGCAGTCGGCGACCGGCCGGGCGGCCGGGGCGTCGGCGGGTGCGAGCAGGTCGAGCACGCGTGCGTCGACGGGCGCCGGGGGTACGGCGAGCGCGTCGGCGCCCCGGTCCGGAGCGTCCGGCCCGTCGTCGCGGTCCGGTCCCGCCGCGTCGGCCCCGCCGTCCGGCTCGTCCGGACCGGCCTCCTCCACAGGCGCGACTGTCCCGCCGCCGAAGCCCGCCACTCCCCCGCCGAGCAAGCCCCCCACGTGGACGCCGACCGGCACCCCGGGCACGACGGGCACCACGGGCACGACCGGCACCACCGGCACCACGGGCACGACCGGCACGTCGGGTCCGGCCAAGCCCGACGACAAGGCGGCCCCCACCCCACCGGCCCCCCTCACCAAGGGCGAGATCGCGCTCGGCTGCACGGCCGTCCTGATCCTCGTCGGCATCGTGGGCGCCGTGGTCTGGGGCATCGTCGTGCTCGTCCAGGCGATCCTGGCCTAGGGCGCACGGCGGGCCAGGACATGAAGGAGGGCCGGAACCCGTGTCACGGGTTCCGGCCCTCCTCCGGAGCTCAGCGCCAGCTGTGCGGGGCGCGGAAGCCGTGCTCGCGCTCCAGGCGGCGCCAGCCGGCGGCGGTGCGGCCGGTGTGGCCCGTCGCCGGGTCCTCGTCGGACCGGGAGGCGGCGCGGGCGAGGAGCACCGCGGTGATGGCGGCGAGTTCCTCGGGGTCGGCGAGGCCCTTCTCGACACGGAGAAGATTGGCAGGCGTGGTCACGTGGATGACTCCTCTTACTGAGGCGGGTTGCCGTGCTTGCGGGACGGCAGGTCGGCGTGCTTGGTGCGGAGCATCGCGAGGGACCGGATGAGCACCTGGCGGGTGTCGGCGGGGTCGATGACGTCGTCGACCAGGCCACGCTCCGCGGCGTAGTACGGGTGCATCAGCTCGGCCTTGTACTCCTTGACCATGCGGGCCCGCATGGCCTCCGAGTCCTCTGCCTCCGCGATCTGCTTGCGGAAGATCACGTTGGCGGCGCCTTCGGCGCCCATGACCGCGATTTCGTTGGTGGGCCAGGCGTACGTCAGGTCGGCGCCGATGGACTGGGAGTCCATGACGATGTACGCGCCGCCGTAGGCCTTGCGCAGGATCAGGGAGATCCGGGGCACGGTCGCGTTGCAGTACGCGTAGAGCAGCTTCGCGCCGTGCCGAATGATTCCACCGTGCTCCTGGTCGACGCCCGGGAGGAAGCCGGGTACGTCCAGAAGAGTGATGATCGGGATGTTGAAGGCGTCGCACATCTGCACGAAGCGGGCGGCCTTCTCGGAGGCCTCGATGTCGAGGACACCGGCCAGCGTCTGGGGCTGGTTGGCGACGATGCCGACGACCTGGCCGTCGAGACGGGCGAGGGCGCAGATGATGTTGCGGGCCCAGCGCTCGTGGATCTCCAGGTAGTCGCCGTCGTCGACGAGCTCCTCGATGACCTTGTGCATGTCGTACGGGCGGTTGCCGTCGGCCGGCACCAGGTCGAGCAGGACCTCGGAGCGGCGGTCGGCCGGGTCCTCGGACGCGACGGTCGGCGGGTTCTCGCGGTTGTTCTGCGGGAGCATCGAGAGGAGGTACCGGACCTCCGCGATGCAGGTCTCCTCGTCGTCGTACGCGAAGTGGGAGACACCGGAGACACCCGCGTGGACGTCGGCGCCGCCCAGGCCGTTCTGGGTGATCTCCTCGCCGGTGACCGCCTTGACGACGTCCGGGCCGGTGATGAACATCTGCGAGGTCTCGCGGACCATGAACACGAAGTCGGTGAGGGCCGGCGAGTAGGCCGCGCCACCGGCGCACGGGCCGAGCATCACCGAGATCTGCGGGATGACGCCCGAGGCGCGGGTGTTGCGCTGGAAGATGCCGCCGTAGCCGGCGAGCGCCGAGACGCCCTCCTGGATGCGGGCGCCCGCGCCGTCGTTCAGGGAGACCAGCGGAGCACCGGCCGCGATGGCCATGTCCATGATCTTGTGGATCTTCGTCGCGTGCGCCTCGCCGAGGGCGCCGCCGAAGATCCGGAAGTCGTGTGCGTAGACGAAGACGGTCCGGCCCTCGACCGTGCCCCATCCGGTGATCACACCGTCGGTGTACGGCTTCTTCGCCTCGAGGCCGAAGCCCTGGGCGCGGTGCCGGCGCAGCTGCTCGACCTCACTGAAGGAACCAGGGTCGAGCAGCAGCTCGATGCGCTCGCGTGCCGTCAGCTTGCCCTTGGCGTGCTGGGCCTCGGTCGCGCGCTCACTCGGGCCACGGAGCGCCTGCTCGCGCAGGACGTGCAGCTCGGCCACTCGGCCACGGGCGTCAGCGGGCTCGCTCGGGATCTGGTCCACAACGGTCATGTACCGACCCTACGAAGTCGGACAAGAAAACCCCGCCGTCGACTCCGTACAGTCTCGCGTGTCGATTCCTGGTGGGGCCGGACAGAACTCCTCCCTGCCCGGCCCGAGTCAACAGCCAGACACCCCTCGTGTTTGTAGGGGTTCGACATAGACCTGGATGGATCTAGACGAGGACCTCACAACGGTGGGTCGCGCCCGCCGTTCCGGGCGTGATCCGCAGGCGCAGCGAACGGCCGGTGGCGAGGACCTCCACCGAGGGGTCGTGGGAGAGCACCCGGCGGACCGGGCCGTCCCAGACCAGCTCCAGGGGCTGCCCCGTGCGGGGCGGTTCGGAGACCCTCAGGTCGAGGACGGAGCGGCGGCGCCGGACGAGGACGCTCGCGGGGGCGGTGGTGGTGAGGCGTCCCACCGTACCGGCCTGCCAGAGGTTCGCGGCGGTCAGCCCGAGGGACGGGACGGCGATGCCCTGCCGCTCGGCCGTGTTGTCGAGAACGCGCAGCCGGCCGGGGTCGGCGGCGCGCGCGGCGAGCGTCCGCGGGGAGGCACCGGGCATGAGGAGGTACACGTACGCGGCGGCGACCGGGTCCGTGCCGTGGTCCAGCAGGAGGGTCTGGTAGCGGCGGCTGCGGCGCTCGGTGGAGCTGGTGGTGTTGATGTCGCTCCAGGCCCCGGTGCGGTCCTCGCGCAGGGTGCGGAGGTTCCCGGCGCCCTGGGGGAAGACCCAGCCGCCGTGTCCCTCGAGGTGCGCCCAGCGGGCCCCGGTGGTGAGCGCCTGGGTGCCGGCCTCGCCGAGGAGGCGGTTGTCCACGACCGTCTCGACGGGCACGCCGTCGGTCGCGGTGATCCCGGCGCCGAGACAGATGACCGCGTCCGCCGCGCAGAACCAGGACTTGCGGGCCTCCAGGGTGGAGCCGAGGCCCTTCAGGTGCTGGCCGACGGCCGCGTACTCGCCGTCGGTGGCACCGCCGACCCAGCGCACGGCGGGCTTGGGGGCGCCCCACTCGCCGCCCGCCCGGTCGGCGAGGCGCTTGGTGGAGACGGTGGTGCCGGGCAGGCGGTAGGGGTCGACGGTGGGCCAGAACCAGTCGGTGTACTGGTCGCCGAGGTCCGGGGTCCACCAGGAGAGCATTCCGGCGCCGGTGTGCCAGCCGCGCGGGTTCTCGCCGTTGCCGCACTCGTAGTACGAGATCCGGTCCGAGGCCATGGCGATGTTGGCGGCCCAGCCGGGGCGGCGGTGGACGGCCCGGTCCATGGCGGTGAAGAGGCGGTGCCCGGTGGGTTCGGGGGCGGCCGGGACGGGGGCCGCGGCCACGGCGTGCAGCCGGGCGAGGTCGGCGACGCCGAACTGGCGGGCGGCCAGGATCGGGGAGACGGTGTCGCGCCGGATCCACCCCTTCAGGCGCGCGTGCCAGCGGTCGCGCTCGGCGGCGGAGGCTCCTCCGGCGAGGAGGGCCATGGCCGCGATGACGCCCTGGCCGTGGAAGTGGTCGGAGCGCATGACCTTGCGGTCGTCGTTCTTGAGGTGGCCGCGGCTGATGGCCCGCCCGTTGACGCTGTCCATCATCAGGCCGTCGTAGATGAGCGGCGCGTAGGCCTTCTCGACGCTGTCGAGGACGATCTGCCGGTTGGGGTCGGTGACGGCCCAGCTGGATCCGGCGAGGAGGGTGAAGAGCCGGCCGAGGCCGTCGAGCATGACCTGTCCGTAGGTGCCGGAGTAGGCGACCCAGGTGTGCTGGACGAAGGAGCCGTCGGCGTAGAGGCCGTCGCCCCGGGTGACGTACGGGAAGACGGGTGAGAGGGCGTCGCGGGCGAGGGCGATCTTGGCGGGGTCGGCGCCGAGGACTCCGCGCAGGGCGACCGACCGGCACAGGTCGACGCGGTTGGCGCCGGTGGAGGTGCCGGTGTAGTCCCCGAGCACCGAGTCGGGGACGAAGTGGTCGACGGCGGCGCAGGCGGCGGCGATCCGTTCGGCGCCGAGGTGCGGGTGGAGGGCGGCCACGATGTCCATGAGGAGGCGGGGGCTGCCGATCTGCCATTCCCACCAGTTGCCGTAGCGGGGTGCGCCCGCCCGGTAGACGGTGGCGGAGAGGTGGTCGAGGCCGCGCAGGACGTCGGCGAGCAGCGTCCGGTCGCCGGTGAGGCCGGTGCCGGGCTGGGCGTACGCCTGGGTCATGGTCCACAGGCGGCTGTAGCTCTGGGTGATGCCGGCCGGCGGGTCGAAGGGGGCGTCGGGCCAGAGGGAGGTGGGGGTGGGGGCCAGGGCGGCGCGGAAGGCGCGCGCGAGCGTGCCCGTCTCGGCGAGGCGGGAGGCGTAGGGCTCGGTCGCGGCGTCGAAGCCGGTGCCGAGCTGGAGGTCGAGCCAGCGGAGCCGCAGCGTCTCGAACTCCCCCTCCGCCGCGTGGGCGGCGGAGGGGAGCGCGAGGGCCGCGGCCGCGGCGGAGGTGGTGATCAGAAAGGTGCGGCGGGACCAGGCGGGGACGGGCACGGGAGCCTCCCGGGGGAAGTGGTGGAGACCGTTCGGCGCCTGGTCTAGCACCGGGTTTCCGACGCAATCAATGAGCACCGCACGGGCCCGGCGAAAGCGCTTTCCGCCGGGCCCGGCGCGATCAGCCTCCGCAGTGGAAGCGGGCGCCGCCCCAGTCCGCGTGATCGTTGCCGTTGCCGTCGCCGCCGTCGTCGACCACCAGGTCGACGTAGGAGGCGCCGGTGACGTCGGCGGCGAGGGACCAGGCCGCGTCCGTGGCCCCGAGGACCGGGGACTTCACCTTCTCGGCGCCGTCCGCGAGAACGCTGAACCGGACACTGCCCCGGCTGGTCTGGACGTCGTCCACACCGACCTCGGCGGTGAGGGAGGTGCAGCGGCCGCCCAGGTAGTAGCGGACCTTCGCGGGTGCGTGGCTGCCCAGGCCCTTGGCGTAGGTCACTCCGCCGATCCGCAGCGGGGAGCCGTCGCCGGTACCGGTCTCGCCGTTGGAGAGGTCGCGCTCGACGGGTCCCCAGCCGTTGGTGGCCGAGGTCCAGTCCAGGTCGCTGGCCCAGCTGTCGGCGGTGGGCGGCGGGGGCAGGGTCCGGACGGTGGTGGCGGCGGTGAGCTTCCGCTCCCCTCCCCCGAGGGTGTAGGTGACGGAGGCGTCGAGGGTGTACGGCCGGTAGGCCGCGTCCACCGGGGGTGTCACCTGCCAGGTGGCGGTGGTCCTCCCGCCCGCCGCGACCGTGCCGAGGGCGACGGGCGCGGCCGGTTCGGCGGTCCACCCCGCGGGGAGGGCGAGGGCGGCCAGGGCGCCGGTGACGTCACCGGCCTCGTCGTTGCCGAAGGTGGCCGTGACCCGGTTCGGGCGGCCGGGCTCCAGGGTCTCGGGCGCGGTGAGCGTCAGCGTGCCGCAGGCGGCGCGTTCGGCGGCCGGGCCGAGGTCGGTGACGGTGAAGGCGTCGAGGACGAAGTCGGCGCCGTCCGGGGCGTCGCCGCGCTTGCGCAGGCCCGTCCAGGTGTCGCCGCAGCCGGCGGTGACGGTCTCCGAGAAGTGTCCGTCGGTCCGCTGCTGCCCGATCGGGGTGCGACGGGTCTCCACGGACGTCCCGTCCGTGCGGTCGTAGCCGGTGATCCACTCGTACGCGCCCGCGTGGCTGGACCGGTAGTCGTACTCGACGCGGTAGCTGTGGCCGTCCTTCATCGGGACGGTCCAGGGAGCGGTCCGGTAGACGAGTCCGCTGTTCTCGTCGTGGGACTTGAGGGACTCGGCGCCGCCGATGACGTCGTCGATCGGCTTCCCGTTCCAGCCGGCCTGCGTGTAGGGGGCGTGGAGCTGGGCGATGTGGGTGCGCGGGTCGGTCGTGCCGCCCGCGTCGCCCTTGAGGAAGGGGCCCCAGCCCTGGTCGACGGCCTCGAAGTCCTCGTACACCACGGTCCCGGCCTTGGTGGCGGGGGCGTTGGCGACGATCCGGACGTCGTCGATCCGGACGGTGGCGGTGCTGCCGGCGGCGGCCTCGATCTTCAGGGTCGTGCCGTCGCGCGGCGCGGTGAAGGTGACCTTGGCGCGCTGGAAGCGGGTGCCGTTCCAGTCGGAGGCGGCGACCCGGTCCTGGAGGGAGGACCGCTCGACGGTGACGGCCCGCCCGCCGACGGAGAGGGTGGTGGGGCGGGTGGCGCCGGGCTCGACCTCGATCAGGGCGGAGGCGGTGTACCGCTCTCCGGGGGTGAGCCCGGTGATCCGCTGGCGGACCGAGGCGGTGGCGGTGCCGGAGAGCTTCGCGCTGTTGCGGCCCCGGGCGTCGGTGTCACGGGCGACGGTGCCGGTCCTGGTCCAGCCGGAGAGCCCCGTGTCGTTGAAGCCGGGGTCCTTGACCGGAGTGCCCTGGCCCCATCGGGGGGCGGGGCTTTCGGGCGCGCGGTCGGGGTACAGCACGTAGGGCTGTCCGGCGACGGCGTCGAGGGTGATCCTCCCGCCGGTGGGCCGGACGGTGCCGGTCTTCACCCGCCCGCTGTCGGTGAGCCTGTACACGGAGTACGAGCGGACACCGGCCGGCACGGCCCAAGCGGTCGTCCCACCGGCCTTGTTGTAGTGATAGAGCTTCTTGCCGCCGTCCCACGGAAGCAGGTACGTCTCGCCGTCGAGGACCTTGCGGCCGTCGTCGTAGAAGGTGCGCGCGCCGTTCTCGACGGTGCCGCGGACCCCGCCGGTGAAGGTGAGGTCGTTGCCGTCCCAGCGGGTGATGCTCTCCTGCTGGAGGAACTTGGCGGGCAGGTTCCGCTGCCAGATGTTGGCGGTGAAGTCGTTCCAGTCGGTCTCGCCGGTCCAGCCCTCGAAGTCGACGAGGGCGGTCTGGCCGAGGACCGGGTGGTTGTTCCAGACGTCCTTCTCGCCGTTGCGGATGAAGCGGACGATCTGCGAGTTGAGGCCCTTGTTGGTGGCGCCGCCGTAGTCGAGGTCGTTGGCCCAGTGGGACCAGAGGGAGGCCCGCTCGAACTTCTCGGACCACTCGGTGGCGACGTTCCAGCCCTGCTTCTGGACGGCCCTCATCGTCTCGTCGGCGATCCAGCCGTGGGTGTAGTAGACGTCGATGTAGAGGGTGGAGAGGTTGCGGTCGGTCTCGTCGCGGAGCTGCTGGAAGCGGCGGGCGAGGTCACCGCTGTTGATGTCCCGGCGCTGGTCGATGTAGTAGCTCTGGTTCAGCCAGTTCCAGCCGGGCTTGGTCTTGTCGACCAGGGTCTCGCTGAAGTTCTTCGCCTCGGGGTACGACTCGGTGGCGTTGACGTGGACGCCGAAGTCCGCGCCCCACTTCCGGCCCTCCTTCAGCAGGACGTTGAGGTCGGCGAGGCCGCCGGCCCGCTTGTTGTAGTTGCCGCCGTAGTCGGGGTGGGCGGAGTCGTGGCCCTCGGAGCCGTATCCCTTGAGCAGCGCGAACTGGCCGAGTCCGTCGGTGGAGAGCGAGATCCGCTTGACGTCGTCGAGGGTGCGCAGGAAGGGGTGGGTGGCCTGGGAGGCGAAGTTGAACGGGATGTGGGCGACGACCCGGTCGGGGGTGTCCTCGGCGCCCGGGGCCTTGATCCCGATCGTACGGAAGGCGACGGCGCCGTCCTGCCAGTCGGTGGCCCCGTCGGCGTTGGCGTCGGGGGTGACGACGACCTTGGCCCAGGGCAGGCCGTCGCCGCTCGCGGGCTCGGGGGCGCCCTCGCCGCGGTAGGTCCACTGGCCGGACCAGACACCGACCCGGGTCTCGGTGCCGGTGCCGGTGGCCTGCTTGCGGGCCTGGTGCCAGAAGCGGGCGCCGTCGCGGGCCGACGCCCCGGAGGGTTTGTCGTAGCTGGAGTTGGACTCGACGGCGGCGGCGAGCTGCCCGGTGTTGACGAGGGCGTAGCTCGCGCCCACCGGGTTCGCCTCGGCGGCGGTCGCGTCGGTGACGTGGGCGAAGACGTCGGCGGTACGGGTGGAGTCCGGGTCGAGCCGGGTGAAGGCGGTCGCGGCACCGGTGTCCGAGGACCCCACGGAGACCAGGTCGTGGCCGGGTATGTCGAGGGTTCCGACCCGGAAGGCCTCGGTGTCGCGGACGGCGGTCACCTTGAAGGTGGTGGTCCGTCCGTCGACGCTCAGGCGCGCGTCGATCTCGACGCCGGGCAGCTCGGGGAAGGCGAGGGTGTACGCGGCGGTGGAGGCGGTCAGGACGGGGGCGCCCTTGGCCCGGACGGTACGGGCGGTTCCGTTGAGGACGACCTGGGTGACCGGGGCCGTACTGCCGAGGAGACGGGCGCCGGTCGTGCGGTCGGTGTACGAGAGGACGCGGGGGAAGTCCTCGGCGACGGCGACCGAGAGCCGGGCGGAGGTGAGGACGGGGGAGGCGGCGGTCGCGGCTCCGGCTCCGGCAAGAGGGGCTCCGGTGGCGGGGGTCCGACTCTCGGCGCCCTCGGCCAGGGCGGGCCCGGCCAGGGCGAACACGGCGGAGGAAGCGACGGCGAGCGCACAGGCCGCACGGACTCTTCGCGAAGGGGGGAGGGACATGCGCACTAGTTGGCCCCCGCCCCGGTGGCACCGTCAACGAGATCGCGCCGTGCGGGCCCCTCCAGTCCAAGAACCCCCTTCGGTTAGTCCAAGTGACCACCGAAGAGGGCTCCCGGGGACGGGAATTGCCGGGTCAGCAGCCGCCGCAGTTGTAGAAGGTCACGTCCCAGTGGTTGCCCTCGTCGGCGTAGACGTTGCCCGCGCCGGACTTCCACTGCGGGGCTCCGTCACCGCGTACCCCGATGTAGGTGAAGGTGTTCTTCACGTAGTTGGTGACACAGGTGGCCTTGCCGAAGTCGAGCTTGTAGCCGTTCCAGTGCGAGTACGTGCCGCTCGCGTGGCCCGTCTCGGTGCCGCCGGTGATGTTGAGGGCACAGCCGCTGGCGCTCTTGAGGGTCTGGGCGCCCTGGGCGGTGGCCAGGTTGAGCTGGTCGAAGGACGTGCAGGTGGAGACGTTGCGGTTGGAGCAGCCTCCGGAGGAGGACCAGGTGATCCCGGAGGACCGGAACATCGAGGTCGCGGTGGCATGGCTGATCTTGGTGACCGCGTGGGCCTCGCCCGCGGCGGTGAGGACGCCGACGCCGGGCGCGAAGAGCGCGCCGAGGACGAGGGCGAGGGCGGTGAGGACGGAGCGGAGCTTCATCGGGAGTGCCTCCTGCTGGTGACCGTGACGGTTGGGGACGGCGGTGCAGGTGGTGCCGGTGGTGCGACCCGGCTCGCATGGAACCGGTGGAGCCCGTGGAATCGCCGGGAGCCATGGAACCCCTGGAACCGGTGGGAGCCATGGAACCCGTGGAACCGGTGGTTCAGGGAGATGGTGCCGTAGTTCTACGCGCGTCCGGAAGAGGGCCTCGGTGCCGGAGTGGCGCCGTCCGGGTGAACATCTTCCATAGATGTTGAAAGTTGAACGGAATACGTCTACAGTCGTTCTCGTTGAAGGTTCAACAAGTACCGATCAACACCACACCCCGATCAAGGAGCTGTCAGTCATGGGTCTCTTCAACCGCAAGAACAACGAGTCCGCCGTCGCCGTCGCCACCCTGCCCGTGGACCCGGCCCTGGCTGCCCTGACCGGCGACTACGCCATCGACCCCGCCCACAGCAGCATCGGCTTCACCGTCCGTCACGCCATGGTCACCAACGTCCGCGGCACCTTCGGCGAGCACGAGGGCGCGCTGAAGCTGGACGGCGCGAACCCCGGCGCCTCCTCCGCCTCGATCGACGTGAAGATCGCCTCCATCGACACGGGCATCGGCGACCGCGACGGTCACCTGCGCAGCGGCGACTTCTTCGACGCCGAGCAGTTCCCGCTGATGAGCTTCCGCTCGACGGCGGCCGAGCAGCTGGGCGGCGACAAGTACCGGATCACCGGCGAACTGACCATCAAGGACGTCACCAAGCCGCTCGCCATCGACCTGGAGTTCAACGGCGCCGCGACGGACGTCTACGGCAACGAGCGCGTCGGCTTCGAGGGCTCCGCCGAGATCCTGCGCTCCGCGTGGGGCCTGACCTGGAACGCGGCCCTGGAGACGGGCGGCGTGATGGTCAGCGACAAGGTCAAGCTGAACTTCGACATCTCCGCGATCAAGAACGCCGCCTGACCCGACACCCGGCCCGACAACCGGACCGGCCCCCTCCGGACACACGAGCGCGCCCGCCCTCCGCAGCAGCGGAAGGCGGGCGCTCGGCGTCTCGGCGTCTCGGCGTCTCGGCGTCTCGGCCGGGAGCGCTAGCTCCGACGCGCGGCCGCCGCGACCACCGCCGGGATCAGGCGGTCGTTCTCGGCGGCGCCCGGGCCACCGCCGAAGGCGAAGCGGCGGCGGGTGTAGCTGTAGGCGAGGCCGGTCGCCGGATCGGCGAAGGCCTGGGAGCCGGGGGCGCCGCTGTGGCCGACGGCGGCCGGCGTGAGGGCCGGGTAGCGGGCGGCCGACAGGACGAAGCCGAGGCCGAACGCGTTCTCCTCACCCGTCACGAGGTCCGTGCCCGAGGAGTGGACGCGGGCGACCTCGGCCAGGGTGTCCGGCTTCAGGAGCGGGGCCCTGCCGTCGAGCTCACCGGCGATCGCCGCGTACATCCGGGAGAGGCCGCGCGCGGAGCCGATGCCGCCGCCGGAGAGCGGTGCCCGCTCCCGTACCGCCCGGGAGTTGGCGTACCCGGCGATGTCGAACGGCGGGTCCGCGTGGAAGTTGAACGCGACCGCCATCAGGCTGTCCGGAGCGATCGGGTTCTCCGCGAGGATCGCCTGCTCGGCGGGGGTGGGCAGCATCGGCAGCGCCGTACGGAAGCGGGGCTCCAGCTCCTCGGGCAGACCCAGGTAGTAGTCGAGCGCGTACGGGGCGCGGACCCGCTCCTCGAACAGCTCCCGGATCGTCCGGCCGGTGGCCCGCAGGACCACCTCGCCGACGAGGGCGCCGATCACGAGGGCGTGGTAGCCGTGGGTGGTGTTCGGCTCCCAGAAGGGGCGCTGCCCGGCGAGCCGCGCGGCGATCGCCCGGTCGTCGGTGAGCTCTTCGGGGCTCAGGCCGCCGTCGGCGCCGATCACGCCGGAGCGGTGGGCGAGGAGCTGGCGCAGGGTGAGCTCCCCCTTGCCCTCGGCGGCGAACTCGGGCCACCAGAAGGCGACTTCGCGATCCAGGTCGAGCACACCGTCCTGGACGAGGAGGGCGGTGACCAGCGCCATGGCGCCCTTGGAGGAGGAGTAGAGCCCGAGGAGCGAGTCCCCGTCGACGCCGTCACCTCCCCAGAGATCGACGACGAGGCTGCCGCGGTGGTGGACGGCGAGCTGGGCTCCGCCGTCGCGCGCCTCGTTCGCCACGACGGTGGCGAACTCCTCCCGCACGGACTCGAATCCGGGCTCCACCGTGCCGTGGACGTGCCCGTGGTCGTCGTTCATCGCGCTACTCCCCCTGAAAGTCCTCGACTTGTTCCGAGACTGGAACGCGCGAGGGGGCGGTTCCCTTCCCGGGCGGCATCCTCCGGGCTCGTCGTGGAGACGAGCCCGGCGACAAGACGGACCACTTCGCCGGTCTCGGCAACGGCCGTATCTCGCCTGGCGAGAGTGCGGCCGGCTCCGGAGGATCTCGCCGAAAGGCCGGCGAACCCGCTGGTCGACGGCATTGTCAGTGGCGGTCGCTAGCTTCGGCGGCATGGAATTCCGTATCGACAGCACCGTGTTGACCGATGCCGTGGCCTGGGCCGCCCGCGTCCTGCCGGCCCGCTCCCCGCTGCCCGTCCTCGGCGGCCTGCTCCTGGAGGCCGCCGACGGCCGGCTGCGGGTCTCCGGACTCGACCACGAGGCCTCGGCCCGGGTCGAGGTGGAGGCCGACACGGACGTCGAAGGACGGGCCCTGGTCCTGGGGCGGCGCCTGCTCGACATCTGCAAGGTGCTCCCCCGCGGACACACGGACATCGCCGTGGAGGGCGCCCGTCTCTCGGTGACCTCGGGCGACGCCCGGTTCGGCCTCTCCCTGCTGCCGCTGGACGACTACCCCGCCCCGCCCGAGCTGCCCGAGGTCCGCGGCCTGGTGGACGGGGACGCCTTCGCGGCGGCGGTCGGCCAGGTGGCGGTGGCGGCGGGCCGCGACGACTCCCTGCCGGTGCTGACCGGGATACGGCTCGCGCTGGACGGCACGACCATGACGCTCGCGGCCACCGACCGCTACCGCTACGCGGTCCGCACCCTGGAGTGGAAGCCCGGTGGCGACGCCGAGGAACCCGCCGACGTGGTCGTCCCGGCCCGGCGCCTCACCGAGATAGCCCGCTCCCTCGCGGGCACCGGCCCGGCCCTGCTCGCCCTGGACGGCGGCTCGATCGGTTTCGAGAGCGGCGGTCTGCGCACCACCACCCGACTGCTCGACGGTCGCCTCCCCCGCCACGACAAGCTCTTCGCACTCGGCGACCACGCCCGGGCGGCCACCGACCGGGCCTCGCTGACCGAGGCCGTGAAGCGGGTCGCGGTCGTCGCCGAGGGCGACAGCCCGGTCCAGCTGTCCTTCACCCCCACCGCGATCCAGCTCCAGGCGGGATACGAGGACGACATCGCCTCCCAGCGACTCCCGGCCGTCCTCACGGGCCCGGACACCCTGACGGTCGCCTTCAACCCCGGCTACCTCCTGGACGCCCTGACCACCCTGGACACCCGGGAGGTCCACTTCCACCTCCTGGGCCCCGGCCAGCGAGCCCTCCTCACCGACGGCCCCGAAGGAACCCACCGCCATCTCCTGATGTCGGTGAAGCCGCTGGTCTGAGAGAAGGAGCCGGTCCGGGAGAAGCAGCTGGTCCGAGACGGCGAAAGGCGCTCGCCCGAGGGCCGGTGCGAGCCCGCCGCCGTGCTCGGGGCGGGTCAGAACCCGCCGCCGCCGAAGTCGCCGCCGCCCCCGAAGTCACCGCCTCCGAAGCCGCCTCCGTCGCCTCCGCCGAAGCCTCCGCCGCCGAAGTCGCCGGAGTCGAAGTCGGCGCCGGAGAAGTCGCCGCCCTGGAAGTCGCCGCCGCCGTATTCGGCCGCGTAGGCCGGGGTGGCGAGCATCGAGCCGAGGACGGTGCCCATCAGGAGACCGGGGAGCATGCCGCCGCCGAAGTAGCCGCCCGCCCACGGGCCGTAGGCGGGGCCCGCCTCCCAGTAGGGGCGGCGGACACCGTCCGCGTCGACCGTGCGGGCCATCGGGTCGAGGCCGTCGTCGAGGCGGGACGCGTCGGCGGCGCAGACCGGGACCTGGCGGGCGGTGCCGCCTCCCGGGGTCCAGGTGCGGTCCTCGACGGAGGGGCCGTGGCGCGGGTCGAAGAAGCAGGGGGCGCGGCGTTCGGGGAGCGGGCGGGACTCGCGGCGGGCGGCGAGGACGGCGAGCGCGTAGCGGCCGTCCTCCAGGGCCTCGGTGACCGGGCGGACGTCGTGGGGCCGGCCGGCGGAGGCCATCCGGGACTTGGCCGTGTCGTACGAGTCGAGGGCGCGTTCGTAGTCGCCGCGCATGGCGTCGTCCGCGCCGGCCTCGGCGGGGTGGAAGTCGAGGCGTTCGAGTTCTTCGCCGAAGGCGGTGATGTCCTCGTCGACGACGACCCTGAGCTTGTCGAGGGCGGCGCGTTCCTCGGCCTCCTTGCGGAGCCGGTTGCGGCGGACGACCGCGTAGGCGCCCGCACCTCCGGCGACGACGACGGCACCGAGGGTCACGAGTCCGGCGACGGGGACGCCGGAGTCGGAGCCGACGGAGCCCCAGCTCGCGGGGGCGGAGCCGCGGAGGGTGGGCAGGGCCTGGTCGACGAAGTTGTTGAGTTCGGTGGCCGCGTCGACGCCCGGCTGGCGTACGGAGGTGACGAGGTTCTGGACGGCCCGCTCGGACATCACGGAGGCGTCCGCCTTGGCGTCGAAGCCGTTGCCGAGACGGATCGCGTACAGGCCGGTGATCCCGGTCTGGGTGCGCAGGTTCGGGAAGAGGTCCTCCGGCGGGAACTGCGCGTTCGCGGGCAGGACGGCCACGAAGAGCGGCTTGTCCGCGTCCTTGATCTTCTGGGCGAGGGCGTCGGCGTCGGCCTGGGAGAGCTGGCCGGCGGCGCCGGGGTCGACGTAGACCGGGCCCTGCTTCAGGGCGGCGGCCGCGTCGGGGATCCCCGTGGCCCTGGCGCCCGCGGAGGGGGCCAGGACCAGGAGCAGCAGCAGTATCAGCCCGCCGAGGGCCGACAGAAGGGTGAGCGGCCTGGTCCTCATGATTCGACGCTACCCGAACCAGGCCGAACAAGACATAGAGGATTATTCTGCGGGTTCGATCCCGGCCCGCAGCACCCCGTAGGTGAAGGCGTCCTCGAGGGCCTGCCAGGAGGCGGCGATGACGTTCTCGCCGACGCCGACGGTGGACCATTCGCCGTTGCCGTCGCTGGTGGTGATCAGGACGCGGGTGGTGGACTCGGTGCCGTGGCGTCCTTCCAGGATGCGGACCTTGTAGTCGACGAGCTCGAACTTGGCGAGCTGGGGGTAGATCCGTTCCAGGGCGAGGCGCATGGCGCGGTCGAGGGCGTTGACGGGGCCGTTGCCCTCGGCGGTGGCGACGATCCGCTCGCCCTTGGCCCACAGTTTGACGGTGGCCTCGTTGGCGTGGGTGCCGTCGGGGCGGTCCTCGACGATCGCCCGCCAGGACTCGGTGCGGAAGTAGCGGCGGGCCCGGCCCTCGGCCTCCTCCCGCAGCAGCAGCTCGAAGGAGGCGTCGGCGGCCTCGTAGGTGTAGCCCCGCAGCTCACGCTCCTTGACCCGTTCCACGACCCGGGCCACCAGCTCCCGGTCCCCGCCCAGGTCGACGCCGAGCTCCTTGCCCTTCAGCTCGATCGAGGCGCGGCCGGCCATGTCGGAGACCAGCATCCGCATGGTGTTGCCGACCAGCTCGGGGTCGATGTGCTGGTAGAGGTCGGGGTCGACCTTGATCGCCGAGGCGTGCAGCCCGGCCTTGTGCGCGAAGGCGGAGACGCCGACGTAGGGCTGGTGGGTGGAGGGGGTGAGGTTGACGACCTCGGCGATGGCGTGCGAGATCCGGGTCATCTCGGCGAGGGCGCCGTCGGGCAGCACCTTCTTGCCGTACTTCAGCTCCAGGGCCGCGACGACGGGGAAGAGGTTGGCGTTGCCGACCCGCTCGCCGTAGCCGTTGGCGGTGCACTGGACGTGGGTGGCGCCGGCGTCGACGGCGGCCAGCGTGTTGGCGACGGCGCAGCCGGTGTCGTCCTGCGCGTGGATGCCGAGGCGGGCGCCGGTGTCGGCGAGGACGGTGGCGACGACGGCCTGGATCTGGGCGGGAAGCATGCCGCCGTTGGTGTCGCAGAGGATGACGACATCGGCGCCGGCCCCGTGCGCGGCACGCACCACGGCCTTGGCGTAGTCGGGGTTGGCCTTGTAGCCGTCGAAGAAGTGCTCGCAGTCGACGAAGACGCGGCGGCCCCGGGAGACCAGGTGGGAGACGGTGTCGCGGACCATCTCCAGGTTCTCGTCGAGGGTGGTGCGCAGGGCGAGCTCGACGTGCCGGTCGTGCGACTTGGCGACGAGCGTGATGACCGGGGCGCCGGAGTCGAGGAGGGCCTTGACCTGCGGGTCGGCGGCGGCGTCGCCGCCCGGTCTGCGGGTGGCGCCGAAGGCGACGAGCTCCGCGTTCTTGAACTCGATCTCCTGGCGGGCCCGGGCGAAGAACTCCGTGTCCCGCGGATTCGCCCCCGGCCAGCCACCCTCGATGAAACCCACACCGAACTCGTCCAGATGCCGCGCGATCGTCAGCTTGTCCGCGACGGTGAGGTTGATGCCTTCACGCTGCGCACCGTCGCGCAGCGTCGTGTCGAAGACATGGAAGCTGTCGTCGAGGCGCTGGCTCTCGGCGTTCTCCGTGGTCATGACTGTGATGGCTCCTGTCGGATGTGGCTCCGGAAGGTCTGGATCCACTTGCCCCCATTCTCACGCGACGTCCGCTTCCGGCGTGGGTGGGGCCGGAAAACGAAAAAACCCCTCGCGGGTGCGAGAGGTCTGCGCGCGGGTCTGAGGCACGGTGTCCACTGCCGCGGGGGTCGTGCCGCGATTCAGTGGCCACTGCGGACCGGCGCGCTGCTGCCGATAATCATCGTGGTAGCAAGCACGCCGGAAGTCTGACACAGGTGGCGGCCCCGCGGGACGGGGGTCTCACGATACGGGCAGCCGCTCCGGAGACCCGCCCGCCTGCCCGCGCTTCTGCCCAAGGAGCGCGGCGCCGTCCGTCCCGACCCGGGCCAGGTCGATGTCGCGGGTCTCGCGCATCGTGAGGTAGACGACCAGGGAGACGGCCGCGCAGCCCGCCACGTACCAGTAGAAGCCCGACTCGATCCCGGCGTCCTTGAACCAGAGGGCCACGTACTCGGCGGTGCCGCCGAAGAGGGCGTTGGCGACGGCGTACGGCAGGGCGACACCGAGGGCGCGGATACCGGTGGGGAAGAGCTCGGCCTTCACACAGGCGTTGATGGAGGTGTAGCCGGTGACGACCAGGAGCGCGAGCAGGGAGAGCCCGAGAGCCGGCCAGAAGGAGCCCGCGTGCTTGAGCATCGTCAGGATCGGGACGGTGAGGAGCGTGGAGCCCACCGCGAAGGTGATGAGCAGCGGGCGGCGGCCGATCCGGTCGGAGAGGC
Organism: Streptomyces zaomyceticus; assembly: GCF_014656215.1. GTDB lineage: Bacteria > Actinomycetota > Actinomycetes > Streptomycetales > Streptomycetaceae > Streptomyces > Streptomyces zaomyceticus. Next base: position 180,594 of record NZ_BNBZ01000004.1, on the reverse strand, counting down.
GGCCGGCGAGCGGCTGGAGGCAGGCGAAGACGATGAGGGCGCAGAAGGAGACCAGGGTCGCGGTCCGCTTGGGCAGGCCCGCGGAGTTGGAGAGGTACTTGGTGAGGTAGGTCGTGTACGTGTAGTAGGCCACCGTCCCGCCCATGGTGAGGGCGACGACGAGGAAGGCCTCTCGGCGGTGCGCCCACAGGGCCTTGAGGGTGCCCTTCTGCTCGCTCGCGACTCCGTCGTCCGCGGTGGTCTCGTACACCTCCGTCTCCAGCATGGTGCGGCGCAGATAGAAGACGACCGCCGCGCCGAGGGCGCCGATGACGAACGGGACGCGCCAGCCCCAGCTGTGCAGGGCCTCGCTGGACAGGGTGGACTGCAGGACGAGCAGCAGGCCGAGGCCCAGGACCTGGCCGGCGGTCATCGAGACGTACTGGAAGCTGGAGGCGAACCCTCGGTGCTCCGGGGCGGACGCCTCGGTGAGGTAGGTGGCGCTGGCGGCGTACTCGCCGCCGACCGACAGCCCCTGGAGGAGACGGGCGACCAGGAGGACGGCGGCGCCGCCGTACCCGGCGACGGAGTAGGTGGGCGCGACCGCGATGAGCAGGGCGGAGGCGGACATCAGGGTGACGGTGAGGGTGAGGGCGGCCTTGCGTCCCTTGCGGTCGCCCACCCGGCCGAGGAGCCAGCCGCCGACGGGCCGCATGAAGAAGCCGACGGCGAAGATGCCGGCGGTGTTCATGAGCTTGGCGGTGTCGTTGCCCTCGGGGAAGAAGGCCCCCGCGAAGTAGGTGGCGAAGCTCGCGTACACGAACCAGTCGAACCACTCGACCATGTTGCCCGCGGAGCCGACCCAGATCTTCTTCCAGTGCTCTCGTCCCATGGGCAGGAACCGTGCCGGACGCGGCCCGCGGGCAACAAGGCCGCAGCGGGCAACGATCCCGTGTACTTACGTGCGTTGTGGTCGCGGCGGCGGGTTCCCGCCGGTGCCTTCACGGTCGCGGCAGCAGGTCCTGCTCGATGAACTCGCTTACGTGCCGCAGGACTTGCTCCCGGTCCGTGCCGGGCACGCCTACGGCGACGTGCACGCTGAAGCCGTCCAGAAGAGCCCTCGTCCGGGTGGCGAAGCGGTCCGGGTCGACCGTCCGGAACTCGCCACGCGAGACTCCTTCGGCCAGGATCGCGACGAGGTCCCGGTGCCAGGCGCCCTCGATGGCGGCCTGACGGGCGCGGGCCTCGGCGTCGGCGTTCTGGGACCGGTTCCAGACCTCCAGCCACAGGATCCAGTGCGGATCGCGGGGTCCGTCGGGCACGTACACGTCGACATAGCCGTCGAGCCGCTCGCGCGCGGTCCCCGGCCGGGACAGCAGCGCGCTCCGCTCGGCGCCGAGGCGCCCCTCGCTCCACTCCAGGGTCTGGAGCAGCAGCTCGTCCTTGGTGCGGAAGTAGTAGAGCAGGTGCCCGCTGCTCATCCCGACCTGGCGCCCGAGCCCGGCCATGGTGAGCCCGTCGAGCCCGCGCTCGGCGATCGTGTCCATGGCCGCGGCGAGGACGTCCTCGCGCGGCGGGGCGGCCTGGTTGCGCCGGCGGGGGTGGGGCGATGGGCTGTTGCTCTGACTCACTCGTACGTTCTACAGGACGTGGCCGTCGGGCCCTCCACCGAAGGCCTCCCCGACCGGTACGACACGGACGGCGGCGGGCGGGGAGAGGGTCTCGTACGGCGTGACGCAGTCGGCGTAGGCGGTGGCGACCTCTGCGCCGCAGGCGCAGACCCGGTTCGCGCCGTCGTCTCCCCCGGGGCCGCAGCAGCCGTGGCTCCGCTCGAGTTCCGGGTGGAGGGCGAGCGGCAGGACGTCCCCCGGGTGCAGTACGTACTGGTTCCGGGGGCCGCCCGCGAGGAGCCACCCCCGCTCGTCGGACCGCCAGGGCCCGTCCGGGTACATCCCGTCGTACACGGCCTGCTCCTCCGCCGTGCAGACGACCAGGGGCCCGCCCCTGCGGTGCGGCTCGACCGCGTACCGCCCGCGCGGCATCGTCGCCGCCGCGCGCCGCCGCCCGTCGGGGTCGGGCAGTCCGTCGTGGCCGGGCCTCTCGGGCACGGCGTCCATGAGCCCCACAGGCTCGGTGAGGCGTCGCGCGCACACGGCGCAGATCAGGATGTCCACCGGAGCGATCCTGCTACGGACACCCCCGGGTGGACACCGGTTTTCCGGGGCACGCCCCGGCGCCCCGGAAACCGTAGGACCGGAGCGCCGGAGCAGGTACCCGTGATCAGACCTTCGGCTGCTGCTGCGTGATGCAGTGGATGCCGCCGCCGCCCGCGAAGATCGTGCGCGCGTCGACCAGGACGACCTCGCGGTCCGGGAAGAGACGGCGGAAGATCTCGGCGGCGAGTTCGTCGTGCGGGTCGTCGAAGGCGCAGAGGACCACGCCGCCGTTGCACAGGTAGTGGTTGATGTACGAGTAGTCGACCCACTCCCCCTCCTCGTCCTTGAGGACGGTCGGGGCGGGGATCTCGACGACCTCCAGGGGGCGGCCCTGGGCGTCGGTCTGGCCGCGCAGGATGTTCACGTACATCCGGGAGCGCTCGTAGTCGGGGTGGGCCGGGTCCTGCTGGCTGTGGACGAGGACCGTGCCGGGCCGGGCGAAGGCGGCGACGATGTCGACGTGGCCCTGGGTGCCGTAGAGGCCGTAGTCACCGGCGAGGCCGTTGGGGAGCCAGATCGCCTTCGTCGTGCCGAGCCTGGCGTGGATCTCGCTCTCGACCTGCTCGCGGGTCCACCCGGGGTTGCGGCCGGCGCCGAGCTGGACGGTGTCGGTCAGCAGGACGGTGCCCTCGCCGTCGACATGGATCGCACCGCCCTCGTTCACGAGGGGGGAGGACAGGACGGGGACGTCCGCCGCGTCCGCGACATGGCGGGCGATCTTCGAGTCGTGCTCCCAGCGGGCCCAGTCCTGGCCGCCCCAGCCGTTGAACACCCAGTCCACGGCGGCGAGTTCGGTCCCGTTGGTGACGAAGGTCGGGCCGATGTCCCGCATCCAGGCGTCGTCGAGGTCACGCTCGACCAGGTCGACGTCGGTGCCGACGAGGGCGCGGGCGGACTCGGCGTCGCCGGGCGCGACGACCATCGTGACCGGCTCGAAGCGGCGTACGGCGCGGGCCACCGACGCCCAGGCCTCGCGGGCCTCGGCGAGCTCGGCCTCGTTGGTGAAGGTGGGGTTGGGGCTCGGCCAGGCCATCCAGGTGCGCTCGTGCGGCATCCACTCGGCGGGCATGCGGTAGCTCATGGGGAAGTCCTAGGAGGGTTCGGAGGAAGTAGAGGCGGTTGAGGGTGCGAGGTGACGCCGACGGGGACTGTCGCCGTGTTCCGTACGGGGAGGCGGCGACGCCGAGGGGGGACGCCGTCGGGGCCGAGGACCGGACGGGCGGCCTCGATCGCCTCGGCGAGTCGCTTGCCATCGCGGGCCGCCTCGCAGACCGTGTCCGCGATGAGCGCGGTCGCCTCGGGGACATGGAGCCGCACGCCCCGGGCCCGGCGGGCGCGGGCGAGGTCGGCGGCGCCGAAGAGCAGCCGCCGGTCGCGTTCCGCGGGGGTCAGTCGCACGTCCGAAACACCTCCTGTTTGAGCGACACTCTAAATGTTGAGACCCTGCGTTCCAAGCATTGACGTGGGGTATCGACAGGGGTCACATTGAGCGCCACTCTAAATGTGCCCGCCGCTCCCGTCCCCCAGGAGTTCCCATGCCGATAGAACAACGCGGAGTCGACACCGTCCCGGAGGCCGAACGCACCAGCGGCCCCCGGGACCTCGTCGCGATCCTGCTCGGGTCCAACCTCTGCCTGGGGGTGATCGTCTTCGGCTGGCTCCCCGTCTCGTTCGGCCTCGGCCTCTGGGCCTCGGTGACCTCCGTCGTCACCGGCACGCTCGTCGGCGTCGCCGTCACCGCGCCCCTGGCGCTCGTGTCGCTGCGCACCGCGACCAACCTCTCCACCTCCTCCGGCGCCTTCTTCGGCGTACGGGGCCGGCTCGTCGGCTCGGTGGTCGGTCTGCTGCTCTCGCTCGGCTACACCGCGCTGACCCTCTGGATCGGCGGCGACGTGATGGTGGGGACGCTCGCCAGGCTGACCGGCCTGCCGACCGGCGGCGCCTCGCACGCCGTCGTCTACGCGGTGCTCGCCGCCTGCACGGCGGTCGCCGCGGTGTACGGCTACCGGCTGCTCCTCAGACTGAGCAAGGCCCTCGCCGTCGGCATGACCCTGCTCCTGGCCCTCGGACTCGTCGCCTACTCGGGGGACTTCACGACGGCGGCGGTGCCGGACACCCCGTACCTCCTCGGCTCCTTCTGGCCGACCTGGCTGTTCTCGGCCGTGGCCGCCGGCCTCAGCGGACCGGTCGCCTTCATCACCCTGCTCGGCGACTACACCCGGTACGTATCCCCCGAGCGGCACAGCTCCCGGACCGTCTGGCGGGCCACCTGTCTCGGCCTGGTGGTCGGACTGCTGGTCCCCCAGCTCTTCGGCACGTTCACGGCGCTCGCCGCCCGCGGGGGACTCGACTACGCGGGGCCGCTCGTCGCCGCCTCGCCCGCCTGGTACCTGGTCCCGCTGCTGATCGCGGCCACCGCCGGCTCCGCGGGCAACGCCGGACTGATGCTGTACTCGATGGGGCTGGACCTCGACGCGATCCTGCCCAGGGCCACCCGGGCGCGCGCCACTCTGGTGGTCGCGGCGGTGGCGACGGCCTTCGTCTTCCTCGGTCACTTCGCCTCGGACGCGCAGTCGGCGATGACCTCGTTCGTCCTGCTGCTCACCGCGATCGGCACACCCTGGGCGGTGATCACCCTGATCGGCCATGTGCGCTGCGGAGGTTCGTACGACCCGGAGGCGCTCCAGGTCTACAACCGGCGCTCGCGCGGCGGGATCTACTGGTTCTCGGCGGGCTGGCACCCGCGCGCCACCGCCTCCTGGGCGATCGGCGCGGTGGTCGGCCTGGCCTCGGTGTCGACGCCGCTCTACGAGGGGCCGCTGCTCGCGCTGACGGGCGGGATCGACTGCAGCTTCGTGCTGTCGGGGATCGTGGGCGGGACGCTGTACGCCGTCCTGACGCCGAAAAGGGCTCCCGGGACCGTGGTGGTCCCGGAAGCCCTGGCGCAGGCGGAGTAGGTACTGGGTCGTCTCTTTCGGATCTTGCGGGCCAGGCAAGATCCGGAAGAGACGGCCTAGCCCAGCTCGTGCATCCAGCCGTGGACGTCCTCGGCCTTGCCGGTCTGGACGGCCAGCAGCGCGTCGCGCAGCTTCATCGTGGTCTCACCGGGCTCGCCGCCCGACTGCTTCCACTCGCCCCGCTCGGACTTGACCGTGCCGACCGGGGTGATGACGGCGGCGGTGCCGCAGGCGAAGACCTCGGTGAGGGTGCCGTTCGCGCTGTCGGCCTGCCACTGGTCGATGGAGACGCGGCCCTCCTCGGGCTCGAGGCCGAGGTCGGCGGCGAGCTTGAGCAGGGAGTCACGGGTGATGCCGGCGAGCAGCGAACCGGTGAGGGTGGGGGTGATCAGCTTGTTCCCGTACACGAAGTACAGGTTCATGCCGCCGAGCTCCTCGACCCACTTGTGCTCCACGGCGTCGAGGTAGGCGACCTGGTCGCAGCCCTTGGCGGCGGCCTCGGCCTGCGCGAGCAGGGAGGCCGCGTAGTTGCCGCCGGTCTTGGCGTCGCCGACGCCGCCGGGGACGGCGCGGACGCGGTTCTCCGAGAGCCAGATGGAGACGGGCTTCACGCCACCGGGGAAGTACGGGCCGGCCGGGGAGGCGATGACGACGAAGAGGTACTCGTTCGCCGGGCGGACGCCCAGACCGACCTCGGTCGCGATCATGAACGGGCGCAGGTAGAGCGAGGCCTCGCCGCCGTGCTCGGGGACCCACGCCTTGTCGTGCTGGACCAGGACGTCGCAGGCCTCGACGAAGGTCTCGACGGGCAGCTCGGGCATGGCGAGCCGACGGGCCGAGGCCTGGAAACGGCGCGCGTTGGCGTCCGGGCGGAAGCTGGCGACCGAGCCGTCGGGACGGCGGTAGGCCTTCAGGCCCTCGAAGATCTCCTGCGCGTAGTGCAGGACGTTGGTGGCCGGGTCGAGCGCGAGCGGGCCGTACGGCACCAGCTGGGCGTCGTGCCACCCGCGTCCCTCGGTCCACCGGATGGTGACCATGTGGTCGGTGAAGTGGCGGCCGAATCCGGGGTTGGCCAGGATCGCCTCGCGCTCCGCGGCGGACAGCGGGCTGGAGGAGGGCTTGAGCTCGATCGTGGGCGTCGTCATGAGTGCGTGTCCTTCACCGGTTGTGTGGGCAGGACCGCGCGCGCACGTCGCCGTCGGAGACTGCTGTCCCCGAAGAGGCGGACGTCCGAGCATGCCCGCATGCCGCGGCCCCACGTTCGATTATCGCTCGCGGGGACCGGTGCGGGAAACGGGTGGGCGCGGTCCAGGGTTCGATGGGGCGCACCCGGGGCCGCGCAGCAGACAGCCGCCGGGCGCTGTGCGACCCGGCGGCTGCTGTCGAATGTCAGTCGGCGCGGGTCAGCTCGCTACTCGCGCGGCGAGCGCGTCGCCGATCTCGTCCGTGGTACGGACGCTGTCGCCGCGCTCGACGAGGTCGGCGGCGACGGCCTCCTCGACCCGCACGGCCTCGGCCTCGTGGCCGAGGTGGCGGAGCAGGAGGGCGACGGAGAGGACGGTGGCCGACGGGTCGGCCTTGCCCTGGCCCGCGATGTCCGGCGCGGAGCCGTGGACCGGCTCGAACATGGACGGGAACTCGCCGCTCGGGTTGATGTTGCCGGAGGCGGCGACGCCGATGCCGCCGGAGACGGCCGCGGCGAGGTCGGTGATGATGTCGCCGAAGAGGTTGTCGGTGACGATCACGTCGAAGCGGGCCGGGTCGGTGACGAGGAAGATCGTCGCGGCGTCGACGTGCAGGTAGTCGGTGGTGACCTCGGGGTACTCCGCGGCGACCTTGGCGAAGATGTTCGTCCACAGGTGGCCGGCGAAGGTCAGCACGTTGTTCTTGTGGACCAGCGTGAGCTTCTTGCGCGGGCGGGCCTGGGCGCGGGCGAAGGCGTCCCGGACGACTCGCTCGACGCCGAAGGCGGTGTTGACCGAGACCTCGGTGGCGACCTCGTGCGGGGTGCCCTTGCGGATGGTGCCGCCGTTGCCCGTGTAGGGGCCCTCGGTGCCCTCGCGGACCACGACGAAGTCGATCTCGGGCTGCCCGGCGAGCGGGGTGGCCACGCCGGGGAGCAGCTTCGAGGGACGCAGGTTCACGTGGTGGTCGAAGGCGAAGCGGAGCTTCAGCAGGAAGCCGCGCTCCAGGACGCCGGACGGCACCGACGGGTCGCCGATGGCGCCGAGCAGGATGGCGTCGTGCTTCTTGAGGGAGTCGAGGTCGGCGTCGGTGAGGGTCTCACCGGTGGCGTGGTAGCGCTTGGCGCCGAAGTCGTACTCCTCGGTCTCCAGCTTCACGTCCTGGGGAAGGACGGCCGCGAGGATCTTGAGGCCTTGGGCCACGACCTCCTGGCCGATGCCGTCGCCGGGAATGACTGCGAGATTGATGCTGTGAGACATGTCGGCACCCTACTCTTCGTCCCACCGTCTGACACGTCTCGTCCATCATGTGGACGAAGCGCCATTCGGGTGAAGGTGTGTCAGTGGCCGGTGGACCCGCCGTTGTCACGGCGGTCGAGGGCGCGCTGGAGGGCTGCGGCGGCGTTCTGCCGGGCCTCGTCGCTGGGACGGTTGGCGGAGTGGCGGACGCGGGGGGCGGTCTGAGTGGCCATGAGGGATCGACTCCTTGAGATCAGTGGTGATCCGAAGTGCGGAGATCAGTGGTGATCGAAGGTGCCGGCAGGGGCGGGGAGCGTCGCCGCAGGGGTTGCCTGCACAGGGGCGTCGCGCTCTCGACCGCCATTCGCTGATGAAGCGAGACGTTCGGCTTCTACAAAGCTAGGGCAGGCCACCGCATCTGTCTCCACAATTACTCGGACTTCCTACTATCTGAGACGGCCCGGAACCGCGCGTCACCCCGCGGCGACCTTCGACTCCCCTATCTAGTTTGCATTCCTACCTAGCTGGTGATCCAATGCACCCATGGCAGACCGCAGATCCAGCTGGCTCAAGGGAGTCCTCGACCTGCTCGTCCTCTCCCGCCTGACCGACGGCGAGAGCTACGGGTACGAGATCGCCAAGGCGCTCGCCGAGGCGGGACTCGGCGAGATCAAGGGCGGGACGCTCTATCCCGTACTGAACCGCCTGGAGGAAGCCGGTCTGGTGGAGGCCGAGTTCCGTGCCGCCGAGCGCGGCCCGGGCCGCCGCTACTACCGGCTCACCGGGCCCGGCCGCGAGCTGCTGGCCGCCGAGAGCGACGCCTGGCTGGACTTCCACCACGCCGTACGGACCATGCTCAGCCCAGGGGGGACGACACCATGACCACCGACACCTACTTCAGCGAGCTCTCCGGCGCACTGCGCGCCGCCGGCGTACCGGACGAGCAGATCGCCGCCACCGTCGAGGACCTGCGCGGGCATCTCGCGGAGACCGGGGCGGCCCCCGAGGAGGAGTTCGGACCCGCCGCCGGGTTCGCCGCACGGCTCGGCGGGCTCGCCCCGGTGCCCGGGGAGCCGGACGGACGGGCGGAGTCCTGGACCTGGACGGCCGACCTCTTCAACGACCGCCGGATGCTCACCCTCCACGGCGACCAGGGCTGGGAGGTGGAGTCCCTGGACTCCCTCGGCCGGTTCGTCTGCCGCCGCTCCACGACGGCGACGCTGCGCTGGGAGTACCGCCGCGAGGTCATCGGCGCCCGTCGCCGCGCGAAGGTCCTGGCCGAGCTGGAGCCCGAGGGCTGGGAGCTGTGCGGCGAGTGGCTCGTGTACGGCTACTTCAAGCGGCCGCGCGCGGCGACGGCGGGCCCGGCGGGCGCCCTGGAAGGACGGCCGGACGCCCCGCACCGGTGGCTGTTCCTGAGCCGTCGCGGCAAGGTGGCCCTCGCGGTCTGGCTCGTCCTGGTCGGCGGCGCGGCGGCGGCGTGCTTCATCGGGACGCTCGGCATGGGCGGGCTCGCGATCACCATCGCCCTCGCCTCCATGTTCTCCGCCCTCTTCACCTCCCACCTGGAGACCACGAAGGGGCGGGTGGATCAGCGCCGCTCCGGATCCTGAGCCCCGCTCACATCACGTCGCCGTCCCGCCAGTCGAAGGTCAGCGGGGCGGTGGCGTCGGGCAGCGCGCTCCCGGCCGCCGGGCGCACGAAGGTGGAGCCCTCCTCGTCCGCGAGCCGGACGACCCCCTCGGGCCCGAGCACCTCGATCGCCCCCTCCCAGGTCCGCCAGCCGCGCGCCCGGTAGAGCGCGGCCCCGTCGTCGGACGCGGACAGGGCCGCGAAGGCGTACGTGCCGTCGGCCGCGCGTTCCAGCGCGTCCATCACCAGCCCGCCGAGCCCCTGCCGTCTGCGGTCGGCCCGGACGGCGACGGCCTCGACGTAGCCGACGCGGTACGAGCGTCCGCGGTGCAGCACCCGGCGCATGACGAGAGCCCCATGGGCGGCGATGCCGCGCTCGTCCTCGATCCAGGCGTGGACGCCACCGAGGGCGTGGTCCCAGTCCTCGTCGGAGAAGTCGCCGTCGAAGGCGGCGTCGAGCAGCTCGCGGGCGGAGCGGAGCCGGTCGGCCCCGAGTTCATGGGTGGGTGCGGTCCTCACGGTCATGACCTCAGGCTCCCACAGCTCCACCTAACCCCCATTGAATTATTGACAGGTTAGCCAACCCCTGGTTGAGTCATACCCATAACCGGTCATGCGAATTTGAGGGGTTAGAAATGACGACGACCGTGCTGCCGATCCACCACCGCACCGTCCAGGTCCGCGGCCACGAGATCGCCTACCGCGAGGCCGGCCCGGCCGACGCCCCCGTCCTCCTGCTGCTGCACGGCTTCCCCACCAGCTCGCACATGTTCCGCGACCTGATCCCACTGCTCGCCGGCGACTACCGGCTGATCGCCCCCGACCACCTGGGCTTCGGCCGCAGCGCCGCCCCGTCGGCCGCCGACGTCGACTACACCTTCGCCGAGCTGGCCGGACTCACCTCCGCGTTCACCGAGGCCCTGGGCCTGGACCGGTTCGCGCTCTACATCCAGGACTACGGCTCCCCCATCGGCCTGCGCCTCGCCCTCGCCCACCCCGAGCGGATCACCGCGATCATCAGCCAGAACGGCAACGCCTACGAGGAGGGCCTCGGCGCCGAGGCCTGGGCGCCGGTCCTCGCCCTCATCGCCGAGCGCACCCCCGAGACCGAGGAGCCGGTCCGTGCGATCCGCTCCCTCGACGGCATCCGCTGGCAGTACGAGACGGGCGTCCCGCCCGAGTACCGCGACCTGCTCAGCCCCGACGCCTGGCACCACGACGCCGCACTGATGGCACGCGAGGGCCAGGACGACATCCAGCTCGGCCTGATCGCCGACTACGGCAGCAACTTCGACCTCTACCCGGCCTTCCAGGAGTACTTCCGCACCAGCCGGGTCCCGCTCCTCGCCGTCTGGGGCGAAGGGGACCAGGTCTTCGTCCCGGCGGGCGCCGAAGCCTTCCGCCGCGACCTCCCGGACGCCGAGATCCACCTCCTCCCGACGGGCCACTTCGCCCTGGAGACCCACGCGCCGCGGATCGCCTCGCTGATCGGCGACTTCCTCGCGCGGCGCGTTCCGCTCAGGCCGTAGCCTTCTCCAGGTCGCGGACGACGCGCTCCACCCAGTCGGTGAAGTCCTCCCGACGGCCGGCCTCGCCGCCGCACAGGGCCGCGACCTGCGCGTCGGTCATCCGGTCGGGTCCCGTCGCCCTGAGCAGCCGGCTCAGCTCCTTCATCAGGGACGTCATCCGCAGCGCGTCGAGGTGCTCGACCGCGTCGACCCCGTGCCCGGGGCCGAGTGTCGTCGAACCGGGCATGTCGCGCCTCCTCACCGAACCCCCTCCCAGCAGCGTAAGCCCGCGGCATGAGAACCGCCCCCGTCCTCGGTTGGGGGACCGAGAAGGGGGGCGGTGATCGGGGGCCGCTCGCGCGGCGGGCCTCCGGTGGAGGCGGGTGGGCGTCAGCCCATGTGCGGGTAGCCGTACTCGGTCGGCGGAACCAGCGTCTCCTTGATGGCGCGGGTCAGCGTCCAGCGCATCAGGTTCTGCGGGGCGCCGGCCTTGTCGTTCGTACCCGAGGCGCGGCCGCCGCCGAAGGGCTGCTGGCCGACGACGGCGCCGGTCGACTTGTCGTTGATGTAGAAGTTGCCCGCGGCGAAGCGGAGCTTCTCCATCGTGTACGCGGCCGCCGCGCGGTCGCCGGAGATGACCGAGCCGGTGAGGGCGTAGTCCGAGACCGACTCCATCTGGGTCAGCATCGCGTCGTACTGGTCGTCCTCGTAGACGTGGATCGCCAGGATCGGGCCGAAGTACTCGGCCTTGAAGACCTCGTTCTCCGGGTCGGTGCAGGCGATGACCGTCGGACGGACGAAGTAGCCGACCGAGTCGTCGTACGTGCCACCGGCGACGATCGTGCAGGTCGGGTCGGCCGCGGCACGGTCGATCGCGGCCTTGTTCTTGGCGAACGAGCGCTCGTCGATGACGGCGCCGATGAAGTTCGACAGGTCGGTGACGTCACCCATGGTGATGCCGTCGACCTCGGCCGCGAACTCCTCCTTGAAGCCGTCGTTCCAGATGGAGGCCGGGACGTAGGCGCGCGAGGACGCGGAGCACTTCTGGCCCTGGAACTCGAAGGAGCCACGGGTCAGCGCGGTCTTCAGGATGGCGCGGTCGGCGCTGGGGTGCGCGACGACGAAGTCCTTGCCACCGGTCTCGCCGACGATCCGGGGGTACGAGCGGTACTTCTCGATGTTGGTGCCGACCGTCTTCCACAGGTGCTGGAAGGTCCTGGTCGAACCGGTGAAGTGGATACCGGCCAGGTCGGGGTGGTTCAGGGCCACCTCGGAGACGGCGATGCCGTCGCCGGTCACCAGGTTGATGACGCCCTTCGGCAGGCCGGCCTCCTCCAGGAGCTCCATGAGGAGCACGGCGGAGTGGGTCTGCGTCGGGGACGGCTTCCAGACCACCACGTTGCCCATGAGGGCCGGGGCGGTGGGCAGGTTGCCCGCGATGGCCGTGAAGTTGAACGGCGTGATCGCGTAGACGAAGCCCTCCAGCGGGCGGTGGTCCAGACGGTTCCACACACCCGGGGAGTTCGCCGGCGGCTGCTCGGCCAGGATCTGGCGGGCGTACGCCACGTTGAAGCGCCAGAAGTCGACGAGCTCGCACGGGGTGTCGATCTCGGCCTGCTGGGCGGTCTTCGACTGGCCGAGCATCGTCGACGCGGCCAGCGTCTCGCGCCACGGGCCGGCGAGCAGCTCGGCGGCGCGCAGGATGATCGCGGCACGGTCGTCGAAGGCCATCGCGCGCCAGGCCGGGGCCGCGGCCAGGGCCGCGTCGACCGCGTCCTGGGCGTCCTGCTCGGTGGCGCCGCGGAAGGTGCCGATGACGGCCTTGTGGTTGTGCGGCTGGACGACCTTGAACTCCTCGCCGCCGCCGAGGCGCTTCACGCCGCCGATGGTCATCGGCAGCTCGCGCGGGTTCTCGGCCAGCTCCTTGAGCTTGGTCTCCAGACGGAGGCGCTCGGGGGAACCGGGGGCGTAGCTGTGCACCGGCTCGTTGACCGGAGCGGGGACCTGGGTGACAGCGTCCATGAGTCTCGATACTCCTTGTGAGAGGTGGGCTCAGCCCTTGGTGAGGATGGAGCGGACGAAGAAGAGGAGGTTGGCCGGCTTCTCCGCGAGGCGGCGCATGAAGTAGCCGTACCAGTCGGTGCCGTACGCGGTGTAGACACGCATGCGGTGACCTTCGGCGGCGAGCCGGTTCTGCTCCTCGCTGCGGATGCCGTACAGCATCTGGAACTCGTACTCGTCCAGCTTGCGCCCCGCACGGCGGGCGAGCTCCTGGCCGACGGAGATCAGGCGCGGGTCGTGGGACCCGATCATCGGGTAGCCCTCGCCGTCCATGAGGATCTTCATGATCCGGACGTAGGCCTTGTCGATCTCGGGCTTGTCCTGGATGGCGACGGAGGCGGGCTCCTTGTAGGCGCCCTTCACGATCCGGACGCGGGAGCCGTTCGCGGCGAGGCGACGGGCGTCGTCCTCGGTGCGGAAGAGGTAGGCCTGGATGACACAGCCGGTCTGCGGGTGGGTCTTCCGCAGCTCCTCGTGGATGGCGAACATCGAGTCGAGGGTGGTGTGGTCCTCGGCGTCCAGGGTGACCGTGGTGCCGATCTCGGCCGCGGCCTCGACGACCGGGCGGACGTTGGCGAGGGCCAGCTCGTGGCCGTTCTCCAGGGACTGGCCGAACATGGAGAGCTTCACGGACATCTCGGCGCGCTCGCCGAGGCCCAGCTCCTTGAGACGGCCGATGAGCTCCAGGTAGGCGTCCCGGGCGGCGTACGACTGCTCGACGGTGGTGATGTCCTCACCGACCACGTCGAGGGTGACCTCCAGGCCGCGCTCGCTCAGCTCCCGGACGATCGGGACGACGTCGTCGACCGACTCACCGGCGATGAAGCGGGCGACGACCTGCTTGGTCCCGGGGGCGGCCGACACGAAACGGCGCATCTTGTCGCTGCGCGACGCGGCGAGGATCACGGGACCCAGCACGGGGACCTCCAGAAGGACAGGGTGACGAAGGGTGCCGTACCCGATCTTCCGTAAGAAAACGGGAACAGCACGAGGAACCACCGTGAAACCTAAGGATCGCTCCGATCGTCCGCCATCTACACCTGTCACGCATCCGTGCGCGGCATCTCATACATATGTCTGAGAGGGTGCGAGAATGGCGCTGTGAAGGGCGATTACCAAGACCTGGTCGACGAGATCTCCGCGCTGCTCGGCGCGCCGGCGACGTTGGAGAACCGCGATTTCGGCCTGATCGCCTTCGGCGCCCACGACAGCGACGACGACACCGCGATGGACCCCGTCCGGACCCGGTCGATCCTGACCCGGAAGTCGACCCCGGCGGTCCGCGCCTGGTTCGAGGGCTTCGGCATCACCCGGGCGACGGGCCCGGTCCGCATCCCGGCCGCGCCGGACGCCGGGGTGTTCCGGGACCGCCTCTGTCTGCCCGTACGCCATCGGGGGGTCGTCCTCGGCTACGTCTGGCTGCTCGACGCCGAGCCCGGCCCCACGCCCGGGCAGCTGACGGCCGCGATGGAGGTCGCCACCCGGATCGGCGGCCTGCTGGCCGACGAGGAGCGCGCGGACACCGACCTCTCGCGCGAGTTCGCCGCGGTCCTGACCGCCGGACGCGGCTGGCAGAGCGACATGGCCGTCGCGGCGCTCCGGGTGGCCCTGGGCCCCAGCGCGGACGGTCTGCACACCGTGGTCTGCGTGACCCCCTGGCAGGGCGACCCCCCTTCGATCCGGTCGGTCCCCGGCGGGGCGGCGGCCGCCACGCTCCCCGAGAGCGGCTCCCTCGCCGTCCTCGTACGGCTGCGCACGGCCGAGGACCTCTCCCCCGCGCACACGGCCGCCGCCCGGCTGCGGGGCGCCGCCCCGGCCGGCATCGCGACCCCTCGCCGGGGCCTCACGGAGCTCCCGGCGGCCTGGCGCGAGGCCAACACGGCGGCCCGCGCGGCCACGGCCCAGCCGACCCTCGGCCCGGTCGCCGAGTGGGCCGGGATCGGCCCGTACCGCCTGCTCGCGGCGCTCTACCACCCCGAGATCGACCCCGCCGTCGCCCCGCTCCTCGCACCCGCGCACACCGAACTGGCCCGCACCGCCGAAGTGTTCCTCGACAACGCGGGCCAGGCGGGCCGCACGGCGGCAGCCCTGGGCATCCACCGCCAGACCCTCTACTACCGGCTGTCCCGGGTCGAACAGCTCACGGGCCTGGACCTGGACGACGGCGAGGACCGCCTGCTGCTCCACATGTCCCTGAAGTCGGCGCGGCTCTGAGCACGGACTCCCCCGCGGGGCGCCCCGGCGCCGGAAGGTCCGAAGGCTCCGAAGGCTCCGAAGGCTCCGAAGGCTCCGAAGGCTCCGAACGACCGCTCCCCCGGGCCGGTTTGGCCGGTTTGTAGGATCTCCCCCATGACCACGGGGAACTGGGCACCGCCGACACGGACCGAGCGGCTGCTGTACGAGGCGGGCGCCCGCGAGGACCGGGCGGCCGTCCTGGACGCCCTCGGAAGGACACGTCTCTACGTCCTGCAGGCCCGGGTGCACGCGGACGCGCCCGGCTACACCCCACGACTCCCCTCCCAGCGCGACAAGACCGCCCGGCGCACCGTCGTACCGGTGCTGACCGAGGGGATGCTGCCGGAGTGGCACCCCGACTGGGTGTTCAAGCAGACCACCCTCGCCCGGCTCGCCGCGGCCTGGCCGAACGACCGGTGGTGGCTCGCCGTCAACCCGGACACCCCGTTCCAGGCCGCGCTCCCCGCCCGGGCCGCCGACCGGCGGGCCTGGGAGGAGGCGGGCACCCGGGGCGGCGGACCGGCGCGGCTCCGCCTGCTCACCCACGCCGGCGGGCCGCTGCACGGGCCGGTCGCACACGCCCTCGCGCTCGGCGCGCACCTCGCCGTCCTCAACGGCCTGGTGTGGAACGGGCTCGGCGCCCAGTACGAGGACTACCCCACCGACGTCTCCCGGCTGCGCCGCCCCTGGGCCGTCCACCACCGGGCGGACTTCCGGGACAAGCTGCGGACCCTGATCGCCACCCGGCTGGTCGGCCGGGTCCCCGAGTCCGTCCTCGGGATGCGGCGCCGCCTCACCGCACGCCTCGGCCACCCGCCGAGCGACGAGCAGTGGGCCTCGATGGTCACCGTGACCTTCGAGCGGGACGACCCCTACGGCGAGGACCGGGCCGAGGCCGCGGAGTTCCTGCGACGGATCACCCACTACGAGGCGCGGTTCCGCGCCGACGGCCTCCTCCCGCCGGACGGCCGGGTCGACACCCTCGCCGCCTTCGACCACGGCCGCGCCGTGAACGTCGTACGCCTCGCGCTCGGCGCCCGGTACTGCGAGCCGCGGGAGGCCGAGGAGTCCGTCCTGAAGGTCCTCGAATCCGCCCGCGGGGAGTACGGCTCCTGGGAGGAGTTCTCCCTCGGCTATCTGCTCGCCCGGCTGATCCACTTCGACGAGGGCGACCCCGAGCCGATGTACCAGGAGTCCGTGGCCGTCCACCGGACTCTCACGCAGGACCCTTCGAGCCCCTACCGGAACATCCCTTGGTCATGAGCCCCCGCCGACGCCCCGCATCCCCCGACACCTCGTGGCTGCCGCCGTCCGAGACCGAACAGCTGCTGCACGAGGCGGGGCTGCGCGGCGACTTCCCGGCCCAGGTCCGAGTCCTCGCCGACGCCGAGCTCTTCATCCCCGCCCCCAGGGCCGAGGTGGACGCCGCCCCGGACAACGTCCACTGGCCGCCGCGGCAGACGGCGAAGGGGCTCCTCGTCCGGCAGATCCTCACCCGCGGGATGCTGCCGCCCTGGCACCCGGACTGGGTGTTCCACGCGGTCACCCTCCGCTGGGTCGCCGAGTTCAGCTGGCGGGACCCGCGGCTGTTCCTCGCCGTCAACGGCGGCACCCCCGCCGAGCTGCTGCTGCCCACCACACCCGAGCACCGGGCGGGATGGCTGCGCGCGTACAGCGAACGGGAACGGGGATCGGGCGACCGTTTCACCGCCCTGCGCCACGGCGCCCTGCACGGCCCGCTGGCCTTCGGCCTCGCGTGCGGCGCCCATCTGGCCTTCGCCAACGGCGTCCCGTGGAACGACGTCGGCTCCGTCTACATGGGATACACCCATGAACTCGACACGCTCCGCGACGGCTGGGACGTCACCGACCGGGAGGGCTGGCGGAAGGAGCTGGACGCGCTCCTCGACGGCCGCAACAGCCCGCCGGAGCCGGACTTCGCCCTCAAGGTCCGCGAGGAGCTGCGGATCGCGCGCGGTGCGGTCCCGTCGCCCGACGAGTGGCGCGAGACGGCCGCGGGCCACGCCCAGGACCTGGGCGCGCACCCGTCGTCGGTGCGGCACATCGAGGAACTGGTCCGCCGCATCGTGCGCTACGAGGCCCGGTTCCGTGCCGAAGGGCTGCTGCCGCCGGACGGCCGGGTGCGCAGGACGGTCGCGTACGACTACGGCCGGGCGGTGAACCTGACCCGCTGGGGCCTGACGGCCCGCTTCTGCGCGCCTCCGGAGGCCGAGCAGGCGATCGTCCACGCGGGGGCGCTGGCCCGCTCGGCCTACGGGTCGTGGCAGGACTACTCGACGGGGTACGCGCTGGGGCGGGTGCTGCGTTTCGACGGGGAGGAGTACGGCCCGTACCACGAGCAGAACGTGGCGGCCCATCGCGTCCTGACGGAGCACGAGGGCAGCCCCTGGCGCAATCTCCCCTGGCGCTGAGCCGCGGGCGCTCGCCCCCGCCCGCCGTCACGCGCCGACGGGTTCCGCCCCGTTCGCGGCGACCGTGCACCCATCGGGCACGACGACTCCGCCCGTGTCCGGCGCTATTGCTCACCCATCAGGACCTTGAGTCCCGCCGTGAGGTCGTCCGCCGTCGGCGCCGTGTCCGGGTCGACCATCCACTGGATCATGACGCCGGTGGCGAGGGCCTGGCAGAGCAGTCCGGCCACCCGGGCCTTCTCCGGGTCCGCCTCCGGGTCGATGCCGAGGAAGCCCTCGGCCATGCCGAGCCGCCCCTCGCGCTGCGGCTCCTTGATCGCCTCGCGCAGCTTCTCGTCGTCGTCCAGCCGGGTGACGATCTCGGTCTGGAGCTTCCAGACGGGCCTGCTGGCCCCGGCGGCGGCGATGACCTGCTCCCACACGGCGTGGAAGCGCTGGTAGGGGTCGGCCGGCAGCTCCCGCTTCTCCTCGCCGCTGCCCGCGGGTCCGACCGCCTCGCCCCACTCCTCCGTGACGGCGAGGAAGGCCTGCTGGAGCAGGGCGTCCTTGGAGCCGTAGTGGTAGCCGATGGAGGCGAGGTTGGTGCCGGAGGCGGCGACGATGTCACGGGCCGTGGTGCGCCCGTACCCCTTCTCCAGGAGGCAGCGCTTGGCGCCTTCGAGCAGGTCTTCCTTGTGTCCCATGACAGCACTGTACCCGGTCGCTAGACACTTGTGTAAGACGAGCGTCTAGCGACCGGGTACGAGGCCGTACGGGGTCGGGCGTCAGATCAGGTTGACCGAACGGGCCGAGGTGGCGCCGATCTCCGCCGCGATCTCCGCGAGCACCGGGGCCGGGAGCGTGTCGTCCACGGTGAGCACGACGAGGGCCTCGCCGCCCTCCTCCGCGCGGGAGACCTGCATGCCGGCGATGTTCAGACCGGCCTCGCCGAGGATCCGGCCGACGGTGCCGACGACACCCGGGCGGTCCTCGTAGCGCAGCACGACCATGTGGTCGGCGAGCGCCAGGTCCACGTCGTAGTCGCCGACCGCGACGATCTTCTGAAGGTGCTTGGGGCCGGCGAGCGTGCCGGAGACCGCGACCTCCTCGCCGCTCGACAGCGTGCCGCGCACGGTCACCACGTTGCGGTGGTCGGGCGACTCGGAGCTCGTGGTCAGCCGCACCTCGACGCCGCGCTCCTGCGCGAACAGCGGGGCGTTGACGTACGACACGGTCTCGTCGACGACGTCCTCGAACACGCCCTTGAGCGCGGAGAGTTCCAGCACCTTCACATCGTGCTGGGTGATCTCGCCGTACACCTCGACGTCGAGACGGGCCGCGACCTCGCCCGCGAGGGCGGTGAAGATGCGGCCGAGCTTCTCGGCGAGCGGCAGACCGGGCTTGACGTCCTCCGCGATGACACCGCCCTGGACGTTGACCGCGTCCGGGACGAGCTCGCCGGCGAGCGCCAGACGCACCGAGCGGGCGACCGCGATACCGGCCTTCTCCTGGGCCTCGTCCGTGGACGCGCCGAGGTGCGGGGTGCAGACGACCTGGTCGAGCTCGAAGAGCGGGGAGTCCGTGCAGGGCTCCTTCGCGTACACGTCGAGACCCGCGCCGGCGACCCGGCCCTCCTTGAGGGCGGTGAAGAGCGCCGCCTCGTCCACGATCCCGCCGCGCGCGGCGTTGACGATGCGGACCGAGGGCTTGACCTTGTGCAGCGCCTCGTCACCGATGAGACCGAGGGTCTCCGGGGTCTTCGGCAGGTGGACGGTGATGAAGTCCGCGACCTCCAGGAGCTCGTCCAGGGCCAGCAGCTTCACCCCCATCTGGGCGGCGCGGGCGGGCTGCACGTAGGGGTCGTACGCGACGATCTTCATGCCGAACGCGGACATGCGCTGGGCGACCAGGACACCGATGCGGCCGAGGCCGACGACGCCGAGGGTCTTCTCGCTCAGCTCGACACCCGTGTACCGGGACCGCTGCCACTCGCCGTTCTTCAGCGCCGTGTTGGCCTGCGGGATGTTCCGCGCGGTGGCGACGAGCAGACCGCACGCGAGCTCGGCGGCGGTGACGATGTTCGACGTCGGGGCGTTGACGACCATGACGCCGGCCTTGGTGGCGGCGGAGACGTCCACGTTGTCCAGACCGACACCGGCACGGGCGACGACCCGCAGCTTGCCGGCGGCCGCGATGGCCTCGGCGTCGACCTTGGTCGCGGAACGGACCAGGATCGCGTCCACGTCGGCGATGGCGGGCAGCAGTTCGGCGCGGTCCGCGCCGTTGCAGTGCCGGATCTCGAAGTCCGGGCCCAGTGCGTCGACGGTGGCGGGCGACAGCTCTTCAGCGATGAGTACGACGGGTTTCGAGCTCACGTGAGTCCTCACAGATCCAGTGCGGACGGCCGTCCCGACGGCCGCAGGCGGTGGAGGGGGCTTGCCGCGTGAAAGCGCACGACGCTGTGGGCCTGAACGCGAATGTTGTTGAGCAGTGTAGTGGTGCGTC
Organism: Streptomyces zaomyceticus; assembly: GCF_014656215.1. GTDB lineage: Bacteria > Actinomycetota > Actinomycetes > Streptomycetales > Streptomycetaceae > Streptomyces > Streptomyces zaomyceticus. The sequence goes on along the minus strand of NZ_BNBZ01000004.1, from coordinate 160,667 downwards.
GGCGCCGATCATGCGCCTCGTTGGAAGGATCACCCGTCCGTGGTTGGACGGGGTGTCCAACGATGTGGACAGGGGCCGGACGCACCGTCCGGCCCCTGCCCCGAAGGCTTACGCCTCCTCGTCGTTCACCCAGCTCATGAGCTTGCGCAGCTCCTTGCCGGTGGTCTCCAGGAGGTGGTTCTCGTCCTGGGTCTTGTACTCGTTGTACTTCTTCAGACCGCCGTGGTACTCGGCCATCCACTCCTTGGCGAAGGTGCCGTCCTGGATCTCCGCGAGGACCTTCTTCATCTCCGCCTTGGTGGCGTCGGTGATGATCCGCGGGCCGGTGACGTAGTCGCCCCACTCGGCGGTCTCGGAGACCGACCAGCGCATCTTCTCCAGGCCGCCCTCGTACATGAGGTCGACGATGAGCTTCAGCTCGTGGAGGCACTCGAAGTACGCGATCTCCGGCTGGTAGCCGGCCTCGGTCAGGGTCTCGAAGCCCGCCTTGACCAGCGCCGCGGTGCCACCGCAGAGCACGGCCTGCTCGCCGAAGAGGTCGGTCTCGGTCTCCTCGGTGAAGGTCGTCTTGATGACGCCGGCGCGGGTGCCGCCGATGCCCTTGGCGTACGAGAGCGCCAGCGCGAAGGCGTTGCCCGTCGCGTCCTGCTCGACGGCCGCGATGCACGGAACGCCGCGGCCCTCCTCGTACTGACGACGGACCAGGTGGCCCGGGCCCTTCGGGGCGACCAGGGCGACGTCGACGCCCTCGGGCACCTTGATGAAGCCGTAACGGACGTTCAGACCGTGACCGAAGAAGAGCGCGTCGCCCTCCTTCAGGTTGTCCTTGATGGACTCCTCGAAGACCTGCGCCTGGATCGGGTCCGGGGTCAGGATCATGATGAGGTCGGCCTCGGCCGCCGCCTCGGCGACGGAGACGACGCGCAGGCCCTGCTCCTCGGCCTTGGCCTTGGACTTCGAACCCTCCTGCAGACCGACGCGGACGTCGACACCGGAGTCACGGAGCGACAGCGCGTGGGCGTGGCCCTGGCTGCCGTAACCGATCACCGCGACCTTGCGGCCCTGGATGATGGACAGGTCGGCGTCGTCGTCGTAGAACAGCTCGGCCACTGGGAATCTCCTTGAGGTGCTGGTGTTGCGTCCCACCGTACGGCGGGGAGCGGGAGGAACGTTTTCGGGTCTCGTCAGTCGGACCGGCGGATGGACCGCCGGTTGACCTTCGATGACTCTGGGGCGATGACTCTCAGGCGCTGCGGTCGAGGGCCCGGAGGGACCGGTCCGTGATGGACCGGGAGCCACGCCCTATGGCGATCGTGCCGGACTGCACGAGCTCCTTGACGCCGAACTGCTCCAGCATCTTGAGCATCGCGTCGAGCTTGTCACTCGAACCGGTGGCCTCGATGGTGACCGCCTCGGGCGAGACGTCCACGGTCTTGGCACGGAACAGCTGCACGATCTCGACGATCTGGGAGCGGGTCTCGTTGTCGGCGCGGACCTTCACCAGGACGAGCTCGCGCTGGATCGCAGCGCTGGGCTCGAGTTCGACGATCTTCAGGACGTTGACCAGCTTGTTGAGCTGCTTGGTCACCTGCTCGAGGGGCAGGTCCTCGACATTGACCACGATGGTGATGCGGGAGATGTCGGGGTGCTCGGTGACACCCACGGCGAGGGAGTCGATGTTGAAGCCGCGGCGCGAGAACAGGGCCGCGATCCGGGCGAGGATGCCGGGCGTGTTCTCGACGAGAACGGAGAGCGTGTGCTTGGTGGACATGATCTGGGTCTCTTCCTTTTCGCTCTGCTTCGTTCCGCGCTTCAGTCGTCTTCGCCGTCGCCGAAGTCGGGGCGGACACCCCGGGCGGCCATGACCTCGTCGTTCGAGGTGCCGGCGGCGACCATCGGCCAGACCTGGGCGTCCTCGTGGACGATGAAGTCGATCACGACCGGGCGGTCGTTGATGGCATTGGCCTCGGCGATGACCTTGTCCAGGTCGGCCGGGTCCTCACAGCGCAGGGCGACACAGCCCATGGCCTCGGAGAGCTTGACGAAGTCGGGGACGCGGGTGCCCTTGTTCGCCTGGACGTCGTCCGGGCCGGAGTGCAGGACGGTGTTGGAGTAGCGCTGGTTGTAGAAGAGGGTCTGCCACTGGCGGACCATCCCGAGGGCGCCGTTGTTGATGATGGCGACCTTGATCGGGATGTTGTTCAGGGCGCAGGTGGTGAGCTCCTGATTGGTCATCTGGAAACAGCCGTCGCCGTCGATCGCCCAGACCGGGCGGTCGGGCTGACCGGCCTTGGCGCCCATCGCGGCGGGGACCGCGTACCCCATCGTCCCGAGACCGCCGGAGTTCAGCCAGGTGGCCGGGCGCTCGTAGTCGATGAAGTGGGCGGCCCACATCTGGTGCTGGCCGACACCGGCGGCGAAGATCGTGTCGTCGGGGGCGAGCTGGCCGATGCGCTGGATGACCTGCTGCGGCGAGAGGCTGCCGTCCGCCGGCAGGTCGTAGCCGAGCGGGTAGGTCTCGCGCCAGCGGCTCAGGTCGCTCCACCAGGCGGTGTAGTCGCCCTTGTTGCCCTCGCTGTGCTCGGCCTGGACGGCCTGGACCAGGTCGGCGATGACCTCGCGGGCGTCACCGACGATCGGGACGTCGGCGGCGCGGTTCTTGCCGATCTCGGCCGGGTCGATGTCCGCGTGGACGATCTTGGCGTACGGGGCGAAGCTGTCGAGCTTGCCGGTGACGCGGTCGTCGAAGCGGGCGCCGAGGGCGACGATCAGGTCGGCCTTCTGCAGTGCGGTGACGGCGGTGACGGCACCGTGCATGCCGGGCATGCCCACGTGCAGCGGGTGGCTGTCGGGGAAGGCGCCGAGGGCCATCAGGGTGGTGGTGACCGGGGCGCCGGTGAGCTCGGCGAGGATCTTCAGCTCGGCCGTCGCACCGGCCTTGATGACGCCGCCGCCGACGTACAGCACGGGGCGCTTGGCCGCGTTGATCAGCTTGGCGGCCTCGCGGATCTGCTTGGCGTGGGGCTTGGTCACCGGGCGGTAACCCGGCAGGTCGGTCTGCGGCGGCCAGCTGAAGGTGGTCTTCGCCTGCAGGGCGTCCTTGGAGATGTCGACCAGGACCGGGCCGGGGCGGCCGGTGGAGGCGATGTGGAAGGCCTCGGCGATCGTCCGCGGGATGTCCTCGGCCTTGGTGACCAGGAAGTTGTGCTTGGTGATCGGCATCGTGATGCCGCAGATGTCCGCCTCCTGGAAGGCGTCCGTACCGATGGCCTTCGAGGCGACCTGGCCGGTGATCGCGACGAGCGGGACCGAGTCCATGTGCGCGTCGGCGATCGGGGTGACCAGGTTGGTGGCGCCCGGTCCCGAGGTGGCCATACAGACGCCGACCCTGCCGGTCGCCTGGGCGTAGCCGGTGGCCGCGTGCCCCGCGCCCTGCTCGTGGCGGACCAGGATGTGGCGGACCCGCTGCGAGTCCATCATCGGGTCGTAGGCGGGAAGGATCGCGCCGCCGGGGATGCCGAAGACGGTGTCGGCGCCCACTTCCTCGAGAGAACGGATGAGGGACTGCGCACCCGTGACGTGCTCGACGGTGGTGGCGGGCTGCGCGCCGCTACGGGGCCGCGGCTGCGGATGGTGCCCGGTGGCCTGGTCGGTCATCAGCATCTCTTCTCGAAGCAGAGGGTTTTTGCGAGGTGTTTTGCAGGGGTTTGCGGCGACTTTGGAATGAGTCGGTGCAACAAAAAACCCCTCGTGCCGTGAGGCAAGCGAGGGGAGCGCGTCGGGTGCGTATCAAGCGAGGCCTACGGTGGCCCTGCTTCAGCCGACGCGCTTTCCAAGTACGAGAATTCGGGTGCGCATGGCACTGACCCTCCCTCTCAGCCCTCACCACTGTCAAGTGGGTGGGACGGGCGTCTCATTATTTGAGCGGAACGGGGGACGGTTTCCGACACGGACGGGGACCGTCCCGGGCAGCGGGTACTCGTCCCGCACCAGGGCCCTGCGCAGCCGGTACTCGTCGAGCGGGCCCGAGAAGGCCATGCCCTGGGCATGGCTGCAGCCCATGGCCCGCAGCGCGACGACCTGCTCCGGTACGTCGACGCCCTCGGCGACGGTCTGCATCCCGAGCTCGGCGGCGATACGGAGCACCCCGCGGGTGATCTTGCGGAGCCTGGCCGACTCGACCACGCCCTCGACGAGTCCGCGGTCCAGCTTCAGTATGTCGACGGGAAGCCTCCGGAGCGCGTTGATCGCCATATGTCCGCTGCCGAATCCGTCGAGCGCGATCCGCACCCCGAGACGGCGCAGGGTGACCAGGCGCTGTTCCAGCTCGTCGAGCGAGATCCGGGGATCGCTGTCGGCGAGTTCGACGATCAGCGAGCCGGACGGCAGACCGTGCCGGGTGAGCAGCGACTCGACCGAGCCGAGCGGCAGCGAGCGGTCCAGGAGGCGTCCGGCGGAGATCCGGATGGACACCGGCGTACGGTGGCCGATTCCCGCCCGTTCGGCGGCCTGCTCCACGGCCTCCTCCAGGAGCCAGCGGCCGAGCTCCGCGGTCCGCTCGGAGTCGTCGGTGACCCGGAGGTACTCGGCGGGGGTGAAGAGGATGCCCTGGGCGGAGCGCCAGCGCGCCTGGGCGCTGACGGCGGAGATCCGGCCGGTGGCGAGGTCGACGACCGGCTGGTGGAGCAGCGCGAACTCGCCGTCGTGGAGTGCGGTGCGCAGCCGGGCGGCCAGCTCGGTCCGTCGGACCACCTCGGCCTGCATCTGGGGCGCGTAGAGCTCGACCCGGTCCTTGCCGGCCGCCTTGGCGCGGTACATGGCGAGGTCGGCGTTGCGCAGGAGGTCGCCCGCCTCGATGCCCGGCTCGGCGAAGGCCACTCCGATGGAGGCGGCGACCCGCACCTCCTGACCGCCGTCGACGCGGTACGGCCGGGAGAGGGTGAGCCGGAGCCGGTCGGCGATCTCCTGGACCTGCTTCCGGCGGGCGGCCTGGTCGCGGCAGCCGTCACCGAGGATGAGGGCGGCGAACTCGTCGCCGCCGAGCCGGGCGGCCGTGTCCCCGGCCCGCACGGAGTCGTGGAGGCGGCGGGCGGCCTGGACGAGGAGGTCGTCCCCGGCCTGGTGGCCGAGGCGGTCGTTGACGCCCTTGAAGCCGTCGAGGTCGATGAAGAGCACGGCGGTGCCGGGGTCGGAGGCGCGACGGCCGCCGAGCGCCTGCCGGACCCGTCGGGTGAAGAGCGCCCGGTTGGGCAGGTCGGTGAGCGGGTCGTGCTCGGCGTTGTGCTGCAACTGGGCCTGGAGCCGCACGCGTTCGGTGACGTCCCGGCTGTTGAAGATCAGGCCGCCCTGGTGACGGTTGACCGTCGACTCGACGTTGAGCCAGTCGCCGCGACCGGAGCGGAAGCGGCACTCGATCCGGGTGGTCGGCTCCTCGGCGGGCGAGACGGCCAGGAAGCGCCGTACCTCGTGGACGACGCCACCGAGGTCCTCGGGATGGATGAGCGAGGCGAGTTCGGAGCCGATCAGCTCCTCGGCGTCGCGTCCGTAGACCCCGGAGGCGGCCGGGCTGACGTAGCGGAGCACCCCGGTGGGCGCGGCGATCATGATGACGTCGCTGGAACCCTGCACGAGCGACCTGAAGTGGTTCTCCTTCTGGGCCAGTTCGTGGGTCAGGGCGATGTTGTCGAGGAGCATGATGCCCTGCCGTACGACGAGGGCCAGGACCACCGTGCAGCCGGTGAGGACGACGACGCGGTCGACCCTGCGCCCCTCGACGACGTTGTAGAGGATGCCGAGGGTGCAGACGGCGGCGGCGAGGTACGGGGTGAGTGCGGCGAGCGAACCGGCCACCGGACGGCTGTGCAGCCACGGCCCGCGCGCGGTGGCGGCGCTGTCCGGAAGACGGCGCACACCCCACGGCGCGTAGGCGAGCAGCAGGGAGCCGGCGAACCACCCGGCGTCGAGCAGCTGGCCCGAGGCGTAGTTCTCGCGGAGCAGCGGCGAGGTGAACAGGGCGTCGCACAGGACGGTCAGGGCGAGCGCGGCGATCGCGGTGTTGGTCGCCGAGCGGTTGGCCTGGGAACGCCGGAAGTGCAGGACGAGGACCATGCTCACGAGGACGATGTCGAGCAGCGGGTACGCGAGGGACAGGGCCGCCTGCGCGACGGGCTCGTCCTGGAAATGGGCCGTGCGCGCGAGGGCGAGGCTCCAGGAGAGCGTGAGCAGGGAGCCGCCGATGAGCCAGGCGTCGAGTCCCAGGCAGACCCAGCCGGCCCGGGTCACGGGCTTCTTGGCCAGGACGAGGAGCCCGACGATGGCGGGCGGTGCGAAGAGTAAGAAGAAGAGGTCGGCGACGGAGGAGTCCGGCACCTCCGTACGGAGCACGACCTCGTACCAGCCCCACACCGCGTTGCCCGCGGAGGCCATGAACGAGGAGAAGGCGAAGAGCAGCCAGGCGGGGCGGGCGCTGCCGCGGTGGGCCCGGGCGTAGAGGAAGCAGGAGACCGCGGCGGTGAGGGCGGCGGCGCTGAGTCCGAAGTCGCCCATGAAGAGGGCGAGTTCGGGTGAGCCCCAGCCGAGCGAGGCGCCGGTCGTGTAGCCCGCGCAGATCAGCCCCAGGGCGATCTGGGAGAGGATCGCGCCGATGCCGGGGCGTCCGGGGTCCGGATGGCCGGGTTCCACGCCGGCGCCGCCGGGGCCGCCGGCGGTTCGGCGCGCGAGGACCGCCCCGGGCGCCGTCACCGGACCCTCCGGCGCCGCGCCACCGCAGCCGGCCGCGTCGTGCGGGCGCGCCGACGGCTCGTCGGGGCCCCCGGGCGCGTGCCCGTCGCAGTCGTGGGGGCCGGCCGGGTCCCGTACGACAGGGACGACCGACTCCGGCACGGCGCCACCACAGGCCTCACAGGCACCGTGGGACGCGGGTGCGCCGTGCGGCGCGGGGCCGCCGTGGGACGCGGGGGCTCGGGTGACCGGGGCGGCAGCGCTCGGGCCCGGTGGTTCGGCACCGTGACCCCCGTCTCCGCGACCCGGTCCCGGGTCCGGCCCCCAGTCCGGTTCGGTGTGCGGTCCGGAGCCCGGCCCCGAGTCCCGACCGGCCGGTGGTCCGCAGGCCGGTCCGGCGTCCGGTCCGCGGTCCGGTCCGGCGACCGGCCCGCCCTGCGGCCGGCCGGCCGGTCCGGTGTCCGTCGGTTCGGCGGCGGCGTGGGGCGCGCGGTGCTGCGCGGCCTGGTCCGGCACGGATGGTGCGAGACCTGCGGCCAGGCCCGGAAGGCTCGCCGACGGCGGCGTCGCCGCGTCGGATCGTCGGTCCTCCGGCCGTGCTTCACCCGTCGCCCCCCTCGAAATCTGATGACCCGTCACTTCGCTCCCCAGCGTCAGCCCGTACTCGACGCAGTCCCCCGCTCCGGGACGATACACCAGGACCGTCACTCAGGGACAGGGTCGCAGTACTCTCCGTGACGGTGAGGGGCTCGTGCACGGCGCGTGTCGGGGCGCGCGCCACCCGACCGGCCCATCCCGGCCTCACCCGGACGGCGGCTCAGGTGGTGGTGAGAAGGACGTTGGCCAGCCCCTCGCCCGCCGCGAACCGCCGCAGCTGCCCCGCGACCAACCGCTTCGCACGGGGCATGAAGGCCGAAGTGGAACCTCCCACATGCGGACTGATCAGGACACCGGGAGCGTGCCACAGGGGGTGCCCGGCCGGCAGCGGTTCCGGGTCTGTGACATCGAGCGCCGCCGTGATCCTGCCGCTCTCGACCTCCTTGAGCAGGGCCGTCGTGTCGACGACCGGCCCCCGGGCGACGTTCACGAGCAGCGCCCCGTCCTTCATCCGGCCCAGGAACCCGGCGTCGGCGAGATGCCTGGTCGCGGGCGTGAGCGGAGTCGAGAGGACGACCACGTCCGCATCCGGAAGCAGCCCGGGCAGCTCCGTCAGTGCGTGGACCGGGCCGCGCGCTGTGGTGCGCGCGGAGCGTGCGACGCGCGCCACCCGCGCGCACTCGAAGGGCGCGAGCCGGTCCTCGATGGCGGCGCCGATCGACCCGTACCCGACGATCAGGACCGACCTGTCGGCGAGGGCCGGGTAGAAGCCGGCCCGCCATTCCTCGGCGTCCTGGCCGCGGACGAAGCCGGGGATGCCGCGCAGCGAGGCCAGGATCAGGGCGAGCGTGAGCTCGGCGGTGCTGGCCTCGTGGACGCCCTTCGCGTTGCAGACGTCGACGCCCGGGGGCAGCGAGCCGATGCCGGGCGTGACGTGGTCGATGCCCGCCGAAAGGGTCTGCACGGCCCGGAGCGAGGTCATCGCGGCCAGCGGCCGGACGGCGATCTCGGAGCCCTTCATGTACGGGACGACGTAGAAGGCGCAGCGCGCCGGATCGGCCGGGAACTCCGGCCCGCCGTCCCAGAAGCGGTAGTTCAGGCCCGACGCTCCCGCTTCGGGGAGATCGTCGATCTCGTCCGCGGGAATCGGAAGCCACACGTCAGCGGTCGTGTTCTCGAATCTCATGAGCGGGAGGCTATGCGAAGAATCCCGTGCGCCATTGGTTACTTTGGGGGACGGCACAGGGAGGGGTACCGGCAGGTGGAGCGCAGGACTATCGGGGCGACGGCGCTCGACGTGGGTGCGATCGGCCTGGGGTGCATGCCGATGAACTGGGCGTACAGCCGTTCGGAACAGCGGGGGGACCGCTCGCTGCGGACCGTGCACGCGGCACTGGACGCCGGGGTGAGCCTGCTCGACACCGCCGACATGTACGGGCCGTTCACCAACGAGCTACTGCTGGGGCGGGTGTTGAAGGAGCGGCGGGCGGACGCCTTCGTCTCGACGAAGTGCGGACTGCTCGTCGGCGACGGCGGCGGGCGTCGGCACGTGGTCGCCGACGGCAGGCCGGGGTATGTGCGCCGGGCCTGCGACGCCTCGCTCCGCCGGCTGCGGACCGATGTGATCGACCTGTACCAACTGCACCGGGCGGACCCCGAGGTGCCGGTCGAGGAGACCTGGGGCGCGATGGCCGAACTGGTCTCGGCGGGGAAGGTACGGGCGCTCGGGCTGTGCGCCGTCGGCGCCCGGTCGGCCCAGAGGGGGACCACCGGCGTCGGCCGTGACGGGTACGAGGGAACGATCCGCCAACTGGAGCGGATCCAGCAGGTCTTCCCGGTGGCCGCGGTGCAGGCCGAGTTGTCGGTGTGGTCCCAGGAGGCACTGGCGCGGCTGCTGCCCTGGTGCGCGGCGCGGGGCGTCGGCTTCCTGGCGGCGATGCCGCTGGGGAACGGTTTCCTGACCGGCACGCTGACCCCGGGCGGCGGCTTCGAACCGGAGGATCCGCGGGCCCGGCACCCCCGCTTCACCGCGGAGATGATGGCGGCGAACCAGCCGCTGGTGGCGGGGCTGCGGCGGGTGGCCGCCCGGCACGGGGCGGAGGTCACCCCGGCCCAGGTGGCGCTCGCGTGGGTGCTCGGCCGGGGGCCGCACGTCGTACCGGTGCCGGGGGCGAAGCGGGAGCGATGGGCCGTGGAGAACGCCCGGGCGGCGGGGCTGCGGCTGACGGCCGGGGATCTGGCGGAGATCCGGGCGCTTCCGGCGCCCCGGGGGTCCTGGGACTGAGGGGGCGCGGGACGGGCGGCAGGCTCGTGGCCGGGGTGATCGGGAACCTGATCGGGTCGGGCGGTGTATCAAGGGTGAAGGGATGCCGCTCGACTCGCGAAGGGGACCGTGCCATGAGCCGTCCTGCTGTTGTGAAGGCCCTCTGGGGCGCCGCCGTGCTGGTCCTGGTGGCGGGCTGTTCCTCGGGAGGTACCGAGGATCGGCCGGGCACCGCTCCCCCGACGTCGGCGACCGCGACCGGGTCCGCCTCGTCGTCGGCCGCCTCGTCGGCCGCCTCGTCCGCCGCCGCGCCCTCGGGCGGCCGGGTGGCGGTGACGGGCACGCTCGCCGAGGGGCTGAAGTCGCCCTGGGGACTCGCCGAGCTGCCCGGCGGGGATCTGCTGGTCTCCTCGCGGGACGAGCGGACGATCACCCGGGTCGACGGGCGGACCGGGGCGAAGACCTCGCTGGGCGAGGTGCCCGGGGTGGTCCCCGGCGGTGAGGGCGGGCTGATGGGCCTCGCGGTGCGGGACGGCTGGGTGTACGCGTATCTGACGGCGGAGTCGGACAACCGCATCGTGCGCATGCGGTACGGGGGCGCGGACGGCGACCGGCTCGGCGTCCCGCAGCCGGTCCTGACCGGCATCCCGAAGGGGATCGTGCACAACGGCGGCCGGATCGCGTTCGGGCCGGACGGGATGCTGTACGCGGGGACGGGCGAGACGGGCCGGACCGGTCTGGCCCAGGACCGGGACTCGCTCGGCGGGAAGATCCTGCGGATGACGCCCGAGGGGAAGCCCGCACCGGGCAATCCCGTCGCCGGTTCGGTGGTCTATTCGTACGGGCACCGCAATGTGCAGGGCATCGCCTGGGACGCGGAGGGCCGTCTGTGGGCGGCCGAGTTCGGGCAGAACACCTGGGACGAGCTGAATCTGGTCGAGCGCGGGAAGAACTACGGCTGGCCGGAGGTCGAGGGCCGGGCCGGCGAGGCCCGATTCGTGGATCCGGTGGCCCAGTGGCCGACCTCGGAGGCATCTCCCAGCGGCATCGCGTACGCGCGGGGCGCGATCTGGATGGCCGGGCTGAGAGGCGAGCGGCTGTGGCGGGTTGGGCTCTCCGGTGCGGAACGGTCCGGGGACCCCGAGGCGTTCCTGACACAGGAGTACGGACGCCTGCGCACGGTCCTCGCGGGGGGCGGCGGGCGGCTCTGGCTGGTGACCAGCGAAACCGACACCCGGGGCACCCCCGGGCCAGGGGACGACAGGATCCTCCGGCTGGAGGTGAGCTGAAGGAGCTGGTGACCGTGTTCGACCCGTTGGCGGAACTGTTCGCCCCAGGCCGCAGGCACACCGAGGAGGAGCTGCGCAGGCAGGCCCTGACCAGGGAGGATCCGGGCGACGCCGACCCCTCGCGCGGCCCGATAGATCTCACCTCCGGCCGGGTGACGATACGGGCCCCCCGCGGCGCGGCGGGGGATCCCGGGGAGGCCGGTCGGTCAGAGGGCCGTGTCGAGGAGGTGGAGGCGGTGGGCCAGGGCCGCGGCCTCGCCACGGCCGGCGACGCCGAGCTTGGCGAGGATGTTGGAGACGTGGACGCTGGCCGTCTTGGGTGAGATGAAGAGCTCCTCGGCGATCTGACGGTTGGTGCGGCCGGCCGCGACCAGGCCGAGGACGTCCTGCTCCCGGGGGGTCAGACCGAAGGTGTCGTCCCCGGGATCCGGCGGCGTCGGGACCCGCTTCTCCGGGGCGAGGGAGAGGCGGGCTCGGGCGGCGAGGAGTTCCACGTCCTCGCGGAGCGGGCGGGCGCCGAGACGGATGGCGGTGGTGTGGGCCTCGCGGAGCAGGGCCGCGGCCTCCTCGCGGCGGCCGCCCTCGACGAGCAGGGCGTCGGCGAGGCGGTGCTGGGCGCGGGCCAGCTGGGCGGGGCGTTCCAGCGGTGCGTAGGCGGCGACGACCTCGGCCCAGCGGGCGGCGGTCTCGCGGCCCTCGGCGCGGGCGAGCTCCTCGGAGACCTGTCGGCCGTAGGCGATCCAGACGGGGGCCGGGGCGGCGAGGCTCCGGACGCTGCGGCGGATCGCTTCGAGCGCCTCCGCGCGGCCCTCGTCGGCGGCGGGCAGCCCACGGCTTTCGGCCTCGGCGGTGACGGCGGTGAGGACGAGCGGCCAGCCGTAGCGGTGGGTGCCGGGCGGGAAGCCGCCCCGTTCGGCGGCGGCGAGCTGGGTCCGGACGTCCGCGACGCGCCCCTCGGCGGCGGCCACGGCGATCTCCACCTGGGCCATGGGCAGGGTGTACTGCGGGATCGGGTCGCGGGTGCCGTAGACGGAGCGGGCGTCGGCGAGGTGGCGGCCGGCCGCGTCGAGTTCGCCGCGGGCGGCGGCGAGCTGGGCGAGACGGAGGGAGGCCGAGCCGCGGGGCTTGGTGCTGGTCGCCGAGCGGAGCAGTCGTTCGGCGGCCTCCCGGGTCTCGTCCCAGTGGCCGAGGGAGAGGAGGGATTCGGCCCGGTTGGCCTCGACCCAGCCGACGCTGTCGACGAGACCGTAGGTGCGGGCGAGGCGGATGCCGGTGTCGGTGAGTTCGACGGCCTCGCGGGAGCGGCCGAGGGACTCCAGGGCGGAGGAGATGTTGATGTGGGCGCGGGCGGCTTCGGTGAACTGGCCGAGGGCCGTGGTCCGTTCCCGTACCTCGTGCATCTCGGCGAGCCCCGTCTCCACGTCGCCCGCGGCGACCATGAGGGTGCCGAGGGTGAGGCGGGCGTTGAGTTCGATCGACTCGGCCTTGACGTGCCGGGCGTACTCGACGGCGCGTTCGGCGGCGGCGAGGGCGTCGGGGCCGGGGTTGCGGAGCATGCCCCAGCCGGCGGCGCCGACGAGGACCACGGCGTGGACGGCGGAGGGCGGGAGGCCCTTGACGAGTTCCTGGGCCCGGGCTATCTCCGCCCGGCCGTCGCCGCGGCCGAGGTTGGACTGGAGACGGGCCTTCTCGGTCCAGAACCAGGCGGCCCGCAGGGGGTCCTGGGCGTCGCCGCCGTCGAGGAGACCCAGCGCCATCTTGCCGATCTTCAGGGCGCGGTCGCGGTCTCCGCTGAGCCGGGCGGCGACGGCGGCCTCGGCGAGCAGGTCGAGATAGGTGAGTGCGGCGGTCTCGGGGTCGCAGCCGCAGGGCGGGTAGGCCTCGGCGTAGTCCATGGGCCGGAGCGAGCCGCGGATCTCCGCGGGGACCTCGTCCCAGAGTTCCATGGCCCGTTCGAGGAGCCGGAGCTGCTCGGCGTAGGCATGGCGCTTGCGGGTGGCGACGGAGGCGCGGAGGACGGCGGGCAGGGCCTTGGCCGGGTCGTGCGCGTGGTACCAGTAGGTGGCGAGCCGGTTGGCGCGCTCGTCGGCGCGGACGAGCGAGGGGTCGGACTCCAGGGCTTCGGCGTAGCGCCGGTTGAGGCGGGAGCGTTCGCCCGGCAGCAGGTCGTCGCTGACGGCCTCGCGGACCAGGGAGTGGCGGAAGCGGTAGCCGTCGCCGTCGGGGACGGCGAGCAGCAGGTTGGCGCCCACGGCGGCCCGCAGCGCCTCGATGAGTTCGTCCTCGCCGAGCCGGGCGACGGCGGCGAGCAGGCCGTACTCGACGGTGGATCCGCCCTCGGCGACGATCCGGGCGACCCGCTGGGCGTCCTCGGAGAGCGTCTCGACCCGGACCAGCAGGAGGTCGCGCAGGGAGTCGCTGAGCTGGCCGGCGGCGCAGCCGGCCTCGTGGGAGACGACGAGTTCCTCGACGAAGAAGGCGTTGCCGTCGGAGCGTTCGAAGACTTCCTCGACGAGGGCGGGGTCGGGTTCGGCGGCGAGGATGCCGGTGAGCTGGCGGTGGACCTCGGTGCGGGTGAAGCGGGCGAGTTCGATGCGGCGGATGGTGCGGAGCCGGTCGAGTTCGGCGAGGAGGGGGCGCAGCGGGTGGCGCCGGTGGATGTCGTCGGCGCGGTAGCTGGCGACGATCACGATCCGGCCCCGGCGGAGGGTGCGGAGGAGGTAGGTGAGGAGGTGCCGGGTGGAGGCGTCGGCCCAGTGGAGGTCTTCCAGGACGAGCACGATCGTGCGGTCGGCGGCGAGGCGTTCCAGGAGCCGCAGCGTCAGTTCGAAGAGGCGGGCGGTGGAGTCCTCGTCGGCGGATTCGTGGCCGCCGGGGTCGCCCAGTTCGGGCAGCAGGCGGGCGAGCTCGGCCTCCTGACCGTCGGCGGCGGCGGTGAGTTCGTCGGGGAGCCGGCGGCGGAGGGAGCGCAGTGCGGTGGCGAAGGGGGCGAACGGGAGGCCGTCGGCGCCGAGCTCGACGCAACCGCCGAGGGCGACGACGGCGCCCTGCTCGCAGGCCGTGTCGAGGAACTCCTCGATGAGCCGGGTCTTGCCGACCCCCGCCTCGCCGCCGATGAGCAGCGCCTGGGGCTCTCCCGCGGTCGCGCGGGAGAGCGCCTCGGTGAGGGCGGTGAGTTCGCCGGCGCGGCCGACGAAGACGGGACTGACTGACCTGGTCTCCACGGCGCCGAGCATCGCACAGGCGTCCATGCCGTGGCTCATACGGGTGTCACGCGGCCCGGACGAAGCGCCCGCGTGAGCCGTCGCTCACCCGCCCCTCCGCGTCCTGGCCGGCGCTCCGGCGGCCGAGGCGGCGCAGCCCCCTGGCGGAGCCGGCCGACTCGGCGGCCTCGTGGGACAGTCGCTCGGCGGCGGCCTCACGGACGAGCTGGGCGTGGTTCATGCGGTGGAGTTCGTACTCGAACATCGGGATGCTCCCTGGGTTTCTCGGTTTCGGTATCGCTCCTTGCGATGCCTCTACTTTCGTTTCCCAGGGGGTGCGGCCACATCGGGCGAGTGCCGCATGTTCGGGGTACGGGGGTCCTTAGGCGGGTCCCGGGGGTGCCTTAGGCGGTTCAGGACCCGGCGGTCGGGAGACTCAGGAACAGGTCGAAGTAGGTACCGGCCGACAGGAGCAGCCCGAGGCCGCCGAGGACGGCGCCGGCGACGGCGACCGAGCGGACCCAGGTGGGGCGCCCGGGGAGGATCAGCACGAGGACGGCGACGAAGAGGGCGACGAGCGAGAAGACGCCGTTCACCAGGGCGGTGCTGTGCCAGGCGTCGCCGTAGATCTCGGAGATCTGCTGGGCCGGGGTGCCGGACCCGGAGGTCTTGATCTGCCCGAGGAGGGTCTCGCGCTCGGAGACGACCTTGCCGGTCCAGGTGCCGGTGAGCGCGACGGCTCCGAGAGCGGCGGAGACCACGGCCGCGGCGGCGCCGCCGATGCCGGAGGAGGCGGGGGCCGCTTCCTCGGACAGCAGGTCGTCCTCGTCGTCCTCGTCGTCGGCCAGGGCGTCGGCCGCGTCGTCGGTCAGGTCGTCGGCCTGCTTGTCCAGCACGACCACGGCCGTGTCCTCGGCGGGCGCGGCCTCGGCGGTCTTCGCGCTCTCGGCGCCTTCGGCGCTCTCCGCGCTCTCGCCGGTCTTCTCTGTCGTCGTCTTGGTGTCCATGCGGCGCACGCTAGGCGCCCCGTATGAGAACCGTATGAGGAAACCGGGTTACGAGGCCTTCGCCGCGCGCCACTCCGGGGCCAGCACGGCCCAGACCTCGGTGTCCGTGCGGGTGCCGCGGTGCGGGTAGTTCTCCCGCAGCACGCCCTCGCGCGTCATGCCGAGGCGGCGGGCGACCGCGGTGCTCGCCGTGTTCTCGGTGGAGGCGTGCCATTCGACGCGGTGGATGCCGCGCTCCTCGACCGCCCAGTCGACGATGACCCGGCAGGCCCGGGTGATGAGCCCCTTGCCGACGGCGGAGGGCTCCAGCCAGCAGCCCGCCTCGGCGGTCCCGTACGCCACGTCCATGGTCCGGAAGAGGACGCCGCCGACGAGCGTGCCGCCGGTCCAGATGCCGTAGATGCGTCCGGCGTCGTTCGCGGCCTTCTCCGCGTAGGAGCGGAGGAAGGCGCGGGCGGAGTCGAGGTCCGCGACGAAGTCCGGAAGGGCGATGTGCTCGCCGATGAACTCGCGTCCCCGGTCCATGTGGGCGAGGAACTCCTCCGCCTGCCAGGGCTCCAGGGGCCTCAGCTCGGCACCGTCGTCACCCAGCGATATCGCGAACATCGTCGTTCCTCTTCTCCCTGGCCGCGGGCAGGGCCGCTGCCCCGGCCGTCACACGCTGAGCAGGTATTTTCCCACGCGCGTCGGCGGCCTCGCGGCACTCGGGAGGTTCGATGCTGATCCGGGGCAGCAGGCGGTCGAGCCACTTCGGCAGCCACCAGTTCGCCCCGCCGAGCATGTGCATGAGGGCGGGGACGAGGAGCGTCCGCAGGACGAAGGCGTCGAGGGCGACGGCCGCGGCGAGCGCGATGCCGAACATCGCGATGACCCGGTCGCCGGAGAGGACGAAGGCCAGGAAGACCGCGATCATGATCACGGCGGCGGAGTTGATGACACGGCTGGTCTCGGCGAGGCCGACCCGGACCGCCCGCCGGTTGTCGCCGGTCTCCAGCCACTCCTCGTACATCCGGCTGACCAGGAAGACCTGGTAGTCCATGGAGAGTCCGAAGAGGACGGAGACCATGATCACGGGGAGGAAGGGCTCGATCGGCCCGGCGCTGCCGAGGCCGAGGAGTTCGCTCCCCCAGCCCCACTGGAAGATCGCCACGACGACGCCGAAGGCGCCGGCGACGGCCGCGACGTTCATGACGGCCGCCTTGAGCGGGATGCCGATCGAGCGGAAGGCGAGGAGGAGGAGCAGACAGCCGAGGGCGATGACGACACCGACGAAGAGCGGCAGCTTGCCGATGATGATCTCGGCGAAGTCGTCGTACGAGGCGGTGACGCCGCCCACGTGCACCTGCAGGGAACTTCCGGCCTCGGCCTCCGGGAGGACGTCCGCGCGGAGCCGGTCGACGAGCTCACTGGTGGCCTTGGACTGGGGCGAGGAGTCGGGGACGACGGTGAGGACGGCGGTGTCGCCGGAGCTGTTGTACGTGACCGGGGAGACCGACGCGACGCCCTTGGTGGCGGACAGTGCGGCCGGCAGCGCGTCGAGGGCGACCCGGTCGTCGGCGCCGTCGAGCCCGGCGACCAGGGTGAGGGGGCCGTTCGTGCCGGGGCCGAAGCCGTCGGCGATCAGGTCGTAGGCCTTCCGCGTGGTCGCGGTGGCGGGGCCGTTGCCCTGGTCGGAGGTGCCCAGGTGGAGCGAGAGGGTGGGCAGCGCGAGGACGCCCATGACGACGGCGGCGACGATGCCGAGGAGCTTGGGGTGCCGCTCGACGAAGGCGGACCAGCGGGCGGCGAAGCCGGTGGGCAGCTCGGGCTGCGGGCCGCGCTCGGCGAGGGCCCGGCGTTCGCGCCGGGAAAGTGCCCGCATGCCGATGAACGAGAGCAGCGCCGGAAGGAGGGTGACCGAGGCGGCGACCGTGAGGACGACGGTGAGGGAGGCGGCGATGGCGACGCCGTTGAGGAAGCTGAGCCGCAGGATCAGCATGCCGAGCAGGGCGATGCAGACGGTGGCCCCGGCGAAGACGACGGCGCGGCCGGTGGTGGCGACGGCGGTCTCGGCCGCCTCGGCGACGGACAGGCCGCGTTTCAGGCCTCTGCGGTGCCGGGTGACGATGAAGAGGGCGTAGTCGATGCCGACGCCGAGGCCGACGAGCATGCCGAGCATCGGGGCGAAGTCGGCGACGGTCATCAGATGCCCGAGGAGCACGATCCCGGAGTACGCGATGCCGACGCTGACGAGCGCGGTCGCGATGGGGAGTACGGAGGCGGCGAGGGAGCCGAAGGCGAGGAAGAGCACGACGGCCGCGACGGCGACGCCGACGACCTCGGCGATGTGTCCGCCGGGGGCCTCGGTGAGGGCGACGGCGCTGCCGCCGAGCTCGACCTGAAGACCCTCGGCGTCGTTCGCCGCCGCCTTCGCCGTGTCGACGACGGCGCGGGCCTGGGCCTCGGGGATGTCGTCGGCCTGCTCTCGGAAGGTGACGGTGGCGTAGGCGGTGTGTCCGTCCTCGCTGACCTGACCCCGGGTGTCGCCGTACGGCGAGGTGACGGCGGCGACGCCGGGCAGGTCGGCGACCTTGCCGAGCATCACGGTCATGCGCTGCTCCACGGCGTCGGCGCGGACGCTGCCCTTGTCGGTGTGCCAGACGATGGTGTCGCTGTCGCCGCCGAGGCCCTGGAAGCCGCGCTCCAGGAGGGCGGTGGCACGGCCGGACTCGGTGCCGGGGACCTCGTAGTCGTTCGAGTACGCGCTGCCCGCGACGACCGCGGCGGTGCCGACCCCTCCGAGGGCGACGAGCCACAGCAGGACGGCGACGAGGCGGTGCTTGATGCACCACCGTGCGATGGCTGCCAAAGGACGTGCTCCCTGGGTGGTTCGAGGATCTTCACCGGGAACAGCCCGAAAAAGAACGCTTGACCTACGTGCGCCCACTGTGGCAGTCAAACGTGATCGTTTGTCCCTTTCGTGTCGATGCTCACAGGGGTGCCCGGGGGTTCGGGACCTCGGTCCCCGACCCCGGGCACAACGGCTCACCGTGGATGCTCAGCCGGAGACGCTGGCGCGGCCGTTCTCGATGTGGCCCATGAGCCGGCGGCGGAAGCCACCGGGTGCGGTCACCTCGACGTCGTACCAGCCGTGCGCGTCCGCGGCCGAGTGGACGACGGTACGGGTCCTGCCGGGCTTCACCGTGACGGTGCGGGTCCAGTCGACGAGGTCGTCCTCGTCGACGTACCCCAGCGGCCCGACGGTGAAGGAGACGGGGGCCGATCCGGTGTTGCGCACGGTGAGGTGCAGGTCGCGGTCGTGATGATCGATCCGGGAGACGAGCTCGGCGCCGCCCGCCGCGGGGCCCTCGAACTCGCGGCGGAAGCCGTTGGGGCCGGTGATCGTGAAGCGGTAGTGATCACCCGGGACGGGGACGGTCCACTCCCCCGTCCCCCTGACGTCCTGGTGCTGCGGGACGTCGAACTCACCCGCGTACGGGTAGAGGGCGAAGTGCGCGCTCGCCTTCCCCTGGTTGCCGAGGGCCACGCGGACCGAGCCGGTCCCGACGGTCGCGGAGGCGTCCGGCTGGTACGGCAGGGGGCGGGCGCGACGGACGCCGGGCTCCTGGACGGGCATCCGCTGGACGGCCGGGGGCTGCGGCCGCCAGCGGCCGCTGAAGGGCGGGATCGGGCCCGGCGGCTCGACGTCGGGCTGCCGACGGCCCCGCTTGAAGTCGAAGGCGGAGGTGAGGTCGCCGGTGACGGCCCGGCGCCAGGGGGTGATGTTGGGCTCCCGGACGCCCGTGAGCTTCTCCAGGAACCGGATCACCGAGGTGTGGTCGAAGGTCTCCGAGCAGACGTAGCCGCCGACCGACCACGGGGAGACGACGAGCAGCGGGACCCGGATGCCGAGGCCGGTGGGCAGGCCCTTCCAGCGCTCGTCCGTGTCGTCCGTCGGCGGGACCGGCGGCGGCACATGATCGAAGAAGCCGTCGTTCTCGTCGTAGTTGATCAGGACGACGGTGTGGCGCCAGACGTCCGGGTGCGCGCCGAGGGCGTCCAGCACCTTGTAGACGAGGGTCGCGGAGGCGATCGGCGAGGACGAGCCGGGGTGCTCGGAGTCGATCGCGGAGGGCACGAGGTAGGAGACCTCGGGGAGGGTGCCGGCGGAGACGTCGGCGCGGAAGGCGTCGGCGAGGGTGCCGCTCTCGACGCGGCGCAGTCCGCGCTCGAAGAGGGAGCGCTCGGCCTTCGTGAGCCCGGCGACACCCTGCTCCAGGAGATCGAGGAGCCGGGCGCGCTCGGCGGGGTCCTTCGTACCGCGGACGGCGGCGTAGAAGGACTCCATGAAGGTGTGGCCGCCGGTGTGGGTGAGCGCCTTGCGGGCGATCTTCTTGAAGCTGGTGAAGAACTCGATGTTGTTGTCGGTGAAGTTCTCCCACTCGGTGTACGTCTTCCAGCTGCGTCCGGCGGCCTCGAGGCGCTCGGCGTAGGTGGACCAGCCGTAGCCGGGGTGGGTGCCCTCGGCGTACGCGGCGTTGGTGACGGCCCTGCTGCCGTCGGCCTCGAAGCCGGTCCAGCCGGACCAGAGGTGGTTGCGGTTGGGGCTCGTCGAGGTGTGGACGGAGGAGTGGTAGGCGTCGCAGACGGTGAAGGTGTCGGCGAGCTCGTAGTGCAGGGGGATGTCCCGCCGGTCGTAGTACGCCATGGTGGCGGCGGTCTTGGCCGAGACCCAACCGTCCATCCAGCCCTGGCGCCAGGCCTTGCCGCCTCCGCTCCAGGAGTGGTCGAGGTCTCCGATGTACTGGAGGTCCTTCTGCTGGGTCTCGGCGGCGCCGCGGATCGGGAAGGGGAGCACGGTCCGGTCGGGTCCGGCGGGCTGCTCGAACACCGGCCTGCCGGTGGGCAGTTCAATGGCATTGCGGTCGCCGAATCCGCGGACGCCGCGAAGGGTGCCGAAGTAGTGGTCGAAGGAACGGTTCTCCTGCATCAGGATCACTACGTGCCGGACGGCCGACATCCCCCCGGCCGGGGGCTCCGCGGCCATCGCGGCCTGCAACGACGGCGGCAGCAGCGAACCGGCGGCGGCGACACCGAGGGCGCCGCCGCCCAGTGCGAGGAGCCTTCTGCGGGACATCTCGGATGACAAGACCGACCTCCAGTCGACGGCCCAATGGTTCGCCTTCGAGCCATTGGGTGGTACGTCGGGGACGGTAGTGAGCCGGGGTGACGCCGAGAAGACCCGGCGGGGGCGCGGTGGTGAACGTCCAAGGGGACGTGACGGGAGTCCAAGCGATTTCCGGCCACGAACGCCCGCCCGGCACCGCGCCGTACAGGCGCACCGAGGACGAGGCCGACCGCACACCGACCTGCGCCGTGCTCGCCCGACCGCGGCAGCTCACGCACGAGGGGCGGTGCGGCCGCTCCTCACGCACGAGGGGCGGTGCGGCCGTCTCACGACAGCCGCACCGCCCCTCGTCACGGGTCCCCCGGGAATCAGCCCTCGCTGACGCCCAGCTTCTCCAGGATCAGGTCCTTCACCTTCGCCGCGTCGGCCTGGCCACGCGTGGCCTTCATGACCGCGCCGACCAGGGCGCCGACCGCCGCGACCTTGCCGCCGCGGATCTTGTCGGCGATGGCCGCGTTGCCCGCGATGGCCTCCTCGACCGCCGCGCCGAGCGCGCCGTCGTCGGAGACGACCTTCAGACCGCGCTTCTCGACGACCTCGTCAGGGGTGCCCTCGCCGGCGAGAACGCCCTCGATGACCTGACGGGCCAGCTTGTCGTTGAGGTCACCGGCGGCGACCAGGGCGGAGACCCGGGCCACGTCCGCCGGGGTGATCGCCAGCTCCTCCAGCGACACGCCCTGCTCGTTGGCGTTGCGGGCAAGCTCGCCCATCCACCACTTGCGGGCCGAGGCCGCGTCCGCGCCCGCCTCGATCGTGGCGACGATCGCCTCGACCGCGCCGGCGTTGAGGATGGACTGCATGTCCAGCTCGGACACGCCCCACTCCTCGCGCAGCCGGTTGCGGCGCACCCGCGGCGGCTCGGGCAGCGTGGCCCGCAGCTCCTCGACCCAGGCGCGGGCCGGGGCGACGGGGACGAGGTCGGGCTCCGGGAAGTACCGGTAGTCCTCGGCGTTGTCCTTGATACGGCCCGAGGTGGTGGAGCCGTCGTCCTCGTGGAAGTGACGGGTCTCCTGCACGATCGAGCCGCCGGAGGACAGCACCGCGGCGTGGCGCTGGATCTCGAAACGGGCCGCGCGCTCCACCGAACGGAGCGAGTTGACGTTCTTCGTCTCCGAGCGGGTGCCGAACTTCTCGGTGCCGTGCGGGCGCAGCGACAGGTTCACGTCGCAGCGCATCTGGCCCTTGTCCATGCGCGCGTCGGAGACGCCGAGGGCACGGATCAGCTCGCGCAGCTCGGCGACGTACGCCTTGGCGACCTCGGGGGCCCGCTCGCCCGCGCCCTCGATCGGCTTGGTGACGATCTCGATGAGCGGGATGCCGGCCCGGTTGTAGTCGAGCAGGGAGTGGGACGCGCCGTGGATACGGCCGGTGGCGCCGCCGACGTGCAGCGACTTGCCGGTGTCCTCCTCCATGTGGGCGCGCTCGATCTCCACGCGGAAGACCTCGCCGTCCTCCAGCTGGACGTCCAGGTAGCCGTTGAAGGCGATCGGCTCGTCGTACTGGGAGGTCTGGAAGTTCTTCGGCATGTCCGGATAGAAGTAGTTCTTCCGGGCGAAGCGGCACCACTCGGCGATCTCGCAGTGCAGCGCGAGGCCGATCTTGATGGCGGACTCGACGCCGATCGCGTTGACGACCGGGAGCGAGCCGGGCAGGCCGAGACAGGTCGGGCAGGTCTGCGAGTTGGGCTCGGCGCCCAGCTCGGTCGAGCAGCCGCAGAACATCTTCGTCCTGGTGCCGAGCTCGACATGGACCTCCAGGCCCATGACGGGGTCGTACTCGGCGAGCGCCGCTTCGTACGACAGCAGTTCAGTGACAGTCACGAGAATTCCCTCTGATGCCTTCGGCCTCAGCCGAACAGGACGTCGTCGTCACCGATGCGCTTCAGCTCGCGGACGAGGAGAGCGACACCGGTGGCGATGGCGGCGGCGGAGACGACGGCGTCGATCAGCTTGAGCGTGTCGTGCTCGCTGCGGGCCGTACGGGCGCGCTTGACGACACCCATCAGGCCGAACGCGGTGGTGCCGATGGACAGGTACGTGCCGGTCTTGGACTTCTTGAAGCCCTTGGCCTTCTGCAGTGCACTGGTACTCACAGCGACGGAGCCTCCTCGAGCAGCGGGTGCCCCCACTTTTCCACGAAGGCGGCCTCGACGGCGGCTCCGACCTTGTAAAGGCGGTCGTCCTTCATGGCGGGAGCGATGATCTGCAGACCGACCGGCAGACCGTCCTCGGGCGCCAGGCCGCAGGGCAGCGACATGGCGGCGTTGCCGGCCAGGTTGGTCGGGATGGTGCACAGGTCCGCGAGGTACATGGCCATCGGGTCGTCGGCACGCTCGCCGATCGGGAAGGCGGTGGTGGGGGTCGTCGGGGAGACGATCACGTCCACCTCCTCGAAGGCCTTCTCGAACTCGCGGGTGATCAGGGTCCGGACCTTCTGGGCCGAGCCGTAGTACGCGTCGTAGTAGCCGGAGCTGAGCGCGTACGTACCGAGGATGATGCGGCGCTTGACCTCGTCGCCGAAGCCGGCCTCACGGGTGAGGGCGGTGACGTCCTCGGCCGAACGGGTGCCGTCGTCGCCGACCCGGAGGCCGTAGCGCATGGCGTCGAAGCGGGCCAGGTTCGAGGAGCACTCGGACGGCGCGATCAGGTAGTACGCCGAGAGGGCGAGGTCGAAGGTCGGGCAGTCCAGCTCGACGATCTCGGCACCGAGCGACTTCAGCAGCTCGACGGACTCGTCGAAGCGCTGCACGACACCGGCCTGGTAGCCCTCGCCGCGGAACTGCTTGACGACACCGACGCGCATACCGGCGACGGAGCCGTTGCGGGCGGCCTCGACGACCGGCGGGACCGGGGCGTCGATGGAGGTCGAGTCGAGCGGGTCGTGCCCGGCGATCGCCTCGTGGAGCAGGGCCGCGTCCAGGACCGTACGGGCGCAGGGGCCGCCCTGGTCGAGGGAGGAGGAGAAGGCCACCATGCCGTAGCGGGAGACACCGCCGTACGTGGGCTTGACGCCGACGGTGCCGGTGACGGCGGCGGGCTGGCGGATGGAACCGCCGGTGTCCGTGCCGATCGCGAGCGGCGCCTCGTACGCGGCGAGGGCGGCGGACGAGCCGCCGCCGGAGCCGCCGGGGATCCGGGTCAGGTCCCAGGGGTTGCCGGTCGGGCCGTACGCGCTGTTCTCCGTCGAGGAGCCCATCGCGAACTCGTCCATGTTGGTCTTGCCGAGGATGACGACGTCGGCGGCCTTCAGGTTCTTGACCAGGGTCGCGTCGTACGGCGGGATCCAGCCCTCGAGGATCTTCGAGCCCACGGTCGTCGGCATGCCGGCGGTGGTGAAGATGTCCTTGAGCGCGAGCGGCACACCGGCGAGCGGGCCGAGCTTCTCGCCCCGGGCGCGCTTCTCGTCGACGGCGCGGGCCTGGGCGAGCGCGCCCTCACGGTCGACGTGCAGGAAGGCGTGGACCTTCTCGTCGACGGCCTCGATGCGGGCGAGGTGCGCCTCGGTGACCTCGACGGCGGTCAGCTCGCCGGCGGCGATCTTCCCGGCGATCTCGGCCGCGGTGAGCTTGATGATGATGTTGTCCGTCATGACTGTTAGTCCTCCCCCAGGATCTGCGGCACCTTGAAACGCTGCTGCTCCTGGGCCGGGGCGCCGGAGAGCGCCTGCTCGGGGGTGAGCGACGGACGGACCTCGTCCGCGCGCATGACATTGGTCAGCGGCAGCGGGTGGGAGGTCGGCGGTACGTCTTGGTCGGCGACCTCGGAGACGCGGGCGACCGCGCCGATGATGTCGTCGAGCTGGCCGGCGAAGTGATCGAGTTCTTCGCCCTTCAGCTCCAGACGCGCCAGCCGTGCGAGGTGGGCGACCTCCTCGCGCGTGATGCCAGGCATGCGGATCCTCACGGGGTGAGCTTGATGGTGTGGGCCCATCCTATGGGGCCGGTGCCGCTGCCCGTGAAACGGTTTGCCCGGGGTCGCCGTCCCGGGTGGACGGGCCCTACGGAACGACCTGGCCGGAGGGCTGGTCGAGCTCCACCTGGGCGGCGATGTCGGCGGGTCGGCGCCAGCCGTGCTCGCCGCGCGCCAGCAGCCAGGCGGTCGCCTCGCCGGGCGGCATCGCGGCGGCGACCAGCCAGCCCTGGACGGCGTCGCAGCCCAGGTCGCGCAGGCGCTCCCAGGTCTCGTCGTCCTCGACGCCCTCGGCGACGACGAGGAGTCCGAGGGAGTGGGCGAGGTCGACGGTGCAGCGGACGATCTCGGCGTCCTCGGTGTCGACGGCCAGCCGGGCGACGAAGGAGCGGTCGATCTTCAGTTCGCTGACGGGGAGGCGGCGCAGATGGACGAGGGAGGAGTAGCCGGTGCCGAAGTCGTCGAGGGACATCTTGACGCCGTGGCCGGTGAGGCCGTTGAGCGTGTCGGCGGCCCGCTGGGGGTCCTCCAGGAGGACGTGTTCCGTTATCTCCAGCTGGAGCGCTCCGGCCGGCACGCCGTGGCGGGCAAGCCGGGCGGCGACGGCGCCCGCGAAGCCGGGGGTGTGGACGTCGCGGGGCGAGACGTTGACGGCGACCGGGACGTTGAGGCCCTGGGTGCGCCAGCGGGCGACCTGGGCGAGGGCGGTCTCCAGGACGTACTCGGTGAGGTGGGGCATCAGGCCGGAGGACTCGGCGATGGCGATGAACTCGTCCGGCGGGACCTTGCCGCGCTCGGGGTGGACCCAGCGGACCAGGGCTTCGAGGCCCGCCACCTGGCCGTCGAACCGGACCTTGGGCTGGTAGTGCAGTTCGACCTCGCCGGCGTCGAGGGCGCGGCGCAGGTCGCCGAGGAGGCCGAGCCGGTCGGGTGTGTTGGAGTCGCGCTTGGACTCGTAGACCTCGACGCCGGTGCGGTCCCGCTTGGCCTGGTACATGGCGACGTCGGCGCGGCGCAGCAGGCCCTCGGCGTCGAGGGCGTGGTCGGGGAAGACGGCGACGCCGGCGCTGGCCTCCAGGACGAGGGTGAGTCCGTCGAGGTCGAGCGGGGAGGAGAGCTCGGCGACGAGGTGGCGGGCGACGCGCTGGGCGCTGGTGGTGGAGTCGGCGGTGGGCAGCAGGACGGCGAACTCGTCGCCGCCGAGGCGGGCGGCCTCGGCGCCGCGGGGCAGGGCGAGGCGGAGCCGTTCGGCGATCTGGAGGAGGAGCCGGTCGCCCGCGAGGTGTCCGAGGGTGTCGTTGACCGATCGGAAGCGGTCGAGGTCGATCAGGACGAGGGCGGCGCGGGCTCCTTCGCCCTCGGCCTCCTCCAGGGCCGTCCAGGCCCGTTCGAGGAGCCACTGGCGGTTGGGGAGCCCGGTCAGCGGGTCGCGGAGCTGTTCCTCGGCGCGGGCGCGGGCGATCCACAGGGTGGAGTCGAGGGCGATGAGGGGGACGGCGAAGAGCGGCAGCAGGACGGGCATGCTGGCGGCGACGACGCAGATCAGCGGGGCGATGCCGAGCAGGGCGACGGCGACGAGGCCCTGCCGCAGGAGGGCGGTGCGGGCGACGGTGGGCAGGCCGCGGCCCTGGGGGGCGAGCGTGTACCACAGGAGGAGCCGGGTCGCCACGAGGTAGGCGGCGGCGGCGAGCACGACCTCCGGGAGGTCCCCGATGGTCCAGTCGAGGGGCTGCCAGGGCTGTTCGACCGTGGGCACGTCTCCGAAGAGGGCGAGGACGAGGGCGGCCGCGCCGACCCCGAGGACGTCGGCGGCGCCGTGCAGCAGGCCCTGCCGCCAGCGGTGCCGGCGGGCGGCGCCGACCAGGGCGACGACGGTCATCGAGACGAGCCCTGCGGGCACCCAGCCGTAGAGCAGGAGGACGGCGAGGGTGAGGGCGGCGCCCGAACCGGTGCCGCCCCACCAGCGGTCGCGGCCGAGGGCGACCAGATGGCCGACGATGAGGCCGGTGAGGACGGCGAGGGACCAGCCGGCGACCTCGCCGGGGAAGAGTCCGTGGCCGGTGCTCAGGGCTCGCTGGAGCCCGACGACGAGTACGACGGCGGCGATGCCCACCACGACTGCGGGCAGCCGGGAGGTGAAGCCCAGGGGGGCCGCACGGCCCTGCGGCCGTGGGACCGGGGCGGCGCTCTCGGTCGGTTCCATTCCCGTCCCTCTCACAGGCGGCGGTGCCGTCGGTGTGCCATGGGCCGCGTGCCCGCGGCCGTCCGTCATGCGGCCGCCGTAGGGCGGCCGTTACACGTGCCACGGGGGCCGATGTCCTGACGCCACGACGGGCAGAACCCCCGCGCGGCCGTGCAGGACAAGACGCACTGTCACCACACTAGGCCGCCGAGGGCTCCGACGGGCAGCGCTCTCCCTCTCTTGCCCGAATGCGACCAGGCCACCCGTAACGATCTGGTATGCGCCGAACGGGTGAGCCACGCGGGGTCCGCGAGAGGGGCGGCGGGACCTACTCGACGACGGGTACGGCGGCCTCCCGAGCGGCCTCGGGCCCCTGTTCGAGCAGGACCGTGAAGCCCTCCTCGTCCAGAACCGGAACCTTCAGCTGCATCGCCTTGTCGTACTTCGAACCAGGGTTTTCACCCACCACGACGAAGGCGGTCTTCTTCGAAACGGAACCGGTCACCTTCGCTCCGAGGCTCTGGAGCGACTCTTTTGCGCCATCCCTGGTGAACTTCTCCAGGGTGCCGGTCACCACGACCGTGAGCCCCTCCAGCGGACGCGGCCCCACGTCCTCCCCGGCGCCCTCGTCCTCCAGAACGACCCCGGCCGCGCGCCACTTGCGCACGATCTCGCGGTGCCACTCCTCGGAGAACCACTGCTTCACCGCGGTCGCGATGATCCCGCCGACCCCGTCGACGGCCGCCAGCTCTTCCTCGCTCGCCTGCTCGATCCGGTCCAGCGAGCGGAACTCACGGGCCAGCGCCTCGGCCGCGACCGGCCCCACGTGCCGGATGGAGAGCCCGTTGATGAAGCGGGCCAGCGGGCGGGTCTTCGCCGCCGCGATGTTCTCCAGCATCGCCAGCGCGTTCTTCTTCGGCTCGCCCTTCTGGTTGGCGAAGACCGTGACGATCTTCTCCTCGCCGGTCTTCGGGTCCCGCTTGGGCAGTCCGCTGTCCGGGTCGAGGACGTACGCCTTGATCGGCAGCAACTGCTCGATGGTGAGGTCGAAGAGGTCGCCCTCGTCCACCAGCGGCGGTTCGGCCGGCTCCAGCGGGCGGGTGAGCGCCGCCGCGGCCACCGCGCCGAAGTTCTCGATGTCCAGGCACTGCCGCCCGGCGAGGAAGAACAGCCGCTCGCGCAGCTGGGCCGGGCAGGTCCGGGCGTTCGGGCAGCGGAGGTCGATGTCGCCCTCCTTCATCGGCTTCAGTGCCGTCCCGCACTCCGGGCACTCGGCGGGCATCACGAACTCCCGCTCGCTGCCGTCCCGCAGGTCGGCCACCGGCCCGAGGATCTCCGGGATGACATCGCCCGCCTTGCGCAGCACGACCGTGTCGCCGATCAGCACGCCCTTGGTCTTCACCACCTCCTGGTTGTGGAGGGTGGCGAACTCGACCTCGGAGCCGGCCACGGTCACCGGCTCCACCTGCGCGTACGGAGTGACCCGCCCGGTCCTGCCGACGCCGACCTTGATGTCGATCAGCTTGGTGTTGACCTCCTCCGGCGCGTACTTCCAGGCGATCGCCCAGCGCGGGGCGCGCGCCGTGGAGCCCAGCCGGCCCTGGAGCGGGATCTCGTCGAGCTTGACGACGACGCCGTCGATCTCGTGCTCCACGGAGTGGCGGTTCTCCCCGAAGTACGCGATGAACTCCCGCACCTCGCCGAGCGAGCCGACCACCTTGTTGTGCCGGGCGGTGGGCAGGCCCCACTCGCGCAGCAGCTCGTACGCGTGGGAGAGACAGTCGATGTCGAAGCCCTCGCGGGCGCCGATGCCGTGGACCACCATGTGGAGCGGCCGGGAGGCGGTGACCTTGGGGTCCTTCTGACGGAGCGAACCCGCCGCCGCGTTCCGCGGATTGGCGAAGGGCTTGTCACCGGCCTCCACCAGGCGGGCGTTGAGCCCCTCGAAGGCCTCCATCGGGAAGTAGACCTCGCCGCGGATCTCCACGAGCTCCGGGATCCGCTCGCCGTGCAGCCGCTCCGGGATGTCGGCGATCGTCCGCACGTTGGGCGTGATGTCCTCGCCGGTGCGGCCGTCGCCGCGGGTGGCGGCCCGGGTCAGCCGCCCGTGCTCGTACGTGAGGTTGACCGCGAGGCCGTCGACCTTGAGCTCGCACAGGTAGTGGAAGTCGGGGGTGCCGACGTCCCGCGCGACCCGCTCGGCCCAGGTGGCCAGCTCCTCGTCGTCGAAGGCGTTGTCGAGGGAGAGCATCCGCTCGCGGTGCTCGACGGAGGTGAACTCGGTCTCGTACTGCCCCGCGACCTTCTGGGTCGGCGAGTCCGGCGTGCGCAGCTCCGGGTACTCCTCCTCCAGCGCCTCCAGGGCGCGCAGGAGCTTGTCGAAGTCGCCGTCGCTGATGACCGGCTGGTCCTTCACGTAGTACCGGAAGCGGTGCGCCTCGACCTGCTCGGCCAGGTCGGCGTGCTTCTCCCGTGCCTCGGCGGGCAGGGCCCCCTGTTCGACTGCCACCTTCGTCCGTCCTCCCGTGCCTCGAAACCCGGTCACTCTGGGTTGTCCGCCAGCGATGTCGCCGCCCGGACGCAGTGGGCGAGCGCCGCACGGGCGTAGGCGGGCGAAGCGCCCGCGAGCCCGCAGGTGGGGGTGACCACCACGGACTCCGCGAGAGTCCCCGGATTCAGCCCCAGCCTGCGCCACAACGTCCTGACACCCATGACGCTACCGCCCGGGTCCGACAACGGGCCGTCAGTGGACGCCACCACACCGGCGAAGAGCTTGGTGCCCGCCTCCACGGCCTCACCGATCGACTCCTCGTCACGCTCGGTGAGCAGGGAGAAGTCGAACGAGACGCCCGCGACACCGGCCCGGCGAAGCAGTGCGAACGGGACGTCGGGGGCGCAGGAGTGCACGATCACCGGTCCGTCGTGGACCGCGATCACCTCGCGCAGGGCGCTCTCCACCACCTGCCGGTCGACGGCCCGGTAGGTGCGGTAGCCGCTGGCGGTACGGACGTGGCCGCGCAGGACCGCGGTGAGCGAGGGCTCGTCGAGCTGGAGGACGGTCTTCGCCCCCGGGATCCGCTTGCGCAGCTCCGCGAGGTGTTCGTGGAGCCCCTCGGCGAGCGAGCCGACCAGGTCGCGACAGGCTCCCGCGTCCCCGAGGGCCGCCTCGCCGCCGCGCAGTTCCAGGGCGGCGGCGAGCGTCCACGGACCCACGGCCTGCACCTTGAGCGGTCCCTCGTACCCCTGGGTGAACTCCTCCAGGGCGTCCAGGTCCTCGCCCATCCAGGAGCGGGCCCGCTTGGTGTCCCGGCCGGGCCGGTCGCTGATCCGCCAGCCGCTCGGCTCCACGTGCGCGTAGAAGTCGACGAGCATCCCGATGGTCCGGCCGATCATGTCGGCGCCGGGGCCCCGGGCGGGCAGCTCCGCGAGGAACGGGAAGTCCTCGAAGGACCCGGTGACGGCCTTGGCGGTCTCCCGGGCGTCACCGCCCGGCATGGAGCCGACGCCGGTGGCGGACCCCCAGAGGCCGCGGTCGCCCTCTTCCCGAGACTCGCTCATGCCTGGCGTCCCGGACGCACGGTGAGGTCGTTGATCTCCGCGTCGCGCGGGAGGTCGACGGCGGTGAGGATCGCCGTGGCCACCGACTCGGGGTCGATCCACTTCGACGGGTCGTACTCCTTGCCCTCCTGGGCGTGGACCTTGGCCTGCATGGGGCTCGCGGTGCGGCCCGGGTAGACCGAGGTCACCCGCACCCCGTTGGCGTGCTCCTCGTGGCGCAGGGCGTCGGCAAGGGCCTTGAGTCCGTGCTTGGAGGCGGCGTACGCGCCCCACTCGGCGTGCGCGTTGAGGCCGGCGCCCGAGTTCACGAAGACGACGTGACCCTGGGAGACCCGCAGCTGGGGCAGGAGGTGCCGGGTCAGCTCGGCCGGGGCGACGAGGTTGACGTTGAGCTGGTGGTGCCAGGTCTTCGGGGTGAGGTCCCCGACCGGCCCGAGGTCGACGACACCCGCGATGTGCAGCAGGGTGTCCACCTGCTCGGGCATGCTCTGGTGCGAGAACGCCCAGGACAGCCGGTCCGGGTCGGCGAGGTCCCCGACGAGCGTCCGGGCCCCGGGGAACTGCGCGGCGAGTTCCTTGGCGCGCCCCGCGTCGCGCGCGTGCAGCACGAGCTGGTCCCCGCGCGCGTGAAGGCGGCGCGCGACGGCCGCGCCGATGCCCGAGCCGGCTCCGGTGATCACATGTGTAGCCATGGGAGCCATGCTCCCATCCATGCTCAGGAGGAGGGGGCGGGGGCGGGCGCCGTGGCGGACCAGAAGTCGGAGCGGACGTTGGGCGTGGGGATCTTGCCGAGGGGGTAGGCGGGGCCGTTGGGCCGGGAGGTGGGCTCGGCGACCTCGGAGCGCTCGACGCACGGCGTGATGACGTCGAAGAACGCCTGGCCCTTGTAGCCCACGTTCAGCGCCAGCTGAAAGCCGTCGGGCGTACGCGCGTGGACGGCCGGCATCTCCCGGCTCTGGTTCACTCCGGTGATCACGTAGCCGGACTTCTTCCAGAACCGCTCGATCACTCCGAGGAAGTTGCCCCGCCTCTGCTCGGAGATGATGGTGGTCACCGCGCGGCGTCGCGTCAGATGGCAACTGCCGCTCGTGGTCGTGCCGTGGTCCCACTGGACCTCCGGTGCGACGGCACCCATCGTCGCGTCCAGCATCGCGTCCGCGCGCTCCGCCGACTCCTGCATGTTCATGTCCGCCGTGCCTCCTTCACCACTCGGAGCTCCACACCCCGCGAGAACCGCACCCGCCGTGATGACGGGGAGAGCGATCCGTGCCGCCCGTCCCAGTCCCTTCATCGATGCTCCTCCGTACTGATCTCGCCGGGCCTGCCGCCGACGATCCTGGCGATGTTGCCCGCCGAATTCGAGTCGAGGGTCGGCGTGAAGTACTGCGAGTGGGCGTCCATGAGTCCCAGGTCACCTACGGGGTGGGGCCCGTCGTCGACCAGGAAGCGCCGACCGCCGAAGGCCTCGCTCGCAGGGTCCTTGCCGAAGCGCAGGTCGTCGTCGCCCTGGTCCGCCACGTCGCCGGCGATGTACGCGCCCGCGGCCATGCCGAGCGGGCCGAGGGGCGCTCCGACGAGGCCACCGGCGAAGCCGGCCCCGGTCTGCTGGTTCGACGGCATCTTGGTGACCAGGTCGTTGTCGGCGGAACCGACGAAGACATGGTCGCGCCCCACTCCCAGGTCCTCTGCCCTGTCGACACCGACACCGGGGCTGCCGACCAGAATGATGTCGTCGACGCCCGGGATCCCGCCCGACTGCTCGGCCGCCGATCCCACGGTGAGCGAACCGTAGGAGTGGCCGATCGCCGTCAGGTGGGGATCCTTGTTCTCGTTGGTCGTCGCGAGCCCCGACATGAACTGGTTGTACGCCCGGCCGCCCCGCTCCGCGTCACCGGTGGTCGCCACGTCCGCGAGCTGTGGTGCGTCGTAGCCCAGCCAAATGATGGACGCACTGGAAGGATCGACACTGCGCGCCCCCAGGGCCGTGTCCTGGGCGCGCGTCATCGTGTCGTCGACGAACTCGTCGTTCAGCTTGGTGCGGAAGCCCGGCACGTATGCCGAGACGTTCCTCGAGGTGTCGGGGTTGCCGTACGAGACGATCGCGCGTCCGTTGCCCTCGTCCCCGATGCCCAGCAGGTACATCGGCGGGTCGCTGGGCTTGTTCAGCTTGTCCTGGATCATCCGGAGCGCGTTGAGTTTGGTCTCGGAGTCGCCGTCGTCCCTGCGCGCCAGCTCCTCGATGAGGAGCGGCAGGTAGGTGCGGTTCGCCTCGTCCCGCGCGGCCGCCGGGATGCCGTCCAGGCCGCCGACCAGATCGGGGGCGATCTCCAGGTACTCCTGCCGCTGCTCGTCCGTCAGGCCGTCCCACCACTTCTTGCGCTCGGCGGGCGACTTGTCCTCCGGAACGCCGGCGCCGAGGTGCGTTCCGGCGGTGGAGCGGACGTCGGCGGTGTCCCGGGCGATGTCCTTCAGCGTGGCCGCGGTGACGTCGAGCCCCTTTTCCGCCCTGAGGCCGCTGAGGGTGCTCGCGTACCGGGCGTCGATCTCGGCCGCCGAGCGGACGGCTCGGGCGACCCGGTCGGCGATGTCCTGCGCCTTGGCCGCGTTCGGGTTGAGCGGCTTGACGAAACTGTGGCCGGGGTACAGCGGCGACGACCCCTGGGCGCCGAAGCCCGGAGGTTCCAGGGGAAGGCGGGAGCTGCCCCGGACGCTACTGCCCGGGGCCTCCTTCGTCGCCCCGGTGAGGTCCGCGACCTCGGTGGCCGGGAAGGTGACGGAGCCATCGGCGTTGACGGTGAACTTCAGCGCCGCGGCCTCCGCGAGGGCCTGCTTCAACTGGTTCTGCGGTTCTGCGAGGTCGGCGGCGAGGCCGTTGAGGGCCGTGCGGACGAGCCCGCACTCGCTGTGCAGGTAATGGAAGTTGCGGCTGAGTCGCTGGAGCCTGCCGAGGGCCGCCTCCGCCGACTCGCTCTCCTGGGTCTCGCGGAGCTTCGCGGACATCGCGCGGTCGACCCGTACGCGGTCGGAGTCCGAGCGGTTGGAGACCTCGTGCCAGGTGTCGCCGGCCTCCGTGAACTCGGAGGTCTTGAGGTCGCGCAGCAGCTGCCAGGTGAGGGTTCCGGTCATCGCCTCTCACCGGCCTTGCCGCCGCCGTCGGCTCCCTTGAATGAGTTTCCGATCGCGGTCTCGGTCTCGCCCATCTCCTCGGCGACCGCGCGGAGCGGCCCCTTGAGCTGCTCGCACTCGTCCCGTACCGCCTGGAGGCGTTCCTCCCAGGATGTCAGCACGCCCTTGAGGGCCGCGACGGAGGTGAGGCCCGCGGCCCCGGCCTCGACGCCCTCGTGCCCCGGGCCGAGCGCCGAGCGGCTCGTCTCGGTGCTGGTGCGGAGCTCGCCCGCGGTACCGGAGGCGCTGGTCCAGGGGCCGCCGCTGTGCTTGAGGCTCCCGGTACCGCCCCCGCCGTTCCCCGGTCCCGGGGCCGTCGAGGCGAGTGTCATCGTCGCCCCGCCGTCGGTCGGCCCGAACAGCTCCTGCCAGCGCTCCGAGTAGGACACGGCTCCCCCGTCTACGTCTGCGTTCCGTTTCCGCGCCTCGAGACGCTAACGCAGTTCGCTCCCGTATACGCGATCGGGAACGGGATCCGCAGGAGGAAAGAGCCCGCTGCCGTAGCAGGGTGGAATCACCGTGACAAGAGCATCCGTGCGCACATTGCGAAAGCAGACGGTACGTCAGCGCACTCAGAGTACGGACGACTCCAGATATGCCAGGGCCGTCGGGGCGTCGTCGGCGAACAGGACGAGGTCGGCGAGGGGGATCGGGAGGAAGCCCTCCTCGTCCATGCGGCGGAACTGGGTCTTCAGGCCGTCGTAGAAGCCCGCCGTGTTGAGGAGGACCACCGGCTTGGTGTGCTTCCCGTGCTTCTTCAGCTCCAGGATCTCGGTGGCCTCGTCGAGGGTGCCGGCGCCGCCGACCATGATCACCACGGCGTCGGACTTGGCGAGGAGGAGGGCCTTGCGCTCGGCCAGGTCCTTCGCGACGACCATCTGGTCGGCGTTCGGACGGGCCTTGTGGGCGAGGAAGTCGACGGAGACGCCCACGAGTCGGCCGCCGGCCTCCTCGACGCCGTCCGCGACGACCTTCATCAGACCGGTGTCGGAGCCGCCCCAGACCAGGGTGTGGCCCGCCTTGCCGAGGAGCCGGGCGAAGTCGCGGGCGGGGGCCGTGTAGCGCTCGTCGAGGTCGGCCGCGGAGAGGAAGACACAGATGTTCATGACCCCACCGTAGGCCCTGACCAGGGGCTTCCGTCCCGCCCGGAGTTCTCTCCGGGAAATCCCGCCGTGCGGCGATGAGTTCCGGCGGCGGGTCCGGTCTCACCTGCCATGGATGAGGTGAGCAACACGCCGGGCAGGGTCGGGGGACGCGTCACGTCGCGGGACGGGACGCCGATCGCGTACGAGCGGTACGGGGAGGGGCCGCCGCTCGTCCTGGTGAGCGGCGCCCTGGGAACGGCCGCGGGCGGGCGGGCGCTGGGCGGGCTGCTCGCCCGCCGCTTCTCGGTCGTGGCGTACGACCGGAGGGGGCGCGGCGGAAGCGGCG
The DNA here is from genome assembly GCF_014656215.1 of Streptomyces zaomyceticus. GTDB lineage: Bacteria > Actinomycetota > Actinomycetes > Streptomycetales > Streptomycetaceae > Streptomyces > Streptomyces zaomyceticus. The sequence goes on along the minus strand of NZ_BNBZ01000004.1, from coordinate 126,177 downwards.
ACACCGGGCCGTACGCGGTGGAGCGGGAGATCGAGGACCTGGCCGCGGTGGTCGGGGAGGCGGGGGCCGGGTCGGCCCTGTACGGGGAGGGGACGGGGGGTGCGCTCGCGCTGGCCGCGGTGGCGGCCGGGCTGGAGGCGGGGGCGGTGGCGGCGTACGAGCCGCCCTACTCGGCGGAGGCCGCGGAACGGCGGCGGCAGGTGGGGGTCCTGCTCGGCGAGGGGCGTCCGCTCGCGGCGCTCGATCTGTTCCTCGCGGACCCGACGGCGGCCTCGGGGCCGCGGCCCGGGGCCACGGAACTGCGGCCCGGGGTCGCGGAGCTGGCGCACACCCTCGCGTACGACCTCGCGGTCCTCGGCGACGGGACGGTGCCGGAGCGGCTGCTCGCCCGGGTCCACGCGCGCGTGCTGGTGGTCGACGGGGGCGCGAGCCCGGCGTGGACCCGGCGGGCGGCGCTCGCCCTGACGGCGGCCCTCCCCCGGGCCCGGCACCGCACCCTCACGGGTCAGACGCACGAGGTGGCCCCCCACGTCCTGGCCCCGGTCCTGGAGGACTTCCTCACGGAGGACCGGGAGACCGCGGAGGCGGCCTGAGGGGCGGGGGCGGGGCCGGCGGGGCCGGGGCCTGAAGGACCGGCCGGGTGGTTACGCCGTCGCCGTCGCGCGGCGGGACGTCGTCGCGATCGTGGCCGAGCCCACCACGCGCGTGCCGTCGTACAGCACGATCGCCTGGCCGGGGGCGACTCCGCGGACCGGTTCGGCGAAGGAGACCGTGAGCTCTCCGTCCGTCAGGGAGGCGGTCACCTCGGTCTCCCCGCCGTGGGCGCGGAGCTGCGCCGTGTAGCGGCCCTCGCCCTCCGGGGCGGTTCCGCACCAGCGGGGCTTGATCGCGGTGAGACCGGTGACGTCGAGCGCCTCGACGGGGCCGACCGTGACCGTGTTGTTCACCGGCGAGATGTCCAGGACGTAGCGGGGCTTGCCGTCCGCGGCCGGGTGGCCGATCCGCAGGCCCTTGCGCTGGCCGATGGTGAAGCCGTACGCGCCCTCGTGGGTGCCGACCTTCGTCCCCGCCTCGTCGACGATGTCGCCCTCCGCCTTGCCCAGCCGGGAGGCGAGGAAGCCCTGGGTGTCGCCGTCGGCGATGAAGCAGATGTCGTGGCTGTCGGGCTTCTTCGCGACCGCGAGCCCGCGGCGCTCGGCCTCCGCCCGGATCTCGTCCTTGGTGGTGAGCGTGTCGCCCAGCGGGAACATCGCGTGCGCGAGCTGCTTCTCGTCGAGCACACCGAGCACGTACGACTGGTCCTTGGCCATGTCCGAGGCGCGGTGCAGCTCGCGGGTGCCGTCCTCGTTCAGGACGACCGTCGCGTAGTGGCCCGTGCAGACCGCGTCGAAGCCGAGGGCGAGCGCCTTGTCGAGCAGCGCCGCGAACTTGATCTTCTCGTTGCAGCGCAGGCACGGGTTGGGGGTGCGGCCGGCCTCGTACTCCGCGACGAAGTCGTCCACGACGTCCTCGCGGAACCGCTCGGCGAGGTCCCACACGTAGAACGGGATGCCGATGACGTCGGCCGCCCGGCGTGCGTCACGGGAGTCCTCGATCGTGCAGCAGCCGCGTGCTCCCGTACGGAAGGACTGCGGGTTCGCGGAGAGGGCGAGGTGCACGCCCGTGACGTCGTGACCCGCCTCGGCGGCACGGGCGGCGGCGACGGCGGAGTCCACTCCGCCGGACATGGCGGCGAGAACCCGGAGGGGACGCGTGAGGGGGCGCTGGGGCGGAGTCTGAGTCATAGCCCTACCAGGGTACGGGGCGCCGGGAACCACAGTCGCGGTACCGAGCGTTCTGGGGGGCATGGGGAGCAGGTCGAAGGGTTCGGACAGGCGGGTGGGGCGGCGCGCGGTGCTGCTGGGCGGCGGGGTCGCCGTCCTGGGCACGGCCGCGTTGGCCAGGGACGAGCTGGCGCGCGCCTGGTGGCGGCTGCCGGGGATGGAGAAGAAACGGGTCGAGGGTGAGCTCGACCACCGGGCCGCCGAGTGGACCTCGGCGTCGCGGGCGAACTGGCGGCGTGCCGACCGGCCCGACGACTACCGGATCGACCGGGTCGTGATCCATGTCGTCCAGGGCAGCTACGCGACCGCGCTGAAGGTCTTCAAGGACCCGGGGCACGGGGCCGCGGCGCACTACGTGGTCCGCAAGGACGGGCATGTGGCGCAGATGATCAGGGAGCTCGACGTCGCCTTCCACGCCGGGAGCCGCGACATGAACGAGCGGAGCATCGGCATCGAGCACGAGGGCTTCGTCGACCGGCCGCAGGACTTCACGGCGGCGATGTACGCGGGGTCGGCGCGGCTGACGGCCGACATATGCGCCCGGTACGGGATACCCGTGGACCGGGAGCACATCATCGGGCACGTGGAGGTCGAGGGGACCGACCACACCGATCCCGGTCCGCACTGGGACTGGGACCGCTATCTGAAGCTGGTGCGGGAGGTGCCGAAGGCACTCGCCTGAGTGCCCTCGGGCGGGCGGCGGGCGTCAGCTGAGGCCCGCGGTCCTCGCCCGTTCCACCGCCGGGCCGATCGCCTCCGCGACCGCCGCGACGTCCTCCTTGGTGGACGTGTGGCCCAGCGAGAAGCGGAGGGTGCCCCGGGCCAGGTCCGGATCGGTGCCGGTGGCCAGCAGCACATGGCTGGGCTGGGCGATGCCGGCGGTGCAGGCGGAACCGGTGGAGCAGGCGATACCGGCGGCGTCGAGCAGCAGGAGCAGGGAGTCGCCCTCGCAGCCGGGGAAGGTGAAGTGGGCGTTGGCGGGGAGCCGCTCGACGGGGTCGCCGCCGAGGATCGCGTCGGGGACGAGCGCCCGGACGGTGGTCACGAGCTCGTCGCGCAGCGCGCCGATCTCGCGGGCGAACTCCTCGCGCCGTTCGGTGGCGAGCCGGGCGGCGACCGCGAAGGCGGCGACGGCCGGCACGTCGAGGGTGCCGGAGCGGACGTGCCGCTCCTGGCCGCCGCCGTGCAGGACGGGTACGGGGGTGTGCTCGCGGCCCAGGAGCAGGGCGCCGATGCCGTAGGGGCCGCCGATCTTGTGGCCGGAGACGGTCATCGCGGCGAGCCCGGAGGCGGCGAAGTCCACGGGGACCTGGCCGACGGCCTGGACGGCGTCGGCGTGCAGCGGGACGCCGAACTCGGCTGCCACGTCGGCGAGTTCACGGATCGGCAGGACGGTGCCGATCTCGTTGTTCGCCCACATGACGGTGGCGAGGGCGACGGACTCGGGGTCCCGTGCGATCGCCTCGCGCAGGGTCTCGGGGTGCACCCGGCCGTAGCGGTCGACCGGGAGGTACTCGACGTCGGCGCCCTCGTGGCTCGCGAGCCAGTCCACGGCGTCGAGCACCGCGTGGTGCTCGACGGGACTGGCCAGGACACGGGTGCGGCGGGGGTCGGCGTCGCGGCGGGCCCAGTAGAGGCCCTTCACGGCGAGGTTGTCGGCCTCGGTGCCGCCGGAGGTGAAGACGACCTCGCTCGGCCGCGCGCCGAGCGCGGCGGCGAGCGTCTCGCGCCCTTCCTCGACGGTCCGCCGGGCCCGCCGTCCGGCGGCGTGCAGGGAGGAGGCGTTGCCCGTGACGGCGAGGTGGGCGGTCATCGCCTCGATCGCCTCGGGCAGCATGGGCGTGGTCGCGGCGTGGTCGAGGTAAGCCATGGTGGGTCGATTCTACGAGCCCGTGGCGGCTGCCCCGGCGGGTGGCCGGATTACGCGCCCGGCGACGCTGTGCCGGGGGCTGCCGCGGCCCGGGGCCGGGCCGTGCGGAGTACCGGGACCGGACCGCGTGCGGAGACCCGGGACCGGGTGGCGCGGGACCCGGGGCCAGACCGCGCCGAGACCCGGGACCGGGCCGTGCGGAGACTCGGGGCCGATTCGTACGGAACCCGGGACCGGGCCCGGATCGGGAGCCGGGTCGCGCGGAGAACCTCGCCCGGTCGCCCGCATCGGGAGCCGGGCGGCCGGGCCCCGTCCCGGGACCCGGTCCTCGGAGGGTCAGCCCCGGGGTGCGCGGGCCAGCTGGCGGGACTGGGCCACCAGGCGGTCGGCGCTGTCCCAGACCTCCGCGTCCTCCTCCAGGAAGCCGCCGGCCAGGTTGCGGGTGGTGATGGAGACCCGCAGCGGGCCGGGGGCCGGACGGCAGCGGATGTGGGTGGTGAGCTCGACGGTCGGGGTCCAGCCCTTGAGGCCCAGCTCGAAGGAGGTCGGCGGCAGGGCGTCGACCGTCAGGAGCAGCGACAGCGCGTCGGGCTCACGGCCGTCCGCGAGGCCGAACCAGGCCCGCATCTCGCCCTTCCCCGACGGCGCGCCGATCGCCCAGCCGACACAGGCCGGGTCGAGCCGGAGGTCGAGCCGGTCGGCGATGGCGGAGGAGCCGGGGATCTGCGGGGTCGGGCCGTCCGCAGCGGAGAAGCAGTTCTCGATGGCGGCCATCGCCGGGGGCGTCGCGGTCGTGCGGACGTCGTCGGGGAGCGCGTCGAGGCTGCCGTACGAGGCGAGGACCCGGATCCGCTCGACCTCGGTGCCGTCCTCCGCGTACTGGAAGAGGGAGGCCTGGCCGGTGGAGAGCGTCCGGCCGGTGCGGACGGTCTCCGTCCTGATCACCGCGGGGCCCGGCACGGACGGCGTGAGGTAGTGCGCCGAGATCGTGAACGGGTCGGGGTGCGGCAGGTGGTCGCCGAGCGCGCGGCCGAGGAGAGCGAGGAGGTAGCCGCCGTTGACCGCCTGGATGATGGTCCACCCGGCGGAGAGGTCGGCGTCGTAGACACCGGGCTCCCGGAGGGTCACGGCGGTGTCGCGGTCGAACTCGCTCGTCGCGAGCCTGGTCTCGATGCTCGTGCTCATGCTTCCGACGGTACCCCAGAAACCTACTGAGCGGTAGCTTTTTCGGGCGCCTCGCGGGCGGACGACCGCCGGTTCCAGGCGCGCGGCGCGCGCCAGTGGTAGCGCATCGCGAACAGCCGGAGCACGAAGGCGGTGAGGACGGCGGTGCCGCTGGTCCACGCGTTGAGCATGTCGAAGCGGATGCAGAGGGCGACCATCGCGGCGCCGACGATCGCCGGGACGGCGTACAGGTCCCGGTCCCAGCGCAGCAGCGACGGCACCTCGTTCGCGAGCACGTCCCGCAGGACACCACCACCGACGGCCGTCGCGAGACCCAGCGCGGCGGAGGAGGTGAGGCCGAGGCCGTAGTCGTACGCCTTCGTCGTACCGGTCACACAGAAGAGGCCCAGGCCGGCGGCGTCGAAGACGTTGACCGCGGTCTGGGTGCGCTCGACCTCGGGGTGGAGGAAGAAGACGAGCCCCGCGGCGATCAGCGGCATCAGGAAGTAGCCGAGGTCGGTGAAGGCGGCGGGAGGAACGGCGCCGATGACCAGGTCGCGGAAGAGACCCCCGCCGAGGGCGGTGACCTCGGCGAGGACGGCGATGCCGAAGACGTCGAAGTTCTTGCGGACGGCGAGGAGTGCGCCGGAGATGGCGAAGACGAAGATGCCGACGAGGTCGAGGGCGTGTTGGACGGAGGGGGTGAACAGGTCGTGGAGCACCGACCCATTGTCCCGGTAGTTCCGGCGGCGGCCGCGCGGGCTCCCCGCACGACGAGGCCCCCGGTGCCCTTGGGCACCGGGGGCCTCCCCGCGTCACGCCTTCGGCGCGTCGTCCTCGGCGGCGGCCGGCCCGGACGCCTCCGGCTCGGCCGGAGTCTCCTTCTCGGCCGGCGTCTGTGGTGCGGCCGGAGTCTCCTTCTCGGAGGCGGTCTCCTTCGCCAGGGGCTCCGGCGCCTTCGTGATCTCCACCGACTGCCTCGCGGCGGGGATCGTCAGGGACTCCGCGTTCTCCGGGTGGTGGCAGGCCACCCGCTGGCCGGGCCGGAGTTCCACGAGTGGGGGCTCGTCGGTCCTGCAGACGTCCGTGGCCTTCCAGCAGCGGGTGTTGAAGCGGCAGCCCGGCGGCGGGGCGATCGGGGACGGGACGTCGCCCGTCAGAAGGATGCGGTCGCTCTTCGCGCCCCGCCGGCGGGGGTCCGGGATCGGGACCGCCGACATGAGGGCGCGGGTGTACGGGTGCATCGGGTTCTCGTACAGGGACTTGCGGTCCGCGAGCTCCACGATCTTGCCCAGGTACATGACCGCGATGCGGTCCGAGACGTGCCGGATGACCGACAGGTCGTGGGCGATGATCACGTACGTGAGGCCGAGCTCCTGCTGGAGGTCGTCCAGGAGGTTGACCACCTGGGCCTGGATGGAGACGTCCAGGGCCGAGACCGGCTCGTCCGCCACCACGAGCTTCGGCTTCAGGGCCAGCGCGCGGGCGATGCCGATGCGCTGGCGCTGACCGCCGGAGAACTCGTGCGGGTAGCGGTTGTAGTGCTCCGGGTTGAGGCCGACCAGGCCGAGCAGGCGCTGGACCTCCTTCTTGACGCCGCCCTCGGGCTCCACGCCCTGGAGCTTGAAGGGCGCCGAGACGATCGTGCCGACCGTGTGGCGCGGGTTCAGCGAGCCGTACGGGTCCTGGAAGATCATCTGGATGTCCCGGCGGAACGGACGCATCCCGCCCACACCGAGGTGGGAGATGTCCGTGCCCTGGAACTCGACCGTGCCGCCGGTCGGTTCGAGCAGCCGGGTGATGAGCCGGCCCATCGTGGACTTGCCGCAGCCGGACTCGCCGACGACGCCGAGGGTCTCACCGGGCAGGACCTCGAAGTCGATCCCGTCGACCGCCTTGACGGCGCCGGTCTGGCGCTGGAGAAGCCCCTTCTTGATGGGGAAGTGCTTCTTCAGGCCGGTGACCTTGAGGAGGGGTTCCATGGTCTCGCTCACAGTTTCGGCGCAATCTCTTCGGTCCAGATACGGGTCCGCTCCTCCTGCGGCATGTGGCACGCCGAGAAGTGGCGGTCCCCGGCCGGCGCCAGCTCCGGTCGCTGGGTGCGCGTGATGCCGCCCTTGGGGACGTCCGCGTACGGGCAGCGGGGGTTGAAGGCGCAGCCGCTCGGGATGTTGATGAGGCTGGGCGGGTTGCCCTTGACCGGGATGAGCCGCTCGGTCTGGTCGCGGTCGATCCTCGGCATCGAGCCGAGCAGGCCCCAGGTGTAGGGGTGCTGCGGCTCGTAGAAGACGGACTCGGCCGGTCCGCGTTCGACGCAGCGCCCGCCGTACATGACGAGGATGTCGTCGGCGAGCTCGGCGACGACGCCGAGGTCGTGGGTGATGATGACGACCGCGGAGCCGAACTCCTTCTGGAGGTCCCGCATCAGGTCGAGGATCTGGGCCTGCACGGTCACGTCGAGCGCGGTGGTCGGCTCGTCGGCGATGAGCAGCGACGGGTTGTTGACGAGCGCCATGGCGATCATCGCGCGCTGGCGCATACCGCCGGAGAACTCGTGCGGGTAGTTGTCGAACCGCTTGGCGGGCTCGGGGATCCCGACCCGGTCGAGGAGTTCGACGGCCCGCTTGCGCGCCGTCTTCTTGTCGACGGGGTGGTGGACGCGGTACGCCTCCACGATCTGGTGGCCGACCGTGTAGTACGGGTGCATCGCGGACAGCGGATCCTGGAAGATCATGGCCATCTCCTGGCCACGCATCTTCCGGACCTCGTCCGGGTCGGCCGAGAGCAGCTCGCGCCCGTTCAGCCAGATCTCGCCGGAGATGCGGGCCTTCTGCCGGCCGTACTGGCCGACGGTGTGCAGGCCCATGATGCCGAGCGAGGTCACCGACTTGCCGGAGCCGGACTCGCCCACGATGCCGAGGGTCTTGCCCTTCTCCAGCTGGAAGCTGAGCCCGTCGACCGACTTGACCAGACCGTCGTCGGTCGGGAAGTGGATCTTCAGGTCGCGGACGTCGAGGAAGGCGTCGGACGGCGCGTTCTTCCCGGACTCGACCGGCTCCGCCACGGCGGCGCCGGTCTTCGTCAGCTTGTCCGTCATGCGAGCCTCACTCGGGGGTCGATCACCGCGTACAGCAGGTCCACCACGAGGTTCGCGATGACGACGCACGCGGCGGTGATGAGCGTGACGGCCAGGATGAGCGGCAGGTCGCGCTCGTTCACGCCCCGGATGGCCAGGGCGCCCAGGCCGTGGAGGCTGAACGCGGTCTCGGTCAGGATCGCGCCGCCGACGAGGGCGCCGAGGTCCATGCCGAAGATGGTCAGGATGGGGGTCATGGTGGAGCGCATGGCGTGCTTGCCCAGCACGACGGACTCCGGAAGGCCCTTGGCCCGCGCGGTGCGGATGTAGTCCTCGCCGAGGACCTCCAGCATGGTGGCGCGGGTGAGCCGCGCGTACATCGCCGCGTACAGGAAGGCGAGCGTCACCCAGGGCAGCAGCAGGCCGCCGAACCAGCCGCCGAAGGATTCGGAGAGCGGCACGTACGTGGCGTCGACCCAGTCCAGTTGGGTGCGGAAGACGAGCATCGCCAGCATGGCGGTGAAGAAGATGGGGAGCGAGACGCCGGAGAGGGCCGTGATCATCGCCACGCGGTCGACGATCGTGCCCCGCTTGAGCGCGGAGACGACACCCGTGGAGACGCCCAGGACCAGCCACAGCACGGCGGCGCCGACCACCATGGAGAGAGTGACGGGGAAGGCCTCGACCAGCATCGACCAGACGTCCTGCTCACTGCGGAACGAGTAGCCGAAGCAGGGCGCCGCGCAGTGGATGGAGTCGCCACCGCCGGTGTAGTCACGACCGACGAAGATGCCGGACACGAAGTGCCAGAACTGCACCAGGATCGGCTCGTCCAGACCCAGCTTCTGCCGGACGGCCTCGATGGCAGCCGGATCCGCCTGCTTGCCGACGAACATCGCGGCAGGGTCACTGCCGGTCATCTTGGGGATGAGGAAGAAGATGCTGAGCGTCACGAGGGTGACGACGAGCAGCATCGCGACGACTGCGAAGAGCCGTCGGACTATGTATGCAAGCATGCGGTCGGCCGGTCGGCGGCCGGGGGACCCGATCGGGTCCCCCGGCCGCCGCCCTCGGCCATCACCTGCCCTTCGGACCTGGCGGCGGGTGGTGCGCCGGTGAAGCGGAGCGGATTACTTGATGACGCCGAGCGACGCGTAGTCGTAGCGGCCGTTGTAGGCGTCCGCCGTGTACACGTTGGTCAGGCGGGAGCTGCGCCAGATGATGTTCTTCTCGTGGGTGAAGGGCAGGTAGACCGCGGCCTCGGAGACCTTGGTGTTGATCTGCTTGTAGAGCTCGCCGGCCTTGGTCGGGTCGGTCTCCTTCAGCGCCTGGTCGAACAGGCCGTTGACGGCCGGGTCGTTCAGCTCGGAGAAGTTGTTGTTACCGCTCTGGAGGATGAAGCGGCCGTCGACCAGCGGCTGGAGGAAGCCCTGTCCGGTCGGGAAGTCGGCGCCCCAGCCCATGATGATGATGCCGTAGCCCTTGTCCTTGACGACCTTCGGCGAACCGATGATGCCGGAGGTCTGGGCGCCGTCGAACTGGTCGATCTGGGCCTCGATGCCGACGGCCTTCAGCGACTGCTGGAGGGACTCGGCGGTCGCGATCTCGATCTTCTTGTTGTTGCGGACCGCGATGGTGGTCTTGAAGCCGTCCGGCTTACCGCACTTCTTCAGGGCCTCCTTCGCCTTGGCGAGGTCCGGCGCGCCACCGAGCTTGCCGTACGGGTCGGCCTTGGCGTCGGCACCCTTGAGCGCCGGCGGCAGCATGTTGGAGGCGATGTCGCCACCGGCCTGCGGGCCACCACGGGCGGTCTGCAGGGACTTGGAGTCGGCCGCGTAGATGATGGCCTTGCGGCACTCGATGTTGGGGATGACCGTCTGCGGGAAGACCGCGTAACGGATGAAGCCCGTCTGCGGGTTGTCGACGTTGCCCTTGTGCTGCTGGAGCACCTTCTGGCGGGCGGCGGCGCCGACACCCGTCGCGTTGATGTCGAGGTCGTACTCGCCCTCGACCAGACGGTTGTCCATGTCGTCGGCGTTCGTGGTGAACGTGACGCTGATCTTGTCCGGGAGCGCCTTGCGAACGGTGTCGCTCTTGGCGTCCCACTTGTCGTTGCGGACAAGCTTGAGGGACTTGTTGGGAGTGTAGGACTCCCACTTGTACGGGCCGGACGAGAACGGCTTCAGGGTGTACTTGGCCTTGGTGTCCTTGTCCTGGCGGACCGGGGACGCGGCGGGCATGGCCAGCATCTGCAGGAAGTCACCGTTGGCGACCGGCAGCTTGAAGACGATGGTCTTGTCGTCCGGGGTCTCGATCGCCTTGAGGCCGAGCTTGTCCGCGGAGGTGTCCTTGTAGGGACCCTTGTACTCGTTCTTGGGGTCGAGGACCTGCTGGAGGTAGATCGGGCCGCCGGAGAGGACGTCCTGGGCCCAGATGCGCTCGATGCCGTACTTGATGTCCTTGGAGGTGATCGGCTTGCCGTCCTCCCAGGTCACCCCGTCCTTCAGCGTGAAGGTGTAGGTGAGGCCGTCGGCCGAGACCTTGCCGGTGTCGGTGGCGAGGTCGGAGACGAGCTCCGTGGAGGCCGCGCCGGGCTCCGCCTTGAAGGTCACCAGCTGGCGCGTGTAGTAGCGGGCGAAGTCCCACACGAAGCCGTAGTAGCCGCGCTGCGGGTCCCAGAAGTCCGCGTCCTGCGAGCCGATGAACTTCAGCTCGCCGCCCTTCTTGTCGGAGGCGTTGGCGACCTTGTTCACACCGGCGTTGAAGCCGGCCGCACCGCCCTTGCCCTTGTCGCCGCCACTCTCGCCGCCGCCGCCGCAGGCGGTGGTGACGACCATCGTGGCCGCCGCGAGCAGCGCGCCCGCGGCGATTCTGCGCCTCTGAGAGCTCATCAGAGTCATGGGTCTCGCAACCTCCGGGATAGTGGCGGCCGATATGGCGGTCCGCCATGTGGGGATGAGCCTCCTGTCGACAGCGGCAGGGGCGGGTCTATCGGGTCGTCGGCGAACGGTCAGCGGGAGCCCTTCGGGTCGAGCGCGTCACGCACGCCGTCGCCGAAGAGGTTGAACGCCAGAACGGTGATGAAGATCGCGAGGCCGGGGATCACCATGAAGAGGGGATCCGCCTCGTAGGTGGTGATGGCCGTCGACAGCATCTGTCCCCAGGAAGCCGTGGGCGGCTTCACACCCGCGCCGAGGAAGCTGAGCGCCGCTTCGGTGAGGATGTTGGTGGGGATCATGAGGGTCGCGTAGACCGTGATCGGGGCGATCAGGTTGGGCAGCAGCTCGCGGCGCAGGATGTAGAGGCGGCCGGCGCCGAGGCTCTGGGCGGCCTCGACGTACTCGCGGTTGCGCAGCGAGAGGGTCTGGCCGCGGACGATGCGGCCCACGTACGGCCAGCCGAAGAAGCCGATCACGACCACCAGGGCGGCGATGCGGACGCCGGAGCCGTCGAGGCCGAGGAGTTCGTTCGGCAGGACGGAGACCAGGGCGATCGTGAAGAGCAGCTGCGGGAAGGCGAGCATCACGTCCATGACCCGGCTGAGCACCGCGTCGATCCAGCCGCCGAAGTAGCCGGCGATGATGCCGAGGACCGTGCCGAGGACGACGGCGAAGACCGCCGCCAGGAAGGCCACGAGCAGCGAGATCCGGGCGCCGTAGACGATGCGGCTGAAGACGTCGCGTCCGTTGACGGGCTCGACTCCGAAGAGGAAGTCGGAGCTGACGCCGCCCCAGGAGCCGATCGGGGTGCCGAAGAGCGGGTCGATCTGGTCCTCGTGGAACTCGTCCGGCGGGTGGCCGAGGAGTCCGACGATGAGGGGCGCGAAGAGCGCGACCAGGACGAGGAAGACGACGACGAAGGCGCCCGCGAGGGCCAGTTTGTCGCGCTTGAGCCGGGTCCAGGCGATCTGCCAGGGCGAGCGGCCCTCGATCGCCTTGGCCGGGGCGCCGGAGTTCTCCGGGGTGCCCGGTGCGTCGGGAGCGGTGTCAGCGGTGGCGGTCGACTCGCCCGCACTCGTTTCGTGCAGTGGTGCCGTCATCGTGGTGAGGACCCCTCTCGGCCGCGGGTAGCCGGCCCTTGCCCGCCGCGGGTAGCGGCTCGGTGGAACAACCTGCTGGGCACCTGCTCGAAAGGAGCCGAACACCCGGTGTTCCGGGGAGTCTTCAATGCGCTTGTGATCACCCGCCAGCCCTGACGAGGAATGTTTGCTCAAACGTGATGCGGTGCTGCGACTTCCGTTATCCGGACGGCACGATCAGCTGAGCGGACCATCTCGGGGCCTCTTCCCCCTAATCGGACATGTCCCTCAACTGGGTCTTCGAGCTCCTGAATTGGGGCGAACGAAGGCCTCCGGAGCGAACTCCGGAGGCCGGTGGGACAGGAGGCGAGCAGCGGTACGTCTCAGTATCCGGACGGCGCCGGGGGCGTGTAGCCGTACCCGGGAACGGGCGCCGCGCCGCGGCCGGCGTGCGCCTCGCGGTCGTAGAAGGGGCGCCCGTTCGCCCGCAGCCAGAGGGCCACCGGGTCGTAGGCGTCGGAGAGGGCGACCGTCGAGACGGGCAGCCCGTCGGGTACGGCTCCGATGGACTGGCGCATCATCGCGCGGACCGTGTCGACGGCCGCCGCGGAGGTGTCGTACAGGTCGAGACCGATGACGAGGTACGGGGAGCCGAGCGCGGGCTGCACCCAGCCGCGGCGCAGCGCCCGGACGGCGGGGGTGCGGTGCGCGTTCTGCGTGAGCAGGGCGTAGAACTGCGGGAGCTCCAGGGTGGGCTCGGTGACCCGCAGCGGCCCGGCGGGCATCCGGTCGAGGCCGGTGGCGATGCGGCGCAGATCGGCCCAGGGGATGCCGACGCCGCCGCCGGGGGCGTGCGGATTGAGCCAGACGCCCCAGCGGTCCGGGTAGAGGGCGCGGGCGATCTCCCGGCCGGCGACGAGTTCGTGGGCGCGGTGCCAGCCGGAGGCGGAGAGTTCCTGGGCGGAGGTGACGCAGGGCGCGTAACCGAAGCCCTCGACCTCCATGTTTCCGTACTGGGCGTCGGCCGAGCCGGGCGAACCGTGCCAGAGCAGCATCCAGAGCTCGCCGTCGGCGAGGGCGTGCAGCAGCTGCTCGTACGCGTCGTAGCGTCCGGGTGCCACCTGGCGCAGCATGTGCTCGACCTGTCCGGCCGCAGCGGTGCCTGACGCGCTCACCCTGGGTCCCGCCCCTCTTCCGTCACCACGTCTGTTCCGGCGTCCGTCCTGGCGACGCCCGTCCTGCCGGCGTCCGTCGTACCGACGCCCGTCCTGCCGACGCCTGTCATACCGACGTCCGTCCTGCTGTCGAGAAGTTCAGCTTAAACAGGCCCTCTGTCACACGGCGGCGCGCTGGTAGAAGGGGCGCACCCGCTCCAGCATCCAGTCGCCGACCGGGTCCTGCGCCATGTCGAGCAGGATGAGGTTGACGGGCCAGGCGACCTCGACCCGTCCGAGGGCGCGGCCGAGGGCGTCCAGCGGCGCGTTTCGGTCGACTCCGTCCCAGGCGGCGAGCTGTACGCCGATGAAGAGGGCGGGTTCGGTGCCCTCGACGCTGGCGAGGGCGCGCCGGGCGGTGACGACGACGCCGGTGGCCTCGAACTCGGCGGAGGCGGCGGCGAGGAAGTCGACGGGGTCGTCCTGCCAGTCGGGCTCGAAGAGGCGGACGCGGCCGCCGGTGGCGGGGCCGTCGAGCGGGGTGCGGCCGGCGCGGCAGAGTTCGGCGACGGCGGGCGGGGGCAGCGGGACGCCGACGGTGCCGCCGGGGTTCACCGCGATGCCGAGCTGCGGGGGCAGGCCGCGGGCGAAGTCGCGGGCGGGGGCGACGGTGAAGGACATGTGGCTGCCGACGCAGGCGAGGAACTGCTGTTCGGAGCTGAAGACGGGGACGAAGGCCGCGCCGTCGATCTCCATGGTGGGGATGTCGAGGTCGGGGCTGTCGGGTCCGCCGCCGTTGGGCAGGGGCACCCAGACCGGGCTGCGCCCGAGTACCTCGACCAGCCGGCCACCGGCCGAGGGGTTGCCGAGTGAGGCGGCAAGGACCTCTTCGAGCTCATTGCCCGGCCACGTCACGTCCACGGTCGCGTTTCCCCTTCTCGCACGGCCTGCCGTACCGGCCGCCCGGCAGCACCCTAACGCCGCCCCGGCGCCGCCGTGGCCAAAAGACAAGGGTACGAGCGCCCGCCGCGCGGCCCCCGGGGAGGTGGTCCCTTCGGGAGGCCGCTCAGGAAGGCTCCCGGAATCCGATCTTCCGCAAGGTGTCCGCCGCGTCCCGGTCGAGCAGGGTCACGGAGGCGCAGCCGTGCGGCAGACGGCCCGACTCGGCGGCGGCGACGAGTCTGCCGACGGCCCGCCGGTGCCGGGCGAAGGCGTAGGAGGAGACGCCCCGGCCCCGGGAGCGCTGGCCCTGGCGGGCGGTGTCCGGGGAGACGTCGAGGAGGACCAGGTGCAGGGCACGGCCGCGGCGACGGGCCTCACGGGCGAGCCAGCCGCGCACCCACGACTGGGTGCCGCAGTCGTGCACGATCACCCCGGCGCCGGAGCGCAGGGACCGGCGCAGCCCGGCGTAGTGCGCGAGCCGGGCCAGCGGGCGGTAGACGGCGTACGGCAGGAAGCGGGGCATGCGGGCCTCCCAGCGCTCCCGGGTGTCCTGGGAGTCGATGCCGGTGCCCTCGACGGCGCGCTTCATGAGGGTGGACTTGCCGCTTCCGGGCAGCCCGGAGACGACCACCAGGTCGCCGGCGGCGAAGGTGAGGGCGCGGGGGCCCCGGCCACCGCGCTCGCGCAGGTCGCGCAGGAGCCGGCCGCGGCCCCGGGTCCTGGCGCGGGCCCGCTGGGACGGTATGCCGGTACTCGGAGCGTACGCACCGGTGTGCTGGAACCTCATTCGCTTCTCCCCCTGCCCGGGCCTGAGAAGACCCTTGCCCACAAAGTGTAAAGAAACGGTAATGAGACACAAGCGATGTGCCCCGCCGAGCTCGCGTGCAATGATGTGCGCGCCAGGCGCGCACAGTCGCCACACAATCGCATACCGGCCGCTCGAATCCGCGCGGGAGAGTTCCGGACCGCCGTGTCCGGACGCCGAAGGAGCAAGACCCTCCCTTGAATCTCTCAGGCCCCGTACCGCGCGGATGAGGCAGATCTGAAAAGCGGGACACGTGCGTGTCCCCACCCAAGGTGCAAGCCGACCTCTCGGTGCCGGTCCCCCGGCGACGAGATGCTCTCGGTGAACCTCTCAGGTTCCATGACAGATGGGGAGGACGTCCTCGCCCGTCATGTGTTTCGTCACCGATCACGCCCTTGGGACCCGGGAGCCACCCCATGAGCACTGCCCCCCGTCTGACCGCCCTCGATGCCCTGCATCGTTCGCTGGGCGCGACCATGACCGACTTCGCCGGCTGGGACATGCCGCTCCGGTACGGCAGCGAGCGGGACGAGCACATCGCCGTCCGCACCAAGGCGGGTCTGTTCGACCTCTCCCACATGGGTGAGATCACCGTCACCGGCCCGGCGGCCGTCGAGCTCCTCGACCACGCCCTGGTCGGCAACATCTCCACGGTGGGCGTCGGCCGGGCCCGCTACACGATGATCTGCCAGGAGGACGGCGGCATCCTCGACGACCTGATCGTCTACCGCCTCGGCGAGACGGAGTACATGGTCGTCGCCAACGCCTCCAACGCCCAGATCGTCCTGGACGCCCTCGTGGCCCGTTCCGGCGGCTTCGACGCCGAGGTCCGCGACGACCGCGACGCGTACGCCCTGATCGCGATCCAGGGCCCGGAGTCCCCCGGCATCCTGAAGTCGCTCACCGACGCCGACCTGGACGGTCTGAAGTACTACGCCGGTCTGCCCGGCACCGTCGCGGGTGTGCCGGCCCTGATCGCCCGTACCGGCTACACCGGCGAGGACGGCTTCGAGCTGTTCCTGAAGCCCGAGCACGCCGAGGGCGTCTGGAAGGCGCTGACGGAGGCGGGTACCCCGGTCGGCCTCATTCCCTGCGGTCTGTCCTGTCGCGACACGCTCCGCCTGGAGGCGGGCATGCCGCTGTACGGCCACGAGCTGACCACCGCCCTCACCCCCTTCGACGCCGGTCTCGGCCGGGTCGTGAAGTTCGAGAAGACCACCAACGAGGGCCGCTTCGTCGGCCGTGAGGCGCTGGAGAAGGCCGCCGAGCGCGCCGAGACCGCCCCGCCGCGCAAGCTCGTCGGTCTGGTCGCCGAGGGCCGCCGGGTCCCGCGTGCCGGCTTCTCGGTGGTCAAGGACGGCGTGGTGATCGGCGAGGTCACCTCCGGCGCCCCGTCCCCGACGCTCGGAAAGCCGATCGCGATCGCGTACGTGGACGCGGCGCACGCCGCGCCCGGCACCCAGGGTGTAGGTGTGGACATCCGCGGCACCCACGAGCCCTACGAGGTCGTGGCGCTGCCGTTCTACAAGCGCCAGAAGTGACGTATCCGTCTCACTTCGCGTCTCACCCCGCAAGACCCACGTTCATCAGCACTCCCCCGATCCAGGAGAATCAGGCCATGAGCAACCCCCAGCAGCTGCGCTACACCAAGGAGCACGAGTGGCTGTCGGACGCCGTGGACGGCGTCGCGACCATCGGCATCACGGAGTTCGCCGCCAACGCGCTCGGTGACGTCGTCTACGCCCAGCTCCCCGCCGTCGGCGACACCGTCACCGCGGGCGAGACCTGCGGCGAGCTGGAGTCGACGAAGTCCGTCAGCGACCTGTACTCCCCCGTCACGGGCGAGGTCGTCGAGGCCAACCAGGACGTGGTGGACGACCCGTCCCTGGTGAACACGGCTCCGTTCGAGGGTGGCTGGCTGTTCAAGGTGCGCGTCGCGGGTGAGCCGGACGACCTGCTCACCGTCGACGAGTACACCGCGTTCTCCGCCGGGAACTGAGACCGGGCCCGAGACCCCTTAGGGATCGATTCATGTCGCTTCTGAACACTCCCCTCCACGAGCTGGACCCCGACGTCGCCGCAGCCGTCGACGCCGAGCTCCGCCGTCAGCAGTCCACCCTCGAGATGATCGCCTCGGAGAACTTCGCTCCGGTCGCCGTCATGGAGGCGCAGGGCTCCGTCCTCACCAACAAGTACGCCGAGGGCTACCCGGGCCGCCGCTACTACGGTGGCTGCGAGCACGTCGACGTCGCCGAGCAGATCGCGATCGACCGGGTCAAGGACCTGTTCGGCGCCGAGTACGCGAACGTCCAGCCGCACTCCGGCGCCTCCGCGAACCAGGCCGCCCTCTTCGCGATCGCCCAGCCCGGCGACACGATCCTGGGTCTGGACCTGGCCCACGGCGGTCACCTCACCCACGGCATGCGCCTGAACTTCTCGGGCAAGCAGTTCAACGTGGTCGCGTACCACGTGGACGAGGCCGGTCTGGTCGACATGGCCGAGGTCGAGCGCCTCGCCAAGGAGCACCGCCCGAAGGTGATCATCGCGGGCTGGTCCGCCTACCCGCGTCAGCTGGACTTCGCCGAGTTCCGCCGGATCGCCGACGAGGTCGAGGCCTACCTGTGGGTCGACATGGCCCACTTCGCGGGCCTGGTCGCGGCCGGTCTGCACCCGAACCCGGTCGAGTACGCGGACGTGGTGACCTCCACCACGCACAAGACGCTCGGCGGTCCCCGCGGCGGCATCATCCTCGCGAAGAAGGCGTTCGCGAAGAAGCTGAACTCCTCGGTCTTCCCCGGTTTCCAGGGCGGCCCGCTGGAGCACGTGATCGCGGCCAAGGCCGTCTCCTTCAAGGTCGCGGCCTCGGAGGACTTCAAGGAGCGCCAGCAGCGCACCCTGGACGGCGCCCGCATCCTGGCCGAGCGCCTGGTCCGGGACGACGTCACCGAGCACGGTGTCTCCGTCCTGTCCGGCGGCACGGACGTCCACCTGGTCCTGGTGGACCTGCGGAACTCCGAGCTCGACGGCCAGCAGGCCGAGGACCGTCTCCACGAGGTCGGCATCACGGTCAACCGGAACGCCGTTCCGAACGACCCGCGCCCGCCGATGGTCACCTCGGGTCTGCGCATCGGTACGCCGGCGCTCGCCACCCGCGGTTTCGGGACCGAGGACTTCACCGAGGTCGCCGACATCATCGCGGAGACCCTGAAGCCCGGCTTCGACGCCGAGAAGGCCGGATCGCTGAAGGCACGGGTGACGGCGCTCGCCGACAAGCACCCGCTGTACCCCGGCCTGTAGTAATTTCGTACCCTTTCGTTCGTACGAACCTTCGGGGCACCGCGCACACTGGACAGTGAGCGCGGTGCCCCACCCCATGTCCCCGCGCCGCATCGCACGCCCTTCTCCGCGCTTTTCTGCTCCACCCCGGCAGACAACGGCGTCTAGCCCCCACAAGGAGTCCTCCCGTGGCCATCTCGGTCTTCGACCTGTTCTCGATCGGTATCGGCCCGTCGAGCTCCCACACGGTGGGCCCGATGCGCGCGGCCCGGATGTTCGCCCGCCGCCTGAAGAACGAGGGCCTGCTCGCCCACACCGCGACCGTACGGGCGGAGCTGTACGGCTCCCTCGGTGCGACGGGCCACGGCCACGGCACACCGAAGGCGGTCCTGCTGGGCCTCGAGGGCAGCTCGCCCCGCACGGTGAACGTCGAGACCGCGGACGACGAGGTCGAGCGGATCAAGTCGAGCGGCCGGATCAATCTGCTCGGCGCCCACGAGATCCCCTTCGACTTCGACGCCGACCTGATCCTGCACCGGCGCAAGGCGCTGCCGTACCACGCCAACGGGATGACGATCTTCGCGTACGACGCGGAGGGCGGCCTCGTCCTGGAGAAGACGTACTACTCGGTCGGCGGCGGCTTCGTGGTCGACGAGGACGCCGTCCAGGGCGAGAACCCGATCGTCCCCGACGACACCGTCCTGAAGTACCCCTTCCGCACCGGCGACGAGCTGCTCCGCCTCGCGAAGGAGACCGGCCTGTCGATCTCCGCGATGATGCTGGAGAACGAGAAGGCCTGGCGCACCGAGGACGAGATCCGCGAGGGCCTGCTGGAGATCTGGCGGGTCATGCAGTCCTGCGTCTCGCGCGGCATGTCCCGCGAGGGCATCCTGCCCGGCGGTCTGAAGGTCCGCAGGCGCGCCGCGAACCTGGCCCGCAAGCTGCGCTCCGAGGGCGACCCGAAGATGCACGCCATGGAGTGGATCACCCTCTACGCGATGGCCGTGAACGAGGAGAACGCGGCGGGCGGCCGGGTGGTCACCGCCCCGACGAACGGCGCGGCCGGCATCATCCCCGCCGTCCTGCACTACTACACGAACTTCGTGCCCGGCGCCGACGACGAGGGCATCGTCCGCTTCATGCTGGCGGCCGGCGCGATCGGCATGCTCTTCAAGGAGAACGCCTCCATCTCCGGCGCCGAGGTCGGCTGCCAGGGCGAGGTCGGCTCGGCCTGCTCGATGGCGGCCGGCGCGCTCGCCGAGGTCCTCGGCGGCACCCCGGAGCAGGTCGAGAACGCGGCCGAGATCGGCATGGAGCACAACCTGGGCCTGACCTGCGACCCGGTCGGCGGCCTGGTCCAGATCCCGTGCATCGAGCGCAACGGCATGGCGGCGGTCAAGGCCGTCACGGCGGCGAAGATGTCGATGCGCGGCGACGGCAGCCACCTGGTCTCCCTCGACAAGGTCATCAAGACCATGAAGGAGACCGGCGCGGACATGAGCGTCAAGTACAAGGAGACCGCCCGCGGCGGTCTCGCGGTGAACATCATCGAGTGCTGAGCACGTAGGTGGCCTGGGCCCTGAACCGCGCCGGGCGCGGTTCAGGGCCCAGGCCGTCCACGCGGAGGGGGTCATCACCACACCGTGAGGTCGTTCCGCTTCCAGAGCGCGACGACGGCGGCCGCCCAGTCCGGTTCCCATCCCGGGCGTATGCCGCGTGCCCCCCCCAGCCTTCCGGCCGCCTCCGCGGGAGGGGGCGCCCGGCCGCCCGCGCCCTCCGCGCCGCCTCGTACATCTCGTGTGCCCTCCGCAGGGCCTGCGCGTCGTCGTCGGCGGTCCCGGTGAAGACATGCGTGCCGCGGCGTTCCGGCGCGGCGGTGTTCTTCATGGGGACGTCGACCTGGAAGTAGGACGGGGTCACGACGCCTCCTCCTTGCCTGTCGGGCCGGCGGCGGCGCGTGAGCGGTCCTCGGCTCGCGTCCGCGCCGGTGGCCGTTCGCTCACTCACCCACGACGCTAGGCGGCCTGCCCCGACGGAAATATCCGTGGCCGGTCGATACGCATGCCCGATCAACAGCCCGGAGGCGGCCCCGGCGGGCTCGGCGGCGCCGCTCCTCCGTCCGCTCCCTGCAGACCGGGCAGACCATCCGCCCGGCAGCCCCTGACGTCCCCCTGGCCGACGTCGGCAGGCGTCGGTCCTCCGGCCGAGGTCCTCGGCGGCCGGTCGCCCCGCGCCCGGCTCACGCCGCCGGGTGCGAGGTCGCCCAGGACGAGGCTCGTACGGCCGGCCTCGTCCTTTCTTGCGTATCCGGGATCGCGCGCTACCGCGTTTTCCGAGCGGGGGACGGCCCCCATAGTTCAACCACTCGGCAGCCAACGCCTTTCGGCCACAAGCCGCTTGCCTTTCGCCGAGCACGCATGGAAGCCCCCCTCGACCGGGGCGCGGCGCCCCTGCGCACCCCCACCCGTCCCGCCCCGATTCCCAGGGCCGGCCGTATCTCCCTAGGAGACCCATGTCCCTCTTCTCCCCCCGTGGACGCCTTGTGCGGGCGACCGTCGCGGCGCTGGCGACCTGTACGGCGACGACGCTCGCCGTCCTTCCGGTCGCGGCGCGGACCCCTGACGCCGGCGCCCCGGCCGCATCGGCTCCCGCGCCCCAGGGGCCCGCGGCCCGGACCACACGGCAGCTCGGATCCGCTGCCGACCCCGCGGCGGCACAGAGTGCCGCCGACTACCTGCCCGTCTCCTACACCTGCAACAGCGGTCTGCGGATCAAGGCGCAGCAGATGACCACCGCGCAGCTCCAGACCACGTGCAGCAGCCTGATAGGCCAGGACGCCTTCTTCCACGACATCGTCAAGGACGGCGGGCGACCGGTGGCCTACGACGTGAACACCTCGCTGGAGGTCGTGGTGTTCGGCTCCCGCGCCGAGTACCAGCGTCTGGCCGGCTACCTCTACGGTGCCAACACCGGTTCGGGCGGTGAGTACCAGGAGGGCAACCCCTCCGCCACCGGCAACCAGGCCCGCTTCGTCACCTACCGTGACGACAGTGTCCAGGCGTTCACGATCAAGAACCTCAACCACGAGTACACGCACTACCTCGACGGCCGCTACGACATGTACGGCGACTGGAACGCCAACATCTCCACCCCCACCCTCTGGTGGATCGAGGGCCTGGCCGAGTACGTCTCCTACGGCTACCTCGGGAAGTGGAACTCGTGGGCGGGCGGTGAGGCGTCGAAGCAGACCTACGCGCTCAGCACCCTGTTCGACACCACGCAACAGCACGACCAGAACAGGATCTACGCCTGGGGTTACCTGGCCGTCTACTACATGCTGGAGCAGCACCCGGCCGACGTCACGAAGATCCTGGGGTACTACCGCACCGGCCAGTGGCAGGCGGCGCGCACGTACCTCAAGCAGACCATCGGCACCCGCTACGACGCCGGCTTCAGGGCGTGGCTGCTGACGTGACCGCACCCGCCGGCCGGGGTCCCTGGTGAGTCGAGGAAGGTTGATTGCGTATCCGTGGAACTGCTCCGCGGATGTTCGGGAGGACCCGGCGGCCGCAGAATGCGTACGTCGACCGACCGGACTCACGGGCCGTGCAGCGGATGTGCGCGAACCGCCCAGCCTCGGTCGGCCGGCTTGTGCACGGACGTGCGGAACGAGCCGGGCGCGGCGCCGTCGGTCAGTCCCGGCCGGCCGGCGTCGCGTCCTGCCGTCCGGCAGTCGGCGGGGCGTGCTCCGCGGCGCGCCTCCCGCCACGGGCTCTTCCGCACGTCCGGGCACCCCGCCCGCCGAGAACCGTGGACAGGCAGCGACGGCCCGTGAGGGTTGCCGCGCGTCCCGACGGGAATCGCACGGCGCGACACGCTTCCCGCGGGTCCCGCCGCGGAGAACGAGAGCGAGGATGGCGGCGTGATCGAAACGCATGGTCCCGCTCTGCGGCCGCTGGCACGTGCTCTCGCCGACCAGCGCGCCGATCCGATCCTCCTGTTCGTCGAAGGCGTCGCAGGAGGAGGGAAGAGCCACCTGCTCCGGGAGCTGGCCGGTCTGCCCGGACCGGCAGGCGCGGCCCGTCTGTGGTGGCGGTGCGGAGTCGAGGGCGGGCAGCCGGACGAGGATCACCGGCGGGGAACGGCCCTGTGGCTGATCGACGACGTCCATCGGGCGGACGCGGGAGAACTCCGGAAGGTGCGCCGGGTGCTGGAGGCGCTGGCGCCGGGCTCGGCGGCCGCCGTGACCTACCGGCCGGAGGAACTCCCCCTGCCCGGCCTGCCCCTGGGCGGTCCGCCGGTGGCCTACCCGTCGAGGCTGACGGTACTGCGACACCGGCTGGAGCCCTGGCCCGAGGAGCGCGTCCGCCGGGCCGCCGAGGAGGCGCTCGGCGGGGCTTGGACGGCCGAGGCTGTACGCGCACTGCACGAGAGCACCGGAGGGGTGGCGCAGGTCGTGGTCGACGTGCTCGGCGCGCTGCGGGAACAGGAGCCCGCGTTCACCGGCACAGTCGCCGAGGTGCAGGCGGCCGGCCCGCCGACGCGCCTGACGGAACTCGTGCTGAGCCGTACGCACGACCTGCCCCCGGCGTACCGTCCGGTGGTCTGGGCGGCAGCCGTCCTCGACGAGCCGGCGGGTCGCGACGAGCTGATCGCGGTGTCGGGCCTCGGAACGGCGGCGGGAGGCGACGCCCTGCTGGGGGCCCTACAGGGCGCGGCCCTGGCCGAGCAGGACGGCAGGTGCCGCTACGGCTTCGCCGTTCCCCTGGCGGCGGCCGCCGTGCGCGCCACTCTTGCCGGCCCGGTCCGCCAGGACCTTCACGGTCGCGCGGCGGCCGTGCTGAGCCGCAGACGGTGCGTGCCGTGGGCGACGGTGGCCGAACACCACAGGACTGCCGGCGACACCCGCAGATGGCTCAGGTGCGTGGAGAAGGCAGCCGAGCAGGCGGCGGCGGCCGGACGACACCAGCAGGCCGTCACCTTGCTGGAGCGGACGCTGGCCTCGTCCGGCCTTCCGTCGCAGATCCGGGCCCGGCTGGCCTCGCTGCTGGCCCGCAGCGCGGTGAACGGGCTGCGCTCGGACCAGACCGTGGAGGTGCTCACGCAGATCGTGCGCGACGCGTCCCTCCCCCCGGCCGTGCGCGGAGAGCTGCGGCTCGACCTGGGACTGATGCTGTGCAACCAGCTGGGCCTGTTCCCCGAGGGGTGGCGCGAACTGGAGACCGCCGCCGCCGAGCTGCGCGAGGTCCGGCCCGACCTGGCCGCACGCGCCATGGCGGCGCTGGTCCTGCCGTACTGGCCGGGCCACCCCGTCGAGGTCCACCGGGAATGGCTGATCAAGGCCACGGCTGCCGCGGACGACGCGGACGACGCGGTCATGCGCACGGCGGTCCTGGCCAACCGGGCCTACCTCGCGACGAGTTGCGCCGACCCCGATGCATGGGAGCTGGTGGAGCGGCTGCCCACCTCGACCGACGACCCCGCACGCGCCCAGCAGTCGGCACGCGGCCTGTGCAACGCCGCCGACTCGGCGGTTTGGCTCGGCTTCCACGACCGGGCCGACGCCCTGCTGGCGGTGGGAGACGACCTGTCCGCCCGGAGCGGCGCGCCGTACATCGAGCACACGGCACGGGGCGCCCGGCTGTTCCAGGAGTGGTGGACCGGCCGGTGGTCGGGCCTGGCCGGGCGGTGCGAGGACTTCGTCGCCGCGACCGCCGACATGCCGGTCATCGCTTCCGAGGCGTGCGTCGTCCGGGGCCTGCTCGCCCTCGCCCAGGGGGACTGGGCGGAAGCGACGTCCTGGCTGTCCCAGCGGGGGACGTTCAGCATGGAGCGGCTGCCCGTGCCCCTGGGCGCGACGGCGGCCGGCGCCATGATCCGGGTGGCGCTGGCCCGCCGGGAGGTGGAGGCCGCGGCGGAGCAGGCGCGCACCGCATGGACGGTGGTGGCCGAGAAGGGAGTGTGGCCGTGGGCCTCGGAGATCGCACCGTGGACCGTGGAGGCCCTGGCCGCCTCGGGTGACAGGGACGCGGCGCACATCGTGGTCCGGCGGTTCGCCCAGGGCCTCGGCCGGAGCGACGCACCCGCCGCCGTGGCCGCGCTGGCCTGGAGCCGGGCCGTACTGGCCGAAACGGAGGCGCCACTCCGGGAAGAACGGGGCGAACCGCCGCGAGAGAGCCTGCTGGAGGCCGCGAAGCTGTACCGGGAGGCCGCGGCGGCCTACGAGGCCATGCCCCGTCCTTACGCCGGGGCGCTGATGGCGGAACGTGCCGCACGCTGCCTGTTCGCCGCGGAGGGCGAGGTGGATCCCGCCGCGGACACGGAGGCCCAGAGCACCGGCGCGCCGCATGCGCCAGGGCAGGGAGACCCCACCACCGCGTGGGCGATCACCGAGCTGGAGTCCTGCACACAGCGCTTCACCGACCTGGGGGCCGTCTGGGACGCCGCGCGGGTCAGGGCCCTGCTGCGCACCCGTCAGCCGGCCAGGAAGGGCCGTCCTCCCGGCCGCCCCTCGCACACCGACGAGCTGTCCCCCCGGGAGGCGGAGGTGGCCCGGCTCGCGGTCTCCGGCCTGACCAACCGGGAGATCGCCGCGACGCTGCACCTCTCCCCCCGGACCGTGGAGCAGCACATCGCCCGCGCCATGCGGAAGACCGGGGCACTCTCCCGGCGCGACCTCGCGCCGGGACCGGAGCGCACGCCCTGACACCCCGCGGAGTACGTCCGCAGGCGGCGGGGCGGGGGTCCGGGAAGCGTCACCGGGCCCCGGGCGGGCGGCAACTCGGCGTTGCGGCGCCCACCCGGGCGGGCGGGTCAGGCCTTGTTGTAGTGCGCCCAGAACTCGTCCCAGGACAGGACGCCGTCGCCGTTGTCGTCACGCTGCTTGATGAGGACCTCGGCGACCGTCTCGGTGACGTGGAAGTCGCCGTGGCGCGCCATGAGGCTCTTGTACTCCGCGGCGGTGATGAAGCCGTCGCCGTCCGCGTCGAACTGGTTGAATGCCGTACGTGCCGACTCGATGTCCGCCACTGCTTCCGCCCCTTCTCGGTGCTTATCTGACGGGGGTCAGATTAGCTGGCCCGCCCCTGCCGGATGATGGGGGTATGAACGAGGTCGCACGGATCCTGGCGGACGCGGCGAGCGGACGGTTCCCCGCCCCGGACGGCACGACGACGGTGGTGCCCCCGCCGAACCCCCGGGACGCCGGGGTGCTGGCCTTCACCGCCCACTCGGTGGTCTTCACGGACGCCGACCCGGCATGGGTGCGGGCCGAGCTGGCGGCCACGTCGAGCGACCCGCTCGCGGCGAGCATGAACCCGGCCTTCCTGGTCGCCCTGATGGCCCGCACCGGCCTGCACATGAACACGATCGACCTGCTGACGGTGGCCGACCGCCTGCCGGGCGCTCCCCCGCTGGAGCTCCGCGAGATCGAGGACCCGGAGCATCCCCGGGTGGCGCGGGCCCTGAAGTTCCGCGACGACGTCCGGGTGTGGGCGGCCGACGGCGGGGTGCTGGTCCTGGGCCGGGGCGTCGCGGGCCGCTGGGAGGCGGCGGTCGAGGTGGACGAGGAGGTCCGCCACCGGGGGCTGGGCCGCGCGCTGGCCACGGCGGCCCGCCACCTCACGCCCGGCGACGTGGTGTGGGCCCAGCAGTCCCCCGGCAACGCCCGCAGCGTCCGGGCCTTCCAGGCGGCCGGCTACCGCCCGGTGGCGTCGGAGGCCCTGCTCATCGCGGGCTGACGGAACCCCGGGCCGACGGACCTGTCCGTCCGGGCGGCCGCTAGCGGAAGACCCCCGTGTGGCCCAGCGAGTAGCGGCCCGGCTGCGGGTAGACGGCGAGGCCGTGGGGTCCGCCGCCGACCGGGATGCGTGCCAGCTGCTTGCCGCTCGCGGTGTCGATGGCGTAGACCTCGGAGTCGTAGCGGCCGGAGAGCCAGAGGACCTTGCCGTCGGCGGAGACGCCTCCCATGTCGGGGGAGCCGCCGTCCGGCAGCCGCCACTTCTTCGTCAGTCCGTTCTTCCCGAAGTCGAAGACGGAGACGGATCCCTCGCCGCGGTTGGGGATGTACATCTCGCGGGAGTCCCGGCTGATGTAGAGCCCGTGGGCGCCCTTGCCGGTGGGCATCAGGGTCGGGGTGGTGAACTTCTCGCCGTCCAGGACCCACACGCCGTGGGCCATCATGTCGGCGATGTAGAAGGTCTTGCCGTCCGGGGAGATCTTCACGTCCTGCGGCATGGCGCCCTCGAAGGGCAGTTTCTGCTGGCCGATCACCTCCATCTTCTCGGTGTCGACCTTGAGCAGTTCGCCGGAGAACTCGCAGGAGACGACGAAGTAGCGTCCGTCGGCGGAGAAGTCGGCGTGGTTGACGCCGTAGCAGCTGACCGGGACGGTCTTCCTCCGCTCCATGGTGTGGGGGTCGCGGAAGACCAGCTCGCGGTCGAGCGAGGCCATCACGATCGCGTACTTGCCGTTGGGCGTGAAGTAGAGGTTGTACGGGTCGTGGACCTCGACGGGCTTGCCCGCGACACCGGTGGCGGGGTCGATCGGGGTGAGGGTGTGGCCCCGGTTGTTGTTGACCCAGAGGGTCTTCAGGTCCCAGGAGGGCACGACGTGCTGGGGCTGGTTGCCGACAGGGATGGTCTCGACGACCTGGTAGGTGGCCGGGTCGATGACGGAGACGGTGTTGGAGTTGGTGTTGGGGACGTAGACACGGGAGGGGAAGTTCTTGACGACCGGGGAGAGCTGGTCGGGCCGGTCCGCGGCGTAGATGTCCTTCGGGTCGAGGACCGGCGGCATCCCGGGGAGGCCGGCGGGCGCCGCGGCCGGCTTGGGTACGGCGGGGGCCGCGGCCTTCTTCACGGGGGCGGCGCCGTCGCCCGGGTCCCCGCTGCCGCAGCCGGCGAGCGCGACGAGGAGGGCGGCCGCGAGGAGCGCTCCGGTCCGGGTCGTGACGGGTCCGCGCGAGCGGTGGGTCGGTGCGGGGCGGGTCCGTGTGTGGTGGGCCTGCGTGCGGTGTCTCTGCGTGCGGTGGGCCATCAGGTCAGCAGCTCCGTGGTGGTGACCGCGCGCAGTCCGCGACGGTCGAGGTCGGCGAGGAGGAGGGGCAGCGCCGCGGCGGTGTCCGGGTAGCCGAAGTGCAGGCTGACGACGGAGCCGGCCCGGACCGACCCGGTGACGTTGCGGACGACGACGGCGGGGCCGGGCGAGGTGAAGTCGAGGGAGTCGACGTCGTAGGAGAGGACGTGCGGGTATCCGGCGCGGTGTGCGGCGCGCAGGACGGCGGGGGCGGCGTGCTGGGTGCGGGAGGGGCGGAACCAGGTGCCGATGGAGCCGGTGAGCCGGCGCAGCCGGGTGGCGCAGGCCTCGATCTCGGCGAGGGCCTCGGTCTCGGTCATGGCGTTGACGTCGATGTGGCGCTGGGTGTGGTTGCCGAGGTCGTGTCCGCCGTCGAGGACCCGGCGGGCCAGGTCGGGGTGGGCGTCGAGCCAGCTGCCGACGGCGAGGACGGTGACGCGGGCGCCCGCCTCCTCGGCCTGGCCGAGGAGTGTCCGGGCGAGGGCGGGGTCGCCCTGGCCGTGGAAGGTGAGGGCGACCCGGGGCCGGTCGCGGGGGCCGTGGGTGATCTCGGCGGGACGGCCGGGGAGGCGCCGGGGTGCGGGGGCCGCGTGGGGTGCGGGGGCGGGGCGTCTCGGGGCGGGCGCGGCGGGGCGGGGGGTCGTGCCGCAGGCGGTGGCGAGGGCTCCCGCGAGGGCGGCGGCCGCTCCGGCCCGGAGGGCTCCGCGGCGGTCGGTCGGCTTCACGCGACCATTCAAAGGCCGCGATGCCCGATTCATTACGATTAGGCCAATTCAGGACGTTTACGGAGCTTCGCCGGGCGTCCAATATGCGGACGACCCCCGGAAACACTCCATGAACCGCATAGCCATTCACTGTTTGCAAGGTGAGTGCCGCACGTCACCAACGATTCACTATTAAAGTGTCCGCTTTTGACCCACCTTGCCCCGCTAGGGACTTTTGGCAGGAGCACCCCTTGTCTGCCATAGTCGGAGTCACCGACCCCCATTGACCCGGGCCAGGTCGACACAGCGGCCGTGGATACACCCCCCCCCCGTCCACGGCGCATCACACGAAAGCCCCCACGTGCCCCACCACGGCACACGGGGGCTTCCGTGTACCCGGAGGCACACGGCGGCGGTGCACGCGGCGACCCTCAGGGGCGGCCGTCGACTCTCAGGGGCGGTCGGCGACCCGCATCTCGAACCAGGTCGTCTTGCCGCGCGGCGCGAGGTCCACGCCCCACCGGTCCGAGAGCTTGTCCACCAGGAAGAGCCCCCGGCCGCTCGTGTCGAGCTCGTGCACCGGCATCAGACACGGCAGCCCCCGCGAGGGATCCCGGACCTCGACCCGGATCCAGCCGCGCCGCCGCTGGAGCCGCAGCGCGAAGACCCGGGCGCCGGTGTGCCGGACCGCGTTCCCGACGAGCTCCGAGACCAGGAGCACCGCGTGCTCGGCGATCGCCGGGCCGAGCGCCCACTGCCGCAGCACGACATGCTGGGTGAGCCTGCGGGCCACCCACGCGGATTCGGGTCGGGACGGCAGCCGGACATCCTCCTCGGCCGGGTTGCCGTACAACTCCACTGCGTCGGCGGCCTGTTCGTCGTCCGCGGCCGGTGACCACCGCGCTGCGGCGGCGCTTGCGCGCTGCCACGGTTGTTCCCTACCCTCCAGGCCCGCCATGCCCCCATCATGGCCGCACGAAGCCGTCCGCGGGGGCCGTTCCGGCGGAATCGGCCCCTACGAAAGGACGTCTGTCAGGTCAGGCGAACTTCGCCTTCCCGGGACCCTCCTCGACGAAGCTGCGCATCCCGTTCTCACGGTCCTCGGTGGCGAACAGGGCGGCGAACCAGGTGCGCTCGATGGCGAGGCCCGTGTCGATGTCGGCCTCCAGGCCCTGGTCGATCGACTCCTTCGCGGCCCGCAGGGCCACCGCGGGGCCCTGGGCCAGCCTGGCGGCCCAGGCGTGCGCCTGCTCGTACACCTCGGCGGCCGGGACGACCCGGTCGACCAGACCCAGCGTCAGGGCCTCGTCCGCCTTGACCATCCGGCCGGTGAAGATGAGGTCCTTGGCCTTGGAGGGGCCGACGAGCCGGGAGAGGCGCTGGGTGCCGCCGGCGCCCGGGATCAGGCCGAGCAGGATCTCCGGCTGGCCCAGCTTGGCGTTGTCGGCGGCGATCCGGTAGTCGGCGCAGAGGGCGAGCTCGCAGCCGCCGCCGAGGGCGTAGCCGGTGATCGCGGCGACGACCGGCTTGGGGATGCGGGCGACGGCGGTGAAGGCGTCCTGGAGGGCGCGGGAGCGCTTGACCATGGCCACGTGCTCCATGACCTGCATCTCCTTGATGTCCGCGCCGGCCGCGAACACCTTCTCCCCGCCGTAGAGGACCACGGCCCGGACGTCGTCGCGGTCGGTCGCCTCCTGGGCCAGCTCGCGCAGCCGGTCCTGGGTGGCGATGTCCAGGGCGTTCATCGGGGGACGGTCGAGGCGGATCGTGCCGACGCCTTCGGCGACTTCGAGGTTCACAGTCATGGAAGGAAGGTTAGTGGCCGTTAACGCGAAGGGGCCCGGTGCTGTTGCTCACAGCACCGGGCCCCTTCGTACCGACCGCGTTCCCGCGGACGCGGTCACGCGGACGAGCGGTGGACTACTTGATCCACTCCGACCAGTCCATGTTCCAGCCGTTGAGGCCGTTGTCCGGCTTGATCTGCTTGTCCTTGGAGTTCTTCACGATGACGACGTCACCGATGATGGAGCGGTCGAAGAACCAGGCCGCCGGCATGGAGCTGTCGCCCGCGCCCCGCGCGTCCTGGAGGCCGACGCAGCCGTGGCTGACGTTGGCGGAGCCGAAGGTGCCCGCGGAGGCCCAGTAGTTGCCGTGCACGAAGGTGCCGGACTGGGACAGACGCATCGCGTGCGGCACGTCCTTGATGTCGTACTCGCCACCGAAGCCGACGGTGGCCCCGTTCATCCGGGTCACCTTGAACTTCTCGCTGATGACCATCTGACCGTTGTACGTGGTCGTGGACGGCGCGCCCGCGGTGATCGGGATCGTCTTGATGACGGCGCCGTCGCGCTCGATCTTCATCGTCTTGGCGCTCGCGTCGACGGTGGAGACCTGACGGCGGCCGATGGTGAAGGTGACCGTCTTCTTCTGCTTGCCGTAGACGCCCGGGCGTCCCTCGACGCCGTCCAGGTTGAGGTGCACGGTCACCTTGGTGCCGGCGGCCCAGTACTTCTCGGGACGGAAGTCGAGGCGGTCGTTGCCGAACCAGTGGCCCTCGATCTGCACGGCCGGCTCGGCCGTCACCTTGATGGCCTTCTCGACGGCCTCGGGGTCCGTGATGCCGCGGGTGAAGTTGATCGACACCGGCATGCCGACGCCGACGGTCGAACCGTCCTCCGGCGTGTAGTGGCCGATGAAGGTGTTCTTCGGGACCAGGGTGGTGAAGGTGGTGTCCTTCGCCGACTCGCGGCCCTCGGCGTCCTTCGCGATCGCGTGGACCTTGTACTGCGTGGCGGCGGCCAGGTGGGCGGTGGGCGACCAGCTGGCGCCGTCCGCCGCGATCCTGCCCTCGACCGGGGTGCCCTTGGAGTCGGCGACCGTGACCGTGGTCAGCTTGCCCTGCTGGGCGGTGACCTTGAGGACGCCGCTGGTGGCGACCGAGTCGGCGCCGTCCTTCGGAAGGATCGTCACGACCGCCTGGGAGGCCGCGTTCTCCTGCTTGCCGCCGCCCTGGGCGGCCGGTCCCTGGCCCCCCGTACCGCCGCCGGCCGACTCACCGCCGCCGCAGGCGGTGAGCACCAGGAGCAGCGCTCCCGCCGCAAGGGCCTGCAGCTTGACGCCCCCGCGTCGGCCGCGCCGCCCCGTCGTCCCTACCGATGCCCCCGATATCGGCTGCCCGTTCACTGTGGTCGTCTCCCCTCACACGGCCTGGCACTGCCACGGCCCCACCCCCGTGCGCATTCACTCGCGCACACGGCGCTAGATAATCACACCGCAGGACACGAAAGATCCTCGTGAATGTCACCGTTCCGTCCCGATCGACCTGCTAAGAGAACGGACGGGCCGGGCGGTGCGGGGGAGACGAAAGGGTCAGCGCAGCGCGGAGCCGGCCTTCCACCGGTTCCACTCCATGTTCCAGCCTCCGAGGCCGTTGTCGGGAGCGACCTCCCGGTCACGGGAGTTGACCACTTCCACCACGTCGCCGATGAGCGTCCGCTCGAAGAACCAGCCCGCGGGCGACTCGGGGCTGCCGCCCTTCTCGTCCCGCAGACCGATGCAGCCGTGGCTGACGTTGGCGCTGCCGAAGGTGTCGGATGAGGCCCAGTAGTTGCCGTGCAGGAAGGTCCCGGACTCGGTGAGGCGCATGGCGTGCGGCACGTCCTTGATGTCGTACTCGCCTCCGAAGCCGACCGTCCGGCCGTCCATCCGCGTCACGTCGTACAGCTCGGTGACGACCATCTTGCCGTTGTACGTGGTGGTCTTCGGCGCTCCGGCGGTGATCGGGACGGTGGTCAGGACCTCGCCGTCCCTCCTGACCTCCATGGTGTGCGCGGCGGCGTCGACCACGGAGACCTGGGAGCGGCCGACGGTGAACCCGACCGTCTTGCGCTGGATGCCGTACACCCCGGGAGCGCCCTCGACGTCCCGCAGGCCGAGCTCGACGGTGACCTTCGTGCCCGGCCGCCAGTACGCGGCGGGACGGAAGTCGAGCCGTTCCTTGCCGAACCAGTGGCCGACGACCTCGACCGGCGGCACCGAGGTGATCCGGATGGCCCGCTCGACCTCGGCGCGGTTCTCGATCGGCATGTTGAAGCCGAAGGAAACGATCATTCCGGTGCCGACCGTGGAACGGTTCTCCGGTTTGAAGTAGCCGATGAACCGGCTCTCGGGCACCACGGTGGTGAAGGTGGTGTGCCGGGCCGAGCGACGGCCGTGCCCGTCGAGCGCCACCGCGTCCACGCTGTACTTGGCCGCCAGTTCGAGCCGGGCCTCCGGCCGGGGCCGCCAGCGCAGCCCGTCGTCGGAGATCCGCCCGGCGACCTCGGTCCGCCGGCCGTCCTCCACCTGGACGACGGTCACCCGTTCGAGCCGCCCGCTGTCCACCTTCACCTCGACCGGCCCCTCGGCCGGCACCCCGCGCCTGCCGTCCTCCGGGCTCACCCGGATGACGTCTCCGGGGGCCCGTGCCTTGCCCGGCAGGGAGATGTCGATGCCTCCTCCGCCGTCCGACGCCGTGCAGCCCACGAGGCCCGCCATCAGTCCCGCCACCGCGAGGGCGTACCTCGCCCGCTTCCATGCAACTGTCACGCTCGGCCCAACGACAGCCACCCTCCAGGGGAAACGTCCGTACGGGGCATGTTGGGAGCCGGGCCGTTCGGGCAGAACAGGGGGAGAACCACGCGCGGGTGCGGCGGCCGGGACGCCGCCGCTCCCCCGGGTGCGGGCCAGACGAGCCGCGGGAGGCCGGAACGGTGGCGAGCGCAGCCGAGCAGGAGGCGGTACCGAAGCATGCCCCGGAGCGGGCCGGGCCACCGGTGTGGCCGGGTGCGCCGATGCCACTCGGCGCCCGCTGCCGGGTGGGGCCCGCCGGGGTCGCGGGCACCAACTTCGCCCTGTGGGCGGGCGGGGCGGAGGCGGTGGAGCTGTGTCTCTTCGACCCCGACGGGACGGAACGGCGGCTGCCGCTGACCGAACTGACCCATGAGATCTGGCACGGCTTCGTGCCCGGGATCGGGCCCGGGCAGCGGTACGGCTACCGGGTGCACGGGCGCTGGGACCCGTGGACGGGTGCCCGCTGGAACCCGGCGAAGCTGCTCCTCGACCCGTACGCGCGGGCCGTCGACGGCGACTTCGCGCTGCCCCCCGAGGTGTACGGGCACGTCCGCGACTGGCCGCAGCAGCATGTGGCCGACACCGTCCGCGACGAGCGGGACTCCGCCCCGCACGTCCCCAAGGGGGTCGTCGTCCAGGACGACGACGACTGGTCCGACGACCGCAGACCCAAGACGCCCTGGCAGGACTCGGTCATCTACGAGCTCCACGTCAAGGGCTTCACCCGGCTCCACCCGGGCATCCCCGAGCGGCTGCGGGGCACCTACGCGGGGCTGGCGCACCCGGCGGCGATCGAACACCTCGTACGGCTCGGGGTGACGGCCGTCGAACTGCTCCCGGTGCACCAGTTCGCCCACGAGGACCACCTCCTGCGGCGGGGTCTGCGCAACCACTGGGGCTACAACTCGATCGGCTACTTCGCCCCGCACGCCGGCTACTCGTCCTCGGGGACGACGGGGCAGCAGGTCGGCGAGTTCAAACGGATGGTGCGGGCGCTGCACGCGGCCGGCATCGAGGTCATCCTCGACGTCGTCTACAACCACACCGCCGAGGCGGGCGAGCTCGGCCCCACGCTCTCCCTGAAGGGCATCGACAACCGCGGCTACTACCGGCTCCAGTCCGACGCCCGCCGGTACGCCGACTACACCGGCTGCGGCAACACCCTGCACGTCGTCCAGCCCCAGGTGCTGCGCCTCATCACCGACTCCCTGCGCTACTGGGTCACGGAGATGGGCGTCGACGGCTTCCGCTTCGACCTGGCGGCGGCTCTCGCCCGCTCGATGCACGACGTCGACATGCTCTCCCCCTTCCTCGCCGTGATCGCCCAGGACCCGGTGCTCCGCCGGGTCAAGCTCATCGCCGAACCCTGGGACGTGGGCAACGGCGGCTACCAGGTGGGTGCCTTCCCGCCGCTGTGGACCGAGTGGAACGACCGCTACCGCGACGCCGTACGGGACTTCTGGCGCGGCGCGCTGCCCGACGTACGCGACCTCGGCTACCGCCTCTCCGGCTCCAGCGACCTGTACGCGTGGGGCGGGCGCCGGCCGTACGCCTCCGTCAACTTCGTCACCGCGCACGACGGCTTCACCCTGCGGGACCTCGTCACCTACGAGCGCAAGCACAACGAGGCCAACGGAGAGGGCAACCGCGACGGCACCCACGACAACCGCTCCTGGAACTGCGGGGCGGAGGGCGAGACCGACGACCCCGGGATCAACGCGCTGCGGCTGCGCCAGCAGCGCAACCTCCTCACCACCCTGCTCCTCTCCACCGGTGTCCCCATGCTCGTCGCGGGGGACGAGATGGGCCGCACCCAGGGCGGCAACAACAACGCCTACTGCCAGGACAACGAGACCGGCTGGATCGACTGGAACCTCCCGGACGACCCCGGCCGGGCCCAGCTCCTCGCGCTGACCCGGCGGCTCCTCGCCCTCCGCCACCGGCACCCGGTCCTGCGCCGCCGTGCCTTCTTCTCCGGCCGCCCCCAGGGCACGGACGGGCTGCGGGACCTGGCCTGGTTCACGGCCGAGGGCGCCGAGATGACGGAATCCGACTGGTACGCGCCCACGGCCACGCTCGGGCTCTATCTGTCGGGCCGCGACATACCGGGCCGGGACGAGCGGGGCGAGCAGATCACCGACGACAGCTTCCTCGCCTTCCTCCACGCGGGCCCGCGCCCCCTCGACCTCCGCCTTCCGGGACCTCCGTGGGCGGAGACGTACGAACTGGTCGTCGACACGGCCGCGGAGGACCAGTCGGTCACACCGGGAACGGTCCACCGGGGCGGCGGGATCCTCACCGTGGGGGCCCGCTCGATGGTGCTGCTCCGGGTCGGCGGGTGAGCCCCGGCCCGGCCACCGCGGCGCGACGGCGGTGGCCGGGCGGGCGGGTGCTCCCCCTGCGGACCGGGGCGCGGCCCGCACGGGCACCCCGTGCCGCGGGCCGTCCGAACATCCCCCGTGACGGGCCCGCGTTCTCGAACAGTGTCCGGTCAGGTCCTCGGCGGTGTCTTTGGCTTTCGGCGCACGGATCCTTGACTCTGCGCGCACTCCCGGTGCTCGCTGGGGCTGTGGCCGTGGGCCGTGCGGAAGGCCCTGCTGAAGGCCGCGTGGTGGCGGAAGCCCCAGCGGGCGGCGACGGACCGGACGGGAGTGCCGTCCTGCGCGGGGTCGGCGAGGTCCCGCGCCGCGCGGGCGAGCCGCTCGTCGCGGATCCAGCCGGCGACGGTGAGGCCGTGGTCCTGGTAGAGCCGGTGGAGATGGCGCAGCGAGATGTGGTGGGCGGCGGCGACGGTGCCGGGGGCGAGGTCCGGGTCGGCGAGGCGGCGGCGGGCGAAGTCCTGGGTGCGCAGGAAGAGCGCGCGGCGGCGGCTCTCCGGTTCGGTCGCGCCGTCGGCGTCGAGCCGTGCGGCGGCCGCGCCCGCGAGCAGGTCGAGGAGCACGGTCGTCAGCCGCGGCCCGTCCTCGGGCCGGAAGGCCCCGGGCTCGGCGGCGATCCGGCCGAGGAACGGGGCGAGCAGCGCGCCGAAGCCGCTGTCCCCGGGGATGCGGAGGGCGACGAGCCGTTCGGCCTCGCGGGCGGGGAGCGGCAGCAGGGCCTTCGGGAACTGGACGACGATGTGGTCGAGCCGCCCCGCGGGGTGCCGGGTGACCCCGTCGAACGGCAGTGAGGAGTCGTAGACGGTGAAGTCGCCGGTGCGGAAGACGTTCTCCCGGCCGGCCTGCGCGATCGCCATCTCCCCGCCGAGGGTGAGCGACAGCTGGTAGTAGCCGGGGTCGGCGCGGCGGATGAGCCGGGGCGTGCGGCGGGTGGTCAGCGGCGGATAGCGCAGGGCGGTGACCTGGGCGGCTCCGAGGTCGACGGTGTGCGCCTCGGCCCGGAAGTCACCGGCGTGCTCGCTGGCCATGACGGTGGGGATGAGGGCGGCGGCCGTCATGTCGTGC
Source organism: Streptomyces zaomyceticus (assembly GCF_014656215.1). Taxonomy (GTDB): domain Bacteria; phylum Actinomycetota; class Actinomycetes; order Streptomycetales; family Streptomycetaceae; genus Streptomyces; species Streptomyces zaomyceticus. The sequence goes on along the minus strand of NZ_BNBZ01000004.1, from coordinate 90,216 downwards.
CAGTACCCGAACCGCTCGCGGGCCGGCAGCTCCTCGGTGCTGATGCGGTGGACGCGCACGGTGCCCCTCCCCCGGTCGGCTCGCGAGGGGGCGGCGGTCAGGAGCGGCCCAGGATCCCCCGGTCGTACCCTGCGGCGACGGCGGCCGCCCGGTCGTTGACCCCCAACTTGCCATAGATGTGGGTGAGATGGGTCTTGACGGTGGCCTCGCTGATGAACAGTTCGGCGGCGATGGCCCGGTTGCCGGTGCCCTTGGCGACGAGGGCGAGGATCTCGCCCTCGCGCGCGGAGAGCGCGGTTCCGGCGGCCTGGGCCGCGGGTGACCGGACGGCGGTGACGAGTCGGGTGGCGACGGCCGGGGACAGTACGGTACGGCCCTCGGCGGCGGCCCGCACGGCCCCGAACAGTTCCTCGCGGGGGGCGTCCTTGAGGAGGTAGCCGGTGGCGCCCGCCTCGATCGCCGGGAGCGTGTCGGTGTCCGTGTCGTAGGTGGTGAGGACGAGGACGCGGGCGCGGGCGCCGAGGCGGGTGAGTTCGGCGATGGCGTCGACTCCGTTGCCGCCGGGCATGCGCAGGTCCATGAGGACGACGTCCGGGTCGAGGCGCAGGGCCAGTTCGACGGCCTCACGACCGTCGGAGGCCTCGCCGAGCACACGGAAGCCGGGGCCGGGGCCGGAGCCGGCCGCGGTGAACATGCCGCGCAGTCCGTCCCGTACGACGGGGTGGTCGTCGACGATCAGCAGGGTGATCTCATTCATGGCGTGGCCAACGGTACGCGAGCGGAGATCGCGGTGCCCTCGCCCGGAGCGGTCTCGACGGTGACGGAGCCGGTGAGGCGCTCGGCGCGGGCGCGCATGCCGTCGAGCCCGAACCCGCCGTACCTGTCGTCGCGTTCGCGCAGGACGAGCGGGTCGAAGCCCCGGCCGTCGTCCCGAACGTCGAGGGTGATCTCGTCGCCCATGTAGGAGAGGGTGACGCCTGCCCGGGTGGCCCCCGAGTGGCGTGCGGCGTTCGACAGGGCCTCCTGGGCGATCCGCAGCAGTGTGGCGGCGACCTCCTCGTGCAGCGGCCGCTCGGCGCCCGTGACGGTGAACCGGGTGTCGACGCCGCTGTGTTCGGCCCAGTCGGCGACCGTCTTGCGCAGGGCCTCGGGGAGGGTGTCGTGGGCCAGGGCGACCGGACTCAGATTCCGTACCGAACGGCGGGCCTCGCCGAGGCTGTGCCGGGCGAGATCGGCGGCCCGCCGCAGATGGACGTCGGCACGGTCCCGGCCGGGGACGGCCTGGGCGGCCTGGAGCTGGGTGACGACTCCGGTGAGGCCCTGGGCGATGGTGTCGTGGATCTCGGCGGCGAGCCTGCGCCGCTCGTCGGCGATCCCGGCCTCGCGGGCCTGGAGGAGGAGCTGGGCCTGGAGGGTCGCGTTCTCGGCCAGGGCCTCTTCGAGACGGCTGTTGGCGCGGGCGAGTTCGGCGATGGTGGCGGTGCGCTCGGCGGCCTTCTCGGCGTCCTTCTCGGCGAGGTGGGAGAAGGCCATGGCGAGGCAGGCGTTCAGGGCGAACAGACCACCGAAGGCCAGCCAGTTCACGGGGGAGGCGGGCGGCAGACCGCCGGACTGGGAACCGGCCATGGTGGCGGCGGTGACGAGGAGTCCGGCCCGGGCGAGGCGGCGGGGCAGCAGGTGGACGGCGTCGAAGGAGCCGACGCAGGCGTAGATCGCGAAGAAGGGGTTGAGCCAGGTGAGCGCGAACGCGAGGGCGGTGCGCAGGGCGAAGAAGGCGACGGAGGCCGGCCCCGGCGCCCCGGGCACGAGCACGGGTCCCGTACCGGGCCGCTCGGCGCCCCAGCCGGTGGCGGCGACGATCCGGGCGCAGCGACGGTCCCACACCGCGTGGAGGAGGAGCACCCCCGCCACGAGGACGCCGGCCGCCACCGTCTCCGTACGGTCCATGATCAGGTCCGCCGACGCGCCGGCGATCGCCAGGGCGATGCCGAGCAGTCCGTACGGTCCCCAGCGGAAGAACTGGCGCCAGCGCTCCTCGACGGTGGTGGGCACGCCGCCCTCGCCCCCTCTCACTCCCAGCGGAACCAACGCACCGACGCGCCGGTGAGCGCGGCCGTCCACAGGGCCATCACGCCGAGCGCCGCCCAGCCGGGCCCGCCGCCCGAGGCGGCCGCGTCGAGGGCTTCGGAGGCGGCGCCGAACGGGGTGAGCCCGACGATCCGTTGCAGCGTATCGGGCATGGCCTGGACGGGCACCCAGACGCCGGCCGTGAACATGGTGGGGAAGAAGACGACCGAGCCGACGGCGGTGGCGATCTTCTGGGTCCGGGAGACCGCGCACACGGCGGCGCCGACGGCCAGCGAGCCCGAGACGGCGAGGAGCAGGGCGAGGACGTACCCCGCGGGGTTCCCGGGCAGGGCGACGCCGAAGGCCAGCCGGCCCACCGCGATCACCAGGACCGAGGAGACCAGGGCCGCGCAGGCGTGCAGCGCGATCTGGGCGTTGAGCAGCGCCATGGGCCGGACCGGGGTGGTGGACAGGCGGCGCAGGATGCCGCGTTCGCGGTAGCCGGCGAGGACCGGGGGCATCGCCTGGAGCCCGGCCATGATGAGGGCGAAGAGGACGGAGACGGGCACGTAGAGGTCGATGACCCGGCGCCCGCCGAGGTCCTCGGAGACTTCCCGGAAGGACGGGATGAGACCGAGGATCACGAGCAGCACGGTCGGCGAGACCATCACCCAGAACAGGGTGCCGGGCTCGCGGCCGAAGAGGCGGAGCTCGGTCCGCAGGATCGCCGTGGCAGGGCTGGGCGTGTTCGGCGTACTCATCGGAGGTCGGCTCCCGTCAGGTCGAGGTAGGCGTCGTCGAGGGTGGCGTCGGTGACCCGCAGCTGCCGGGCCGTGACGCCCCGGCGGGCGAGGAGGGAGACGAACGCGGCGACGGTCTCGTCGGTGCCGGCGACGACCGTCCGGCCGTCCGCCACCGTGACGGAGACGGCTTCGGGCAGGGCCCGCAGTGCCTCGGGGTCGAGCGGGGTGTCGGCCGCGAAGGAGATCACCTTGGCGGCGGCGGCCCGCCCGATCAGCCCCTCGGGGGTGTCGAGCGCGGTGATCCGGCCCTGGTCGAGAAGGGCGATCCGGTCGCAGAGCCGCTGGGCCTCCTCCATGAAGTGGGTGACGAGCAGCACGGTCACCCCGTCGTCCCGGATCGACTCGACGAGCGACCAGACCTCGCGGCGGGCGCGCGGGTCGAGGCCGGTGGTGAGTTCGTCGAGGACGACGACCCGGGGGTCGCCGAGGAGCGCGAGGGCGATGAAGAGCCGCTGCTTCTGGCCGCCCGACAGCTTTCCGAACCGGGTCCTGAGGTGGGGCAGGAGCCCTAGCCGTTCGGCGAGCGCGTGCCGGTCGGCGGGCCGCTCGTAGAAGGAGGCGTACAGGTCGAGCGCCTCACGGACGGTCAGCTTGGCCTGGAGCTCGCTCTCCTGGAGCTGGACGCCGAGGACCCGGGTGAGCGCGGCGCGCTCGGTGGCGGGGTCGTGGCCGCAGACCCGTACCCGGCCCTCGTCGGGGGTCCGCAGTCCCTCGACGCACTCCACCGTCGTGGTCTTGCCGGCGCCGTTGGGGCCGAGGATCCCGAAGATCTCGCCCTCGCCGACCTCGAACGACACCCCGTCGACGACCTTCCGGCCGGCGTATGTCTTGTGCAGTCCCCGCACCTCGATCGCTGTCATGCCCCCAGGCTGTCGGCCGGTGCGCGGCACGGGTATCGGCCGACCCGCTCGTCTTCGCCATCAGCCGATCGGTTGACGGCGGGTACGACCCGGGGGCGCGGGGCCGGTACGACATCCGGCCGGAAAACCGGATGAGACGTGTCAGTGGTGAACCGTATGGTCGGACCTGATGCCCGAGAAACCTGTCGCCCCAGAGCCCCCCGGTCCCGACGCCCCCGACGCCGCCGGCACTCCCGCCGCCCCCGACCGTTCGACGGTGCGGGTGCTGCTCCGTCTCTGGCCGTACGTGCGGCCCGTGCGGGGGCGGCTGTTCACGGCCGCGGTCGTCGCGATCGTCGCCTCCTGTCTGTCGCTCGTCATCCCGCTCGTCCTGAAGTGGATGGTGGACGGGCCCGTCGCGGACCGGGATCCGGGCGGGGTGTGGCTGGGCGCCCTCTATCTGCTGCTGCTCGGTGTCACCGAGGCGGTGCTCTTCGGCTACCGGCGCTGGCTGGTGGCGCGGCCGCTGTCCGGGGTCGAGGCGCGGATGCGGGCCGATCTGTACGGCAGGCTCCAGCGCCTCCCGATCGCCTTCCACGACCGGTGGGCCTCGGGTCAGCTGCTCTCGCGCGGCACGACCGACCTCATGCTGGTGCGGATGTTCCTGGCCTTCCCGCTGACGTTCCTCCTGGTCAACGGTGTGACGATCCTGGCTGGTTATGTCCTGCTGCTCGCCCAGGACTGGTCCCTCGGTCTCGTCCTGCTGACCCCGGTCGTCCCCCTGGTGATCGTCTGCTCGCTGTTCGAGGGCCGGTACGGGGTGGTCGCGCGCCGCGCCCAGGACCAGGTGGGCGATCTGACGACGGTCGTCGAGGAGAGCGTCCTCGGCATCCGCATCGTGAAGGGCTTCGGCCGGCACCGCAGCCAGGCGAGGGCCTTCCGTGACCTCTCCGGGCAGTTGCGCGGCACGGAACTCGCCAAGGCGCGGCTGCTCGCGATGATCTGGGCGGTCATCACCGTCGTACCGGAGCTGGCCATCGGCGCCGCCCTCGTCCTCGGCACGATCCAGGTGGCGGACGGGAACCTCTCGGCGGGCACGCTCGTCGCGTTCCTGTCGACGGCCCTCGCGCTGCGCTGGCCGGTGGAGTCGATCGGCTTCCTGCTCGCGATGAGCCAGGAGGCGGCGACCGCGACGGAACGGTACTTCGAGGTGATGGACGCCGACGAGGAGCCGGACACCCCCGCCGGGACCGGCGCCGCGTCGGACGGCCCCGACGGGGTGCGGTTCGAGGGCGTGTCGTTCCGCTACCCGGACGCCCCCGAGGGCTCCCCGCCCGTCCTCGACGGGGTCGACCTGCACATCCGTCCCGGCGAGACCCTGGCCCTGGTCGGCGGCACGGGCTCCGGCAAGACCACGCTCACCGCGCTCGTACCGCGGCTGCACGAGGCGTCCGGCGGCCGCATCCTCCTCGACGGCGAGGACATCGCCCGGATGGAACGGGGGCGGCTGCGGTCCCTGGTGTCGGTGGCCTTCGAGGAACCGACGCTGTTCTCCGCGAGCGTCGGGGAGAACGTCCTGATGGGAACCGACGGGACGGCGGGCGAGCCGGAGCTGCGCCGCGCCCTCGGCGTGGCGCAGGCGGACGGCTTCGTCGACCGGCTGCCCGAGGGCTCCGGGACCCAGGTCGGCGAGCAGGGCCTGAGCCTCTCCGGCGGCCAGCGCCAGCGGCTCGCCCTGGCCCGGGCGGTCGTCGGCCGCCCCCGCTTCCTGGTCCTGGACGACCCGCTCTCCGCTCTCGACGTCCACACGGAGGCCCGGGTCGAGGCGGCCCTGCGGGAGGTCCTGCGGGAGACGACGGCCCTGGTGGTGGCGCACCGCCCGTCGACGGTGATGCTGGCCGACCGGGTGGCCCTGCTGTCCGAGGGCCGGATCACGGCCGTGGGCACGCATCAGGAACTGCTGCGGACCAGCGAGGAGTACGCCTGGCTGATGTCCGGCGAAGGCAAGGACGAGCGATGACAGAGACGACGACCCTCACCGAGCGGCAGGCCCCGGCCGAACCGGAACCGGCCGGGGACCCCTTCGACCGCGACGACCTCCCGGCGCCGCCCGGGGCGACCGGCGCCCTGCTGCGCTCGCTCCTGGCCGGCCACCGCGCACGGGTCGCGATCGCCGCGCTGGTCCTGCTCGTCAAGGAGGGAGCCGTCCAGGCGGGCCCGCTCCTGGTCGCGTACGCCATCGACCGGGGTGTCCCCGCCTTCCGCGCGGGCGACCACGGACCGGTCGTCGCGGTGGCGCTCGGCTACCTCCTGTGCGCCTCGCTCTCGGGCCTCCTCCAGTACGTCTTCGTCCGCGGGGCCGCCCGGATCAACCAGGACGTCCTCCTCGACCTGCGCGGCCGCATCTTCCGGCACGCCCAGGTCCTCAGCGTGGACTTCCACGAGCGCTACACCTCGGGCCGGCTGATCTCCCGCTCGACCACGGACGTCGAGTCCCTCCGGGAGCTGCTCTCGGAGGGGCTCCAGGAACTGATCGGCGTCCTCCTCTCCTTCGTCTCGATCGCGGCCGTCCTCCTCTGGCTGGATCCGGGCATCGGCGCGGTGGCGGTGGCGTCCTTCGTTCCCCTCTACCTCCTGGTGGGCCTCTACCGGAGGCGCGCGGGGGCGGTGTACGCCGAGCGTTCCACGGCCATCGCGGGCGTGATCGTGAAGTTCGCCGAGACGATGAACGGCATCCGTCCGGTACGGGCGTTCCGCCGGGAGGAGATCAACGACGCCGAGTTCGCGGCCCTCAACCACCGGCACGAGCGCAGCAACGGCGACGCGCTCCTGGAGATGGCCCGGTACGTGGTCGGCTCGCGCCTCGTCGCCAACACGGCGGTCGCCGGCATGTGCCTGTGGGGCGCCCACCGCGTGGCCTCGGACTCCCTGCAGCTGGGTGTCCTGGCGGCGGCGGTCCTGTACATGCGCCGTCTGTACGACCCGATCGACCGGCTGGGCATGTTCCTCAACTCGTACGAGTCGGCGGCCGCGTCCCTCACCAAGATCGCGGGCCTGCTGGCCCAGGAGCCGGGGGTGCCGGAGACGGCCGCCCCCAGGCCCCTTCCGGACCGCTCGGGCTCCAAGGGCCGCGAGGTGGTCTTCGAGGGGGTCCGCTTCGCGTACCGGACGGGCGGCGAGGTGCTGCCCACCATGGACCTGACGATCCCGGCGGGCCAGACGGTCGCCGTCGTCGGAGCGACGGGCGCGGGCAAGTCGACCCTCGCGAAGCTCCTCGCCCGGTTCTACGACCCCACGGACGGCGCGGTACGGCTGGACGGCGTGGACCTGCGCGACCTGTCCACCCCGGAACTCCGCCGGGGCGTCGTGATGGTCACCCAGGAGGCGTTCCTCTTCTCCGGGACGGTCGCGGAGAACATCGCGATCGGCCGCCCGGACGCGAGCCGTGCGGAGATCGAGGAGGCGGCACGCGCCATCGGGGCGCACGAGTTCATCTCCGCCCTCCCGGACGGCTACGACACGGACGTGCGCAAGCGCGGCGGCCGCATCTCGGCCGGCCAGCGCCAGCTGGTGGCCTTCGCGCGGGCGCTGCTCGCGGACCCCGCGGTGCTGATCCTCGACGAGGCGACGAGCTCCCTGGACGTACCGGGCGAGCAGGCGGTGCAGCGCGCGATGGACACGGTCCTGGCGGGCCGTACGGCGGTGGTCATCGCCCACCGCCTGTCCACGGTCGAGGTCGCGGACCGGGTCCTGGTGATGGAGTCGGGCCGCGTCGTGGAGGACGGCACGCCCTCGGCCCTGGTCACCGGAGAGGGCCACTACGCGGGGCTGCACCGGGCCTGGCGGGAGAGCCTGGTGGGCTGAGGACACCACCGGGCGTCCTCGCGCCGGGCGCCCGGCCGGGGGCCGTACTCCGGACGCACGGGGGCTGTGCCCCAGGCAGCGGAGCCCGTACTCCGGACGCACGGCGGGGTCCGTACTCCGCGCGCCCGGCGGGGTCCGTACTCCGGGAGCTCTGTGAGTCTCAGCCCCGCCGGGCGTCCGCCGCCCGCAGCAGGAGGAAAGCCAGCACGGCAGCGCCGGCCATCAGCACCGCGGCTCCCACGGCGACCGCCCCCATGGCGTCCACGAACGCGTCCCGCGCGGCGTCGAGCACCGAGGGCCCCCGGTCCAGCGCGCCCCCCAGCGTCTCCCGGGCCGCGGCCGGTGCGGAGGCGGGCATCGCGGCGGTGTAGACGGCCGCCCCCAGGGATCCCAGGACGGCCATGCCGAGCGCCCCGCCGAGCTCCTGCCCCGACTCCAGGACGGCGGCGGCGGAGCCGGCCCGCCCGGGCGGCGCGGCCCCCAGGGCGAGCTCGTTGGCGAGGGTCATCGCGGAGACCAGCCCGGCGGCGTACACGGCGGCGGCCACGAGCACCACCCACAGGGGCGTGGCCCGGTCGACACCGGCGAGCCGGCCGAAGCCGGCGGCGGCGACGAGGAACCCGCCGCCCATGACGTACGCGCGGTCGACCTTCCGGGCGAGCGCCGCGGCCACGGGTGCGGCGACGAGCACGCCACCGGTCGGGACCAGGCTCCACAACGCCGCCTCGAACGGACTCCGCCCGAGAACGGACTGCAGGTACTGGGTGAGGAAGACGGCGAAGCCGACGGTCGCCGCCATGGCGATCAGATTGACGAGCACGGACCCGCCGTAGGCCCGGTTCCGCAGCAGAGCGAGATCGACCACGGGACGGGCGAGCCGCGACTGCCGCCGGACGAAGACGACCGCGACGGCCGCCCCGGCCGCCACGCCGCTCACCGGCAGGACGGCCCAGCCGTCCTGGGCGATCTCCTTGATGCCGTGGATGACCGGCAGCACGGCCCCGAGCGACAGCACGGCACTGAGCACGTCGAACTTCCCGCCGTCGGCGGCCCCGTCGCCCTTGGACTCGGGGAGCAGCGGCGGCCCGAGCACGAGCAGCAGCACCATGGCCGGCAGGTTGACGAGGAAGACGGACCCCCACCAGAAGTGTTCGACGAGCGCGCCGCTGACCACCGGTCCGAGGGCGATGCCGCTCGCCATCACGGAGGTCCACAGGGTGACCGCCTTGGCGCGCTGTGCCGGATCCGGGAACAGCACCCGGATCAGCGCGAGCGTGGCGGGCATCAGACAGGCCCCGGCGACTCCGAGCAGCGCGCGGGCGCCGATGAGCGCGCCCGGGCTCTGGGCGTAGGCCGCGGCGACCGAGGCGACGCCGAACAGGGCCGCGCCGCCGAGGAGGACCCTGCGGCGCCCGACACGGTCGCCGAGCGCGCCCATGGTGATGAGGAGACCGGCGAGGACGAAGCCGTAGGTGTCGAGGATCCAGAGCTGTTCGGTGGCCCCGGGTCGCAGGTCGGCGCTGACGGAGGGGAGGGCGAAGTACAGGACGGAGACGTCCATGGAGACGAGGAGCAGCGGCAGCATGAGGACGCCGAGTGCGGTCCATTCACGTCGCCCGGCGTGGGCGGAGCCGGGGCCGCCGCCGGGTGCGGCCGTCGACTCGGGGCTTGAGGTGAGTGTCATGCGAGGAGGGAAGCAGCGGTGCGCGTACGGTGCCACCGGCGCCCTAGTGCACGGTCGACAACGGCCCTGTGGAAGGGTTTCAGGGGCGCGTACGGCGTCCTCCGCGCACTAGTACACTCCCCGCCCATGGCACCCAGGACACCCCCGACGCCCGAGCCCCCGGTGGCTCCCGCGCCGCCCGCGCCGCCCGCGCCGCCGGAGCCGCCCTACCTCGCCATCGCCGCCGAACTCCGCCGCCGCGTGCGGGCGGGCGAACTGTCCCCGGGGGACAGGTTCCCGTCCACCCGCGCGATCACCCGGGACTGGGGTGTGGCGATGGCGACCGCGACGAAGGCGCTCGCGGTGCTGCGCCAGGAGGGCCTGGCACGCCCGGAGCCGGGGGTGGGCACGGTGGTCGTGTCACCGGCCCCGAGAGCGACGCGGGGCCCGGGGACGACGCGGGGCCCTGCGGCGGCCGGCGAGGGGACGACGACCCCGGCGAGCGCCTCCCTCGCCCGGGAGCAGATCGTCGCGGCCTCCCTCGAACTGGCGGACGCGGAAGGCCTGAACGCCCTGACGATGCGTCGTGTGGCGACGACCCTGGGGGTCTCGACGATGGCCCTCTACCGCCATGTTCCGGGCAAGGCGGAGCTCGTCCGCCTGATGACGGACGCGGCCTGCGGCGAGGTCCCGCTGGGGCCCGTGCCGGCGCACTGGCGCACGGGCCTCGAACAGGGCGCGCGCTGGCTGCGCGCGGTGTACGCGCGGCACCGCTGGATGGCGCACGCGATGGCCTCGTTCACCCGACCGGTCGCGACGCCGAACGCGATGGCGTACACGGAGTGGGTGCTGCGGGCGATGCGCGGCACGCCGCTGACCCAGGACCAGAAGCTGCACACCCATCTGGTGATCTTCGCCTACGTCCAGGGCCTGTCGATGGCGGACGATCTGGAGGAGCAGGCGCGCCAGGATTCGGGCATCTCCGACGGCGAGTGGATGGAACAGAACGAGCCACGATTCGACGCGATCCAATCTGCGGGCTCGTACCCCGAGTTGGCCTCCGTGACGCGTGGGGGCGGCTTCGGTCTCGATCTGCGGACGCTCTTCGAATTCGGGCTCGGACGAACACTGGACGGCATCGCGTCCATGATCGATGAAACGTCCGGTTAACGAACACGGCCTTACGAGCAGCGGACGATTTCCGGCCAACTTGCCGATGCGCTCCTGACAGGTCCCCGTCATTCCTGTCACTCTCTCACCGGCTCTTCGCACCAGCGTTCACCGCTTCATCCGAACGAGTTCCACGTCACACGAACGTGCTCCACAGCTCTGCTTGCTCCGCCCGGACGGACCGACCCAGTCCGCCGGTACCCCCCTCGCAAGAAGGAGTCTGCGTGAGATCCACGCCCAGCCGTCGCGCCACCGCGACCGGCGCTCTGATAGCCGCTGCCGCCATGCTCGCCGTGAGCGTCCAGACGGGTGCCGCCACCGCGGCCGACGCCCCCTGGAGCATCGCCCCGAAGGCCCAGCAGGGCACCTCGGCGAACCCCGGCAAGCTCCCGGCCGACCTCACCCCGGCCGAGCGCACCGCGCTCATCAAGGCGGCCGACGCCGACAAGGCCGCCACGGCCAAGTCCCTCGGCCTCGGCGCCCAGGAGAAGCTGGTCGTCCGTGACGTCGTGCAGGACCGCGACGGCACGACCCACACGCGCTACGAGCGCACCTACGCGGGGCTGCCCGTCCTGGGCGGCGACCTGATCGTCGCCGAGACCAAGGCCGGCGTGACCACCGGTGTCACCAAGTCCACCCGCGCGGAGCTCAAGAACATCGCCACCTCCGCCACCGTGGCCCCGGCCGCCGCCGAGAAGCAGGCCGTCGGCCTCGCCCAGGCGGACGGCTCGGACAAGGCCAAGGCCGACCGCGCCCCGCGCAAGGTCGTCTGGGCGGCCAACGGCAGCCCGGTGCTCGCGTACGAGACCGTCGTCGGCGGCCTCCAGCACGACGGCACCCCGAACGAGCTGCACGTCGTGACGGACGCGAAGACCGGCGCGAAGCTCTTCGAGTGGCAGGCCATCGAGACCGGCACCGGCAACACGCAGTACAGCGGCCAGGTGACGCTCGGCACCGCGCCCTCGTACACGCTGACCGACACCGGCCGCGGCAACCACAAGACGTACAACCTCAACGGCGGTACGTCCGGCACCGGCACGCTGTTCAGCAACACCACCGACGTGTGGGGCAACGGCACGCCGTCGAACAAGGAGACCGCGGGTGCCGACGCGCACTACGGCGCCGCGCTCACCTGGGACTACTACAAGAACGTGCACGGCCGCTCCGGCATCCGCGGTGACGGCGTCGGCGCGTACTCCCGGGTCCACTACGGCAACGCGTACGTCAACGCCTTCTGGTCGGACTCCTGCTTCTGCATGACGTACGGCGACGGCGCGGGCAACACCAAGCCGCTGACCTCCATCGACGTGGCCGCGCACGAGATGACGCACGGCGTCACCTCCAACACCGCCGGCCTGGTCTACAGCGGCGAGTCCGGCGGCCTCAACGAGGCCACCTCGGACATCTTCGCCGCGGCCGTCGAGTTCTACGCCAACAACGCCAACGACCCGGGCGACTACCTGGTCGGCGAGAAGATCGACATCCGCGGCAACGGCACCCCGCTCCGCTACATGGACAAGCCGAGCAAGGACGGCTCGTCCAAGGACGCGTGGTACTCGGGCCTCGGCGGCATCGACGTCCACTACTCCTCGGGCCCGGCGAACCACTGGTACTACCTGCTCTCCGAGGGCAGCGGCGCCAAGACCGTCAACGGCGTGAACTACGACTCGCCGACCTCCGACGGCCTGCCCGTCACCGGCATCGGCCGCGACAAGGCCTCGCTGATCTGGTTCAAGGCGCTCACCACCAAGTTCAGCTCGAACACCAACTACGCCGCTGCCCGCACGGGCACCGTCGCGGTGGCCACCGAGCTGTACGGCGCCAACAGCCCCGAGACGCTCGCCGTCCAGCACGCCTGGGCCGGCATCAACGTCGGTACCCGTCCCGGCGGCGGCGAGCCGCAGCCGGGCAAGGTCTTCGAGAACTCCGCCGACGTGTCCATCCCGGACAACGGCGCCGCGGTGACCTCCACGGTCAACGTCACGGGTGTCACGGGCAACGCGCCCTCCACCCTGAAGGTGGACGTGGACATCGTCCACACCTACCGCGGTGACCTCGTCGTCGACCTCGTCGCCCCCGACGGCTCGGTCTACAGCCTGAGCAACCGGTCCGGCGGCAGCGCCGACAACATCGTCCAGACCTTCACCGTGAACGCCTCCTCCGAGGTCGCGAACGGCGCCTGGAAGCTCCGCGTCCAGGACAAGGCCTCGATCGACACCGGCTACATCAACAACTTCAAGCTCACCTTCCCGTAAGCCCGCAGGGGCAAGCGGGTGAGTGAGTGAACCCGAGTCACAAGTGCCGGACGCCCGGAGGGATCCTTCCCTCCGGGCGTCCGTGCGTCCCGGCGCCCGCGAGGGCCCTCCGTACCCTGGGACCCATGATCAAGGTGCTGCTGGCCGACGACGAGACGATGATCAGGGCCGGAGTGCGGGCCATCCTCGCCACCGACCCCGGGATCGAGGTGGTCGCCGAGGCCGGTGACGGACACGAGGCCGTCGAACTCGCCCGCGAACACCGGCCCGACGTCATCCTCCTCGACATCCGGATGCCCCGGCTCGACGGACTGGGCGCGGCCGAGGAGCTGCGCGCGGCCGTGCCCGGCGCGGCCGTCGTCATGCTCACCACCTTCTCCGAGGACACGTTCATCGCACGGGCCCTCGGCAGCGGCGTCAGCGGCTTCCTGCTCAAGTCCGGGGACCCGCGCGAGCTGATCGCCGGGGTCAGGGCCGTGGCCGGGGGCGGCGCCGCCCTCTCCCCCACGGTCGCCCGCCGGGTCATCGACACCCTCGGCGGCGAGCGCTTCACCCGCGCGGCCGCGGCACGGACCCGTCTCGAACCGCTCACCGGCCGGGAACGGGAGGTCGTCGCGCTCCTCGGCGCCGGGCTCTCCAACCAGGAGATCGCCGAGCGGCTGTACGTCGTCGAGGGCACCGTCAAGGCGCATGTGAGCGCCGTCCTCGGCCGCCTCGGCCTGCGCAACCGGGTGCAGCTCGCGGTCCTCGCGTACGAGGCGGGCCTGGTCCCCGATGCGTGAGCGCGTCTTCGACCTCCTGCTGTGGCTGCTGCTCTGCGTCCCCGTCCTGCTGAAGTCGGACCCGAACGACGGGGGCAGCTGGTTCCAGGTCGCCGTCGGCGTGGTGGTGCTCGCCGGCTGTGTCGCGGTCAGCAGGCGGTGGCCGCTGGTGCCGCTCGCGGCCACGGTCGCGGCGAGCCTGCCGGCCACCCTCGAACTGTTCACCCCCTCGTACAGCCTGGCCCTGATCGCCTTCGGCTACCTCGCGGGACGGCGCCAGGAGCACACCCGGGCGGCGCTCTGGCTGTTCGGGGCGATCGCGGTGACGGGACTGGCCCTCACCTGGGCCACCCGCACCTCGCTCGGGCAGTGGTTCACGCTGCTGCTCGCGCTCGCGCTCGCCGTCGTCGCGCCCTGGCTGATCGGCCGCTACGTCCGGCAGTACGACCGCCTGGTGCGGAGCGGCTGGGACCTGGCGGACCGGATGGAGCGGGAGCAGGCGGCGGCCGCCGACCGGGAGCGGCTGCGGGAGCGTTCCCGGATCGCGGGCGACATGCACGACTCCCTCGGCCACGACCTGGCCCTGATCGCGATCCGCGCGGGGGCCCTGGAGGTCTCGCCCGAGCTCGGCACCGACCAGCAGCGGGCGGCGGGCGAACTGCGCCGGGCCGCGGCGGACGCCACGGCCCGGCTGCGGGACATCATCGGTGTCCTGCGCGAGGAGGACGAGGCCGCCCCGACGAGCCCGCCGGGCGAGACGGTCGAGGAACTGACCTCGCGCGCCCGCGCGTCGGGCCTCGCGGTCACCCTGGTCACGACACCGGTGCCCACCCTGCCGGGGATGTCCGGGCTGGCGCTGCACCGGGTCGTGCAGGAGGGCCTCACCAACGCGGCCAAGCACGCGCCGGGATCGGCCGTGTGGGTCACGGTCGTCCAGGACGCGACGGAGGTGCGGGCCGAGGTGATCAGCGGCCCGGGCACGCCCGCCGACACCCGCTCGGGTCCCGCGGCGGGTCCCGGGTCCGGCGGCGTCTCGAAGAGCTCCGGGTCCGGCGGAAAGGGCCTCGTCGGTCTCGACGAGCGGGTCCGGCTCGCGGGCGGCACCCTCACCCACCGCCCCACCGAGGAAGGCGGGTTCGCCCTCTCCGCCGTGCTGCCCCGGAAGGCTCCCGCGCCGCTGCCCGCCGCCCCCACCTCGGCCCGCGAGCTGGACCGGGCGCGCCGGGAGGTGCGCAAGGACCTGGCACGGGCGATCTGGATCCCGCTCGCGCTCCTCGCGGCCCTCGGCCTGCTGATGGCCGGGGTCGCCCTGTGGACGCAGGCCCAGTCGTACCTGGAGCCGGACGACTACGCCCGGATGCGGCTCGGGCAGTCGCTCACGAGCATCGCCGAGTCCACCGACGACTGGCCCGAGCACCCGCTGGACGCCGCGCCGCACGTGGCCCCGCCGGAACCGGCCGGCATGGACGAATGCCGGTACTACCGGTCGACGTTGCTCGCCGCGATCCCGGTGTACCGGCTCTGCTTCGTCGACGGTCACCTCGCCGCCAAGGCCGAGGTGCCGTGACCCGCGCCCCCCGAGGGGCCGGGCAGGATCCGGAAGGGACGGCCTACCGGAGCAGCACCCCCGCTCCCTCCCCCGTCGTCTCCTCCGGCAGGGCCACCAGGCCCAGTTCCGCCGGGTGGGCGAGGAGGGGGTGGGTGGGGCGGACCCGGATCGTGCAGCCGAAGGTGCCGGTGCGGTCGAGTTCCAGGGTGCCCGCGTACGGCTGGCGGCCGTCCAGGTCCGGGCCGCCCGTCGGCTTCAGGGGGACGGCCCGGGGGTCGGCGAGGGTGTCGTCGGCGTCGACCCGGCCGGTGACGGCCTGCACCTCGACGTCGTCGGGGGCGAGGGCCCCGAGGGCGACCCGGACCCGGACGACCGGGGTCGCCCCGAGTTCCGCGTCCGCGAGGTCGTCCGCCAGGCCGTCGCCGACCTCGACGTGGTCGACGGTGACCTTGGGCCAGGCCTCCCGGACACGGGCCTTCCAGGCGGCGAGGTCCCGCGCCCTCTCGGGGGTGAGTGCCCGGCGGGCGGCCGCGGCGGGGACGTACAGCCGCTCGACGTACTCGCGGACCATCCGGTCGGCGAGCACCTTCGGGCCGAGGTCGGTGAGGGTGCGCCGGACCATCGCGGTCCAGCCGGCCGGTACGCCGTCGGGGCCCCGGTCGTAGAAGCGGGGGGCGACCCGGCGTTCGATCAGCTCGTAGAGGGCGGCGGCCTCCAGGTCGTCGCGCCGGTCCTCGTCCGCGGCGGCGGCCCCGTCGGCGGTGGGGATGGCCCAGCCGAAGTCGGGCTCGAACCACTCGTCCCACCAGCCGTCGAGGACGGAGAGGTTCAGACAGCCGTTGAGGGCGGCCTTCATCCCGCTGGTGCCGCAGGCCTCCAGGGGGCGGAGGGGGTTGTTGAGCCAGACGTCGCAGCCGGGGTAGAGCCCGCGGGCCATCTCCATGCCGTAGTCGGGCAGGAAGACGATCCGGTGCCGGACCCGCGGGTCGTCGGCGAACCGGACGAGCTCCTGGACGAGCCGCTTCCCGCCGTCGTCGGCGGGGTGGGCCTTGCCGGCGACGACGAGCTGCACGGGCCGCTCGGGGTGGAGCAGCAGGGCCCTCAGCCGGTCCTTGTCCCTCAGCATCAGCGTGAGCCGCTTGTACGAGGGGACCCGGCGGGCGAAGCCGATGGTGAGGACGTCGGGGTCGAGGACGGAGTCGGTCCAGCCGAGTTCCGCCGCGCCGGCCCCGCGCTGCCGCCAGGAGGCCCGCACCCGCTCCCGTACGTCGGTCACGAGCCGTTCGCGGAGGGTGCGGCGCAGCTCCCACAGCTCGCGGTCGGCGGGATCGGGGCCGAGCCGGCCGACCTCGGGCGCGACCCAGGTGGGGGCGTGGACGCCGTTGGTGACGGAGGTGATCGGCACCTCGTCGGCGTCGAAGCCCGGCCAGAGTCCGGCGAACATGGCCCGGCTGACGGCCCCGTGGAGCGTGGAGACGCCGTTGGCGCGCTGGGCGAGGCGCAGCCCCATGGCGGCCATGTTGAAGACGCCGGGTTCGCCGCCGAGCGGGGTCTCGTCGCCGAGCGCGAGGACCCGTCCGGTGTCGACGCCGGGCAGTGCGCCGTCCTCGCCGAGGTGGCGGGCGACCAGGCCGCGGTCGAAGCGGTCGATGCCGGCGGGGACGGGCGTGTGGGTGGTGAAGACGGTCCCGGCGCGGACGGTCTCCAGGGCGCTGTCGAAGTCGAGTCCCTCGCCCTGGAGTTCGCGGATGCGTTCCAGGCCGAGGAAGCCGGCGTGGCCCTCGTTGCTGTGGAAGACCTCGGGGGCGGGGGTGCCGGTGAGCCGGGTGTACGTGCGGACGGCGCGGACTCCGCCGATGCCGAGGAGCATCTCCTGGAGGAGCCGGTGCTCACTGCCGCCGCCGTACAGCCGGTCGGTGACGCCCCGTTCGACGGGGGCGTTCTCCTCGACGTCGGAGTCGAGCATGAGGAGCGGGACGCGGCCGACCCGGGCGATCCAGAGGTGGGCGTGCAGACTCCGCCCGCCGGGCAGGGCGAGGGTGACCCGGGCGGGGGTGCCGTCGGCCTCCCGGAGCAGGGTGACCGGCAGTTCGCCGGGGTCGAGGACCGGGTACTGCTCCTGCTGCCAGCCGTCGCGGCCGAGGGACTGGCGGAAGTAGCCGTGCCGGTAGAGCAGGCCGACGCCGATGAGCGGGACACCGAGGTCGCTGGCGGACTTGAGGTGGTCGCCGGCGAGGATGCCGAGGCCGCCGGAGTACTGGGGCAGGGCGGCGGCGACGCCGAACTCGGGCGAGAAGTAGGCGAGGGCGGCGGGCGGCGTGCCGGGCTGCCGCTGGTACCAGCGGGGGCCGTGGAGATAGGTGTCGAGGTCCTCGGCGGCGGCGCGGAGCCGGACCAGGAAGTCCTGGTCGGCGGCGAGCGCGGCGAGCCGGGGGGCTTCGAGTGCGCCGAGGATCCGGACGGGGTCGGCGCCGGACGCTCCCTCGGGCGCGAGGGAGTCGAAGAGGGCCCGGGTGGGCTCGTGCCAGGACCAGCGCAGGTTGTGCGCGAGGTCGGCGAGGGGTCGAAGGGTGTCGGGGAGGACGGGACGCACGGTGAATCGACGGATTGCCTTCACGTGTTCCACCTTCGCAGGCGAGTACGGAGCGGAGTGGACGCACCACGCTGTGCGTCCGTCGTTCCGCTCCGACGGTAGGGCACGATCCCCCCTCCGGGCCACGGCGCGTGGGGAGCGGCGGGGCGCGTGTCAGCCGGTGACCGGGAGCGGCACCTCGTACGGGGAGCCCTGGTTCACGGTCGTCGGGTCGAAGGCGCCGGTGGCGGCGTACCGGCAGGCGATGTCGGCGAGTTCCTCGGCGGGGATGACGTCGTGGATGTCGGTGAAGCCCTGCGGGGCGCGGGCGTGCGCGAGGTTGATGACGACCTCGGGGCCGAGCTCCCGGTTGGCCCGTTGGAGCGCGGTGGTGACGGGGCGGCGTTCGCGCTCGTACGCGGCGAGGCCCTCGGCCGGGTCGGGGTGCCGGGCGAGGGCGTGGGCGAGGGCGCGGGCGTCGACGATCGACTGGGTCGCCCCGTTGGAACCGATCGGGTACATGGCGTGGGCGGCGTCTCCGATGAGGGTGGTGCGGCCGCGGGTCCAGCGGTCCAGGGGCTCGCGGTCGACCATGGGGTACTCGTACGCGGAGTCGGCGGCGCGCAGGATGTCGGGGACGCGGACGCCGTCGAACTCCCAGCCCTCGTAGAACGGGAGGAAGGTCTCGACGGGGACGGGCCGGTTCCAGTCGCCCAGGAACCGTTCCTCCCCGGGCACCGCCCCGGTCCGGCAGGTGCGCTCGGCCGGCCGGGCGAGCGCCCAGTTCACCAGGACCTCCCTGCCGGGTCCGGTGGGCCGGCCCATCGGGTAGACGACGGCCTTCTGCCGGTCGTCCCCGGCGATGAGCATGAACGAGCCGACCGCCCGGGCCGGCATCCGGGACACCCCCCGCCACACCAGCGTCCCGTTCCACGACGGCCCGCCCTCCCCCGGATGCAGCGCCGCCCGCACCGCGGACCGGATGCCGTCCGCGCCGATCAGTACGTCCGGTTCCAGGGAGGCACGGCCCTTCACCGCGCCCTCGCGGTGTTCGAGCCGCAGTCGCGGGCGGCGGCCGGGCGGCAGTTCGACACCGGTCACCCGGACGCCGGTGACCAGGGCGGCGGGTCCGAGCCTGGCCCGTACCGCCCCGGCCAGGACCTGCTGGAGGTGTCCTCGGTGGACCGACAGCTGGGGCCAGCGGTAGCCGGCGCCCAGACCGCGCGGCTCCCGGGATATGAGTCCGCCCGAGCGGTGGTAGTAGCGCAGCTCGCGGGTGCGCAGGGCGCCCGCCTCCAGGGCGTCGAGCAGGCCGAGGGCGTCCAGTTCGCGGACGGCGTTCGGCATCAGGTTGAGCCCGGCGCCGACCGGGCGGATCGCGGGTGCCGCCTCGACGACCGTCACCCGCTCGAACCCGGCGGCGTGCAGGGCGAGGGCGGCGGTGAGGCCGGCGACTCCGCCGCCGGCGATCACGATGTGCGGGCTCTGCCCGTAGTCCGGGACGGGGCCGCGGCCGTACGGGGCGGGCGCGCGGCCGTACGAGGAAGGGGTGCGGGCGTACGCGGAGGGGGTGTGGGGGGACATCTCGACTGCTCCTTCGGCGCCGCTACGCGGCCGACGGCCCGACTGGGGCCCCTGCGGGACGGCGCCGCACGATCGCGCGGCGCACCATGGTCTCGTTCTCCCTGGTCAGGTCCAGGATCGAGCGCAGCAGCGCGACCGGGGCCCCGCCGCTGCCCTCCTCGTACAGCCGCATCTCGTCGCTGTACGCCTTGCGGGCGATGCCGAGGTGCCGGGCGCGGAAGGTCTTCAGGAGGCGCAGCACCCGGCCCAGTGCCTCCGCCGAGGCGGTGAGCGAGGGCGGCAGCCGGTCGGCGCCCTCCCAGCTCACCGCGGCCGACAGCTTGCTCACCGCCGACACCCCGCCCCGGTGCCGGGCGTGGAAGGCGCGCCAGGCGGGCAGCGCGTACGGCACCGACTCCGCGAGGAAGCCCTCGTAGGCGGGGTCCGAGCGGTCGCACTGCCACAGCGTCAGATCGACCGGCCAGAGGGGCACCTGCGCGGCGGCCGGTCCCAGATAGTCGCGGCCCGCCACCTCGACCTCCTCGAAATAGGGGCGCAGGGTGAGCGCGAAGTACTCCGGCGACACCCGCGCGACCGTGAGGTCGATGGAGTCGACCACCGCCCGCAGCCGGCGGGCCACCCGGTCGAGGGCGGCCGCGAAGCCGGGGTCGTACGGTTCGAGGCGGGCGATGCGCCCGCAGTCGTCGAGGGCGGCGACGAGGCCGGGGAAGACCATCCGCACCGCGTCCTGGAGGAGGGCCTCCGTGGGGTGGCCGGTGTACGTGCGGCGGCGCGGGCCCGGCGGGTTCCAGGTCGTGTAGTGGTGGACGGTGTCCCGGGGCACCATGTCGGTGCGGCGGCCGAGGAGTTCGAGGACGGGCAGTGCCTCCGGTACGGCGGTGAGGGGCTGTACGCCGTGGCGCTTCAGCGAGCCCAGCAGGATGCCGAGGTCGCGCATCGCGGCGCAGGCGGCGCCGACGCTCCACTGTGCGGCCCGGTCGGGGTCCGGCACCAGGGCGCGCAGCGCGACGGTGAGCGCGGCCACGTCGGCTCGCGCGTTCATCGCGGGTACCGCGGCGAGCAGGGCGTCGGCACCGAGCGGGTCGGCGGCGCGTATGTCGTCGGTGCGGTGCCGCGGATCGCCGAACAGCAAGACGTGGACTCCTTCTTCAGGGGCTCGGTTCGCCGAGGACGCACGGCTCACCCGCCCGTGGTGGTGGCCGGTCGTTCGGGTGCGTGCGGGTGGGCGCTGGCCGGACACCCGGTCCTTCGGTGCCGGGGAGGGCGGCCGGGGCGCCGGCGACCGCGATGTCCGTGATCGGCGGAAGCCCGCGGCGCGGGCGCGGCCGGGTGGAGGCGAGCGCCCCGCGCCGCGGCCCCGGTGGCGTGGTCACCGGGTGGTCCCCAGGCCGTAGCCGTCGAGACAATCCTGGGCGAGGCTCTCGCACTCCTCGGCGGCGCCGGCCCAGGTCTGCATGGTCAGGTAGACGTGCGGGGCGCCGTGGTAGAAGCGTTCGTACTGCTCGTGGCGTCCCGCGAACTCGGAACCGAGGGCGTCCCAGGCGAGCTTGAGGAGTTTGAGGCGGTCCTCCGCGGGGTGGCCGGGGCTGCCGAAGTAGCGGCGGACCAGCGGCCCGAGCTCGGGGTGGAGAAGGTCCCGGCCGCTCGCGGGGAGCTGGACGAGGGCCCCGCCCGCGAGGAGCTTGATGTCCTGGACGGCGCGTGGATAGAGCTCGCCGGCCATGATCCGCTGGGCGAAGGAGATCTCCTGCCCGGGGCGGACGCCGCCGCGTCCGCCGTCGACCTGTTCGTACGAGGCCTCGGCGGCCAGTACGAAGGCCTTGGCCTGCGCGACCATGCCGAGGAGCCGGCCGATGGCCTGGGTGACGGGCGGCAGTTTCCCGGTGCCGTGGGAGCGGCTGATGAGGATCGCGAGTCCGGTGAGGAACTCCAGCTTGGTCCAGAAGCGGGTGGCGGACTGGTGGACGAAGTTCACATAGGCGGGGGTCTGCCACCAGACGGCGCCGGTGGTGGCCGGGTCGCGGTAGGTCAGGACCCGTTCCCAGGGGACGAACACGTCCTCGCAGACCAGCATCGCGTCGTTCTCGTCGTACCGGGAGGAGAGCGGGTGGTCGAAGACGGACCGGGAGCGTGCCTCGTAGGAGGTGCGGGAGATCAGCCGGAGGCCGGGGGTGCCGGGCCGTACGGAGAAGGTGACCGCGTGCCCGGTGTCGTCGGCGGGGAGGGGTTCGATGGTGCCGACGAGGATCTCGTCGGCGAAGACGGCGCCGGTGCCGACGGTCTTGGCGCCGCGGACGACGATCCCGCCGTCGCGTTCGGCGACGACCCGCAGGGTGAGGTCGTCCTCGCCCTGTCCCGGGGCGGGGTTGCCGAGGGTGAACGCGGTGTGGAGGTCGCCCTCGGCGAGTCTGCGGTGGAAGGCGAGGGCGTGTTCGGCGCCGTCGAAGGTCTCGCCGGTGAAGACGGCGGGCGCGGCGGCGAACCCGGCCGCGCCGGCGGCCATGTAGTCGGGGGTGCGGCCGAGGAAGCCGTAGCTCGCGCGGGCGGTCGTCCGGAAGGCCTGGCGGCGGGCGACGAGGTCCTCGTACGAGCGGGGTACGGCGTACGCGCGGCGCACCCCGCCCCGGACGAGGACGGGGTGGTGCGCGGGGTCGTCGGCGAGGTCGTAGAGCCCGGCGAAGGAGGCCGCGGTGGACCGGAAGGCGGGGTGGGCGGTGACGTCCTCGATCCGTTCCCCGTCGAGCCAGATCCCGCGCCCGTCGCGCAGCCCCTCCAGATACTCCTGCCCGGACCTCGTCACCGGTGTGTCGCCGCCTCTCCTCGGGTGTCACGGCTGTGCCGGTCCCGAGCCTGTCCGGCACGACCCGTCCGGACAATGAGCTTCCGTCCAGGGGTCCTTAAGAACCGTCCAGGTACTCCCGAAGATGTCAGGTCGGCCGACCTGAAGCCGCTCGGCCGGGCGGGTCGGACCGCTCGGCCGGCGGGCCCGGGCCGCTCGGCCGGGCTCCCCGGAGACGCTCGTCCGGCCCGGCCGGCACCGTTCAGGCGGCCCGGACGGCTCCCGCCCGGTACTCCCCCGGTGTCACCCCGAACCACTTCCGGAAGGCGAGGTGGAAGCCGACGGCGCTCTGGTACCCGACGCGGGCGGGCACCGCGGACTGCGGGAGCGAGGTCTCCGTCAGCAGCCGTCCCGCCTCCTGCATCCGGCGGGCGGCGAGGTACCGGGCGGGCGACTCGCCGACCAGGTCGCGGAAGGCGGCGGTGAACGCGGAGCGGGACATGCCGACCTCCCGGGCGAGCGAGTCGATCGTCCACGGCTCGGCGAACCGGGTCGCGATCATGACGACGGCCCTGCTGATCCCCGGGTGCCCGAGCAGTGGCAGCGAGGCCGGGTTCCCGGCGAGTTCGCGGAGCAGCGGGCGGAGCGCGAGGACGAGGGCCATCTCGAAGGCTCGCAGGGTGATGAGCCGGTCGCCGGGCCGGACGGGCCGGTCGGGGGCGGCAAGCAGCCGGAGGGTGTCGCGGAGCAGCGGCTCGCGGTCGACCTGCGGGCCGTCGAGGACGAGCGCCCAGGGCAGCGAGGTGTAGAGGCCGGTGGCGGCGCTGGCGTCGTAGTGGAGTCCGGCGCAGAGCAGCCGGCTCTCGGGTCCGCTGCCCTCGATGACGATCTCGCCGGAGGTGCCCGGTTCCCGCTCGGGGAGGACGGCCTTGAGCGGGACGCCCTGGCGTTCGGGCCGGTCGGAGAGGCGGTGCGCGGTGCCGGTGGGGAAGACGACCAGGTCGCCGGCGTGCAGTTCGAGGGGCGGTTCGTCGTCGGTGGTGATCCAGCAGGCTCCCTCGACGACGTAGTGGAGGACGGCGCAGCTGCGTTCGGCGTCGCCCTCGATGGCCCAGGGGGCGCGGACGTGCCAGCGGCTGTCGAAGACTCCGGTGAGCCGGAGGGGTTTGAGCAGTTCGCTCAGCAGGTCGTCGTGCTCGTCGTGCGGATCACGCCGGTCGCGCGGTTCGCGCGTGCCCCGCTGATCGCTCGGATGGTGACGGTCGGTTCCCACGGTTTCCATGGACGATCCTTCAACTTCCGCCCCGGTTTGTTAATTGAACGGCCGAAGCCGTCGCGGCGAGCCTGGAAGGACGCCGTCACGACAGCAGCGACAGCCTATCGAAGGGCCTCAGACACACATGTCCAGTGAGATTCCGATGCGGGTGGCGGTCGTGGGCGCGACCGGGTTCCAGGGCGGCGCCGTGGCGCGTCTGCTCGCCGAGCGACACCACCGGGTGCGGGCCCTGACCCGGCGCCCCTCGGCCGACCGGCCGCCGTTGCCGGGGGCCTTCTTCCTCGCCGGCGACCTGGGGCGTCCCGAGGACGTGCGGCGGCTCTTCGAGGGGACGACGCACGGGTTCGTGACGATGCCCCTGGTCTACGACCCCGAGCAGGTGGAGGAGTACGCGCTGAACGTCGCGGAGGCGGCCCTGGACACGGGGATCGTCCGGCTGGTGTTCAACGCCAACACCCGGATACCGCTGGGGCCGACGGACGTCGCCGCGTTCGAGACGCGGCGGCTCGCGGAGCGGGTGCTGAGGGACAGCGGGGTGCCGCTGGTGGTGATCCGGCCCCCGGTGTACCTCGACAACCTGTTCTCGCCGTGGAACGGTCCGGCCCTGGTCGACGAGGGCGTACTCGCCTATCCGCTGCCGGCGTCCGCGCGGACGGCGTGGCTCTCGCACCGGGGCCTGGCGGAGGCGGCGCTCGCGGCGCTCACCCGGGAGGGGCTGGAGGGCCGGACCTTCGACGTCGGCGGCGAACGCTCGCTGACGGGAAGCGAGCTGGCGGCGGCCTTCGGCCGGGGGCTCGGCCGGGCGGTGCGGTACGAGGAGCTGGATCCGGCCGCTTTCGAGCGCGCCCTCGGCCGGCTCCTCGGCCCGGAGACGGCGGCGGGAGTGGCCGGGATCTACCACTACATGGCGACCGGCGCCGATCCGCTGCTGATGGCCGACGACGACGGGGTCTCGACCGAGGTCCTCGCGCTCGAACCGGCGCCGGTGGAGGAATGGGTGGCCCGCCAGCCCTGGCAGGTCTGGTCCTCCGACACCTCCCCGCTGCGCTGACCGCGGCCCCGGGCCGAACACGGCCCGGGGCCGAAATAAACGACCTCCGCCCCACAAAGGCGGGGGTTGTTTGTTGTCCGGGTCCTGTGCTTGCCGGTACGGCTACGCCCTAGTAGTTAACAAAGCGCCGGGATTGCCCACCCGGGAACCGTGGGAAGGCTCCTGCGGTACTCCCCCGAACCCCTCTCCCCGTGACCCCTGTTCATCCCTGTGGACCCGCCATCCGAGTGAACGCGCACAGGAGCGGCCATGCCCTCGACCCGTCGGCCGTCGACGGAGCTAGAAAGAGCGCACAACCACCACCCGCACCCCCGTAAACCGTCAGGTGATGCTGTGAATCCGCTCATGGGACGCATTCCCGTACTGGACGTACGCCCGCTGGTCGACTGTGGCCGGCGCCCCGCCAAGGCGGTGGCCGGAGAATCCTTCGAGGTGACGGCGACCGTCTTCCGCGAGGGCCACGACGCGGTCGCCGCCAATGTCGTGCTGCGCGGTCCCTCGGGCCGCCCCGGCCCCTGGACCCCGATGCGCGAACTGGCGCCGGGCACCGACCGCTGGGGGGCCGAGATCACCCCGGACGCCGAGGGCCTCTGGACGTACACCGTCGAGGCGTGGAGCGACCCGGTGGCCACCTGGCGGCACACCGCGAAGATCAAGATCCCGGCCGGGATCGACTCCGAACTCGTCCTCGCCGAGGGCGCCGAGCTGCACGAGCGGGCCGCGAAGGGCGTCCCGAAGAAGGGCGGCGGCCGGGAGGCGGTGCTCGCCGCCGCGGACGCGCTGCGCGATGTGTCACGGCCCGCCGCCGTCCGCCTCGCGGCGGCGCTCTCCCCCCGGGTGGTGGACTCCCTCGACCGTCACCCGCTGCGCGAACTCCTCTCCGCGTCACCCGCGTTGCCGCTCCAGGTGGAGCGGGAGCGGGCCCTGTTCGGCTCCTGGTACGAGTTCTTCCCGCGCTCGGAGGGCGTGCGGAAGGTCAAGGGCCGCACGGTCCCCGGGAACTTCCGGACCGCCGCCGAACGGCTTCCGGCGGTGGCGGCGATGGGCTTCGACGTGGTCTATCTGCCGCCGGTGCACCCGATCGGCGAGACCCATCGCAAGGGTCCCAACAACTCCCTGTCGGCGTCGCCGAACGACGTGGGGGTGCCGTGGGCGATCGGTTCGCCGGAGGGCGGGCACGACGCGCTCCACCCGGACCTGGGCACCTTCGAGGACTTCGACGCCTTCGTGGCGAAGGCCCGGGAGCTGCGGCTGGAGATCGCGCTGGACTTCGCGCTCCAGTGTTCCCCGGACCACCCGTGGGTGGAGAAGCACCCGGAGTGGTTCCATCACCGCCCGGACGGTTCGATCGCGTACGCGGAGAACCCTCCGAAGAAGTACCAGGACATCTATCCGATCGCCTTCGACACCGATATGGACGGGATCGTCGCGGAGACCGTGCGGGTGCTGCGGCACTGGATGGACCACGGGGTGCGGATCTTCCGCGTCGACAACCCGCACACCAAGCCGGTGGTGTTCTGGGAGCGGGTGATCGGCGAGATCAACGGGGCCGACCCGGACGTGATCTTCCTGGCGGAGGCGTTCACGCGGCCGGCGATGATGCGGACGCTCGGCGCGATCGGCTTCCAGCAGTCGTACACGTACTTCACCTGGCGGAACACCAAGGAGGAGCTCACGGAGTACCTGACGGAGCTGTCCGGCGAGACGGCGGCGCAGATGCGGCCGAACTTCTTCGTGAACACCCCGGACATCCTGCACGCCTATCTGCAGGAGGGCGGCCGGCCCGCGTTCGAGGCGCGGGCGGTGCTCGCGGCGACGCTCTCGCCCTCCTGGGGCATGTACGCCGGGTACGAGCTGTGCGAGGGCACCGCGCTGCGGGACGGCAGCGAGGAGTACCTCGACTCGGAGAAGTACGAACTCAGGCCCCGCGACTGGGAGTCGGCGGAGCGGGCGGGGACCACGATCACTCCGCTGATCACCACCCTGAACCGGATCAGGCGCCGTCACCCGGCACTCCGCAGGCTGCGGAACATCACCTTCCACGAGACCGACAACGCGCAGGTGATCGCGTACAGCAAGCGAACGGGTTCGAACATCGTTCTGGTGGTCGTCAACCTCGACCCGCACCACACCCAGGAGGCTTCACTCTCGTTGAACATGCCGGAACTCGGCCTCGACTGGCACGAGACCGTGCCGGTGCGCGACGAGCTCACCGGCGAGACCTATCACTGGGGCAGGGCCAGTTACGTGCGTCTGGAGCCGGGTGTCACACCCGCGCACGTCCTCGTCCTGCGACCGTCCCCGCAGACCGGAGGGTCACCCACCTCATGACTGTCAACGAGCCCGTCCCCGACACCTTCGAGGACACCCCCGCCAAGGACCGCGATCCCGACTGGTTCAAGCGGGCCGTCTTCTACGAGGTCCTCGTCCGTTCCTTCCAGGACAGCAACGGGGACGGCGTCGGCGACCTGAAGGGCATCACATCCAAACTGGACTACCTCCAGTGGCTGGGCGTGGACTGCCTCTGGCTGCCGCCGTTCTTCAAGTCCCCGCTACGGGACGGCGGCTACGACGTCGCCGACTACACCTCGGTGCTGCCCGAGTTCGGCGACCTGGCCGACTTCGTGGAGTTCGTCGACGCGGCCCACCAGCGCGGCATGCGGGTGGTCATCGACTTCGTCATGAACCACACGAGCGACCAGCACGAGTGGTTCCAGGAGTCGCGGCGCGACCCGGAGGGGCCGTACGGCGACTACTACGTCTGGGCCGACGACGACAAGCAGTACGCCGACGCCCGGATCATCTTCGTCGACACCGAGTCCTCCAACTGGACCTTCGACCCGGTTCGCAAGCAGTACTACTGGCACCGGTTCTTCTCGCACCAGCCCGACCTCAACTACGAGAACCCGGCGGTGCAGGAGGAGATCCTCTCCGCGCTGAAGTTCTGGCTGGACCTGGGGATCGACGGCTTCCGGCTCGACGCGGTGCCGTACCTGTACCAGCAGGAGGGCACCAACTGCGAGAACCTCCCCCGGACCCACTCCTTCCTCAAGCGGGTCCGCAAGGAGATCGACGACCACTACCCGGACACGGTGCTGCTCGCCGAGGCCAACCAGTGGCCGGAGGACGTCGTCGACTACTTCGGCGACTTCCGCTCGGGCGGCGACGAGTGCCACATGGCCTTCCACTTCCCGGTCATGCCGAGGATCTTCATGGCCGTCCGGCGCGAGTCGCGCCACCCGGTCTCGGAAATCCTGGCGAAGACCCCGGAGATCCCCTCCGGCTGCCAGTGGGGCATCTTCCTGCGCAACCACGACGAGCTCACCCTCGAGATGGTCACGGACGAAGAGCGCGACTACATGTACGCCGAGTACGCCAAGGACCCGCGGATGCGGGCCAACATCGGCATCAGGCGCCGTCTCGCCCCGCTCCTCGACAACGACCGCAACCAGATGGAGCTGTTCACCGCGCTGCTCTTCTCGCTGCCGGGCTCACCGGTGCTGTACTACGGCGACGAGATCGGCATGGGCGACAACATCTGGCTGGGCGACCGGGACGGGGTGCGGACCCCGATGCAGTGGACGCCCGACCGGAACGCGGGCTTCTCCTCCTGCGACCCGGGACGGCTCTACCTCCCGACCATCATGGACCCGGTCCACGGCTACCAGGTGACCAATGTCGAGGCGGGGATGGCGTCGCCGTCCTCGCTGCTGCACTGGACGAAGCGGATGATCGAGATCCGCAAGCAGAACCGCGCCTTCGGCACCGGCACGTACACCGAACTCCCGGCGTCCAACCCGGCGGTGCTCGCCTTCCTGAGGGAGGACGGTGACGATCTGGTCCTCTGCGTGAACAACTTCTCGCGGTTCGCGCAGCCGACCGAGCTCGACCTGCGCCGCTTCGACGGGACCCACCCGGTGGAACTGATCGGCGGGGTGACATTCCCGGCCATCGGCCAGCTCCCCTACCTCCTGACCCTTGCGGGACACGGCTTCTACTGGTTCCGTCTCAAGAAGGGCTGACCGACGGTCAGTTCGGATTCGTCCGGGGTGGGACGGTTTCCTCCCGTCCCACTCTGGGCACTGTGAACCACACACGATTCAGGTCCATACGGGCCTTCTTGCCGGGCCCATACGGATCTTCCCCCTCCGACACGTCCCGCACATCCGGACAGCCCCTGCCGCCATCCGGGACACTCTGCGCATTTGAACGTATACGACAGCCAACTGCGCGCCCCGGGGAAAGGACGCGATGCCATGCCGGAGACCGCATCCACCACCCGGGCCCCGGACGCCCTCCTCCCGTCCCTCACCCCCCTGCTCCACGAATGGCTGCCCCGGCAGCGCTGGTTCGCGGGCAAGGGCCGCCGGGTCACGGGATTCACTCTGGAAGCGGCCACCGAGCTGCTGCCCCTGGACGGCCCGGGACCCGGTCTCCTCCATCTGCTCGTGCGGGTCGAACAGCCGGGACGCCCGGCCGGGACACCCGCCGACTGCTACCAACTGCTCCTGGGCGTGAGGACCCAGCTCCCGCCCCGCCTCGCCCCCGCCCTGATCGGGCGGATCCGGCAGGGGCCGCTCGCCGGACGTGCCGTGTACGAAGGGCTGCGCGACCCGCGGCTCGCCGGCCTCCTCTACGAGCGGCTGCGCACCCCGGGCCGGACCGGCCCCCTGCGCTTCCACGCCACGACGGCGCTGCCGCCCGCACTGGCCCCCCGCATGCTCGACGCCGAGCAGTCCAACTCCTCCCTGGTCTATGGAGATTCGTTCATCCTGAAGATCTTCAGACGGGTCAGCCCGGGCGCCAACCCCGACCTGGAGCTGCCCCTCGCCCTCGCGGGGGCCGGCTGCGCCCGGGTCCCCGCCCCGGTCGCCTGGTTCGAGTCCGGAGCCTCCACCCTCGGCGTCCTCCAGCCCTATCTGCGGAACTCCCGTGACGGATGGCGGCTCGCCCTCGACGCACTCGCCGACGGACGGGAGTTCACCGCCGAGGCGCGGGCACTGGGTCGGGCCACGGCCGAGGTCCACCTGGCCCTCGCGGAGGCGCTGCCGACCCGGAGGCTGCAGCGGTCCGAGACCGAGCAACTGGCGGCGGCGATGGACCGGCGGCTGCACGCGGCCGCCCAGGCCGTCCCGGCGCTCATGCCGTACGTCCCCGGTCTCCGCGCGGTCTTCGCGGCGGCGAGCGGGGCGGACGGCGGGAGCGCGGTCCAGCGCATCCACGGCGATCTGCACCTCGGACAGACCCTGCGGGGCTCCGACGGCGGCTGGGCCGTCATCGACTTCGAGGGAGAGCCGGCGAAGCCGCTCGACGAGCGGCGGAGCCCCCAGCCCACCGTCCGCGACGTCGCCGGCATGCTCCGCTCCTTCGACTACGCGGCCCGAACGCACCGGCCCTGGAACGCGGACTGGGCCGCGCGGTGCCGGGCGGCCTACTGCACGGGGTACGCGGAGGCGGCCGGGACGGATCCACGCACGGACCCGGCGCTGCTGCGCGCCTACGAGACGGACAAGGCGGTGTACGAGGTCGTGTACGAGGCGCGGCACCGGCCCGACTGGCTGCCGGTGCCGATGTCCGCCATCGAACGCCTGTCGACCCCCCGATGACCCCCCACCCCACCCGAGCCCGCGCCCCCACGCGACCGCGCCCCACAAGCCGGCCGGGCGTCACCCACCCCGCGCGCCCACCGGACGTCGCCCCACACCACGCGCACCGCACCCCGCCGGGCGTTGCCCACCCCACGTGCGCCGGCGCACCCGCCGGGCGTTGCCCACCCGCCGTGTGGGCAATCGTCCCGCTGGGGCGGGACGGGTGGGCACACGGGACGGCGCCCTTGGCGGCGCGTCCGCCCCCTGGGCCTTGACCCGCACCACCAGTGCGCCGCACAACGGGTGCGGGTCCAGGCCCGGAAGCCTGAGCGCCCGGCAGGGGCGACGTCCGTTGTGCCCACCCGTTCCGCCCCTGCGGAACGTATGCCCACAACGCGGGTGGGCGGGGGCGCGGTGGCCCCCGTTCGGCTCAGTCCGCGGGGTGCGTTCGGGGGTCCCGCCTGCGGGAACCGCAGCCGCCGCCCGTTCGGCCGAGTGTCCCGTCCCCACGCCCCACCGTTGCGCAGCAGTACCCCCGCAAACCCGTACCCCGTACCCCCGTACTCCTCAGGAGGCATCCCGGTGACCGCCCGCCCCGCAGGCAAGTCGGCCCGCAGCACCACGAAGGACCCGAAGGCCTCCAAGGCCCCCAAGGCTTCGAAGGCCCCCAAGGCCGCCGCGCCACCGCGGCAGGCGCCCCCGCTCGATCCGGGCGACCGGGCCCGGCTGCTCGCCGGGGAGCACCACGATCCGCACGGCGTGCTCGGAGCTCATCCGGTGCGGGGCGGTGTGGTGGTCCGGGTGCTGCGCCCGTGGGCGAAGGAGGTCACCGTCGTCAGCAAGGGCAGGCGCGTCCCGCTCCGGGACGACGGCGACGGGCTGTTCTCGGCGCTGCTGCCGTTGCTCCGCAAGGTCCCGGCGTACGAGCTGAGTGTCCGCTACGACGGGCCCGACGAGCTCGCCGTGCAGGACCCGTACCGCTTTCTGCCCTCCCTCGGCGAGCTGGATCTGCATCTGATCGGCGAGGGCCGGCACGAGGAGCTGTGGACGGCGCTCGGCTCCCGGGTCATGACCCACGGGGGCGTGTCCGGCACCCGCTTCGCGGTCTGGGCGCCGAACGCGCGCGGGGTGCGGGTCACCGGTGACTTCACGCACTGGGACGGCACGGGGCTGCCGATGCGCTCCCTGGGTTCGACGGGCGTGTGGGAGCTGTTCGTGCCGGGGGTCGGCGAGGGCGCGCTGTACAAGTACGACATCACGCGGCCGGACGGGACGCACACCGTCCGCGCGGACCCGATGGCCCGCCGTACCGAGTGCCCGCCGAACACCGCGTCGATCGTCACCGAGTCGCACTACACCTGGGACGACCAGGAGTGGATGGCGCGCCGGGGGGCCCGGCCGCACCACGAGGCGCCGCTCTCGGTGTACGAGGTCCACCTGCCGTCCTGGCGGCCGGGGCTCTCGTACCGCCAGCTGGCCGAGCAGCTGCCCGCGTACGTCCGCGACCTCGGCTTCACGCATGTGGAGCTGATGCCGGTCACCGAGCATCCCTTCGGCGGCTCGTGGGGCTACCAGGTGACGGGGTTCTACGCGCCGACGGCCCGGATGGGCACGCCGGACGACTTCAAGTTCCTGGTCGACGCGCTGCACGCGGCGGGGATCGGGGTCCTGATGGACTGGGTCCCGGCGCACTTCCCGAAGGACGACTGGGCGCTGGCGGAGTTCGACGGGCGTCCGCTGTACGAGCACGAGGACCCGCGCCGGTCGCACCACCCCGACTGGGGGACCCTGGAGTTCGACTACGGCCGCAAGGAGGTGCGGAACTTCCTGGTGGCGAACGCCGTGTACTGGTGCCAGGAGTTCCACATCGACGGGCTGCGGGTGGACGCGGTGGCCTCGATGCTCTACCTGGACTACTCGCGGGAGCACGGCGAGTGGCTCCCCAACGAGTTCGGCGGCCGGGAGAACCTGGACGCGGTGGCCTTCCTCCAGGAGATGAACGCGACGGTGTACCGGCGCTGCCCGGGGATCGTGACCTTCGCGGAGGAGTCGACCGCCTGGGACGGGGTGACGCGCGCGACGGACCAGGTGGGGCCGGGCGGCTTCGGCGGTCTGGGCTTCGGCATGAAGTGGAACATGGGCTGGATGCACGACTCGCTGGAGTACGTGCAGAAGGAGCCGGTGCACCGCAAGTACCACCACCACGAGATGACCTTCTCGATGGTGTACGCGTACAGCGAGAACTACATCCTGCCGATCTCCCACGACGAGGTGGTGCACGGCAAGCGGGCCCTGGTGTCGAAGATGCCGGGCGACTGGTGGCAGCAGCGCGCCAACCACCGCGCCTATCTGGGCTTCATGTGGGCCCATCCCGGCAAGCAGCTGCTCTACATGGGTCAGGAGTTCGCCCAGGGCGCGGAGTGGTCGGCGGATCACGGGCCCGACTGGTGGCTGCTGGATCCGGCGTACGGGGCGGAGCCGGACCACCGGGGGGTGCGGGATCTCGTCCGGGACCTGAACACGGTCTACCAGGCGACGCCGTCGCTCTGGGAGCGGGACACCGCCCCGGAGGGCTTCCAGTGGGTGGTCGGGGACGCGGCCGAGGACAACGTCTTCGCCTTCCTCCGTTTCGACGCGTTCGGCTCGCCGCTGCTCGCGGTGTCGAACTTCTCGCCGGTCGTACGGCACGACTACCGGCTCGGTGTGCCGGAGTCGGTGGTGGCGTGGGCGGAGGTCCTGAACACGGACGCCGGCCGGTACGGCGGCGGGGACGTGGTGGGGCGCGAACCGGTCAAGACGGAGTCGGTGCCGCACCACGGGCGGACGTCCAGCGTCCGGATGACTCTGCCGCCCCTGGCGACGGTCTGGCTGCGGCCCGCCTGAGCGCCCCGGGGAGCGGCGCCCCGAGGGGACAGGACGTGCGCTACCCGCCGGTAAAGGACTCTACCTGTCCGATAATTGACGCTCGATCAGTTGATGGTTCACTCGTTCGGGCATCCCGCTCGTTGTTCGGCTATCTTCGCACTCCGGATCAGGCCGACAGGTCCAGATGAGTGGGGACACCATGCAGGACACCGTGGAGCGGCCCCTGTCGCCGCAGCTGTGCCATCGGGTGCGCAGCGAGGACACCTTCCCCGTCGAGTGGCGACCGCTCGACGGGAAGGACCGCTTCGCGGTGCGGGCCGCCTGGCCCACCGATCACCCGTTCTTCACCCCGGTCCGCCGGGGTGAGGAGCTGTGTCACGACCCGCTGCTTGTCGTCGAGACGCTGCGGCAGTCCACGATGGCGCTGCTGCACGCGGCCCACGGGCTGCCGCTGGACCGGCACATCCTGCTGGGCGAGATCTCCCTGTCCTGCGACCCGGCGGGCCTCGCGGTGGCCGGCGAGGAGGCGGACATCGAGGTCCGCTTCGCCGAACTCCTCTCCCGGGGCGGCCAGCTGTCCGACATGCGGGTCGAGTGGACCGTGCGCCGGGTGGCGCGGGTGGTCGCGACCGGCGCCGCCCGCGCCCGGTTCGCCGGACCCGCCGCCTACCGCAGACTCCGCCGCGGGCACGTCGAGGCCGGTGCGGTCCGCCCGGCCCCCTGGATCCGCCGGGCCCCGGCGCCGCTCACCGGGCGGGACAGGGCCGACGACGTCCTGCTCGCCCCGAGCGGCCGGGAGGGGGTGTGGGAACTGGTCGTCGACACCGGTCACCCCACCCTCTTCCAGCGGCCCAACGACCACATACCGGGGATGCTCTTCCTGGAGGCCGCCCGGCAGGCCGCCTCCGCCGCCGTCTGGCCCCGGCCCTATCTGCCGGCCGCCCTGTGGGTCGTCTTCGACCGGTACGCCGAGTTCGACGGCGGCCCCTGCCTGCTCCGGGCGACACCCGGGAGCACGGCGGGGGCGTTCGAGGTCGTCGGTCACCAGGACGGCGAGCGGCTCTTCACGTGCGGGCTGCGGAGCGGATGATCCCGAGCCGCTGGGTCGCCCGGGTCAGCGCCACGTAGAGGTCGTTCGTCCCGTGCGCGGCACCGGCGACGATGCCCTCCGGGTCGACCACCAGGACCGTGTCGAACTCCAGCCCCTTCGCCTGGCGCGGGTCGAGCAGGACCACCGGCCGGGAGAGGTCGGGGGCCGGGCCGTGGGCGGCCTCCGGCAGGGCGGCGAGCAGGTCCGGATGCAGTTCCGGCGGGGCGATCACGGCGATCCTGCCCTCGTCGCGGAGCTCGGTCGCCACCGCGTCCGCGGTCTCCTTCACCGGATCGTCGACCGTCCGGTCCCAGGGCTCCACGCCGGTGGACCGCA
Source organism: Streptomyces zaomyceticus (assembly GCF_014656215.1). Lineage (GTDB taxonomy): Bacteria > Actinomycetota > Actinomycetes > Streptomycetales > Streptomycetaceae > Streptomyces > Streptomyces zaomyceticus. The sequence goes on along the minus strand of NZ_BNBZ01000004.1, from coordinate 56,104 downwards.
CCGAGCTCGGCGGCTCGAACCCCGGGTCGTCGACCCGTCGCACCTCGGCCGCGACCGCCATGATCTCGGCGGGCGTCCGGTAGTTGACGCCGAGCCGCACCAGCTCCCAGCGGCCCTCCACGTACGGGGCGAGGATCCCTTCCCAGGCACCGACGCCCGCCGGGTCGCCGGTCTGGGCGGGGTCGCCGACCAGGGTCATGGAGCGGTTGGGGCTGCGGCGCATGAGGAGCCGCCAGGCCATCGCGGAGAGCTCCTGCGCCTCGTCCACGATGATGTGCCCGAAGGCCCAGGTCCGGTCGGCCGCCGCGCGCTCGGCGGCGGTGCGGTGGTCGGCCTCCTCGTGGCGCTCGGCGAACCGTTCGGCGTCGATGATGTCGTGGGCGGAGAGGACCTCGGAGGCGTCCTTGTCCTGCTCCTCCTTGTCCTCGAACTCGTAGGTGCGGGAGGCGTAGGAGACGTCGAGGACGCCCTGCGCGTACTGGATCTGCTTCTGCCGTTCGGCCTCCTCGGCGGCGCGGGCGGCCGAGTCGTCCTCGCCGAGGAGTTCGGCGGCCTCGTCGAGGAGCGGTACGTCGGCGGGGGTCCAGGGGCCGCCGGAGCGCCGGATCTCGGCGGCGTCCGCGTCGGCGAGGTGGGTGGGCTCGGCCAGGTAGTCGGCGAGGAGGTCCTGCGGGGTGAGCGCGGGCCAGAGCGTGCCGATCGCCGTGTACACCTCGGGGTTGGCGGCGATGCCCTTGGCGAGCAGGGCGATGTCGTCGGGGCCGAGGAAGTTGGGGCCGCCGTAGGGGTCGGCGCCGATCCGGTCGGCGAGCTGTTCGGCGAGCGCGTCCAGGATCCGGAAGACGAAGTAGGGGCGGGCCAGGTTGTGCGGGAGTGCGGTCTCGCGGGCCTTGTGGCGGGCCTCCAGCGCCATGTCCCAGTCGATGACCAGGTCGCCGTCGTCGTGCGGGACGATCAGCGGTTCGCCGCGTTCGGGGACCTGTTGCCGGTCGCGTACGGCGGCGGCGAGCGCCCCGGCCATGGCGGCGGAGCCCTTGACGGCGGCGGCGCGGGGGGTGTCGGTGCCGGTGGCGCGGACGCCGGGGAACAGTTCGGCGGGGGTGGCGAGGAGGACTCCGGTCTCGCCGAGGGAGGGCAGCACGTTGCCGATGTAGCCGAGGAACGCCGGGTTGGGTCCGACGATGAGGACGGCCCGCTTGGCGAGTTGCTCGCGGTGGGCGTAGAGGAGGTAGGCGGCCCGGTGGAGGGCGACCGCCGTCTTTCCGGTGCCGGGTCCGCCCTCGACGACGAGGACCCCGCGGTGCGGGGAGCGGATGATCGCGTCCTGTTCGGCCTGGATGGTCTGCACGATGTCGTGCATCCGGCCGGTGCGGGCGGCGTCGAGCGCGGCGAGGAGCACCTCGTCGGCGTCACGGCTCTCGTGCCCGGTGCGGGTGGCGTCGGCGAGGTCGAGCACCTCGTCGTGGAGCGCGGTCACGGTGCGGCCGAGGGTGCTGATGTGCCGTCGGCGGGAGAGCCCCATCGGCTCGTACCCGGTGGCGAGGTAGAAGGGTCGGGCGATCTCGGCGCGCCAGTCGACCACGAGCGGGGTGCGGTTCGGGTCGTCCTCGCGGATGCCGAGCCGGCCGATGTGGTGGTCGCGCCCGTCCTTGAAGACGAGGCGCCCGAAACAGAGCCCGCTCTCGCCCGCGTTGAACGCGGCGAGCAGTCCGGACTGCTCGGCGACCAGCACGTCGCGTTCGAGCCGCCCCTGGTTGCCGCCGACCCCGGGGGTGCGCAGGGCCCGCTCGACGGCGGCCTCCGCCTGGTCCCTCAGGTCGTCGAGTCGTGTGTAGAGATCGGTGATGAATTGCTGCTCTTTCCGAAATTCCTCGGTTGACAATTCGACTCCCGGCGCGATACAGTGCGTTTATTGAACTTCTCTGCGTCCGTGGCGTTTCCGGACACGGAATCCATTAATATACGCGAAGAAATACCCCGACTGTCAATTGTAGTCGGGGTATTTCCGTATGCCCTGCGGAAGTACCGGGCGTCCCTGGGGCCGTCCGGTGCGGCAGCCCTAGGAGACGGCCCGGCCGAGCACGTCCTCGAGCTCCGCCAGGAGGCGGCGCTTCGGGCGGGCGCCCACCAGGGACTTCACCGGCTCGCCCGCCCGGAACACCATGAGCGTGGGCGTCGCGAGCACCCCGTACCGCAGGGTCGTCCCCGGGTTCCGGTCCACGTCGATCTCGACGATCCGGAGGCGCTCCGCCTCCTCCGCGGCGATCGCGCCGAGCACCGGGTTCAGCTGCCGGCACGGCCCGCACCACTCCGCCGTGAACTTCACCAGGACCGGCAGAGCGGAGTCCAGCACCTCCGCACCGAAGTCCGCGTCCGTGACCCGGGCCACACCCTCCGCGTACGTCCTCATCCCCGTCGTCCCTCCGTCGTCTCCGCTGTTTCCGTGTCCCACTCCGTGCCGAGCTCGCACCGGGGCTCCGGGCCGAGCGGAAGTTCCGCCTCGGCCCGCAACAGCTGGGCGCCCACCTCGGCGCGCACCGCCCGAAGCTGCTCGATGAGCCCGTCCAGCTCCGCGACCTTCCGCCGGTAGACGGCGATCGAGGCGGGACAGGCGTCCCCCGCCGGGTGACCCGCGCGCAGGCAGTCGACGAACGGCCGTGTCTCCTCCAGCTCGAACCCGAAGTCCTGCAAGGTCCTGATCTGCTGGAGGAGCCGCAGGTCGTTCTCGTCGTACGTGCGGTGCCCCTGCTCCGTACGCCGGGCGGTGAGAAGCCCCCTGGACTCGTAGTACCGCAGAGTCCGCGTGGTGGTTCCGGCCCGCTCGGCCAGCTCTCCGATGCGCATGTCCCCGACCGTAGGCCTTGACGCCGACGTCAGGGCAAGAGGTCGGGGCAGGACGTCAGGCGCGGCCGGGCGGCAGCAGGGGTTTCCGCCCGACCGGGGAGGAGAGCACGATCGAGGTCGTGGTCCGGCCGAGCGCCGAGGTCTGCTCCAGGACCTCTTCCAGGTGGATGGTGTCGGTGACGGCGACCTTGAGGATCCAGCAGTCCTCGCCGACCACGTGGTGCACCTCGATCACCTCGGGGCGGGCGGTCAGTTCCAGGGTCCGCGGGTGCTTCAGGGTGTAGCCGCCGTGCGGGTTCACCCTGATGAAGGCCTGGATGCCGTAGCCGAGCCGGGCCGGGGAGACATGGGCGCCGTAGCCGGTGACCGCCCCGCCCGTCTCCAGGCGGCGGACGCGCTCGGTGACGGCCGCGGGACTGAGCCGGACCCGGCGGCCGAGTTCGCTGAGCTTGATGCGGCCGTCGGTCTGCAGGAGGTCCAGGATCTGCCGGTCGATGGCGTCGAAGGCGGCCGCCGAGGTTTCGTCGGTGACGGAACGCGTATGCCGTGGTTCCTTCGGTGCGGCGGCCGGGACTCCCATGTTCTCCCCTTCAGACGGCGACGGATCAACGTAACACTTGTCCGGTGAGACAAGGGAGTTGGAAATGAAGGACGTTCTGGTCATCGGCGGGAATCGCTATTTCGGCAAACGGCTCATCGCTCTGCTGAGGGAATCCGGGCATCGGATCACCGTTCTCAATCGGGGCTCTTCCGGCACCCCGGAGGGAATCGAGCACCTCGTCGCCGACCGCGACGACGAATCCGCGCTGGAATCCGTTCTCGCGGGCCGTTCCTTCGACGCCGTCGTGGACCAGGTCTGCTACACGCCGCGCCAGGCGGAGATCGCCCGGCGGGTGTTCGGGACGCGCGCCCGGCGCTATGTCATGACGTCGACGGTGGAGGTGTACGAGTACGAGGACTCGGCCACGCCGGTCGCCGAGGACGCCCTCGACCTGTCCGCGGTGACCGTCGACACGGGCCCGGCCTGGGACGACCCGGTGTACCGCGAGGCGCACTACGGGGAGGGGAAGCGGCAGGCCGAGGCGGTCTTCGCGGCCGCGCCGCCGTTCGCGTGGACGTCGGTACGGGTGGCCCATGTGCTCGGCGGCTCCGACGACTTCACCGGCCGGCTCGACCACTACGCGCGGCGCGTCCGGGCGGGCGAGCCGATCGCCGTACCGGTGGTGAACCGTCCCGCGACCTATGTGTACGTCGAGGAGATCGCCGCTTTTCTCGCCTGGGCGGTCGACGCCGAATTCACCGGCCCCGTGAACGCCCATTCCCACGGGCCGCTGACCACGGCGGAGATCTGCGCGGAGGTGGAGAAGCGGGTGGGCGGCCGGACGGTCTTCCGGGAGGTCGAGGTCGGCGAGGTCTCGCCGTTCTCCTTCGCCCGCTCGTACGCCATGGACAACTCCCGTGCGACGGAGCTCGGTTATTCCTTCTCGCATTCCGGTGAGTGGCTCGCGCGGGCGGTGGCCGAGACGGTCGGGGGGAGCGGGGAATGACACGGTTCCGGATGCTGGGGGACGTACGGGTGGGAGCCGTCGGGCTCGGCACGATGCCGCTCTCCGTCGAGGGCCGGCCGGACGAGGCGAGGGCCGTGGCCACCGTGCACGCGGCCCTCGACGCGGGAGTGACCCTGCTCGACACCGCCGACTCCTATCACCCGCCGGACGGCAGGCCCGGCGAGGGCGAACTGCTCGTGGCCCGGGCCCTCGCCTCGTACGGGGGCCGGGTGGACGACGTCCTCGTGGCGACGAAGGGCGGGCGGGGCCGGGCGCCCGACGGCGGCTGGACCGTGGACGGCCGGCCCGGGCATCTGCGGCGGGCCGCGGAGGCCTCGGCGCGACGGCTCGGCTCCGCGCCGATCGGCCTCTACCAGCTGCACAAGCCGGACCCCGCCGTCCCGTACGCCGAATCCCTCGGCGCGCTGAGGGAGCTGCTGGACGCGGGGACGGTCCGGCTCGCCGGGATCTCCAACGTCGACACGGCGCAGATCCTGCTCGCCCGCGAGATCCTGGGCGACCGGCTGGTCTCCGTACAGAACCGCTACTCACCGGCGGTGCGCACGAGCGAGGCGGAGCTGCGGCTCTGCGCGGAGCTCGGCCTGGCCTTCCTGCCGTGGAGCCCGCTGGGCGGGATCTCGCGCAGCTCCCTCGACGGCACGTCCGCCCAGGAGGAGGACCCGGCGTTCGGGGCCTTCCACCGGGTGGCCCGGGCCCACGGCGTCAGCCCTCAGCGAGTGGCGCTGGCCTGGCTGCTCGCCCGTACGGAGACCGTCCTGCCGATCCCGGGTGCGAGCCGGCCGGAGTCCGTACGGGACTCGGCCGCCGCGACCGGGCTGCCGCTCACCCGTGAGGAGCTGGCGGAACTGGACGGCCCCTGAGGGACGCGCGGCGGACGAAGAGGGGCGGCCCCGGCGGGGGCCGCCCCTCTCCCGGGGCCCGGATCCGGCTCAAGGCCCGGGACCCGGACTTCAGACGCCCGCGCGCGCCTTCTCCTCGCCCTCCTCGGCCCGCTGGTCCGGGACCGGGGCCGGGGCGTGGTCGTCGATGAGGGTCTTCTCGTCGAAGGGGACCCGGCCGGCGAGGACCTCGGAGACCCGGGCCCGGTCGATCTCCTTCGTCCAGGTGCCGACGAGGACGGTGGCGACGGCGTTGCCCGCGAAGTTGGTGAGGGCGCGGGCCTCACTCATGAAGCGGTCGATGCCGACGATCAGGCCCACTCCGTCGACCAGCTCGGGCCGGTGCGACTGGAGGCCGCCCGCGAGGGTGGCGAGACCGGCGCCGGTGACGCCCGCGGCACCCTTCGAGGCGATGATCATGAAGACGAGGAGCGAGATCTGCTCACCGACCGACAGCGGGTCGCCCATCGCCTCGGCGACGAAGAGCGACGCCATCGTGAGGTAGATCGCGGTGCCGTCGAGGTTGAAGGAGTAGCCGGTCGGCACGGTGATGCCGACGACCGGCTTGCTGACGCCGAGGTGCTCCATCTTCGCGATGAGACGGGGCAGCGCCGACTCCGAGGAGGAGGTGGAGAGGATCAGCAGGAACTCGCGGCCCAGGTACCTGAGCAGGGACCAGATGTTGATCCCGGCGACCAGCCTGAGGAGCGCCCCGAGGACGACGAAGACGAAGAGTCCGCAGGTCAGATAGAAGCCGATCATGATGACGGCGAGGGACTTGAGCGCGTCGACGCCGGTCGCGCCGACGACGGCCGCGATCGCTCCGAACGCGCCGACGGGGGCCGCCCACATGATCATGCCGAGAATGCGGAAGACGAGGCGCTGGATGTGCCCGATGCCACGCAGGACCGGTTCGCCCGCGGCGCCCATGGCCTGGAGCGCGAAACCGGCGAGCAGGGCGACGAGGAGCGTCTGGAGGACTTCGCCCTCGGTGAAGGCGGAGACGAGGGTCTTGGGGATGATCCCGAGCAGGAAGTCCGGCGTGGACTCGCTCGCCCCCTCGGCCTGCTTGGCGCCCGCCTCGGCGAGCTCCTTGGTGAGATGGAGCCCGGAGCCGGGCTCCAGGAGGTTGCCGACGACCAGGCCGATCGCGAGTGCGACGGTCGACATGACCATGAAGTAGCCGAGGGCGAGACCGCCGACCGCGCCGACCTTGGCGGCCTTCCGGACCGATCCGACGCCGAGCACGATCGTGCAGAAGATGATCGGCGAGATCATCATCTTGATCAGATTGACGAAGCCGGTGCCCAGCGGCTTGAGCTCGACGGCGACGCCGGGGGCCAGGAAGCCGACCGCGATGCCGAGCAGTACGGCTCCGATGACTGCCAGATACAGATAGTGGGTACGGTCCCGTCGTGCGGCCACGGGGTCCTCCTCGTGCTGATGGGTGTCCACGTCCCGGTGGACTCCGCGACTATCCATCAGCCTGTGACCGGGGTCACGGTTGCGTACGTTTCGTTCACGACCGAAACGACGGCGGGGCGGGAGCGAAGGGAACGATTCGGGAACGCAATGCCTCCGCGCAAATTCCGCCGTGCACACTTACCCGCATGCGTCTCCGCCTCCCCCACCCCCGCAGCCTGGCCGGCCAGCTCTTCGCCATGCAGGTCGTGCTCGTGGCCGTCGTCGTGGCGGGGTGCGCGGTCTTCGCGTACGTCACGGACCTGGCGCAAGCCGAGGAGACCGCGCGGCGCCAGGCCACCTCGACCGCCGCGGCCGTCGCCGACTCCCCGTCCGTGGTCGCCGCGGCCCGCTCGGCCGACCCGACGGCGGCGCTCCAGCCGTACGCCGAGTCGCTGCGCCGCCACGCGGACGTCGCCTTCGTGGTGATCATGGCCCCGGACGGCACCCGCTGGACCCACCCCGAGCCCGAGCAGATCGGCCGGACGTACCTCGGCCACATCGAGCAGGCCGCGGCGGGCCGGACCTACTCCGAGACCCACCTCGGGGTGCTCGGCCCCTCCGTGCGCACCGTGGCGCCCGTCTTCGACGGCGGGCGGGTCGTCGCCCTGGTCAGCGCGGGCATCACCATCGACAGGATCAGCGAGCAGGTACGGGAGCAGGTCACCGCCCTGCTCGGCATGGCGGGCGCGGCACTCGCCCTCGGCGGTGCCGGCACGTACGTGGTCAACGCACGGCTGCGCCGCCACACCCACGGCATGAACGCGACCCAGCTGAGCCGTATGCACGACTACCACGAGGCCGCGCTGCACGCGGTCCGCGAAGGGCTCGTGATGCTCGACGGGCGGCGCCGGATCGCCCTCATCAACGACGGGGCACGGGAGCTGCTCGGCCTGGACGAGGGGGTGGTGGGCAGGCCGGCGGCGGAACTCGGCCTCCCCGCGACGCTCACGGGCGCCCTGCTGTCCTCCGAGCCGCGCGTGGACGAGACGCATCTGACGGCTGACCGGGTCCTGGTGGTCAACACCCGCCCGGTGGTGGGCGGGGAGCGGCGCGGAACCGTCGCCACCCTCCGGGACCGGACCGAACTCCAGGCACTTTCCGGTGAATTGGACTCCGAACGGGGATTCACCGAGGCACTCCGCTCACAGGCCCACGAGGCGGCCAACCGGCTGCACACCGTCGTCTCGCTCATCGAACTGGGCCGGGTGACCGAGGCGGTGGAGTTCGCGACGGCGGAACTGGAACTCGCCCAGGCCCTCACCGACCGGGTCGTGGACGCCGTCGGCGAGCCGGTGCTCGCGGCGCTGCTCCTCGGCAAGGCGGCCCAGGCCAACGAGCGGGGCGTGGAGCTGGTCCTCACCGAGGACAGCCGGATCGACGACGGACTGGTCCCGGCGACCCTGCCGTCCCGGGACCTGGTGACGATCCTCGGCAACCTCGTCGACAACGCGGTCGAGGCGGTGAGCGGCACCCCTCAGGCGCGCGTGACGGTCACGGTCGCGGCCCGCAGCGGTGACGGCGAGCTGCTGCTGCGGGTCGGCGACAGCGGCCCCGGCGTCCGCCCGGCCGACCGGGACGTGGTCCTGGGCCGGGGCTGGACCACCCGGGGACCCGGCCGCGGCCTCGGTCTGGCGCTGGTCGGCCAGGCGGTCTCACGCGCCTCGGGCACGCTCGATCTCACGGACGCGGACGAGGGCGGCGCGGAGTTCACCGTACGACTTCCGCTGCCGGCGCGGACGGCGACGCCGGTGGCCGCCGACCCCGACCCCGCCTCCTTCTCCGCCACCACCCCCTCCGCCTCTCCCCTCCGCTCTCCCTCTTCCTCCTCGGAGGTGTCCGCGTGAGTGCGCAGCCCCTCCGGGTCCTCGTCGTCGAGGACGACCCCGTCGCCGCCGACGCCCACGCCCTCTACGCGGGGCGGGTCGAGGGCTTCACCGTCGTCGGGGTCGCCCACTCGCGGGCCGCCGCCGTACGGGTGCTCGACCGGACGCCCGTCGACCTGATCCTGCTGGACCTCTATCTGCCCGACGGCCACGGCCTCCAGCTGCTGCGCGCCCTGCGCGCCGCCGGGCACTCCGCCGACGTCATCGCCGTGACCTCCGCCCGCGACCTGGCGATCGTCCGCGAGGGCGTCTCCCTCGGCGTCGTCCAGTACGTCCTGAAGCCCTTCGCCTTCGCGACCCTCCGGGACCGGCTCGCCCGGTACGCCGAGTTCCGGGCGAGCGCCGGGGAGGCCTCCGGGCAGGACGAGGTCGACCGCGCGCTCGCCACTCTCCGCGCCCCGCACCCCGCCACCCTCCCCAAGGGCCTGAGCGCGCCCACCCTGGAGGCGGTGACCAGGACCCTCCGGTCCACACCCGCCGGGCTGACCGCCGCGGAGGCGGGCACGGTGGTCGGGATCTCCCGGATCACCGCCCGCCGCTATCTGGAACACCTGGTGACCGAGGGCCGGGCCGTGCGCGCCCCGCAGTACGGTCAGATCGGGCGGCCCGAGCTCCAGTACCGCTGGCTCGACGGCCCGACCCGCGGCCACTGATCGCCGTCCTGGTCGTTTTCTGAGGTCAGAGCCTCGGTCACTGATCGTTTCCAAGGTGACCACGCCCGGTTACCGACCGGTTCCCACGTTCCTACGAACTCATGGCCTTGGGGGAACACACCGTAGCCAGCCGTTACCCTGCGCACCTACCGTGACGCGGGTGCACCAACCCTCCCCACCCTTCAACGCCCTGGCCGCGCGCCGCCTCCGTGAGGGTCTCGGCATGGCCCCGGGACACGTCGCGTACGGCCTGCGCGCGCAGTACGGCCTCCAGGTCACCCCCGACACCGTCGTCGCCTGGGAACGCGGCCGGGCCGTCCCCGGCGAACAGGAGCTCACCGCCCTCGCGGGCGTCCTGTGGTGCTCCCCCGCCGAGCTGATCGCCGCCGCCACCACCCTCCGCGAGCACCGGATGGCGCGCGGACTCGCCCCCGAGGAACTGGCCCGGCGCGTCGGTGTCGCGGCCCACGCGTACCAGAAGATGGAGGACGAGGGCCGCTGGCGCGGCACCGAACGCCAGACGGCGACCCTCGCGGAAGTCCTCGGCCTCGGCCCCCGCGCCCTGATCACCGCCACCGGAGGCGACGAGCGGCTCGCCGAACTGCTCCGCGACGCGGCCACCACCCGCTGGCAGGCGTATGTGAAACCGGCGGTGAAGATGGTGCCGCTGCCCCGGCAGACGCTGGAGTTCGCCCTGCAGCGGCTGCACAGCGACTATCACGCCCGGATGGCGGCGACCAGCAGCTGGGGCGCCTCGGCCTCGACCGGCGACGAGGGGCGCGCGTACCTCGACGAGATCACCGGTCACTTCTGGGCGGCGGTCGGCGCCTAGGGGGTGCCCCTTCCGGGCAGCCCCGCGGCGCTTCTGGATCATCACGGACCGGCGCCGTAGGTTGGCGCCGTGAGACGACACATAACCTTCGAGCGACTCCACAACTTCCGTGATCTGGGCGGCTACCGGACCGCCGACGGAGGAACCGTGCGGTGGGAGACCCTCTACCGCTCCGACTCCCTCGCCAAGCTCGCGGACGCCGGCCCCGCCGACCGGGAGGCCTTCCGCGCGCTGAACGTGGCCACGGTGATCGATCTGCGCTACCCGTGGGAGATCGCCGCCAAGGGCCGCCTGCCGGAGACCGAGGGCATCTCCTGGCACAACCTCTCCATCGAGCACCGCCCCTACGACCAGGCGGAGATCGACCCCGACCTCGACCCCTGGCGCCATCTCGCCGACCGGTTCGCCGAGGTCGCGGAGGACGGAGCCGTGGAACTCCGTACGGCCCTGGAGGTCATCGCCGCCGCCGAAGGACCGCTCGTCTTCCACTGCGCGTCCGGGAAGGACCGTACGGGACTGCTCGCCGCCGTCGTCCTCGCCCTCGTCGGCGTCCCCGACGAGGAGATCCTCGCGGACTTCTCGCTCACCGAGCTGGCCACGGAGCGGCTGGTCGCCGACTGGCGGGCCTCGCACCCGGGCCGTGAACTGCGCTGGCCGGGCTACGGCCGGGCGCCCGCCGACGTCATCCGGCTCTTCCTCGCGGACCTGCGCGCCCGGTACGGCTCCGTGGACGCGTACGTCACCGGCCACGTCGGACTCGACCCGTCGGTGGTGACGACGCTCAGGACCCGGCTGGTCGACACCTCCCGCTAGGCCCTGTCGTCGAACTCCCGTCTGCCCCCCCTTCGGGCGACGACGGGAGTTCCACGACAGCACCTAGGGCGATGCCGGGCCGCGCCGGTCGAACGAGAAGAGCTGGCCGGCCGCGTCCGGCACGCAGGGCGCCTGGGCGAGCCGTGCCCAGGCGGCCTCGCGGTCGCCGACGACGGTGACGCAACTGCCGGGCGTGCCCGAGCCGACCGGCACGATCCGGTAGCCCCGGACAGGGCCTCCGGGGCCGTACGGCTCCAGGGCGAAGGTCTCGATCCGGCTGTTGTCCCCGCACTCGGAGTCCTCGTACGCGGCGTCGGGTATCCGGCCGCCGGAGGGTATGCCGGAGCACCCGGGACCGAAGTCGGGATGGTCGGAGACGATCCGCCACCGGCCCGCGCCCACCGCCGCGAGGGAGTACAGCGGGACGACCGCCTCGGCGCACGGCACCTGATGGATCTGTCCGGTACGGGTGCCGCGCCGCTCGGCGAGACAGAGGTCCGCGCCCATCACCCGGATGCGGACGTCCCCGGCGGCGGGGGCGGTGGCGGTGGGTGCGGTGCCGGAGGTCGCGGGGGCTGTGGTCGCGGGAGCGGGGGTGCGGTGCGACTGTCCGGCGGGTCCGGTGCGGCCGTCCCGCAGGAGGGCGACGACGCTGAACCCGGCGAGGACGAGCCCGGTCACCGCGACGGCCGCGACGGCCGCACGCCGTATCCGGGACGAGGTCTCCGACCGGGGGCGCGACGGACCGCCCGACGGCGCGGCGGGGGCGACGGGCCAGGAGAGCCCCGGGCCCGCGGCCCCGCTCGTACCGGACGCGTCGGAGGGCTCGGCCGCCGCCGGGCGCTCGTCCGACGGGTCCGCGCCCGCCCGATCCGCACCGGCCGGATCCGGCCTCGCCGCACCCGCCTCCGCCGGATCCTCGTCCGCCGCGTCCCCCTCCGCCGGATCCGCGCGCGCCGCATCCCCGTCCCCCGGGTCGGCCGGCGCGTACGGCCCCCGTCCCGCGAGCTCCCTCCGTACCTCCAGCCACCCCGCCAGCTCGCCCGGCGCGACCCCGCACGCGCGGACGAAGACGGTCAGCAGCTCCTCGCGCGGCAGGGTGGCGCGGGCCAGCATGTTCGCCACGGTCGAGCGGGGCAGGACCTCCCCGCGGGTCTCGGCCAGCGCCGAGAGCTCGCGGTAGGTCAGTCCTGACCGGTCCTTGAGCGCCTGGAGCAGCGCGAGGAACTCGGCGGGAGTCCGTGCCTCCCGCGGGTCGGGAGTGTGCCGCCCCGGTGTCATCCGCGCCTCTTCCCCTCCGCCGGACAGGGTTGGGACATGTCCGGGACAAGCCTCAAGCCTTGTTGATCTCGCGCTCCGGCTCAAGAGTGGAACCCGGCATTTCCGGGGGTGATGCCGGGCACGGCGGAGTGGCCCCGACCGTCCACGGGGGGACGTTCGGGGCCACTCGGGCGGGTTCGGGTCCACTCGGGCGGGTCCGGGTCCCGGAGCGAATCCGGGACGGGTCGGGACGGAGGTCCCGACGGCGGGGGCCGAAGGGCGGGCCCCGGATGCTAGAAGACCGACTCGGCCTCGCGGATGCGGTCCGCGGGGACCGTCTTGAGCTGGGTCACGGCCTCCGCGAGCGGCACCATCTCGACGTCCGTGCCCCGCAGCGCCGTCATCCTGCCGAAGTCCCCGCGGTGCGCGGCCTCCACCGCGTGCCAGCCGAAGCGGGTGGCGAGCACCCGGTCGTACGCGGTCGGGGTGCCACCGCGCTGGACGTGGCCGAGGATGACCGGGCGGGCCTCCTTGCCGAGGCGCCGCTCCAGCTCGACGGCGAGCTGGTTGCCGATGCCCTGGAAGCGCTCGTGACCGAACTGGTCGATCTCGCCCTTCCCGTACTCCATCGAGCCCTCGGCCGGGTGGGCGCCCTCGGCGACGCAGATGACGGCGAACTTCTTGCCGCGGGCGAAGCGCTCCTCGACCATCTTCACGAGGTCGTCGACCTGGAAGGGCCGCTCGGGGAGGCAGATGCCGTGCGCGCCGCCGGCCATGCCGGACTCCAGGGCGATCCAGCCGGCGTGGCGGCCCATCACCTCGACGACCATCACCCGCTGGTGGGACTCGGCGGTGGTCTTGAGGCGGTCCATCGCCTCGGTGGCGACGCCGACGGCGGTGTCGAAGCCGAAGGTGCGGTCCGTGGACGAGATGTCGTTGTCGATCGTCTTCGGGACGCCGACGACGGGCATGCCCGCGTCGGAGAGCATCCGGGCGGCGGTCAGGGTGCCTTCGCCGCCGATCGGGATGAGGACGTCGATGCCGTACTCGCGGGCCAGTTCGGGCGCGGACTCGGCGGCCTCGGCCAGCCGGTTCCGCTCCAGGCGGGCGGAGCCGAGGATGGTGCCGCCGCGGGCCAGGATGCCGCTGACCGCGTTGAGGTCGAGGGGCCGGAAATGGCCGTCGAGGAGGCCCTTGAACCCGTCCTCGAAGCCGATGACTTCGTCGTTGTGGCCGGTCAGCGCCCGGTGCACGACCGACCGGATCACTGCGTTCAGGCCGGGGCAGTCGCCGCCTGCGGTGAGAACTCCGATACGCATCGTGCTCTGTCTCCTGCTCGGTCGCGTTCCGTGGTGAGCCAGAGCGATTCTCACACGTTCGGCCGGAGGAGCGTGCTCGCGACCGTTCCGCGCGTCTCCGCGGACGCCCTCGCGGAGGCCTTTCGTCCCGGGTTTCCGGGCCCTACGTCCGGCGGGCGACTTAACTATCGGCGGGGGTATTGTCAAGGGGGTAATGCCGCCCTATCGGGGCTTTCTGAGCACAGCCGGTTGACGACTGCGTCGGTCGGCGGACGGACCGCGAGCCTGCCGCGAGGGCACCGCTCGCCCCGGCTCCGTGAGTCCCGTTTTCCGCAGGACTGGACAGGAGACCACGGCGTGACGCGCAGCGTGTACGTGACCGGGATCGACCGCGGTGACGGCCGCCAGGTCGTCGAGCTGGGAGTCATGGAGCTCCTCACCCGCCAGGTGGACCGGGTGGGGGTGTTCCGGCCGCTGGTGCACGACGGTCCCGACCGGCTCTTCGATCTGCTGCGCACCCGCTACCGGCTCTCGCAGGACGCCTCGACGGTCTACGGCATGGACTACCACGAGGCCTCCGCGCTCCAGGCCGAGCGCGGTACGGACGAGCTGGTCTCGCGGCTGGTCGACCGCTTCCACGCGGTCGCCCGCGACTACGAGGTCGTCCTCGTCCTCGGCACCGACTTCGCCGCCACCCAGCTCCCCGACGAACTGGCGCTCAACGCCCGCCTCGCCAACGAGTTCGGCGCCTCCGTCATCCCGGTGGTCGGAGGCAAGGGGCAGCCGGCCGAGTCGGTGCGCGCCGAGGCGCGCAACGCCTTCCGGGCGTACGAAGGACTCGGCTGCGACGTGCTCGCGATGATCGTCAACCGGGTGGCGGGCGAGGACCGCGAGGTCATCTCCGAGCGGCTCGCCGCCCGGGTGCCGGTGCCCTGCTACGTCCTGCCCGACGAGCCGGCGCTCGCCGCGCCGACCGTCGCCCAGATCAGGCACGCCCTCGGCGCCTCCGTGGTCCTCGGCGACGAGGCCGGTCTCGCGCGCGACGCCCTCGACTTCGTCTTCGGCGGCGCCATGCTGCCGAACTTCCTCAACGCCCTGACCCCCGGCTGTCTGGTCGTCACCCCCGGGGACCGGGCCGACCTGGTCGTCGGGGCGCTGGCCGCGCACTCGGCCGGCACCCCGCCGATCGCCGGCGTGCTGCTCACCCTGAACGAGCGGCCCAGCGACGAGATCCTCACCCTGGCGGCCCGTCTCGCGCCCGGCACGCCGGTCATCTCCGTGCCGGGCAACAGCTTCCCGACCGCCACCGAACTCTTCGCCCTCGAAGGCAAGCTGAACGCGGCCACCCCGCGCAAGGCGGAGACCGCCCTCGGCCTGTTCGAACGGCATGTGGACACGGCCGACCTGCTCAAGCGGATCTCGGTGGCCCGCAGCGGCCGGGTCACCCCGATGATGTTCGAGCACGAGCTCATCGAGCAGGCGCGCGCCGACCGGCGCCGGGTGGTGCTCCCCGAGGGCACCGAGGAGCGGGTGCTGCGCGCCGCCGACGTGCTGCTGCGCCGTGACGTCTGCGACCTGACGCTGCTCGGTGACGTCGAGACCATCCGCAAGAAGGCCGCCGACCTGGGCATCACGCTCGCCGGCACCCAGCTGATCGACCCGCAGACCTCGGAGCTGCGCGACTCCTTCGCGGAGAAGTACGCGGCGCTCCGCGCCCACAAGGGCGTCACGGTCGAGCTCGCGTACGACGTCGTCTCGGACGTCAACTACTTCGGCACGCTGATGGTCCAGGAGGGCCTGGCCGACGGCATGGTCTCCGGTTCCGTGCACTCCACGGCCGCGACGATCCGTCCCGCCTTCGAGATCATCAAGACGAAGCCGGACGCCTCGATCGTCTCCTCGGTCTTCTTCATGTGCCTCGCCGACAAGGTCCTCGTGTACGGCGACTGCGCGGTCAACCCGGACCCGAACGCCGAGCAGCTCGCGGACATCGCCGTCCAGTCGGCGGCCACCGCGGCCCGCTTCGGCGTCGAGCCGCGGATAGCGATGCTCTCGTACTCGACCGGCACCTCGGGCTCAGGCGCCGACGTCGACAAGGTGCGGGAGGCGACGAAGCTGGTCCGCGAGGCGCACCCGGAGCTGCGGATCGAGGGGCCGATCCAGTACGACGCCGCCGTCGAGCCCTCGGTCGCCGCGACGAAGCTGCCGGGCTCGGAGGTGGCGGGGCAGGCGACGGTCCTGATCTTCCCGGACCTCAACACCGGCAACAACACCTACAAGGCCGTGCAGCGTTCGGCCGGCGCCGTGGCCGTCGGCCCGGTGCTCCAGGGTCTGCGCAAGCCCGTGAACGACCTCTCGCGCGGCGCGCTCGTCAGCGACATCGTCAACACGGTCGCCATCACGGCGATCCAGTCCCAGGTCCCCGCCCAGGGTCAGGAGTTCCCCGCATGAGCGACGCCACCACCGATCCCACCACCGCCGCCGCCGATGCCGCCGCCTCCGCTGCCGCCACGACGGCCGCGGCCTCCGTCGCGGCCGGCGGCCCCTCCCGGGTCCTGGTCCTGAACTCCGGCTCCTCCTCGGTGAAGTACCAGCTGCTCGACATGCGGGACGACAGCCGCCTCGCCCAGGGTCTCGTGGAGCGCATCGGCGAGGAGACCTCGCGGCTCGTCCACAGCCCGCTCCAGGGCGGCGGGGGCGAGAAGCGCGAGCGGAACGGCCCGATCGCGGACCACGCGGCCGCGCTGAAGGCGGTCGCCGAGGAGCTGGCGGCGGACGGGCTCGGGCTCGACTCCCCCGAGCTGGCGGCGATCGGTCACCGGGTGGTGCACGGCGGGCTGCGGTTCACCGAGCCGACGGTCATCGACGACGAGGTGCTCGCGGAGATCGAGCGGCTCGTGCCGGTGGCGCCGCTGCACAACCCGGCGAACCTCACGGGGATCCGTACGGCGACGGCGCTCCGCCCCGACCTGCCGCAGGTCGCGGTCTTCGACACGGCCTTCCACACGACGATGCCGGAGTCGGCGGCGCGGTACGCGATCGACGTGGAGACCGCCGACGCGCACCGGATCCGGCGGTACGGCTTCCACGGGACCTCGCACGCGTACGTCTCGCGGGAGACGGCGAGGCTGCTCGGCAAGGAGCCGGAGGAGGTGAACGTGATCGTCCTGCACCTGGGCAACGGCGCCTCGGCCTCCGCGGTGAAGGGCGGCCGGTGCGTGGACACCTCGATGGGCCTGACGCCCCTGGAGGGTCTGGTCATGGGCACCCGCTCCGGTGACATCGACCCGGCGGTCACCTTCCACCTCAAGCGGGTGGCGGGCATGTCGGCCGACGAGATCGATGCCCTGCTCAACAAGAAGTCCGGCCTGGTGGGGCTCTGCGGCGACAACGACATGCGGGAGATCCGTCGCCGGATCGACGAGGGCGACGAGCGTGCGGTACTCGCCTTCGACGTCTACATCCACCGTCTGAAGAAGTACATCGGCGCGTACTACGCGGTCCTCGGCCGGGTGGACGCCGTGGCGTTCACCGCCGGGGTCGGGGAGAACGCGGCCCCGGTGCGGGAGGCCGCGATCACGGGTCTCGAGGAGCTGGGCCTCGCGGTGGACGCGGATCTCAACGCCGTCCGCTCCGACGAGGCGCGGCTGATCTCGCCGAATTACGCGCGGGTGGCGGTCGCCGTGGTGCCGACGGACGAAGAGCTGGAAATCGCCCGCCAGACCTTCGCTCTGGTGGGCGAGGAATCGCTCGGACGAGTGAACGCCTGAGCACCCCCGCGCCCATTTGTACTTTCCACCAGACGGAATATTCCGCAGTGAAACAAACCGATAGGATCCGCCTTATGCGCCGTTCCAAAATCGTCTGCACGCTGGGCCCCGCCGTCGACTCCTATGAGCAGCTGAAGGCTCTCATCGAGGCCGGCATGAACGTGGCCCGATTCAACTTCAGCCACGGTTCCCAGGCGGAACACCAGGAGCGGTACGACCGCGTCCGGCAGGTCTCCGCGGACACCGGTCGTGCCGTCGGCGTGCTCGCCGACCTCCAGGGCCCCAAGATCCGTCTCGAGACCTTCGCCGAGGGCCCGGTCGAGCTGGTGCGCGGTGACGAGTTCACCATCACCACCGAGGACGTCCCCGGTGACAAGTCCATCTGCGGCACCACCTACAAGGGCCTGCCCGGCGATGTCTCCAAGGGCGACCAGGTCCTGATCAACGACGGCAACGTCGAGCTGCGCGTCGTCGAGGTCGAGGGCCCCCGGGTCAAGACGATCGTCGTCGAGGGCGGCGTCATCTCCGACCACAAGGGCATCAACCTGCCCGGCGCGGCGGTCAACGTCCCCGCCCTGTCGGAGAAGGACGTCGACGACCTCCGCTTCGCGCTCCGCATGGGCTGCGACATGGTCACGCTCTCCTTCGTCCGCGACGCCGACGACGTCAAGGACGTCCACAAGGTGATGGACGAGGAGGGCCGCCGGGTCCCCGTCATCGCCAAGGTGGAGAAGCCGCAGGCCGTCGAGAACATGGAGGCCGTCGTCGCGGCCTTCGACGCGGTCATGGTGGCCCGTGGCGACCTCGCCGTCGAGTACCCGCTCGAGAAGGTCCCGATGGTGCAGAAGCGCCTCGTGGAGATGTGTCGCCGCAACGCGAAGCCGGTCATCGTCGCGACCCAGATGATGGAGTCGATGATCACCAACTCCCGTCCGACCCGCGCCGAGGCGAGCGATGTCGCCAACGCGATCCTGGACGGCGCGGACGCGGTCATGCTGTCGGCCGAGTCCTCGGTCGGCGCCTACCCGATCGAGACCGTGAAGACGATGTCGAAGATCGTCGCCGCGGCCGAGGAGGAGCTGCTCTCCAAGGGCCTCCAGCCCCTGGTCCCGGGCAAGAAGCCGCGCACCCAGGGCGGCTCGGTCGCCCGCGCGGCCTGCGAGATCGCCGACTTCCTGGGCGGCAAGGCGCTGGTCGCCTTCACCCAGTCCGGCGACACCGCCCGCCGGCTCTCGCGCTACCGCGTCCAGCAGCCGATCCTCGCCTTCACGACGGACGAGAACACCCGCAACCAGCTCACCCTGAGCTGGGGCGTCGAGTCCTTCGTCGTCCCGCACGTGGACAACACGGACGCGATGGTCGACCTCGTGGACGCCGAGCTCCTGAAGCTCCAGCGCTACGGCGCGGGCGACACCATGATCATCACCGCCGGTTCGCCCCCCGGCGTCCCCGGCACCACGAACATGGTCCGTGTCCACCACCTCGGTGGCGGCGAGAACGCCTGACCCCTCTTCGGCGGGGAAGGAAGGAAGGACCTCTCCGGTCCCACCCGACGGGTGACGACCCCGGAGGGGTCCTTCCGGAAGCCGGCCGGGAACGAACGACGGGCCGCACACCCCGCGGGGTGTGCGGCCCGTCGTTCGTCGCGGGTGGTACGGAGGTCAGCTGGGCTCGATCGTGTTGCGGAGGCCCGGGACCTTGAGGGTGCCGCCGAGCTGGCCCGCCTGGAGCACCGTCACGTCCGTGAAGAACGCGAAGGGGACGTCCAGCGGGGGCGGGGTCTCGGGGGTGAAGGTGACCGGGATGAGGCCGAAGAGGTTGCCCTTCAGCGACTCGGTGTACATCGTCACCGTGCCCTTGCGGATGGTCGACGTCGAGCCCCGGTCGGAGCGGACGTGGGCCGTGCGGCCCTCCGAGTGGACCGTCAGCTGGTGCAGGTCCTTGATGTCGACCTCGGACGAGGTGAACTTCAGGGCCTTCTTGATCTTGCCGCTGCCGGTCTTGACCTCGACGATGCCGTGGTACTTGAGGCCCTTGAGGGTGAGCAGCGAGCTCTCCAGGCGCCACGGGTCGTCCGGCAGCAGCGGGATTCCCGGCTCCAGGTCGGCGGCCGCGAGTGCCTCGGGGTCGGGCTCGGGGCAGGGGAACCGCGGCTTGGCGCCGTCGGGTATGGACTCGTCCTTCTTGGCGTCCAGGCCCTTCGCGCTCTCGGGCAGTTCCTCGACCGTCGCGCCCGCCTTCTCGGCGGCCTTCTCGATCTCCGCCTTGGTCTTCTCGACGGCCGGGTCGGCCGTCGCCTTCGGGGCGGTCGTCGCCTCCGGCGCGGCGGTCGTGGCCGGGTCGTCGGCGGTCGCCGGCTTCGCGGCGGGGGCCGTCGTCGTCGGCGCGGGAGCCTGCGTCGTCGGGGCCGCCGTGGTGGGCGTCGCCGTCGGCTGCGGGCCGTCGAGGAGGTCCCTGAGCGCGTCGCCCACGCCCAGCGGGTCCAGCGGGTTCTTCGACTTCGTCGGCGTGGGTGTGGCCGTCGGCGTCGGCGTCGCGGTGGGCGCGGCGGTGGCCTTCGCCCGCTCCTGCGTCTGCTGGGTGGTGGCCCCCTGGGTCTCCGTCGCGGTCGGCGTCGGGGTCCCGGTGGGGGTCGGGGTCGAGGTGGGGACGGACGTCGCGGTCGACGAAGGCGTCGAGGACGGGGTCGGCTTCGTGGTCTCGGCCGGCTTCGTCGTCTCCTCCGGCGTCGGCTCGTCCGAGCGGGTCACGCAGGGGCCGGGCGCGAAGGGGATGTCCTTGTCGTCGGCGAGGGCGAGCTTGGGCGTGAGGCCCATGCCCACGAACACCGCGGTCGGCATGGCGGCCAGCGCCATCGCCTTGCCCGCGGGGCCCTGGATCCTGTTCAGCAGCGACTTGCGCGGGGCCGCGTGCCGCGGGCCCTCCTTCGCGAGCGCCGGCTGAGTCTCGTCACCCCGCACTGTTCCTCCCGCCCTTGGCGTCGATCGTCGTGTCGGTCAGCGGCTGCGCGCCCTCGCGCTGCTCCGGGAATACCGCCGCCACCATGGCCTCGGTCTCGGGGTCGAGGGCGGGGGCGGCCTCCTCGGAGGCCTGACCGTCGTGCTCTGCGTCGGCCTCTGCCTCGTCGGTCTCCTCGACCGGCGGGGCGGGCGCCCACGCGGCGGACATACCGCCGCCGATCACCGCGAACAGATAGCCGATGATCAGGCCACCGAAGTTCGAGACCGGGATGGAGACGAGCGCCAGGACGATCGTCGCGACACCCGCGAACACCCGGACGATGGGCTGGAACCACATCGTCAGACCGAGCGTGATGAGCAGGACGCCGATGATCAGCGCGCCGGCTCCGGCGGTCGTCTGCATGGCGAGGGTGACATTGCCGAGCCGCATGTCCCCGTACGGAAGGTAGGCGATCGGCACGCCGCCGATCATGGTGAACAGTCCCGCCCAGAAGGGCCGGGTCTGCCGCCAGACCTTGAACCGGTTCTCCTTCTTGGGGACTTCGCGGGAGGCGGGGATCTCGGCGCTCATGGAACAGCTCCCTGGAAGCGGTGTTGCTGAGAAGTTGAAGAAAGGGTGCCTCGCGGGTGGGACCGCCGGGGCGGTCCCACCCTCAGGACGACCTGGTCCTCGCGGACCGGTCAGTCCTAGTAGCACTCCTTCGAGGTGCCCCGGCTCAGGGACAGGTGAAGGTCGGGGAGCTTGAAGGTGCCGGCCGTGGTGGCCCACGCCTTCTGCTCCACGTTGTTCAGCGTCGCCTGCTCGGCGCGCTGACCGAAGCCGTACGGGTTGGCCTTGGTGTTGGGCTGGATGCCCGGCTTGCCCGGAACCGGCTTGCCGTCGGGGCCCGCGTTGAGCTGGCCGGCCGCGATGCCGATGTCGATGTTGGTGAACTCGGCGTCGGCCTTGAGCTCGGAGACATCGAGGTAGATGCCCTTCGCGTAGACCTTGTCCTTGGTCTCGCCGGACTTCACCGCGTCGGTGCCGGCCTCCAGACGGAGGGTGACGTCACCGATGAACGGCACCTTCGGCGTCACGACCGACTGGCACATGTTGGTGATCCAGGCCTCGGAGAAGCCGGACACCGCCACCGGGGCGGCGAAGTCCTTGCCCTCGAGGTCCTTGCCGGCGTCGACGCTGCCGTACTGGACGAAGTTCGTACCGACAAGGCTGTCGGCCTTAACCTTGAACTCCTGGCCGGAGATGCTGAAGGACGCGGCGAGCGCGCCCTGGGCCAGGCCGACACCGATCGCGGCCGTCGCGGCCACACTCGGGACCATGACGACGGCGAACCGCTTCCATCTGGTCCCGCCACGAACCTGGGACTTCATGAGAATTCCTCCTTCTCGGACGTACATCTCCGGAAGGGCCGGGGCCCGTCCTGGGATGGGAGAAGAGCTACGTCCTCGGGAAGGAGAGCGCCGAGGCATCAGGCGGCGCGTTGCGCGTCCGAATCACCGGCGATCACCCCCGAGCGACAACCATGGGCCGCGCCTTGGCGCGCGACCTGATTGGACAGGCCCCGTTCGGTGAGAGCGGGAACCCCCCTGTCCAGGACCGGTGCCGGAACACCGGTCCGCCCGGTGGGGACCCTCCCCGCGATCCCGGGTGGTTGCCGGGGTGGTGCGGTTCGGACCGAGCGTCGCCGATCGTGGTCCATTCCGGGCCCCTGCACAAGGGGGTTCGTTACTGGCTAGTAACGGGTGGATAACCACGTCATGGCGAGGTGGGGCCGAACGGGCACGGAGGGTACGTTCGAGTCACAGGGAATGTCGGCAGATGGCCGGAAGAATGCGGACAGAACCACAGGTTCGATTTACTGCAAGTAACAGCGGCCGCGATTACCAAGTTTTGGTAAAGCGCGGCCGCCTTTTGTCACTCTGCTGCCAAATCGTCGGACGATCGGGCGCACGGGACGGTACTAGAACAGCACCCGCGCCAGGGCCTGCCGGGCCGCCGTGACCCGCGGGTCGTCGACGCCGATCACCTCGAAGAGCTCCAGGAGCCGCAGCCGCGCCGCGTCCCGGTCCTCGCCCGCCGTGCGGCGCACGGTCTCCACGAGGCGCCCGAAGGCGTCCTGCACATGACCGCCCACCAGATCGAGGTCGGCGGCGGCGATCTGCGCGGTGACATCGGCCGGTCCGTCGGCGGCGGCCTTGCGGACGGCGGCCGGGTCCAGGTCCTGCACCCGGGCGAGCAGCTCGGCCTGGGCCAGGCCGAGCTTGGCCTCCGGGTGGGCGGGGTCGTCGGCGAGCACGTTCTTGTACGCCTGGACGGCGCCCACCAGATCACCCGCGTCGAGCGCGGACATGGCCGCTTCGAGCAGGGCGTCGTACGGGCCGGCGGGGCGCGGGGTGCGGTCCGCACCGCCCTCGGGGCCCTCGGCGTCCGCGTCGACGGCGATACCGGTGAGACCGAAACGCTCCTCGCCGACCTGGATCAGCTGGTCGAGGGTCTCGCGGATCTGGGCCTCGGGCACGGCGCCCTGGAAGAGCGGCAGCGCCTGACCGGCGACCACCGCGAAAACGGCCGGAATTCCCTGGATGCCGAACTGCTGCATCAGCATCTGGTTGGCGTCGACGTCGATCTTCGCGAGCAGGAAGCGGCCGTTGTACTCGACGGCGAGCCGCTCCAGGAGGGGGCCGAGCTGCTTGCACGGCTCACACCACTCGGCCCAGAAGTCGAGGACGACCGGGACCTCGGCGGAACGCTGGAGCACATCGCGCTCGAAGCCCGCCTCGTCGACGTCGATCACCAGGGCGGAAGGCGGGACCGCCGCGGGGCCACCCTGCCGCGCGGCTTCGGCGCGGGCCTGCTCCGCCTTCGTCTTGGCCTCTCCGGCCGCCTTCACCGCGGCAAGGTCGACGACGCCGCTCATGGACATGTTTCGGGGCTGCATGCGTACATCCTCCCCCTTCCGCGCGCGTAACCGGTAAGCCATGGCTGAACCGTGCCGTCCGCACGTCTCCCGCCGGTGTGCGAGACGTGGGGCGGCACGGTTCTTCTCTTCGTCTTCGTCTTCCGCACCGGGTCCCCACCCGGCACGTGGTCGCACCGGGTCCCCACCCGGTGCCGTGGTTGTCGCTCAGGCCGCTCAATGCCTTTCGCTACAGGTCGTAGCGTAACTGTCCGGGGAGAGCCGCGGGGAGTGCCCGGGACCGATCCGTACGGTGAACTGCCTCACACGCCGGCCCTCTGGTGCCGTACCTACCGGCGGGTATGGTCGACCTCCATGTCGTCGATGTGTCGCCGCACCAACCCCCGCAGCAGCCGTACCGGGCGCCCTCGCTCCACCGAGGCCGACACGGCCATCCTGGAGGCGACCCGCGCGGCCCTGGTCGAGCTGGGCTGGTCCAAGCTCACGATGGGGGACGTCGCCGGCCGGGCCGGGGTTGCGAAGACGACCCTGTACCGCCGCTGGGCCAACAAGAGCGAGCTCGTGGTGGACGCCGTCGCCGTCCTCTTCGACGAACTCGAACTGCCCGACCTGGGTTCCCTCCAGGCCGACATCGAGCATGTGGTCCTGCAGTTCGCGGCGCTCCTCGAACGCCCCGAGACCAAGACGGCCCTGATGGCGGTGGTGGCCGAGTCGACCCGCGACGAACCGCTGCGCGAGCGCATACGGGCCTCGATCGTCGACCGGCAGAAGCGACTGGTCCTGGAGGGCCGGATGCGGGCGCAGCGGCGCGGCGAGCTCCCGGCGGACCGCGACCCGGTCGCGGTGGACGCGACCGACGACCTGATCTTCGACGTGATCGCGGGCGCGGTCGTGCACCGCGCCCTGGTCAGCGCGGAACCGGTCGACGAGCCGTGGGTGGCCCGCCTATCGGCCCTCCTGGTGGGCGGCCTCGGCGCGGCGGCGGCCGCCCTCGGCTGAGGACGTCATGGGAGAGGGGCGGTACGGGAGTTCCCGTACCGCCCCTCTCCCATGACAAGGGATCAGAAGCCCGGGGGCTCCGTGTAGACGCCCCACTCGTCGCGCAGCGCGTCGCAGATCTCGCCGAGGGTGGCCTCGGCCCGGACGGCCTCCAGCATCGGGGCGATCATGTTCGAACCGTCCCGGGCGGCGGCGAGCATCGCGTCGAGCGAGGCGCGGACCTTGGCGTCGTCACGGCGCTCCTTGCGCTCGCCGAGGACCCGGACCTGCTCCCACTCGACCTCGTGGCTGACCCGCAGGATCTCCAGGTCGCCGGTGACGGAGCCGTGGTGCACGTTGACGCCGACGACCCGCTTGTCGCCCTTCTCCAGGGACCGCTGGTACTGGAAGGCGGACTCGGCGATCTCGCCGGTGAACCAGCCGTCCTCGATACCGCGCAGGATGCCGGAGGTGATCGGACCGATCGGGTGCTGACCGTCGGGGTGGGCGCGACGGCCGCGCTCCTTGATCTGGTCGAAGATCTTCTCGGCGTCGGCCTCGATGCGGTCGGTGAGCTGCTCGACGTACCAGGAGCCGCCGAGCGGGTCGGCGACGTTGGCGACGCCGGTCTCCTCCATGAGCACCTGCTGGGTGCGGAGCGCGATCTCGGCGGCCTGCGCGCTGGGGAGCGCGAGGGTCTCGTCGAGGGCGTTGGTGTGGAGGGAGTTGGTGCCGCCGAGGACGGCGGAGAGGGCCTCGACCGCGGTGCGGACGACGTTGTTGTACGGCTGCTGGGCGGTGAGGGAGACACCGGCGGTCTGGGTGTGGAAGCGGAGCCACTGCGCCTTGTCGGTCTTGGCGCCGTACACCTCCTTCATCCAGCGCGCCCAGATCCGGCGGGCGGCGCGGAACTTGGCGATCTCCTCGAAGAAGTCGAGGTGCGCGTCGAAGAAGAAGGAGAGGCCGGGGGCGAAGACGTCCACGTCCATGCCGCGGCTGAGGCCGAGCTCGACGTAGCCGAAGCCGTCGGCGAGGGTGTACGCGAGCTCCTGCGCGGCCGTCGCCCCGGCCTCTCGGATGTGGTACCCGGAGACGGAGAGCGGCTTGTACGCGGGGATGCCCCGCGCGCAGTGCTCCATCAGGTCGCCGATGAGGCGCAGGTGCGGCTCGGGCTGGAAGAGCCACTCCTTCTGTGCGATGTACTCCTTGAAGATGTCGGTCTGGAGCGTGCCGTTGAGCACGGCCGGGTCGACACCCTGGCGCTCGGCGGCGACCAGGTACATGCAGAAGACGGGCACGGCGGGCCCGGAGATGGTCATCGAGGTGGTGACGTCGCCGAGCGGGATGTCCTTGAAGAGGACCTCCATGTCGGCGGCGGAGTCGATGGCGACACCGCAGTGGCCGACCTCGCCGAGTGCCTTCGGGTCGTCGGAGTCGCGGCCCATGAGGGTGGGCATGTCGAAGGCGACGGAGAGGCCGCCGCCGCCGGCCGCCAGGATCATCTTGTACCGCTCGTTGGTCTGCTCGGCGTTGCCGAAGCCGGCGAACTGGCGGATGGTCCAGGTCCGGCCCCGGTAGCCGGTCGGGTGGAGTCCCCGGGTGAAGGGGTACTCGCCGGGCCAGCCGATGCGCTCGAACCCCTCGTAGGTGTCGCCGGGCCGGGGGCCGTAGACGGGCTCGACGGCGTCGCCGGAGAGCGTGGTGAAGTCGGCGTCCCGCTTGCGGGCCTTGTCGTAACGGGCCTGCCAGCGACGGCGGCCTTCCTCGATCGCGTCAGCGTCCATGCTTCAAATTTACTAGGACGTCCTAGTAAATGTCGATGGCGAACCTCCGCACATGTGTGCGGAGGCAGGGGGGTCAGGCCTTGACCGGCTCCGGCCGCGCGCCGCCGATCAGCGGAAGCGTCTCGGCGACGACCTTGCGCTCGACGAAGAACGCGGCGAACGGGATGGTCCCGGAGAGCAGCACCCAGAGCAGCTTCCCGAACGGCCACCTGGCCTTGGAACCCAGGTCGAAGGCGAAGACCAGGTAGATGATGTAGAGGACACCATGGGCCTGGGACACCGCGAAGGTCACGTCCTCGCCCATGTCGAACCCGTACTTGAAGATCATGCAGGTGCACAGCACAAGCAGCATGACGGCGGTGATGTACGCCATGACGCGGTAACGGGTCAGCACGCTGGATTTCATGCCGTCGAGCGTAACGGCACGTTCCGGGCGATCTTCGCGCGGGTCAGCTCTCGTCGAAATCCCGCGCGCTCACCCGCAGCGGGCGCAGCATCGCGAAGATCTCGCCGCACTCCTCGGCGTCGTACGCGCCGAGCCCGAACTCCATCTCCATCAGGTCGCGGGTCGCGGCCTCGACCACCTCGCGGCCCTTCTCGGTGATGGTCGCCAGGGTGCCGCGGCCGTCGTTGGGGTTGGGGCGCTTGGCGACCAGACCCGACTTCACCAGGCGGTCCACCGTGTTCGTCACCGAGGTGGGGTGGACCATCAGCCGCTCGCCGATCTTCGACATCGGCAGCTCGCCCGCCTTCGAGAAGGTGAGCAGCACCAGGGCCTCGTACCGCGCGAAGGTCAGCCCGTACGGCTTCACGACGGCGTCGACCTCCGCGAGGAGGATCTGATGCGCGCGCATGATCGAGGTGATCGCGGCCATCGAGGGGACCGGGCCCCAGCGCTTCTGCCACAGTTCGTCGGCGCGGGCGATGGGGTCGAACGGGAGACTGAGGGGCTTCGGCACGCGTCGACCTTACCCATGGGGAACATGGCGGTCAGCCCCGTCTCGTCCCTCGGTCGCCCCGGCCGCCCTCAGCTCCGCCGCGGCGGCGAGAAGGCAGAGCGTGCCGAGGACTCCGGTGCCCGCGACGACCGTGTGCACGGGAGCGAACTCGGCCGCGACCCCGGCCCCGGCCATACCGATCCCCTGGACGGTCATCATGCCCGCCGTCATCAGGGTCATCGCCCTCCCCCGCTGCTCCTCCGGCACCGCGGCCACGAACCAGGCGTCGAGCCCGAGCGTGTACGCGCCGGTGGCACCCGCCAGGAAGAGCGCCACGGCCGCCAGGGCGACGCCGGGCTCGACCGCGTACACGAGATAGGGCAGCACACCGGTCAGGGCGAGCGGCAGCACGATCCGGGAGCGGGTCGACGCGGTGAGGAAGGACCCGGCGAACAGCTCCCCCGCGATGGTGCCGACCGGCAGCGCGCACATCAGCAGACCGAGGGCGGCGGTGGAGACGCCGATCCGGTCGGCGTACGGGGCGGCGAGCGCCTCCGGCACCACGGCGAAGAGGGGCGGCACCCAGAACATCAGCATCAGCGCCCTGACCCTGCGGTTCCGCAGGACGGCCCAGGTGCCGGAGAGCCCGCCGCCGGCGGCCTTCCCGGCGGCGCGGGCGGGGCGGCGGGCGGTGCCGAGCCGGAGCAGCAGCGCGGAGACGAGGAAGGTGGTGGCGGTGACGACGAGGGCGCCGCGCGGCGGGACGACGGTGAGCAGGACGCCACCGACGGCGAACCCGGCGAGCAGGGCACTCTGGGAGACGATCCGCAGCAGGGAGCGGCCGAGGACGAAGAGGTCGCCCTCCCCGAGGATGTCGGCGAGGGTCGCCATGCGGGTGCCGTTGAAGACGGGCGAGACGACGGCGACGGCACAGCGCAGGGCGAGCAGGACGGCGACGGGGGTGGCGGGGACGACCATCAGCGCGACGCAGCCGGCGCAGACGAGGTCGCAGACGACGAGGATGCGGCGGGGCGGGAGGCGGTCGGTGAGACCGGCGAGAAGGGTGCCGCCGACGAGGTAGGGGAGGAAGCCGAGGGCGAAGGTGAGGGAGGAGAGCAGCGGGGAGCGGGTGAGTTCGTAGACGAGGACGGTGAGCGCGAGCTCGCTGACGACGACCCCCAGCAGCGAGAACAGATGCGCCACGAAGACGACCCGGAACTCCCGGACGCGGAAGACGGCGCGGTATCCGGGCCCGGCGGGGGCGGGGCCCGGCGGGGGCGGGGGCGGCGCGGGGGCGGTCGGCTCCGGGCCGGTCCCGGGCAGCGCGGTGGTGGGGTCGTCGTGCTTCGGCATGGCACGCAGCGTGCCGCCGGGGACGGGTTCCGCCCTAGACTTTCGGCCCCGGACGAATCTTGCGACCGCGCCCCGAACGGGCGGACCCGAGCCGACCGGACCCGAATCGGCCGGATCCGGACCGGCCGGCACCGCAACGGGCCGGTCAGGACCGGGCGGACCCGAACCGACCAGACCCGAGCCGGAGGCGTCGCCCGTGCCGTACCACCTGCGCTTCGGAGAGGCCGACCCGCTGCGGATCCGGTTCGCGATCTCCCCGCTCTGGGAGACCCACTCCGCCGTGCGGGTCCTCGCCCGGCCCGGCAAGCAGGGCTACCACCTGCCGTGGATGCGGCGGATCGCCTCCGCCGCGCGGGAGCTCGACCTCGGGCCGCTGCATCTTCTGATGCCGTTGCACGGGCACAGCCCGGACTTCCTCTATCCGCCGCCGCTGGGGCCCGCCGCCGTGTTCGAGGACGAGATCGCCGCCGTACGGGAGACGGATCCGGCGCTGGTCCTGGACGACTTCGAGCGGGCGCTCGCGGACACCCCGGGAGCGGCCGGGACGGCCGAGGGGCGGCGGCTGCTCGCGGACCCCGCCGGGGCGGTGCTGCGGCTCGCGGAGCTGCTCCGGGCCGCGTGGGAGACGCTGATCGCCCCGGACTGGCCCCGGCTGCGGTCCCTTCTGGAGGCGGACGTGGCGTACCACTCGCGGCGGCTCGCGGAGGGCGGGCTCGAACGCCTCCTGGACGAGCTGCATCCGGCCTTCGCCTGGGACGCGGGGACCGCCACGCTCCGGGTCGCGTACCACGGCGAGCACATCCGCCCGCTGGACGGGCAGGGGCTCGTCCTGATGCCGTCGGTGTTCACCTGGCCGGACGTGGTGAGCGGTTTCGATCCGCCGTGGCAGCCGACGGTGGTCTATCCGGCCCGCGGGATCGGCGGGCTGTGGTCCGCGTCCGGGGACCGTACGCCGGAGGCCCTCGGGCGGCTCCTCGGCCCGGTGCGGGCGGACGTCCTGTGCGCCCTGGCCGAGCCGATGGGGACCACGGCCCTCGCCCATCTCCTCGGCCGGGCCTCCTCGACGGTCTCCGCGCATCTGTCGGTGCTGCGGGACGCGGGGCTGCTGACCTCGCGGCGGTACGGGCACCAGGTGCTGTACGAGCGGACCCCGCTGGGGATCGCGGTGTCGCAGCCCGGAACCGATTGACCGGGATGCCACGATGGCCCGGATCGCCGAGCCGTCCGTACGAAGCGCCGCACCCGCCGTACCCGACCCTGGGGGCCGGATGTCCCGCCGCACCGTCACCGCCGTCGCCCTGGCCCTCGTCTCCGCGCTGCTCCTGACCGGTTGCGGCGAGGACGAGCCCCCGAAGGGCCCCGTCCGCCCGCCGTCCGCGCGCGGCGAGTCCCCGGTCCCCGCGAGCGGCTCCCCGTTCTGGGTCGACCCGGAGAGCGACGCGGCCCGGCAGGTCCGCCGGTACGAGGCGGAGGGCAGGACCGAGGACGCGCGGGTCCTGAGGCGGATCGCGGACCGCCCGGTGGCGGAGTGGCCGGCCGGCGACGATCCCGTACCGGAGATCACCCGCGCGGTCCGGGGCGCGGCGGCCGAGAACCGCACGGCCGTCTTCGTCGCCTACAACATCCCGCACCGCGACTGCGGGATGTACTCGGCGGGCGGCTCGCACGACGCGGGGGCCTACCGGAGCTGGATCGACTCCTTCGCCACCGCGCTCGGGGACGCCTCCGCGATCGTCGTCCTGGAGCCCGACGCGGTGCCGCACATCGTGGACGGCTGCACCCCGGCGCAGTACCACGACGAGCGGTACGGACTGCTGGCCGGGGCGATCGAGCGGCTCAAGCGGCAGCCCGGCACCCGGGTCTATCTGGACGCGGGCAATCCGGCCTGGATCGACGATCCGGGCAGGCTGGTCGAGCCGCTGCGCCGGGCGGGGCTGGCCCGCGCCGACGGCTTCGCGCTCAACGTCTCCAACTTCCAGACGAACGACACGGTCGAGGACTTCGGCGCCTCGCTCTCCGGACTCATCGGCGGCGCCCACTTCACGGTGGACACCAGCCGCAACGGCGCCGGCCCCCTCCCGGGCGACCGGGCGGAGGCTTGGTGCAATCCGCCGGGCCGCTCCCTCGGGGTACCGCCGACGGAGCGGACCGGGGACGAACTGGTCGACGCGTATCTGTGGATCAAGCGGCCCGGCGACTCGGACGGCCCGTGCCGGGGCGGCCCGGCGGCCGGGATCTGGTGGCCCGAGTACGCCCTGGGCCTGGCGCGCCGGGCGAAGGGCTAGGCCGTCTCTTCCGGATCTTGCCTGGCAGAGACGACCTAGACCCGCCCCGGGCGCGGCACCACCCCCCGGCGAGCCCGGTCACCGGCCCGGTTCGACCTGGATCCACTTCGCCTCGGACGGGATGCCGTCGGCGTCGGTGACGAAGAGCATGTACCAGCCGGGCGGGACGAGGGTCCGGTCCCGGGGTACGTCGACGGTGAGCGTCATCCCGTCCCGGCCCTTCGTCAGGCCGAGTTCCACCGAGCGCTGCTCGACGTCCGTGGTGTGGGTGACGGCGCTGGGCCGCATGAGCCGGGCCGTGGCGATCCGGCCGGCGTCCTTGGTCTTGAAGGTGGCGCGGCCGTTCTGGTCGAGTTCCCGCGGCCCCTCCCCCAGGACGGGCCGGTCGGCGCCGGCCCTGTGGAGGTAGGGCGGGGTGAAGACCTCGACGCGCTGCTCGAAGGTGCCGAGCCTGGTGTTGTCCTTGTCGTCGAAGAGCGGGTCGGAGCCGAAGGTGGCGACCCTGCCGTCGGGCAGCAGCAGCGCCTCGGAGTGGTAGTTGCGGCCGACGGTGGGTTCGGCGGCCTCGGTGAAGGCATTGCTCCTCGGGTCGTAGAACTGTGCCTTGAGGATGTCGCTGCCGCCGCGGCCGCGGTACTGCTCGGAGCCGCCGGTGGTGAAGACGGTGTCGTCGGGCAGCAGGACGCTGCTGAGGTAGCGGGTGCCCTGCGGGAGCGCCGGGCCGTCGGTGAAGACCGGGCTGTCCTCGGAGAGGTCGACGATCGAGGTGCGGGCGGTCGACCTGGGTGACTCGCCGACCCCGCCGCCGCCGAGGACCATGACCTTCTGGTCCTGGGCCGGGGGCAGGATCAGGGAGGCGGAGGTCTCCAGCTGGTCGGGGTCGGTGAGCCCGCCGAGCTTGGTGAAGGAGTTCTTCTCCAGGTCCCAGAGGCCGGCTTCGCGGCCCTTCTCGGCGGGGCCGTAGCCGGCGTTGGAGCCGGTGTAGAGGAGCTTGCCGCCCTGGGTGAGGAAGAGGGAGGGGTAGGTGGGGAAGTAGCGGAAGGGGCCCTTGGACCACTTCTTGGTCACGGGGTCGTAGATCTCGTTGTCCCCGGGGACGACGTCGCCGACGTCGTTGAGTCCGGAGACGGCGAGGACCCTGCCGTCGTCGAGGGTGACCAGGGTGGGGTACCAGCGGGCGTCCTTCATGGGGGCGACCGGGATGTACTTCTCGGCCTTCGGGTCGAACTCGTAGGCGCCCTTGATGCCCTGGAAGTCCTGCTTCTCGGTGGTGAGCTTCTGCGCGAGGCCGTAGACGTTGTCGGCCTCCTCGCCCTTGAGGCCGACGACCTCGTACTGTGCGGCCTCGGTGGTGAGGGCCTCCGGGCCCTCCTCCCTCGCCTCGACGAAGACCCGGGCCTCGGCGGCGGTGACCTTGGTCGTCCACGGCTTCATCTGGCCGCTCGCGAAGTACGAGATCGCGAACTCGCGCTTGGCCCTGGGGACGGTGACGTCGAACCGTGAGACGTACTCGACCCCGGACGGGGAGCGGAAGACGGTGCCCTTCTTGAGGGTGACGGCCTTGTCGGGGCTCTCGTTCTTGACCCGCATGCCGCCGCCGGCCCTCTTGACCTCGCCGTCGAGGATCTCGTAGCGGGCGGTGCCGCCGGCGACGAGCAGCCGTCCGTCGGGGAGCTGGGTGTGGCCGGAGCAGAAGAAGTCCACGGGGGTGGGGATCTTCTCGAAGGTGTTCTTCACCGGGTCCCAGAGGACGGTCTCGAAGGTCCCGGCGTCGAAGTTCTTCTGGCTGTTGCCGGAGCCGGCGATCAGCAGCACCTTGCCGGTGTGCAGCAGGGCCGCGTGGATGGCGTTGATGCGGTACCCGTCGGGGACGGCGACCTCCGTCCAGGAGCCGAACCGACGCTGGTAGCCGGGCTGGGCGATCTTGTACGCGTGGTACCTCTCCTCGGCGAAGGAGACGGCGGCGGGGGCGTTGAGCGCCGCCAGGACCAGCACCGCTCCGCCGCCCAGCAGGGTCTTCCTGAACTTCTTCGACGGCCGGTGGGCCATGGCTCAGTTCCCTCCGGTCGTCGTGGGGGCCGGTGCCGCGGGCGCCGGCGGGGCCGGGGTGACGGCACGGACGTCGACCCCGTCACGGGCGCCGGCGGGACCGCGGGCCCTGACCCGGGCGCGGGCGTGCTCGCGGACGCGCAGCACGCGCCTGTCCCGGAGGCTCGTGAACACCCAGAGGGAGACCGGGGCGAGGGCGACGACCAGGGCCAGGGCGGCCCAGACGCGCATGGCCGCGTGGGTGTGCCCGAAGTGGACCGAGGCGGCGAGCGAGGCGATGAGGACGGCCGCCCAGAAGAGGTGGAAACGGAAGGTGCGGACCCGGTCGGGGCTGGCCGCTCCACCCTTGGGGGTGACGACGAAGCGGCCGCGGGTGCGCAGAACCGCCGAGCCGAGGGACATGAGGTAGACGGGGGCGGAGACCGCGGACATCGCCATGCCGGCGAGACCGCCGGAGCCCTCGGGCTCGTGCGGCGAGACGTTGTGGCGCCGGTTCCAGAGGTAGAGGCCGATCTGGAGGGCCACGGCATCGCTGTAGATCATCAGCCAGACCGAGGTGGAGACCTGGGTGCCGGAGGCGCCGAACCACAGGTAGAGGACGCCGCTGAGGACGCCGAGGAGCCAGTTGACCGCCGTCATCGGGTAGTAGGCGAGCATCAGGGTGTAGTTGAGGAAGCGGCCCGGCGGAGTGCGGAAGGGCGCCTTCCAGTACTGCTTGAGGATCGTCTCGTACGTGCCCCGGGACCAGCGGAGCTGCTGCGCGAAGAAGTCCGTCCAGGAGGCCGGGCCCTCGCCCACCGCGAGGACGTCGGGGGTGTAGACGGAGCGCCAGTGGCGGCCGGTGGCCGGGTTCTTCCTGCGGTGCAGTTCGAAGCCGGTGGCCATGTCCTCGGTGACGGAGTCGTACAGGCCGCCGATCTGCCGGAGCGCGGAGATCCGGACGGCGTTGTTCGTGCCGACGAACATGGGCGCGTGGTAGCGGTTCCCGGCGCGCTGGACGAGGGCGTGGAAGAGGAACTGCTGGGACTCGGCGGCCTTGGTGACGATGTTGGTGTAGTTGCCGTACACCTGCGGTCCCACGACGAAGGCGATGTCGGGGTCGCGGAAGTAGCCGAGCATCCGCTCCAGGAAGTCGGGGAGCGGGACGTGGTCGGTGTCCACGGAGGCGAAGTAGTCGTAGTCGTCGCCGTGCGTCGCGAGCCAGGCGTTGTAGTTGCCGTGCTTGGTCCTCGCCTTGTGGACGCCCTTCCGGCGGTTCCACTCGGGGACGCCGGCACGGGTGAAGTGGAGGACGCCGAGCTCGGCGCAGAGGGCCTTGGCGTCGGCGGAGTCGCCCTCGTCGAGGAGCCAGACGTCGAGGGGTCCGCCGTGCCGGAGCCGGCGGGCGCCTTCGAGGGTGGCGCGGACCATGGAGAGCGGTTCCTTGCCCGGGACGTACGTGGTGAGGAAGGCGACGCGGGTGCCCTTCTCGGCGTACACGGGTATCGGGTCGCGGGCGACCATGGTGGCGTGGGCGATCGATATGACGTTCACCAGCATGAAGAAGCAGATGAGGCCGATCGACACGAGCATCACCGTGTCGAGGTGGACGAGCAGGGGGTCGCCGCCCTCGCGGACGGTCCGGTGGCCGGGCCAGACGAGATAGGCGAGGAGCAGCGCCGAGAGGATCGGTGCGAGGCACATCAGGAGGACGGCTCGTACGCGGTGCGGCTCCTTCGAGAGGAGACTCCGGTACCGCACCCGGTAGGCCACCGGATCCGGTTCCGTGAGCGGACCGGCGAGACGGCTGTAGCTGTCGTAGTCGTAGCCTCCCTGCCGCACGGTGCCTCCAGCCGTCGTTGAACCATCCGATACCCCAACAGAAAGGGCAAACCTTCGGTGTGTCGACTGGAGTAGTCCGAGTGGGCGGTCCTACCGGGCGCGGCCGCTCTGTCGCCGCAGGGTGTACGTGACGGCCTTTCGGGCGACCGGGTTCAGCTCCTCGACGGCGGCCATCAGGGCTCCGAGCTGCTCGAGCGCGCCGAAGGCGGCCTCCGCGCCGGCGGGGTCGACGCCCTCGTACAGTTCGAGACCGACGAAGGAGGCGCCGACCGCGCGGGCGAGCCCGGCGGGGTCGGTGAACTCGGCGAGCGGGCTCCCCGCGAGGACCCGGGCGAGCACCTGTTCGATCTCGGCGATCCACAGGTCGAGCCCGGCGGCGGTGGCCGGAACGAGCCGGGGGTGCGCCTGCGCCCCCGCGAGCAGCTGCCCGAGGAAGGCCACGTGCCCGGCCTCCCGCTCCTCCTCGTGCAGCGCCCGCCCGAAGGCGAGCAGCTCACTGAGACTCCCGACGGAGCGCAGCCGCTCGCGGTGGCGGGCCACCCGCTGCTCGGCGCCGTGCCGGCAGGCCGCGGCGAGCAGTTCGTCGACGGAGCCGAAGTGGTAGAAGACGAGGGCCTGGTTGACTTCGGCGGTGGTGGCGATGGCGCGGGCGGAGGCTTTGGCGATGCCCTGTTCGACGAGGGTGCGCAGAGCGCCTTCGAGCAGCTTCTCCCGGGTCTCCCGGCTGCGCGCGTCCTGCGCCCGGGGCTCCCCGGCCCTCCGGTCCTTCACTTCCCGGCTCATGCCCGTACCTCCTCGCGCACCGGGCGCAGCCCCGCGCGCACCCCCCGGGAGCGTACGTCCGCGTACTCGGCGGTGAACGA
The DNA here is from genome assembly GCF_014656215.1 of Streptomyces zaomyceticus. GTDB lineage: Bacteria > Actinomycetota > Actinomycetes > Streptomycetales > Streptomycetaceae > Streptomyces > Streptomyces zaomyceticus. The sequence goes on along the minus strand of NZ_BNBZ01000004.1, from coordinate 20,892 downwards.
ACCCCGGTACCCGAAGAGCGGGCCGAAGTACCGGTTGTCCACCCGTACGTTGATGCGGAAGCGGCCGGTGCGCTCGTCGAAGGACTCGCGCACCTCGGCCCGGCCGCCGATCAGTTCCGGGACCCGCACGTCCAACGGGCCCTCGCGGAAGCGGTGTTCGCCGGAGCGGATGAGGAGCGAGCCGTCCGGCTCGGCGGACATGTGCAGATCGCTGGCGAGGTGCTGGTGGGTGCCGAGGTAGTCGAGGACGCAGTCCCGTTCGGGGCTGTGGACCATGGTGGCGTCGAAGCGCCGGGGCCCGCCGGGCAGGGCGAAGGTCCGGACGAAGGTGACGGTCTCCCGCCCGTACGAGTCCGTGTAGGGCACGTTCTCGATGGTGAAGGGGACGTTCCGGCCGGTGCGGGGCAGCAGGATGTTCCGCAGCCCGCCGACCGCGAGGAACGGCTTCACGGCGGCCCTGCCGTGCCAGATCCGGTCCATGACGCCCCGCCCGACGCACAGCTCGCCGCTCGCGAGCCCGACGGAGAAGCGCCGCTGGAGCTCGGGGTGCAGGCGCTCGAAGGCCGCGTCCCCCATGGCGGTGCGGAAGATCGAGGTCACGGCTGCTCCGGGGCGGCGTGGTCACGGGGCCCGCGGGAGGGCTCCAGGGTGGCGAGGAGCCGGGGCTCCCGGGTGCGGGCGGGCGGGGTGCGCAGACAGCGGCGGGCGGCGGGGGTGCGCGCGGAGGGCGGTACGAGCACGGCGGCGGCGAGCCCGAGGACGGTGAGCGGCACGGCGAGCGGCAGCGGGGCGAGCGCCGGGGGCGCGGCCACGAGGAGGACCCGGGCGGCGAGTTCGAGGAGCCAGTGGCCGAGCGCGCGTTCGGGGCTGACGCCCCGCTCGCACCAGAGCCGCAGCCGGTCGAAGGACCAGGCGGTGGCCCAGCCCATGAGGGGCCGGAACACGAGCCGGTCGGCGAGGCGGCCGGGACGGCCCCAGCGGGTCCGGTAGTCGTAGCCGGTGAGGAAGCGGACGCCGTCCGGGGTGGGGACGTATCGCCAGTAGCCGCTGCCCTCGGCGAGGAGCGAGAGCGGGTGCGGCGAGGAGAACCGGAGTGCGGAGACCCGGTCGCCGCCGGCCCGGTGGCGCTCCCCCGCGGAGACACCGGTGCCGGCGACGACCAGGAAGGGCAGGACGCGTGTCGCGTACCGGAAGTGCTGGGGCTCGCCCTCGGCGCGCGGAAGGTACGCGATCTCCGTGAACCGCAGGTCCCACCGCTGATGGCGGGCGGGTTCCTGCGTGTGCTCCCAGAGCGTCTCCAGGTCCGCGCGGACCTGTGTCTCGACATAGAGACCCATGGGGGTGTTCTCCCGGCTCATACGGCATTTTGAGCGACTGCTCAAAACCGCCCCGGGCTGAAGGTAGCCGATTTTGAGCAGTCGCTCAAGATGGATCCCGCGGCACGACGAAGCCCCCGGTCCCACAGGGGACCGGGGGCTTCTCGGGTACGGGGGAAGGCGGGACCTCAGCCCTCCAGGTGCCGCTCCACCGTCTCGACCTTCGAGGTCAGTCCGTCCGTGACGCCGGGACGGATGTCGGCCTTCATGACCACCGAGACGCGCGGCGCCCGGGCCTCCACGGCGGCGACGGCGCGCTTCACGACGTCCATCACCTCGTCCCACTCACCCTCGACGGAGGTGAACATGGCGTCGGTGCGGTTCGGGAGTCCCGACTCGCGGACGACCCGGACGGCGTCGGCGACGTACTCGCCGACCTCCTCCCCCACACCCAGCGGGGTCACCGAGAACGCGACGATCACGCCTTCACCGCGCTCTCCGTGCGGGCGCGGGAGGCGATGACCGCGTCCTCGGCCTCGCGCTTGAGCTTCCGCTCGGCGTAGAAGCCGCCCAGGGGCACCACGGAGCACAGGAAGTAGACGGCGGCGGTGCCGAAGCTCCACTTGGTGCGGTTCCAGGCGTCCAGCCAGAAGAGGACGTACAGGATGAACAGCACACCGTGGATCGCGCCCATGACCGGCACCGCGTTGAACTCCGTCGTCCGCTTCAGCACCGAGCAGACCAGCAGGAGCAGGAACGAGACGGCCTCCGGCGCGGAGACGAGCCGGAGCCGGTGGAGGGAGGAAGCGGTCTTGATGTCCACGGAGGGGGTCACCTTCGTTCGATCTTGTGAACGGATGCACAAGGGCCCGTCCATTGTGCACGCCGACTTTGCTGTCTCTTTATCCGGGTCCCCAGTACCTTCAGCGGGTGGCAACGTTCCGACTCCAAGGCAGCAAAGTGCTCGCCGTCTCCATGACCGGCGACTCCGTCAAGGCGAAGAACGGCTCGATGGTCGCCTACGACGGCCAGATGGCGTTCAAGAAGATGAGCGGTGGCGGTGAGGGCCTGCGGGGCATGGTCACCCGCAGGCTCACGGGTGAGCAGATGGAGGTGATGGAGGTACGAGGCCAGGGGACCTGCTGGTTCGCCGACCGGGCCTCCGAGATCAACCTCGTCTCCCTGCACGGCGACAAGCTCTGGGTCGAGGCGAGCAATCTGCTCTGCACCGACGCCGGCCTGCGCACCGGCACCACCTTCACGGGCATGCGCGGCGGCGCGACCGGCAACGGCCTCTTCACCACGACCGTCGAGGGCACCGGGCAGGCCGCGATCATGTCCGACGGCCCGGCGGTGGTGCTGCGGGTCACCCCGCAGTACCCGCTCCAGGTCGACCCCGGCGCGTACATCGCGCACCAGGGCAACCTCCAGCAGCACTTCCAGTCGGGTGTGACGTTCCGCACCCTGATGGGCGAGGGCGGCGGCGAGGCCTTCCAGATCCGCTTCGAGGGGGACGGCCTGGTGTACGTCCAGCCGAGCGAGCGGAACACCATCGGGGGTGACGTGTGAGCGTCGCACGCGCGGCCTCCGGGCCGCAGACGACGACGATGCCCGCACCTCTGCGCCGCGCGGGCGGAGAAGCGAACGAGGAGGACTGATGCCGTTCCGCGAGATCAACTCGAAGATGGTCGAGGCGACCGTCATTCCCGGACAGCGGATGTTCAGCCAGCGTGGCGCGATGCTCGCGTACCGCGGCGACGTCACTTTCACGCCGAACATGGCGGGTGGTCAGGGCGGCCTGATGTCGATGATCGGCCGCCGGGTGGCCGGCGAGGCGACCCCGCTGATGACCGTCGAGGGCAACGGCACGGTGATGTTCGGTCACGGCGGCCACCACATCCAGGTGATCGGCCTGACCGGCGACACCCTGTACGTGGAGGCCGACCGGCTGCTGGCCTTCGACGGCACGCTGGAGCAGGGCACGATGTTCATGGGCTCGCAGGGCGGGGTCATGGGCATGGTCCGCGGCCAGGTGTCCGGCCAGGGCCTCTTCACCACCACCCTGAAGGGCCACGGCGCGGTCGCGGTCATGGCGCACGGCGGGGTCGTCGAGCTGCCGATCACCCCGGGCCGCCCGGTCCACGTGGACCCGCAGGCGTACGTGGCCCACCACGGCGACGTACGGAACAAGCTCTCCACCGCGCTCGGCTGGCGCGACATGGTGGGACGCGGCTCGGGCGAGGCGTTCCAGCTGGAGCTGAGCGGCAGCGGCGCCGTCTACGTGCAGGCCTCGGAGGAGAAGCTGTGAGCACCCCGGTGATCCACGACCCGACGACTCTGCCGTCGGACGACAACGTGAACCCGTACACCTTCTGCGTGGAGCTCAAGGGCTCCCAGTGGTTCCTGCAGAAGGGCAAGATGATCGCCTATTACGGGCGGATCGAGTTCAACGGCATCGGCCACGGACGGCTCGACCGGCTGGTCCGGACGTCCTTCCACTCGCCGCTGCACGCGAGCGACTGGGTGGTGGCCGAGGGCAGCGGGAAGATGCTGCTCGCGGACCGGGCCTTCGACGTGAACTCGTTCGACCTGGACCAGGGCAATCTGACGATCCGTTCCGGCAACCTCCTCGCCTATCAGCCCACCCTGGCGCTGAAGCAGTCGATCGTGCCGGGCTTCGTGACCCTGATCGGCACCGGCAAGTTCGTGGCCGCCTCGAACGGCCCGGTGGTCTTCATGGAGCCGCCGATGAGGGTGGACCCGCAGGCCCTGGTCGGCTGGGCCGACTGCCCCTCCCCCTGCCACCACTACGACCACGGCTACATGACGGGCGTGATGGGCGGCGTCCGCGCCCTGACGGGCATCGGCGGCACCTCGGGCGAGGAGCACCAGTTCGAGTTCGTGGGAGCGGGTACCGTTCTGCTCCAGTCGACGGAGCTGCTGATGGCCGACCGGGCGATCGGCGCGCCTCCGGCGCAGGCGGGGGTGCCCGGCGGCCACGGAGCGCCCGCTTCCGGCCAGGGTGTGCCCGGATCGGTACCGCGCCTTCCCGGCCAGCTCGGTGACCTCCAGCGTCGCTTCGGTCTGTGAGCGGTAGTCTGCGGAGGGTGACGTACTCGAACGTGCGCTCCCAGACTTCGTCAAGTATTCAACTTCTTAGGTAGAATCCATATATGGAGACCGAGACCGCCACCCCGTGGCTCACCGACGCCGAGCAGTGTGCGTGGCGCACATTCCTGGACGTCAACAGAATGCTGACGTACCAGCTGGAGAGGGACCTCCAGCCCTTCGGCCTGACGATGAACGACTACGAGATCCTGGTGAACCTCTCGGAGTCGGCGGAGCGGCGGTTGCGCATGAGCGACCTCGCCGCGGCCACCCTCCAGTCGAAGAGCCGGCTCTCCCACCAGATCACCCGCATGGAGAACGCCGGACTCGTCCGGCGGGAGAACTGCGAGTCCGACCGGCGCGGGCTGTACGCCGTCCTGACCGACCAGGGCATGGAGACCATGCAGAAGGTCGCCCCGCACCACGTCGAGTCGGTGCGCAAGCACTTCATCGACCAGATCGGCCCGGAGGCGCTCGGCGACCTCCGCGAGTCCCTGAAGCCGGTCGCGGAGCAGCTGCGCGGACGGCGCGGCAAGCCGTAGCGGCGCCCGTGGACGCACCGGTACGGCACGGCAGGCCGTAGCGGCGGCTCCGGACGTACCCGCACGAGCGGCGGGCCTTGGCGGCGGCTCCGGACGTACGGGTGCGGCCCCGCGCGGTCGGAGCCGTACCGAAAGCCGAAGGGCCTCCCCGGTCGTCCCGGGGAGGCCCTTCGCCGTCCGTGTGCGCGCCGAACGCCGCTCAGTTGCCCGTCAGGCTCGCGACCAGTTCGTCCGAGGCCGCGTACGGGTCGAGGTCGCCCGCCACGATCCGCTCCGCGAGCGCGTCCAGACGCCGGTCGCCGTGCAGGTCGCCGATCCGCTCGCGCAGCGCCGTGACCGCGATGGTCTCGACCTCGCGGGCGGCACGGGCCCGGCGGCGCTCCGCCAGGACCCCGTGCTCCTCCATCCAGGCGCGGTGCTTCTCCAGGGCCTCCACGACCTCGTCGATGCCCTCGGCGCGCGCCGCGACCGTCTTCACGATCGGCGGCCGCCAGTCACCGGCGCCCCGCGCCTCGCCCAGACCCAGCATGTGGTTGAGCTCACGGGCGGTGGCGTCCGCGCCGTCCCGGTCGGCCTTGTTCACCACGTACACGTCGCCGATCTCCAGGATGCCCGCCTTCGCGGCCTGGATCCCGTCGCCCATGCCCGGCGCGAGAAGGACGACCGAGGTGTCCGCCTGGGAGGCGATCTCGACCTCGGACTGGCCGACGCCGACCGTCTCCACCAGGATCACCTCGCAGCCGGCCGCGTCCAGGACGCGGATGGCCTGCGGGGCGGACCAGGCGAGGCCGCCGAGGTGGCCCCGGGTCGCCATGGAGCGGATGTAGACCCCCGGGTCGGAGGCGTGCTCCGACATCCGGACCCGGTCGCCGAGCAGCGCCCCGCCGCTGAAGGGGGACGAGGGGTCGACGGCCAGGACGCCGACCCGCTTGCCCGCCCGCCGGTAGGCCGAGACCAGCGCGGACGTCGACGTGGACTTGCCGACACCGGGCGAGCCCGTCAGACCCACCACGTACGCGCCGCCGGTCAGCGGCGCGAGCGCCGCCATCACCTCGCGCAGCTGCGGGGACGCCCCCTCCACGAGCGAGATCAGCCGGGCCACGGCCCGCGGCCTGCCCTCCCGTGCCTGGGCGACGAGTTCGGGGACGTCCACCATCTGCGCTGCTCCTCGGTTGGGTGCTTACTTGCCGGACACGCGGACGATCAGCGCGTCGCCCTGACCGCCGCCGCCGCAGAGGGCGGCCGCGCCGATGCCGCCGCCGCGCCGCTTGAGCTCCAGGGCCAGGTGCAGCACCACACGGGCGCCGGACATGCCGATGGGGTGGCCGAGGGCGATGGCGCCACCGTTGACGTTCACCTTCTCGGGGGTAACGCCGAGGTCCTTCATTGACTGGACGGCGACCGCGGCGAAGGCCTCGTTGATCTCGATGAGGTCGAGGTCCTCGACGGTCAGGCCCTCCTTCTTGAGGGCGTGCAGGATCGCGTTGGACGGCTGCGACTGGAGCGAGTTGTCCGGGCCCGCGACGTTGCCGTGGGCACCGATCTCGGCGATCCACTCCAGACCGAGCTCCTCGGCCTTGGCCTTGCTCATCACGACGACGGCGGCGGCGCCGTCGGAGATCTGCGAGGAGGTGCCGGCGGTGATGGTGCCGTCCTTGGCGAAGGCCGGGCGGAGCTTGCCGAGGGACTCGGCGGTGGTCTCCGCGCGGATGCCCTCGTCCTTGGAGAAGACGACCGGCTCGCCCTTGCGCTGCGGGATCTCGACCGGGGTGATCTCGGCCTCGAAGATGCCGTTCTTCTGGGCGGCGGCGGCGCGCTGGTGCGAGAGGGCGGCGATCTCGTCCTGCTCGGGGCGCTGGATGCCCAGGCGGCTGTTGTGCTTCTCCGTGGACTCGCCCATGGCGATGTTCTCGAAGGCGTCGGTGAGGCCGTCGTACGCCATGGCGTCGAGCATCTCGATGGCGCCGTACTTGAAGCCCTCACGGGACTTCGGGAGCAGGTGCGGGGCGTTGGTCATCGACTCCTGGCCGCCGGCGACGACCACGTCGAACTCGCCGGCGCGGATCAGCTGGTCCGCGAGGGCGATCGCGTCGAGACCCGAGAGGCACACCTTGTTGATGGTGAGCGCGGGGACGTTCATCGGGATGCCGGCCTTGACGGCGGCCTGGCGGGCGGGGATCTGGCCGGCGCCCGCCTGGAGCACCTGGCCCATGATCACGTACTGCACCTGGTCGCCGCCGATGCCGGCCCGGTCGAGCGCGGCCTTGATGGCGAAGCCGCCGAGCTCGGCGCCCGAGAAGGACTTGAGCGAGCCGAGGAGGCGACCCATGGGCGTGCGGGCGCCCGCGACGATCACTGAGGTGGTACCGGTCGTTCCAGACATGAGGCACGGCCCCTAGGGATGAGAAGTGAACGAGGGTTTACCGCCAATGTACTGAGGCGCGGCTCGCGCGGTCACCGGGCAGCCGGTGTGACGGCGCGCACGTTGCGTAACCACCCTCCCGGCGTTGCACTGGAGGCATGCTGACGCGAATCGACCACATCGGGATCGCCTGTTTCGACCTGGACAAGACTGTCGAGTTCTACCGTGCGACGTACGGTTTCGAGGTCTTCCACTCCGAGGTCAACGAGGAGCAGGGCGTCCGCGAGGCCATGCTCAAGATCAACGACACCTCGGACGGCGGGTCCTCCTACCTCCAGCTCCTGGAGCCGACCCGGGAGGACTCGGCGGTGGGCAAGTGGCTCGCCAAGAACGGCGAGGGCGTGCACCACATCGCCTTCGGCACGGCGGACGTCGACGGCGACGCCGAGGCCATCCGTTCCAAGGACATCCGGGTCCTCTACGACGAGCCGCGGATCGGCTCCATGGGCTCCCGGATCACCTTCCTCCACCCCAAGGACACCCACGGTGTCCTCACGGAACTGGTCACCTCGGCCAAGCCCTCCGCTGACCACTCCTCAGCGGAGCACTGACCACCGGATTCCTGGCCCGGTAGAGTGGGCGACTCCGGGCCGGGGCCGGTCGGGGCCGCTCCGCGTGGCACCGAAGTCGGGATGTCGGGGTCGTCCGATCTGCCACGATTCCCCGGGGGTCCGTCCTCGGCCGTGAGGGCGGCTCGTCGGAGTTGCGACCAGGGTTGGGGTCTCCCCTGCTCGAAGAGCTCGGGGAAGGATGGACCGCGCAGTGCGGGGCTACGAACGCCAGGAGAGCCACCGAGCTGAAGACGACCATCTCGCCAGGTTCGAAGCCGAGATGGACCGGCTGAAGACCGAGCGCGAGAAGGCCGTCCAGCACGCCGAGGACCTCGGGTATCAGGTCGAGGTGTTGCGCGCCAAGCTCCACGAGGCGCGCCGCACCATCGCGTCCCGGCCCGCCTACGACAGCGCGGACATCGGCTACCAGGCCGAGCAGCTGCTGCGGAACGCGCAGGCGCAGGCCGAGCAGCTGCGGCAGGACGCCGAGCGCGAGCTGCGCGAGGCCCGCGCCCAGACACAGCGGATCCTCCAGGAGCACGCGGAGCACCAGTCTCGGCTCCAGGCCGAGCTGCACAACGAGGCCGTGCAGCGCCGCCAGCAGCTGGACCAGGAGCTCAGCGAGCGCCGGCAGACCGTCGAGGCGCACGTCAACGAGAACGTCGCCTGGGCCGAGCAGCTGCGCGCCCGCACCGAGTCCCAGGCCCGCCGCCTGCTGGAGGAGTCCCGCGCGGAGGCCGAGCAGTCGCTGGCCACCGCCCGCGCCGAGGCCACCCGGCTCGCCGAGGAGACCAGCCGCCGCGTCGGCACCGAGGCCGAGGCCGCCCGTGCCGAGGCCGAAGCGATTCTGCTGCGCGCCCGCAAGGACGCCGAGCGGCTCCTCGGCGCCGCCTCCAGCCAGGCGCAGGAGGCCACCAGCCACGCCGAGCAGCTCCGCACCACCACCACCGCCGAGACCGACCAGGCCCGCCGGCAGGCCACCGAGCTCTCCCGCGCCGCCGAGCAGCGCATGCAGGAGGCCGAGGAGAAGCTCCGCGCCGCCCGCGCCGAGGCCGAGAAGGCCCTCACCGAGGCCAAGGACGCGGCCGCCAAGCAGCTCGCCACCGCCGAGTCGGTCAACGAGCAGCGGACGCGGACCGCCAAGACGGAGATCGCCCGGCTCGTCGGCGAGGCCACCAAGGACGCCGAGGCCCTCAAGGCCGAGGCCGAGGAGAAGCTCCGCGAGGCGACCGCCGAGGCCGAGAAGCTGGTCACCGAGGCCTCCGACAAGGCCCGTACGGCCGCCGCCGAGGACTCCGCCGCCGCGCTCGCCAAGGCCGCGCGCAACGCCGAGGAGATCCTCACCAAGGCGTCCGACGACGCCCGCGAGACCACCCGCAAGGCCTCCGAGGAGGCCGAGCGGATCCGCCGCGAGGCCGAGGCCGAGATCGACCGGCTGCGTTCCCAGGCCGAGGAGCAGGCCGACGAGCTGCTCGGTTCGGCGAAGGACGACACCAAGGAGTACCGCGCCAAGACCGTCGAGCTCCAGGAGGAGGCACGGCGACTGCGCGGCGAGGCCGAGGGCCTGCGCGCCGAGGCCATCGCGGAGGGCGAGCGGATCCGTGGCGAGGCCCGCCGTGAGGCCGTCCAGCAGATCGAGGAGGCGGCCAGCACCGCCGAGACGCTGCTCACCAAGGCCCGTACGGACGCCGAGGAGCTGCGGACCAAGGCCGGCGCCGAGAGCGAGCGGGTCAAGTCGGAGGCCGTCGAGCGCGCCCAGACGCTCCGGACGCAGGCCGAGGAGACCCTGGAGCGCACCCGCGCCGAGGCCGAGCGGCTGCGCGTCGAGGCCGAGGAGCAGGCCGAGTCGGTGAAGGGCGCGGCCGAGCAGGCCGCCGCCGGGCTGCGTGCCGACGCCGAGCGGGCCGCCGAGGCCCGCCGCGCGGAGGCCGCCGAGGAGCTGACCCGGCTGCACACCGACGCCGAGGCGAAGGTCGCGGCCGCCGGTGAGGAACTCACCGACGCGCGTGCCGAGGGAGAGCTGATCCGGCGGGAGGCCGCCGAGGAGACGGAGCGGCTGCGGACCGAGGCCGCCGAGCGCATCCGGACCCTCCAGGCGCAGGCCGAGCAGGAGGCCGAGCGGCTGCGCGCCGAGGCCGCGTCGGACGCGTCCGGCACCCGTACGGAGGCGGAGACCGCTGCCGTACGGCTCCGCACGGAGGCGGCCGAGGAGGCCGAGCGGCTGCGCTCGGAGGCCCAGGAGAACGCCGACCGGGTACGGGCCGAGGCCGCCGCCGCCGCCGAGCGGGTCGCCACCGAGGCCGCCGAGGCGCTGGCCGCCGCGCAGGAGGAGGCCGTCCGGCGCCGCCGCGAGGCCGAGTCGACCCTGGAGTCGGCCCGTTCCGATGCCGGCCGGGAGCGCGAGCACGCCCGCGAACAGTCCGAGGAACTCCTCGCCGCCGCCCGAAAGCGCGTCGAGGAGGCGCAGACCGAGGCGCAGCGCCTGGTCGAGGAGGCGGACACCCGGGCGACCGAGATGGTCACCACCGCCTCGCGAGCCGCCCAGGAGGTCCGGGACTCGGTCGCGGGTCTGCGGGAGCAGGCCGAGGAGGAGGTCTCCGGGCTGCGCAGCGCCGCCGAGCACGCGGCGGAGCGGACGCGGAACGAGGCGCAGGAGGAGGCGGACCGGGTCCGCGCCGACGCGTACGAGGAGCGGGAGCGGGCGGCCGAGGACGCCGGCCGCACCCGGGCGCGTGCCCAGGAGGAGACCGAGGCCGCGAAGGCGCTGGCCGAGCGGACGGTCACGGACGCGATCGCCGAGTCGGAGAAGCTGCGGGCGGACACCGCCGAGTACGCGCAGCGGGTACGGACCGAGGTGACGGATTCACTCGCCTCGGCCGAGCAGGACGCGGCCCGCACCCGGGCCGACTCCCGCGAGGACGCGAACCGGATCCGTTCGGAGGCCGCCGAGCGCGCCGAGTCGGTCGTCGGCGAGGCCCGCACGGAGGCGGACCGGATCGCCGCCGAGGCGGAGCAGGTCCTGGACGAGGCCCGCAAGGCCGCGGACAAGCGCCGCGGCGACGCGGCCGAGCAGGCCGACGCGCTCCTCGCCGAGGCCACGAGCGAGGCCGAGCGGGTCACCCGCGAGGCGAACGCGGAGGCCGAGCGGCTCACCGCCGAGGCGGTCGAGCTCATGGAGACCGCCGAGCAGGACGCGCGGCGGCTCCGTACCGAGGCCGAGCAGGTCAAGGTCGACGGGGAGGCGCACGCGGAGGCACTGCGGGCGGCGGCGGTCGCCGACGGCGAGCAGGTCCTCGACGAGGCCCGCAAGGCCGCCGACAAGCGCCGCGGCGACGCGGCCGAGCAGGCCGACGCGCTCCTCGCCGAGGCCACGAGCGAGGCCGAGCGGGTCACCCGCGAGGCGAACGCGGAGGCCGAGCGGCTCACCGCCGAGGCGGTCGAGCTCATGGAGACCACCGAGCAGGACGCGCGGCGGCTCCGTACCGAGGCCGAGCAGGTCAAGGTCGACGGGGAGGCGCACGCGCAGGCCCTGCGCAACGCGGCCCTCGCCGACGGCGAGCAGGTCCTCGACGAGGCCCGCAAGGCCGCCGACAAGCGCCGGAGCGACGCCGCCGAGCAGGCCGACGCGCTCCTCGCCGAAGCCACGAGCGAGGCCGAGCGCGTCACCCGCGAGGCGAACGCGGAGGCCGAGCGGGTCACCCGCGAGGCGATCGAGCTCGCCGACGCCCTCACGGCGGACGCGCGCGGCGAGGCCGAGGCGACGGTGGGCTCCGCCCGCCAGGACGCCGAGCGGATCCGTACCGAGTCGGAGCGGCTCAAGGCGGACGCCGAGGCGGCGGCCGAGCAGATGCGCTCGGAGGCCCGCGCGGAGGCGGACCGGACGCTCGACGAGGCGCGGGAGGCCGGTGCCCGGAAGCGTTCGGACGCGGCCGAGCAGGCGGACCAGCTCATGGCCAAGGCCCAGGAGGAGGCGCTGCGCGCCACCACCGAGGCCGAGTCGCAGGCGGACCTGATGGTCGGCGCGGCCCGCAAGGAGGCCGAGCGGATCGTCGCCGAGGCGACCGTCGAGGGCAACTCGCTGGTGGAGAAGGCCCGCACGGACGCGGACGAGCTGCTGGTCGGGGCCCGTGGCGACGCGACGGCCATAAGGGAGCGGGCCGAGGAGCTGCGCGGTCGGGTCGAGGGCGAGATCGAGGAGCTGCACGAGCGTGCGCGCCGCGAGAGCGCCGAGCAGATGAAGACGGCGGGCGAGCGGGTCGACAACCTCGTGAAGGCCGCGACGGAGCAGCGCGCCGAGGCCGAGGCGAAGGCCAAGGAACTGATCTCCGACGCGAGTTCGGAAGCGAGCAAGGTCCGTATCGCCGCGGTCCGCAAGGCCGAGGCGCTCCTCAAGGAGGCCGAGCAGAAGAAGGCCTCGCTCGTCGCGGAGGCGGAGGGCATCAAGGCCGAGGCCGAGCGCATCAGAGCCGAGGCGCAGGCCGAGGCCGAGCAGACGGTCGAGGACGGTCAGCGCGAACTGGAGACTCTCGCGCGGCGCCGCAAGGACATCAATGCCGAGATCTCCCGTGTCCAGGACGTGCTGGAGGCGTTGGAGTCTTTCGAGACGCCGTCGGCCGGGGCGAAGTCCACCGGAGCGGTGGGTGCCAAGGCGGGTGCGTCGGCGGGCTCCACTCGTTCGAGTGGCAAGTCCCAGGACGGCTAGCCACTCAAAAGGCTGGACATTCTCCAGATCAAACGGGCATACGCTCGATGACACGCCGCTTCGGCCCCTAGGATTCCCTCTAACACCTCACCGGTCTCATTCGACAGGAAACCCATGAGCGACACATCCTCCCCCTTCGGCTTCGAGCTCGTGCGGCGCGGTTACGACCGCGGTCAGGTGGACGACCGCATTACCAAGCTCGTTTCCGACCGCGACAGTGCCCTGTCCCGCATCACCTCCCTGGAGAAGCGCATCGAGGAGCTCCACCTCGAGACGCAGAACGCCCAGGCGCAGGTCACCGACGCCGAGCCGTCGTACGCGGGGCTCGGCGCCCGGGTCGAGAAGATCCTCCGGCTGGCCGAGGAGGAGGCGAAGGACCTGCGTGAGGAGGCCCGTCGCGCCGCCGAGCAGCACCGCGAGCTGGCCGAGTCGGCCGCCCAGCAGGTGCGCAACGACGCGGAGTCCTTCGCGGCCGAGCGCAAGTCGAAGGCCGAGGACGAGGGCGTCCGGATCGTCGAGAAGGCGCAGGGCGAGGCCAACTCGCTGCGTGGCGAGGCGCAGAAGGACGCGCAGTCGAAGCGCGAGGAGGCGGACGCCCTCTTCGAGGAGACCCGCGCCAAGGCCGCCCAGGCCGCCGCGGACTTCGAGACCAACCTGGCGAAGCGCCGCGAGCAGTCGGAGCGGGACCTGGCCTCGCGTCAGGCCAAGGCCGAGAAGCGCCTCGCGGAGATCGAGCACCGCGCCGAGCAGCTGCGCCTGGAGGCCGAGAAGCTGCGTACGGACGCGGAGCGCCGGGCCCGTCAGACGGTCGAGACCGCGCAGCGCCAGGCCGAGGACATCGTGGCCGACGCGAACGCCAAGGCCGACCGGATCCGCAGCGAATCGGAGCGCGAGCTGGCGGCGCTGACGAACCGCCGGGACTCGATCAACGCGCAGCTGACCAACGTCCGCGAGATGCTGGCGACGCTGACCGGTGCCGCGGTGGCGGCGGCCGGCTCGCCGATCGACGACGAGCGTCCGGCCGGTGTTCCGGCCCAGCAGTCCCGCTGACGTCGTCCGGGCCGTTCCGGTCCGGTGGGCGCACGGCCGGTAACAAGTGCGTAGCGTTGCCCGAACCCCCCGCCATTCCAGTGGCGGGGGGTTTTGCGCGCCCGTAGGTTGGTGCGCATGATCGAGCTTGAGGGCCTGACCAAGCGATTCGGGGCGAAGACCGCGGTCGACCATCTCTCCTTCCAGGTGCGTCCGGGGGTGATCACCGGCTTCCTCGGGCCCAACGGGGCGGGCAAGTCGACGACGATGCGCATGATGCTGGATCTGGACAACCCGACGAGCGGGACGGTCCGGATCGACGGCAAGCACTACCGGGAGCTCGATGAGCCGCTGAAGTACATCGGTGCGCTGCTCGACGCCAAGGCGATGCACGGGGGCCGCTCGGCGTACAACAACCTGCTGTGTCTGGCGCAGTCGAACCGCATCCCGGAACGCCGGGTGGGCGAGGTGCTGGACATGGTGGGTCTGACGCCGGTCGCGAAGAAGAAGTCGAAGGGTTTCTCCCTCGGTATGGGACAGCGGCTCGGCATCGCGTCCGCGCTGCTCGGCGATCCCGAGATCCTGATGTTCGACGAACCCGTCAATGGTCTGGACCCCGAGGGAATTCACTGGATCCGCAATCTGATGAAGGCGTTGGCGGCCGAAGGCCGGACGATCTTCGTTTCCAGCCATCTGATGAGTGAAATGGCGCTGACGGCCGATCATCTGATCGTGATCGGGCAGGGAAAGCTGCTGGCCGACACGTCGATGGCGGATTTCATCCAGCAGAATTCCCGGAGTTATGTACGGCTGCGTTCGCCGCAGCAGGAGCGGCTCCGGGACGTGCTGCACGCCAATGGGTTCATCGCGGTCGAGGCGGGCAGCGGCAGCCTGGAGGTGGACGGGACGACGACCGAGAAGCTGGGCGAACTCGCGGCCGAGCACGCGATCGTGCTGCACGAGCTGAGCTCCCAGCGCGCCTCGCTCGAGGAGGCCTTCATGCAGATGACGGCGGGTGCGGTGGAGTACCACGCGCACGGCACCGATGTACACGGTGGCGCTCCGGCGCCCGGCCCCCAGTGGGGCAAGACCTCCCAGGGAGCCTGAACGATGGCAGCGGCATCCGCGGTCCTGCAGTCCGAGTGGACCAAGATCCGGACGGTCTCGTCGACCGTCTGGTCGCTCGCGAGCGCCTTCCTCGTCACCGTGGCGATGGGTGCGGGGCTGAGCGCCCTGGTGAGCTCCACCTTCGACGATCTGAGCGAGGCGGAGCGGGTCACCTTCGACCCCACCCTGGTCAGCTTCTCCGGGATGGTCCTGGGCCAGCTGGCGATGGTGGTCTTCGGTGTCCTGGTGGTGGGGACCGAGTACTCCTCCGGCATGATCCGCACCTCGCTGGCGGCCGTGCCGCAGCGCGCGACCTTCCTGTTCTCGAAGATCGCGGTGGCGGGCGGCCTCGCCCTCCTGGTGGGGCTCGCGACGAGCTTCCTCACCTTCTTCCTGTCGCAGGCCCTGCTGGGCGAGCACAGCGCCTCGATCGGTGACGACAACGTGCTGCGCGCCGTGTTCGGCGCCGGGCTCTACATGGGGCTGATCGCCCTGTTCTCCATGGGCGTGGCGGCGATGCTGCGTTCGTCGATGCTGTCGCTCGGCATCCTGGTGCCGTTCCTCCTGCTGGTCTCCAACATCCTCTCGGCGGTGCCGAAGGCGAAGGAGGTGGCCCAGTACTTCCCGGACCAGGCCGGCGCGAAGATCATGCGGGTCATCCCCGACGCCATGAACTCGGAGCCGGCTCCGTACGGCCCGTGGGGCGGGCTGGGGATCATGGTGCTCTGGGTGGCGGCCGCGCTGCTCGGCGGCTACCTGGTGCTGAAGAAGCGGGACGCCTGAGCCGTCCGGGCCGGACGCCCGAGCCGTCCGGGCCCCCTGGGGGAGAACCCTGAGGTTCCCCCCGGAGCGGGCCCGGAGGTCGTCTCCACTTCGCCGGAACCGTCAACGGCTGGATAAGCTCCTAGCTCATACGGGGGGCTCGGCCTTCGGCCGCCACGGCCCCGACATGGATGAGACCGACCTGTCGATGGGGCTGGAGAATGATCGAGGCAGTCGGCCTGACGAAGCGCTACGGCGCCAAGACGGCCGTGTACAACCTTTCCTTCCAGGTGAGGCCCGGTGTCGTCACCGGGTTCCTGGGGCCCAACGGGTCGGGCAAGTCGACCACGATGCGCATGATCCTGGGCCTCGACCGGCCCACCGCGGGACATGTCACGATCGGCGGCCACCCCTTCCGGCAGCTGCCGAACGCGCCCCGGCAGGTCGGCGCGCTGCTCGACGCCAAGGCCGTGCACGGCGGGCGGAGCGCGCGCAGCCATCTGCTGTCGCTCGCGCAGCTCGCCGGCATCCCGGCGCAGCGCGTCGACGAGGTCCTCGGCGTGGTCGGCCTCCAGGACGTCGCCAAGCGGCGCTCCAAGGGCTTCTCGCTCGGCATGGGCCAGCGGCTCGGCATCGCGGCGGCGCTGCTCGGCGACCCGCAGGTGCTGCTCTTCGACGAGCCGGTCAACGGCCTGGACCCCGAGGGCATCCTCTGGGTCCGCAACCTGATGAAGAAGCTGGCCGCCGAGGGGCGGACGGTCTTCGTCTCCAGCCACCTCATGAGCGAGATGGCCCTCACCGCCGACCATCTGATCGTGATCGGCCGCGGGCAGCTGCTCGCGGACATGAGCGTCACCGACTTCATCTCGGCGAACTCCGCCGACTTCGCCCGGGTGCGGACCCCGGGGACCGAGCCGGGACAGCGGGAGAAGCTGACGGCGGCCCTCATGGAGGCCGGCGGCCAGGTGATGTCCGAGCCGGACGGCGCGATGCGGGTGACCGGTCTGCCCCTGCCGAGGATCAGCGATCTCGCGCACGACGCGGACGTACGGCTCTGGGAGCTGTCCCCGCACCAGGCCTCCCTGGAGGAGGCGTACATGCGTCTGACGCAGGGCGCCGTGGACTACCGCTCCACCGACGACCGGCTCGCGCACCTCCAGCCGCCGCAGCAGCCCGGCCACCACGGGTACGGCATGCCGCCGCAGCCCGTGGTCCAGGAGGTGCCGCAGCAGGGCTGGTACGCCCCGCCGCCGCCCGGACAGAATCCTTACGCCGGGGCTCCCGGCCAGGCGCCCGCGCCGGGCCCGTACGCCTCTCCGGCCGCTCCGCAGCCGGGTACCCCCCAGCCGAGCGACACCCCCAAGGACGCCCGATGACCGCCCCCGCCCCGCATCACGCTCCGGCGCCGCACTCCTACGTCTCGCCGATCCCGGTCCGCAGGGCGAACCTCGGTGACGCCCTCGCCTCCGAGTGGACGAAGATCCGCTCGGTGCGTTCGACGCTGTGGACGCTCGGGGTCATGATCCTGCTGATGCTGGTCATCGGCCTGGGGGTGGCGGCGATCGCCGCGAGCTCCGAGGCGCCGATGGGCGACGAGTCCGCGCTCGGCTTCGGCTTCTTCGGGATGCTGCCGGCCTCGATCTGCGTCATCACGCTCGGCGTGCTGACCATCGCCTCCGAGTACGGCACCGGCATGATCCGTACGACCCTGACGGCGTGCCCGAGCCGGGCCCGGGTGCTGACGGCCAAGGCGATCGTCTTCTTCCTGCTGGTCTTCACCGTGACGACCGTGGTCGCCGCGATCGTGGGCGCCGGGCAGGTGGCCCTGGTGGACACGGCGGCCTCGCCGTCGGCGTCCGACTGGCTGCGGGCGACGGTCGGCGCGGGCGCCTACCTGGCCATGCTCGGACTGCTCTCGCTGGCGCTCGGCACGCTGATCCGGCACTCGGCGGGCGCGATCACGGTGATGATCGGTCTGCTGCTGCTGCCGCTGGTGGCGGCGCTGTTCATGTTCTCCGAGGCGCTGAAGTCCGTGCAGGAGTGGCTCTTCACCTACGCGATCCCCTCGCAGATGATCTCGCTGTACGCGGCGCAGCCTCCGTTCGGTGAGAACGGTCCGTCGGGCTGGGAGCCGCTGCTGATCATGACCGGGGTCGCCGGGGTCGCGCTCGCCGGAGCGTTCGCCCTGCTGAACAACCGGGACGTGTAGCCGGGGCTCAGTACTTCGGCCGGCCGGGGGCTCAGTACTTCGGCGCGTTGCGGGACCGCTGCACCCTGCTGGTGCGGCGGTCCTTCGCGTTCCAGCAGGCCTTGTGCCAGTGGCGCCGGTCGTCCACTCCCCCGTACTCCGGCCAGGCGACCACGTGCGGGGCGCCCCCCGGGATCTCCTGGTCGCAGCCGGGGCAGCGGTAGCGCTTGCCGGGCGCGCTCGCCCCGGCGACGAGGCGGACGTACCACTCCTCGCCCTGCCAGGTCTCGCTGCGCTGCGCGCCGCCGTACCGGTCGCCGTTGTCGCCCTGCTGCTGTTCGGGCTTCTCGCCGCCTCGGGAGCGGTTGTGGCGCGGGGACACGGGCACACCTCACGGGGTCTGGGAACACGGACCGTTCCGTCAAGCCTACGGGCCGCCACCCGGTGCCCCGGGCCCCGCCCGGGACGGCTTAGCCGAAAATCGCAAGAACTTCATGAACGGCCGTTGCCTTTGGCACGTGTCAGACGTTGTTGCCGATGCGAGGGGAGTTACGCGTCGGCCGCAAAGGAGGCACAAGGCGATGCGCGTGGGTACGTTCGTTCTGGCCGCCCAGTTCCCGGGCCAGGGACAGGGTGAGGCCCTGCACCGGGCGGTACGGACCGCCGAGGTCGCCGAGGAGGCGGGCCTCGACTCGGTCTGGCTGGCCGAGCACCACTTCGTGCCGTACGGGGTCTGCCCCTCGGCCGTGACACTGGCCGCACTGCTCCTCGGGCGCACGCGGCGACTGCGGGTGGGCACGGCGGTGAGTGTGCTGCCGACCGTCCACCCGGTCGCCCTGGGCGAGCAGGCGGCGCTGCTGCATCTGACCTCGGGCGGCAGGTTCACCCTGGGGGTGGGCCGGGGCGGGCCCTGGGTCGACCTGGAGGTGTTCGGCTCGGGCCTCGGCGCGTACGAGAACGGCTTCCCCGAATCGCTCGACCTGCTGCTCCGCTGGCTCACCGAGCCGCGCGTCGGCGCCGGGGGAGAACGATTCGCCTTCCGCGAGGTGCCGGTGGTGCCCCGCCCCGACGAGCTGATCGGCGGCGCGGCGGCCCCCGAGGTCGTGGTGGCCTGCACCTCGCCCAGGAGCGTGCGGCTGGCCGCGGAGCGCGGACTGCCGATGCTGCTCGGGATGCACTGCGGCGACGAGGACAAGGCCGAGATGGTCGCGGCCTGGAAGCGCTGCGCCCGGGAGGCCGGGCGGGACCCGGACGAGATCGCGCGGATCGGGGCCGGCCATGTGTCGGCGGGGGTGGCGCAGCTCGCGGACCGGGGCACGGACGCGGCGGAGGCGCTGGTGAAGGCGATGCCGGGCTGGCTGAAGCAGGGGCTCGACGCGCATGTCACGGTCGACGGCCGGCACCGGTCGATGCGGGACCCCGTGGCGTACACGGAGCTGCTGTGCGGGCTGCACCCGGTGGGCACGCCCCGGCGCGCGGCGGACCGGCTCGCGGCGACCGCGGAACGCACGGGCATCACCCGCTTCGCGCTGCTGGCCGAGGGCACGGGCGACCTAGCGGCGACCGAGGAGAACGTGCGGCGGCTGGGCGCGGAGGTCCTGCCGCTGCTCGTCTGACCGTACGGACCGGGTGGAGAAGGCCCGTACGGACGGGGGTGGGACCGTGCTGCCGCTCCGGCATCTCCCCGCGGCGATGCGCGTCGACACGCATCGATCGCGTCTCCCGCGACGGGGAGCGGCAGCACCATGTCTCAGCAGTCGCGCAGTTCCGGCGACTGGTTCAGCAGTTGCCCCCGTACGGACGTGAAGCGGGCGAGCCGCTCGTCCACCGACGGGTCCAGCGGGAACACCGCCACCCGGTGGCAGTTCTGGAAGGCGAGACGCACCCCGAAGTGCCGCTGCAGCGCACCACGAATGGCGTCGCTCGCGAGCGCGCGCAGCAGCTGACCACGTGCCTGCTCATTCGGCGGCGGCGTCTGGTTGTCGGCGAACTCTCCGCCGTCGACCTTCAGCTGGGCCACCAGAGAACTGATCATCTCCCATGCGTAGGGCAGGGAGGTCCGGACGCAGTCGACGAAGTCGGCTTCGTCGACCTCGCCTCGCTCGGCCTGTTCCAACAGTGCCGGTGAGACGTCGAGCGACATGGGTTCTCCTCTCGCGACCCCGCGCACGGGGTCTTGCGGGCAGGGACGAAGGCCGGGCCGCCCGCCACGCAGCGTGCACGGGCGACGACCTCCAGCTTCCACGGTAAGCGCGCAGTCCAGACCGCACCAGGAGATTGGGAACACAACCGGCTGATAACCGACGGGTGTTCGGCTCAGGATCATGCCCCGGAGGTGTCCGGGCGATGACCGAATCGCGCGGAAGAGGGCCCGTCTTGTAGCGTTGTCGACCATGCGTCTCGTCATTGCCCGTTGCTCCGTGGACTACGCGGGCCGGCTCACGGCCCACCTGCCCTCCGCGCCCCGTCTGATCCTGATCAAGGCAGACGGCAGCGTCTCCATCCACGCGGACGACCGGGCGTACAAACCGCTCAACTGGATGTCCCCGCCGTGCACCCTGAAGGAGGGCACCGAGGCCGAGGCCGGCATCTGGACCGTGATCAACAAAGCGGGCGAGAAACTGATCATCACGATGGAGGAGATCCTCCACGACTCCTCGCACGAGCTGGGTGTGGACCCGGGTCTCATCAAGGACGGCGTCGAGGCGCACCTCCAGGAGCTCCTCGCCGACCGCATCGAGACCCTCGGCGAGGGCTACACCCTGATCCGCCGCGAGTACCCGACGGCGATCGGCCCGGTGGACATCCTGTGCCGGGACTCGGACGGCGCGACGGTCGCGGTCGAGATCAAGCGGCGCGGCGAGATCGACGGCGTCGAGCAGCTGACCCGCTATCTGGAGCTGCTCAACCGCGATCCGCACCTCGCTCCGGTGAGGGGCGTCTTCGCGGCGCAGGAGATCAAGCCGCAGGCGCGGGTGCTCGCGACGGACCGCGGGATCGGCTGTGTGGTCCTGGACTACAACGCCCTGCGCGGCATCGAGGACGACAAGCTGCGGCTGTTCTAGGTCGTCGGGCAAGATCCGGAAGGGACGGCCTGGCCCTCCGGGGTGCGGGACGGCCGAGCGGAGAACGGGGGCGGCCCCGGGTGCGGTGATCGCACCCGGG
>NZ_BNBZ01000003.1 GCF_014656215.1 Streptomyces zaomyceticus | reverse complement strand
CGGGGGCCGGAGCCGGAGCGGCCGGGGCGGCCGGAGCCGGAGCCGGAGCCGGAGCCGGAGCGGCGGCGGGGGCCGGAGCGGCCGGAGCCGGGGCGGCCGCCGGAGCGGCACCCGCGGCACCGATGACGGCGAGCTTGGCGCCGACCTCGGCGGTCTCGTCCTCGGCGACGACGATCTCCAGGAGAACGCCGGAGGCCGGGGCGGGGATCTCGGTGTCGACCTTGTCCGTGGAGACCTCGAGCAGCGGCTCGTCGGCCTCGACGGTCTCGCCGACCGACTTCAGCCAGCGGGTGACGGTGCCCTCGGTGACGGACTCGCCCAGCGCGGGCAGCACGACGTCGGTGCCGGTGGCACCGCCCGCCGGGGCGGCGGCGGGAGCCTCGGCCGCGGGGGCCGGAGCGGCCGGGGCCTCGGCGACCGGAGCCGTGGCGGCGGGGGCCGCGGCGGCCTGGGCGACCGGAGCCGGAGCGGCGGCCGGGGCGGCCGAGCCGTCGTCGATGATGGCCAGCTCGGCGCCGACCTCGACCGTCTCGTCCTCGGCGACCTTGATGGAGGCCAGGATGCCCGAGGCGGGGGCGGGGATCTCGGTGTCGACCTTGTCGGTCGAGACCTCGAGCAGCGGCTCGTCGGCCTCGACACGCTCACCCTCGGCCTTGAGCCAGCGGGTGACGGTGCCCTCGGTGACGCTCTCGCCGAGCGCCGGCAGGGTTACGGAAACCGACATGGTTTCAGTTGCTCCTAACGAATTGCGGGAAGTGGTCGTCGCGCCCTGTGATGACGTCAGCGTCAGTCGTGGGAGTGCAGAGGCTTGCCGGCCAGGGCCAGGTGGGCCTCGCCGAGCGCCTCGTTCTGCGTCGGGTGGGCGTGGATGAGCTGCGCGACCTCGGCCGGCAGCGCCTCCCAGTTGTAGATCAGCTGCGCTTCGCCGACCTGCTCGCCCATGCGGTCACCGACCATGTGGACGCCGACCACGGCACCGTCCTTGACCTGGACGAGCTTGATCTCGCCCGCGGTCTTGAGGATCTTGCTCTTGCCGTTGCCCGCGAGGTTGTACTTCAGGGCGACGACCTTGTCCGCGCCGTAGATCTCCTTGGCCTTGGCCTCGGTGATGCCGACGGAGGCGACCTCGGGGTGGCAGTACGTCACCCGGGGCACGCCGTCGTAGTCGATCGGGACGGCCTTCAGGCCGGCCAGCCGCTCCGCGACGAGGATGCCCTCGGCGAAGCCGACGTGCGCGAGCTGGAGCGTCGGGACGAGGTCGCCCACGGCCGAGATCGTCGGCACGTTGGTACGCATGTACTCGTCGACCAGGACGTAGCCGCGGTCCATCGCGACGCCCTGCTCCTCGTAACCGAGACCGGCGGAGACCGGGCCGCGGCCGATGGCGACCAGCAGCACCTCGGCCTCGAAGGTCTTGCCGTCGGCCAGGGTCACCTTGACGCCGTTGTCGGTGTACTCGGCGGACTGGAAGAAGGTGCCGAGGTTGAACTTGATGCCGCGCTTGCGGAACGCGCGCTCAAGAAGCTTCGAGCTGTTCTCGTCCTCGACGGGGACGAGGTGCTTCAGGCCCTCGATCACCGTGACGTCGGTGCCGAAGGACTTCCATGCCGAGGCGAACTCGACGCCGATGACGCCGCCGCCCAGGATGATCGCGGACTCCGGGACCCGGTCCAGGGTCAGCGCGTGGTCCGAGGAGATGATCCGGTTGCCGTCGATCTCCAGGCCGGGGAGGGACTTCGGCACGGAACCGGTGGCCAGGAGGATGTGACGGCCCTCGACACGACGACCGTCGACGTCGACGGAGGTCGGGGAGGACAGGTGGCCGGTGCCCTCGATGTAGGTCACCTTGCGGGAGGCGACGAGACCCTGCAGACCCTTGTACAGGCCCGAGATCACGTCGTCCTTGTACTTGTGCACGGCCTTGATGTCGATGCCCTCGAAAGAGGCCTTGACACCGAACTGCTCCGCCTCGCGGGTCTGGTCGGCGACCTCACCGGCGTGGAGCAGGGCCTTCGTCGGGATGCAGCCGTTGTGCAGGCAGGTGCCGCCGAGCTTGTTCTTCTCGATCAGTGCGACGTCCAGGCCCAGCTGCGCTCCGCGCAGCGCCGCGGCGTAACCGCCGCTACCGCCGCCGAGGATCACTAGGTCGAAAACGGTGCTGGCGTCGTTCGCCACGTCACGTCCTCCATGCATGTGCGCTCGTCGCCGGTCCTCGATGACCGGGCGGCGGCTGGTGTTCGGCCGCTTATTTTCGGCCCTGTGGTGGGGGCCCTGTCCTGCCGAGAACCCATCTTCGCACTTGTTGACGGATGGCGGGACGCGGGGCCGGTGTGTGAGATCGGCGGATCGTCCGTACGCGGGAGTAATCGGCGCGTGCGAACGTACGGATTTCGTCGTGGGTGACGGCGTGCGAACGGTACGGCCCCGGGGACCGGAGTCCTCGGGGCCGTACCGTCACACCACTGCTCAGAGCTCGCCGGCCGCCGTGCGCTCCGCCAGCTTCACCAGGGTGCGGACCGAGGAGCCGGTGCCGCCCTTGGGCGTGTAGCCGTACGGGGCGCCCTCGTGGAAGGCCGGGCCCGCGATGTCCAGGTGGGCCCAGGTGATGCCCTCGCCCACGAACTCCTGGAGGAAGAGACCGGCGACCAGGCCGCCGCCCATCCGCTCGCCCATGTTGGCGATGTCGGCGGTGGGGGAGTCCATGCCCTTGCGCAGATCCGAGGGGAGCGGCATCGGCCAGGACTGCTCGCCGACCTCGTCGGCGATCTCGTGGATAGCCGAGCGGTAGTCGTCGTCGTTGGCCATGATGCCGAAGGTGCGGTTGCCGAGCGCCAGGACCATGGCGCCGGTCAGGGTCGCCACGTCGACGATCGCGTCCGGGTGCTCCTCGGAGGCCCTGGTCAGCGCGTCGGCCAGGACGAGACGGCCCTCGGCGTCGGTGTTCAGGACCTCGACGGTCTTGCCGCTGTACATGCGCAGGACGTCACCCGGGCGGGTGGCGGAGCCGGACGGCATGTTCTCCGCGAGGGCGAGCCAGCCCGTGACGTTGACCTCGAGGCCGAGGCGGGCCGCGGCGACGACGGTGGAGAACACGGCGGCGGCGCCGCTCATGTCGCACTTCATCGTCTCGTTGTGGCCGGCCGGCTTCAGGGAGATGCCGCCGGAGTCGTAGGTGATGCCCTTGCCGACCAGGGCGAGGGTCTTCTCCGCCTTCGAGTGGGTGTAGGCGATCCGGACCAGCCGCGGCGGGTTGTCCGAGCCGACGCCGACGCCGAGGATGCCGCCGTAGCCGCCCTTGGCGAGCGCCTTCTCGTCGAGGACCTGGACCTTGAGGCCGTGCTCCTTGCCGGCGGCCTGGGCGGCGGCGGCGAAGGCGGCCGGCGTCAGGTCGTTCGGCGGCATGTTGATCAGGTCGCGGGCGCGGTTGATCTCCTCGGCCACGGCCAGGGCGCGCTCGGCGGCGGCCTTGTGGGCCTTGTCGCGCGGCTTGGCGCCGAGCAGGGCGACCTCGCCCAGCGGCTTCTTCGCGTCCTTGCCGGCCTCCTGGTACACGGTGTACGCGTACGCGCCGAGCAGGGCGCCCTCCGCGATCGCGGAGATGTCCTCGGGGTCGGCGACCGGCAGCGCGAACGCGGCCTTCTTCGCACCGGTCAGGGTGCGGGCGGCGGTACCGGCGGCGCGCCGCAGGGTCTCCGCGGCGTAGGACTCGCCGTCCTCGGGGGCGGAGCCCAGGCCGACGGCGAGGACGACGGGAGCCTTGAGGCCGGCGGGGGCGGGCAGCTTGGTCGCCTCACCCTCGGCGCCCGAGGCGCCCAGCGTCTCCAGGACGGCGGCGAGCCGGCCGTCGAAGGCCTTGTCGACGGCCTCGGCGCCCGGGGCGACGACCAGCGTCTTCCCGGACTTCGCGACGCCGACGACGAGGGCGTCGGCGCGCAGCGTCGCCGCGCCGGCAGTGCTGAGAGTGAGAGCAGTCACGGTGGTGAAATCTCGCTTCCATTGAGTTCTGTGGCGGTCGAGGGATGGGCCGACCGTGCCCGCCGCATCGTATTTCGGCCCGGAGAGCGCCGAGAACGAGCCTACGCTCGCTCACCCGGTTCGCTCACGGCGGCGGTGATTCACTCATCCGTGGTGTCTCTTTCATGTTTACCGTTCAGGCTCGGAACCCTCCTTCACACTCGCCTCAGCCACGCAAGGACGACGCTCTCGTCTTCGCATCATCTGCAACATCTCCACAGGTCCCCCGCTCCGGTCCCCGGTGCGCGGCGGCCTGCCGAGGGGGGACACCACCTGATGGACTCCGGCCGAATCCGTACGCCCAGAATCGCGCCCCGCACCGACCGAGGCGCCCGCACGGCAACCCGCACCGCCCGGGTCGCGGCCCTCGCCGCCGCCGCGCTGCTCGCCACCGTCGTCCCGTCCGCACAGGCGCTCGCGGCCCCCGTGCCCCGGGTCGACCTCACCGTCCTCGTCGTCGACGACGGCGGCAGCGCGGTCGGGGCGATCACCGCCGAGCTGAAGGGCTCCGGCGTCCCGTACCGCAGGATCGACCTCAACGACCCGAACCGGCCGGTCGTCGACACGGCCTTCCTCAGCGACACCCTCGACGGGCGCCCCCGGGCCAAGTACCAGGGCGTCGTCCTGCCCCACGAGAGCGCCTTCGGCCCCGACTCCGCCGAGCACACCGCCCTCCAGACGTACGAGCGGACCTTCGGGATCCCGCAGGTGGACGCCTACACCTGGTCGCACCCCGGCGTCGGCCTCGACTACACCAACGAGGGCGGCTGGTCCGGTGTCCTCGACGGCGTCACGGCCGGCGTCACCGCGGCCGGGAAGACCGGCCCCTTCCAGTACCTGGCCGGGTCGCTCACCTTCGAGGACAACGACCCCGCGATCGCCGAGAGCTACGGCTACGCGGGCCGCCCCCGCGCCGGCTACACCAGCTACGTCGACGTGCCCGTCGACGGAGCGGCCGGTGGCGGCCGCGCCAGCCTTGTCGGCGAGTACACCGCCGACGGGCGCCGCGAACTGGTCGTCACCTTCGCCTACAACCAGCACCAGCGACAGTTCCGGGCCCTCGCGCGCGGCATCGTCGAATGGCTCACCCAGGGCGTCCACCTCGGCCAGAGCCGCAACTACCTCTCCGTCCACGTCGACGACGTCTTCGCCCCCGACGCCCGCTGGGACACCGCGCTCAACTGCACCCCCGGCGACTTCGACTGCGTCGGCGACGACGGCGAGGGCGTCAACCCGATCCGTATGACGGTCGCCGACGCCCAGTACGCCGCCGCCTGGCAGAAGTCCGCCGGCTTCACCCTCGACATGGTCTACAACGGCGGCCAGGGCGAGCAGTGGAAGACCGAGCACGCCGGCGCCGACCCGCTCACCGACCGGCTCGTCGCGGACCGCGCCCAGTACCGGTGGATCAACCACACCTACACCCACCCCTTCCTCGGCTGCGTCCAGGACAACTCCGTCGTCCCCTGGCAGTGCGCCAAGGACGCCACGGGCAAGACCCTCTGGGTCAGCCGCGCCGAGCTCACCGCCCAGATCCGCGACAACCACAACTGGGCCGTCCGCAAGGGCATCTCCGTCGACCGCTCCGAGCTCGTCACCGGCGAGCACTCCGGCCTGAGGACCCTGCCGCAGCAGCCCGTCGACAACCCGAACCTGGTCGGCGCCCTCGCCGACAACGGCGTCAAGTGGGCCGGCAGCGACAACTCCCGCGAGCCGCAGCAGCGTTCGATCGGCACCGCCTCCGGCGCCGCGAAGACCGTGCCCCGCCACCCGATGAACGTGTACTACAACGTGGGCACCGCCGCCGAGATGGCCGACGAGTACAACTGGGTCTACACCTCCCGCGCCGACGGCGGCAGCGGCATCTGCGAGTCCAACCCGGCCTCCACCTGCCTGCCCGCCCCGCTCCCCACCACCACCGGCTACGCCGACCACATCGTCCCGCAGGAAGCCCGCATCGCCCTCTCCCACGTGCTGGGCAACGACCCGCGGCCGCACTACGTGCACCAGTCCAACCTCGCCGAGGAGCGCCTCCTCTACCCCGTCCTCGACCGGATCCTCGCCGACTACCGGGGCATGTTCGCGCCGAGCGCCCCCCTGGTGAACCCGGCCCAGCGCGACGTCGGCACCGAGCTGACCCGCCGCGCCGCCTGGGACCAGGCCGTCGCCGCCGGAAAGGTCACCGCCTACCGCATCGGCACCGCGGTCACCGTCAAGGCCCCCGCCGGCCTCGTCGCGCCGATCACTGCCCCCGAGGGCACCCGCAAGCGCCTCCTCCTCGGCACCACCGCCTTCGGCACGGCCTACGCCGGGACCCGCTCCGCCTGGACCGCGCCCGAACTGCTCCAGACCAGCGTCACGCTCACGCTCCCGACCGCCTGACCAGCACGTTCTGGGGGGAAACGCACATGCCGAGCAGTGGCCGTCACGTCACCATGCTCACCGAAGGCACCTACCCGCATGTCCACGGCGGCGTCAGCACCTGGTGCGACCAGCTCGTCCGCGGCATGCCCGAGGTCGACTTCGAGATCCTCGCCCTCACGGGCAGCGGCCGTGAACCCGTCACCTGGGAGCTGCCGGCCAACGTCACCCGGCACACCGCGTACCCCCTCTGGGGACTCCCGCAGGGACCGGCCGCGCCCGTTCGCGCGCGCCGGCCCCTGCGGGGGCGCACGCGCCGCCGCTTCCTCGACACCTACGAGCGTCTGCTGCTCGCCCTCCTCGACCCCGGGGCGGGCTGCGACTTCGGCACCGGCCTGTACGAGCTGGCCGAACTCGCCCGGCAGGGACGGCTCACCGCCGCCCTGCGCTCCGAGGCCGCCCTGCGCTCCCTGATGTGGATCTGGACCATGCCGCATCTGCCGACGCTCGCGGCCCGGCCCACCGTCCACGACGCGCTCACCGCCACCGACCTGCTGGAACACGCCCTGCGGCCGCTGGCCGCCCGGATAGCCGACGGCGGCGTCGCGCACGCCGTCTCCAGCGGCCTCGCCACCCTTCCGGCGCTCGCCGCACAGCACTTCGAAGGGGTGCCCTTCCTGCTCACCGAACACGGCATCTACCTCCGCGAGCGGTATCTCGGCTACCGCACCGAGGCCCAGCGCTGGCCCGTGAAGGCCCTCATGCTCGGCTTCTACCGCGAGCTCAACACCCTGGGCTACCTCAAGGCCGACCTCATCACCCCCTGCAATCAGTACAACCGGCGCTGGGAGGAGCGCGGCGGCGCCCCCGCCGACCGCATCCGCACCGTCTACAACGGCGTCGACCCGGCCCTCTTCCCCGAAGCCGGCCCCGAGCCCGAGACGCCCACCCTCAGCTGGTGCGGCCGCGTCGACCCCATCAAGGACCTCGAAACCCTGATCCGGGCGTACGCCATCTGCCGCGCCGAACTCCCCTCGCTGCGACTCCGGTTGTTCGGCCCGGTCCCCGCCGGGAACGAGGACTACGCCACCCGGCTGGAGAAGCTCGCCGCCGAACTCGGCGTCGCCGACGGGATCAGCTTCGAGGGCCGGGTCTCGGAGGTGCCCCGCGCCTACGCGGCGGGCAGCGTGGTGATGCTCTCCTCCATCAGCGAGGGCTTCCCCTTCTCCCTCATCGAGGCCATGTCCTGCGGCCGCGCCACCGTCTCCACGGACGTGGGCGGGGTGCGGGAGGCCGTCGGCGACGCCGGGATCGTCGTCCCGCCCCGCGAACCGGCCGTCATGGCCGCTGCCGTCACCGAGCTCCTCCGTGACGGGGCCCGGCGCGCCGAACTCGGCCGGCTGGCCCGGCAGCGGGTCGTCGACCGGTTCACCCTGCACCGCTCGGTGGACGGGTTCCGGCAGATCTACCGCGAGCTGGCGGGCGACCGCGTCGGGCCCGCGCGGCCCGTGGCACAGCCGAAGCCCTGGCCGGTCCGCCTCCCGGCCCCGCGCCGCATCACCCCGACCCTGGTGGCGGGGGGAACGCCGGTATGAGCGGCTCCCTCTGGCTGAAGCGGCCGACCACGGACACCCCGCTGCCGGCGATCCCGAGGCCGAGGCGGGAGACGGCCCCGGGTGCCACGGGACCCGAGGCCTCCGCCCCGGCCGCCCCGACCGCCCCGGCCGGGGCGGGAGTGCCGGGAGCACCGGATGCACCCGCGGCCACCGCCCCGGGCGGCCCGGCCCAGGAACTCGCCGCCGATCCGCTCGACGAACTCGCCGCCCGGATCGGGGCGTTCGCCGCCGTCGCCGTGCACCCCGACGAGATCGCCGCCCTCCTGGAGTCCGACGGCATGACCGACGACCACATCCGGCTCACCTACGGCCGCGCCGACTCCTTCGAACTCGCCGAGGACCTCTACGCGCGCGTGGAACGGAATCACCCCGCCCCCGAGGCGCCGACCGGCGACGCCTGGCACACCGGGCTCGCGGGCTGTCTCCTGCGCGGGCTCGTCTTCGCGCTGCCCGGTCTCGCGTACGTCCTCGCCGCGCCCCTGCTCGCGGGGGAGCAGGGCAGGTTCGGGCTGCCCGGCGGAACGGTTCCGCTGCTCGCGGGCGCCGTCACCGGCTGGGTGTGGAACCAGGCCCTGTCCCATCGCGCCTACACCTGGCTCGGTCTGGGCGACCGGCCCGCCGCCGCCCGGGCCCTGCTCGTCGGCGCCCCGCTGGGGGCCCTCGTCGGCACGGCCGTCGCCCTCGCGACGGCTGCCCCCGGCGAGACCCCGGCCGCCCTGTTCGCCGCCGGACAGGCGGTGTACCTCGCCGCCGCGACCGTGCTCCTGGTCCTCGGCAGGGAACGGGCCCTGCTCTGCGCCCTGGTGCCGCTCGCCGGAGCCGTCCCCGCCTTCCGCTGGGACCTGCCGGACGCGCTGCGCGCCGGTCTCCTCCTCGCGGCGCTCACCGCGAGCGTCGTCCTCGCCGGACTCGTCCTCCGGCCGGGCGCCCGGCGCGGCGCGGCCGGACGTGCCGGACCGCCGCGCGCCGCCTCCCTCGCGTACGGCCTGTTCGGCCTCGGCAGCGGACTGCTGGTGCTCCACGCGGGTGTCGGCGACACCCCGGTGAGCGGAGCGGGGGCCGTCATAGCGCTCACCCTCTCCATGGGGCCCGCCGAATGGCTGCTGCACCGCTTCCGGGGTGAGAGCCTGACCCGGCTGCGGACCCTCGCCACCGCCCGTGAGTTCCGCCGCGCGGTCACCGGCACCCTGGTGCTCTGCCTCGGCGGCTACCTCACGGTCCTCGTCGCCCTCACCCTCGCCGTCACCCTGGCCTGGCCGGGCGCACCCTGGCCGACGCTCCCGCGGCTCGTCACCCTGCTGCTGATCGGGACGGTGCTCTGGCTGGGGCTGCTGCTCCAGGCCTTCGGCGCGGTGCTCAGCGCGGCCGCCGTCTGTCTGGTCGCGGCGGCGGCGGAGGTCCTGGCACCCCCGGCCGGTCCGGTGGCGGCCGGGGCAGCCGCCGCCGTGCTCGCCGTCCTCGCCTGTGTTCTGCTGGTACGGCCGACCGCCCACCGTGCCTAGAGGACAGGTCCCGTGAATCGTTTCCTCCTGGTGCCGTTCTACGAGCACCCGGCCGAGCGGGCCGAGGCCTGGTCGGCCCTCGTCGACGCGGCGCCGTCCCTGTACGGGGTCGTCGTCAACCCGGCGAGCGGCGCGGGCGAGGCCCCCGACCCGGCGTTCGCCGAGGCGGCCGGACGACTGCGGCAGGCCGGTGTACGGCTCCTCGGTTACGCGGACACCGCCTACGGGCGCCGCCCGCAGGCCGAGGTCGTCACCGACCTGCTCCGGCACCGCGACTGGTACGGCACCGACGGCGCCTTCCTCGACCAGGTCCCGACCGCGCCGGAGGCCCTGGCCCACTACCGCCGGATCGCGGTCGCGGCCCGGTCCGCCGGCGCGGCGACCCTGGTGTTCAACCACGGCGCCCACCCGGACCCTGGCTACGAGGAGTTCGCCGACCTCCTCGTCACCTTCGAGGGCCCCTGGGACCTCTACAGGACGCTCGACCTGCCGGTCGCCGACCACTACTGCCACCTCGTCTACGCCGCCCCGTCCGGGGTCCGCCCCGCCACCCCGGTGCACTGCGCCGTCCCGGGCGCCGGCGCGCACCCCTGGGGGACCCTTCCGCACCTTCTGGAGCCCGCCCGATGAGACGACTGCTGCCCCTGCTCGCGGGCCTGCTCCTCCTCGCCACCGCCTGTACGACGGCACCCGCCCCGGACCCCAAGGCGGCGGAGGAGCGGTGGCGGCCGAAGCCGGGCCTCGCCTGGCAGTGGCAGCTCAGCGGCCGGCTCGACCCGACGGTCGACGTCCCCGTGTACGACATCGACGGCTTCGACCATCCGGCGTCGGCGGTCGAGGACCTCCACCGCCGGGGCCGCAAGGTCATCTGCTATCTCTCCACCGGCGCCTGGGAGGACTTCCGCCCGGACGCGGCCGCGTTCCCGAAGTCCGTACTCGGCAAGGGCAACGGCTGGAAGGGCGAACGCTGGCTCGACATCCGCCGCGTCGACGTCCTCACCCCCCTCATGACCAAGCGCCTCGACATGTGCCGTGAGAAGGGCTTCGACGCGGTCGAGCCCGACAACATGGACGGCTACCGCAACAGCACCGGCTTCCCCCTGACCGCCGCCGACCAGCTGCGCTACAACCGCCTGATCGCCCGCCTCGCCCATGAACGGGGCCTCTCGGTGGGCCTCAAGAACGACCTGGACCAGATTCCGCAGCTGCTCGCGGACTTCGACTTCGCGGTCAACGAGCAGTGCGCGCAGTACGACGAGTGCGGCCGGCTCGTCCCGTTCGTGACGGCGGGCAAGGCGGTCTTCCACGTCGAGTACGAGCTGGAGGCCCGGGAGTTCTGCCCGCAGGCCAGGGAACTCGGGCTCAGCTCGATGCAGAAGCGGTACGAACTGGGGGTGTGGCGCCGGGCCTGCTAGCCCCTGTCGTCGGCCCTGTCGTCGGCCCTGTCGTCGGCCGGGTCAGCCCAGGGCCAGCGCCACGAGGGCCGTCGTCGCCGCCGTCTCCTCCACCGCCCCGAAGACGTCCCCCGTCACCCCGCCGAACCGCCGCACGCACCGCCGGAGCAGTGCCGCCGCCGCGCCGAGGGCCGCGCCCGCCGCCAGCACGTTGTGGACGGCGTCGTACGGGGAGAACAGCAGGCCCGTCGCGGCGAGGAGGACCAGGACCGCCGCCGTCGTGAAGGTCGCCGAGCGGACCGGGACGGTCGCGGCGACGATCGCCCCGAGGCCCTCGGGGCGGGCCGCGGGGACCCCGTGGCGGGAGGCGTGGGTGAGGGCGAGTCGGGCGACGGTCGCCGCGAGGGCGGCGCCGGCCGCGCCGTGCGCCCAGCTCTCCCCGTACAGCTCGTAGAGCGCGGCGACCTGGGCGAGCAGGACGAGGAGCAGCACGATCACGCCGAACGGGCCGACGTCCGACTGCTTCATGATGCGCAGCGCGTCCTCGGCGGGCTTGGCGCTGCCGAGGCCGTCGGCGGTGTCCGCGAGGCCGTCGAGATGGAGGCCGCGGGTGAGGGCGGCGGGGACGGCCGCGGTGACGACGGCGGCGAGCAGCGGGCCCGAGTCGAGCGCCAGGAACGCGCTGCCGAGTCCGGCGGCGCAGACGCCGACGACCAGGCCTGCCAGCGGGGCGCAGAGCATGCCGGCGCGCGCCGCGTCCCGGTCCCAGCGGGTGATGCGGGCGGGGAACACGGTGAGGGTGCCGAAGGCGAAACGCAGGCCGTCCATCCGGGCAGGGTAATCGGCGCTTCCGGACGGTAGATTGCGCATACCGCGCAAATCGGAACGGGGTGGCATGGGTCACTGGTTCTCCCGCAACATCGTCGAGCCGGGCAAGCTCCCGATGCTCCTCGCGCTGACCTCTTTCATCCTGACATTCCTGGTCACCCGCACCATCGTCCGCCTCATCCGGGCGGGGAAGGGGCCGTTCCGGAACGTCTCCTCCGGCGGGCTCCACATCCATCACGTCGTCCCGGGCGTCGTCCTCACCGTCATCGGCGGTTTCGGCGCGGTGGGCAGCGACCGGCACGGTTTCGGCGCCGCCCTCTTCGCCGTGGTGTTCGGGATCGGCGCGGGCCTCGTCCTGGACGAGTTCGCGCTGATCCTCCATCTCGACGACGTGTACTGGACCGACGAGGGCCGCAAGAGCGTCGAGGTGGTCGTCCTCACCGTCGCCCTCGTGGGGCTCACCCTGAGCGGCTTCTCACCGCTCGGCGTCGACGACATGACCACCGACGAACGCCAGGACCGGGCCACCTTCATCCTGACCCTGATCGTCAACTTCCTCTTCATCCTGATCACCCTGGTGAAGGGGAAGTTCCGGATGGCCGTGATCGGGACCCTGGTGCCGTTCGTGGCGATCGTCGGCGCCGTACGGCTCGCCCGCCCCGGCTCCTGGTGGTCCCGCCGGTTCTACCCGCGCCGCCACCGGGCGCGGGCCCGTTCCCGTATCCGCACGTACCGCCACGACAAGCGCTGGACCAAGGTCCGGCGCCGGACTCAGGACTTGATCGGCGGCTTCCAGGAGCGGGTGCCCGGGCGGGGCTCCACACCCTCCTGACGGCGCTCGCGCCAGGCCTGAATTCCCATCAGGACGAGGACGCCGGCGATGGCCGCCAGATGCTCCTTCCCCGCCAGGTTCGGCTTGACGATCACCTCGACGACCATCGCCACGACCACGAGCGCGCCCGTCCACCGGGCCCCGTACCGCCAGCAGACGTAGACGGCGAGGCCGACCACGGCCGCGGAGGGCCCGGTGTCGTGAACCTGCGCGTCGGTGGCGGGCAGCCCGAGCGGGTTGTCCGGGCCGAGGGCGATGCCCACCCGTGCGTACAGCGTCCCGCAGAGGGTCGCCAGATAGGCGACGGCGAGGGTGCGCCACGGGCCCAGGCAGATCTCGGCGATCCCGAAGACCAGCAGGACCTGCGCCAGGGCGCCCCACACGGGCAGGTCGAGCGCCGGCACGAACAGCGAGAACGGGGTCCGCAGCAGCGCCAGCCAGAACGGGTCCTCGGCCCGCACGGAGCCGATGTTCTGGACCGGCTGATAGCCCCAGTCCTGGTTCTGCACCAGCTGGAAGAGAGCCGTGAGACACACGGCGGCGAGCGTCATCGGGGCCGCTCGCCACTTCTTGGTGAGGAGCGCCGTCCGTACGGTGAAGAACAGCGGGCCCCACTCGCGGCGGGCGAACTCCCGGAGCGCGCGGCTCAACGGCCGCTCTCCAGGTGTCTGCGATGCATCCACCGGGGCAGCCCCGGGGCCTCCAGGAACCCTTCGGCGCGACCGGCGGCGAGGCCGATGCGCAACAGGTCCGCACTCTTCTCGAAGAGCATGAATCGGGGCTCCCAGATCGGTCGGTACTTGGCGTTGGCGCGGTACAGCGACTCGATCTGCCACCAGCGGGAGAAGAAACTGAGCAGTGAACGCCACATGCGCAGCACGGGTCCCGCCCCGAGCTTCGAGCCACGTTCGAAGACGGAGCGGAACATCGCGAAGTTGAGTGAGACCTGAGTGATCCCGATCTCCTCGGCGCGCTGCAGGAGTTCGATGACCATGAACTCCATCAGGCCGTTCTCGGAATCCCGGTCGCGCCGCATCAGGTCGAGGGACAGCCCCTTCGGACCCCAGGGCACGAAGGACAGCACGGCCCGCAGCTCTCCCGCGCCCTCCCCGTCGCCGCCGTCCCTGCACTCCAGCATCACGCAGCGCCCGTCCTCCGGGTCGCCGAGCCGGCCCAGCGCCATCGAGAAGCCGCGCTCGGTGGCCCCGTCCCGCCAGTCGTCGGCCTTGCGCAGCAGCTCGGCCATCTCCCCGGCCGGAATGTCCTCGTGGCGCCGGATGCGAACCTCGTACCCGGCCCGCTTGACCCGGTTGTAGGCCTGCCGGACCGTTCGCATGGCCCGGCCGTCCAGGGTGAACTCGTCGGTCTCCACGATCGCCTCGTCGCCCAGCTCCAGGGCGTCCAGACCGTGCCGGGCGTAGATGACGCCCGCTTCCTCGCTCGCGCCCATCACGGCCGGGATCCAGCCGTGTTCGCGGGCCTCGGCCAGCCAGGGTTCGATGGCGCCCGGCCAGGCCTCGGGGTCGCCGATCGGGTCGCCGGAGGCGAGCGAGACCCCGCCGACCACCCGGTAGGTGACGGCGGCCTTCTCGCTCGGCGACCACACGACGCTCTTCTCGCGCCGCAGTGCGAAGTAGCCGAGCGAGTCGCGGTCGCCCTGCTTGTCGAGCAGGGCCCGCAGCCGCTCCTCGTCCTCCTCGGTCAGCGGGTCGGTGGCCCGGCGGGAGCGGAAGGCGGCGAAGAGCACCGCGAAGAGCAGCAGCGTGGACAGCACGTTGATGGTGACGTCGACCCAGCCCGGGGTGGTGATGCCGGCGAACCGCGAGTCGTCGGAGGCCAGGGTGATCAGCCGCATCACGCCGTACCGCCAGCGCTCCAGGAAGGTGGAGTGGGCGGTGGAGGTGTTGGTGACGGTGACCAGCACGGCCGCGAGCAGCGAGGTGACGAGCAGCCCGCCGACCGCCACGATCGCGGCGAGCCACGGGTTGGAGCGGTCCCCCTTCGCGTAGAACTCCTTGCGGCCGAGCAGCAGTGCCAGCACGAAGGCGGCCGTCAGGATCAGCGAGATCCAGTTCTGGGCGTGCTGCCGGATCTCCGGGAAGAACATGACCAGGGCGAAGAGCAGCAGGAACAGGCCGCCGAGCACCAGGTTGAGGATCCACGCGGCCCGTTTGCGGCGCCGCATGGTGATCGCCAGGAAGAGGGTGAAGACCCCTGAGGCGAAGCCCGCCGTGAGCATGTACGGGGTGAAGTAGTTGTCCTCGTTGTGGCGGCGCAGGTCCTGCCCGAAGGAGACCCAGACGGCACTCAGGAAATTGATGAACGTGACGACGCGCAGGTACCAGACGGCGAACGCGGCGCTGCGCCGTGAACGGGCGGTCGTGCCCCGGGGTGCGGCTTCGGCAGGCAAGCGGACTTCTCCCATGAAAAGCGATCATATGGGGCACCGCTTGCCGTACGGAGACGCCGGAGACGGCCACGCGCGCGTCGCGCGTGACCGTCTCGGAGTCGATCGTTCCCGTCCCCCGCTCTCAGGCCTCCGCAGCGCCCTCGTCGTCCGGAGTGGTCGGATCCGGACGCTCGGGAAGCTCCGCGGCGAAGGCCGCCGCGGCCCTGACGAGGGGAAGTGCGAGCAATGCCCCGGTTCCCTCACCCACATGGACGCCGTGGTCGAGCAGAGGGTTGAGCGCCATCCGGTCCCATGCCTTCGCCTGCGCCGGCTCCCCGCTCGTCTGACCCGCGAGCCACCAGTCCGGCGCCCGGAACGCCGCCCGCTGCGCCACCAGCGCACAGGCCGCGCCCACCACACCGTCCAGGATCACCGGCATCCGCCGCACCGAGGACTGCAGCAGGAAACCGGTCATCGCCGCCAGGTCCGCCCCGCCGACCGCGGCGAGCAGCTCCAGCTGATCACCCAGCACCGGACGGGCCCGGCGCAGCGCGTCACGGATCGCCGCACACTTGCGCATCCACGCCAGGTCGTCGATCCCGGCGCCGCCCCGGCCCGTCACCACCGACGCGTCCGTCCCGCACAGGGCCGCGATCAGCGTGGCCGCCGGAGTCGTCCCGCCGACGCTCAGATCCCCGAGCACCACCAGATCGGTGCCCGAATCCGCCTCCTCGTCGGCGATCGCGATGCCCAGCAGGACCGCCGCCTCGGTCTCCTCGACCGTCAGCGCGTTCTCCACGTCGATCCGGCCGGAGCCGCGCCGCACCCGACGGCGTACCACCTCGGCGGGCAGCAACTCCGGGTCGCAGTCCAGACCGGCGTCCACGACCCGCACCGGCACACCCGTCGACCGCGCGAGCACGGCGACCGGACTCACCCCGTCCAGGACCGCGCGCACCAGCTCGTGCGCGGTGCCCGCCCGACGGCCCGACACATCGAGCGAGGCCACCCCGTGGTCGCCCGCGAAGAGCACCACCTTCGGCTGCTCGATCGCCCGCACCTCGACCGACGCCTGCGCGGCCGACAGCCACTCGCCGAGCTCGTCGAGCCGACCGAGCGCCCCCGGCGGCACGGCCAGCCGCTCACGGCGCTCCTCGGCGTCACGCCGGATCCCCCCGTCGGGGCGCTCGATCAGATCGGAGAAGTCGTCCAGGTTCACGGTTCCGCCTTGTGACAAATCAGCGAGGGCCATCGGTGCTCGCACCCTACCCGCGCACCACGAGGGCCTGACCGGCGACCACGAGGAGGACCTGCTCGCACTCGTCGGCGAAGGAGGCGTTCAACCGGCCCAACTCGTCACGGAACCGGCGCCCCGCCGCCGTCGCCGGCACCACCCCCGAGCCGACCTCGTTCGTCACCGCCACGACCGTGCGACGGGTCGCCCGGACCGCCGCCACCAGCTCGGCGGTCCGCTCGCGCAGCGCGCTCTGCCCGCCGGCGGCCCACTGCCCGTCGTCCCAGGCACCCACCCGGTCCATGGCATCGGTCAGCCACAACGACAGACAGTCGACGAGGAGCGCGGGGCCCTCCCCTTCGAGCAGCGGTACGAGGTCACAGGTCTCGGAGGTACGCCAGGACGCCGGCCGCCGCTCCCGGTGCAGGCCCACCCGCTCCGCCCACTCCGGGTCGCCCTCCCGGCTCCCGCCCGTGGCCACGTACAGCACCTCGGGGAAGCTCTCGAGCCGCCGCTCCGCCTCCACCGACTTCCCCGACCGGGCACCGCCCGTCACCAGCGTCCGCCGCGGCACGTCCGGCACCTCGTGGTACTCGCCCACGTACAGCGTCGTCCCGTCCGGCACCGCCCGCGCCCCCGCCGCCGCCAGCCGCCGGTCCAGCTCCGCCCCGGTCGGCATGTCGTGGTCCAGGTGGACGGCCACGACATCGGTCGCGGGCCCGACGGCCCCGGTCGCGCGCAGCCTGGCCAGCCCGTCCGGCCGGCCCGTCACATCGGCGACCACCATGTCGTACGGCACCCGGTGGTCCTCCGGAAGCCCGGCCGGGGCCCCGCCGGGCGGCAGGTAGAGCAGCGTCTCACCGTCCGCCGACGTCACCTCGTACCCCGTGCCGGGGGAGTCCATCGGCACCGCCCGCACCCGGTGCCCGGAGATCAGCGTCAACTCCCGTCCGTCCGGCACCCGCCCGGCGGTGGGCAGTCCCGCGGGCACTTCCACGGCCGGCCCGTCGTGGGGATGCGTCAGCAGCACCTGCCGCACGGCGACCAGCGAATGCCCCGACCGGGCGGCCGCCAGCGCGGCCCCCGGGGTCAGATCGAGCAGCAGGGCCCCGTCCACGAGCAGCGCCGTCGCGGCGCGGACCCGTGGCCCACGGGAGAGCGCGCACACCGCGCAGGGGCAGTCGGGGCGGGGGAGTCCGAGCGGGGCGCCGGTGCCGAGCAGAGTCAGTTCCACCCTCAGATCCTCCCGCGCCACCGCGAGCCGTGCGCGCCCGGCTACTCTGCGGGCAGGAAACGGATCATCCGTTGAGCGCCAGGAGGCGGACATGGCATGGACGTGGCGGTTCGAGAAGTCCGACGGCACCGAGGTCGAGCCGGTGGTGACTCCGGAGGAGTTCACCACCCAGGGCGACGCGGAGAGCTGGATCGGCGAACACTGGCGTGACCTCCTGGGCGGCGGCGCGGACCAGGTGACGCTCTCGGAGGACGGGGCGAAGATCTACGGCCCGATGCCCCTGAACGCGGAGGGCTAGAGCACCCGGCGGCCGGGACGGCCCGGGCCCGACGCCCGCGTCCCGGCCTCCGACCCGAGGCCCGCGTCCCGGCCTCCGACCCGAGGTCCGAGGTCCGGGTCCCGGCTTCCGGCCCGAGGTCCGGGTCCCGGGTCCCGGCCCGAGGTCCGAGGCCCGGGTCCCGGCTTCCGGTCCGAGGCCCGGCTTCCGGCTTCCGGTCCGAGGCCCGGCTCCCGGTCTCCGGTCCGAGGCCCGGCTCCCGGTCTCCGGCCCGAGGCCCGCGTCCCTGTCTCCGGCCCGACGCCCACGTCCCGGCTTCCGGCCCGACGCCCGCGTCCCGGCTTCCGGCCCGAGGCCCTCGTTCCGGCTTCCGGCCCGACGCCCGCGTTCCGGCCTCCGGCCCGGCTTCTCCGACCGGGCTGTTCGGCCCGGTCCGGCGCCCTGAACCCGGCCCCCGGTCCGGCGCGCGGCCAGCCGTTACAGCTCGCCCAGGGTGACCTCCGCCTTCTCCGTGGTCGTCCCCCGGACGTACGTCACCGTCACCTTGTCGCCCGGCCGGTGCGAGGCCAGCGCCTCCGACAGGGACGTGATCGTCGTGATGTCCGTGTCGTCGAGCCGCGTGATGATGTCGCCCGGCTTCAGGCCCGCCCTGCCCGCCGCCCCGTCCGCCGGCGCGTCGACGACGGCCACGCCCGCCGGCTCGGACGCGTCGTCCAGCACCGTACGGCCGGTGATGTCGAGGGCCGCCCGCCCGGAGTCCGTCACCTTGCCGTCCTTCACGA
The DNA here is from genome assembly GCF_014656215.1 of Streptomyces zaomyceticus. Classification (GTDB taxonomy): domain Bacteria; phylum Actinomycetota; class Actinomycetes; order Streptomycetales; family Streptomycetaceae; genus Streptomyces; species Streptomyces zaomyceticus. Next base: position 444,315 of record NZ_BNBZ01000003.1, on the reverse strand, counting down.
TCTGGTCGGCGATCGTCCGCACCATCGACGCGGGGATCGCGAATCCGATGCCGGGCGCCGAGCTGCCGCCCATGCCGGGGTCGGAGGCGGCGAGCGTCGGGATGCCGATGACCTCGCTGTCGAGGTTGACCAGCGCGCCCCCGCTGTTGCCGGGGTTGATCGCGGCCGATGTCTGGACCATGTCCGCGATCGTCGCGCCCGTGCCGCCGCCGGTCGTTCCTTCGCTGACCATGCGGCCGGTCGCGGAGACGATGCCCTGGGTCACGCTGCCGGAGAGGCCGAGCGGGGAGCCCATCGCGAGCACGATCTGTCCCATGTCGACGGTCGCCGAATCACCGAACTTCGCGGGCTTGAGGCCCTGCGGCAGCGAGTCCAGCTTGATCACCGCGAGGTCCTGCTCGGGGTACGAGGAGACGAGCCGGGCGGTGACGGGCTGCCCGCCCGTGGCGGCGGTGACCGTGAAGGACGTCTCCCGGCCGACCACGTGCGCGTTGGTGACGATGTGGCCCTTGCTGTCGTAGATGACGCCGGAGCCGAGGCTTTCGGTCGCGTCGATCTGGACGACCGACGGCAGGACGTTCTTGATGACGGCCCGGTAGTCGTCCTGCAGCTCGTTGGCCGAGAGCGGCGCCGCCGCCTGGGTGGAGCTCTCGCGGGCGGGCGGGTCCTCGCCGGGGGAGGAGCAGCCGGCGAGGGCGACGGCGCAGACCGTGGCGGTCAGGGGGAGCAGCAGGCGCGGGGCGGGAGTGCGGAGGGTGGAGGCATGGGCACGGGAGACGTCCATGTCCGGAGTATCCGTTTCATCCCCTGCCGGGGGCCCGGTGAGCGCACCCGATCAGGGGCGCCCGCCCGTCGACCGCCCCGGCCGGGTCCGACACCCGGCGCCCCCGTCAGCCCCGTACCCCGCAGAGATGCAGCAGCGCCGCCACGCGCCGGTACGGTTCCGTCCGGCCCGCCCGGTCCTCGGCGGCGAGCAGCCGGTCCAGTTCCTCCGCGGCCGGCAGGCCCGCCTCGGCGGGGACGCCGTCGGTGAAGACGCGGACCCCGTACCAGGCGTGCAGCGGCGCCGCGATCCCGGCGAGTGTCGAGGTGAGCGCGTCGAGGCGGTCGGCCCGTACCTTCACGCCGTGGTCGTCGGTGCAGACGTCCGAGTCGAAGCCTGCGAGCGCACCGGTCCAGTCCCCGGCGAGCCCCGGCCGCATGGCGAGAGCGTCCGCGTTCCGCACGACCAGGGAGAGGAGGCCGCCGGGGGCGAGCATCCGGGCCAGGCCGGCGAGCAGCGCGTCGGGCTCGTCGGCGTACATGAGCACGCCGTGGCAGAGGACCACGTCGAAGCTGCCGGGGAGGAAGTGCACCCCGGTCTCGCGGCCGTCGCCCTCGATGAGCCGGACCCGCTCACGGATTCCGGCGGGCTCGGTCGCCAGCGACTCGCGGGCCGCCTTGAGGAGGTCGGGATCGGCTTCGAGGCCGGTCACCGTGTGCCCGGCGCGGGCGAGCCGCAGCGCCTGCGTGCCCTGGCCCATGCCGGCGTCGAGAATCCTGAGCCGCTGCCCCACGGGGTAGCGGCCGGATATCTGCTCGTCGAGCTGACGGGCGACGATCTCCTGCCGGATGGTGTCGCGCAGCCCGCCGGAACCGGCGGGCCAGTGCGCGACGGCGGGCAGCACGGGGCCGCCCGACTCCGACGTCGCCGCGCCGAAAGCGCGATCGACAGACTCCGAGCTGTCGGCGCTCAGGGCCGCTCTCCGCGCTTGACCTGCGGCTTCGGCAGTCGCAGTCGGCGCATCTGGAGCGTACGCATCAGGCCGTAGGCCACGGCTCCCCGCCTCGGCTCGTTCGGGAAGCGCTTGGCCAGCTGCTTCCGCAGCCGGATCCAGATACCGATCGAGTCGATGACGATCAGGATGATCACACCGAGCCAGAGCAGCAGGGAGATGTTCTGCAGCGACCGGTTGGCGTTGCCGAACAGCGACAGCACGAGGATCACCACGGCCATCGGCAGGAAGAACTCGGCGATCGCGAATCGCGAGTCGACGAAGTCGCGCACGAAGCGGCGGACCGGACCCTTGTCGCGGGCGGGCAGGTAACGCTCGTCACCGCTGGCCAGCGCTTCGCGCTGACGGGCCAGGTCCGAGCGGCGTGCCTCGCGCTGGCGCTTGGCGGCCTCCTTGCGGTCGGTCGGCACCGTCGCGGCGCGACGGCGCTGGGTCTGCGCCTCACTCCGCTTCGGGGTCGGGCGGCCCTTGGGGGCCTCGGGGTCGCGGGGCTGCTTGGTGGAGAGGTCCGCCGTCACCTTGTCGGTGGGGGCCTTCTCGTCCTTCGAACGGCTACGGAACACAAAACCCAAGGGTACGGGGTGGTGGGCATGAACCCCATGCCGGGCGGGAACGATCCGCTAACGGAGTGCGTCTACGGCGGTACGTGCGGAGGACAGCCGCGGTTCCCCCTAGATCCATCTACTCCCTGCGCGGGAGGGAAGTGGGGGCGCAGTCGTCCTTGGGGAGGAGCGCATCGCGCTCCGAACAGTGCGGTAATGGAGACAGGGCCCGTACTGTGGATCCTGTCGAAGAGCTGGAGCCGAAGTCCGTCAGAAGGGGGCGCGCGAAGCCCATGAGCGGTGTCATGAAGCGTATGGGGATGATCTTCCGCGCGAAGGCGAACAAGGCCCTTGACCGGGCCGAGGATCCGCGCGAGACGCTCGACTACTCGTACCAGAAGCAACTGGAGCTGCTGCAGAAGGTGCGGCGGGGCGTCGCCGACGTCGCCACCTCGCGCAAGCGGCTCGAACTGCAGCTGAACCAGCTGCAGGGTCAGTCCGCCAAGCTGGAGGACCAGGGCCGCAAGGCGCTGGCGCTCGGCCGCGAGGACCTGGCGCGCGAGGCGCTGTCCCGGCGTGCCGCGCTCCAGCAGCAGGTCAGCGACCTGGAGGTGCAGCACCAGACGCTGCAGGGCGAGGAGGAGAAGCTCACCCTCGCCGCCCAGCGTCTCCAGGCCAAGGTGGACGCCTTCCGCACCAAGAAGGAGACCATCAAGGCGACCTACACGGCCGCCCAGGCGCAGACGCGGATCGCCGAGTCCTTCTCCGGCATCTCGGAGGAGATGAGCGACGTCGGCCTCGCGATCCAGCGTGCCGAGGACAAGACCGCCCAGCTCCAGGCGCGCGCCGGCGCGATCGACGAGCTGCTCGCCTCGGGCGCCCTGGACGACCAGTCCGGGCTCGCGAAGGACGACATCCAGGCCGAGCTGGACCGTCTCTCCGGCGGCACGGACGTCGAGCTGGAGCTCCAGCGGATGAAGGCGGAGCTGGCCGGTGGCCCTTCGGCGCAGCAGCAGGCGCTCGAGGGCGGCGGCGCGGCCGCGCCGCAGGACACCAACCCGCAGCAGCAGTCCCACCCGCGGTTCGAGAAGTAGCCCGCTTCGGTTTCGGGCCGTGCTCGCGGACGGAGCCGCGCTCGTGAACAGACAGGACGCGTCATGATCGTACGGATCATGGGGGAGGGCCAGTGGAAGCTGGCCGACAGCCACTTCGTGGAGCTGAACAAGCTCGACGACGAGCTGCTCGCAGAGATGGAGTCGGGGGACGAGGGAGGCTTTCGGCGCACGCTGAACGCTCTCCTGGACGCGGTCCGGCGGCTCGGTGCGCCGCTGCCGGACGAAGCGCTCGAACCCTCGGAGCTGATCCTCCCGGCCCCGGAAGCGAGCCTGGACGAGGTCAGGGAGATGCTCTCCGACGAGGGCCTCATCCCGGGCTGAGGACGCCGTACGACAGGTCCCGCCACCCCGAGGGTGGCGGGACCTCGCGCGTTCCCCGCCCGACGGCCGCCCGGGCCCCGGGGCAGGCCCGGGCGTGGGCACGGGGCACGGGGCGGCCCGGCCCGGGCGCCACGTGGGACACGAGGGGCCGACGTACGAGCGGGTCCGCCCCAGTGGCACGAGGGGCAGACCTGCGTACCGGTCCGGACCCGTACCGTTGTCCTCCGTGACTTCCACCGGCCCCTCCACCGGCACCCTCTTCGCCCGTCTCCGCGACCGGTTCCGCGCGCACCCGCTCGCCTTCGACGCGACGCTCGCGTTCGGCGCGCTCGTCTGCATGATCGCCGGGTCCTTCACCGACCCGCACGGCAGCGGCACCGGGCCGAGCTTCGGCGACCAGGTGCCCGACGTGACCAGCGTGCTGATCATGGTGGCCGGGGCCTCCGCCCTGGTGCTGCGCCGGCGCTACCCCTTCCGCGTCCTCTGCTTCACGGGGACGATGAGCCTCTTCGAGCTGGTCGGCGACACCCGGCCCGCCACCATCGCCATGAGCGCCGTCGTCGCGCTCTACACCGTGGCCTCCCGCACCGACCGGCCCACCACCTGGCGGGTCGGCCTGGCCACCATGGCGGCGCTGACCGCCGCGGCCATGGCCTTCGGCCCGACGCCCTGGTACGCGCAGGAGAACCTCGGCATCATCGCCTGGACCGGTATGGCGGCCGCCGCCGGCGACGCCGTCCGCAGCCGCCGGGCCTTCGTCGACGCCATCAGGGAGCGCGCCGAACGCGCCGAACGCACCCGCGAGGAGGAGGCCGGCCGCCGGGTCGCCGAGGAGAGGCTCCGGATCGCCCGCGACCTGCACGACGTCGTCGCCCACCACATCGCCCTGGTGAACGTGCAGGCCGGAGTCGCGGCGCACGTCATGGACAAGCGCCCCGACCAGGCCAAGGAGGCCCTCGCGCACGTACGGGAGGCCAGCCGCTCCGCGCTCGACGAGCTGCGCGCCACCGTCGGCCTGCTGCGCCAGTCCGGAGACCCGGAGGCCCCCACCGAACCGGCCCCCGGCCTCGCCGTCCTCGACGGCCTGCTGGACACCTTCCGCAAGGCCGGACTGCCGGTCGCCCTCGCCCGCGCCGACGGGGACAAGCCGCTGCCCGCGACCGTCGACCTGGCCGCGTACCGGATCGTGCAGGAGGCCCTGACCAATGTGCGCAAGCACGCGGGACCGGACGCGAAGGCCGAGGTGAGCGTCGTCCGGGTGGGCCGTACGGTCGAGATCACCGTCCTCGACAACGGCACCCCCCGTGCCGCCTCGGACCCCGCCCCCACCGGCGGCCACGGACTGCTGGGCATGCGCGAACGGGTCGGCGCCTTCGGCGGCACCCTGACCGCCGCCCCCCGGTACGGCGGCGGCTTCCGGGTGCAGGCGATACTGCCCGTGACGTCCCGTACGGGGGAGGACACATGACGATCCGCGTAGTGCTCGCCGACGACCAGGCCCTGCTGCGCAGCGCCTTCAAGGTCCTGGTGAACTCCGAACCGGACATGGAGGTCGTCGGCGAGGCCGCGGACGGCGCCCAGGCCGTGGCCCTCGCCCGCTCGGAGCGGGCCGACGTCGTCCTGATGGACATCCGGATGCCGGGCACGGACGGCCTCGCCGCCACCCGGATGATCACCGCCGACCCGGAGCTCTCCGACGTACGGATCGTCATGCTGACCACCTTCGAGGTCGACGAGTACGTCGTGCAGTCGCTGCGCGCCGGCGCCTCCGGCTTCCTCGGCAAGGGCGCCGAGCCCGAGGAACTCCTCGGCGCGATCCGGATCGCCCACGCGGGAGAGGCACTGCTCTCCCCGGCGGCCACCAAGGGGCTGATCGCCACCTTCCTCGCGCAGGGCCCCGGCGCGGAGGCCGTCGGAGAAGGTGGCCGGGGCCGCACCGAACGGCTCGCCGCGCTCACCGCCCGGGAGCGCGAGGTCCTCGTCCTCGTCGCCGGCGGTCTCTCCAACGACGAGATCGCCGAGCGGCTCGACGTGAGCCCGCTCACGGTGAAGACCCATGTCAACCGGGCCATGGCCAAGCTCGGTGCCCGCGACCGGGCCCAGCTGGTGGTCACGGCCTACGAATCGGGACTGGTACGTCCAAGGGTGGAGTGACCGGGGGACTCGGCGTACTCCAGACGCGGTATGCGCGGGATAAGGATGTGGACCCGGGGGCCGAGGACTTCCGGCCCGCGATGGCAGATCGTATGGACGGGGGCATCTCCGGCGGATCCAGCGGATCCGGGCCGTGATCCTGGCTGCTCCCGCCTGCCGACGAGTACGCCACAGAAGAGAGACCCCATGTCCTGGCTGTCCAGATTCAGCCTCGCGCAACGGGCCCTGATCGGGCTGATGTCCATCGTCGCGATCGTCTTCGGGGCGATCGCGATACCGCAGCTGAAGCAGCAGTTGTTCCCCTCGATCGAGCTGCCCATGGTCTCGGTCCTCGCCCCGTACCAGGGCGCCTCTCCCGATGTGGTCGAGAAGCAGGTCGTCGAGCCCCTGGAGAGCAACCTGAAGGCCGTCGACGGCCTGAAGTCGGTCACCTCCACCGCCTCCGAGGGCATGGCCGTCATCATGGCCTCCTTCGACTACGGCGACGAATCGACCAAGCAGCTCGTCGCCGACGTCCAGCAGGCCGTCAACCGCGCCCGCGCCCAGCTGCCCGACACGGTCGACCCGCAGGTCGTGGCCGGCTCGACGGACGACATTCCGACCGTCGTCCTTGCCGCCGCCTCCGACAAGGACCCGCAGGCCCTCGCCGACCAGCTGGAGCGGACCGTCGTCCCCGCCCTGGAGGACATCGAGGGCGTCGGCCAGGTCTCCGTCACCGGCGTCCAGGACCTTCAGGTCTCCGTCACCCCGGACGAGCGGAAGCTCGCCGCGGCCGGACTCAGCTCGATGAAGCTCGCCGAGGCGCTCCGCTCCGGCGGCGGCACGATCCCGGCCGGCTCCTTCTCCGAGGACGGCAAGAACCGCACGATCCGGGTCGGCGGCGGGTACACCTCGCTGCGGCAGATCGAGGACCTGCGCATCCCGGCGGCCACTCCCGGCAAGGGCAAGGCGGTCCGCCTCGGTGACGTGGCCACCGTCCGCCAGGAGGAGGCGCCGCGCGTCTCCCTCACCCGGACCAACGGCAAGCCCAGCCTCGCCGTCATGGCCACCATGTACAAGGACGGCAGCGCCGTCGCGATCTCCGACGCCGTCAAGGAGAAGCTGCCCGAGCTCCGCGGCGACCTCGGTGCGGGCGCCGAGCTGACCGTGGTCTCCGACCAGGGCCCGGCCGTCGCCAAGGCCGTCTCCGGACTGACCACCGAGGGCGCGCTCGGCCTCGTCATGGCCGTCCTGGTGATCCTCGTCTTCCTCGCGTCGATCCGCTCGACGCTGGTCACCGCGGTCTCCATCCCGCTCTCGGTCGTCCTCGCGCTCATCGTGCTGTGGACCCGTGACCTCTCGCTCAACATGCTGACGCTCGGCGCGCTCACCATCGCCATCGGCCGAGTCGTCGACGACTCGATCGTGGTCCTGGAGAACATCAAGCGTCACCTCGGCTACGGCGAGGAGCGCGAGGCCGCGATCCTCACGGCGGTCCGCGAGGTGGCGGGCGCCGTGACGTCCTCCACTCTCACCACCGTCGCCGTCTTCCTGCCGATCGGTCTGACCGGCGGCATGATCGGCGAGCTGTTCGGCTCGTTCTCGCTGACGATCACGGCGGCCCTGCTCGCCTCGCTGCTCGTCTCCCTGACCGTGGTCCCGGTCCTCTCGTACTGGTTCCTGCGCGCCCCCAAGGGCACCTCGGAGGACCTGGCGGAGGCCCGCAGGCTGGCCGAGGAGAAGGAGGAGAAGAGCCGTCTCCAGCGCCTCTACGTGCCCGTCCTGAGGTTCGCCACCCGGCGTCGCTTCATGAGCCTGGCCATCGCGCTCGTCGTCCTGGTCGTCACCTTCGGCATGGCCCCGCTCCTGAAGACGAACTTCTTCGACCAGGGCGAGCAGGAGGTCCTGAGCATCCAGCAGGAGCTGGCGCCCGGCACCGGCCTCGACGCCTCCGACGCGGCCGCGAAGAAGATCGAGAAGCTCCTCGCGGACACCGAGGGCGTCAAGGACTACCAGGTCAACGTCGGTTCCTCCGGCTTCATGGCGGCCTTCGGCGGCGGCACCGGCACCAACCAGGCCTCGTACCAGATCAGCCTGGAGGAGTCCGCCTCCTACGAGAAGACCCGTGACGCCATCGAGAAGGGCCTCGCCGCCCTCGACGGGATCGGCGACACCACCATCGCGGCCGGCGACGGCTTCGGCAGCCAGGACCTGAGCGTGGTCGTCAAGGCCGGTGACCCGGAGGTCCTCCGGAAGGCCTCCGAGCAGGTCAGGGCCGCGATCGCCGGGCTCAAGGACGTCACCGACGTGCAGAGCGACCTCTCGCAGTCGATCCCGCGGATCTCCGTCACGGCGAACGACCGGGCGGCCGACGCGGGCTTCGACTCCACCTCTCTCGGCATGATCGTCGCGCAGGCCGTCCGGGGCACCCCGACCGCCAAGGCGATCCTTAACGACAGCGAGCGGGACGTCCTCATCACCTCGGCGAAGCCGGTCACCACCCTGGCCGGGCTCAAGGCCCTGCCGCTCGGGCCGGTCAGGCTGGGCGACATCGCCACCGTCGAGCTCGTCCCCGGCCCGGTGTCCATGACGCGGATCGACGGCGCCCGCGCCGCGACGATCACCGCCAAGCCGGTCGGCGACAACACCGGCGCGGTGAGCGCCACCCTCCAGTCGAAGATCGGCGCGCTCGACCTGCCCGAGGGCGCCACCGCCACCATCGGCGGTGTCTCCGAGGACCAGAACGAGGCCTTCCTCAACCTGTTCCTGGCGATGCTCGCGGCCGTCGCGATCGTCTTCATGCTGCTGGTGGCCACCTTCAGGTCGCTGATCCAGCCGCTGATCCTGCTGGTCTCGATCCCGTTCGCGGCGACCGGCGCGATCGGCCTCCTGGTGATCACCGACACCGCGATGGGCGTCCCGGCGATGATCGGCATGCTGATGCTGATCGGCATCGTCGTCACCAACGCGATCGTCCTGATCGACCTGATCAACCAGTACCGGGCGCAGGGGCTCGGTGTCGTCGAAGCGGTGATCGAGGGCGGCCGGCACCGGCTCCGCCCGATCCTGATGACCGCCCTGGCGACGATCTTCGCCCTGCTGCCGATGGCGCTCGGCATCACCGGCGAGGGCGGCTTCATCGCCCAGCCGCTGGCCGTGGTGGTGATCGGCGGTCTGATCACCTCGACGCTGCTGACCCTCCTCCTCGTCCCGACGCTCTACGCGATGGTGGAGCTCCGCAAGGACCGCCGGGCGAAGAAGAAGGCGGCGAAGAAGAACGGGGCGGAGGTCCCGGAGCAGCCCACCGAGGCGAACACGGACACGTCCCTGCTGGACGCGCTGGACGTCTAGGAAGCGCGCATACGCCGAAGGGCGCCCCGCACACCGCGGGGCGCCCTTCGGGCGTATCGGGGGAGAACCGCTACGGCAGAGCGAGCATCCGCTCCAGGGCGAGCTTCGCGAAGCTCTCCGTCTCCTTGTCGACCTGGATCTGGTTGACGAGGTTGCCCTCGGCCAGGGACTCCAGGGTCCACACCAGGTGCGGCAGGTCGATGCGGTTCATGGTCGAGCAGAAGCAGACCGTCTTGTCGAGGAAGACGATCTCCTTGTCCTGGTCGGCGAATCGGTTCGCCAGCCGCCGGACCAGGTTCAGCTCCGTGCCGATCGCCCACTTGGAACCGGCCGGGGCCGCCTCCAGGGTGTTGATGATGTACTCGGTCGAGCCCACGTAGTCCGCGGCGGCGACGACCTCGTGCCGGCACTCGGGGTGGACGAGCACGTTGACCCCGGGGATGCGCGCGCGGACGTCCTCGACCGACTCCAGCGAGAAGCGGCCGTGCACGGAGCAGTGACCCCGCCACAGGATCATCTTGGCGTCGCGCAGCTGCTCGACGGTCAGGCCGCCGTTCGGCTTGTGCGGGTTGTACAGAACGCAGTCGTCGAGGGACATGCCCATGTCGCGTACGGCGGTGTTGCGGCCCAGGTGCTGGTCCGGCAGGAACAGCACCTTCTCCCCCTGCTCGAAGGCCCAGTTCAGGGCCCGCTCGGCGTTGGACGAGGTGCAGATCGTGCCCCCGTGCTTACCGGTGAAGGCCTTGATGTCGGCCGAGGAGTTCATGTACGAGACGGGCACGACCTGATCGGCGACGCCGGCCTCGGTCAACACGTCCCAGCACTCGGCGACCTGCTCGGCGGTGGCCATGTCGGCCATCGAACAGCCGGCCGCGAGGTCGGGCAGGACGACCTTCTGCTCGTCGCCGGTCAGGATGTCGGCCGACTCCGCCATGAAGTGCACGCCGCAGAAGACGATGTACTCGGCCGAGGGCTTGGCCGCCGCGTCGCGCGCGAGCTTGAAGGAGTCGCCGGTGACGTCGGCGAACTGGATGACCTCGTCGCGCTGGTAGTGGTGGCCGAGCACGAAGACCTTGTCCCCGAGCTTCTCCTTGGCCGCGCGGGCGCGCTCCACGAGGTCGGGGTCGGAGGGCGAGGGCAGATCGCCGGGGCACTCCACGCCGCGCTCGCTCTTCGGGTCGGCCTCCCGGCCGAGCAGGAGCAGGGCGAGCGGCGACGGCTGGACGTCGAGTTCATGACGGGCTTGGGCCGTGGTCACGTCACGCACCCTTTCTTCGAGGAGCTTTTCGTCTAAATGACGCTATCTATCATAACCGCTTCACGTCACGTTGACGATGTCCATAGTGTCGATGTGACGAATTCGCCGTCGCCGTCGCGAGACTTCACCGTCCCCGCTCGGGGACAGGGTGTGCGAGCATGAAGGAGGAAGACCCACACTCGGCCCGGAATGAATCCGGGGCACCGTCGGTTGCAACCGTCGGCAAGCAGTCTCCGTACACACCGGGAGAGAAGCAGATGTCCGTATCGGACGAGAAGACCACTGTCAGCGACGGCATCCTCCTGTCCGACGCCGCCGCGGCCAAGGTCAAGGCCCTCCTCGACCAGGAAGGCCGCGAGGACCTGGCCCTGCGCGTCGCCGTTCAGCCCGGCGGCTGCTCCGGCCTGCGTTACCAGCTGTTCTTCGACGAGCGTTCGCTCGACGGCGATGTCGTGAAGGACTTCGACGGCGTCAAGGTCGTCACCGACCGCATGAGCGCCCCGTACCTGGGCGGCGCCTCGATCGACTTCGTCGACACCATCGAGAAGCAGGGCTTCACCATCGACAACCCGAACGCCACGGGTTCCTGCGCCTGCGGTGACTCGTTCAGCTAAGCCGCACACGTCGTACGCCCGAGGGGCGGTGGACCGGAATGTTCCGGTCCACCGCCCCTCGGGCGTTCCTCCCGCCGTGCGTACGCGCCACCGGGCTCAGCGGCGCGGCACCGCCTCCCCGCTCGCCCCGTCGACCACCGGGCGGTCGCCCAGCGGCTTCTCCAGCGTGACGGTCTTCGTGAAGTCCTTGGCGATCATGATGCACACCCGCTCGGGGTCGGACTTCTCGACGATCCGCACCGTCACCCGGTCCGGCTGCTCCTCGGCCTTCACCGTGTACGTGCTGCACACCCCGCCCCAGAACGTGACGGCCAGCTGCCGGCCGTCCCCCTCGACCCGGACGGACTCGACCACCCGCGCCGCCGTACCGTCCGGCTGCGCAGGCGTGGGCGTGGGCGCCGGTGAGGGCTTCTCCGGCGGCTTCAGGTACTCAGGGGCCACCGCGGCCTGCGCCACCGTGTACGGCGCGCCGTCCTTCGGGTCCGCCGTGAACAGCCACGACGGTACGAGCAGCCGTTCGCCGTCCACGTCACGCGCGGCCAGACCGAACACCGCCGCCGTCACCGGCACCTGGTCGGGCGCGGCCCGGTCCACGATCGTCTCGCAGGGCGGGGGCGGCGACACCGGCTTCCCGTGGGCGGGCTCCCGCCCGGCCCCCGTGTCCGGCCGGCCCGAGCCGTCCACCCCGGCGGCCGGCGGGTCGGTGGCGCAGCCCCCGATTCCGATCGGACCGGTGCCCTTCGAGTCCTCGTTCAGCCGGGCGAGCGCCTTCGCCGCCTGCACCACCGGGTACGAGGCCTTCTCGGCCGGCTCCTTGAGCATCCCGCTGCCGGCGACCGTCCGGCCGTCCCGCGCGATGTGCAGCCCCGTCGACCAGCCGTAGGTCGGCAGCCCGCCCACCACCGGATCGGCGTTGACCACGCGCACCGAACCGTTCATCACCTGGGTCGCGGTGACCTTCGCGTCGTCCTGGCCGAGCGCCTTCAGCACGGGCGCGGCCGCGGCCTTCGCCGCCGCCTCGCTCAGCGGCGTACCGCCCGGCGAGGGCTTCGACTCTCCCGGCGGCGGACACGCCTTGCCCTTGAGGCAGCTGTCGCCCGCCGGGCCGCCGTCGTACCAGGAGTACGTCCAGTTCCCCGGCGCCTTCCGGGACACGTCGAGGCGGGGCCCCGAACCGTCCTTCTCGGGCCTGATCGTCCAGACCTCACCCACGAGGGAGGGGCTCCCGGAGATGCCCAGCGCTTCGGCCAGCCTGGTCACCTCCGCCGAGGTGACCAGGCCCTCGGGCCGGTGGACCGCGGCCGAGGAGGGCCCCTGGGGGAGTGGGCCCTTGGCTGTGTAGACGGTCCCGTTCGGGCCGCCTCCGGGGTCCGGCTCGCCGGGCGCGATCCCGGGGCCGCCCCGTGAGTCGCCGCCGGCGTCCGTACCGCCGCTGCCGCCCTCCAGCCTCAGGGGCGGGGGCGGCCCGGCCGCGTCGGCGGCCTTGGCCGCCGCGCCGCTGCCGTCACCGGACGCCGTGGTGGCGAGATAGACGCCACCGCCTCCGGCGAGGAGCACACCCGCCGCCACCGAGGCGGCCAGGACGTTCCGTCGCCTCCGTACGTTCTCCGTACCGCTCACCGCACAGCTCCCTCGTCTCGACCGGACGACGATGGGACGGAGCGGGCGGGCGGACGGTTCCGTCCGTCAGTCCCCGTACTCGGCGGTGTCGTCGATCAGCCGCGCCGAGGCCGCCGGTACGACGACCCCGTGGATCAGCGCGGGGGAGACCGGAGCGGGTGCGGGGGAGACCGGGGTCACCCAGTGCGGAGCCATCCGCGCGCCGTCGCCCCGCAGGTCGGCGAGGCTCAACTCGGACTCGTGTCGCTCACGTGAAGCGGGGTAGATGGTCATGGGCGCACCGTATGCACCACACGCCCCTGGGGAAAAGACCTACTCTGGGGTAGTTTCCACTGGTCGGCAGGGCGCCCCCCACCCGGTAGCGTGAACTGTCATTACCGCCTTCCCGCAGGAGCACCCGCCGTGCGTATCGCAGTCACCGGCTCCATCGCCACCGACCACCTCATGACCTTCCCCGGAAGGTTCGCCGACCAGCTCGTGGCCGACCAGCTCCACACGGTGTCCCTCTCCTTCCTCGTCGACAACCTCGACGTCCGCCGCGGCGGCGTCGGACCCAACATCTGTTTCGGCATGGGACAGCTCGGCGGCAGCCCGATCCTCGTGGGCGCGGCCGGCTACGACTTCGACGAGTACCGCGGCTGGCTCGACCGCCACGGCGTCGACACCGGCTCGGTGCGCATCTCCGAGGTGCTGCACACCGCCCGCTTCGTCTGCACCACGGACAAGGACCACAACCAGATCGGCTCCTTCTACACGGGCGCGATGAGCGAGGCCCGGCTGATCGAGCTCAAGACCGTCGCCGACCGGGTGGGCGGGCTCGACCTGGTCCTCATCGGCGCCGACGACCCCGAGGCGATGCTCCGCCACACGGAGGAGTGCAAGACGCGGGAGATCCCCTTCGCCGCCGACTTCTCCCAGCAGATCGCGCGCATGGACGGCCAGGAGATCCGCACCCTCCTGGAGGGCGCCACCTACCTCTTCTCCAACGAGTACGAGAAGGGCCTCATCGAGTCCAAGACGGGCTGGACGGACGCCGAGATCCTCTCCCGTGTCGGCCACCGGGTCACCACGCTCGGCTCGCGCGGTGTCCGCATCGAGCGCGTCGGCGAGGACCCGATCGAGGTCGGCTGCCCCGAGGAGACCGCGAAGGTCGACCCGACCGGCGTCGGTGACGCGTTCCGCGCCGGCTTCCTCACCGGCCTGTCCTGGGGCGTCGGCCTGGAGCGCGCGGCGCAGGTCGGCTGCATGCTGGCCACGCTGGTCATCGAGACGCTGGGCACGCAGGAGTACACGCTGCGGCGGGCCAACTTCATGGAGCGCTTCACGAAGGCGTACGGCGAGGACGCGGCCACCGAGGTCCAGTCCCACCTCGCCTGACACCCCCGACCCCCGGCCCACCCGCCGGGGGCCGTTGGTTTCACCGTCGGGGCGCGACGGCCGCCGCCCACCGCGTTGTGGGCGGAACGGGTGCGGCACGACGGCCTCCGCCCACCCCCGTTGTGGGCATTCGTTCCTCCCCCAGACTCCGTCCGGGGGGACCCCCAGGGCGGAACGTCCGGTCGCAACGGCCTGCGCCCACCCCCGTTGTGGGCATTCGTTCCGCTGGGGCGGAACGGGTGGGCACAACGGACGTCGCCCCTGCCGGGCGCTCAGGCTTCCGAGCCTGGACCCGCACCCGTTGTGCGCCGAACCATGGGTGCGGGCCCAGGCCCAGGGGGCGGACGCGCCACCCAAGGGCGCCGCGCTGTGGGTGCGGGTCCAGGCGCAGGGGGCGGACGCGCCGCCAAGGGCGCCGTCCCGTGTGCCCACCCGTCCCGCCCCAGCGGGACGAATGCCCACACGGGGGTGAGGAGCAGCGCCCGGCGAAGGCCCGCGGCCCGCAACCGGCCCGCCGCCCGCGCGGCTCGTGGCCCCGCACGGAGCCCCGGCCCATCAGGGGCCCGGCCCGGAAGGCCCCTGCCCCTCAGGCCCCTGCCCGCCAGGGCCCGGCTCGGGAGGGCCCGGCTCGGGAGGGGGCCCGCTGACCAGGCCCCGGCCCACCAGCCCCCGGCCCGCCGGCCCCCGGCCCCGCCCCGCCAGGGGCCCCCTTCAGGTCAGGCGGCGGACCACGTACGCGACGCCGCCCCGTTCCGACGGTGACTCGCCCATGTACTCCTGTCCCCGCATCTCGCACCACGCCGGGATGTCGAGCCGCGCCGCCGCGTCGTCCGCGAGGACGGTCACCGTGCCCCCCACCGGAACGTCTCCGATGACCTTCGCCAGCTCGATCACCGGGATCGGGCAGCGCCGGCCGAGGGCGTCCACGACGAGAGAGGCGGAGTCCGCCGCCCCGGTGGCCGGGGCCGAGGCCGGGGCGCCGAGCCGTTCCCGTACCCCCGCGACGACCCCCGGGAGCACGTCGAGGAAGCGGTCCACGTCCTCCGCCGCGGTGCCGGCGGGCAGGGACACCCGGACGTTCCCCTCGCTCAGCACGCCCATCGCGCGCAGCACATGGCTGGGCGTCAGCGTCGAACTCGTACACGATGAACCGGACGAAACGGAGAAACCCTCCCGGTCCAGCTCGTGCAGCAGAGTCTCCCCGTCGACATAGAGACAGGAGAACGTGACGAGATGGGGGAGCCGGCGCACCGGGTCGCCCACCACCTCCACGTCCGGGACGAGCTCCGGCACCCGTGCCCGGATCCGGTCCACCAGGGCCCGCAGCCGCGCCCCCTCGGCGGCCGCCTCCGCCCGTACCGCGCGCAGCGAGGCCGCCGCCGCCACGATCGCCGGCAGGTTCTCGAAGCCGGGCGCCCGGCCCGACTCCCGCTCGTCCGGGGGACCTTGCGGCGCGAACCTGACGCCCTTGCGCACGGCGAGCAGCCCCACGCCCGCCGGACCGCCCCACTTGTGCGCGCTCGCCGCGAGAAGCGACCAGCCGCCCTCGACCGGCCCCCAGCCGAGGGACTGGGCCGCGTCCACGAGCAGCGGCACGCCCGCGGCCCGGCAGGCCTCGGCGGCCTCGGCCACCGGCTGCTCGGTCCCCACCTCGTGGTTGGCCGACTGGAGGCAGGCCAGGGCCGTCCCGGCGTCCAGCGCCGCCGCGAAGACGTTCGTGTCCACGGCCCCGGACCGGCCCACCGGCACCTCGGTCACGGTGCCGCCGGCCGCCGCGTGGCTGTCGGCCGCATGGAGTACGGAGGAGTGTTCGACCGCCGAGACCACGATCCGGTTTCCGACACGCCGACGCCCCGCGAGAGATCCCGAGATTCCCGCGTGAACCGCGCGCGTCCCCGAAGGAGTGAACACCAGCTCGTCGGGGCGGCAGCCCACGGCCTCCGCCGCGGCCTCCCGCGCCGCGTCGAGCAGCAGCCTGGCCCGCCGCCCCTCCCGGTACAGCCGGGCCGGATCGGCCCAGCCCTCGTCCAGGGAGGCGAGCAGCGCCTGACGGGCGACGGGGTGCAGAGGGGCGGCGGACGCGGCGTCGAAATACGGCATCCGCCCACCGTAGAGCCTGGCCGTGGGCGATCCTCGCCGCGTCCCGAGCCGAGTCCCGGCCGGGCCCGTGCCCCGTCCCGGGCAGGCGCGAGCCGGGTTCCGGCGGGGCCCCGAGCACGTCCGCGCCCTGTCCGCGCCCGGCCCGTGGCACCTCCTCGGCGAGACCGGACGCCGCCCCCGTGAGCCCTCGTCAGAAGCATGGTGCGGCACCCCGGCAGACCGCCGAACGGACGCGCCCGACCCCCCTGCGGAACCCCGGAGTCCACCCCTTCGGGGACTCGGACGGCGCGTTGGGCACCCTCCCCGCGCGACCCCAAATAGCGTCCAGTAGGGTTTGGTCCGCATAAACATCCAAACCCCTGCCCGCGGCCGGGGCGGCGACCGACCAGCGAGACGGACGGCCGTGGCCGACCAACGCGGGCCGAGACTCTCGGGAAGGCGCTACGTGAGTCCCAACGGCTCCGACCGCTCGTCGCGGCGCCCGATGCGGCGGAAGCTGCCGCAGGTGCTGACTGCGGGCCTGATCCTGGCGACAGCCACGGGCTGCTCGTACAACTGGGAAGACTTCCCCCGCCTTGGTATGCCCACTCCGGTCACGGAGGAGGCACCTACGATCCTCTCCCTCTGGCAGGGCTCGTGGGCGGCCGCCCTCGTCACGGGTGTCCTGGTCTGGGGGCTGATCCTGTGGTCCGTCATCTTCCACCGGCGCAGCCGCACCAAGGTCGAGGTACCTCCGCAGACGCGATACAACATGCCCATCGAGGCGCTGTACACCGTCACCCCGCTCATCATCGTCTCCGTGCTCTTCTACTTCACGGCACGTGACGAGTCGAAGCTCCTGTCGCTTTCCGACAAGCCGGCCCACACCATCAACGTGGTCGGCTACCAGTGGAGCTGGGGCTTCAACTACGTCGAGAACGTGCCCGGAGTGAAGGGCGACGCCCAGAAGGCTCCGAACCTCGACGCCATTCCGGACAAGTACCAGGACGACTTCCCGGCGAACGCCGGCGGCGTCTACGACGCCGGTATCCCGGGTGACCGGAACCCGCAGACCGGCAACCCGGGTCCCACCCTGTGGCTGCCGAAGGGCGAGAAGGTCCGGTTCGTCCTGACCTCCCGTGACGTCATCCACTCCTTCTGGGTGGTTCCCTTCCTGTTCAAGCAGGACGTCATCCCGGGTCACACCAACGTCTTCGAAGTCACCCCGACTCAGGAAGGCACCTTCCTCGGCAAGTGCGCCGAGCTGTGCGGTGTCGACCACTCCCGGATGCTCTTCAACGTCAAGGTGGTCTCTCCGGAGCGCTACCAGCAGCACCTGAAGGAGCTGGCCGAGAAGGGGCAGACCGGCTACATCCCGTCTGGCATCGAGCAGACGGACCCGGCCAGGAATGCGGAGAAGAACCAACTGTGAGCATCCACAACGAAACCCAGGGTGCCGCCGCAGCTGAGGACTCGTACGAGAACGAGCTGCCCGTACGGCGCAAGCAGCCCGGCAATGTCGTGGTGAAGTGGCTGACCACCACCGACCACAAGACGATCGGCACGCTCTACCTGGTCACGTCGTTCGTCTTCTTCTGCATCGGCGGACTCATGGCGCTCTTCATGCGCGCCGAGCTGGCCCGTCCGGGTACGCAGATCATGTCGAACGAGCAGTTCAACCAGGCGTTCACGATGCACGGCACGATCATGCTGCTGATGTTCGCGACGCCGCTGTTCGCCGGATTCGCGAACTGGATCATGCCGCTGCAGATCGGCGCGCCCGACGTGGCGTTCCCGCGGCTGAACATGTTCGCGTACTGGCTGTACCTCTTCGGCTCGATCATCGCGGTGGCCGGCTTCCTCACCCCGCAGGGTGCGGCCGACTTCGGCTGGTTCGCCTACTCCCCGCTGTCGGACGCCGTCCGCTCGCCGGGTGTCGGCGCCGACATGTGGATCATGGGTCTGGCCTTCTCCGGCTTCGGCACGATCCTCGGTTCGGTCAACTTCATCACCACGATCATCTGCATGCGCGCTCCGGGCATGACGATGTTCCGTATGCCGATCTTCACCTGGAACGTGCTGCTGACCGGTGTCCTGGTCCTGCTCGCCTTCCCGGTGCTGGCGGCCGCGCTGTTCGCCCTGGAGGCGGACCGCAAGTTCGGTGCCCATGTCTTCGACGCGGCCAACGGCGGCGCCCTGCTGTGGCAACACCTCTTCTGGTTCTTCGGACACCCAGAGGTGTACATCATCGCCTTGCCCTTCTTCGGCATCGTCTCCGAAGTCATCCCGGTCTTCAGCCGCAAGCCGATGTTCGGCTACATCGGTCTGGTGGCCGCGACCATCGCGATCGCCGGCCTGTCCGTGACCGTGTGGGCGCACCACATGTACGTCACCGGTGGCGTGCTTCTACCGTTCTTCTCCTTCATGACGTTCCTCATCGCCGTACCGACCGGCGTGAAGTTCTTCAACTGGATCGGAACGATGTGGAAGGGCTCGCTGTCCTTCGAGACACCGATGCTCTGGACGATCGGCTTCCTGATCACCTTCACCTTCGGTGGTCTGACGGGCGTGATCCTGGCCTCGCCGCCGATGGACTTCCACGTCTCCGACTCGTACTTCGTCGTCGCGCACTTCCACTACGTCGTCTTCGGCACCGTGGTCTTCGCGATGTTCGCCGGTTTCCACTTCTGGTGGCCGAAGTTCACGGGCAAGATGCTGGACGAGCGGCTCGGCAAGATGACGTTCTGGACGCTGTTCATCGGCTTCCACGGCACCTTCCTGGTGCAGCACTGGCTCGGTGCCGAGGGCATGCCGCGTCGCTACGCGGACTACCTCGACGCCGACGGCTTCACCGCGCTGAACACGATCTCGACGATCTCCTCCTTCCTGCTCGGTCTGTCGATCCTGCCGTTCCTCTACAACGTCTGGAAGACCGCCAAGTACGGCAAGAAGATCGAGGTCGACGACCCGTGGGGCTACGGCCGTTCGCTCGAATGGGCGACGTCCTGCCCGCCGCCGCGGCACAACTTCCTCACCCTGCCGCGCATCCGTTCGGAATCGCCGGCGTTCGACCTGCACCACCCTGAGATCGCCGCTCTCGACCAGCTCGAGAACAAGCCGCACGAGGCCGAGGCCCTCACGGGCAGCAAGGAGGCCGGCAAGTGAAGATCCAGGGCAAGATGTTCATCTGGCTGAGCGTCTTCATCCTTGCCATGGCGATCCTGTACGGCGTCTGGTCCAAGGAGCCGGTCGGCACGACGGCGCTCTTCCTCGCGTTCGGCCTGTCCATCATGATCGGCTACTACCTGGCCTTCACGGCCAAGCGTGTCGACGCGATGGCGCAGGACGACAAGGAGGCCGACGTCGCGGACGAGGCCGGTGACGTGGGCTTCTTCGCCCCGCACAGCTGGCAGCCGCTGTCGCTGGCCATCGGCGGCGCGCTCGCCTTCCTCGCCATCGCGATGGGCTGGTGGATCCTGTACTTCTCCGCCCCGCTGATCCTGGTCGGCCTCTTCGGCTGGGTCTTCGAGTTCTACCGCGGCGAGAACCAGAACCAGTAGCGGTACCCGCTCCGCTCCGGAGCACCCAGAGGGGCCCGGACACTTCGTCACCGAAGTGTCCGGGCCCCTCTTTTGCAGCACTCGACGCGCTGGTGCCGAGGATTGTCCTTAGCGTGAAGTCATGAACGACACGCCGCGCATTCGGACTGTTCTGAGCTGCACTCTTCTGGCCCTCACCGTCACCGCGGGCGCCGTCGCCTGTGCGGGCCCGGACGGCCACCCGCTGTCGGCGAGGGCCTACGACGCGGCCGACCAGGTCGCGGTCAGCGCTCCCGCCGACGGTGCCAAGGCGGACCCGGAGAAGCCCCTGGAGGTCACCACCAAGGGTGACGACGGGCGCATCACCGACGTCACCGCCACCGACGCCTCGGGCCGCCATCTGGCGGGCGAACTCACCGCGGACGGGCAGCGCTGGCGCTCCACGGCCTCCCTGGCGGCCGGAGCGACCTACACCGTCCGGGTCGCGACGGAGGACGAGGACGGCGCCCCAGGTGCCCGTACGTTCACTTTCGAGACGGCCCCGGCCAAACGGGCGCTCACCGCGACCTTCGGGCCGGAGGCGGGCACCTACGGCGTCGGACAGCCCATCACGGCCGACCTCAGTCTCGCCGTCAAGGACCGCGCGTCACGCGCGATAGTCGAGCGGGCCCTCAAGGTCCGTTCCACGCCCTCCGTCGAGGGCTCCTGGTACTGGGTGGACGACAAGAAGCTGCACTTCCGCCCGAAGGAGTACTGGCCCGCCGGGGCGCGCGTCACGGTGACCGGCAACCTGGACGGTCTCAAGGTCGGCGACAAGCTCTACGGCGGCGCCTCCGCGCCGCTGAAGCTCACCATCGGCGACCGGATCGAGGCCGTCGCGGACGCCGGGTCGCACTACATGACCGTTCGGCGCAACGGAGAAGTGATCAATACCATTCCGGTGACCACCGGCAAGCCGGGCTTCTCCACCCGAAACGGCATCAAAGTGATCCTCGGCAAGGAGTACTACGTCCGGATGCGGGGCACCAGCATCGGCATCGCGGAGGGCAGCTCCGAGTCGTACGACCTGCCCGTCTACTACGCGACCCGGGTCACCTGGAGCGGCGAGTACGTCCACGCCGCGCCCTGGTCCGTGGGCTCCCAGGGCGTGGCGAACGTCAGCCACGGCTGTGTCGGCATGTCGACCGGCAACGCGGCCTGGTTCTACGAGACCGTCCGCGCCGGCGACATCGTCCGCGTCGTCAACAGCTACGGCAACACGATGGACACCTTCGGCAACGGCTTCGGCGACTGGAACCTGGAGTGGGCCAAGTGGCGTCAGGGCAGCGCCCTGGTGGAAGCCACCGGAAGCCCGGTCGCCACCACCGAGAAGGCCCGCCTCAGGCCGTCGATCTGATCAGCTCACGCGTCGATCGACAGGCGCGAGCGGATCAGGGCCGCCAGGGACGCCGCGAACTCGACCGGTTCGACCGGAAGGGTGACAGCGGCGTCCGCGCGGCTCCAGGTGGCCAGCCAGGCGTCCTGCGGGCGTCCGATGAGCAGCAGCACGGGCGGGCAGTGGAAGACCTCGTCCTTGATCTGCCGGCAGACGCCCATGCCGCCGGCGGGCACCGCCTCGCCGTCCAGGACGCACACGTCGATGCCGCCCTCGTCCAGACGCTTCAGGACCGCGGGAAGCGTCGCGCACTCCACGAACTCCACCGGGGGAACGTCGGACGCGGGCCTGCGCCCGGCCGCCAGCCGTACCTGCTCGCGGGTGTTCGCGTCGTCGCTGTAGACCAGGACCGTGGCACTCGACTGCATCGTTCCTCCGGCTGGGAAGGCGGGTGGTCGTCGTCGACCGATGCGCGGATGCTACTCCGGTCCACACTCCGTCAACACCCGTTCAACACCTGTTCGAAGGGTGCCGGGGGAGCCTCGGGCTGGGCCGTTCGGGCCTGACACACCCCTCTGACACTCCGAACGGCACCCCCCGGAGTGAGGGCGGGATAAGCGACCGACATAATGTCGGTCGTGGCGACAGTAACGACAGTAGAAACAGGGCACGCGCACCCGTCGGTCAATCGACCGAACCTCACCAGCGTCGGAACCATCATCTGGTTGAGCTCCGAGCTGATGTTCTTCGCGGCCCTCTTCGCGATGTACTTCACCCTGCGATCAGTGATGGGTGCCGAGTTCTGGGCGGAAAAGGCAGATGCCTTGAACTTCCCGTTCTCGGCGACCAACACCACGATCCTGGTGCTCTCCTCCCTCACCTGCCAGCTCGGCGTCTTCGCCGCCGAGCGGGGCGACGTGAAGAAGCTCCGGTCGTGGTTCATCATCACGTTCGTGATGGGTTCGATCTTCATCGGCGGGCAGGTCTTCGAGTACACCGAGCTGGTGAAGCACGAGGGCCTCTCGCTCTCGTCGGACCCGTACGGCTCCGTGTTCTACCTGACCACCGGCTTCCACGGCCTGCATGTGACGGGCGGACTCATCGCCTTCCTGCTGGTCCTCGGCCGGACGTACGCCGCCAAGAGGTTCACTCACGAGCAGGCAACCGCCGCCATCGTCGTGTCCTACTACTGGCACTTCGTCGATGTCGTCTGGATCGGCCTCTTCGCCACGATCTACATGATCAAGTAATCGGCGCCGCCGTCACGGCGGACCGAGACATCCAGCAAGCATCGACGCAGAAGATCCTGACACCGGGGTAATCCGTGAAAAAGCTCTCCGCACGACGACGCCATCCGCTGGCGGCGGTCGTCGTCCTACTTCTCGCGCTGGCGGCCACTGGGGGGCTGTACGCCGCGTTCGCGCCCGCGGGCACGGCGAAGGCCGATGAAACCGCCCAGTCCCTCGCCATCGAGGAGGGCAAGAAGCTCTACTCCGTCGGCTGCGCCAGCTGCCACGGAACCGGCGGTCAGGGCACCACTGACGGCCCGTCCCTCGTAGGCGTCGGTTCGGCCGCCGTCGACTTCCAGGTCGGCACGGGTCGCATGCCGGCCCAGCAGCCGGGCGCCCAGGTCCCGAAGAAGAAGGTCATCTACTCGCAGGCTGAGATCGATCAGCTCGCGGCGTACGTCGCCTCTCTCGGTGCCGGCCCGATCACGCCGACCGAAAGCCAGTACAGCCCTGACGGTGCCGACATCGCCAAGGGTGGCGAGCTGTTCCGCACCAACTGTGCCCAGTGCCACAACTTCACCGGTGAGGGTGGCGCGCTGACCTACGGCAAGTACGCCCCCAGCCTCGAAGGCGTGAGCCCGAAGCACCTGTTCGAGGCCATGCAGACCGGCCCGCAGAACATGCCCTCCTTCCCGGACTCGACGATGCCGGAGAAGGAGAAGAAGGACATCATCGCGTACGTCCAGGCCGTCAACGGTGACAAGGCCGACAGCCCGGGCGGTCTCTCGCTCGGTGGCCTCGGTCCCGTCTCCGAGGGCCTGTTCGCCTGGGTCTTCGGCCTGGGCGCGCTGATCGCAGTTGCCATCTGGGTCGCGGCCCACACCGCTAAGGCCAAGAAGTCATGAGTAGCCAAGAGATTCCAGAAGAGAACCTGCCGGCAGGGCAGGACACCGCGCACGGCGCGGTGATGGTCGCCGACGACCCGTTCGCCGACCCGGGCCTCCCGCCCCACAAGCCCCGCATCCAGGACATCGACGAGCGGGCCGCCCGTCGGTCCGAGCGCGCGGTCGCCTTCATGTTCACGCTGTCGATGCTGGCCACCGTCGGCTTCATCGCCTCGTACGTGATCTTCCCGGTCGACAAGATCGTGTACATCTGGCCCTTCGGCCGGGTGTCCGCGCTCAACTTCGCGCTCGGCTGGACCCTCGGTCTCGCCCTCTTCTTCATCGGCGCGGGCGCGGTCCACTGGGCCCGCACCCTGATGTCCGACGTCGAGATCGCGGACGAGCGTCACCCGATCGCGGCCGACGCCGAGACCAAGGCGAAGGTCATGTCGGACTTCGCGGCCGGTGCCGCCGAGTCGGGCATGGGCCGCCGCAAGCTCATCCGCAACACGATGTTCGGCGCGCTGTCGCTGGTACCGCTCTCCGGCATCGTCCTGCTGCGTGACATGGGCCCGCTGCCCGAGAAGAAGCTCCGGACCACCATGTGGACCAAGGGCCTTCAGCTCATCAACATGAACACGCACGAGCCGCTTCGTCCCGAGGACGTCGCGGTCGGTTCGCTGACCTTCGCGATGCCCGAGGGCCTCTCGGAGCACGACCACCACTTCCAGACCGAGATCGCCAAGGCCGCCCTGATGATCGTCCGGATCCAGCCGGAGGACATCAAGGACAAGCGCGAGCTCGAGTGGTCGCACGAGGGCATCGTCGCGTTCTCGAAGATCTGCACCCACGTGGGCTGCCCGATCTCCCTGTACGAGCAGCAGACGCACCACGTCCTCTGCCCGTGCCACCAGTCCACCTTCGACCTCTCCGACGGCGCCCGCGTCATCTTCGGCCCGGCCGGTCACGCCCTCCCGCAGCTGCGGATCGGCGTGAACGACAAGGGCTTCCTGGAGGCGCTCGGCGACTTCGACGAGCCCGTCGGTCCTTCCTTCTGGGAGCGCGGATGAGCACCGTGACCGATACCAAGAAGGCACCCGCCGGTGAGCGGGTGGCCGACTGGGCCGACGGTCGCCTGGGGATCTACACGCTGGCCAAGGCCAACATGCGGAAGATCTTCCCGGACCACTGGTCCTTCATGCTGGGCGAGATCTGCCTCTACAGCTTCCTCATCATCATCCTGACGGGCGTCTATCTGACGATGTTCTTCCACCCGTCGATGAACGAGGTGGAGTACGTCGGACCGTACGTCCCGCTCCAGGGACAGCTGATGTCCGAGGCGTTCAACTCGACCATGCACATCTCGTTCGAGGTGCGCGGTGGTCTGCTCATCCGGCAGATCCACCACTGGGCGGCGCTGATCTTCCTCGCCGGCATGTTCGTGCACATGATGCGCGTGTTCTTCACGGGTGCGTTCCGCAAGCCCCGTGAGATCAACTGGCTGTTCGGCTTCCTGCTGTTCTTCCTGGGCATGTTCACCGGTTTCACCGGTTACTCGCTCCCGGACGACCTGCTCTCCGGCACCGGTGTCCGCTTCATGCAGGGCGCGATCCTGTCCGTGCCGGTCATCGGCACGTACCTGTCGATGTTCCTGTTCGGCGGGGAGTTCCCCGGCGGCGACTTCGTGGCCCGGTTCTACTCGGCCCACATCCTGCTGCTGCCCGGCATCATGCTCGGCCTCGTGGTGGCCCACCTCATCCTGGTGTTCTTCCACAAGCACACGCAGTTCGAGGGCCCCGGCCGCACGAACAAGAACGTCGTGGGCATGCCGCTGCTGCCGGTCTACATGGCCAAGGCCGGAGGCTTCTTCTTCCTGGTCTTCGGTGTCATCGCGGTCATCTCCGCGATCGCCTCGATCAACCCGATCTGGGCCCTCGGCCCGTACCGCCCGGACCAGGTGTCCACCGGCGCCCAGCCCGACTGGTACATGGGCTTCGCCGAGGGTCTGATCCGTGTCATGCCGGGCTGGGAGATCAACCTCTGGGGCCACACGCTGGTCCTCGGTGTGATGATCCCGCTGGCGATCTTCCCGGCGGTCCTCGCGGCGATCGCGGTGTACCCGTTCATCGAGTCGTGGATCACCGGCGACAAGCGCGAGCACCACATCGCGCAGCGCCCGCGCAACGCTCCGACGCGCACCGGTTTCGGTGTCGCCTGGATCACCGCGTACATGATCATGCTCGTGGGTGGTGGAAACGACCTCTGGGCGACCCACTTCCACCTGTCGCTCAACTCGATCACCTGGTTCGTGCGGATCTTCTTCTTCGTCGGCCCGGTCATCGCGTTCATCGTCACCAAGCGGATCTGCCTCGGCCTCCAGCGCCGCGACAAGGAGAAGGTGCTGCACGGTCGCGAGTCCGGCATCATCAAGCGCCTGCCGCACGGTGAGTTCGTCGAGATCCACCAGCCGCTCAGCCAGGGCGAGCTGCACCGCCTCACGGCGCACGAGCAGTACGCCGCCGCGGAGCTTCCGCCGGCCGTCGACGAGAACGGTGTCGAGCGCAAGATCGGGCGCATCGAGAAGCTCCGGGTCAAGCTCAACAAGGGCTACTACGCGGACGACAACCAGGTCGCCAAGCCCACGGTCGAGGAGTACAAGGAGATCCAGAGCGGCCACGGCCACCACTGATCGCCTGAACCCCCGACTTTCCGGAAAGTCGCCACGGTGAGAGCCCCGTCCATTCGATGGACGGGGCTCTTCGCCGTCCCCGGGGGTCGATAGGGTGGGGCCGTATCCACTACGGACTGACCAGGAGCTGCCATGAGCGCTGCGACCCCCGCTGGAGGACCTACGTCGGCGGGCCGCTCCTGGCCCGTCGTGCTCGAAGGTCTGCTCACCGGCCGCGACCAGAGCGCCGAGGACACCGCCTGGGCGATGGACCGGATCCTGCGCGGCGAGGCCACCGACGCCCAGATCGCCGGCTTCGCGGTCGCCCTGCGTGCCAAGGGCGAGACCGTCGACGAGATCACCGGCCTCGTCCGCACCATGTACGAGCACGCCAACACGATCGACGTGCCCGGCCCCTCCGTCGACATCGTCGGCACCGGCGGCGACGGCGCCAAGACCGTCAACATCTCCACGATGTCCGCGATCGTCGTCGCCGGCACCGGCGCCAAGGTCGTCAAGCACGGCAACCGGGCCGCGTCCTCGGCCTCCGGCGCCTCCGACGTCCTGGAGAAGCTCGGCGTCAACCTGGAGCTGACCCCGCGGCGGGTCGCCGAGGTCGCCGAGGAGGCCGGGATCACCTTCTGCTTCGCGGTGAAGTTCCACCCGGCGCTGCGGCACGTCGCCGCCGCCCGCAAGGAGCTGGGCATCCGGACCACCTTCAACTTCCTCGGTCCGCTCACCAACCCGGCCCGGGTCAGGGCCCAGGCCACCGGTGTCGCCGACGCCCGGATGGCCCCCATCATGGCCGGGGTGCTCGCCGAGCGCGGTTCCTCCGCGCTGGTCTTCCGCGGCGACGACGGTCTGGACGAGCTGACCACCACGGCCACGTCGCGGGTCTGGGTGGTCCGCGACGGCTCGGTGCGGGAGGAGGCCTTCGACCCCCGGGACGTCGGCATCGACCTCGTCCCGGTGGAGGCCCTGCGCGGCGCCGACGCCTCCTTCAACGCCGACGTCGCCCGCCGGCTGCTCGCGGCGGAGACCGGTCCGGTCCGGGACGCCGTGCTGCTCAACTCCGCGGCGGCGCTGACCGCCCTCGCGCCGGGGGAGGGCACCCTGGTGGAGCAGATCCGCGCGGGCATCGAACAGGCCGCGGAGGCGATCGACTCCGGTGAGGCCCGCCGGGCCCTGGAACGCTGGGTCGCCGTCAGCAACGCCTAGCGTTCCGCGCGGGATTCACCCCGACCCCGGTCCAGCATGCGGACCGGGGTCTTGCGCTTCGGCGATCATGTGGCAGGATGCTCTACAGGTCACGAGTGACAGCGTTTTGGCCCCGGCTTGCTGTCCGGCAACCCTCCGTCCGTGGCGGGGTGCCCCGGGTGATGACCAGGCCGTAGGCAGCGAGGTCTACGGCAAGCGCGGACCCCTCGAACACCAGGGGTCCTGGTCTCTCGAGGAGCTTTTTCCGTGAGCAAGCGAATGCGATAGGGCGAATACGCCCCCACTTCACCCTCGGATCAGGGTCACTTTCGCGTACCCCCATGTCTTCCGAGGCATCACCCGTACCCCGCCGTACTCGGCCGCGTACGGGATCACCGAAGCCATTCCGCACCGCCCGCCGGGAGATACCGCCATGTCCGCACGCCCTGACGTCGCCACCGCCACCACCGTCGCCGCCGCCGAGACCGTCGCCGCCGTCGAGACCGTGACCGCCGAGTCCGCCGACCCCTGCTGCGCCGCCCCGCTGCCCGTCCTCGGCCGGGACGTCACCGTCCCGCTCGTCACCGGCGGCGAGGTGACCTACGCGGCGCTCGACTACGCGGCCAGCGCACCGGCCCTCCAGCGGGTCTGGGACGACGTCGCCGCGTACGCCCCCTACTACGGCAGCGTCCACCGCGGCGCCGGCTACCTCTCCCAGCTCTCCACCGACCTCTTCGAGAACAGCCGGGTCACCGTCGCCGAGTTCCTCGACTGCCGCCCCGGCGACCAGGTCGTCTTCACCCGCTCCACCACCGACTCGCTCAACCTGCTCGCCGCCACGCTCCCCGCCGGTTGCGAGGTCTTCGTCTTCGAGACCGAGCACCACGCTTCGCTGCTGCCCTGGAGGGACGCCCGCGTCACCTACCTCAACGCGCCGCGCACCCCGGAGCAGGCCGTCGCCACCCTGGAGCACGCCCTCGCCGACCGCGACCCGTACGGTCCCGCCCTCGTCTGCGTCACCGGCGCCTCCAACGTCACCGGTGAGCTGTGGCCGGTGAAGGAACTCGCCGCCGCCGCCCACGCCCACGGCGCCCGGATCGTGCTCGACGCCGCCCAGCTGGCGCCCCACCACCCGGTCTCCGTGCAGGAGCTCGACGTGGACTGGATCGCCTTCTCCGGGCACAAGCTCTACGCGCCCTTCGGCTCCGGCGTCCTCGCGGGCCGCGCCGACTGGCTGCAGGACTCCGAGCCCTACCTCGCGGGCGGCGGCGCCTCCCGCAAGGTGGCCCGCCGGGCCGACGGCGGTGTGGACGTGGAGTGGCACACCACCGCGGCCCGGCACGAGGCCGGCTCCCCGAACGTCATCGGCGTGTACGCGATCGCCTCCGCCTGCAAGGCTCTCACCGAGGCGGGCTTCGACTCCCTCGTCGAGCGCGAGCGGCACCTGATCGCCAAGGTCCGGGAAGGTCTCGCCGAGGTTCCCGAGGTCAGGGTGCTCTCGCTGTTCGGCGACGACGCCCCCCGGGTCGGCGTCATCTCCTTCGTCGTGGAGGGCTGGAACAGCTCCCACTTCGCCGCCGCGCTCTCCGCCGAGTACGGCATCGGCGTCCGCGACGGTCTCTTCTGCGCCCACCCGCTGGTCCGCACGCTGCTCGGCAGCGACCCGCAGGACCCGGGCGAGTGCGGCGCCCCCGAGGCGGCCCCGGGGGAGCGGTCGCTCAACGCCATCCGGGTGAGCTTCGGAGCCGGTACGCCCGACGAGCACGTCGAGCGGTTCGTCGGCGCCGTGAAGGAGCTCGTCCGGGACGGCGCACAGTGGAAGTACCGCACCGAGGACGGCCGCTGCGTCCCGGACCGCGGCTGACGGCTCACTCGTACGGGTGAAGGGGGCCTCCCCGGTCGGGAGGCCCCCTTCACCCATGCCGCGGAGGAGTCTCAGGACTCCAGGCCGATGGCGAAGGCCGCCTCCAGATCGTGCTGGGAGTACGTACGGAAGGCGACATGCGTGTCCGTGGCCTCGACGCCCGGGATCTTGCTGATGCTGCCGGGGATCACGTCGGCCAGGTCGTCGTGGCGGGGCACGCGGACCATGGCGATGAGGTCGTAGGTGCCGGTCACCGAGAACACCTCGCTGACGCTGTCGAGCGAGGCGATCGACTCGGCGATCTCGGGGATGCGGTCCACGCTGGTCTTGATGAGCACGATCGCGGTGATCACGGCTGGCTTTCTCCCTCGGTCGCCGCGGCTTGGGCTTTCACTCTATCCCCACCCCGGTAGCGCCCCCAGGCGTAGAGGAAGCCGACGGAGAAGCCCACCACGTGGGCCAGATAGGCGACGCCGGGACCGGCGCCCGCGGCCCGCGCGGCCAGCCACTGGAGCACGAACCAGAAGACCAGCACGATCCAGGCGGGAAAACGCAGCGGCAGGAAGAAGAGGAAGGGGAAGAGACTGGTGACGCGGGAGCGCGGGAAGAGGAAGAGAAAGGCCCCGAGCACCCCGGAGATCGCCCCCGACGCCCCGACCAGGGTCTGCTCGCTCTCGGCGTGCGCCGCCGCGTACCCGAGCAGCGCGAGGTAGCCGGTGCCCAGGTAGAAGAGGGCGAACCCGACCGGTCCCATGCGCTCCTCGGCCATCGCCCCGAAGACGTACAGGAACAGCATGTTTCCCAGCAGGTGGAGCCAGCTGCCGTGGACGAACAGCGCGGTGAGGGGGGTGAGCAGGGCGCGGGGCTCGCCGCTCATCAGCTCGGTGGGGACGACGCCCCAGCGGCGGAAGTACACGCCCTGCGCCGCGAGGAGCTGGTCGCCCGTGCCGTACACCGGGTTGAGTCCGGAGACCGGGCCGATCGCGAAGAGCAGACAGCAGGCGGCGATCAGTCCGTACGTCACCTTGGGTCCGCCGCGTGTGCCCCGCCAGACACCGCGGGCCGAGCCGCGCCAGTCGATCATGGACAGATCATGGCGTACCGGGGCCGAACTGGACAGAGTGCCTCGCCGTGCCCCGGGGTACCGGTGAGGCCGTAGGGTAACGGGCAGTACGACCGCAGTTCGACGGCGCACCGCGGCTCCCGCACCTGGTACCACGCAACAGGAAGAAGGACGGCACGATGACGACGGTTCCCCTGCCGACCGCCGAGACCCGCTGGCGCTGCACGCTCTGCGGCAACCTGACCCGTTTCGATGTGACGCGCTCCTCCAAGGTCGTGGAGTACGTCCATCTGGACCTCGCCGGAGACCCGACGGTCGAGGAGCGGCAGGTGGTCAGTGAGACCATCGAGTCGGTCCGCTGCCGCTGGTGCAACGCGGTGGATCAGATCGAACTGGTGGACAGGCCGGGCGCCGCCTCCTGAGGGACGGCGCGGAAGACATAGGGGTGACGGATCGTGGAGCAGCCCGCGCACGGTGGAGAGCCGGCCGGCGCGGCAGGTGACGCTGCCGAGACGCTCGACCACCCACTGCCGGAAGGCGTACGGCGGCGGGTCGTCGCGCTGGTCGCCGACGCCTTCGGCGGGCTGACCGTCGCCGAGCTGCCCGCACCCCTGAGGCAGTACGCCCGGTTCACCGCCAGCCGGCGGGCCAAGTTCGCCGGCAACGCGATGGCGGCGGCCCTGGAGAGCGATCCGCTGTTCCGGCAGCGGATCGGCGAACGGTTCAAGCTGGCCGAGCCCGAACTGGCCGGAGCCGTCGAGACGGGCACCCCGCCCGCCGCCGCCGACCCCGTGGACGTGGCGGCGGCCGCCTATGTGCTGCGCCCGGCCGGCTGGGTCAAGCTCGTGGCCGCCGCGGGCGAGGAGGCCCAGCGCGTCGACGCCGAGCGGGCCGACGAGGCCGGCCGGCGCGAACTGGAACGGCTGCGCGAGGAGCTCGCCACCGCCCGGGACCGCTCCCGGGGCGAGACCGAGCAGTTGCGGCACGACCTGGAGACGGCCCGGAAGGAAGCGGAATCGCTTCACCGCAAGCTGCGCAGCGCCCAGAGCGATGTGAAGCGCGGCGAGGCGGCGCTGCGCCGTCTCCAGGGCGAGATCGACGCCGCGAAGGCGGAGGCGGCCGCCCAGGTGTCGGCCGCCGAGAGCGAGAGCCGGCGGCTCAAGGCCCGCCTCGGCGAGGTCGAGTCGGCCCTGGAGGCGAGCCGCAGGACGGCCCGCGAGGGGCGCTCGGTGGAGGACATGCGGCTGCGGCTGCTGCTCGACACCGTTCTCGACGCGGCCCAGGGGCTGCGCCGTGAACTCGCGCTGCCTCCCGTGTCGGTGCACCCGGCGGACACCGTGGACGCCGTGGAGCCGGGGCGGATGTCCCCGAAGGACATCGCGGCGCGGGCGCTCTCCGAGACCGACCCGGCGCTGCTCGACCAGCTTCTGGCGCTGCCGCAGGCCCATCTGGTCGTCGACGGCTACAACGTCACCAAGACCGGCTATCCGACGATGCCGTTGGAGAAGCAGCGGCTGCGGCTGCTCGGCAGTCTGTCGGCCCTCGCGGCCCGCTCGGGCGCCGAGGTCACCTGTGTCTTCGACGGGGCGGAGCTGGCGGCGCCGGTGCTGCTCGCGCCGCCGCGCGGGGTCCGGGTGCTGTTCTCCAAGCCCGGCGTGACGGCGGACGAGTTGATCCGCCAGCTGGTACGGGCGGAGCCGCCGGGCCGCCCGGTCGTCGTGGTGTCCACCGACCGTGAGGTGGCCGACGGGGTGGCGAAGGCCGGTGCTCGGCCGGTGGCGTCCGCCTTGTTGCTGAAGCGGCTTTCGCGGCTCTCGTGACGCATCGCAACTCCTGGGCGGTATGCCCGAATTCTGGACGGCAGATCGTCAAGTACTCATCACTGCCCGTGCGATGCGTGTAAATAATGTGGTGCGTGGGAGATATTTTTGCCAGTGGGATTTGAACTGATCACAACTTGGTCACTAGGGTCAGGCTTCGAACCTTCGCGCGGTTGATCACCCATCCGGGGTGGCGGCGGAGGAACCGCCTGCCCCTTACCGGTTGGGCGGCTCTGAGGAAGAAGGAGCTCGCCTTCGTGGCGTCCCACCGTCGACCCAAGCAGCCGAGCCGCATCCGCGTGACCGTGCTCACCGCGACCGCGGCAGCCGCCGTCGCTCTCACCGCCCAGACCGGTGCCCAGGCGGCCCCCGCCAAGCCGAACATCGACGAAGTCAAGTCGAAGGTCGACAAGCTGCATCACGAGGCCGAAGAGGCCACGGAGCAGGCGAACCTCGCCGAGGAGCGCCGCGGCAAGCTGCAGAAGGAGATCGGCAACCTCCAGGACAAGGTGGCCCGCGGTCAGCAGGAGCTCAACACCCTGCGCGACCAGATCGGTTCCGTCGCCAGCGCCCAGTACCGCTCCGGCGGCATCGACCCGGCGCTGCAGCTCTTCCTCTCCGCCGACCCGGACACCTACCTCGACAAGGCGTCCGCGATCGACCAGCTGAGCGCCCAGCAGGCCGACGTGCTCACCTCGATCCAGGCCAAGCAGCGCACGCTCGCGCAGCAGCGGGCCGAGGCCACCACGAAGCTGGCCGACCTCGAGGACGTCCGCAAGACCCTCGGCGCCAAGAAGAAGATGTACCAGGGCAAGCTGGCCGAGGCCCAGAAGCTCCTCAACACGCTCACGGCGGCCGAGAAGGCCAAGATCGCGGCGGAGGAGCGGGCGAAGGAGCAGCGGGCCAGCCGCGACGCCGGCGAGCGCCTGGACCTGGGCAAGGAGGTCCCCGCGAACGGCTACGGAGCCGCCGCGCTCGCGGCCGCCGACACCCGGGTCGGCATGCCGTACGCCTCCGGCCACGAGGGCCCCTCGTCGTTCGACTGCTCGGGTCTGACCCAGTGGGCCTACGGCAAGGCCGGTGTCGACCTCAGCCGCGTCACCTACACCCAGCAGAACGACGGCGTGAAGATCGGCCGCAGCCAGCTCAAGCCGGGCGACCTGGTCTTCTTCAACGGCCTGTCGCACGTGGGTCTGTACGCGGGCAACAACACGATCCTGCACGCCCCCAAGCCGGGCGCCAACGTCCGCTACGAGTCCATGAGCTACATGGGCACGTTCCAGTTCGGCGTCCGCATCGGCGGCTGATCCGCCACGACGCGACCCGCGCCGCCGTGCCGCCCAATCGGGTGGTTCGGCGCGACGCAAGCTGACCTGACGCCCCGCCGGTGACCTGTGATCTCCGGCGGGGCGTCACTTTGTGTGTCCGGCGGCTTCGTTGGACGCGGAGTGATCAGCGGCTACTGTCTGCCGCGCCAGTCTGCGTCGAGCCGAACGGAGCGCGATTCGTGGCGTCCCACCGCCGACCCGCCAGGGTCACCCTCCTCACCGCCGCCGCGGCCACCGCGGCGGCGTCCCTCGGGGCCGTCCCCGCGAGCGCCGATCCCGGGGCCGGACCCGCGGCCACCCGCGCCACGGTCGACCGCCTCCTCGAGGAGGCCGAGAAGGCCACGGAGGGCTACAACCGGGCGGACGAGAAGGCGGACGCGCTGCGCCGGACGGTCTCCCAGGCCCAGGACGGCCTCGCCCGGGGCCAGGAGCGCATCAACCGCATGCGGGGCGCGCTCGGTTCGGTCGCCGGCGCCCAGTACCGCTCCGGCGGCATCGACCCCGCCCTCGCCCTGCTGCTCTCCTCCGACCCGGACACCTATCTCGACCGGGCCTCCGCCCTCGACCGGGTCACCGCCCGGCAGGGCGCCGCGCTCGGCGAACTCCGCCGGGAGCAGCGCCGGCTGGACCAGAAGCGGTCCGAGGCCCGTACGGCCCTGGTCGAGCTGGAGCGCAGCAGGGCCGAGGTCGCCCGCCACAAGCGCGCCGTCGAGCGGAAGCTCGCCGAGGCCCGCCGGGTGCTGGCCAGCCTCACCGCCGAGGAGCGGGCGGACTTCGACCGGGCCTCGCGCGCCGGCGGACGGGCGGAGGAGCTGCCGCCCATGGCCGATGTCCCGGCGGGTTCCTCGCGGGCCGCCGCCGCGGTGATCGCCGCCCGCAGCGCGGTCGGCAAGCCGTACGTGTGGGGGGCGACCGGCCCGTCCGCCTTCGACTGCTCGGGCCTGATGGTCTGGTCGTACGGGCGGGCCGGCATCAGCCTGCCGCGCACCTCCTCGGCACAGCGCCACGCGGGCCGTCAGGTGCCGCTCGCGCAGGCGCAGCCGGGGGACCTCGTCACCTACCGGGGCGACGCCAGCCATGTCGGGATCTACGCGGGCAACGGGCAGGTCATCCACGCCCCCTACCCGGGTGCGCGGGTCCGCTACGACCCGGTGAACATGATGTCGCACGTGACGGTGACCCGGGTCTGACCCGGTACCGGAAGCAGGCCGCGCCGTTCCGACCGTACGATCGGAGGCGTGGCAGGTCAGGGGTGTGGAGCGCGACGGCCGGCGACGGCCTGCCTGCTGGCCCTGCTGCTGGTGCTCACGGGGCTCGTCGGCTGCGGTGCGAGGACCGGGCCGGCGGACACCGCCTCCCGCGAGATACAGACGCTGCTCGACCGGCAGGCCAGGGCGCTCGTCGACCGCGACCAGCCCGGCTATCTGGCCGCCGTCGACCCGGCGTACGCGCAGAGGGCCCTCACCGTCTTCCGGCGGCTCGCGACGGTCCCCGTCGACGGCTGGACCTACCGGGTCACCGGCGTCGACCGCACCGCGTCCGACCGGGTCACCGCCCGCGCCGAACTCGGCTACCGGCTCCGGGGCCACGACAGCCGCCCCGCGACGGGCGCCCGGGTCCTCGACCTCACCGAACGGGACGGACGCTGGTACGTGACCGGGGACCGCCCCGCGGAGGGCGCGCCCCGGCACCTGTGGGAGCAGGGCGACGTCGCGACCGTCCGGGGAGCCCGCTCGCTCGTCCTCGGTGTGGGGCAGAGCCCCGAGCGGCTCCGGGAGATCGCGGCGGCGGCCGACCGGGCGGTCCCCGTCGTCTCCGCCGCCTGGCCCGCCGCCTGGGCCCGTCAGGTGGTCGTCCTCGTCCCCGGGACGCTGACGGGCATGGGAGAGCTCCTCGGGGCGCCCGGGGCCTCCTACCGGGGCATCGCCGCCGTCACCACGGGGGAGATCCGCGGCGGCGCGGACGCCCCCGCGGACCGGGTGATCGTCAACCCCGACGCGTACGGGGTGCTCGGCTCGTTCGGCCGGCAGCTGGTCCTCACCCACGAGACCGTCCATGTCGCCACCCGCGCCGCCACCACCCCGTCGACCCCGGTCTGGCTCTCCGAGGGCTTCGCCGACTGGGTCGCCTACCGGGACGCCGGCCGCACCCCCGCCCAGGCGGCGCCCGAACTGCGCCGCGCGGTCCTCGCGGGCGAGCTGCCCGCCCGGCTCCCCGGCGACCCCGACTTCGCGTTCGGGGGCGACGCGGAGGCGCTCGCGCGGGCGTACGAGGGTGGCTGGCTGGCCTGCGCGCTGATCGCGGACCGCTGGGGCGAGGGGGAGCTGCGGGACTTCTACCGGGCCGTGGGCGCGCACCCGGGCCGGGAGGGCGCGGTGGAGCGGGCGCTCCAGGAGGTGCTCGGCACCACCCCGGAGGAGTTCACGGCCGACTGGCGCGCGTATCTGAAGGAGCGGCTCGGATAGGCCGTGGAGGGGCCGGCGGTGTGCCGGTCCGCTCCCGGGCCGGCCCGGCCCGCCGGGTCAGCTCTCCAGGTGTGCGACGGCCTCCGCCAGCCAGGCCTTCTCGGCCGCGCCCGTCGCGCGGGCGATCCGCAGCATCCCCCGGCGGAAGAGGTCCGGTTCCCGCTCGGCGCTGACGGGGGTCCCGTCCTCGTAGAAGAAGCTGGCCGGGGTGTTCAGGAACTCCTGGCGGCGGCGGAGCACGGCCGCCTGGTCCGCCCGGTCGGGGAGCCGGCCGAGGAAGGCGAGCAGGGTGAAGAAGCGCTGGCCGTCGGTGATCTCGGCGTCCTTGGGGGTGCGCAGCCGGGCGAGCAGCTCCCGGCGGCCCTCGGGGGTGAGGGAGAGCGTCCGGCGCGGGGCGGCGCTCGCGCCCGGCTCCGTACGGCTGTCGACCAGGCCGTTCTTCACCAGGCGGGTGATGGCCGGGTAGAGGGCGCCGTCGCTGACCGGGCGTACATGGCCGCTGAGGCCGTGGATGCGCTCCTTCAGCTCGTACCCGTGCAGCGGTTTCTCGTACAGGAAGCCCAGGATCGACAGTTCCAGCACCGGGCGGTCTCCTTCGTGCTTGTTGTCGGACCGGCCGCCATGCTATCTCTTTTCGAGGTGCCTCGAATCGAGGTATATCGAAAAGAGGGGGGCCTCGTTCCATGTCCGCGCACCGCCGCACACTCGTCCGGCTCGCCCGCCCCGTCTATCTCGAACTTCTCGCCGGAGTCGCCGCCGGCATCATCAACATGGTCTGGGTCGCCCGGCTCGGCGGGGACGCCGTCGCCGCCGTCGCCGTCGCCACCAACGTCGAGAACCTGCTCCTCGGCGTCGTCCTCGTCGCCGGCTCCGGCACCACCGTGCTCGTCGCCCGCGCCCGCGGCGCCGGCGACCCGGCCGCCGTCCGCTCCGCCGTCCGCGGCGGAGCCGCCCTCGGAGCGCTGCTCGTGCCGCCCGTCGCCCTCGGCGGACTCCTGCTGCGCGAACCGCTCGCCGCCCTGCTGCTCGGCGGCCCCGACCACCCCGCCCACGCCCTGGCCGCCGCCTACTTCGCGATCTCGCTCCCCGGCACGGCCGTCTTCTTCGCCACGAACGTCCTCGACGGGATCCTCAAGGGCGCGGGCGACACCCGCACCCCCATGCGGCTCGCCTTCCTCGCCAACGGACTGATCCTGGTCCTCGACCCCCTGCTCATCCACGCCTGCGGAGTGCGGGGCGCCGCCCTCGCCACCGTGGCCGGCCGGACCGTCGCCCTCGCCGCCGGGCTGCTCGTCCTCCACCGCGAGCCCCTGCTCAAGGCCGCCCGCGCGGTCCGCCCGGCCGAGGGGACCGCCGCCGCCCTGCGCCGTACCGCACGCACCGGACTGCCCATGGGCCTCGACTTCACCGTCCGGATGGCGGGGGCCCTCGCGCTCGTCTCCGTCGTGGCCCGGCTCGGCGTCACCGAGATCGCCGCCTACGGCATCGCCACCAAGGCCATGTACGTCGCGACCATGGCCTTCTACGCGGTCCGGCAGGCCGCCGCCATCCACAGCGCCCATCTGCTCGGGGCGGGCCGCGACGAACGCCGGGCCGTCGGACGGCAGGCCCTGCTCCTCGGCGGCGTCCTCGGCACGGGGGCTGCGGGGCTGCTGCTCCTCGGCGCGGGACCCGTCATGCGGGCCTTCGGCGCCGAACCGGCGGTCGCGGAGG
This sequence comes from Streptomyces zaomyceticus, assembly GCF_014656215.1. GTDB lineage: Bacteria > Actinomycetota > Actinomycetes > Streptomycetales > Streptomycetaceae > Streptomyces > Streptomyces zaomyceticus. The sequence continues at coordinate 406,985 of NZ_BNBZ01000003.1, read as the reverse complement.
CGGGCGCGCTCTTCCTGCGCTGCCTCGGCCCCCACCTGCTGCTCATGGCCGGCTCCATCGCGCTCGCCGGAGTCTTCGAGGGCACCGGCGCGAGCCCGTACCTCGCCCGGATCACGGTCGGCGGCGTCCTGGTCCAGCTGCCACTCGCGTACGGCCTCTCAGGCCTCGGGCTGCCCGGCATCTGCCTGGCGATGGCCCTGGCCACGGCCACCCAGTGCGCGGCGCTCGGCCTGCTGTACCGGCGGACCCCCGGGGCGCCTCAGCGCGAGGCCGACAGTGCCTTCTCGCGCTCCGGATGAACCGCCTGCGCGGGCACGACCGCCTTCTCGGCGAGACGGGGCTCCGTCACCGTCTGGCGCCACAGCACACGGCAGGCGATCAGCGTGGCGGCGATCAGCAGACCGTTCCGGGTGAACAGCACCGCGATGCCCAGCGGATCGCTCCGCGTCACGTGCGAGAACCACACCGGGAACTCGAACTGCGTCACCGCCGTCGCCCACACGACCAGATGCACCGGCCGCTCCATCCGGCTCGACCGGTACGCGAGACAGACCGCCGCCAGACCGACCAGCCACAGCATGTACTGCGGCGAGAGCACCCGGCTCGTCGTCGTGAACAGCAGCACCGCCACGAACGCCGCGTCCGCCACCGTCGACGAGGTGAAGCGGCGCGCCTTGAAACGCCACAGCAGCAGCCAGCCGAAGGCCGCGAAGGTGAGCGCCATCGCGGCCGTCGAGACCGTGGAGACGTACGGACCGAGGAACTCGATCGAGCCGTAGTTCATCCGCGCCTCCCCGGACCAGCCGAGGTGACGGGCCACATGGAAGACCATCGAGCCCAGCGACTCGACCTCCGTGCCCCGATCGCGCTGGAACGAGAGGAAGGCGAGCGCGCCCGGCATCCACAGCACGCAGAACAGCAGCACGGCGGCCGCCGCGCCCACCGCCGCCGGCCAGGAGCGGAACGTCGCCCGGCCCTTCGGCGTGCCCGCGAGCAGCAGCACCGGCCACACCTTCAGGACCGCGCCGAACCCGGCGAGCGCGCCCAGGACCCGCGGACTCCGGCCCGCCGCGAGGAGCGCCGCCACCGCGACCGCGGTCACCATCACGTCGTACCGGGCGTAGGCCGTCGGGCCGAGCAGCGGGACACCCGCGATCCATATCCAGGCACCGCGCGGCGAGCGGCCGGCGCGGCGGCCGGTGTGGAGGAGCAGCCCGAAGACGAGCGCGTCACAGAGGAAGGCGAGGACGAAGAAGGCGGCCGAGTAGCCGAGGAACGGCAGCAGCCCCGGGGCGAGGATCGCGAACGCGGCGGCCGGCGGGTACTGCCAGGTCACGTCGTCCAGCGGATAGGTGCCGGTCCGCAGGACCTCGTACCAGCCCTGGTAGATGTCCTCGATGTCGAACGTGATGTCCGGTCCGGGGATCACCACGACCTTGAAGACGCACAGCAGCAGGATGATCCGGGTCAGTGCCCAGAGGGCGACCGGGAGCCTCTGACCCGTGCGGAACCACTTCCCCACTGCGCCCGTCATCACTGTCTCGTCCTTCTCGCGTCGGCCCCGCTCACGCGGGGGAGTGGTGGTGCTGGGCGGTGGGTGCGCTCGCGGTAGATTCGGCCACGATGCACAAGACCCTGATCGTAACCAACGACTTCCCGCCGCGTCCCGGCGGAATCCAGGCCTTCCTGCACAACATGGCGCTCCGCCTGGATCCCGAACAGATCGTGGTCTACGCCTCCACCTGGAAGCGCAGCCGCGAAGGGATCGAGGCGACAGCCGCGTTCGACGCCGAACAGCCTTTCACGGTCGTCCGGGATCGCACCACCATGCTGCTGCCCACTCCTCGGGTCACCGCCCGCGCCACCGCGCTCCTGCGCGAGCACGGCTGCGAGTCCGTGTGGTTCGGCGCGGCCGCCCCGCTCGGTCTGATGGCCCCCGCGCTGCGCGGGGCGGGCGCCCGCCGGCTCGTCGCCACCACGCACGGGCACGAGGCGGGCTGGGCCCAGCTGCCCGTCTCCCGCGCGCTGCTGCGGCGGATCGGCGAGGGCACGGACACGATCACCTACCTCGGCGAGTACACCCGCTCCCGGATCGCCGCGGCCCTCACGCCCGCCGCCGCCGGTCGAATGAGGCAGCTCCCGCCCGGCGTCGACGAGAAGACCTTCCACCCCGACTCGGGCGGCGCCGAGGTCCGCGCCCGCCTCGGGCTCAGCGACCGCCCGGTGGTCGTCTGTGTCTCCCGGCTCGTCCCGCGCAAGGGCCAGGACACCCTCATCAGGGCCATGCCCAGGATCCTGCGACGGGTGCCGGACGCGGTCCTGCTGATCGTCGGCGGCGGCCCGTACGAGAAGGACCTGCACCGCCTCGCCGCCGAGACCGGCGTGGCCGGATCCGTACGCTTCACCGGCGCCGTCCCCTGGTCCGAGCTGCCCGCCCACTACGGTGCCGGCGACGTCTTCGCCATGCCCTGCCGCACCCGCCGCGGCGGACTCGACGTCGAGGGCCTCGGCATCGTCTACCTGGAGGCCTCGGCCACCGGCCTCCCGGTGGTCGCGGGCGACTCCGGCGGCGCCCCCGACGCCGTCCTCGACGGCGAGACGGGCTGGGTCGTCCGGGGCGAGTCCGCCGAGGACACCGCGGACCGCGTCAGCACCCTTCTCCTGGACCCCGAGCTCCGCGCCCGCATGGGCGAGCGGGGCCGCGCCTGGGTCGAGGAGAAGTGGCGCTGGGACCTCCTCGCGGAGCGTCTCAAGGAGCTGTTGTAGCGGTCGGCCGCCGGGTCATGACGTAGGTGCTGCCCGCGTCGGGGTCGCCGACGAAGAAGAACAGCACGAGGCTGCGCCGCTCGTCGCGGTCCACGTAGAAGCGCCAGCTGTAGGTGGTGGGCGGGTCCCCGCCGTCCGGCGGGGGCATGGTGGCGTCGGCCCGCCGGTCGACCCCGGCGCGTGCGGTGAGCTCCAGGCGCAGCCGCTGCCCGTCGGGGGTGTCGAAGAGGGACCAGGCCCCCTTGCCGGAGAGCCGCCACCCCTCGTCGAAGTCGAAGTCCCGGCCGTCGAGCCGGGTGACGGTCGCCGTCCCGTCCGGGCGCAGCGTCATCGCGGTGCCCTCGACGGACTCCCAGACCCCGGCGGCCTCGGCCGCCGTGGCGTCGTGGACGCCCGTCCCCCCGTAGTACTGGGCCGGGCCGGCGAGGCAGCCGGTCAGGGTGATGAGCAGGGCCGCCACGGCCCCGTATCCCCGCAGCCCGCGGAGCGCGTTTCCCCTCGTGATCTTCACGGGAGCATCCTGACACATGGAATTGAACACGTTCAATGAATTTGGGGGGCGGGGGTACGGAAACGGCCGGAGGCCCGGAGCGATGTCGCCCCGGGCCTCCGGCCGGATCGTCCCTCCGCGGGCCTCAGCCCCGGTAGATCGCCTCGATCTCGTCCGCGAAGTCCTTCGCCACCACGTTCCGCTTCAGCTTCAGGGACGGCGTGATGTGGCCCGCCTCCTCGGTGAACTGGGCCGGCAGGATACGGAACTTGCGGACCGACTCCGCCTTGGAGACCGCCGCGTTGCCGTCGTCGATCGCGCGCTGGACCTCGGCCATCAGCTCCGCGTCGTCCCGGAGGGTGGCCGCCGTCGAGTCCGCCGGCTTGCCGTGCTCGGAGGCCCAGCGGCCGAGGAACTCCTCGTCGATCGTGACGAGCGCGCCCACGAACGGCCGGCCGTCGCCGACCACCATGCACTCCGCGACCAGCGCGTGCGCCCGGATCCGGTCCTCGATGACCGCCGGGGCGACGTTCTTGCCGCCCGCCGTCACCAGGATCTCCTTCTTGCGACCGGTGATCGCCAGGTAGCCGTCCTCGTCGAGGGTGCCGATGTCCCCCGTGTGGAACCAGCCGTCCGCCAGCGCCTCTGCCGTCGCCGCCTCGTTGTTCCAGTACCGCGAGAAGATGTGCTCGCCGTGCAGCAGCACCTCGCCGTCGTCGGCGATCCGCACCACCGAACCCGGCAGCGGCTGACCGACCGTGCCGATCTTCTGCCGGTCCCACGGGTTGAACGCCGTCGCCGCGCACGACTCCGTCAGGCCGTAGCCCTCCAGGACCGTGAAGCCGATGCCCCGGAAGAAGTGACCGAGCCGCTCGCCCAGCGGCGCGCCGCCCGAGATCGCGTACTCACCGCGCCCGCCGAGCACCGCCCGCAGCTTGCTGAAGACCAGCTTGTCGAAGATCTTGTGCTTCAGCTTGAGGCCGAACGACGGACCCTGCGGGGTGCTCAGCGCCCTGCTGTAGGCGATCGCCGTGTGCGCGGCCTTGTCGAAGATCTTGCCCTTGCCGTCGGCCTGCGCCTTGGCGCGCGCCGAGTTGTAGACCTTCTCGAAGACCCGGGGCACGCCCAGGATCAGCGTCGGCCGGAACGAGGCCAGCTCGTCCGTGAGGTTCTTGATGTCCGGCACACAGCCCAGGCGGATCGGCGCCATCACGGAGGCGACCTCGACGAGCCGGCCGAAGACGTGCGCGGCGGGCAGGAACAGCAGCACCGAACACTCACCGGTACGGAAGAGCGGCTTCAGCCGCGCCACCACGTTGCCGCACTCGGCGAAGAAGGCCCGGTGGGTCAGGACACAGCCCTTGGGGCGGCCCGTCGTACCCGAGGTGTAGACGATCGTCGCCGGGTCGTCCGCGTTCGCCGCCGACATCCGCTCGTCCAGCAGCTCGTCGGAGACGTCCGCGCCGGTGGCGGTGAGCCGCGCGACCGCGTCGTCCTCGATCTGCCAGACACCCTTGAGCTGCGGCAGCTCCGCCCGGACGGACTCCACCGACTCCTGGTGCGCCGCGCTCTCCACGAGCACCAGGGCCGCGCCCGAGTCGCCGAGGATCCACTGGATCTGCTCCGGCGAGCTCGTCTCGTACACGGGCACGGTCACGCCGCCCGCGCTCCAGATCGCGAAGTCCAGGAGGACCCACTCGTAGCGCGTACGGGAGAGCAGCGCGACTCTGTCGCCCGGCTCGACACCGGCCGCGATCAGCCCCTTGGCCGCCCCGCGGACCTCCGCGAGGAACTGGGTGGCGGTCACATCGGTCCACGCCCCGTCGACCTTGCGGCCCATCACGGCGACGTCTGGATGCTGGGAGGCGTTGCGGCGGATGAGATCCGTCAGGTTGCCGTCCGCGGGGACCTCGTACAGGGCCGGAAGGCTGAACTCGCGCAAGACTGCTGCTCCTCATCGGGCGCCGGCGCCACGGCTCTGTGTGATGCACCGGTGAAGTCCAAGAACTGGCAGGTGCTCAGTGGGGGTGAGCACGACTGGACTGCCCGGACGTTACCCATCAGTAGACGGTTCCCGATAGGGGGTCCCGGTCAGATGTTCCGTGCGTCACACGTGTATGGCGGTGCACTGCGCACAGTAATCCACAGGTTTCCCGACTCGGAAGTAACCGCAGGTGACACCCCCTAAGGTGGGGCCCATGCGAGTCCATGTGGTCAGTGACGTGCACGGCAACGCCGGAGACCTCGCCAAGGCGGGGGACGGGGCCGACGCCCTCATATGCCTGGGGGACCTGGTCCTCTTCCTCGACTACGCCGACCACAGCCGCGGGATCTTCCCCGACCTCTTCGGCGTCGAGAACGCCGACCGGCTCGTGGAACTGCGCACCGCCCGCCGCTTCGACGAGGCCCGTGACCTGGGCCGACGCCTCTGGGCCGAGCTCGACGTCGACCGCGAGACCGCCATCGAGGCCGCGGTCCGCCGTCAGTACACCGAACTCTTCGCCGCCTTCCCCACCCCCACGTACGCCACCTTCGGGAACGTCGACATCCCCCGGTTCTGGCCCGAATTCGCCCGACCCGGGACGACCGTCCTCGACGGCGAACGGGTCGAGCTCGGCGGCCTCGTCTTCGGCTTCGTCGGCGGCGGCCTGCGCACCCCCATGCGCACCCCCTACGAGATCTCCGACGAGGAGTACGCGGCGAAGGTCGAAGCCCTCGGCGACGTCGACGTCCTCTGCTCCCACATCCCGCCGGAGGTGCCCGAGCTGACGTACGACACCGTCGCCCGCCGCTTCGAGCGCGGCAGCCGGGCCCTGCTCGACGCGATCCGGCGCACCCGGCCCCGCTACGCCCTCTTCGGCCACGTCCACCAGCCGCTCGCCCGGCGGATGCGGATCGCCGGGACCGAGTGCGTGAACGTCGGCCACTTCGCCTCGACCGGCAGGCCCTTCGCACTGGAGTGGTGACGGGCCCCGCGCCGCGGCGCGATAGCCTTCCGTCGGCACGTCTGTGCCCCTTGACTTCCGCCGGACCGCACAGTGGAGGAGCCACCACGATGGCCGAACACACCAGCTCGAGCATCACCATCGAGGCGGCACCGGCCGACGTCATGGGCGTGATCGCCGACTTCGCCCGCTACCCGGAGTGGACCGGCGAGGTGAAGGAGGCCGAGGTCCTGGAGACCGACGGCGCCGGCCGCGCCGAGAAGGTGCGGCTGCTCCTCGACGCCGGGGCGATCAAGGACGACCACACCCTCGCCTACACCTGGACCGGTGCCGACGAGGTCAGCTGGACCCTGGTCAAGTCCCAGATGCTCCGCTCCCTCGACGGGTCCTACCGGCTTGCCGCGGTCGGCGGCGGCGACCGCACCGAGGTCACCTACCAGCTGACCGTCGACGTCAAGATCCCCATGCTCGGCATGATCAAGCGCAAGGCGGAGAAGGTCATCATCGACCGCGCGCTGGCGGGCCTGAAGAAGCGCGTGGAGTCGGGCGCGTAGCGCTTCCGCGGGAGCCGGGGCGCCGCGAGGCCGCCTGAGCGTCGAGCTCGGGCGGCGCGCCTTCGGTTGAGCGCCGCGGTTGGGCGTCGCGCACGGCCTGCCGCGGTGCGTGCGGCGGGGCTGTTCCCCAGGGGGCGCGATGACCGCGCTCCCCTGCACAGCCACCACCGCGATGCGGTCCCGCGCTTCCGCCGTGCGGGCCGCGGCCCGCCCGCACTGCCGTGTGGGCAATCGTCCCGCGGGGCGGGACGGGTGGGCACACGGGACGGCGCCCTTTGGCGGCGCGTCCACCCCTGGGCCTTGACCCGCACCCGTGGTTCGGCGCACAACGGGTGCGGGTCCAGGCTCGGAAGCCTGACCGCCCGGCAGGGGCGACGTCCGTTGTGCCCACCCGTTCCGCCCCAGCGGAACGAATGCCCACAACGGGGTGGGCGGAGGCCGTCGCGCCCCTCCCGTTCCGCCCTGGGGGCCCCGGACGGCGTCTGGGGGAGGAACAGTTGCCCACAACGTGGTGGGCAGGCGCGCCGTCGCGACCCGACGTTCCGCCCCGAGGTCCCCCGGGCGGAGTCCGGGGGAGGAAACCGGGGCCTTCGAGGGGACCGGTAACGTCCTTCGCATGCGGATCATCCTTGTCACCGGCCTCGGCGGCGCCGGACGCACCACCGTCGCCGCCGCCACCGCCCTCGCCGAGGCGCGGGCGGGCCGCCGGGTCCTGCTCGTCTCGGAGGACGCCGACCCGCTCCCGGGCGAGGGCGGCCTCAAGGTTCTGCGCCCCGCGCCGGCCGCCGACTTCCGCCGCGAGTTCCTCGCGCTCCAGGCCCGTTCCTCCACCGCCCTGGACCTTCTGGGCGCCCTGCCCTTCGAGGACGCCGAGCTCACCGAACTCCCCGGCAGCCGCCAGTTCGCCCTGCTCCGTTCCCTGCGCGACGCCGCCGAGGGCGGGCACGACCTCGCCGTCGTCGATCTGCCGCCGCTCGCCGAGGCCCTCGCCGTCCTCGCCCTGCCCGAGCAGCTCCGCCGCTATCTGCGCCGCCTCCTGCCCCCGGAACGGCAGGCCGCCCGCGCCCTGCGCCCGATGCTGGCCCAGCTCGCCGGGGTCCCCATGCCCGCGCAGTGGCTGTACGAGACCACCGCGCGCTGGGAGGCCGAGCTCGCCGCCGTCCAGGCCGTGGTCGAGTCCCCCACCACCTCGGTCCGGCTCGTCCTCGAACCGGGCCCCGCGGCCGTCCGCGCCCTGCGCACCGCCCGGCTCGGCCTCGCCCTCCAGGGCCTCTCCCTCGACGCCGTCGTCGCCAACCGGCTGCTGCCGGCCGATTCCGAGGACCCCTGGCTGGCCGGACTCACCACCCAGCAGCACCGGCACCTGGCGGAGCTCCGTTCCGCCGGCGACGTCCTCGACGAGCTTCCGCACCTCGGCCGGGATCCGCGCGGGCCGGAGGACCTCGCGCTCCTCGCTCCCGCCCGGCCGGCCGCCCGGCCCGAGCCCGTACCGGAGTGGACGGTCGAGGACCGGCGGGAGGCGGACGGTGTCCTGGTGTGGCACATCGGGCTCCCCGGGGCCGTCAAGGAGGAGCTGTCCCTCGTCCGCAGAGGTGACGAACTGCTTCTCACCGTCGGATCCTTCCGCCGCAACGTGCCCCTGCCGGCCGCCCTGCGCCGCTGCACCGTCACCGGCGCCGGACTCGTCGAGGGGGACCTCCGGGTGCGCTTCACGCCCGACCCCGGCCTCTGGCCCCGTACCTCCTGAGCGGGCGTGTACCGTCGAAGTACAAGCCACTGAGGAGTACGCCATGAGCGATTCGGATGCCTGGGCCAAGGCGTGCGCCGAGGACCTGCAGGCGGAGAAGGCCCGCCGCCGGGCGCAGCGCGGTGCGGAGCCCGGATCTCCCGCCGAGGAGTTCCGCAAGCTCTTCGAGGCCGTCGCCGACAAGGTCTCCGGCGGCCTCGGGAACCCGCTGCTCGGCGGTCAGGCCGCGCAGGCCGTGCAGCAGCTCGTCAACCAGGCGAAGGCCGTCGTCGAGCCCGTCGTCGAGCGCAATCCGCAGGTCTTCGACCACCTCGCGGCCGCCGGCAGCGAGCTGCTAGCCGCCTACCGTTCCGCCGTCGAGAGCCACGAGAGTCGCTGGACGCGCGGCGAGAAGGTCACTCCCGACGACCCGGCGGACCCGCGCCGGGACGCGGACGGGCCGCGCGCCGACGAGCACGAGGACAAGGCCGGGGCCGACGGCGCGGAGCGCGGGAACAAGCCCGGGGCGGACGGCGAGGACGGCAGCGGCGACGACCGCAAGGGCGACGAAGGGCCGGGAACCGGCCAGCACATCGACCTCGACTGATCGGGACGCCCGTCCCCCTCGGGTACGGTGGGCCCTAGCGGGGCTCGACCGAAAACTGAGGGACACATGGGACTCACCATCGGCGTCGACATCGGCGGCACGAAGATCGCGGCCGGCGTGGTCGACGAGGAGGGCAACATCCTCGACACGCACAAGGTGCCCACCCCGCCGACCCCCGAGGGCATCGTCGACGCGATCTGCGCGGCCGTCTCCGAGGCCGGCAAGGGCCACTCGATCGAGGCCGTCGGCATCGGTGCGGCGGGCTACGTCGACGACAAGCGCGCCACCGTCCTCTTCGCGCCGAACATCGACTGGCGGCACGAGCCGCTCAAGGACAAGGTCGAGCAGCGGGTCGGCCTGCCCGTCGTCGTCGAGAACGACGCCAACGCGGCCGCCTGGGGCGAGTACAGGTTCGGCGCGGGCCAGGGCCACGAGGACGTCATCTGCATCACCCTCGGCACCGGCCTCGGCGGCGGCATCATCATCGGCAACAAGCTGCGCCGCGGACGCTTCGGCGTGGCCGCCGAGTTCGGCCACATCCGGGTCGTCCCGGACGGTCTGCTGTGCGGCTGCGGCAGCCAGGGCTGCTGGGAGCAGTACGCCTCCGGTCGCGCGCTCGTCCGCTACGCCAAGCAGCGCGCCAACGCCACCCCCGAGCGCGCCGAGGTCCTCCTCGGGCTCGGTGACGGCACCCCCGAGGGCATCGAGGGCCGGCACGTCAGCCAGGCCGCCCGCGCCGGCGACCCGGTCGCCGTCGACTCCTTCCGCGAGCTGGCCCGCTGGGCGGGCGCCGGTCTCGCGGACCTGGCCTCGCTCTTCGACCCCTCGGCGTTCATCGTCGGCGGCGGCGTCTCGGACGAGGGCGATCTCGTCCTCGACCCGATCCGGAAGTCCTTCCGGCGCTGGCTGATCGGCGGCCAGTGGCGCCCGCACGCCCAGGTCCTCGCGGCCCAGCTCGGCAACAAGGCCGGACTGGTCGGCGCGGCGGACCTGGCCCGCCAGGGCTGAGGATCCCGCACGAGGACCTCCGCACGGAGATCCCGGCGCACGACGGCCTGCGTACGAAGGCTTGCGCACGAAGGTCCGGCGCACGAGGGCCCGGCGCACCGGAGGGTCCGCCCGCGAAGGCCCGCATGCGAAGGCCTGCGTACGAAGGCATGAGCAAGGCATACGGCGACCGCCCGTCGCGTCTCACACGGACGCGGCGGGCGGTTGCCGTACGTTACGTGCCATGGCGATCAGTGAGCTGCCCAACTCCCGCACCGAGGCGGACGGTTCGGCCGTCCTCCGGGTCCTCAGCTACAACGTGCGCTCGATGCGCGACGACGAGGACGCCCTGGCCCGGGTGATCCGGGCCTGCGCCCCGGACATCGTCTTCGTCCAGGAGGCCCCGCGTTTCTTCCGCTGGCGCAAGCACGCCGCCCGGCTCGCCGCGAAGAGCGAGCTCCTCGTCCTGAGCGGCGGTGCCACCGCGGCGGGGCCCCTGCTGCTCTGCTCCCTGCGGGCCACCGTGGAGCGCACCGAGGACGTGCTGCTGCCGCTCACCCCCGGTCTGCACCGGCGTGGTCTGGCGACCGCCGTCGTCCGTTTCGCCGGGGCCCGGGTCGGACTCGTCAGCTGTCATCTGAGCCTGCGGAAGGAGGAGCGGTACGCCCAGGCCGGCATGGTCCTCGACCGGGTGGCCGCCCTGGGGACCCCGTACACCCTGGTCGCCGGCGACCTCAACGAACGGCCCGAGGGCCCCGCCTTCCGGCGGCTGGCGAAGGAACTGCGGGACGGCTGGGAGGTCAGCCCCTGGGGAGGCGAGAACACCTCGACCCCCGTCGATCCGCATCAGCGGATCGACGCGATCCTGGCGACCCCGGGCGTCGAGTTCCTCGGCTGCGGGGTGCCCACGGACCTCGATCCCGCGGATCTGCGGGCCGCCACCGATCACCTCCCGGTGCTCGCGGCGGTCCGCGTCCCCGCGTCGTAGGACGGTTCAGACGACGGCGCCGCGGCCCGGGTCGTCGAAGCCGTCGTCATCTTCGTCGTCGTGCTTCATGCGTCCCACCAGGGTCGCGAAGCCGCCCAGGAAGCCACCGACGCAGAGCGTCGTCAGCCACCAGGTCATGTCCCACCGGAGCAGGACGGCGACCAGCATGAGGACCGGGCCGCCGACCACGGCGAGCCAGGCGAACCTGGTCGTCGCGTCCGTCTCGGGCAGCGGGGGCGGCTCCGGCGGGACGAAGTGGCCCTCGTCGGAGCCGCCGGGGGAGTCGTCGTCCGGTTCCGCGGGCGAGTAGTCCCGGGGGCCGGCGGGGCGCACGCCGGGCGCGAAGACGACGGAGCTCCCGAGCGCGGGCCGCTCGGGACCGGCCTCCGGCTCCTCCGCGGCCGCGGACGTGTCGGCCGCGGGCTCGTCCGGGGTCTCCGGCGGGGTCTCCCCGGTCGCCGGCCTCGGCTTCCAGGGGGTGCCCTTCCCGGAGGCCGGTCCCGGCCTCACCGGCCGGACCTCCCCGGCGTCCCCGGCGTCCCCGTCCTCGTCCTCCGGCTCCGGCAGCGACAGGTTCTCGACGGTCCGGTAGGGCTTCGCCCCCGGCGGGTCCACCGGCTCCTCGCCGTACCCCGCGACGATCGCGGCCCAGGCCGCCTCCTCGTCGATGGGCTGCGGCTCCCGCTCGCCGCCGTCCTGCTGCTCAGCCACCGCTCCTGCTCCCCTTTTCGTCGACCAGCCCCGGGGCGAGACGCTCGACGAAGGCCAGGCTCTCGTCGAAGATCCGCTCCGCGTCATGGTCCAACGTCGCGACGTGGTAGCTCTGTTCCAGCAGGATCTCCTTGACGTCCGTCGAGGAGATACGGGAGAGGATCCGGGCCGAGTCGACCGGCGGCACGACATGGTCCTGGGGGCTGTGGAGCAGCACCACCGGCTGCGTGACCTGCGGAAGCTCCGCGTCCACGGTCCGGAAGAACTGCCGCAGGGAGTGCGCGGCGTGCAGCGGCACGCGGTCGTAGCCGACCTCGGTCACGCCTTCCTTGGCGATGTCGCTGGCGATGCCCTTGGTCGAGGGGACCAGATGACGGGCGACCGGCAGCGCGTGTGCCGCCAGGCCGTGCACCTTGTTCCCCGGGTTGACCAGGACGATGCCCTTCACGGAGTCCCCGAACCGGGCGGCGAGCCGCAGCGTCAGCGCCCCGCCCATGGAGAGGCCGAAGACGAAGACGGTCTCGCACCGCTCCAGGAGCTCGCGCAGGGCCCGGTCCACCTCCGCGTACCAGTCGTGCCAGGTGGTGAGCTGCATGTCCTCCCAGCGAGTGCCGTGGCCGGGCAGCAGCGGCAGCGACACCGTCAGCCCGCGCCCGGCGAGATACTCGGCCCACGGGCGCAGTGACTGCGGGGAACCGGTGAATCCGTGACAGAGAAGGACGCCGACCTCTCCGCCCTCGTGGCGGTACGGCTCGGCTCCGGGAAGGACCGGCACCGGGGTCTCCTGTTCGCTCGGCTTCGCGTGCTGCTTCGGTGTGCCTTCGGGTGCGCCGAAGCGACGGAAAATGGGGAAGGACCTTAACGGTACGCGACCGGACCGACACCGACCAGGGCCGTAGCGGGGGCCGTACGCCGGTACGGGATAAAGTCGTCGCCACGGCACACGGAAGGCATGGCGAGTTGATCTACGGCGCAATGAAGTTCTCCCTCGGAGGCTCCCTCAAGATTGCCTTCCGGCCCTGGGTGGAGGGTCTGGAGAACATTCCCGCCGACGGGCCCGCGATCCTGGCGAGCAACCACCTGTCGTTCTCCGACTCCTTCTTCCTGCCCGCCGTCCTCGACCGCAAGGTCACCTTCATCGCCAAGGCCGAGTACTTCACCTCGCCGGGTGTGAAGGGCAAGCTCACCGCCGCCTTCTTCAAGGGCGTCGGTCAGCTTCCCGTGGACCGGTCGGGTGCCCGCGGCGCGGGCGAGGCGGCCATCAAGGCCGGCATCGAGGTCATCGAGAAGGGCGGGCTCTTCGGGATCTACCCCGAGGGCACCCGTTCTCCCGACGGACGCCTCTACCGGGGCAAGCCCGGCGGTCTCGCGCGCGTGGCCCTGGCCACCGGTGCGCCCGTGATCCCGGTCGCCATGATCGACACCGAGAAGATCCAGCCGCCCGGCAAGGTCGTCCCCAAGCTGATGCGTCCGGGGATCCGGATCGGCAAGCCGCTGGACTTCACCCGCTACCAGGGCATGGAGGGGGACCGCTTCATCCTCCGTTCGGTGACCGACGAGGTCATGTACGAGATCATGAAGCTGTCCGGCCAGGAGTACGTCGACATCTACGCGACCGCCGCCAAGCGGCAGATCGCGGACGCGGAGAAGGCGGCCAAGGAGGCCGTCAAGGCCGAGATCGCCGCTCGGGAAGAGTCCGGCGCGTAGGCGTCCCGCGAGGGACGTCCGGGGGTGGGGGAGATGGCCAAGCGCGAGCGTGTCGTGCGCATGTCGGTCGAGCAGCCGCTGTGGCGGGCGCTGACCGGCTACCGCGTCCTGACGATGGTCTATGCCGTCCTGCTGTTCGCCTTCGGCATGGACCGGTACGAACGGCCCGGGATCGGCATCGCCTATCTGTCGGTGATGTGTGTCTGGAACCTCGCCACCCTCCCCAAGGTGGCGAACGCGGCCAGCTGCACCAAGCGTTTCCTCGGCGTCGACATCACCGTCGCCCTCGTCGGCGTCCTCCTCACCCCGCTCGCCGACGCCCACGCCCAGAGCATCGAGGGCCCCACCCTGCCGTCGATATGGACCGCCGGCTCCGTCCTCGCGTACGCGATCAAGGGCGGCTGGCGCTGGGCCGGCGTGGCCTCCTCCCTCGTCGCCGTCGCCAATGTCGTCGAGCGCGGCCACCCCAGCCGGGACACCCTCCACAACGTCCTCCTCGTCTGTGTGGCCTCCATCGCCATCGGATACGTCGTCGAGGTCGCCCGGGCCTCCGAGCGCACCCTCGCCCGCGCCCTGGAGATCGAGGCCGCGACCCGGGAGCGGGAGCGGCTCGCCCGCGACATCCACGACAGCGTCCTCCAGGTCCTCGCCATGGTGCAGCGGCGTGGCACGGCGCTCGGTGGCGAGGCCGCCGAACTCGGCCGGATGGCGGGGGAGCAGGAGGTGGCGCTCCGCACCCTCGTCGCGGGCGGGCTCACCCGGCCCAGCCTGGTCTCCGAGGACGAGTCCGAGGGGGCCGTCGTCCGCGTCGTCGAGGTCGACGAGGACCCCGACGACGACACCCCCGTCGACCTGCGGCTGCTCCTCGCCCCGCGCGCCGGGGCCAAGGTCACCCTCTCCGAGCCGGGCGCGCCCGTCCTGCTGCTGCCGCCCTCCGCGCGCGAGCTGGCCGCCGCCGTCGGAGCCGCCCTGGACAATGTGCGGGTGCACGCCGGGGAGGACGCGAACGCGTGGATCCTGATCGAGGACTGGCCGGACGAGGTGATCGTCACCGTCCGGGACGACGGCCCCGGCATCCCGGAGGGCCGCCTCGCGGAGGCGTGGGGCGAGGGCCGGATGGGCGTCGCCCTCTCCATCCGGGGGAGACTGCGGGACCTGGGAGGCTCGGCCGAGCTGATCTCGGTCCCCGGGCAGGGCACGGAAGTCGAGTTGAAGGTTCCCCGGGGGAAGGCAGGACAAGGAAGATGAGCGAGCAGCAGCAGATCAGAGTGATGGTCGTGGACGACCACCCGATGTGGCGTGACGCGGTCGCCCGCGACCTGGCCGAGGCGGGCCTGGACGTGGTCGCCACGGCGGGCGACGGCGAGCAGGCGGTGCGCCGTGCCCTCGCGGTGCTGCCCGACGTCCTCGTCCTGGACCTGAACCTGCCGGTGAAGCCGGGTGTCCAGGTCTGCAAGGAGCTCGTGGGCGGTCGCCCCGGGCTGCGGGTCCTGGTCCTCTCGGCGAGCGGCGAGCACGCCGACGTCCTGGAGGCGGTGAAGTCCGGCGCCACCGGCTACCTCCTCAAGTCGGCCAGTACGGAGGAACTGATCGACGCCGTGCGGCGGACGGCGGTCGGCGACCCCGTCTTCACCCCCGGCCTCGCCGGACTGGTCCTCGGCGAGTACCGCAGGCTGGCCTCCGAGCCCGCCCCGGCGGCCGGCGCCGACGAGCCGAAGGCCCCGCAGCTGACCGAGCGCGAGACCGAGGTCCTGCGGCTGGTCGCCAAGGGGCTCAGCTACAAGCAGATCGCCGAGCGCCTGGTCATCTCGCACCGCACGGTGCAGAACCATGTGCAGAACACCCTCGGCAAGCTCCAGCTGCACAACCGGGTGGAGCTCGTCCGGTATGCCATCGAGCGCGGCCTCGACGACGCCTGACGCCCGCTCCGGGGCGTGCCGCCGCGCCCGGCGCGCCGGGCACGTCGGCGGGATGGGTCGTATATTCGCGAGAAGTGCGAGCATACGACCCATCACCGGCATGAGGGGAATCTCGTGGAAATCCTGGCATTCGGGGTGCAGGCGGACGAGAAGCCCCTGATCGAGGCGGCCTTCGCCGGTCACCACGAGGTCCGCTGTCTGAGCGTCTTCCTCTCCGAGGACACCGCTCCCATCGCGGCCGGCTACGAGATCATCTCCACCAGCGTCAACGCCAGCCTGGACCACCGGGTCCTGCAGACGCTCGCCGCCGGCGGAACCCAGATGATCGCCCAGCGCTCCACCGGCTTCAACAACATCGACCTGGAGGTCGCCGAGCGCCTCGGCCTCACCGTCGCCCGGGTCTCGTACTACTCGCCGTACTCCGTCGCCGAGTTCGCCTGGACCCTCGCCACCGCCGTGAACCGCAGGATCGTCCGCGCCTCCAACCGGACCCGCGACTTCGACTTCCGCCTCGACGGACTGATGGGCCGTGACCTGCGGGGCCGCACCGTCGGCGTCCTCGGCACCGGCAAGATCGGCGAGGCCTTCACCCGGATCGCCCACGGCTTCGGCATGAACCTCCTCGGCTGGGACGTCGCCGAGAACCCCGCGTGCGTCGAACTCGGCATGGAGTACGTCGAGAAGGAGCGGCTCCTCGCCGAGGCCGACCTGATCAGCCTGCACGTACCGCTCCTCCCGGCCACCCGGCACCTCCTCGACGCGACCGCCCTCAAGTCCATGAAGGACGACGCCATCCTGGTGAACTCCAGCCGCGGCGGGCTCATCGACACCGAGGCACTGGTCGCCGAACTCCGTGCCGGACGCTTCGCCGGTGTCGGCCTCGACGTGTACGAGGCGGAGGCCGGGCTGTTCTTCCTCGACAAGTCCCTGGAGGTCGTCGAGGACGACACCCTGGCCCGGCTCGTCACCTTCCCGAACGTGGTGGTCACCTCCCACCAGGCGTACTACACCGAGGACGCCGTCGGTCAGATCATCGACACCACCGTCCGGAACGTCCTCGACTACACGGCCGGCCGGCGCAGCGAGAACGTCCTGGTGCCCCGCGTACCCGGATGACGGGTCGACGACCGCGCCCCGGGGCCCACCGGTCCCCCCGACCGGCAGGCCCCGGGAGCCGGGGCGCGTTCCTCAGACCAGTACGCCGGCGAGGAGCCCTCAGACCAGTACGCCGGCGAGGAGCGAGGCCGTCAGGCCCGCGCCGTTCGTCGTCAGCACCGACTCAGGGTGGAACTGCACCCCAGCGAACCCCGGCCCGCGCAGCGCGTGCACCTCGCCGCTCTCCGCGTCCCGGCTCACCTCGATCCGGTGCAGGGCCAGTTCCGTCGCCGTCCGCTCGTCGCAGCGGGCGGTGAAGCTGTTGTAGAAGCCGACCGTCTGCTCCTGGCCGAACAGGTCGATCCGCACCTGCGCGCCCTGGAACGGGGTCCGCTTGCGGACGATCTCCAGGCCCAGCTCGGCGGCGATCAGCTCGTGCCCGAGGCAGACACCGAGCAGCCCGTGCCGGTGGTCCCGCACCAGCTCGGCCGTCAGACCGCGCAGGAAACGCATCTTCGGGTCGGCCGCGTCCGAGGGGTTGCCGGGCCCGGGGCCGAGGACCACCGGCCCCTCGTGGGCGAGCGCCAGCTCACGCAGCCCCGGCTCGTCGTACCGGAGCACCGACACATCGAGGCCCGAGGAGCGCAGGACGTGCGCCAGCATCGCCGTGAAGGTGTCCTCGGCGTCGATCACCAGGGCATGACCCGCCAGGTCGGCCGACCGGACCTGCATCTTCAGCCAGAACGGCGCGAGGTCGGCCCGGCGCGCGTCCAGGGCGGCCCGCACCCGGGGATCGTCGGCGAGCGGCGCGGACGCCGGCGCCGTCCCTCCGGCCGGCCTGCCCTCCCGCACCCCGAGCGCGGTGAGTACCCCGGCCGCCTTCGCATGGGTCTCCGCGACCTCGCCCGCCGGGTCGGAGTGCCGGACGAGCGTGGCGCCGACCGGGACCCGGAGCCGGCCGTCGGCGGCGATGTCGGCCGTACGGATCAGGATGGGGGAGTCCAGGGTCTGCGCCCCGTTCTCGTCGGTGCCGAGCAGGGCGAGGGCCCCCGCGTAGTAGCCGCGCCCGCCCACCTCGTGACGCTCGATCACCCGGCACGCGTTCTGCACCGGCGAGCCGGTCACCGTCGCCGCGAACATCGTCTCCCGCAACACCTCCCGCACGTCCAGGGTCGAGCGGCCCCGCAACTCGTACTCGGTGTGCGCGAGATGGGCCATCTCCTTCAGCCGCGGACCGATCACCGCCCCGCCCATGTCACCCACCGTGCACATCATCTTGAGCTCCTCGTCGACCACCATCGACAGCTCCTCGGTCTCCTTGCGGTCGGCGAGGAAGGCGAGCAGACCCTCGGTGGTCGGGGCCGCCCCGGCCGGGTAGCGGTACGTGCCGCTGATCGGGTTCATGACGACCGTGCCGCCCGACATGCGGACGTGCACCTCGGGGCTCGCCCCGACCAGCGTCCGGTCACCGGTGTGCACCACGAAGGTCCAGTACGCGCCCCGCTCGTCGGCCAGCAGCCGCCGGAAGAGGGCGAGCGCGTCGGCGCGCCCGAAACCCGGGATCTCCCCGGTGTAGGTGCGGCGGATCACGAAGTTCGCGCCCTCGCCGGATCCGATCTCCTCGTCGATGACCCGCCGCACGATCCCCGCGTACTCCTCGTCGGAGACGTCGAACCCGCCGCCCTCGACGGTCACGTCATGCGCCGGAAGCTGATCGAGGGCTTCGGCGAGCGGCAGCTCGTACGCCTCCTCGGCGGCCAGGACGGAGAGCGGGGTGCCGTCGTCGCGCACGTCGAAGCCGCGCTCCCGGATCTGCCGGAAGGGCACGAGGGCGAGCGTCGGCAGCGGGCCCACGGGCAGCTCCGCGAGGCGCTCGGCCTCGTGGACCCGGCCGATCAGCACCTCGACGGTGTCGTGGTCACGGCCGGGGGTGCGGCGCCGGATGAGGGCGAAGGGCGGGGTGGTGGGGTCGAGGAGACGGGAGAGGTCCATGGGGCGTTCGTTCCTTCCGTTGGTGTGCGGAGAGGAACGGCCCGGGCACGAGAAAGGCCGCCCCTCGGGGCGGCCTTGGCGTCTTTTCGGTGTACGCGCAATCAGTGGGCCGCCGGATGAGCGGTCCACCACCAGTTCTGGATCTGAGGCGCGAACATGCGAGCACTGTAACCCAACCGGCACGGGAACGGGGCCCGGTCCGCACCGTGGACGGTGCGAGCCGGGCCCCGAGTGGCCGACGAACTGCTCGGCCGAGGGATCCGTGTGATCTGTTGGATCAGAAGATCAGGTTGTAGATCTGCCAGCCCGGGCCGACCTGCACGCGCGCGGCGTACGGGGCGGTCGCGCTGCCGGTGCCCCTGTACAGCCACATCGCCCCGGCGGCGTCACGCGCCACGAAGTCGACCTTGCCGTCACCGGTGAGGTCGCTCGGGCCGACGACGTTGTTGTAGATCTGCCAGCCGTTGCCCACCTTGACGCGCGCGGCGTACGGGGCGGTGGCGCTGCCGGTGCCCTTGTACAGCCAGAGCGTGCCCGTGCTGTCGCGGCCGATCAGGTCCGCCTTGCCGTCCGAGGTCAGGTCACCGGTGCTGACGATGTTGTTGTAGATCTGCCAGCCGGTGCCGACCTTCACCCGGGTGGCGAACGGCGTGCCCGGGGTGCCCGTGCCCTTGTACAGCCAGATGACACCCGACTTCTCGCGGGCGATCAGGTCCGGCTTGCCGTCCCCGGTCAGGTCGCGGACGCCGATGATCTGGTCGTAGATGCTCCAGCCGCCACCGGTCCGCAGCCGCGCCTTGAAGGGCGCCGCCGGGTTGCCGCTGGCCTGGTAGTACCAGAGGACACCGGAGGCGTCCCGGGCGACAGCGTCACCGACGGCGTCGGCGCGCAGCGCGGTCATCGGGGTGATGGCGTTGTAGACCTGCCACCCGCCACCGACCCGGAACCGGCTCAGGAACGCGCCGGTGCCGGTGCCCTGGTACTGCCAGAGGACACCGGAGGTGTCCCGGGCGAGGAGGTTGTAGCGGTTGTCGGCGCGGACGGGGGCGGCGGCGGGCGCCTCCACGATGTCGCTCTGCTTCACCCAGACGATCTTGTGGTGGAAGCGGATCGGCACGAACATCGTGCTGCCGATGACGTTCTTCTGGGCGGAACCGAAGTAGTCGTCGCCCGCGACGGCAGGTCCGGCCTTGACGTACGCCTGGTCGGAGGAGAGCGAGAACTTCGTCAGGGAGTTGTTCTCGTCGCCCGGCGGGGTCAGCCCGGCGGCGGTGTAGGCGGCGGTCTCGGGGAACGTACGGCCGAAGACCTTGGCCGAGGCCAGGTCGGACTTGACCTTCACGGTCGTGGCGTTCACCGGCACGGTGTACTGGCCGCCCGGGTTCTGGAACCAGGCCTTCTTGCCCGCGTACCAGATCGCCGTCCAGTCGGACCGGGCCTCGGCCACGACGTAGAGGCCGCCGGCACGAACCTTGTTGGCGTAGTTCGATCCCTGTGTCGAGAGGGCCGAGAAGTACGGGTCGGTGAGGGGAGCCGAGCCGGTCGACGCGTCGGTGTAGAGGTACCCGAAGTTCACCGGTCGGGCGGACGCGGTGAGATTCGTCTTGGTCGCGTCGTCGTAGTACGTCATCGCCTGCTGGTTCGCCGTGGTGAACGGCGGCACGACCCGGACCGTCTGCCCGGCGCGCAGCAGGCCGCCCGCGCCCTGGTCGCCCTGCGGGGCGCCCAGGAGCGACATGTAGTAGTTCCAGTCCCAGTACGGACCCGCGTCCCAGTGGAGGTTGGCCATCTTGTTGTCGAGCGCGAGCGCGACCTCGTCGTGGCCGATGATGTGCTCACGGTCGAGCGGCACGTTGTGCCGCTTCGCCAGGAACTTCACCAGCTCGGCGGAGGTGCGGTACAGCTGAGGGTCGAACCACTTGCCCTCCTTGATGGCCCAGCCCTCGTGCTCCACGCCGATGGAGTGCATGTTGTGGGTCCAGTTGCCGGCGTGCCACGCCAGGTCCTTGGTCTCCACCATCTGGGCGACCCGGTCGCCCTTCTCGCTGATCAGGTAGTGAGCACTGACCGCGGCCGTCGGCCTGGTGAGCGCTTCGAGCGAGCCGTCCCAGGGGCCCTCGGTGTCGTGGATGACGATCTGGCGAACGTCGACGCCGTCGGCGGGGCGGCTGGCCACGGAGAAGTTCTTCTGCCCCGTGGACGTGGGGACGATGAACTTGGGCTCGCAGTTCACCGTGGTCGGGCATTCGACGGTCGCGGTCGTCGCCGTCGTGCTCGCGGCGGTCGCGGCGAGCGGTACGTTCGCCGGCTTGACCGGGTCGACCGCGGGAGTGGCGGGCAGGACGACCTGCTCGCCGTCGAGGGTGAGCTCCCGTTCGCCCGTCTTGATCGACTCGAAGACGCGCTTCGCGAAGACGTCGGCGCCCTTCTTCTGCGTCGACTCGCTGAAGCGGGCAACCGCCGGGTACCAGTCGCCCGGATCCTCGGACAGCTCGGCCCCGGCCTGCTTCTGGTACTCGGCGAGCAGTGCCGCACCGGCCCGGATGGAGGCGTTGGTGTCGTTCTGGACGGCCTCGGCGGAGCTGTCGATCAGCTCGGCGGCCTTCTCCACGGTGTGCAGCCGCGGGTCGTCGGTGTCGACGGTCGCCTTGGCCAGGACGCGGCGGACCGCCTGAGGGTCGAAGTTCTTCTCGATCTCCGGGCGGCCACTGCCGTTGTAGTGCTGGACCTGCTCGTCGGTGACCTCGTTCTCGACGTCCTCCGGGTCCACCTTCGTCAGACCCATGACGTTGTACGCGCCCGTGGTGCTGGGTTCGCCGTCGTGGGACTCCCACAACGTCCGCTGGTACGACACCGCCATCAGCACGCTCTGCGGCACGTCGAACTCGCGCGCCGCGTTTGCGAACTGGGTCTGGAGGGAAGGGTCACCCGCGGGCGGGTCGCCCGCGCCGAGGAGGCCCGGTGACGCGACCGCGATGGTGCCGATCGTGGCCGTGGCGACGACGGCCGCCGCCGCTCCGTACAAGAGTCGTTTCTTCTTGCGGTCCCTGCGGTGCCTCTGCGTCACGCCCACCCCTGTGTTCGACTGTGTTCTATTGAAACGGGCCAGAGGGTAACACCACTCGAACGGATGAAGATCGGCGCCCGACAAAACGGGCACGCGTCTCAGCCACTGGGCAGGGGGACAGGACCGGACGAAGAACCCCGTAATGTTGTGCGTGTGACCGTGAACGCTGATTCCCACGCCGTCGCCAAGGCGACCTGGCGAGACCTGCCCGCGGCGCAGCAGCCCGAGTACCCCGATGCCGAGGCTCTGCGCGATGTGATCGCGGACCTCGAGTCGTATCCTCCGCTCGTCTTCGCCGGCGAGTGCGACCAGCTGCGTGCCCGGATGGGAGCCGTCGCCCGTGGCGAGGCGTTCCTGCTCCAGGGCGGCGACTGTGCCGAGGCCTTCGACGCCGTGTCCGCCGACCACATCAGGGCCAAGCTCAAGACGCTGCTCCAGATGAGCGCCGTCCTCACCTATGCGGCCTCCGTGCCCGTGGTGAAGGTCGGCCGTATCGCCGGCCAGTACTCGAAGCCCCGCTCCAAGGGCACCGAGACCCGCGACGGTGTGACCCTGCCGACGTACCGCGGCGACTCGGTCAACGGCTTCGACTTCAACGAGGCCTCCCGCGTCCCGGACCCCGAGCGCCTGAAGCGGATGTACAACGCGTCCGCCTCCACGCTCAACCTGGTGCGCGCCTTCACCACCGGCGGCTACGCCGACCTGCGCCAGGTGCACGCCTGGAACCAGGACTTCGTGAAGTCGTCCCCCTCGGGCCAGCGCTACGAGGCGCTCGCCCGCGAGATCGACAACGCGCTGAACTTCATGAAGGCCTGCGGCACCGACCCCGCGGAGTTCAAGGCCGTCGAGTTCTACGCCTCCCACGAGGCGCTGCTGCTCGACTACGAGGGCGCTCTGACCCGTACGGACTCGCGCACCGGCAAGCTGTACGACACCTCGGGCCACATGGTCTGGGTCGGTGAGCGCACCCGCCAGCTCGACCACGCCCACATCGAGTTCGCCGCGCGCATCGCGAACCCGATCGGCATCAAGCTGGGCCCGACCACCTCGGTGGACGAGGCGCTCACCTACATCGACCGCCTGGACCCCGACCGCGACCCGGGCCGGCTGACGTTCATCGTCCGCATGGGCGCCGACAAGGTCCGCGACAAGCTCCCCGAGCTGGTCGAGAAGGTCACCGCCTCCGGAGCCGTCGTCGCCTGGGTCACCGACCCGATGCACGGCAACACCTTCGAGGCCGCCTCCGGCCACAAGACGCGCCGCTTCGACGACGTGCTCGACGAGGTCAAGGGCTTCTTCGAGGTCCACAAGGCGCTGGGCACCCACCCGGGCGGCATCCACGTCGAGCTCACCGGTGACGACGTCACCGAGTGCGTGGGCGGCGGCGACGAGATCTTCGTCGACGACCTGCACCAGCGCTACGAGACGGCCTGCGACCCGCGGCTCAACCGCAGCCAGTCCCTCGACCTGGCGTTCCTGGTCGCGGAGATGTACCGCGATCAGTAAGTAGGTACCTACAACGATGGGGCGCGGATCCATGTGATCCGCGCCCCATCGTCGTATGAAGGGCTTTTACGGTCCCGTGCCGCCGGGTAAGGTTAGGTTAGCCTAATCGATCACGGCGGGAGGTGAACCGCGTTGTACGTCTGCTCATGCTTCGGTGTCACGGAGAAGCAGGTCAAGCAGCATGCGGACGCGGGCGCCTGCACGCCGCGCCAGATCGCCTCGGCCTGCAAGGCCGGAACGGACTGCGGTTCCTGCGTCCGACGCATTCAGGCCATCCTCGGCCGCGGCAACTGCCCCCGGCGCGAACTGGTGAACCAGGGGATGCCCGCGCTCGCGGCCGACGCCGTCGAGCCCGAGGGGCTCTCCGAAGCCGCCTGAGGCCGCCTGGGCCGCACAGGCCCTGCCCGGGGCCGACTGATACCGACCGGGGCTCGCGGGTGGGTCAGCTGGGCTGCTCGATGAGCGTCGAGATGTAGAGCGCCTCGCCCAGGGACTCGATCAGCTCCAGCTGCGTGTCCAGGTAGTCGATGTGGTGCTCCTCGTCGGCCAGGATCTCCTCGAAGAGGTTGGCGGACGTGATGTCCCCCTTGGCCCGCATGACCTCGATGCCGCGCTTCAGGCGGTCGATCGCCTCGACCTCGACCTGGCGGTCCGCCTGGAACATCTCGGTGAGGGTCTGGCCGACCCGCACATGGAAGAGCCGCTGGTAATTGGGCAGGCCGTCGAGCATCAGAATGCGCTCGGTCAGCTTGTCCGCGTGCTTCATCTCATCGATGGACTCTTCGCGGGTGTATTTGGCGAGCTTCGTCCACCCCTTGTTGTCCTGGATGCGGTAGTGCAGCCAGTACTGGTTGATGGCCGTCAGCTCGCCGGTCAGCTGCTCGTTGAGGAACTCGAGGACCTCGGGGTCGCCCTGCATCGCAGAGGCTCCTTCCACGTTGCGTGTCTACGCCGTCACTGGGCAGGATGGCCGCATCCTCGCACCCCGAATGGGGGGCGTCCAGTAAGTGCAGGCTTAGTGGGAGTTGCCCCGATCCTCGCCCGTCGGACGTCGCCTGGTCATGACCACCCCTCGCGGTCTGTCACCATGGATGACATGGGTCAGCCGGAGAGCGGAGTACACCGGGAAGCGGGGCAGCCGGATCGTTCGCCGGACCTTCCGCCTGGTCAGCGGCTCCAGCGCGGCTGGCCGGTCACCCACTACGGGCCCGTCCCCAAGTTCAAGCCGGACCGCTGGGAGTTCCGGGTCTTCGGCGCGACGGCCGACGGTGACAAGCGGTGCTGGAACCACGAGGAGTTCTCGGCCCTGCCGTTCTCCTCGGTCGTGGCCGATCTGCACTGCGTCACGAAGTTCAGCATGCTCGGGGCCGAATGGGGTGGTGTCCCCGCCCGTACGGTGCTCGAGCTCGCCCCGCCGGCGCCCCAGGTCACCCATGTGATGGTCTGGGCCGAGTACGGATACAGCGCCAACATGCGGCTCGACGACTTCGCCTCGGACCGTACGATCTTCGCCACCCACAAGGACGGGGAGCTGCTCACCGCCGAGCACGGCTTCCCGTTGCGGCTGGTCGTTCCGCACCTGTACGCCTGGAAGGGCCCGAAGTGGGTCAGGGGCGTGGAGTACATGGCCGCCGACCGGCGCGGCTTCTGGGAGGAGCGGGGCTATCACAACCTCGGCGACCCCTGGACGGAGCAGCGCTACTCGTACCAGGAGGAGCCGGGAGACGGCCCGGAGCTGTAGCGCCGTCCCGAGCCGTCCCCGCTCCTCGCCGTGCCGCCGCTGATCGGCGGTGGTGTTCCGTGGTGGATCCTGTGGTTCCTGTGGTTCCAGTGGTTCCTGTGGTGGTGCGCGGTGGGGCGGCTCAGTGGTGGTACTGGTGGACCACCGCATGGCCCTTGCCGCGGCCGATCATCCACTTGTTGACCGGTGTGGTGATCACGAAGGCGGCGGCGAGCGCGATCGCGAGCACGATCCAGAAGAACGGCTCGGAGAGGTGGGCGTCCATGGCGCCGGGCCAGAGCGCGATGATGCCGTTGTCGATGATCTCCATCACCGCGATGGAGAGGGTGTCGGCGGCGAGGGCGACCTTGAAGGCTGTCTTGAAATCGACGCCGGCGGCCAGGATGCCGCGCAGCGTGAGCGCGTAGCCGAAGAAGAAGGCCAGCACGATCGCGAGGATCATCGTCTGCGTGTTGCCCCAGCCGAGCGCGGTGCCGATGACCATGCCGAGCACCTCGCCGATGGCGCAGCCGGTGAGGCAGTGCAGCGTGGCCTTGGCCGCCATGGACCAGGAGACCTTGCCGGGGGCGTGGTGACCGCCGCCGTGCTGCTCGTGGTGACCGCCGTGCTGCTTCTGGTGGCTCTCGTGTCCCGCGGCGTGTCCCGCGGTGGGGTCGGCGTGGCCCGGGTGACCCTCGTGGCCCGCGTGGGTGTCGCGGTCGTGATGGCTGTGCGCGTCGTGCTGCATCGGGTGCCCCCATGGTCGGGTAGCGGTGCCTGCCGTTACAGGAACCGTATACCCCCCTGGGGTATTCCTCAACAGAGAGTCGTGTCGTCCCTGAGCTTCTTGAGGAGCTCCACGTCCGCGAGGTGACCCGCCTTGCCGCCGGGCGTCTCGATGATCAGCGGCACGCCGTCGGTCGCCGGGTGCCGGAGCAGGTTCCTGAACCCGTCCTCGCCGATGTGCCCCACACCGATGTTCGCGTGCCGGTCCTTGCGCGCGCCGACGACATCCTGGGAGTCGTTGGCGTGGATCAGCTTCAGCCGGCCCTCGCCCACGGTCGCCACCAGCGCGTCCAGCGTCTGCGTCGCGCCGTGCGGGCCGGTCAGATCGTGGCCGGCGGCGAAGATGTGGCAGGTGTCGAGGCAGATCCCGAGCTTGGGGTGCCGGTCGAGCGCGTCGAAGTACGGTCCGAAGTCCTCCGCGCGCGAGCAGAGGGAGAACCCCTGGCCAGCCGTCGACTCCAGGAGCAGATCCGGGTCGTCCTCGTGCGTCAGCTCGTCGAGCAGCGGCAGCAGGCGCTCCCGGACCTGGGCGAGCGCCACCGCGCGCGGACGGCCCCCGGTCGCCGAGCCGGTGTGCACCACCACACCCTTCGCGCCGATCTCCCGGCCCCGCCGCAGCGAGTGCCGCATCGACTCCACCGACTTCTCCGCGGTGGCCTCGGTGTGGGAGCCGAAATTGATCAGATACGGGGCGTGGACCCAGGCCGAGATCGACTCGGCCGCGCACTCGGCGCGGAACCGCTCGTCCTGGGCGGGATTGCCGGGCGGGGTGGCCCAGCCGCGCGGATTGGCGACGAAGACCTGCACGGTCTCGGCGCCGAGCTCACGGGCGTAGCCGAGGCCGATCGTGGCGAGGCCACCGGCCACGGGGACATGGCCGCCGACGGGGTTGCGCATCAGTTCCTACAGTCCCTTGATCGTGATCGTGACGGTGGAGCCCTCGGGCGCGGTGGAGCCGCCCTCGACGGACTGGCTCGCGACGGTGTCGCCGAGGTAGGGGAAGGACTTCTTGACCTCCACCTCGAAGCCGGCCTCCTCCAGGGCCGTACGCGCGTCGTCGGTGGTCTCGCCGGTGACGTCCGGGACCTCGACGAGCTTCGGGCCCTTGGAGACGGTCAGGGTGATCGTGTCGCCCTCGGCGGCGCGGCTGCCCTCGGCGAGGGACTGGGCGGCGACCGATCCCGCGTCCTCCGGGGAGTCGATCCGCTCCGGCGCGACCACCACCTCGAGCCCGGCCTCCTGGAGCGCCGCCGTGGCGTCGGCGACGGTCTCCCCGGTGACGTCCGGCACGTCGATCGGAGAGCCCTTGCTGACGACCAGGGCGACGGCCGAGTCGGGGGCGCGGTCGGTGCCGGGCTCGGGGTCGGAGGAGATCACGGAGCCCTGGGCGACGGTGTCGCTGAACGCGGTGGTGATCACACCGGCCGCCAGGCCCTCCTCCTCCAGGGCGCGCTTGGCCTCGGCGAGCGGCTTGTTCTTGAGATTGGGCACCTTCACGATCTCCGGGCCCCGGGAGAGGGTGAGGGTCACGGTGCCGTTGCCCCGGAGGCGCTCGCCGGGGGCCGGGTCGGAGGCCATCACGGTGCCGCGCTCGTACACGTCGCTGAACGCGCGCTTCGTGGTGCCGACCTCCAGTCCGGCGTCGGTGACCCGCTTCGTCGCGGCCGCCTCGGTCTGGCCGAGCACGGCGGGGACCCGGGTGAACTGGCCGGAGTTGATGTACCAGACACCGGCGCCCAGACCGAGGGCCAGGAGAACGCCGATGACCAGGGCGAGCGGGCCGTTCGGCGGCCTCCGGCGGAACCCCCGGCGGCCGGACGGGGGAGCCTCGGGCGCCGGCAGCCGGTTCGTGTGCAGCACCTGCCCGGCGTCGGCCGGCACCGGCCGGGCGATCACACTGGTCCGGTCCTCCGCCGTGTCCCGGGGAGCCTCGGACAGGGCCTGCGGGGGTACGGCGTCCAGCTGCTCGTCACCGAGCCCGGCGCGGGCCTCCCGGAGGAGGGCGAGCAGAGCGACGGCGTCGTGCGGACGGACCTCGGGGTCGCGGGCCGTGGCCGCCGCGACCAGCTCGTCCAGCTCCGGGGCCAGCCCGGGAACGGTGGCCGAGGGAGCGGGAACGTCCGTGTTGAGGTGCTGGTAGAGCACCTGGGCGGGGGTGTCGCCGGAATGCGGCTTGCCGCCGGTCAGCATCTCGTACAGGACGACACCACACGCGTACACGTCGGCGCGGGTGTCGGCGGTGCCGTGCTCGATCTGCTCCGGTGCCAGATAGGAGACCGTTCCGAGGACCGAGCCGGTGGTGGCCGTCGCCGAGCCCACGGCCCGGACCAGACCGAAGTCGGCGACCTTCACCCGGCCGTCGTCCCCTATCAGGACGTTCTCCGGCTTCATGTCCCGGTGCACGAACCCGGCCCGGTGCGCGGCGCCGAGCGCGGCGAGCACGGGCTCCAGGATGTCGAGGGCGGCCCGGGGCGCGAGGGCGCCGCGCTCGCGCAGGACGTCGCGGAGGGTGCAGCCGGCGACGTACTCCATCGCCAGATAGACGTACGCGCCCTCGGCGCCCTGGTCGAAGACACCCACGACGTTGGGGTGCGAGAGCCGGGCCACGGACTTCGCCTCGCGGATGAAACGCTCGACGAAGGCGGCGTCGGTGGCGAGTGCCGGGTGCATCACCTTGAGCGCGAGGACGCGGTCGAGACGGGTGTCCACGGCCCGGTAGACCGTGGCCATCCCGCCGACGGCGATGCGCGCGTCGACGCGGTAGCGGCCGTCGAGCAGCCGCCCGACGAGGGGGTCCTGAAGGGTCGTGTCCACGGCGTCGAGTCTACGAGCCGGGGGCGGGGGGCTCGGCCCGGGCGCCCCCGACTGCAGCCCAGCTGTGACGAGGCCCGCACCGCTTCGACGAGTGGCGGCCGAGGCCCGCCCTCGGGAGGGCGGACGGTTCACCGGGCGCCGCGTCGCGCCTCGGCCGGGCGTTGCTCACCGCCGTGTGGGCATTCGTTCCTCCCCCGGACTCCGTCCGGGGGAGGAACGAATGCCCACAGCGGGGTGTCGGTCAGAACGCCGGGCGTTCCGGGTCCAGGGTGGCGCGGCCTTCCGTCGGGGACGACGCCTCCGCGAAGTGGCGGCGGGGAATGCGCCCCGCCCGATGCGCCAGTCGCCCCGCTTCGACCGCGTGCCGCATCGCCGAGGCCATCAGGACCGGCTCCTGCGCCCGGGTCACCGCCGAGGCCAGCATCACCGCCGCGCACCCCAGCTCCATCGCGAGCGCCGCGTCGGACGCCGTGCCGGCCCCCGCGTCGAGGATCACCGGGACCCCGGCCCGTTCCGTGATCAGCTGGAAGTTGTGCGGGTTGCGGATGCCGAGTCCCGAGCCGATGGGGGAGCCGAGCGGCATGATCGCCGCGCAGCCGACGTCCTCCAGCTTCCGTGCGAGGACCGGGTCGTCATTGGTGTACGGGAGCACCGTGAAGCCGTCGTCGACCAGCGTCTCCGCCGCGTCGAGGAGTTCCTCGCCGTCGGGCAGCAGGGTCCGTTCGTCGGCGACGACCTCCAGCTTGATCCAGTCCGTGCCGAGCGCCTCGCGGGCGAGCCGGGCGGTCAGGACCGCCTCGCCCGCCGTGAAGCAGCCGGCCGTGTTGGGCAGGACCCGGATGCCGAGGCGTTCGAGGACGGAGAGGACCGAGCCCTGGACGGTCGGGTCGAGGCGCCGCATGGCGACCGTCGTCAGCTCGGTGCCGCTGGCGACGAGCGAGCGCTCCAGGACGTCGAGGCTGGGGGCCCCGCCGGTGCCCATGATGAGGCGCGAGGAGAACTCCGTACCCCCGAGGGTGAACACGTCGTCGGACATCGCGTTCAGCCCCCCTGCACCGCGGTGAGGACCTCCACCCGGTCGCCTTCGCCGAGCAGCGTCGCGGCCCATTCGCCGCGCGGTACGACCGTCTCGTTGAGGGCGGCGGCGACCCCGGACCGTGAGGTGGTGAGGGTGGCGACGAGGGCGTCGAGGGAGAGGGGGCCGGAGAGCACGCGCGGCTCTCCGTTCACCGACACGTTCATGCGGGCTGCTCCTGACGTACGGGAGAAGTAGGGGAAAAACGGCGGGGGGTGAAGGGGCGGGCCTCGTCGGGCAGGACGCCCGTGGTGAGCACCTCGGCCATGACGTCGCCGGTGAGGGGGGTGAGCAGGACCCCGTTGCGGTAGTGGCCGGTGGCCAGGTGCAGGCCGGGCAGTGCGGTGGGGCCGAGCAGCGGCGCGTTGTCGGGGGAGGCGGGGCGCAGGCCCGCCAGGGTCTCGGTGAGCGGGAGTTCGGTGAGCCCGGGGACGAGTTCGTGGGCGTCGCGCAGCAGCTCGTACACCCCGCCGGCGGTCACCGTGGTGTCCCAGCCCAGCTCCTCGCTGGTGGCGCCGACGACGAGTTCGCCGTTCTCGCGGGGTACCAGGTAGACGTGGCTGCCGCGGACGACGGCCCGGACGGTCCGGGAGAGGAAGGGGGCGTACGGGGCCGGTACGCGCAGCCGCAGCACCTGTCCCTTCACGGGGCGCACCGGCGGCAGGACCTCGTCGGGCACGCCCGCGAGGCGCCCGCTCAGGCTGCCCGCGGCGAGGACGACCTGGTCGGCGGTCAGTTCCTCGCCGCCCGCGAGTACGGCGCCGCGGGCCCGGTCCCGTACCACCGTCAGGCTCTGGGCGAGGGAGTGGTGGAAGACCACCCCGGCCCGTCGGCAGGCGAGGAGGAGCGCGGCGGCGAGCCGGCGCGGGTCGACCTGGTGGTCGCCGTCGACCCGAAGTCCGCCGCGTACCCCGGGGGCGAGCATGGGTTCGAGGCGGCGGCACTCGCGGCCGCTGAGCCATTCGGAGGTGAGTCCGCAGCGGGTCTGCAGGGCGTGCAGTTCGCGCAGGTGGGAGCGGTCGTCGGCGTCGAGGGCGACGGCGAGGGTGCCGCAGGCGCGGTAGCCGACGTCGTGGCCGGTGGACTCCTCGAGCTCGGCGACGAACGCGGGATAGCGCGCGGCGGAGGCGAGATTGAGGCCGAGGAGGGTCTCCTCGCCGTAGTGGAGTTCGGTGACGGCGGCGAGCATCCCGGCCGCGACCCGCGCGGCGCCGCCGCCCGGGTCGGGGTCGACGACGGCGGTGCGCAGCCCTCGCCGCGCGGCCCGCCACGCCGTGACCAGACCGATGATGCCGCCCCCGATCACGAGGACGTCGGATCCGCGGAGGTCGGATCTCTCGGTAGCGGTAGCGGTAGCGGTAGCGGTATCGGCGTCGGACGCGTGGACGGCGGGCACTTCCACCGCGGACGCGTGGACATCGGAAGAACGCATGGGCGTCCAGCCCCTCCCTTCGCCGGCATGACCCGGATCAGGTTCGTACGGTCGGAGGCCGTCCCAGCCTCCCTCTCAGCCCGGTGCGTCCGGGCTCCCGCGAGTGCTTTACGCCCGCCAGACTAGCTTCCGTCTCCGCGGGGCCGGGAACCCCTCCCTTCCTGACGGTTCGTCAGATGCGTAAGGTGGTCGGGTGAGCGAGCAGAAGCAGGCACAGCACCACGTCGTGATCGTCGGAGCCGGGATGGCGGGCGTACAGACCGCCGTCGCCCTGCGCGAACAGGGCTTCACCGGCCCCGTGACCCTCATCGGGGCCGAGCCCCACCAGCCCTACGACCGGCCCCCGCTCTCCAAGGCCGTCCTCCTCGGCAAGGCCGAGCACTCCGCCTTCGAGGTCGACTTCGAGGACCTCGGCGTCGAGCTCCGCCTCGGCCTCGACGTCACCGGGCTGCGCGCCGCCGACCACGAGATCGACACCGAAACCGGACCCGTCGCCTACGACACCCTGGTCGTCGCCACCGGCGCCCACCCCGTCATGCTGCCCGGCACCGAAGGCGTCCCCGGGGTCCATCTGCTGCGGACCCTCGACGACGCCGTACGCCTCGGGCCCGTCCTGGAGAGCCGCCACAGCGTCGTGGTCGTCGGCGCCGGATGGATCGGCGCCGAATTCGCCACCGCCGCACGCCAGGCCGGCTGCGCCGTCACCGTCGTCGAGGCCGCCGACCGCCCCCTCGCCGGGGCCCTGCCCGCCGAGGTCACCACCCCCATGGCCGAGTGGTACGAGGAGAACGGCGCGGAACTCCTCACCCACGCGCGCGTGGACACCGTCGAACCGGGCAGGGTCGTCCTCGCCGACGGCCGCGAGCTGCCCGCCGACGCCGTCGTCGTCGGCATCGGTGCCCGCCCGGCCACCGACTGGCTCATCGGCTCCGGCATCGCCCTGGACCCGAGCGGCGCCGTCACCGCCGACGAGCGGCTGCGCACCTCCCTGCCCGATGTGTACGCCGTCGGCGACTGCGCCTCCTTCCCGTCCGCCCGCTACGGCCGGCGCCTCCTCGTCCACCACTGGGACAACGCGCTCCAGGGCCCCCGCACGGTCGCCGCGGCGATCACCGGGGTGATCACCGGGGCCGACCCGGGGCCGTACGACCCCGTCCCGTACTTCTGGTCCGAGCAGTTTGGCCGCTTCGTCCAGTACGTCGGCGACCACGAGGACGCGGACGAGCTGCTGTGGCGCGGCGACCCGGCGGAGGAGGCCTGGTCCGTGCTCTGGCTGCGGGAGGGGGTGCCGGTGGCCCTCCTCGCCGTCGGCCGCCCCCGTGACCTGGCCCAGGGCCGCAAGCTCATCGAATCGGCCACCGCCGTCGATCCCGCGCGCGCGGCGGACCCCTCCGTACCCCTGAAGGCCGCGACTGCCTAGGGCCGGGCCTGGGGCCCGACTACCGACTGTCAGTCCGGGATGGCAGGCTTGTCCTGTGACCGAGATTGACGTAAAGATCGATGCGCTCGTCCCCGCCTGGCTCTATGTGCCCGACATCGCGGAGATGCTCGATGTCGAGGTGACGCGCGTGCGGCAGCTGATCAAGGAAGGTCAGCTGATCGCCGTGCGCCGTGGAGAGAACAACGCCCTGCAGATCCCCGCCGCCTTCATCCAGGGCGACAAGATCGTCAAGGGTCTCGTCGGACTCCTGACCGTGCTGCGGGACGACGGCTTCACCGACGAGGAGATGCTGGAGTGGCTCTTCACTCCGGACGAGAGCCTGCCGGGCACGCCCGCGCAGGCGCTCAACGAGAACCGCGGCACGGAGGTGAAGCGCCGCGCCCAGGCGCTCGCTCTCTGACACCGCACCGAAGACACCACCGGCGGGTGTCGCGGCGACCGGCCCCCGACGGGCCGGCCGCCGCGGCCTCCGCGACACGCGCGGGGACAGTCCCCGTGACACCGACGGGGGAGCCACCCCGTGCAACCGACGGGGGAACCACCCATGCCCACGCCTCGTGAGCGGCTCGCCGACGCCCGGCTGTACCTGTGCACCGACGCCCGGAAGCGCCAGGGCGACCTGCCCGACTTCCTCGACGCCGTGCTCTCCTCCGGTGTGGACATCGTGCAGCTCCGCGACAAGGGCATGGAGGCCGGCGAGGAGCTGGAGCACCTCGCCGTCTTCGCCGAGGCGGCCCGCCGGCACGGCAGGCTCCTCGCGGTGAACGACCGGGCCGACGTCGCCCACGCCATCGCCTCCGACGTGCTGCACCTGGGCCAGGGCGACCTGCCCGTGCCCGCCGCCCGCGCGATCCTCGGCGACGAGGTGCTGATCGGCCGCTCCTGCCACGCCGAGTCCGAGGCGGCCGCCGCCGCCGTCGAACCGGGCGTCGACTACTTCTGCACCGGGCCCTGCTGGCCCACCCCCACCAAGCCCGGACGGTACGCGCCGGGACTCGACCTCGTGCGGTACGCGGCCGGCCTCGCCCAGGACCGCCCCTGGTTCGCCATCGGCGGCATCGACGAGACGAATCTGGACCAGGTCCTGGACGCCGGCGCGCGCCGGATCGTCGTCGTCCGGGCGATCACCGAGGCCGACGACCCGGCCGCCGCGACGGCGGCCCTGGCGAAGCGGGTCCGGGAGCGCGCGGGCGAGTAGGCCCAGGTCCGGCGGGTGGTGGCGACGCCGGGGTCCCGTGCCGGGCCCGCCGGGGCGTCCGTTCGTTCGTCCAACGATCCGCCCGGCCGGCTGTCCGAAAAGGTGTCCATCACTCGGACGCCGTTCACGCCGCCCACCGCACCACGTCTAACCTGCCCGTATGGCCCTTGGTACCGCTTCCGTCCGCTCGGACCGCGCCCGCACGGTCCGCGAGATCCTCGCCTCCGGCGGCACGTCGTACTCCTTCGAGTTCTTCGCGCCCCGGACCGAGAAGGGCGAGCAGGTCCTCTACAACGCGATGCGCCGCGTCGAGGCGGTCGGCCCCAGCTTCGTCTCCGTGACCTACGGCGCCGGCGGTTCCACCCGCGGCGGCACCGTCAAGGCCACCCAGAAGATCGCCTCCGACACCACGCTGACCCCGGTCGCCCACCTCACGGCCGTCGACCACTCGGTCGCCGAGCTGCGGAAC
The DNA here is from genome assembly GCF_014656215.1 of Streptomyces zaomyceticus. Taxonomy (GTDB): domain Bacteria; phylum Actinomycetota; class Actinomycetes; order Streptomycetales; family Streptomycetaceae; genus Streptomyces; species Streptomyces zaomyceticus. The sequence continues at coordinate 372,990 of NZ_BNBZ01000003.1, read as the reverse complement.
ATCCTCGGCCAGTATGCCGACGCCGGCATCCGCAACATGCTCGCCGTCCGCGGCGACCCGCCGGGCGACCCGCTGGGGGATTGGGTCGAGCACCCGGAGGGCGTGAAGTACGCCGTCGACCTCGTCCGGCTCATCAAGGAGTCCGGCGACTTCTGCGTGGGCGTCGCCGCCTTCCCGGAGATGCACCCCCGCTCCTCCGACTGGGACACGGACATCCGGCACTTCGTGGACAAGTGCCGCGCCGGTGCCGACTACGCGATCACCCAGATGTTCTTCGACCCGGAGAACTATCTGCGGCTGCGCGACAGCGTCGCCAAGGCGGGCTGCGAGACCCCGATCATCCCCGAGGTCATGCCCGTTGTGAACGTGAAGACCCTCGGCCGACTGCCCCAGCTGAGCAACGCCCACTTCCCCCCGGATGTGAAAGAGCGCATCCTCGCCGTCAAGGACGATCCCGCCGCTGTACGCTCCATCGGTATCGAGTTCGCGACGGAGTTCTGCGCGCGGCTGCTCTCCGAGGGTGTCCCCGGACTGCACTTCATCACGCTGAACAGCTCCACCGCGATCGAGATCTACGAGAATCTCGGACTGCACCAGCAGTCGTGACCGGTCGTACCCGCCCCGACCCGCGGCGGTGACCGTGGAGAGGGGCGGCGGGGCATGGGGTGGACGGTCCTCTACATCGCGTTCGGCGTGGTCGCACTGTGGCTGCTGGGGGAGGTGCTCCTCCAGTACAAGGCGCGGCTGCGCTGGCGCGTGCTCGCCTTCTGCGGCTTTCTCGGCGTGGTCCTCGGCGTGTTGATGCCCTCGGTGGTGGTCATCATCGTCGGGGCCGTCGCCTTCGCCGTCGGCCAGACCTATGTGACGCTCTCCTTCCGCCGCGGCTTCTCCACCGGCTGGGCCATCGGGGGCAGCCCGGGCGCCAGCCGCCGCCGCAGGTCGGGCGCTCCGGCGCAGGCCGGGCCCACCCTCGAGGTCACCGAGCTGTCCTACGACGCCGAGGACACCCGGTACGCCGGGCACGAGGGGGCCGACGACCCGGCCGCCGCCGAGGCCGCCGCGGTCTACGAGCCCCTGCCGATGCCCGAGGACACCGGCCAGTACGGGGTCTACGACATGGGCCAGAACCCCGGCCAGGGTGCTCCGCAGGCCGCCGGCACCGGCTACGACACGGGTTACGAGACCGGCTACGACACGGGGTACGACCCCTACGCACCCTCGTACGGGCAGCAGCAGCCGGCCTACGACTACGGCCAGACCGCCGGGCAGCAGCAGTACGCCGCCTACTCCGACCCGTACATCGGTCCCGGCACGGACGGCCAGCAGTACGGCTCCTACTACGGCGACGGCTACGCCCCCTCGTACACCTACGACACGCCGCCCGGCGGCGTCTGGGTCCCGCAGCAGCGCGACACCGAGCCGGCCCCCCAGCAGCAGCCGCAGCAACAGCAGGCCCCGAGCCCTTACGGCTATGAGCCGCACCCGGACGACCAGCAGCAGTACCGGTACTGAGTGGGTGTGTGGGGGCCGCCGGCGAGTCCGGCGGCCCCCACACGCACGTCTACCGGGAGCCCCGGAAGTCCGCGCCCTCCACGATGAATCCGGCCACCAGCGCGCCCGACATGCCGGCGTGGGAGAGCCCGCCGCCCGGGTGGGACCAGCCGCCCGCGAACCAGAGGCCGGGCAGCGGGGAGCGGTTGTCGGCGGGGAGCAGCCGGCCGCCCGCGCCGGCGAGCGCCGGTCCCGGCACCTCGGCGGAGCCGGTGTCCCGCCGGACGTCCTCCGGAGTGCGCACGTGCCGGCTGAGCAGCCGCTCCCCGAGCGCCGGGACCGCCCGCCCGGCCGCCTCGACCATCAGCCCGGCGATGGCCTCCCACCCGGCGGCGTCCCGCTCCTGGTCCGACCGCACGGTCGCCGTCACCGTCAGCGCCTCGTGGTCGGCGTCCGGGCGCAGCGCCGGGTCGTCCGGGCGCAGCACGGTCACCGTCGGGCGCCCGCCCTCGGCGTGCACGACGGTGCGGTGGACCGCCTCCGCCTCCCGCGCCCCGCGCAGGGCCAGACAGACCGTCACACGGCTCGTCCCGATCACCTGATGGCGCGGCCGGTCGTCGCCGTCGCTCCACGCGACGACGTGATCGCGGTACAGGGCCGGCACCGGCGCACCCGAGACGACATGGTCGGCCTCGACGGTCCCGCCGCCGGCCAGCCGGACGCCCACCGCCCGGCCGTCCTTCTCCAGGACGTCCTCCACGGGCGTGTCGAAGACGAACTCGACACGCCGCTTCCGGCAGCGCTCGTACACCGCGTCGGCGAGCGCCCGCAGGCCCCCGGCCACGTACCAACTGCCGAAGGTCTGCTCCATGTACGGCAGGACGGCGGCCGAGGCCGGGGCGGTGGCCGGGTCGAAGCCGTACGTCCACGCGTACGCGTCGAGCAGGGCGGCGAGCCGGGGATCGCGCAGCTCCCGCGCCCCGATCTGCGCGAGCGTCGTCGTCGGACGGCGCAACAGGCCGGCCTTCAGGGCCGGATACGGCTCACGGGCCAGGGGCGCCGGGTCGTCCGGCTGCGGCTCCTCCAGGAGCGGCCGGCGGGTGCGGTCCCAGGCCTCGCGGGCCCGCACCAGGAACTCGCCCCAGCGCTCGCCAGCGCCCGCGCCGAGCGCCGCGTCCAGGGCGGCGACCGTACCGGCCCGGGAGGCGTTCGGCAGGTCCACCCGGGTGCCGTCGGCGAAGACATGACGGCTCGCCGGGTCGACCTGCGTCAGCGTGACGCACTCCTCCAGCGCTTCCTTGCCGGTCTTCACGAACAGGTCCCGGTACACGGCGGGCAGATGCAGCAGCCCCGGGCCCGTGTCGAAGGCGAAGCCGTCCCGCTCGTGGCGGCCGACCGCGCCGCCGTACGTCGAGCCCCGCTCGTACACCGTCACCCGGTGGCCCGCCACGGCCAGCCGGGCCGCCGCCGCCATGGCGCCGAGTCCCGCGCCGATCACCACAATCCGTGCCATGTCAGCGACTTTATCCGGCGTGTCCGGCACCGCCGAAGGCCCGGTGCGGCGTGCTCGGCGGGCCGGTGGCCCGGCCGGAGGGAGGGCTCGTGCGGTGGGCGGCCGGCCCCGTGCGGCCGGCCGGCGTCAGAAGTGCTCCGAGCCGTCCCCGGACGGCGCTCTCTCCCGGGCGCGGGCCTCCGCGTCGGCGAGCCGTCTCTCCTCGCGGCGCTGTGACCTGCGGCGCCGGAAGCGGCGGATCCGCTGGGCGAGGAAGACCAGTATCGCCAGGCCGAGGGCGAGCAGGACGGCCGCGATGCTCGCCGCCGCGACCGGGTGGAAGATCGCGAAGGTGACGATCGCCGCCACCCCGAGGTCCTCCGCCAGGCTCAGCGCGACATTGGAGAACGGCTCGGGCGAGGTGTTGACCGCCATCCTCGTCCCCGCCTTGACGAAGTGGCTGAGCAGGGCGGTCGAACCGCCGACCGCGCCCGCCGCGAGCTCGGGGAGCGAGCCGTTCTGCCCGGCGAGCAGGGCGCCGACGACGGCCCCCGCGACCGGTCGGATCACCGTGTGGACGGAGTCCCATATCGAGTCGACGTACGGGATCTTGTCCGCCACCGCCTCGCACAGGAAGAGCACGCCGGCGACGACGAGGACATCGGTGCGCTGCAAGGACTCGGGCACCTCGTCGGTGAGCCCGGTCGCGCCGAAGACGCCGAACAGCAGGACCACCGCGTACGCGTTGATCCCGCTCGCCCAGCCGCTGGTGAACACCAGGGGGAGTACGGACACGCTGGCGATCGTAACCAGTCTGAGTATCCGTACCTAGGGGGCGAGATGAGTAGATACGCGGATGGGAACGGGGCCGCCCGGAAGGAAGAGTGGAGCCCACGGAAGGGGCGCGGCCCCGGGGACCGCCGACACGGGGCGGCGGAACCGGGGTCGCGCGCCTGCCGATACGGGGCACGGGGGTGTCACGGGGGAGTACGACGGAAGGCCGGTTCGACGGGGCTCGGGGGGATCGAGCCTCGCCGGACCGGCCTTTTCGTCGTTTCCCACGGTCTTCGGGCCGACGGTTTCCGGACAATGTTCTCCGGACACGCCCCGGAAGGGACGACGCGGGCCCAACCCGCAAGATCCGGAAGGGTCGAGCTAGCAGCCGCCCACCCGGCCGTGCAGCAGTCGCGAGAGCGCCGCGTGCACGTCGTCCAGCGAACGCTCGCTCTGGAAGGCCTGCCAGTCGAGGGCCGCCACGAGCACCATCCCGACCAGCGCCGCCGCCGTCAGCTTGACGTCGATCTCCTCGCTCAGCTCACCGCCCGCCACGGCCTCGCGCAGCACCCCTTCGACCACCGCGACGGCCTCCTGGCGAACCACCAGGAGCGTGGAGTTCCAGGCCCGGTTGGTGCGCCACAGCTCGGCCACGTACAGCTGGGTGAAGGCCGGGTAGCGGTCGATGAAGACGAGACCCGCCCGGATCATCGCGTCCAGCGCGTCGACCCGGCTCCCGCCCCGCTCGGCCGTCTCCTCGGCCGCCGTCCGCAGCGAGGCGGCGAGCAGCGCCACCCCGTGGCGCAGCAGCTCCTCGAAGAGCTCGGTCTTGCTCTTGAAGTTGTAGTAGACCGTGCCCTTGGCCACGCCGGCCCGCTCGGCGATCTCGTCGACCGTCGTCGCGGAGAAGCCCTGCTCCGCGATGAGGGTGACGGCCGCCTCGTAGAGCTTCGCGCGGGTGGCCTGGCGTCGGGTGCTGCTGCTGTCCATGGGGTCGATTCTCACAGGTGTCGGGGGTGTCACCGGCCCTGTCTCACAGGGTCAGTTCGGGGTGGAGCCGGTCGAGCGTCCACACCTGCTTCTTCCTGGCGGACACCGCGGTCAGGGCCAGGGCGCCCACGGTGAACGCGGCCAGGACCGCGCAGGCCTGCCACACGGGCCCGATTCCGCCGCCCGTGATCAGCCGGCGCAGCGCCTCGACCACGTAGCTCATCGGCAGGAAGGGGTGGACGGCGTTGAAGAATCCCGGACTGGTCTGTACGGGGTACGTGCCGCCCGCCGAGGTCAGCTGGAGCATCAGGACCGCGAGGACCAGGATCCGGCCCGCCGCGCCGAAGCGGGCGTTGAGCCACTGGATGATCGCGGCGAAGCAGCAGGTGACCAGGGCCAGGAAGCCGACCGTGCCGGCGGCCCGGTCCATCTGGAGGCCGAGGCCCCAGTGCAGGACCGACATGAGGGCCGCGACCTGGAGGGTGCCGATCGCCGCCACCGGGAGCCAGCCCGCGAGCGCGATCCGCCAGGCGGAGCCGCCGGCGGCGAGGGCGCGCCGGTTCAGCGGCTGGATGATCATGTACGCCACCATCGCGCCCACCCAGAGGGAGAGCGGGATGAAGTACGGGGCGAAACCGGTGCCGTAGTTCGGCGCCTTGTGCAGGGACTGGGAGGCGAGCTGCACCGGGTCGGCCATGACCTCCGTGCGCCGGTCGCGGTCCCGCTCGTCGTAGTCGGGGATCTGCTCGACGCCGTCGTGCAGACCGCCGGCCAGCTCGCCGGAGCCGTCCGCCAGCTTGAACAGTCCGCCGTCGAGGTCGCCCGCGCCCTTCTTGAGCTTGCCGACGCCGGTGTCGAGGTTCACGGAACCGGTCTTGGCGTCGCCGATGCCGGTGTGCAGCCTGTCCGCGCCCGCCGCGACCTTCTTCGCGCCCGCGTTGAGCGCGTTGATCTTCCGGATGGCGTCCTCGACGTCCTCGTCGAGGTGCGGGGCGCGCGCGGCGAGCTCGTCGGCCTGCTTCGTGAGCTTGACCAGGCGCGCGTCCAGCGTCTTGAGGTCGTCGGTGTTGCCCTTGGTCAGCTCGTGGACGTCGTCCGCGATGGTGGCCACGTCGTCGGCGGTGACCGAGGCCTCCTTGAGCTTGGCGCAGATCCGTTCGTCGGCGTCCGGCCTGAGCTCGCACTCCTCCCGGTGGATCTTGGCCAGGCCGTCGTCGGCCTTGTGCGCGGCGCTGCGGACCAGGGGGGCGCGCCTGACCAGGTCGTCGAGGTTGTGGCGGACGGCCGTGGCCGAGTCGGAGACGAGACGGGCGGTGTCACGGATCGACTTGCCGTTGTTCGCCAGATAGGGGCGGACCTTGTCGGCGGTGCCGTTCACCTTGTCGGCGAGCGACTGGGTGCCGTTCGCGACCTTGCGGGAGCCGCTCTCCAGGTCCCGGGCGCCCTTGTCGAGCTTCTTCAGGCCCGCGGCCAGGTCGCCGCTGCCGGACTTGGCGTCCTTGAGACCGTTCGCCAGGTCCTTGGAGCCCTTCTTCGCCTTGTCGACGCCCTGCTTGAGGTCGTCCGCGCCCTTCGCGGCCTTCGCCGTGGCGTCGTGGATGTCGGAGAAGGAGATGAAGATCTTGTCGAGGAAGGTGCGGGAGGACTTGGTGGAGGCCGCGGTGCGGACCTCGGAGAACACCGTCCGGGAGATCTGGCCGACGATGTAGTTGTTGGCGTCGTTCGTCCGCACGCGGAGTGCGCCGGTCTCGGGGGAGTCCCCGGAGCTGGAGGCGATGCGCGAGCTGAAGTCGGCCGGCATGGTCAGGGACAGGTAGTACGTGCCGTCCTCGACGCCCTTGCGGGCCTCGGCGTCGCTCACCCGGTGCCAGGCGAAGGTGTTGCTCTCCAGGAGCCCCTTGGTGATGTCGTCACCGGCGTTGAGCTTCTTGCCGTCGGCGGTGGCGCCCCGGTCCTCGTTGACGAGGGCGACGGGGATCTTGTCGAGCCTGCTGTACGGGTCCCAGAACGAGTACAGGTACAGGGCGCCGTACAGCAGCGGCAGCAGCAGGATCGCGACGAGCGCGGCGCGCGGCAGCTTTCCCCTGCCGAAGCGCTTCAGCTCAAGCGCGGCCAGTTTCGGCGAGCGCATCGGCCGCCCCCTCCTCGGTCGTGTCTTCGGTGGAGTCCTCGGTGACGTCGCCGTCGGCGGTGGACTTGGCGCGGGTGGGGGCGGGCACGGAGCTCTTCGGGTCCTCGGGGCCCTCGGGGCCCTCGGAGCCCTCGGAGTCCTCGGAGTCCTTTGAGCCCTTGGGGTCCTTGCTGTCCAGGGAGTCCCCGGGGGCCGTCTCCCCGACGCCTTCGACCGTGGTGCTCCCGTCCGCGACGGAGGAGGTCTTCGGCTCCGCCGCTCCGTCGAGCGTGGTGATCCGCAGGGCGCCCTCGGGGGCCTCGCTGCAGACGGCGAGGACGGTCGTCCCGGAGTCGGCCACCGCGCGGAGCAGCGCCCAGGCCTCGGCCCGGTCGGCGTCCGAGAGCTTCAGGTCCGTGTCGTCCACGGCGAGCAGCCGGGGACGGCAGATCAGGGCCAGGGCGATGGAGAGCCGGAGTGCTTCGAGCCGCTCCAGATCCCGTACGGAGGTCCGTCCGCCCTTCGGCAGGGCGGCCAGGTCGAGCCCCGCGGCCGCCAGGGCCTCTTCGATCCGGGCCCGCGAGATCGCCCTGCGTTCGGCCGGGCGCCGCAGGAGGGTCCGGACGGAACCGTCGTACCGGCGCTGGAGCAGGGCCCGCTCGTTCAGGTGCTCGGCCACCGTGAACGCGGGGTCGAGCTCGCTGACGCCGGGTACCTGGCCGAGGGCGCTGATCCGGCGCACCGCGGCCATCTTCCGGGGCAGTGCGAGGCCGCCGACCTCGGCCGTGCCCTCCTTGGCCTTCATCCGGCCGGTGAGCGCGAGCAGCAGACAGGTGCGTCCCGAACCCGACGGCCCCTCGATCGCCATCAGCGCGCCCGGCCCGGCCCGGAAGGAGACCTCCCGGAACGCCCAGCCGCGCGGCCCCTTCAGCCCGAAGCCGTCCGCGACGACGGCGGCGCCGTGCGGCCGCTCCTCGGCTTCCGCTCCCACGGGCCCACCCCCCGATTCCCCTTTTTGAACTGACTGGTCAGTTCAAAAGTTACCCCCGAGTCGGGCGTTCAGGCAAAACCCCAGGTCGGCGTGATTGTCAGTGGGGCCGGGCACGATGGACACATACGGCCACAACGCCGTCACGCGACGACAGGAGGACTCGTCATGGCAAGCCCTTCCGCATCAGCCGCGCCCCGCCGCCGTCCCGCCCCCGCGCAGTCCGGACCCGCGTCCGACATCCACCCCGTCCCGCGCCGCACCGCCGCCCCGCCCGCCGCCCTCGACCTCCTCGCCAAGGCCCGCGCCGGGCTCGTCGAGGCCGCCGCCCTCGACCGCCCCCACGAGCGGTACGCCGCCGCCCACCTCGCCGCCCTGCGAGCCGCCGCCGCCGTCCTCGCCGCCCGCGCCAGGCCCGAGACCGACCGCCGCCGACAGCGGATACGGAGCGCCTGGGAGCTCCTCGCCGAGCTCGCCCCCGAGCTGACCGAGTGGAGCGCCCTCTTCGCCTCCGGCGCCCGGCGCAGGGCCCGCGCCGAGGCCGGGATCGCCGGCGCGGCGACCCGGCGCGAGGCCGACGACCTGCTCAGGGACTCCGCGCAGTTCCTTCGCCTGGTCGAGCGACTGCTCGCGCTCCAGCCGGTGCTGCCCCGTCAGCCGGGCGCCGACGAGGCCGGAGGATGATCCGAAAGCCGGGATCGAGGCCATAGGGTGGGGGGCGTCCGTACCCGTCACCGAGGAGTCAACAGCCGTGCCGGACCCTTCCCCTGTCTTCGGTCGAGAGGCGACGTCGCGCCCGTCGCGCGCCTCCCTGCGTACCGCCGTCGTCTGGGACGTCCTCAAGGACGCCCTCGACCGCCGGGTCGAGGCCACCGGGAAGGACAGCCTCGACGTCCTCGACACGGGCGGCGGCTCCGGGAACTTCGCGGTGCCGGTCGCCCGCCTCGGCCACCGGGTCACGGTCGTCGACCCCAGCCCCAACGCGCTCTTCGCGCTGGAGCGCCGGGCCGCCGAGGCCGGGGTCGCCGACCTCGTCACCGGCGTCCAGGGCGACATCAGCGGTCTCTTCGACGTGGTCGGCCGCGAGGCCTACGACACCGTCCTCTGCCACGGTGTCCTGGAGTACGTCGACGACCCCGCCGAGGGCGTACGGAACGCGGTAGCCGCGCTCCGGCCGGCCGGCAGCCTCAGCCTGCTCGCCGCCGGACTCGGCGGCGCCGTCCTGGCACGCGCTCTCGCCGGACACTTCACCGAGGCCCGGAACGCCCTCTCCGACCCGGCGGGCCGCTGGGGCGCGGGTGACCCCGTACCCCGGCGGTTCACCGCCGAGCAGCTCACCGAGCTCGCCGACGGGGCGGGACTCGAGGTCGGCGCCGTGCACGGGGTCAGGGTCTTCGCCGACCTCGTCCCCGGTGTCCTCGTCGACACCGAGCCCGGCGCGGCCGAGGCCCTGCTCAAGCTGGAGGCGGCGGCCGCCGAGCTGCCCTCCTTCCACGCCATCGCCACGCAACTGCACGTGCTGGGCGAGAAGCGGGCCTGAGCAGGACGGCCACCCGTCCGGCGGTGCGGGCGGCGCACTCCATGGAGTACGCCACAGCCCGCCCGGTATGAGGCTCCGCCCCGTATGATCGGGGGACAGTATCCGGCATGACGGAGAAGGGCCTGGGGAATCAACGCCTCAGCAACCGATCCGCATGGCGGCCCGGATTGGCTATTCGGCATTGAGGGCGGGTTTCACGGGGGCGATTCCCTGCCTATCCTGAAAGGGCCGCAAACCGGTCGCCCCCGCGACCGACGACTAGGAGGACTCCGTGCCGCTCTCGGAGCACGAGCAGCGAATGCTCGAGCAGATGGAGCGAGCGCTGTACGCCGAAGATCCCAAGTTCGCGACAGCGCTCGAGGGAAGCGGACTGCGTACGTACACCCGGCGACGGGTCTACCAGGCAGTCGCCGGCTTCCTGGTGGGTATCGCGCTCCTCATGGCCGGAATGGTCGCACAGCAGATCTGGATCAGCGTGGTGGGATTCCTCGTCATGCTGGGCTGCGCGGTCCTGGCGGTCACCGGATGGCGCAAGGCGCCGAAGCCGGGCGAGCAGCAGGCCAGTGGTGGAACGGCGGCCGGCGGCCGTCAGACCCGGCAGCGACGCTCCATGATGAATCGGATCGAAGAGCGGTGGCAGCGCCGCCGCGACGAACAGCAGGGCGGCGGCCACTGACGGCCCCCTGAGCGGAGGCCCCGCACCCTTTTGTGTGACCGAGCCCCGTGGGGCCCGCGCGACGACGCGGGCCCACGGGGCTCGGTCGTGTCCGCGGGAGCACCGGCCGCGTCGTGTCCGCGGGAGCACCGGCAGCGCGCCGCCGCCGCGTGACGCACCTCGCGCACGTGGGGGAGGGGAAGCGACGGGCGGCGGGGGTCCGGGCACGTGGAGGTGGCGGTGTCCGACGGGGCGGGTGGTCCCGTTCCGTCGGGTGCGGCGCGCGGAGGGCCGGACGCGGCCGGCCCTCCCCAGGACGTCAGGCCGATTCGCGGGGCGTTCTGCGGAACCGGGGCGTCACCCGGGACAGCAGGGTGTGCCGCTTGAGCGACCAGCTCGTCGTCGTCTCCGACCAGCGCGCCGACAGCGCCCAGCGGACGCGCGCCGCCGAGCGGGGCGCCAGGGTCGCGCGAAGACGGGTGCGACGGTCGGCCGAGGCGTGGAAGCCCGCCCGGACCCGGGCCGCCTCCTCCGCCAGGCCCGCGGTGGGACGCGGACGCGGCGCGTACAGCGCCTCCTCCACCGCCCGTGCCACCCGGTGCACCGCGTCCGCGGCCTCGCCGCCCAGCTCACCCAGGCGGACGATCCGCGCCGCGCTGTTTCTCGGCGTACGCGACTCGTCCGGTTCGACCCCGTAGTCCCAGGCCGTGTCGTTGATCTCCCGCCAGACCGCGAGCGTCCGCGCCGCCGTCTCCTCGGGGCCGCGCACCCCGGCCGAGCCCAGCCTGCGGGCCCGCACCCGGGTCCGCCAGAGCAGCGGGAGGAGAGGCAGGGAGAGCAGGACCAGGGAGCCGAGGGTCAGCAGGACCACCGTCAGCGGGTCGGGGCCGGAGCCGTCCGAGGCCGCGGCGCCCACCTCCTCCTCCGGACCGCAGTCGCCGAGCCGGCGCTCCTGCGGGGTGCAGCTCTCCGAGGCGCTCGGCGCGGCGGACGGCTGCGCCGAGGCGCTCTGCTGGGGCTGCGCCGGCCCGGTGGCCGTACCCGAGGGCGTGTCCGCCCGGGTGTACGCCGGGGTGGAGCCCCGCGAGGGAGTCGGCTCGAACCGTGTCCAGCCCGCACCCTCGAAGTACAGCTCGGGCCAGGCGTGCGCGTCCCGGATGCCGACCGAGAGAGAACCGTCGGTCTGCGTGGTGCCCGGCATGAAGCCCACGGCCACCCGGGCCGGGATGCCGAGCGAGCGGGCCATCGCCGCCATGGAGAAGGAGAAGTGGACGCAGAAGCCCTCCTTGTCCTTCAGGAAGCGGGAGATCGCCTGGACGCCGGTGCCCGATTCGACGTCGACGTCGTAGCGGAAGCCACCGTCCTCGGCGAACCAGTCCTGGAGCTTCACCGCCTGCTCGTAGTCGTTGCGCGCGCCCTTGGTGACCCGGAGCGCGGTCGCCCTCACATCGGCGGGCAGCGAGTTCGGGACCTTGGTGTACTCGCTGCGCAGCTTCTCGGGGGGCGGTCCGGCGGCGGCCAGCTGCTCGGACGTCGGCTGCACGTCCAGGCTGGCGACGGTGTAGCGGGCGCCGCGGGTGGTCTGCTTGTCGTCGCCGACGAGCATCCGGCCGGCGGGCTCGTACCGCCAGCGCCCGTCGATCTCGACGCGCCCGGCCGGATACGGCATCGGCAGCCACTTCTGCTCGTAGCCGTCGGAGGCGACGAAGTTGCTGGTCACCTCGGTGCTCTGAACCCGCTGGGAGAGCCCGTCGGGCCAGGGCAGCTGCTTGGGGACGTCCTCGATCGGCCGGACCGAGGACTTCCACGAGGTGCCGTCGAACTGGTCGAGGGCGACGAGCCGCAGGTACATGCCGGAGGTGTCGCGGGCGTTGGTCCGGTAGCGCAGGACCTCCCGGTCCTCCGGCTGGCGCAGATTGTCCTGGAGGGAGACCAGCGGGTTCACGGCCGAGATGGTGCCGCCCTTGCCGATGCCACCGGACCCCTCCCCGTCGCCGTCGCCGAACAGCCCGCCGGTGAAGCCGGGGAGTGCGAGCGGCACCACCATGGCGACGCCCATGGCCACGGCGCCGATCCGGCGGCCGGTGCGCGCCGGGGCGAAGGCGGTGCCGCCGCTGCCGACGGTCGTGCCGGGCCGGCCGGAGCGCTGGGCGCCGCCGAAGACCCGCCCCCACGCGGAGAGCCGGTCGCGGCTCTCGGCGAGGAGCAGCAGCAGATAGCCGGAGGCGGCGAGCAGGAACCAGAGCCAGCCCGCGCCGCCACCGGAGAGACCGGCCGCCACCGAGTACAGGGCGAGCAGCGGAAGTCCGGCCGGGGCCGCCTTGCGGAAGGTGACCGCGAGGGTGTCCACCAGCAGGCCGATCGCGACGACCCCGCCGACCAGCATGAGCCGGATGCCCTCGGTGTCCGGCGCGGGGATCGCGTACCGGCCGACGTCCTCGGCGCCCGCCGCGAACAGCTCGGCGGCGTGGGTGAAGACCTGCGGGCCGGGCAGGAACCAGAGGATCGCCTGCTCGCGGGCGAAGATCGCGGTCAGCGCGAGCAGCGCGACGACGAGCTGGGCGAGCAGGGTCAGCGGCCGGGCGAGCGGTGCCCGCCGGGTCAGGGTGCCCACCCCGCTCACCAGGGCGAGGACGAAGGCCGCGGTGAAGATCCAGGTGGCCGGCTTCACCAGGGGGAGCATCGCTCCGGCCGCCATCAGGGTGGCGCCCCAGGCGGCCAGGGTCAGCCGTGCGCGCCCGCTCATGACCATCCTCCGTAGGTGTCGGCGCCGGATTCCGCCCGGGCTCCGGCCGCCTGCTGCCACAGGTCGGCGAGCCGGGCCCCGGGCGGTACGGCCAGTGCCGTCCAGCCCGCTTCCCGCAGCTGCCGCACCCGCTTCTCGACGGACCCGGCGACCGAGCCGCCGGTCAGCCAGGACCCGGAGTCCAGGACGAAGGCGACGGCCGCGCCGGCGCGGCCGCGCATCCGGGCGGTCAGTGCCGTCTGCTCCTCGTCGAGGTCGCCGATGAAGGCGATGAGCAGCCCTTCGCCGCCGCCGCGCAGCACCTCCGACGCGCGGCTGAGGGAGCCGCCCTCGGAGTGGTCGACGACCGCGAGGGTGTCCAGCATCAGACCGGCCGACTCGGCCGAGTCCTGGGCCGAGCCGGCGAAGCCCTCGGCGCCCTCGCCGGGGATCGCGCTGCCGGTGTCGGTGACGAGCCGGACGGCGTAGCCGCGCTCCAGCATGTGGATCAGGGAGGAGGCGGCGCCCGAGACGGCCCACTCGAAGGCGGAGTCGGGGCCGGAGCCCTGGTAGGCGACCCGCCGGGTGTCGAGGAGGACGGTGCAGCGGGCCCGCTGCGGCTGCTCCTCGCGGCGGACCATCAGCTCGCCGTAGCGGGCGGTGGAACGCCAGTGGACCCGGCGCAGGTCGTCGCCGTGGCGGTAGGCGCGCGGGATGATGTCGTCGTCGCCGGCGAGGGCGAGCGAGCGCTGTTGCCCGTCGCCGTGGCCGGAGGCCTCGCCGAAGAGCTTCACCGCCGGGAGGGCCTCGGTGCGCGGTACGACGGTCAGGGTGTCGTACGCGCTGAAGGAGCGGGTCAGCTCGCACATCCCGAACGGGTCGTTGAGCCGCAGCTGGAGCGGGCCGAGCGGGAAGCGGCCGCGCAGGTCGGAGCGGACCCGGTAGGACACCTCGCGCCGGCCGCCCGCCTCGACCCGGTCGAGGACGAAGCGGGGGCGCGGCCCCAGCATGTAGGGCACGTGGTCCTGGAGCATCAGCAGCCCGGTGGGGAGCTTGGAGACGTTCTCCATCCGCAGCTGGACCCGTGCCTCGGCGCCCGCCTCCACCCGCTGGGGGGTGAGCCGGCGGGAGGCCGCGACCCGGTAGCGGGTGCGGTGCAGCACGAGGACGCAGATCAGCGGCAGTGTGGCGAGCAGCAGTCCGACGCGCAGCAGATCGGCCTGGCCGAGGACGTACGCGCAGGCGGCGGCGGCCACCCCGGCGGCGAGGAAGGAGCGGCCACGGGTGGTGAGACCGCCGAGGGCGGTCCGCAGACCGCCCCGGTCGTCCTCGTCGCCCCGCTGTCCGTCCGGCACGGCAGCGGTGGTCATCACAGGATCCGGCCGCCGGGCTGCTGCTGGCCGTAGAGAGGTCCGGCGGGCGGGGCCGCGGCCGGGACGGGGGTGCGCTGCAGGATGTCCTGGACGACCTGCTCGGCGCTGCGGCGGTTCAGCTGGGCCTGCGCCGTCGGCAGCAGCCGGTGGGCGAGGACGGGCGCGGCGAGGGCCTGGAGGTCGTCGGGCAGCACGTACTCGCGACCGCTGAGCGCGGCGGAGGCCTTGGCGGCCCGCAGCAGATGGAGCGTGGCCCGGGGGGAGGCGCCGAGTCGCAGGTCGGCGTGGGTGCGGGTGGCGGAGACGATGTCGACCGCGTACCGGCGTACGGCGTCGGCGACGTGGACCGCGCGCACCGCCTCGATCAGCTTGAGGATGTCGTGGGCGTGGGCGACCGGCTGGAGGTCGTCCAGCGGGGAGACGGAGCCGTGCACGTCGAGCATCCGGAGTTCGGCCTCGGCGCTCGGGTAGCCGATGGAGACCCGGGCCATGAAGCGGTCGCGCTGGGCCTCGGGCAGCGGGTAGGTGCCCTCCATCTCGACCGGGTTCTGGGTGGCGACCACCATGAAGGGGCTGGGCAGCTCGTACGTCTGGCCGTCGACGGTGACCTGCCGCTCCTCCATGGACTCCAGGAGCGCGGACTGCGTCTTCGGCGAGGCGCGGTTGATCTCGTCGCCGATCACGATCTGCGCGAAGATCGCGCCCGGCTTGAACTCGAAGTCCCGGCGCTGCTGGTCGAAGATCGACACGCCCGTGACGTCCGAGGGCAGCAGGTCGGGGGTGAACTGGATGCGCCGCACCGAGCAGTCGATGGACCGGGCCAGGGTCTTGGCGAGCATGGTCTTGCCGACGCCGGGGACATCCTCGATGAGGAGGTGTCCCTCGGCGAGCAGCACGGTCAGCGAAAGCCGTACGACCTCGGGCTTGCCCTCGATCACACTCTCCACCGATCTGCGGACTCTCTCCACAGTGGTGGTCAGATCAGTGAGGCTCGCTCGATCGTCATAGGTCGTCACCCGGCCCTCCTCGGCCTTCCGGAACACGGACACCTGCCCCCGGGGACTCTTCGGGGGGTGTCATGGAGGCATTCTTGTTCGCGTGGCCGGGTCGTGTCACTCGCGGGTGGACAAGTGCGAGGGAAATGCCGGGGTTTGGGTGTTTACGCCGGGTCGATCTCGCGGAGCAGGCCCGTCGTCACGTCGAAGACGAAGCCCCGCACGTCGTCGGCGTGCAGGAGGAACGGGGAGGTCCGCACCCGCTGCATCGACTGCCGTACGTCCTGGTCGACGTCGCGGAAGGCCTCGACGGCCCAGGCCGGGCGCTGGCCGACCTCGTCCTCCAGCTCGTGCCGGAAGTCCTCCGTGAGCGATTCCAGGCCACAGCCCGTGTGGTGCACCAGCATCACGCTGCGGGTGCCGAGGGCGCGCTGGCTGATGGTGAGCGACCGGATCACGTCGTCGGTGACCACGCCGCCCGCGTTGCGGATGGTGTGGCAGTCGCCGAGTTCGAGCCCGAGGGCCGAGTGGAGGTCGAGACGGGCGTCCATGCAGGCGACGACCGCCACGCGCAGCACGGGGCGTGCGTCCATGCCGGGGTCGGTGAAGCGGGAGGCGTAGCGCTCGTTCGCCTCGACGAGACGGTCGGTGACCGTGCGGCCGGTGTCTATGGCGTCGGCGGAGGGGTGCGCGGAGGTCGACATGCTTCCGACGTTAATGGGCACAGCCCTTTCAGGCCTGCTGTGAGAGGGGACAAAGAACCTCAATGAGTCTTGTTGTGAGCTAGCCCACAGGGCCCGGCGACCCTCCCCGAAAGGGTGAGCCTTCCGGAATGTCCGGCCGGATGTCCGGCGCCGTGCGACGCGCCAGCCGGTTGGTTGACCGGCGGGTCCCGTGGACTAAAGTGACGCGAAGTTCACGGAGACAACGAGCGATTTCCGCGGTTTCTCCCCCGTGTGTGCGGCGGTACCTACGGCTCGGCCTCCTTCCGCTCGCCGGTACCTCCGCGCCGGATCTGAGAGGGCGCATTGAGCAACGACCGACACGTCCCGGTCATGCTCCAGCGGTGCCTGGACATGTTGGCCCCCGCACTGGAGCGCCCCGGCGCGGTCGTCGTCGACTGCACCCTGGGCCTCGGCGGCCACAGCGAGGCACTCCTGAAGCGGTTCCCCGAGGCGCGGCTCGTCGCCCTCGACCGCGACAAGGAGGCCCTGCGGCTCTCCGGTGAGCGGCTCGCCCCGTACGGGGAACGCGCCACCCTCGTCCACGCCGTGTACGACGAGCTGCCCGAGGTCCTCGACCGGCTGGGCCTCGCCACCGTGGACGGCGTCCTCTTCGACCTCGGCGTCTCCTCCATGCAGCTCGACGAGGCCGACCGCGGCTTCGCCTACGCGCAGGACGCCCCCCTCGACATGCGCATGGACCAGACGACCGGCATCAGCGCGGCCGAGGTCCTCAACACCTACGCGCCCGGCGAACTGGTCCGCATCCTCCGCGCGTACGGCGAGGAGAAGCAGGCCAAGCGGATCGTCTCGGCGATCGTCCGCGAGCGCGAGAAGGAGCCGTTCAGCAACAGCGCCCGGCTCGTCGAGCTGATCCGCGACTCCCTGCCGCAGGCCGCCAAGCGCACCGGGGGCAACCCGGCCAAGCGCACCTTCCAGGCCCTGCGCATCGAGGTCAACCGCGAACTCGACAGCGTCGAGAAGGCCATCCCGGCGGCCGTGAAGGCCATCGGCGTCGGCGGGCGGGTCGTCGTCCTCTCCTACCAGTCGCTGGAGGACCGGATCGTCAAGCAGGTCTTCGCGGCCGGCGCGGCGACCACCGCCCCGCCCGGACTGCCGGTCGTCCCGGAGAAGTACCAGCCGCGGCTGAAGCTGCTCACCCGGGGTGCCGAGCTGCCCACCGAGGAAGAGGTCGCCGAGAACCGGCGCGCCGCCCCGGCCCGGCTCCGGGGCGCCGAGCGGATCCGGGAAGACGTCCTGTGAGCACGGCGAAGGGGCCGCTCAAAGGGCGGGCCGCGCGGCTCGGGCGGCTCATGCCGTCGGGGCCCAGCTCGGCCGCCCGCACCCCCTTCGTCCTGCTGGTCGTCGTCCTGCTCGGCGGCGGCCTGATCAGCCTGCTCCTGCTGAACTCGGCTCTCAACCAGGGCTCCTTCCAGCTCAACGAGCTCAAGGACCGCACCACCGAGCTCACCGACGAGGAGCAGGCGCTCCAGCGGGACGTGGACGACTACGCGGCCCCCGACGCGCTGGAGCGGCGGGCCCGTGAGCTCGGCATGGTCCCGGGCGGCAGCCCGGCCTTCCTCGGCCCGGACGGCAAGGTGCTCGGTGAGCCCTCGGTCGCCGTCGCCCCGAAGCCGAGCCCGACTCCGTCGCCGAAGCCGACGAAGGCCACGCCGAAGCCCCCGTCGCCCACCTCCACGGCCGCATCGGCACCGCCGAGCACAGGTGCCCCCGCGACCACGGACGCCACGCGGACCAGCGCCACCACGGAGCCCCGTACCTCCGCCACCGGCGCGGGCATCGGCACGTTCGGCAGCCACGCGAGCACCGCTCCGTACCCGGCGAACGCTCCGTACCCGGGGAACACGGGAACACCGAGGGCGAACACCGACCCGACCGAGACGGACACCGGCCCACCCGGCGCCGCACGTCCCACCACGTCGGGCTCCACCGGGTCCGGCCCCGCACGGCGGGCGCCCGCACCCGCCACCCCTACGACCACTTCCGGCAGGTGACCGAGCAGTGCCCCCCAAGGAGCCCCCGCGCCGCCGCGTCCCCGGCCCCGCCCGGCCCGCGCGCCCCCGGCCCGCCTCCGCCGGAGCCCGCACGTCCCGCCCCGCCCCCCGCCCGGCCGGCCGGCGCCCCGCGCCCCGGCCGCCGGCCCGGCAGCCCCGGACCATCCGGCTCGGCAGCCCCCGGCCCCGGCTGCGCCTGGTCTCCCTCGGCCTGACCCTGGTCATGCTCGCGTTCGTGGTGCGGCTCCTCCAGGTCCAGGCCGTCGACGCCAGCGCGTACGCGGCCAAGGCCGACAAGTACCGCTTCCAGGAGTACACGCTCTCCGCCGAACGCGGCGAGATCACCGACCGCAACGGCATCGCGCTCGCCGCCAGCGTCGACGCGTACGACATCACGGCCGACCCCCAGCTCTTCACCCCCGAGGAGTCCAAGGTCCCCGACGCGCCCGAGCAGGCCGCCGCCCTCCTCGCCCCGCTCCTCGGCAAGGAGCCCGCGGAGCTGGCGAAGAAGCTCCGTACCCCCAAGTCCCGCTACACGCTGCTGGCCCGCAAGCAGACCCCGCAGGTCTGGAACCAGATCAAGGACCTCCGGCGGGTCTACGGGCAGAAGGCCCAGCGCTCCGCCGGCGGCAACGGCGTGAACCTCCTCGGCGGCGTCCTCAGCGAGCCCAGCACCAAGCGCGTCTACCCGAACGGCGAGCTCGCCGCCGGGATACTGGGGTACGTCAACGCCGAGGGCAAGGGAGCCGGCGGCGTGGAGTCCATGCTCGACCCGGCGCTCGCCGGGCAGGACGGCAAGATCCGCTTCACCCAGTCCGGCGGCCGCCAGGTGCCCACCGCGGGCTCCCGGGGCACCCCCGCCGTTCCCGGCTCCGACATCGAGCTGACCATCGACCGGGACATCCAGTGGGCCGCCCAGCAGGCCATCACCGAGCAGGTGAAGAAGTCCAAGGCCGACCGGGGCTACGTCATCGTGCAGAACACCCGGACCGGCGAGGTCCTCGCCATGGCCAACGCCCCCGGCTTCGACCCCAACGACCTCTCCGCCGCCAACGCCGCCTCCATGGGCAACGCGGCACTCCAGGACGCCTACGAGCCCGGCTCCACCAGCAAGGTCATGTCCATGGCCGCCGTCCTGGAGGAGGGAAAGGCGGCCCCCGACACCCATGTCACCGTCCCCAACCGGCTCCACCGCGGCGACCGGCTCTTCAAGGACGACGTCGACCACAAGACCTGGTACCTGACGCTCAACGGCGTCCTCGCCAAGTCCAGCAACATCGGCACCATCCTCGCCACCGGCCAGCTCGGCGCCACCCAGGCGGAGTCCAACCGGGTCCTCCACGGCTATCTGCGCAAGTTCGGCATCGGCAGCCCGACCGGTCTGCGCTACCCCGGCGAGACCCCCGGCATCCTCGCCAAGCCCCAGGACTGGTCCACCTCCCAGCAGTACACGATCCCCTTCGGCCAGGGCCTCTCCGTCAACGCCATGCAGGCCGCCTCCGTGTACTCGACCATCGCCAACGGAGGCGTACGCGTCGAACCGACCCTCGTCCGCGGCACCAAGGGACCCGACGGTCGCTTCACCCCGGCCCCCAAGGCCAAGGAGTCCCGGGTCGTGAGCGAACGGACCGCCGACACACTCGCCAAGATGCTGGAGTCCGTGGTCGACGACCGCGAGGGCACCGGCACCAGGGCCGCGATCCCCGGCTACCGCGTCGCCGGCAAGACCGGCACCGCCAACCGGGTCGACCCCGAACTAGGCCGCTACAAGGGCTACACCGCCTCATTCGCCGGGTTCGCCCCCGCCGACGACCCGGAGATCACCGTCTACTGCGCCATCCAGAACCCCACCAAGGGCAGCTACTTCGGCGGCCAGATCTGCGGCCCCATCTACAAGAAGGTCATGGAGTTCGCCCTCAAGACACTCCACGTCGCCCCCACGGGCAGCGAGCCCGCCCGACTGCCGGTCACCTTCGAACCCACCCCGTGACACTCCGGGAGCACCAGTGACAACGATCACCCCCCATTCCGGGAACCGGAAATCGAACTCCGGCGAGGCCCCGGGCTCTTTTGGCCCCCCACAGGGTGGGCCCGGTACGCTCACCGCCGTGCCACACGCTGATCAGTACCGAACCGCCCCGCCCCGGCCGGAGCAGGCCCGCCCGACACCCCTGGGCGACCTGGCCGCGCACCTGGGGGTCGACGCCCCCGGGACCGCCGAGATCTCGGGCATCACCCACGACTCCCGGGCCGTGCGCCCCGGCGACGTGTACGCGGCCCTGCCCGGCGCCCGCGCCCACGGAGCCGACTTCGTCGCCCAGGCCGCCGGACTCGGCGCCGCCGCGATCCTCACCGACCCGTCGGGCGCCGAGCGCGCCGCCGCCACCGGCCTGCCGGTCCTGGTCGTGGAGAACCCGCGCGGCCGGATGGGCGAACTCGCCGCCGAGATCTACGGGCGGCCCGGCGCCGACCTCCTCCAGATCGGCATCACCGGTACCTCCGGCAAGACCACCACCGCCTACCTCGTCGAAGGCGGACTGCGCGGCTCCGGGCACAGCACCGGACTCGTCGGGACCGTCGAGATGCGCATCGGCGACGAGCGCATCAAGTCGGAGCGGACCACCCCCGAGGCCACCGACCTCCAGGCGCTCTTCGCCGTCATGCGAGAGCGGGGCGTCGACGCCGTCGCCATGGAGGTTTCCAGCCACGCCCTCGTGCTCGGCCGGGTCGACGGCTGCGTCTTCGACGTCGCCGTCTTCAACAACCTCAGCCCGGAGCACATGGAGTTCCACTCCGACATGGACGACTACTACCGGGCGAAGGCCGGGCTCTTCACGCCCGAGCGCAGCCGCCTCGGCGTGGTCAACCTCGACGACGCGTACGGCCGCAGGCTCGCCGGAGAGGCGACCGTCCCGGTCGTCACCTTCTCCGCCGAGGGCCGCACCGAGGCCGACTGGCGTGCCGAGGACCTCGTCCTCGGCTCCCACGACTCGACGTTCACCGCCGTCGGCCCCCAGGGCGAGCGGATCCACGCCACCGCCCCGCTGCCCGGCCCGTTCAACGTCGCCAACACCCTCGCCGCGATCGCCACCCTCGCCACCGCGGGCATCGACCCCAAGAGCGCCGCCGAGGGCGTCGCCGCCGTCCCCGGCGTCCCGGGCCGCCTGGAGCGGGTCGAGGCCGGCCAGCCGTACCTCGCCGTCGTCGACTACGCGCACAAGACGGACGCCGTCGAATCGGTCCTGCGCTCCCTGCGCGAGGTCACCGAGGGCAAGCTGCACGTGGTCATCGGCTGCGGCGGCGACCGGGACACCACCAAGCGCGGCCCGATGGGCGCCGCCGCGGCCCGGCTCGCCGACACCGCCGTCCTGACCTCGGACAACCCCCGCTCCGAGGACCCGCTCGCCATCCTCACCGCCATGCTCGCGGGCGCCGCCGAGGTGCCCGCGGAGGGACGCGGCGAGGTGCTCGTCCTCGCCGACCGTGCCGCGGCCGTCGCCGCGGCCGTCGCCCGGGCCAGGCCGGGAGACACCGTCCTCGTCGCGGGCAAGGGCCACGAGCAGGGCCAGGAGATCGCCGGAGTGGTACGCCCCTTCGACGACCGCCAGGTCCTGCGCGAGGCCATCGCCGACCGCTTGCACACCCAGGCCGCCGCGCCCGGCGGCACAGACAGCCACCAGAACAGTCAGGGATGAAGCAGTGATCGCCCTCTCCCTCGCCGAGATCGCCGAAATCGTCGGCGGGCGCGCGCACGACATACCGGATCCGGCCACCCGGATCACCGGGCCCGTCGTCATCGACTCCCGTGAGGTGCGGGCCGGCAGCCTCTTCGTGGCCTTCGCCGGTGAGCACGTCGACGGACACGACTACGCGGAGCGCGCCGTCGCCGCGGGTGCGGCGGCCGTGCTGGCCGCCCGCCCCGTCGGCGCTCCCGCCATCGTCGTGGACGACGTCCAGACGGCGCTCGGGGCCCTCGCCCGAGCGGTCGTCGAACGGCTCGGTACCGATGTCGTCGCCCTCACCGGCTCGGCCGGCAAGACCTCCACGAAGGACCTGATCGCCCAGGTCCTCGACCGGCACGCACCCACCGTGTGGACGCCCGGCTCGCTCAACAACGAGATCGGCCTGCCGCTCACGGCGCTCCGCGCGAGCGACGAGACCCGGCACCTGGTCCTGGAGATGGGCGCCCGCGGCATCGGGCACATCCGCTACCTCACCGGCCTCACCCCGCCGCGTATCGGCCTCGTCCTCAATGTGGGCACCGCCCACATCGGCGAGTTCGGCGGCCGGGAGCAGATCGCCGTGGCCAAGGGCGAGCTCGTCGAGGCGCTGCCGTCGGCAGAGGAGGGCGGGGTGGCGGTCCTCAACGCCGACGACCCGCTCGTCCGCGCGATGGCGAGCCGCACCAAGGCCCGCGTGATCTTCTTCGGCGAAGCGGACGAAGCGGCCGTACGGGCCGAGAACGTCCACCTCACAGAGTCCGGACAGCCTTCTTTCAGGCTTCACACACCCACCGGGTGCAGTGACGTGACCTTGCGCCTGTACGGTGAGCACCACGTGTCGAACGCGCTCGCAGCGGCCGCCGTCGCGCACGAGTTGGGCATGCCTGTCGAAGAGATCGCCACCGCGCTCTCCGAGGCCGGCACCCTGTCGCGCTGGCGCATGGAGGTCACCGAGCGTCCGGACGGCGTGACGATCGTCAACGACGCCTACAACGCGAACCCCGAGTCCATGCGAGCCGCCCTGCGCGCGCTCGCGGCCATGGGCAGGGCCGCACAGGCCCGAGGGGCTCGTACGTGGGCGGTGCTCGGCAAGATGGCCGAGCTCGGTGACGCATCGCTCGTCGAGCACGACGCGGTCGGACGGCTCGCCGTCCGGCTCAACGTCAGCAAGCTCGTGGCGGTCGGGGACAGGGAAGCGTCCTGGCTGCAACTGGGCGCATATAACGAGGGTTCGTGGGGTGAGGAGTCGGTGCACGTGTCCGACGCGCAGGCGGCTGTCGACCTGTTGCGCAGTGAGCTGCGCCCGGGGGACGTCGTCCTTGTGAAGGCTTCAAGGTCGGTCGGTCTCGAACAGGTCGCCCTGGCTCTCCTCGACACCGAGGGCGAGGTCGCCGTCCGATGAGGCAGATCCTCTTCGCGGGGGCCATCGGGCTCTTCCTGACCCTGATCGGCACCCCGCTGCTGATCAAGCTCCTTGCCCGCAAGGGATACGGGCAGTTCATCCGCGACGACGGCCCCCGCGGCCACGCCGGGAAGAAGGGCACGCCCACCATGGGCGGCATCTCCTTCATCCTGGCCACGCTCATCGCGTACGCCCTGGCCAAGGTCATCACCGGCGAGCCCATCTCCTACTCCGGAGTGCTCGTCCTCTTCCTGATGGCCGGCATGGGTCTGGTCGGCTTCCTCGACGACTACATCAAGATCGTCAAGCAGCGGTCGCTCGGCCTGCGGGCCAAGGCGAAGATGGCCGGCCAGCTGATCGTGGGCATCGCCTTCGCGGTGCTCGCGCTCCAGTTCTCCGACTCGCGCGGTCTCACCCCGGCGTCCGAGAAGCTCTCGTTCATCACGGACTTCGGCTGGACCATCGGCCCGGTGCTCTTCGTGATCTGGGCGCTCTTCATGATTCTCGCCATGTCCAACGGCGTGAACCTGACGGACGGTCTGGACGGACTGGCCACCGGCGCCTCGGTGATGGTCTTCGGCGCGTACACCTTCATCGGGCTCTGGCAGTTCCAGGAGTCCTGTGCCAACGCGCTGACCCTCACCAACCCGAACGCCTGCTTCGAGGTCCGCGACCCGCTCGATCTCGCGGTCGTCGCCTCCGCCCTGATGGGCGCCTGCTTCGGCTTCCTCTGGTGGAACACCTCGCCCGCCAAGATCTTCATGGGTGACACCGGCTCGCTCGCCCTCGGCGGCGCCCTCGCCGGTCTCGCCATCTGCTCCCGTACGGAGCTCCTGCTGGCCCTGCTCGGCGGCCTGTTCGTACTGATCACGATGTCCGTGGTCATCCAGGTCGGCTCGTTCAAGATGACCGGCAAGCGCGTCTTCCGGATGGCACCCCTCCAGCACCACTTCGAACTCAAGGGGTGGTCCGAGGTCCTGGTCGTCGTCCGGTTCTGGATCATCCAGGGCATGTGCGTGATCGTGGGCCTGGGCCTCTTCTACGCGGGATGGGCAGCGGACAAGTGACGGAACAGCTCGACTGGAACGGCAAGAAGGTCACCGTCGCGGGGCTCGGGGTGTCGGGCATCCCGGCCGCCCGCGTCCTCCACGGCCTCGGCGCGCTCGTGACCGTCGTCAACGACGGCGACGACGAGCGCTCCCGGGCCCAGGCGGCGGAGCTCGAGGCGGAGGGCATCACCGTCCGCCTCGGCGACGGGGCCACCCTGCCGTCCGGCACCGAGCTGATCGTCACCACCCCCGGCTGGCGGCCCGACAAGCCGCTCTTCACCGCCGCCGCCGAGGCGGGCGTGGAGATCTGGGGCGACGTCGAGCTCGCCTGGCGCCTCCGCGGCCCCGGGGCCGCCCCCTGGCTCGCGGTCACCGGCACCAACGGCAAGACGACGACCGTACGGATGCTGGCCTCGATCCTGGAGGCCGCCGGACTGCGGACCGCCGCCGTCGGCAACATCGGGGTCTCGCTCCTCGACGCCGTCCTCGGCGAGGAGCCGTACGACGTGCTCGCCGTCGAACTCTCCAGCTACCAGCTGCACTGGGCGCCCTCGGTCCGCGCCCACTCGGCCACCGTGCTCAACCTGGCGCCCGACCACCTCGACTGGCACGGCTCCATGGAGGCGTACGCCGCCGACAAGGGCCGGATCTACGAGGGCAACCAGGTCGCCTGCGTCTACAACGTCGCGGACCCGGCCACCGAGGACCTGGTCCGCGAGGCCGACGTCGAGGAGGGCTGCCGGGCCATCGGCTTCACCCTCGGCACCCCCGGACCGTCCCAACTGGGCGTCGTCGAGGGCATCCTCGTCGACCGGGCCTTCGTCCCGAACCGGCAGAAGAACGCCCAGGAGCTCGCCGAGGTCGCCGACGTCCAGCCGCCGGCCCCGCACAACATCGCCAACGCGCTCGCCGCGGCCGCCCTCGCCCGCGCCTTCGGCGTGGAGGCGAAGGCCGTGCGGGACGGGCTGAAGGCCTTCCGGCCCGACCCGCACCGCATCGAACTGGTCGAGGAGATCGGGGGAGTCACGTACGTCGACGACTCCAAGGCCACCAACACCCACGCCGCGGAAGCCTCGTTGGCGGCCTACGACCCGATCGTCTGGATCGCCGGGGGCCTCGCCAAGGGCGCGACCTTCGACGAGCTCGTCCAGAAGTCGGCGAAGCGCTTGCGCGGGGCCGTGCTGATCGGCGCCGACCGGGCCCTGATCCGCGAAGCCCTGGCGCGACACGCCCCGGAGGTACCGGTGGTGGACCTCGACCGGACCGACACTGGGGCGATGTCCGAGGCGGTCCGCGAGGCGGCCGGGCTCGCCCGACCGGGGGACACGGTCCTCCTCGCCCCGGCCTGCGCCTCGATGGACATGTTCACCAACTACAACAAGCGGGGCGAGGCCTTCGCGGACGCGGTCCGCGCCCTCGCCGCCACCGGGGACGCCTGACCCGACCAGTGGGAGGGTCCGGCAGGACCGGGCACGACCGGAGGGGGCAGCGACCATGCCGAGCAAGATCGCGGGGACACGTGGGCCTTCCGCCGTACGCGGCGGAGGGCGGACCCCCGCGACCCCGCGACGGACGCGCGGCGGGGGCGTACGACGCCTCTACGAGCGGGGACGGAAGGCCTGGGACCGGCCGCTCACGGCCTATTACGTGATCATCGGTGCGGGGATGCTCATCACCGCGCTCGGGCTCGTGATGGTCTACTCCGCCTCGATGATCACGGCGCTCCGCTACGACCTCGTACCCTCCTACTTCTTCCGGAAGCAGTTCTTCGCCGCGCTCCTCGGCACCGGACTGCTCCTGATCGCCTCACGCATGCCGGTGAAGCTGCACCGGGCCCTCGCCTACCCGATCCTGGTCGGCGCCGTCTTCCTGATGGTGCTCGTGCAGATCCCCGGGATAGGGCACGCGGTCAACGGCAACCAGAACTGGATCTCCCTCGGCGGCCCCTTCCAGCTCCAGCCCAGCGAGTTCGGCAAGCTGGCGCTGATCCTGTGGGGGGCCGATCTGCTGGCCCGCAAGCACGACACGCGGCTCCTGAGCCAGTGGAAGCACATGCTGGTGCCCCTGGTCCCGGGAGCCTTCATGCTGCTCGGGCTGATCATGCTCGGCGGGGACATGGGCACCTCGATCATCCTCGCCGCGATCCTCTTCGGGCTCCTGTGGACCGCCGGGGCGCCCACCAGGCTCTTCGTCGGGGTGCTCACGGTGGCCGGCGCGATCGGCTTCCTGCTGATCAAGACGAGCGCCAACCGGATGAAGCGCTTCGACTGCATCGGCGCGACCGACCCCGGTGGCGAGGGAGCCCCCTGCCTCCAGGCGGCGCACGGAATCTATGCTCTGGCCTCGGGCGGATGGTTCGGTTCCGGACTCGGTGCGAGCGTCGAGAAATGGGGCCAACTCCCCGAAGCGCACACCGACTTCATCTTCGCGGTCACCGGTGAGGAACTGGGTCTCGCGGGGACGCTGTCGGTACTCGCCCTGTTCGCGGCTCTAGGCTATGCGGGTATCCGCGTGGCCGGAGGCACGGAGGACCCCTTCGTGAGGTTCGCCGCGGGAGGTGTGACCACCTGGATCACGGCTCAGGCCGTGATCAACATCGGTGCGGTGCTCGGTCTGCTGCCGATCGCCGGTGTCCCGCTCCCGTTGTTCTCCTACGGTGGGTCGGCCCTGCTGCCGACCATGTTCGCCGTCGGGCTCCTCATCGCCTTCGCGCGACAGGAACCCGCCGCGAAAGCGGCCCTGGCCATGCGCCGCCCCGGCTGGGGCAAGCGGGCCGGGGTGAGATGGAAGTCGATGCGACGGCGCGTCAAGAAGCGCCCGTCCGGAGAGCGGTGAATTTCGGTGCATGTCGTACTCGCCGGCGGGGGGACCGCCGGCCACATCGAGCCCGCGCTGGCCCTCGCGGACGCCCTGCGCAGGCAGGACCCCAGCGTGGGGATCACGGCGCTCGGCACGGAGAAGGGTCTGGAGACCCGGCTCGTGCCCGAGCGGGGCTACGAGCTGGCCCTCATCCCCGCCGTACCGCTGCCCCGCAAGCCCACCCCCGAGCTGATCACCGTCCCCGGGCGGCTGCGCGGCACGATCAAGGCCGCCGAGCAGGTCCTGGAGCGCACCAAGGCGGACTGCGTGGTGGGCTTCGGCGGCTATGTGGCGCTGCCCGGCTATCTCGCGGCCAAGCGCCTCGGGGTGCCGATCGTGGTCCACGAGGCCAACGCCCGGCCCGGCCTGGCCAACAAGATCGGTTCGCGGTACGCGGCCGGGGTCGCCGTCGCCACCCCGGACAGCAAGCTCCGCAACGCCCGCTACATCGGCATCCCGCTGCGGCACACCATCGCGACCCTCGACCGCGCCCGGGTGCGGCCCGAGGCGCGCGCCGCGTTCGGGCTCGACCCGAACCTGCCGACGCTGCTGGTCTCCGGCGGCTCGCAGGGCGCCCGGCGGCTCAACGAGGTCGTCCAGCAGATCGCCCCGGTGCTCCAGCGCTCCGGCATCCAGATCCTGCACGCGGTCGGCCCGAAGAACGAAATGCCGCGTGTCGACAACATGCCCGGAATGCCGCCCTACGTGCCGGTACCGTACGTGGACCGGATGGATCTCGCGTACGCCGCGGCCGACATGATGCTCTGCCGCGCGGGAGCGATGACCGTCGCCGAGCTCTCCGCCGTCGGGCTGCCCGCCGCCTACGTCCCGCTGCCCATCGGCAACGGGGAACAGCGGCTCAACGCCCAGCCGGTGGTCAAGGCCGGCGGTGGACTCCTCGTCGACGACGCGGAGCTGTCGCCGCAGTGGGTGCAGGGCAACGTCCTGCCCGTACTGGCCGATCCGCACCGGTTGTACGAGATGTCCCGCGCCGCCGCCGAGTTCGGCCGCCGGGACGCCGACGACCTGCTCGTCGGCATGGTGTACGAGGCGATCGCCGCCCGCCGACAGGCGTAGCGCGGCGGCTGAGGGCAGGAGACGCCACGTGGCAGCCGGACCGACGACCGCCGAGAAGCGCGGCGCGAGCACGTCGAAGGAGTCGTCGGAGGATTCGTCCGGAACGGGCACCCGGAACCGCAAGTTCCGGGTGCCCGGCACCCGGGCGCTCCTCGTCGCCCTCGCCGTTCTGCTGTTCGGGGCCGGCGGATTCTGGGCCCTGTACGGCTCTTCCTGGTTCCGTGTGGAGCAGGTGAGGACCTCCGGCACGGCGGTCCTCACCCCGCGCGAGGTCGAGGCCGTCGCCGCCGTCCCGATGGGCGCGCCGCTCGTCACCGTCGACACCGAGGTCATCGAGGCGCGTCTTCGGGAAAGGTTTCCGCGGATCGATTCGGTGGACGTCGTACGGTCCTGGCCGCACGGAATCGGGCTGAAAGTGACGGAACGGAAGCCTGTTCTCCTGATGGAAAAGGGCGGAAAGTTCATCGAAGTGGACGCCACCGGTGTGCGGTTCGCCACCGTCGACACCGCCCCCCGGGGCGTCCCCCGACTCGTCCTCGACAGCGCCTCCTCCCCGAGCCTGCGCCGCTTCGGCGCGGACCGGCTGCTCGGGGAGGCGGTGCGCGTCCGGGGTGAACTCCCGGCGGAAATCGCCCGGGACACTCGTGTCGTGCGTGTCACCTCGTACGACTCCGTCACTCTGGAGCTGACCAGGGGGCGCAGCGTCTTCTGGGGCAGCGGCGAGCACGGTCCGGTCAAGGCCCGGGTCCTCACCGCGCTCCTGAAGGCCACTCCCAAAGCGGGGCACTTCGATGTAAGTGCCCCCACGGCGCCCGCATCGTCCGGGAGTTGACGGGTATCTCCCCTGGCCAGCACCCTGGTTGGCCAGCGCTACGGGTGATCACATAGGGTGAAAAGAAAAACGGGAGGTTCGGCGTGTTCGTTGAACGTGCGCCACTTGTCGACTTAGTGTCCTGTTCGGAAGAGTCCAGCGAACAGCGACACTGGTAACCCTAAACTTCAACGTTAGGGTTCGGGTCGGCGTTTCGGACCGTCCCAATCGGCATCCGTCGGAGCGGCGCGACCAACCGCGCAGCGACGACACGTAACTCGAGGCGAGAGGCCTTCGACGTGGCAGCACCGCAGAACTACCTCGCAGTCATCAAGGTCATCGGTGTCGGCGGCGGTGGTGTCAATGCCATCAACCGAATGATCGAGGTCGGTCTCAAGGGCGTCGAGTTCATCGCGATCAACACCGACGCGCAAGCGCTGTTGATGAGCGACGCCGACGTCAAGCTCGACGTCGGCCGTGAACTCACCCGCGGCCTCGGGGCCGGGGCCAACCCGGCCGTCGGTCGCAAGGCGGCAGAGGACCACCGTGAGGAGATCGAGGAGGTCCTCAAGGGGGCCGACATGGTCTTCGTCACCGCCGGCGAAGGCGGCGGCACCGGCACCGGCGGCGCCCCCGTCGTCGCCAACATCGCGCGCTCGCTCGGCGCCCTCACGATCGGTGTGGTCACCCGGCCGTTCACCTTCGAGGGCCGCCGTCGCGCCAACCAGGCGGAGGACGGCATCGCCGAACTCCGCGAAGAGGTCGACACCCTCATCGTCATCCCGAACGACCGACTCCTGTCGATCTCGGACCGCCAGGTCTCCGTGCTCGACGCCTTCAAGTCGGCCGACCAGGTGCTGCTGAGCGGTGTCCAGGGCATCACCGACCTCATCACCACCCCGGGTCTGATCAACCTCGACTTCGCCGACGTCAAGTCGGTCATGTCCGAGGCCGGGTCGGCCCTCATGGGCATCGGCTCCGCCCGCGGCGACGACCGCGCGGTGGCGGCGGCGGAGATGGCGATCTCCTCGCCGCTCCTCGAGGCCTCCATCGACGGCGCCCGTGGCGTGCTGCTCTCCATCTCCGGCGGCAGCGACCTCGGTCTCTTCGAGATCAACGAGGCCGCACAGCTGGTCAGCGAGGCGGCCCACCCCGAGGCCAACATCATCTTCGGCGCCGTCATCGACGACGCCCTCGGCGACGAGGTCCGGGTCACGGTCATCGCGGCCGGCTTCGACGGCGGCCAGCCGCCGGCCCGCCGGGACAACATCATCGGCTCGGTCTCGGCCAAGCGCGAGGAGCCGGCCCCGGCGCCCCGCCACGTCGAGCCCTCCCGCCCGCTGGGCGGCCTCGGCACGGTCGCCCCGCGCGAGGAGCCGGTCCAGGCTCCGGTCGAGCCCGCCCCGGCGGTCAACGAGGCCCCGCTGCCGACCGCTCCTCCGGTCGTCCCGCCGGCCCGTCCGTACGCGGACAGCCAGGCCGAAGAGCTGGACGTCCCGGACTTCCTGAAGTGATAGGACAGCGCTTCGACGCGAACGGCGCGCACTTCGCCTTCACCGACCGGTGGGGCGGGGTGAGCGCCGTTCCGTACGAGGAGCTGAACCTCGGCGGCGCGGTGGGGGACGACCCCGAAGCCGTACGCACCAACCGGACCCTCGCCGCCGGCGCCCTCGGGCTCGACCCGGCGCGGGTGGTCTGGATGAACCAGGTGCACGGCGCCGATGTCGCCGAGGTCGACGGGCCGTGGGTCACCGACACGATCCCGTCGGTGGACGCGCTCGTCACCTCCCGGCCGGGACTCGGCCTCGCGGTCCTCACCGCGGACTGCGTCCCGGTCCTGCTGGCGGACCCCGTCGCCGGAGTCGCGGCCGCAGCCCACGCCGGGCGCCCCGGGATGGTCGCCGGAGTCGTTCCCGCCGCGGTCGCGGCCATGATCGAACTCGGCGCCGACCCCGCCCGTATCGTCGCCCGCACCGGCCCCGCCGTCTGCGGGCGCTGCTACGAGGTGCCGGAGGCCATGCGGGCCGAGGTCGCGGAGACCGAACCCGCCGCCTGGGCCGAGACGAGCTGGGGCACCCCGGCCGTCGACGTCACCGCCGGAGTGCACGCCCAGCTCGAACGGCTGGGCGTCACCGACCGGCAGGCCAGTACGGTCTGCACGCGGGAATCCGGTGACCACTACTCGTACCGCCGCGATCGCACCACGGGGCGACTCGCGGGATATGTCTGGTTGGACGCTGTGTCCACCGGGGGGACGACCCCCGGACTCGCGGCAGGGAAGAACTGATGACGGACCGCACGTCGGAACTCGCCGAGAACCTGGCCCGGGTGGAGGCGCGCATCGCCGCCGCCTGCGCGGCGGCAGGGCGCGCGCGGGAAGAGGTGACGCTCGTCGTGGTCACCAAGACCTACCCCGCGAGCGACGTGAGAATCCTCCATGGACTCGGCGTACGGCACGTCGCCGAGAACCGGGACCAGGACGCCGCCCCCAAGGCGGCCGCCTGTGCCGACCTTGATCTGACCTGGCACTTCGTGGGCCAGTTGCAGACCAACAAGGTCAGATCCGTGGTGGGTTATGCCGATGTGGTGCAGTCCGTCGACCGCTTGAAGCTCGTCTCCTCCCTCTCCGCGGCCGCGGAGAAGGAGGACCGAGAACTCGGCTGCCTCCTCCAGGTCGCGCTCGACGCCGAGGCCGGCGAGCGGGGCGACCGCGGCGGTGTCGCACCGGACGGGATCGAGGAGTTGGCGGCCGCGGTCGACGCCGCCCCGGGACTGCGGCTCGACGGACTGATGACCGTCGCCCCGCTCGCCGGTCCGTACGCGGGCCGGCAACGTGCCGCCTTCGACCGGTTGATGGATTTGTCGACTGCCCTGCGCGCGACCCGTCCGGCTGCGAACATGGTGTCAGCAGGGATGAGTGCGGATCTCGAAGAGGCCGTCGCCGCCGGAGCGACACACGTACGCGTCGGTACGGCGGTACTCGGAGTCCGCCCGAAGCTCGGGTAACGTCGCGAAGCAAGTCGGACCACAGCAGAAAATATGGTCATTCCGCAGAACGGCGGGGTGGCCCGTGGATCGCGGGCACTTGGTGACGCTGCGACATTTGGCCAGTATGGCGATCCACCACAGAGCGGAGGACTCAGAGAATGGCCGGCGCGATGCGCAAGATGGCGGTCTACCTCGGCCTCGTGGAGGACGATGGGTACGACGGCCGGGGCTTCGACCCCGACGACGACTTCGAACCCGAGCTGGAGCCCGAGCCCGAGCGCGAGCGGCGCCACACCCCTCCGCGCCAGGTGGAGCGTGAGGAACCGGTACGAGTGGTGCAGCCCCCGGCCCCCCGGGAACCGATGGTCCATCCTGTCCCGGTACTCGCCGAAAGTGGACGTCCGGCCCGAATTGCCCCCGTGGCATCCATCACACCCGAACGTCCGAGCATGGAGAAGAACGCACCGGTGATCATGCCCAAGGTCGTGTCCGAGCGGGAGCCCTACCGCATCACCACGCTGCACCCCAGGACCTACAACGAGGCCCGTACCATCGGGGAACACTTCCGTGAGGGCACCCCGGTGATCATGAACCTCACGGAGATGGACGACACGGACGCGAAGCGACTTGTCGACTTTGCCGCCGGACTCGTCTTCGGGCTCCATGGCAGCATTGAGCGCGTGACGCAGAAGGTGTTCCTGTTGTCGCCTGCTAACGTCGATGTCACGGCGGAGGACAAGGCCCGGATCGCAGAGGGCGGATTCTTCAACCAGAGCTGAGAACACGAGAACCGGACGGACCGGTCGCGAAGCGGCCGGACAAGCGAGAGCACGTAGGTCAGGGGAGAGGGAAACACGGGATGGGCGTCGCACTACAGGTGGTCTACATCGTGCTGATGTGCTTCCTCGTCCTCCTCATCGTCCGACTTGTCATGGACTACGTCTTCCAGTTCGCCCGTTCATGGCAACCCGGTAAGGCGATGGTGGTCGCTCTTGAGGCCACCTACACTGTCACCGATCCACCGCTCAAGCTTCTGCGGCGACTCATCCCGCCGCTGCGTCTCGGGGGCGTGGCACTCGACCTGTCCTTCTTCGTTCTGATGATCATTGTCTACATCCTGATCTCCATCGTGAGCAGCTTCGCGAGGTGAATGTGGACGATACGGTCTTGCCGACTGCCGACGACTACGTAGAGGTGAAGAAGAGATGCCGCTGACCCCCGAGGACGTGCGGAACAAGCAGTTCACGACCGTCCGCCTCCGAGAAGGCTATGACGAGGACGAGGTCGATGCCTTCCTCGACGAGGTCGAGGGCGAGCTGACCCGTCTGCTCCGCGAGAACGAGGACCTGCGCGCCAAGCTGGCCGCCGCGACCCGTGCCGCCGCGCAGAACCAGCAGCAGCAGGGGATGCGCAAGCCCCCGGAGCCGCAGGATCGTCCCGTCGGTCCCGGCGCGCCCGTGCCCGCCGCCATATCCGGACCGCCGGTCCAGCAGCAGCCGCCGCAGATGGGCCCGCCGCAGCTGCCGTCCGGTGCCCCCCAGCTTCCCGCGGGCCCCATGCAGGGCGGGCCCATGGGCCCCGGCCCCATGCAGGGCGGCCCGATGGGTCCCGGCCCGATGCAGGGCGGCCCCATGGGTCACCCGCAGCAGCAGATGCAGCAGCAGATGCCGCCGCAGATGCAGCAGCAGCAGCCCGCCCAGGGCCCCGGTGGCGACAGTGCCGCGCGTGTCCTCTCGCTGGCCCAGCAGACCGCCGACCAGGCGATCGCCGAGGCCCGCTCCGAGGCCAACAAGATCGTCGGCGAGGCGCGCTCGCGCGCCGAGGGCCTGGAGCGGGACGCCCGCGCCAAGGCGGACGCTCTTGAGCGGGACGCGCAGGAGAAGCACCGCGTCGCGATGGGCTCCCTGGAGTCCGCCCGCGCCACGCTGGAGCGCAAGGTCGAGGACCTGCGCGGCTTCGAGCGCGAGTACCGTACGCGCCTGAAGTCGTACCTCGAGTCGCAGCTGCGTCAGCTGGAGACCCAGGCCGACGACTCGCTGGCCCCGCCGCGCACCCCGGCTGCGGCCTCGCTGCCGCCGGCCCCGTCGATGGCCTCGGCGGGCGCGAGCGCGCCGTCCTACGGCGGCAACGGCGCGATGGGTGGTGGGCCGTCCATGGGCGGCGCCCCCTCCTACGGCGGTCAGCAGCAGATGTCTCCGGCCATGACCCAGCCGATGGCTCCGGTCCGTCCGCAGGCACCGCAGCCGATGCAGCAGGCGCCGGCGCCGATGCGTGGCTTCCTGATCGACGAGGACGACAACTGACGGCGCGTGGTCGCGCGATGAGCGCGTAGCCGTCGGCAGGCTGAAGGGCCGGGCCCCCGGGAAACCGGGGGCCCGGCCCTTTGCCGTGCCCGGGGGTGCCTGAGCCCGGAGCGGGCTGCGCCTTGCTCGCGGGGCCTGTCGCGCCCCCGGTTGCGGCGCCTTGATCGGGGTCTGTCGCGCCTCCGCCTGCGCCTTGCTCGGGGCGTGTCGCGCCCCCGCCTGCGTCTCGCTCACGGCCTGCCGCGCCCCGCTGGGGTCCTGCCCGCCGCCCCCCCCGGCTTCTCGCGCGGGCCCCTGGGTCCGTCCCTTGCTCGGGCCACCGCCGTGCGGGCCGCGGCCCGCCCCCACTGCCGTGTGGGCATTCGTCCCTCCCCCAGACTCCGTCCGGGGGGACCCCCAGGGCGGGACGGGTGGGCACACGGGACGGCGCCCTTGGCGGCGCGTCCGCCCCCTGGGCCTTGACCCGCACCACCAGTGCGCCGCACACGGGTGCGGGTCCAGGCCCGGAAGCCTGACCGCCCGGCAAGGGCGGCGTCCGTTGTGCCCACCCGTTCCGCCCCAGCGGAACAGTTGCCCACGACGGGGGTGGGCGGAGGCCGTCGTGCCCCGCCCGTTCCGCCCTGGGGGAGGGGGAACGGGTGCCCACGACGGGGGTGGGCGGAGGCCGTCGCGTCCCGCCCGTTCCGCACTGGGGGGTGCCCGCGGCGAGGTGGGGTGGGACGGCGAAGGGCCCGGCTCCCTCTTGGGGAGTCGGGCCCTTCGCGGGGGGCTGCTTACGCCTTGCGGAGGCGGAAGGTCAGGCCGAGGGAGTCGTCCGTGAACGGGGCGCCGTACGTGTCGTCCGCCTCGCCCTGGGCGTGGTCCGTCGCCAGGACCTCGTCCGCGATCAGCTCCGCGTGGGCCGTCAGGGCCTCCGCCGTCTCCGGGGACGTCGAGGTCCAGCGGAGGGCGATGCGGTCCGCCACGTCCAGGCCGCTGTTCTTGCGGGCCTCCTGGATCAGGCGGATCGCGTCACGGGCCAGGCCCGCCTTGCGGAGCTCCGGGGTGATCTCCAGGTCCAGGGCGACCGTCGCGCCCGAGTCGGAGGCCACCGACCAGCCCTCGCGGGGGGTCTCCGTGATGATGATCTCCTCGGGGGTGAGGGCGATCTCCTCGCCGTTCACCGTGAGGAGCGCCTCACCCGAGCGGAGGGCCAGGGACAGCGCCGCCGCGTCCGCCGCCGCCACCGCCTTCGCCACGTCCTGGACGCCCTTGCCGAAACGCTTGCCCAGGGAGCGGAAGTTGGCCTTCGCGGTGGTGTCCACCAGCGAGCCGCCCACCTCCGACAGGGACGCCAGCGAGGAGACGTTCAGCTCCTCCGTGATCTGGGCCTGGAGGTCGGCGGAGAGGGCCGCGAAGCCCGTCGCCGCGACCAGGGCCCGGGAGAGCGGCTGGCGGGTCTTCACGCCCGACTCCGCGCGCGTCGCCCGGCCCAGCTCCACCAGACGCCGGACCAGCAGCATCTGCTCCGACAGCGTCTTGTCGATCGCCGTCGTGTCCGCCTCCGGCCACGTGGCCAGGTGGACCGACTCGGGGGCGTCCGGCGACACCGGCACCACCAGGTCCTGCCAGACCCGCTCGGTGATGAACGGGGTCAGGGGGGCCATCAGGCGGGTGACCGTCTCCACCACGTCGTGGAGGGTGCGGAGAGCCGCCTTGTCGCCCTGCCAGAAGCGGCGGCGCGAGCGGCGGACGTACCAGTTGGAGAGGTCGTCGACGAAGGCCGAGATCAGCTTGCCGGTGCGCTGGGTGTCGTACGACTCCATCGCCTCGGTGGTCTCGGCGACGAGCGTGTTCAGCTCGGAAAGGAGCCACCTGTCGAGGACCGTGCGGTCGGCGGGGGCCGGGTCCGCGGCCGAGGGGGCCCAGCCGGACGTGCGGGCGTACAGCGCCTGGAAGGCCACCGTGTTCCAGTACGTCAGGAGGGTCTTGCGGACGACCTCCTGGATCGTGCCGTGGCCCACCCGTCGGGCCGCCCACGGCGAGCCGCCGGCCGCCATGAACCAGCGGACCGCGTCGGCGCCGTGCTGGTCCATCAGCGGGATGGGCTGGAGGATGTTCCCCAGGTGCTTGGACATCTTGCGGCCGTCCTCGGCGAGGATGTGGCCCAGGCAGACCACGTTCTCGTAGGACGACTTGTCGAAGACCAGCGTGCCGACGGCCATCAGCGTGTAGAACCAGCCCCGCGTCTGGTCGATGGCCTCGGAGATGAACTGCGCCGGGTAGCGGGACTCGAAGAGTTCCTTGTTCTCGTACGGGTAGCCGTACTGCGCGAACGGCATCGAGCCCGAGTCGTACCAGGCGTCGATGACCTCCGGGACCCGGGTCGACGTCCTGCCGCAGCCCTCGGCCGGGCACGCGAACGTCACCGCGTCGATGTACGGGCGGTGCGGGTCGAGCTCCGACTGGTCCGAGCCGGTCAGCTCGGTCAGCTCGGCGCGCGAGCCCACGCAGGTCAGGTGGTCGTCCTCGCAGCGCCAGATCGGCAGCGGGGTGCCCCAGTAGCGGTTGCGGGAGAGCGCCCAGTCGACGTTGTTGGTGAGCCAGTCGCCGAAGCGGCCGTGCTTGACCGAGTCCGGGAACCAGTTGGTGCGCTCGTTCTCCGCGAGCATGCGGTCCTTGACCGCCGTCGTGCGGATGTACCAGGACGGCTGCGCGTAGTACAGCAGCGCCGTGTGGCAGCGCCAGCAGTGCGGGTAGCTGTGCTCGTACGCGATGTGCTTGAAGAGCAGCCCGCGGGCGTCCAGGTCGGCGGTGAGCGCCTCGTCGGCCTTCTTGAAGAAGACGCCGCCGACCAGCGGCACGTCCTCCTCGAAGGTGCCGTCGGGGCGGACCGGGTTCACGACCGGCAGGCCGTACGCCTTGCAGACCTTGAGGTCGTCCTCACCGAAGGCGGGGGACTGGTGGACGAGACCCGTGCCGTCCTCGGTCGTCACGTACTCGGCGTTGACGACGTAGTGGGCCTCGGCGGGGAACTCGACCAGCTCGAAGGGGCGCTGGTAGGTCCAGCGCTCCATCTCGGCGCCGGTGAAGGACTCGCCGGTGGTGACCCAGCCCTCGCCGAGCGCCTTCTCGACCAGCGGCTGGGCGACGACGACCCGCTCGTCGCCGTCGGTGGCGACCACGTAGGTGACCTCGGGGTGGGCGGCGACCGCGGTGTTGGACACCAGGGTCCACGGGGTCGTCGTCCAGACGAGGAGCGCCGCCCTGCCGGCCAGCGGGCCTGAGGTCAGCGGGAAGCGGACGTACACGGAGGGGTCGACGACCGTCTCGTAGCCCTGGGCCAGCTCGTGGTCGGAGAGGCCGGTGCCGCAGCGCGGGCACCAGGGGGCGACCCGGTGGTCCTGGACGAGCAGGTCCTTGTCGAAGATCTGCTTCAGGGACCACCAGACCGACTCGATGTACGAGGGGTCCATGGTCCGGTACGCGTCGTCGAGGTCGACCCAGTAGCCCATGCGGGTCGTGAGCTCGGCGAAGGCGTCCGTGTGCCGGGTCACGGACTCGCGGCACTTGTCGTTGAACTCGGCGATGCCGTACGCCTCGATGTCCTTCTTGCCGGCGAAGCCGAGTTCCTTCTCGACGGCGAGCTCGACCGGCAGGCCGTGGCAGTCCCAGCCGGCCTTGCGGGCCACGTGGTAGCCGCGCATGGTCCGGAAGCGGGGGAAGACGTCCTTGAAGACGCGGGCCTCGATGTGGTGGGCGCCGGGCATGCCGTTGGCGGTGGGCGGGCCCTCGTAGAACACCCACTCGGGGCGTCCTTCGGACTGTTCGAGGGTCTTGGCGAAGACCTTGTTCTCGTGCCAGAAATCGAGCACGGCGTGCTCCATCGCGGGCAGGTCGACCTGGGCGGGCACCTGGCGGTACTGCGGCGGTGTCATCGAGTTCCTCCGGCGGACTGTCGTCATTCCGTCGGAGGGACGAGAGCGCTGCTCCCGCGGTACCACCCTCCTTGGCCCGGGGCGCATACGCCCTGAGCCCCCTCATTGGGGTCGCGACGCCGGGTCTAGTCACCGCGCTGTGCTGCGGCTTTCTTCCGACGGCTCCGGGGTGATGCTTCACATCGGGCGGGCCCCCGGGCTCTCACCGTCCCCGGGTCGCTCATGGCTGCGTACGACGCTACTCGTCCCCATCCAAGCCTTTCGCTGTGGCCAGTGTACGGGGCCCGGCACGGGGCGGCAGACCGGTTTTTCCGTGACCCGAATGGCCATACGGGGCGGGTCGGACTCGGAGTGCGGCCATGTGGGGGAGGGGCGGGACGGATTACCCGGCGGGGAGCTGGGCACAACGGAGGCAGGCCTGCCCCGAGGGAAGCGGGGGCGGGTGGGAACGGCGGCGAGCCCCGTTGCCGCGGGCCTTGGGCCGATTTATCGTCCCAGCACGATTCGCGAGCAAGATCACAAAATGTGAAGGGGCCGCGACATGGTGGCGAAGAAGACCGCCGCGAAGAAGCCCTCGGCCGCCGGTTCCACCGGAACGGGCGAGGGCGCCAAGGACGTGGCCGGGAAGAAGACGACGGTCGCGGAGCCGCCGACGGTCGCGGAGAAGACGGCCGCGCGGACGCCGGTCGCGAAGAGACCGGCATCGAAGAACTCCGTCGCGAAGAAGGCCGCCGCGCGGAAGGCGGTCGCCGAGGAGGCGGACGCACCGACGCCGGCCGCCGAGGACGCGGCCGAGAAGCCCGTGGCGAAGAAGGCGGCAGCCAAGAGGGCGTCCGCCACGAAGACCGCGAAGAAGCAGACAGGAGCCAGGACCGTGGCAGCGAAGAAGACCGCGGGAGGCGTCACGACCGCCGGGGACGGGGCCGCCGTGCCCACGGCCCGCACCGGCGAACTCGCGGTGCGTCCCGGTGAGGATCCCTGGACCCCGGCGGAGGTCACCGAGGCCCGTACCGCGCTCCAGTCGGAGGTGCTGAGACTGCGCAGCGAGCTGGCGCACTCCCAGGAGGAGCTCACCGGCCTCATGCGGGACTCCGGCGACGGCGCCGGCGACGATCAGGCCGACACCGGCACCAAGAACATCACCAGGGAGCACGAGCTGGCCCTGGCGGCGAACGCCCGGGAGATGCTGGAGCAGAGCGAGCACGCCCTGGAGCGGCTCGACGCGGGCACGTACGGCCTCTGCGAGGTGTGCGGGAAGCCGATCGGCAAGGCGCGGATGCAGGCCTTCCCGCGGGCCACGCTCTGCGTCGAGGACAAGCAGCGCCAGGAGCGGCGCGGCTGACGATCTCGGCTGCCTGTCTCGTACGCCTGTGCCGTACCCTCGGTGCACGGTCAGGCATCGAGGTCGAGGGACTCACTCACGTGGCAGAGGCGGAGCGCATCATCGGTACGCCGGATTCAGCAGGGGCCGAGGATCCGGCCGCTTCCGACGGGTCGGCCGCCGCCGACGACACGGCCATGCCCG
The DNA here is from genome assembly GCF_014656215.1 of Streptomyces zaomyceticus. Lineage (GTDB taxonomy): Bacteria > Actinomycetota > Actinomycetes > Streptomycetales > Streptomycetaceae > Streptomyces > Streptomyces zaomyceticus. The sequence continues at coordinate 333,467 of NZ_BNBZ01000003.1, read as the reverse complement.
ACGGGTCGGCCGCTCCCGAGGAGCGGCCCAGGGGCAGGCGCAGGATCCTCGCCCTCTTCGTGGTGGCGGTCCTGGCCTATCTGCTCGACCTCGGCAGCAAGATGCTGGTGGTCGCCAAGCTGGAGGGCCGCGAGCCGATCCCGGTGATCGGGGACCTGCTGCGTTTCGACGCCATCCGGAACCCGGGTGCGGCGTTCGGCATGGGCGAGGCCTTCACGATCATCTTCACCTGCATCGCCGCCGCCGTGATCGTCGTGATCATCCGGCTGGCGCGGAAGCTCTACAGCCTGCCCTGGGCGATCGCGCTCGGTCTGCTGCTCGGCGGTGCGCTGGGCAATCTCACGGACCGGATCTTCCGCTCGCCGGGGGTCTTCGAGGGCGCGGTCGTCGACTTCATCGCCCCCGCGAACTTCGCCGTCTTCAACCTCGCCGACTCGGCGATCGTCTGCGGCGGCATCCTCATCGTGATCCTGTCCTTCCGGGGTCTCGACCCCGACGGCACCGTCCACAAGGACTGAGCCCAGGACGGAGTGCGTCCGGCACAAGGCATACTCGACGAGTGAGTACGAGTCCCGAGATCCGCACACTGCCCGTTCCCGATGGCCTGGAGGGCGAGCGCGTCGACGCCGCCATCGCCCGTATGTTCGGGTTCTCCCGTACCAAGGCGGCCGAGCTGGCCGCCGCAGGCAAGGTCCAGGTCGACGGCTCCGTCGTCGGCAAGTCCGAGCGGGTCAGCGGCGGCGCGTGGCTCGAGGTCGAGATGCCCGGCGCGGCCGCGCCCGTGCAGATCGTCGCGGAGCCCGTCGAGGGCATGGAGATCATCCACGACGACGACGACATCGTCGTGATCATGAAGCCGATCGGTGTGGCCGCGCACCCCAGCCCCGGCTGGACCGGCACCACGGTGATCGGCGGCCTCGCCGCCGCCGGGTACCGCATCTCCACCTCCGGCGCCGCCGAGCGCCAGGGAATCGTGCACCGCCTCGACGTCGGCACCTCCGGTCTGATGGTGGTCGCGAAGTCGGAGTACGCGTACACCTCGCTCAAGCGCCAGTTCAAGGAGCGCGTGGTCGACAAGCGCTACCACGCGCTGGTGCAGGGCCACCCGGACCCGATGAGCGGCACCATCGACGCCCCCATCGGTCGGCACCCGAACCACGACTACAAGTGGGCGGTCACGGCCGACGGCAAGGCCTCCGTCACGCACTACGACCTCATCGAGGCGTACCGCTCGGCCTCGCTGCTCGACATCAAGCTGGAGACGGGCCGCACCCACCAGATCCGGGTGCACATGTCCGCCCACCGCCACCCCTGCGTCGGTGACCTCACCTACGGCGCCGACCCGACCATCGCCAAGCGTCTCGGCCTGACCCGGCAGTGGCTGCACGCCGTCCGGCTCGGCTTCGAGCACCCGGGCGACGGCTCGTGGGTCGAGTTCGCCAGCACGTACCCGGAGGACCTCCAGCGGGCCCTGGACCGGATCGCGGCGGAGAGCCGGTGACCACCGCCTACGGCGTCCGTGAGGCGCTCGGGACCGAGGACCGGGAGGCGTGCTTCGCGGTCCGCCGCGAGGTCTTCGTCGAGGAGCAGGGCGTTCCGCGGGAGCTGGAGTACGACACGTACGACGCGACCGCGGTGCACGTGCTCGCCGTGCGCGGGGACGGGCTGCCGCTGGGTACCGGACGGCTGCTGCACGGGGCGGACGCGGTCGGCAAGACCGGCGCCGACGCCTCGGTGGGCTCGCTCGGCCGGCTCGCGGTCTCGAAGGCCGCCCGGGGCCTCGGCGTCGGCGCGGCGCTCGTGAGGGCCGTCGAGGACGTGGCGCGCGAGCGCGGCCTGTCCGCGGTCGACCTGCACGCGCAGACCCACGCGCTCGGTTTCTACGAGCGGCTCGGCTACGAGGCGTACGGCCCCGAGTTCCCGGACGCGGACATGCCGCACCGCGCGATGCGCAAGGTCCTGTAGGGCCTTGCCCCGGGCGGTGCGCAAGGTCCTTGAGGGCCCGCACCGCACCACCCGCGGCATCTCCTGCCCCCTGGAGCACGCGCCGCGTCCCGGCGTGCGCAGGGGGCAGTCGCGGTGAAAACGGACATACGTGACAGGGTGGGGGCCGTGGATCAATTGGCCCTGTTGTTCTTGCTGCTGCTCGGCGCCCTCCTCACCGTGCCCCTCGGAGAGCGGCTCGGACTGCCCGCGCCCGTCCTGATGACACTCATCGGGATCGCGCTGGCCCTGCTGCCCTTCGTGCCGAACGTCGAGATCCCGCCGGAGTTCATCCTCCCGCTGGTCCTGCCACCGCTGCTGTACGCCTCCGTGCAGCGCACCTCCTGGCGTCAGTTCGCGGCGAACAGACGGCCCATCTTCCTGCTCGCGGTCGCCCTCGTCTTCGTCACCACGGCCGCCGTCGGCGCGGTCGCGCACGCGATCGTGCCCGGCATCTCGCTGGCCGCGGCGATCGCGCTCGGCGCCCTCGTCGCACCGCCCGACCCGGTCGCGGCGACCGCCGTCGCCGGCTCGCTGGGACTGCCGCGGCGGCTCGTGTCGATCCTGGAGGGCGAGGGGCTCTTCAACGACGTGACCGCGATCGTGCTCTACCACGTGGCGATCGCCGCCGTCGTGAGCGGCGCCTTCTCCTGGCCCGATGCGATCGGCGAGTTCGTGCTGTCCGCGGTGGTCGCCATGATCGTCGGCCTGGTGCTCGGCTGGCTCACCAACAAGCTCATCGGGCTTCTGGGGGACGCCACGCTCCAGACCGGGCTCACCCTCCTCGTCCCCTTCGTGAGCTACGTCCTCGCCGAGGAGCTGCACGGCTCCGGCGTCCTCGCGGTCCTGATCACCGCCCTCTTCCTCGCCGAGCACGCGGCCGACGCCGACGACGTCATGGGCCGGCTCGCCGGCCAGACCTTCTGGCAGATCGTCGACACCCTCGTCACCGGCATCGCCTTCGGCCTCATCGGTCTGGAGCTCGTCCATGTCTTCGGGGTGGCCGAGGGGCGTGGCTGGGAGATGCTCGGCTGGGGCGCCACCGTGGTCGCGGTGGTCGTCGGGGTCCGGCTGCTGTGGCTGCTGCCCGCCACCTGGCTGGCGAAGCGGCTCCACACCCGCCGGGACGTCGACGAGGAGATCCCGATGAGCTGGCGGGAGACCGTCGTCATGTGGTGGGCGGGGATGCGCGGCGTCGCCTCGGTGGCGCTCGCGCTCGCCATCCCGCTCCGCACCGACGACGGCGAGCCCTTCCCCGGCCGTGACGAGATCGTCTTCATCGCCTTCTGTGTGATCATCGCCACCCTCGTCCTCCAGGGGCTCACCCTGCCCTGGCTGGTCCGGAAGCTCGGTGTCCGGGCCGACGCGGATGCCGAGCGGGCCCTGGAGCGGGATCTCGCCGTCCGGGCCGCGAAGGCCGCCCGGCGCAGGCTCAAGGAGATCGAGGAGGTCGAGGAGCTGCCCGAGGAGGTCCAGGAGCGGCTGCTGCGCGGGGCGTACGACATCGGGGCAAGGATCAGTCCGGACATGGTCGACGAGGAGCGGAGAGCGGCCTTCGTCGAGCGGACGAAGCGCTTCAAGGCGGTCCAGCGGATCCAGCGGGAGCTGATGTCGGCCGCCCGGCACGAGGTGCTCTCGGCGCGCAGCGAACCGGGTGCCGACCCGGAGGTGGTGGACCGGGTGCTGCGGCACCTGGACGTCCGCAGCATGCGGTGACGGCGGCGTCGCCGCGGTCGGTGGCCGGCGCCGGCGGGTGGCAGGATGGCGCGCATGGACATCATGCTTTTCCACTCGGTGTACGGGCTGCGCCCGGCCGTCGAGCACGCGGCCGACCGGCTGCGGGCCGCCGGGCACCAGGTGTGGGTGCCGGACCTGTTCGACGGCTGGACCACCGAGTCGGTGGAGGAGGGCATGGCGAAGCGGGACGAGATCGGCAAGGACGAGCTGCTGAAGCGCGCGATCCTGGCCGCCGCTCCGTACTCGGAGCGCGGTCTGGTCTACGCGGGCTTCTCCCTCGGCGCCTCCGTCGCGCAGACCCTGGCCCTCGGTGACGAGAAGGCGCGGGGTCTGCTGCTGCTCCACGGCACCTCGGACCTCGCGCCGAACGTGTCGGTGGACGAGCTGCCGGTGCAGCTGCACGTGGCCGAGCCCGACCCGTTCGAGACGGACGACTGGCTGTCCGCCTGGTACCTGCAGATGGGCAGGGCCGGGGCGGACGTGGAGATCTACCGGTACCGGGGCGCGGGCCATCTGTACACGGACCCGGAGCTGCCCGACTGGGACGAGGAGGCGGCCGGGCGGACCTGGTCGGTCGCGCTGTCCTTCCTCGACAGCCTGTAGGAGGCCCCGGCGGTCCCCGGGAAGCGGACGTCGGCCGAGGACGCGGAAAGGTGCGGCGGGAGAACTTCTCCCGCCGCACCTTTCCTGTGCGGAACCCGTCGAGGCGTCAGCCGCGGTACGCGGTCCAGTGGTCGTTCATCCGGGTCACCTGGCCCGAGGTGAACTGGTACATGCAGGAGTCGTACGTGTAGTCCATGAAGTTGTGGATCGGGTCCACGCCGGTCTTGTTGGTGCAGGAGTCACGACCGGTCGGGCACTCGTACGCGGGGCTCTTCTCGGCCGGGGTGTCGGCGACGGAGTCGCCGGCGCCGCTGCAGCCGCCCTGGAAGGTGTGGTAGAGCCCCATCCAGTGGCCGACCTCGTGGGTGGCCGTGTCGCCCTCGTTGTAGTTGGCCGCGGAGCCGCCCGGCAGTGAGGAGTCGAGGACGACGACACCGTCCATGGACGGCTGCGAGGCGTACGAGGACGGGAAGGTCGCCCAGCCGAGGAGGCCGCCGCCCAGCTTGGCGGTGTAGAAGTTCAGCGCGCCCGCGCCGCCCTTGCGGAGGGTCTGCTTCATCTGCTTCTCGGCGGTGGAGCCGGAGGTCAGGTTGTACCAGGTGGCGTTGTCCGTGTAGTCGGTTCCGGCCAGGGTGAACTGGAAGTTGGTGTTCACATTGCCGGTGCCCTGGCCGCCGTAGGCCGCGTTCAGGACGTTCAGCTGGTTGTTGATCGCGGTGGCGGAGAGCTTGCCCGTCGTACCGGAGTGGATGACGTGGAAGTAGACGGGGATGTTCACCGCCGTGGCGCCGGCTGCGGCGGAGGCGCTGAGGCGTCCCTCCGAGCGGGCCGAGGTCAGCTTCTTCTTCAGGTCGTCGTCCATCGCCTTGGCCTTGGCGGCCGTGAGCTCGTTGGGCTCGGCGGCGTGGCTGTCGGCGCCGCGGACCTTGCGGGCGCCGGAGAGGGCGGTGGCGTCGTCCGCGCACTCCTCGGCGGAGGCGCCGGCCAGGGTGGCGGTGGTACCGCTGGCGACCGGGGCGGAGAGCGGGGCAAGGGCCAGGGTTCCGGCCATGACGGCGGTACCGAGCATCCGACGTGACATACGCGGGGATATACGGGCAAGAGCACGCATGGTGACTCCTCGTGGGGGGTGGGGGGAGGAACTTCCTCCGCCACGCCGGGGAGATTACGCGTCCATGTCAGACACTGTTGAGGAGTGATCAAGCCCAATCATTCATGGGGCAATTCGGGTCATCGGGAAGAAATTCTTGTGCGCCTTCCGGAGTTTGAGATGCCGACGTAACAGTCGGAGCGCCGGAGGCGGGTGGTGTGTCCGGATTCGATCTCTAAAACCGGCCACCCGCCGTAGCGATGTGATCTCCCGTTAACAGAAGGGATCATGGCTGAAAATCGACGGTGATGGTTCGTCAGTAAAACATCAGCGAACCGGCTGGTACACCCGCTCGACACGCTGCGTTCCGCTCCGCGTCCGGTACGAGCGCGCCCAGGCCGTCGTCGCGGCCGGATCCGCCTTGTCGGAGACCGTGTAGTAGTCCATCTGCGAGCGTTCGGCGGTCACGTCGAGCACGCCGTAGCCGTGGTGGTCCATGTCCACCCACTTCACATGCCGGTTGGCGGCCTTCACGGCGCCCGCGGCCACCGCCGAGACGGTCCCCGGGGCGACGCGCAGCAGGTCGTCCAGGTTGTCCGAGGTCACCGAGGTGACCACGAACTCGGTCGCGGCGGACGCCGAGAGCGGATACGTGGCCGCCTTCACCGGCACGTCGTTGGCCCAGGCCATATGGATGTCGCCGGTCAGGAAGACCGTGTTGCGGATCGCCCGTGACGTCAGATGCGCGAGCAGCTCCCTGCGGTCGTCGGTGTAGCCGTCCCACTGGTCGACGTTGACCGCGAGCCCCTCCTTCGGCAGCCCCAGCAGCTCGGCGATCGGCTCCAGGAGGTGGGCGGGCACGGAGCCGAAGGCGACCGGCGAGATCATCACCGAGGTCCCGACCAGCTGCCAGGTCGCGTCCGAGCCCGCGAGCCCGGACTTGAGCCAGTCGAGCTGGGCGCGGCCGGTGATGCTCCGCGCCGGGTCGTCGACCGAGCCGCTGCCCGCCTTCGCCGGGGCGGAACGGAACGAGCGCAGATCGAGGAGGTGCAGATCGGCCAGCCTGCCGAAGCGCAGCCGCCGGAAGACCGTGCCCTCGGTCGAGGCGCGCACCGGCATCCACTCGAAGTACGCCTGCTTGGCCGCGGCGACCCGGGCCGCCCACTCCCCCTCGGCGCCGGGGGTGTGGTTCTCGGCGCCCCCGGACCAGCCGTCGTTGGCGAACTCGTGGTCGTCCCAGATGGCGACGACCGGGTGGGCCGCGTGCAGCGCCTGGAGGTCGGGGTCCGTCTTGTAGTGGCCGTGCCGGGTGCGGTAGTCGGCGAGCGAGACGGTCTCGTGGCGCGGCTCGTGCCGCCGGACGGTGTACTTCGCCTCCGGGTAGACGCCGCTGCCGTACTCGTACACGTAGTCGCCGAGGTGGAGGATCGCGTCCAGGTCGGCGCGGTTGGCGAGATGGCGGTACGCGGAGAAGTGGCCGGCCTCCCAGTTCGCGCAGGAGACCACGCCGAAGCGGACCCCGGGCGCCGCGGATTCGGCGGCCGGCGCGGTCCGGGTCCGGGCGGCGGGGGAGACGGCGGAGCCCGCGGTGAACCGGAACCAGTAGGAGGTGGCGGGTCGCAGGCCCCGGACGTCCGCCTTCACCGTGTGGTCGGACGCGGCGCTCGTCGTGGTCGTGCCGGAGGCCACGGCCCGGGTGAAGGCCCGGTCCTCGGCGAGCTCCCAGCCGACCCGGACGTCCGGGCCGAGACCGGAACCGGGAACGGCCTCGGGTATGGGGGTGACGCGCGTCCAGAGCAGGACGCCGTCGGGCAGCGGGTCGCCGGAGGCGACGCCGTGGAGGAACGCGGGTGCGCCGGGTGAGGCCTGGGCCGTGGAGGCGGCGCCCAGCAGGGCGGGCGCGGCGGCGGCGGTGACGGCGGCGGCCTTGACGACCGTGCGGCGCGTGGGGGAGAGGTAACGACTGGTCACGACCAGTCAGGTTACGGACGAGTACGGTGGGTGGGGAGTGGGGTACCGGAATGTTCGCCGGCTCGTCGCCCCACGGTCGCCGGGAGGGTCGGCGACGACCGGGAGGACCGGGCCGCGTCCCTCGGCCCCCGACCCGCCGCCGCGCGGGCCGGCGGGCGGGTCAGGGGGGAGACGAGGGGAGGCGCGTCAGCCCTTCAGGGCCGCGTCGATCGCCGTGGTGAACTCGGCCGCCGTCATCGGCGGGTTGTCGCTGCCCGCCACGGTCACCTTCTTGCCGTCCATCTTCAGGGTCGGGGTGCCCGTCACCCCGCTGTCGTCGAAGGCCTTCGACATCTTCATCGCCCAGGCGTCGAAGGTGCCGTTCTCGACGTTCTTCTTGAACTCGGCGTTGCCCTTGAGGGCCGGCACCGAGTCCGCGACCTCCAGGAGGTAGGAGTCCTTGGCGAACTTGTCGTCGTTCTCCTCCGGGTGGAACGTGGTGGAGTAGAGCGCCGCCTTGTACTTCAGGAAGGCCTCGGGGCTCACGTTCAGAGCCGCGCCGAGCGCCGAGAGGGCGTTCTTCGAGCCCTCGCCCGTGGCGGCGTCGTCGATGAAGGTGGCACCGACGTACTTGATCTTGTACTTGCCGGCCTCGACGTCCTTCTCGACCGTGGCGCCCACGGACTGCTCGAAGGTCGCGCAGACGGGGCAGCGCGAGTCCTCGTACAGCTCCAGGGTCTTCTTGGCGGACGCCTCGCCGACGACGACGGTCGTGCCGTTCGTGCCCGAGGTGTTCTTCGGGGCCGTCACGGTCGCCTTCGCCGCCGCCTCCCACTGGGAGGGCTTGTTGGACTGCACCACGGCGTAGCCGATGCCGCCGGCGGCGGCCAGCACGGCCAGGGCCGAGACGCCGACGACGAGCTGCCGGCGCGCCCGGTCCTTCTTCGCCTGGCGCTCCCGCTCGACGCGGATCCGCTCGCGGGCGGCAGCCTTGTTGGCCTGGTTGTTGCGTGCGCTCATGATCGTGATCTCCGTGGGGTGGGGAAGGAAAGGGGGACTGCGTGCCTGTGTGCTTGCGCTGCTCAGACGAGAGCGAAGCCCTGGCACGGCGGTCCACGCCGTCCCACGGAGTGCGTGAGGAGCCGGGCGCGGGAGGACCGGGGCCGTCCCGCGGGCCGCCCGGAGCGCCGCGGCGCCGGGCCACCGGTACGGAAGAGGGCCGCCACGATCAGCAGCGGCCGGAACGCGAAGGCCGCCATCGCGCCGAGCAGCCGGGCGAGCGCCCGCTCCCCGCCCCGCAGCCAGACCGCGGCCGAGAGCCCGACGCCCACGTGGGCCAGGAGCAGCAGCCACGGCAGCGCCGGGTCGGGGGAGTCGAGCAGGGCGGCCGCGGTGCCGCTCTCGGGGGCCGCCACGCCGGGCAGCGGGGTGCCGACGGCGCCGCCGCAGAACACCTCCACGCCCACCGCGCGCAGCGAACCGGCGACCGGGCCGCCGGCGGCGCCGTAACAGATCACCTGGCCGCTGGTGAAGAGCGTGTCGGCCGCCAGCTCCAGCGGGACGAGGAGTCCGGCGATCGGGCCGAGGCCGCGCTCGCGGCCGGCCAGGGCGTACGCCACGGCGAAGACGCCGACCGCGACCGGGACGACCGTCCCGAGCGGCAGCGGCACGCGTGAGAGCAGCACGTGGGACGCCACGGACAGCGTCACGACCAGTGCCGTGAAGAACGCCGCCCGCAGCGCCCTCAGCTGCGTCCCTGCCATGTCCATCGTCGTGGAGTGTGCCATGCCGGTCGGTAAGACGTCCTTAAAGGGAACCTGTGGACGGTCCCGGGGGTCCCTACAGACCCGGGATCCGGCCGTTGCGGAAGAGATCCACGAAGATCTGGTGGTCGGCCCTGGCGCGTGCCCCGTAGCTGTGCGCGAAGTCCACCAGGAGCTCGGCGAAGCCCTCCTCGTCGGCGGCGATCGCCGCGTCGATGGCCCGCTCGGTCGAGAACGGCACCAGCGACTGGTCGCTGGAGTCGTCGGCCGCCGCGTGCATGGTCGCCGTCGCCCGGCCCAGGTCGGCGACCGTGGCCGCGATGTCCTGCGGGTCGTCGATGTCCGACCAGTCCAGGTCCACCGCGTACGGCGACACCTCGGCGACCAGCTGGCCCGCCCCGTCCAGCTCGGTCCAGCCCAGCCAGGGGTCGGCGTGCGCCTGCAGGGCGCGCTGCGAGATCACCGTGCGGTGTCCCTCGTGCCGGAAGTAGCCGCGCACCGCCGGGTCCGTCACATGGCGCGAGGCCGCAGGGGTCTGGGCCTGCTTCATGTAGATGACGACGTCGTTCTCCAGGGCGTCGCTGTGGCCCTCCAGGAGGATGTTGTACGAGGGGAGGCCGGCCGAGCCGATGCCGATCCCGCGGCGCCCGACCACATCCTTCACCCGGTACGAGTCGGGGCGGACGAGGGAGGCCTCGGGCAGCGTCTCCAGGTAGCCGTCGAAGGCGGCGAGGATCTTGTACCGGGTCGCCGCGTCCAGCTCTATCGATCCGCCGCCGGGCGCGAAGCGCCGCTCGAACTCACGGATCTCCGTCATCGAGTCCAGCAGCCCGAACCGGGTCATGGCGCGGGCGTCGCGGAGCGCGCCGAGGAGAGCGCCCTCGGCCGTGTCCAGCGTGAACGGCGGCAGGTCGTCGGTCTCGGTGCCGGTCGCCAGGGCGTGGATCCGCTCCCGGTAGGAGGCCGCGAAGATCCGGACGAGGTGGGTGATCTGCTCGTCGCTCAGCGCCTTCGCGTAGCCGATGAGGGCGAGCGAGGCCGCGAGGCGCTTGATGTCCCAGGTGAAGGGGCCGACGTAGGCCTCGTCGAAGTCGTTGACGTTGAAGATCAGCCGCCCGTTGGCGTCCATGTAGGTGCCGAAGTTCTCGGCGTGGAGATCGCCGTGGATCCAGACCCGGCCGGTGCGCTCGTCCAGGTAGGGGCCGCCGTGGGCCTCCTTCTCCAGGTCCGCGTAGAACAGGCAGGCCGTCCCCCGGTAGAAGGCGAAGGCGGAGCCGGCCATCTTCCGGAACTTGACGCGGAAGGCCGCGGGGTCGGCGGCGAGGAGCTCGCCGAAGGCGGTGTCGAAGACGGCGAGAATGTGCTCACCGCGCTCTGCCGCGGTGGGCTGCGGGACCGACATCGAGGGTGCCTCCTGGTACCGGGTGCTGCGAGAATGTTCACGACAATTGGGACAGGCGTTCCATGCCTCTCAACGCGCGACCCTAGCCGGGAGTGCCCGACGTCTGTCAGTCGCGAGACGTAGACTTCCACGCTGTCCCCCCAGACTGCCCGCAGCCTGTCGACTCCTGTTTTCCGGAGGCCTCCCGCCGTGACCAAGCCGCCCTTCACGCACCTCCACGTCCACACCCAGTACTCGCTGCTGGACGGTGCCGCGCGGCTGAAGGACATGTTCAACGCGTGCAACGAGATGGGCATGACGCACATCGCCATGTCCGACCACGGCAACCTGCACGGGGCGTACGACTTCTTCCACACGGCCAAGAAGGCCGGGGTGACGCCGATCATCGGCATCGAGGCGTACGTGGCGCCCGAGTCGCGGCGCAACAAGCGGAAGATCCAGTGGGGCCAGCCGCACCAGAAGCGGGACGACGTCTCCGGCTCCGGCGGTTACACCCACAAGACGATCTGGGCGGCGAACAACACCGGACTGCACAACCTCTTCAAGCTCTCCTCCGACGCCTACGCCGAGGGCTGGCTCCAGAAGTGGCCCCGGATGGACAAGGAGACCATCTCCCAGTGGTCGGAGGGGCTCATCGCCTCCACCGGCTGCCCCTCCGGCGAGCTGCAGACCCGGCTCCGGCTCGGCCAGTTCGACGAGGCCCTGAAGTCGGCCTCCGAGTACCAGGACATCTTCGGCAAGGAGCGGTACTTCCTGGAGCTGATGGACCACGGCATCGAGATCGAGCGCCGGGTCCGCGACGGGCTCCTGGAGATCGGCAAGAAGCTCGGCATCCCGCCGCTGGTCACCAACGACTCCCACTACACGTACGCGCACGAGTCGACCGCGCACGACGCCCTGCTCTGCATCCAGACCGGCAAGAACCTCTCCGACCCGGACCGCTTCCGCTTCGACGGCACCGGCTACTACCTCAAGTCCACGGACGAGATGTACGCCGTCGACTCCTCGGACGCCTGGCAGGAGGGCTGCCGCAACACCCTCCTGGTCGCCGAGCAGGTCACCACCGACGGCATGTTCGTCGAGAAGAACCTCATGCCGAAGTTCGACATCCCGGAGGGGTACACCGAGGTCACCTGGTTCCGCGAGGAGACCATGCGGGGCATGGCCCGCCGCTTCCCCGGGGGCATCCCCGAGGACCGCATGAAGCAGGTCGAGTACGAGATGGACACGATCATCTCGATGGGCTTCCCCGGCTACTTCCTCGTCGTCGCCGACTTCATCATGTGGGCGAAGAAGCAGGGCATCGCCGTGGGCCCCGGCCGAGGCTCCGCGGCCGGCTCGATCGTCGCGTACGCCATGGGCATCACCGACCTCGACCCGATCCCGCACGGACTGATCTTCGAGCGCTTCCTCAACCCCGAGCGCATCTCGATGCCCGATGTCGACATCGACTTCGACGAGCGTCGGCGCGTCGAGGTCATCCGGTACGTGACCGAGAAGTACGGCTCGGACAAGGTCGCCATGATCGGCACCTACGGCAAGATCAAGGCGAAGAACGCCATCAAGGACTCCGCGCGCGTCCTCGGCTACCCCTACGCCATGGGCGACCGGCTCACCAAGGCCATGCCCGCCGACGTCCTCGGCAAGGGCATCGACCTCAACGGCATCACCGACCCGTCGCACCCGCGCTACGGCGAGGCCGGCGAGATCCGTGCGATGTACGAGAACGAGCCGGACGTCAAGAAGGTCATCGACACCGCCCGGGGCGTCGAGGGCCTGGTCCGCCAGATGGGCGTGCACGCGGCCGGCGTGATCATGTCCAGCGAGCCGATCGTCGACCACGCGCCGATCTGGGTCCGGCACACCGACGGCGTCACCATCACCCAGTGGGACTACCCGCAGTGCGAGTCGCTCGGCCTGCTGAAGATGGACTTCCTGGGCCTGCGCAACCTCACGATCATGGACGACGCCGTCAAGATGGTGAAGGCCAACAAGGGGATCGACCTCGATCTCCTGGCCCTGCCGCTCGACGATCCGAAGACCTTCGAACTGCTCCAGCGCGGTGACACCCTCGGTGTCTTCCAGTTCGACGGCGGCCCCATGCGCTCGCTGCTGCGGCTGATGAAGCCCGACAACTTCGAAGACATCTCCGCCGTGTCCGCCCTGTACCGGCCGGGCCCGATGGGCATGAACTCGCACACGAACTACGCCCTGCGCAAGAACGCGCAGCAGGAGATCACCCCGATCCACCCCGAGCTGGAGAAGCCGCTCGAAGAGGTGCTCGCGGTCACCTACGGCCTCATCGTGTACCAGGAGCAGGTGCAGAAGGCCGCCCAGATCATCGCCGGGTACTCCCTGGGTGAGGCCGACATCCTCCGCCGCGTGATGGGCAAGAAGAAGCCCGACGAGCTGGCGAAGAACTTCGTCATCTTCGAGGCGGGAGCCAAGAAGAAGGGCTTCAGCGACGCGGCCATCAAGGCCCTCTGGGACGTTCTGGTCCCCTTCGCCGGCTACGCCTTCAACAAGGCCCACTCGGCCGCGTACGGCCTGGTCTCCTACTGGACCGCCTACCTCAAGGCCAACTTCCCGGCCGAGTACATGGCGGGACTGCTCACCTCGGTCAAGGACGACAAGGACAAGTCCGCGATCTACCTCAACGAGTGCCGGCGCATGGGCATCAAGGTGCTTCCGCCCAATGTGAACGAGTCCGAGTCGAACTTCGCCGCCCAGGGCGACGACGTGATCCTCTTCGGCCTCTCCGCCGTCCGCAACGTCGGCACCAACGTCGTCGAGTCGATCATCAAGTCGCGCAAGGCGAAGGGGAAGTACTCCACCTTCCCGGACTTCCTCGACAAGGTCGAGGCCGTCGTCTGCAACAAGCGGACCATCGAGTCACTGATCAAGGCAGGCGCCTTCGACGAGATGGGCCACACCCGCAAGGGCCTGGTCGCCCACCACGAACCGATGATCGACAACGTGGTGGCGGTCAAGCGCAAGGAGGCCGAGGGACAGTTCGACCTCTTCGGCGGCATGGGCGACGAGGCGACCGACGAGCCCGGCTTCGGACTCGACGTCGAGTTCTCCGACGTCGAGTGGGAGAAGTCCTACCTGCTCGCCCAGGAGCGCGAGATGCTCGGCCTCTACGTCTCCGACCACCCGCTCTTCGGCATCGAGCACGTCCTCTCCGACAAGACGGACGCGGCGATCTCCCAGCTCACCGGCGGCGAGCACTCCGACGGCGCGGTCGTCACCATCGGCGGCATCATCTCCGGCCTCCAGCGCAAGATGACCAAGCAGGGCAACGCCTGGGCCATCGCCACCGTCGAGGACCTGGCCGGCTCCATCGAGTGCATGTTCTTCCCGGCCACCTACCAGCTGGTCTCCACCCAGCTCGTCGAGGACACCGTCGTCTTCGTCAAGGGACGGCTCGACAAGCGCGAGGACGTGCCCCGGCTGGTCGCCATGGAGCTGATGGTCCCCGACCTGTCGAACGCCGGGACCAACGCGCCGGTGATCCTCACCATCCCCACCGTCAAGGTGACCCCGCCGATGGTCACCCGGCTCGGCGAGATCCTGGGCCACCACAAGGGCAACACCGAGGTACGGATCAAGCTCCAGGGCCCCCGCACCACGACCGTCCTCAGGCTCGACCGGCACCGGGTGCAGGCCGACCCGGCGCTCTTCGGCGATCTGAAGGTGCTGCTCGGCCCGTCCTGCCTGGCGGGCTGACCGTCCGTCCCGCCCGGCCCGGCCGGGCGGGATCTCCCGCACCGCGCGCAAGGGGCGCGCCCGTCGTCACGGGCGCGCCCCTTTGCCGTACTCGGAATCCGTCAGTTGTGGCCGAAGCGCTTCTGACGGCCCTTGCGCGCCATGTCACCCGGTGTGACCTGGCCGGCGCGCTGTTCGGCCTGGGACTCCATCGCCGACTGCTGCGCCTGCTGGGCGCCGCGCTCGGCAGGAGACTGCTGCTTCTGACTGCGGTTCTGATTGCGGTTCTTGGCCATGGGGATGCCTCCTCAAAGGGACCTAGGGGCCAGGGCCGCTGTCAGACTCACATATGGTACGAAGTGTCGCATGTTGGATCATTACGGAGCGTAAGGTGTCAGGGAACGTGACATCCGCCACGCCGATGATCCAGTTCCGACCGTTGAGCCCCCGGCCTTCGGGCAGACTCGAAGGAAATCCGAAGCAACTTCCGATCCCGAGGTTCCCGAAAGAGGGTGGAACACGTGGACCGCTGCGTCGTCCTGGTGGACGCCGGCTACCTGCTGGGCGCCGCCGCCAGTCTTCTCGCCGGGGAACCGGCCCGCTCCAGGATCACCGTCGATCACGCCGGGCTCATCCAGCAGCTGCGCCAGCGCGCCGAGGCCGAGACCGCGCTGCCCCTCCTGCGGATCTACTGGTTCGACGGCGCACCCGACCGGGTGCCCCAGCCCGAGCACCGCAGACTGCGGGTGATGCCCCGGGTCACCGTCCGGCTGGGAGCGCTGACGAGGAGCGACGGACGCTGGGCCCAGAAGGGCGTCGACGCGGCCATGCACACCGAGCTGACCGAGCTCGCCAGGAACAGGGCCTGCTCGGACATCGTGCTCGTCACCGGCGACGGCGATCTGCTGCCCGGTCTGATGTCCGCCAAGGAACACGGAGTCGCCGTCCATCTCTGGGCCGTCCAGGCCGCCGACGGCGACTACAACCAGTCCGAGGACCTGGTCGCCGAGGCCGACGAACGGCGCGTCCTCGACCGGGCCTGGATCACCCGGGCCGTCCGCGCCAAGGACCTCACCGGGATCTGCTCGCCCCCGCCCGCCCCGCGCCCCGAGATCGCCGCCATCCTCTCCGCGCCGCTGCCGGAGGCAGCTCTCGCCGCCTCCGCCGAACGGGCCGCCGAGGCCGCGGCCGCCGCGGCCGCCGGGGAGGTCTCCACCGCCAACGGCAACGGTCACGTCCACGGAGGCGGCCACGTCCACAACGGCAACGGGCACGTCCGCGACGACGAGCACGACCACGGCGTCGGCGTGCCCGCCCCGAGCGCGGGCAAGGGTGTCCCCACCCCCAAGGACCTGGCGGGACTGCGTGCCCCCGGAGCCGCCCCCGGCGGCCCCGTGCCGCAGGGCGCCAGCGCGCTGCGCTGGTCCTCCGACCGCGGCTGGGTCGAGCGCCCCGCCCCCACCCTCGGCGAACCGGCCGAGACCGCCTCCCTGCCCACTCTGGCCACCCTCACCAGCGCCGAGCAGCGCTGGGCGGACCGGGAGGAGGACATCACCACGGTCGGCGGCGATCCGTTCGAGGTCGGACAGGTGTTCGCCCGCCGGTGGATGGAACGGCTCCCCGAGCAGAGTCACGTCCAGAAGCTGTCCACCCTCTACCCCCGCATCCCGCACCGCATCGACGGCGAACTCCTCCGCTACGCCGCCCGATTCGGTCTTCTCGCCCACAAGGACGATCAGATCGACGAGCACGACCGCTATGCGATCCGGGCGGGATTCTGGCGGGAGATCGACGTCCGGGCGGCCGCCGAACACGCCCCCGCGCCCGGAGTGGGCCCGGCGACCCCGTAGGCTCTTCCCCCGTGAGTACGGTGTGCGTGGTGCGGGATCTGGTCAAGACGTACCCCGCCACGCGCGGTCGGCGCGGTGCGCCCGCGACACCCGAGGTGCGAGCCACCGACGGGATCAGCCTCGACGTGCGCGGCGGCGAGATCTTCGGCCTGCTCGGACCCAACGGAGCCGGCAAGTCCACCCTCGTCCGCCAGCTCACCGGGCTGATGCGCCCCGACTCCGGCAGCGTCCGGCTCCTCGGCCACGACCTCGTGCGCCATCCCGACCGGGCGTCCCGGCTCCTCGCCTACCTCGGCCAGGAGTCCACCGCCCTCGACGACCTGACCGTCGCCCTCGCCGCCGAGACCACCGGCCGGCTGCGCGGCCTCGGCGCCCACGACGCGCGCGCCGAGCGGGACGCCGTCCTGGAGGAGCTCGGCCTCGGCGCGCTCGCCTCCCGGCCGCTCAGGAAGCTCTCCGGCGGACAGCGGCGGCTCGCCTGCGTCGCCGCCGCGCTCGTCGGCGAGCGCCCCGTCCTCGTCCTCGACGAGCCCACCACCGGCATGGACCCGATCGCCCGGCGCGCCGTCTGGGCGGCCGTCGACCGGCGGCGCGCCGAGCAGGGCACCACCGTGCTGCTCGTCACCCACAACGTCATCGAGGCCGAGACCGTGCTCGACCGGGTCGCCGTCCTCGAGCACGGCCGCGTCATCGCCTGCGACACGCCCGCCGGACTCAAGGAACGCGTCGCGGGCGAGGTCCGCGTCGAACTGGTCTGGCGCGAGTCGGCGCCGCTCCAGCTGCCCGAGGTGGCCGCGCTGCGCGGGCTCGCCCAGGAGACCGGGCGGCGCTGGGTCCTCCGGCTCGCCCCGGACGCGGCCCGGGCGGCCGTCGCCACCGTCACCGGCGGGGCCGCCTTCGCCGCGCTCGACGACTTCACCCTGGCGACGCCCAGCCTGGAGGACGTGTATCTGGCGCTGGGCGGCGCGACGGAGGGGCTGGTGAAGGCGTGACCCCGCGCACGGCGCCCGTACGGCGCACACCGCACGGACCGAGGGCGCCGCACGTCCCGCGGACGCCGTGCATACCGCGGACCCCGGAGGCCGCGCACCCGCGGCCCGCACCACGCACCCGGCCCGCACCGCACGCGCCGGCCGTCGGGCAGCACGTACGGCCCGCACCGCACGTACCGCCTCTACCGCACGCACCGCACGTCACCCCCAGGAGCTGTACGCAGTGAGCACCGTGCCCGCCGAGGTCCTGCCGACCGGCGCGCTTTCCGGCCGGGGCAGCGCCACCGACGACGAAGTGGCCGCCGCGCCCCTGGCCCCGCGCGCCCGGCTGCTGCCGGCCCTGGCCGCCGTCTACCGCGCGCAGCTCTCCCGCGCCCGGGTCGCCCGCATCCCGCTGCTCTTCGTCGCCACCTTCCAGTCCGTCGGGATCATGGTCCTGATGCGCGGGGTCGTGGACGGCGGCTCCGAGGCGCGCGCCGTCGTGGCCGGCTCCACCGTCCTCGTCGTCGCCTTCGTCGCGCTCAACCTGCTCGCCCAGTACTTCGGGCAGCTGCGGGCCACCGGTGGCCTCGACCACTACGCCACCCTGCCCGTGCCGCCCGCGGCCGTCGTGCTCGGCGCGGCGGGGGCGTACGCCTCCTTCACCGTGCCCGGGACCGCCGTCACCGCCGTCGCGGGATCCGTGCTCTTCGGACTGCCCCTGGGGCACCTCTGGATCCTGGCCGCCGTCGTCCCGCTCGCCGGAGCCGCCCTCGCCGGACTCGGCGCGGCCCTCGGTCTGCTCGCGCCCCGTCAGGAACTGGCCACCCTCCTCGGCCAGCTCGGCATGTCCGCCGCGCTGCTCCTCGGCGTGCTCCCGGCGGAGCGGCTGCCCGAGCCCATCGGCTGGGCACGGGACCTGCTGCCGTCGACGTACGGCGTGGAGGCCCTGGCCCGCACCTTCGACCCGGATCCGGACTGGGCGGCCGTCGCCCTCGACCTCGCCGTGTGCGGAGTGGTCGGCGTGGTCTCCCTTGCGGTCGCCACCTGGGCGTACCGGCGGGCCGCCGTCCGCTGAGGCGGGTCACAGGCACACCTGGCACGATGGCGGGGTGACCGCACCTCTGACTCCGCCTCACCAGCCATCGCCGCACGATCCCGACTGGCCGCCGCCGCCTCCGCCGATGCACGGCCCGGCCGGGGACCCGATCACGGCGGCCGAGGTCCTCCAGGGTGTGCTGGTGACCGTGGTCTCCGCGATCGCGGGCGCGCTGCTCGGGGTGCTCTGGCTGAATCTGGCCCCGCGCGTCCTGCTCATCTCGGACGGCAAGGGGGTCTACCTCCGCAACTCCGAGGGGGAGACCGCGATCGGCGCGGACGGAACGTTCGTGCTCCTCGCCCTGGCCTTCGGAGCGGTGGCCGGGCTCGTCGTCTTCCTGCTGCGCCGCAAGGGCGGCGTCCCGCTGGTGCTCGGTCTCGCGCTGGGCGGTGTGCTCGGCTCCCTGCTCGCCTGGGGCCTCGGGACGTACTTCGGCCCGACGAGCGACGTGATCGCCCACGCCAAGGCGGTCGGGCCCAACATCGCCTTCGAGGCGCCGCTCGAACTCAACCTGGGGGCCGCCGCGCTGCTGGCCTGGCCGCTCGCCGCGATGATCGTGCACCTGGCGCTCACGGCCGTCTTCGGCCCGCGCGACCCGGAGCCCGAGCCGTGGGACATGCCGAAGCCGTACACCCAGGGCCCGAGCGCGGGCTGAACTCCGTCAGGCGCGGCCGATCGGGGCCAGCACCGCCGAGGTGAGCGCGGCCAGATCGGTGGGGGAGAGCTCCACCTCCAGGCCGCGCCGGCCCGCCGAGATGCAGATGGACGCGTGGTCCGAGGCCGAGGCGTCGAGGACCGTGCGGAGCCGCTTGCGCTGGCCGAGCGGGGAGATACCGCCCCGGACGTAGCCGGTGGTGCGCTCGGCCGCCGCCGGGTCCGCCATCGCCGCGCGCTTGCCGCCGACCGCCGAGGCCAGCGCCTTCAGGTCGAGCTGGCCCGCCACCGGCACCACCGCGACCGTCAGCTCGCCGTCGACATCCGCCACCAGGGTCTTGAAGACCCGGTCGGGGGAGACGCCGAGGGCCTCCGCGGCCTCCTCGCCGTACGAGGGGGAGGCCGGGTCGTGCTCGTACGCGTGCAGGGTGAACGGCGTTCCCGCCGCCGTCAGGGCCACCGTCGCCGGGGTGCCGCCGCCGTTCTTCTTCTGCTTCTTCGCCACGGGCGCCTCCTCGGCTCAGTTCGGGTACGTCGGGGCCTGCGTCAGATCCACCACCGGCAGCGACGGCAGATGCCGCAGTACCGCCGTCTCCGCGCGCAGCAGCGTCAGCTCCTCGCGCAGCCGGGTCGCCGTGTCCGGGGCCTGGAGCAGCCGCTGCTTCGACGGCGTGTCGAGCACCGCCGCCGCCGCGACCAGGTACGACACCACGGAGGGGTCGTCCGGCAGCTCGCTCGTCGTCAGCGAACGCTCCCGTGCCCCCGCCAGCCGCTTCTGGTAGCTGCGGAAGGCCCGCAGAACGCCCTCGGCGAGGGTGCCGGCCTCCTCGCCCTGTTCCTCCGGGATCTCCTCGATCTCGGCGACCAGGAACGGCCCGGTCGCGTCGACCGACAGCAGTTTCACCCGGGTCGTGCCGGTGGCCATCACCTCGAAGCTGCCGTCCGCGCGCTCCCGGATCGTGGCCGCGTCGGCGATACAGCCGACCCGGTGGAAGGACTGGATGGGGTCGGAGCCGAAGCCCGCTGCCGGGCCCCGCTCCGGCAGCGCCGTCTGGTCCGGCATGCCGGGGGCGGTCGGCGCGACCTCGCGGCCGTCACGGATGGCGACGACGGCGAAGCGGCGCGGCTCCGAGTCGTCGATCGTGAGCAGCTCGCGCATCATGGCGCGATAACGCTCCTCGAAGACGTTCAGCGGCAGCACGAGGCCCGGGAAAAGCACCGCGTTGAGCGGGAAGAGAGGCAGGCGAGCGGTGGTCACAGCGGTCAAGCCTAATGGCCGCCGGGCCCGCCCCGTCCGGCCCGTCCACGTCCGGTGTCCCAGAGAGGGGTACGGCGGGACAACTCGCCCCCGACCCGGTCCCGCGCGCCGAGGAACCGGCGCAGCGGATCCTCCCGTACGGCTCCCCTCCCGGCCGCCCGCGGCGCCCCCCACGGGAACGAGGTCGCGTGGGCCCCGATCCGGTCGAACTCGTCCCGCGCCTCCTCCCACCGCGCCCGCTCCACCAGCACGTACGCCAGCAGGTTGCGGACCTCGGCCGGCCACGGGTCACCCGTCGGGAAGCCCGCCGACAGGGCCAGGGCGCGATCCGCCGCCCGGTCGATCCGCCTCTCCGGCACGGACGGGTCCCGGTCCGCCGGCACCCGGAGCCGGTCGTAGGCCGCGCGGACCGGCAGCGCCCGGACGAGCGAGTCCGGGGCCGCGTCGTCCGCCGCCTGCTCCGCGAAGTCGAAGGCGGCGCGGTGCGAGCCGTACCACTGGGCGGAGAGGTACTTCAGCGCCGCCACATGACAGCCGTAGTGGTGCGGGGAGCGGCGCACGGCCTGCTCCCAGAGCGATTCGAAGACGGTGTGCCCGGCGTGCGAGCCGCGGGCGTGGTCCAGGGCGAGTCGCCACGGCACCGGATCGTGCGGAGCTCCCTCGACGACCGCGTGGATCAGCGGGCCGAGCTCGCGCAGCCGCTCGGCCCGCGCGGGCGACTCCCACGCCTGGCGCACGGCGAGCTGCGCGGTGACGAGCATCGCGTCGGGATCGCCGGGGGCGGCGGAGAGCCAGTGGGTCAGCCAGTCGCCCCTGCTGTACGCGAAGGTGGCGAGCCGGGTGACATACCGGTCGCGGTCCTCCCACTCGCCGGAGTCCCGCGTGGTGGCGAGCAGTTTCGCGGCGGGCTCCGGGTCGGCGAGGGCGGCGGCGACCAGGGCGGGGGCGAGCCGCTCGTCCGGGGCGTCGAGCAGCACGTCGTCGTCCGGCACGAACCCGGCGGCGAGGCGCGGGGCGTGCCGGACCGAACGGACGGCGCCGACCAGGGCGCGGAACAAGGACATGGTGGGACGTATTCTCTCCCGGCCCCCGCCCCCGCGGCAGCAGACGTCACGTCCCTCACACCAAACCTTTGCCCCCTCACCCCCTGCTCAGCAGCCGGGTGGCGCCGGCCGCCACCGTCGTCGCCAGGATCCAGCCCAGCAGGATGAGCACCGCCGCCGCCCACTGCCAGATGCCCTCCAGGCGCCAGTAGCCGTCCTGGCCGAGGTTGATCACCGGGAGCAGCAGGTCCAGGGCGTACAGCGTGCCGTTCCACGCGGGCGCCTCCTCCGCCTTCAGCGGTATCGGGCGGTAGTGGGAGAAGGCCACCGTGCCCGCCGCCCACAGGACCGCCATCCACAGCGCCGCCCGGCCCGGCCGGTAGCCGTAGGCCACGGTCCAGTCCTGGAGGTATCCCCACAGCTTCCCCGCCAGCGGCAGGGTCTCCCGTCTGCGTCGCTGCTTGGCGAGCAGCACCTCACGGGCGTCGGCGTCCTCCCCGCTGTTGCGCAGGACCGTCGCCAGCCGCTCGTACGGCTCGGGCGCGTACTCCGGGGTCGCCGCCGCGACCCACTCCAGACGCCGGGCCAGCGGGAAGTGCCCGTACGGCACGAGGTTCTCGTAGGCGAAGCCGCCCATCGCGAGCCCGCCGGGACCCGGCCAGGCGGTCGACAGGTCGATCAGGGTGACGACCTTCGCGCCGTTGAGCACGACGCGGCCCTCCTCCGGGCGCTCGCCGTTGAACCGGAGCTCCGGGGTGACGATCCTGCGCAGCGAGACCTCCTCCCGGCGTGCCCCGCTCAGCACGAACCGGGCGTAGTGCAGGTCCACGGCGTCACCGAAGCGGCCGTCGTCGAGCCGCACCCCGCCGTGGCACTCGACCGGTTTGCGGCGGGCGCCCTGGGCGGGCGTCACGCCGTACGGCGGGGTGGACGTCGAACCGCCGCCCGGGTACCCCGAGTTCCCGTACGTCCCGGAGTCCTCGTACACCCAGGCCGCGTTCAGATAGAGCGAGCGCTCCACCGTCAGTTGCGGTGCGTTGAGCGCGCGGCGGCCCTGCGCGCCCCGCAGCACACTGCCGCGCAGGCTCAGCGAGACGCCGACCTTCGCGCCGCGCAGGCTCAGCTCCCCGTGCGTCTCGATCAGCTCGGCCTGGAGGTCCTGGGCGACCACCAGGCCGTCCGCCGCGATCGCGCGGCCCCGCCGGTCCGGCCACACCTGGATCTGGTTGACGAGCAGGTCCGTGCCGATCTGCGCGTCGGTGAGCCGGATCCCGCGCTTCACCCGGCAGCGCGGCAGGTGCAGGTCCCCCTCGGTGTGCAGCCGGGCCGCCTCCAGGCGAGGCAGGGAGCACTCGACCATCCGCAGGGTGCCGAAGCGGGCCTCGGGCAGCACCACCTCTCCGTCGAACCGGCAGCCGTGCAGCTCGACGTACGGCCCTATCGTCCCGCCCGCCAGGTTCAGCACGCCGGTGATCCGGACCCCGCGCAGCTTCAGCGCGGCCACCCGCCCGGACCGGGCCGGCGGCCCGGCGAGCAGCAGCAGCGCCACCACGTCGGCGCGGACGCTCCGCTCCTCTCCCCACTCCCGTCCCCCGAAGGGATCGTCCCGCTCCGCGATCCCCTCCGTCAGATCGCACGTCCTGCCGATCCGGAACGCCCGCCACACGGCCCGCTCAGGGCCCGTGAGCCCGTCCGGCATCCCGTCGTCGTGCGGCTCGGTCACTGCCGCCCCCCTCGCTTTCCACGATCGTTCCCACGATTCCGCGATCCCGTTCCGGGCCGGTCTCCCGACCGGTTCCCGGCCGGTCCGTCGAGCGGTCCCCCGGCCGGTCTCCCGACCGGTTCTCGATCCGTTTCAGGGGTTTCGTGGATTCGTACAGCCGTTCTTCCCGTTGAGTGACGGGCTGAACGCTAACGGTCAGGAGTGGCGACAAGACGCCAGTGTGGCGTGTATCAGCCAGTGATACGGGCGACCGACGCTGTGGGCCGTCTGCGAGAATTGACCCGTGATCTCTCGAATCGATCTGCGCGGCGAGACCCTCCCCGAGGGTTCCGCCCTGCGCGACCTGCTGCCCCGTGCCGAGTTCGACGTGGAAGCCGCCCTGGAGACGGTGCGGCCGATCTGCGAGGACGTCAGGCATCATGGCGCGGCCGCGGTGATCGACTACGGGGAGAAATTCGACCAGGTCCGCGTCCCGAGCCTGCGCGTCCCTGCCGAGGCGATCGACCGCGCCCTCGACGAGCTCGACCCGGCCGTCCGCGCCGCCCTCGAGGAGTCCATCCGGCGCGCCCGCCTCGTCCACCGCGAGCAGCGCCGCACCACCCACACCACCCAGGTCGTCCCCGGCGGCACGGTCACCGAGAAGTGGATCCCGGTCGAGCGCGTCGGCCTCTACGTCCCGGGCGGCCGCGCCGTCTACCCGTCCTCCGTCGTGATGAACGTCGTCCCGGCCCAGGAGGCAGGCGTCGAGGGCCTGGCCGTCGCCTCGCCCCCGCAGAAGGAGTTCGGCGGGCTCCCGCACCCGACGATCCTCGCCGCCTGCGCCCTCCTCGGCGTCGACGAGGTGTACGCCGCGGGCGGCGCCCAGGCGATCGCCATGTTCGCGTACGGCACCGCCGACAGCGAGGACGCGGACGGCGAGCCCGGCTGCGCCCCCGTCAACCTGGTCACCGGCCCCGGCAACATCTACGTGGCCGCCGCCAAGCGCCTCCTCAAGGGCCGCATCGGCATCGACGCCGAGGCCGGCCCGACGGAGATCGCGATCCTCGCGGACTCCACCGCCGACCCCGTGCACGTCGCCGCCGACCTCATCAGCCAGGCCGAGCACGACCCGATGGCCGCCTCCGTCCTCGTCACCGACTCGGACGAGCTGGCCGCCGCCACCGAGGCCGAGCTGAAGACCCAGGTCGCCGCCTCCAAGCACGTCGACGACCGGATCGTCCCGGCCCTGGCCGGCCGCCAGTCCGCGATCGTCCTCGTCCGCGACCTCGCCGACGGCCTCAAGGTCGTCGACGCCTACGGCGCCGAGCACCTGGAGATCCAGACCGCCGACGCCGCCGCCGTCGCCGACCGCGTCCGCAACGCGGGCGCGATCTTCGTCGGCCCCTGGGCGCCGGTCTCGCTCGGCGACTACTGCGCCGGCTCCAACCACGTCCTGCCCACCGGCGGCTGCGCCTGCCACTCCTCGGGCCTCTCCGTGCAGTCCTTCCTGCGCGGGGTGCACATCGTGGACTACACGCGCGACGCGCTCGCCGACGTGGCCCACCACGTCGTCACCCTCGCCGAGGCGGAGGACCTCCCGGCCCACGGCGCGGCGATCAAGGCCCGTTTCGGATGGAAGGTGCCGGAGACCAAGTGACCGGAATCGATGATCTCCCCGTCCGGGACGAGCTGCGCGGCAAGTCCCCCTACGGCGCGCCCCAGCTCGACGTCCCCGTCCAGCTGAACACCAACGAGAACCCGTACCCGCTGCCCGAGCCGCTGGTGGCCCGGATCGCGGAGCGGGTCGCCGAGGCCGCCCGTACCCTCAACCGCTACCCCGACCGGGACGCGGTCGAGCTCCGCACCGAGCTCGCCCGCTACCTCACCCGGACCGGGAAGCACCCCGTCGCCGTCGAGAACGTGTGGGCGGCCAACGGATCCAACGAGGTCCTCCAGCAACTCCTCCAGACCTTCGGCGGCCCGGGCCGTACCGCGATCGGCTTCGAGCCCTCGTACTCGATGCACGCGCTGATCGCCCGCGGCACCGGCACCGGCTGGATCTCCGGTCCGCGCAACGAGGACTTCACGATCGACCCGGCGGCGGCGGAGAAGGCGATCGCCGAGCACCGGCCCGACGTCGTGTTCATCACCTCGCCCAACAATCCCACCGGCACCGCGGTCGCCGCCGACACCGTCCGCGCCCTCTACGAGGCGGCCCAGGCGGCCAAGCCCTCCATGGTGGTCGTCGACGAGGCGTACGTGGAGTTCAGCCACCGGGACTCCCTGCTGCCGCTCGTCGAGGGCCGCCCGAACCTGGTGATCTCCCGGACCATGTCCAAGGCCTTCGGCGCCGCCGGACTGCGCCTCGGCTACCTCGCCGCCGACCCGGCCGTGGTCGACGCCGTCCAGCTGGTCCGTCTGCCGTACCACCTCTCGGCCGTCACCCAGGCCACCGCGCTCGCCGCCCTGGAGCACACCGACACCCTCCTCGGGTACGTCGAGCAGCTCAAGGCCGAGCGCGACCGGCTCGTCACCGAGCTGCGCGGGATCGGCTGCGAGGTCACCGATTCGGACGCCAACTTCGTGCAGTTCGGGAAGTTCCCCGACACCCACGCGGCCTGGCAACGGATCCTCGACCGGGGCGTCCTGGTCCGGGACAACGGCGTACCGGGATGGCTGCGGGTCACCGCCGGCACCCCCGAAGAGAACGACGCGTTCCTCGACGCGGTTCGTGAATTGATGAAGGAGCAGGAGCGATGAGCCGCGTAGGCCGCGTTGAGCGCACCACCAAGGAGACCTCCGTCGTCGTCGAGATCGACCTCGACGGCACCGGAAAGGTCGATGTGTCGACCGGGGTCGGCTTCTACGACCACATGCTCGACCAGCTCGGCCGGCACGGTCTGTTCGATCTGACCGTCAAGACCGACGGCGACCTGCACATCGACTCGCACCACACCATCGAGGACACCGCCCTCGCCCTCGGCGCCGCCTTCAAGCAGGCCCTCGGCGACAAGGTCGGGATCTACCGCTTCGGCAACTGCACCGTCCCGCTGGACGAGTCGCTGGCCCAGGTGACCGTCGACCTCTCCGGCCGCCCGTACCTCGTGCACACCGAGCCCGAGAACATGGCGCCGATGATCGGCTCGTACGACACGACGATGACCCGGCACATCTTCGAGTCCTTCGTCGCCCAGGCCCAGATCGCGCTGCACATCCACGTCCCGTACGGGCGCAACGCGCACCACATCGTGGAGTGCCAGTTCAAGGCGTTCGCCCGCGCCCTCCGTTACGCCTCCGAGCGCGACCCGCGCGCCGCCGGAATCCTCCCCTCCACGAAGGGCGCGCTCTAACCGTGAACGGCCTCTCCACCATCCTGATCGTCGTCGGCCTCTTCCTCCTCGGCGGCATCTACTCCTTCGTCAAGCAGCAGATGCCCAAGGGCGTCATCGTGCTCGTCGCCGTCGGCGCCGCGATGTCGCTCTCCGCGGGTGTGCTGCGGCTGGACGTGTGGTCATGACCTCGACCGCCCCCAAGAAGGTCGTCGTCTTCGACTACGGCTTCGGCAACGTGCGCTCGGCCGAGCGCGCCCTCGCCCGGGTCGGCGCGGACGTCGAGATCACCCGCGACTACGACACCGCGATGAACGCCGACGGGCTCCTCGTCCCCGGCGTCGGCGCCTTCTCCGCCTGCATGAAGGGGCTCAAGGAGGCCCGCGGCGAGTGGATCGTCGGCCGCCGGCTCGCCGGAGGCCGCCCGGTCATGGGCATCTGCGTCGGCATGCAGATCCTCTTCGCCCACGGCTTCGAGCACGGCGTGGAGAGCGAGGGCCTCGACGAGTGGCCCGGTACGGTCGAGCCGCTGAACGCCCCCGTCGTCCCCCACATGGGCTGGAACACGGTCGACGCGCCGCAGGACACCGAGATGTTCGCGGACCTCGACGCCGACGCCCGGTTCTACTTCGTGCACTCCTACGCGGTGCGCGAGTGGACCCTGGAGGTCGGCAACGCCAACATCCGCGCCCCCAAGGTCACCTGGGCCACCCACGGCGAGCCCTTCGTCGCGGCCGTCGAGAACGGCGCCCTGTGGGCCACCCAGTTCCACCCCGAGAAGTCCGGCGACGCCGGAGCACAGCTGCTCACCAACTGGATCGGAACCCTGTGACTGTGTCTTCTAACAGCGTGCTCGAACTCCTCCCCGCCGTCGACGTCCGCGACGGCCAGGCCGTCCGCCTCGTGCACGGCGAGTCCGGCACCGAGACCTCCTACGGCTCCCCGCTCGAGGCGGCCCTCGCCTGGCAGAGCTCCGGCGCCGAGTGGCTGCACCTCGTGGACCTCGACGCCGCCTTCGGCACCGGTGACAACCGGCAGCTGATCGCCGAGGTCGCCCGGGCCATGGACATCAAGGTCGAGCTCTCCGGCGGCATCCGCGACGACGCCTCCCTCGCGGCCGCCCTCGCCACCGGCTGCACCCGCGTCAACCTCGGCACCGCCGCCCTGGAGACCCCCGAGTGGGTCGCCAAGGTCATCGCCGAGCACGGCGACAAGATCGCCGTCGGCCTCGACGTCCGCGGTACGACCCTGCGCGGCCGCGGCTGGACCCGCGACGGCGGCGACCTCTACGAGACGCTCGCCCGTCTCGACTCCGAGGGCTGCTCCCGCTACGTCGTCACCGACATCGCCAAGGACGGCACGCTGCAGGGCCCCAACCTGGAGCTCCTGAAGAACGTCTGCGCGGCCACCGACAAGCCCGTCGTCGCCTCCGGCGGCGTGTCCTCCCTGGACGACCTGCGGGCCCTGTCCGGGCTCGTCCCGCTGGGCGTCGAGGGCGCGATCGTCGGCAAGGCGCTGTACGCCAAGGCGTTCACCCTGGAGGAGGCGCTGGCGGCGGTGGCTTCCGCATGACCGACGGCGTGAAGAAGGTCGTCACCGGCGCCCCCTGGGAGGAGCAGTTCGGCTACTCCCGCGCGGTGGAACTGCCGAACGGTCTGGTCCTCGTCGCCGGCTGTACGTCGGTGGTCGGCGGCCAGATCGCCGGCGGCGGCCCGTACGAGCAGACGGTCAACTCCTTCAACGTGGCCCTCGCCGCGCTGAAGCAGCTCGGCCTCGCCGCGGAGCACGTCGTCCGCACCCGGATGTACATCACCCACGCCCGTGACGTGGACGAGGTCGGCCGCGCCCACAAGGAGCTGTTCGACGCCGTCCGTCCCGCCGCCTCGATGATCATCGTCGCCGGTCTGGTCGACCCGAGCCTGGTCGTCGAGGTCGAGGTCGAGGCCTACCGCCCGGAGGGGCAGGAGGGAGGGACGGCATGACACTCGCCGTACGCGTGATCCCCTGCCTCGACGTGGACAACGGCCGCGTCGTCAAGGGCGTCAACTTCCAGAACCTCCGCGACGCGGGCGACCCCGTCGAGATGGCCAAGCTGTACGACGCCGAGGGCGCCGACGAGCTGACCTTCCTCGACATCACCGCCTCCTCCGGCAACCGGGAGACCACCTACGACGTGGTGCGCCGCACCGCCGAGCAGGTCTTCATCCCGCTCACGGTCGGCGGCGGCGTCCGCGCGGCCGAGGACGTCGACAAGCTGCTGCGGGCTGGCGCCGACAAGGTGGGCGTCAACACCGCGGCCATCGCGCGCCCCGAGCTCATCCAGGAGATCGCCGAGCGCTTCGGGCGCCAGGTGCTCGTCCTGTCGGTCGACGCCCGGCGCACGCCCTCGGGTTCCTTCGAGGTGACGACGCACGGCGGCCGCCGGGGCACCGGCATCGACGCCGTCGAGTGGGCGCACCGGGCCGCCGAGCTGGGCGCGGGGGAGATCCTGCTCAACTCGATGGACGCGGACGGGACGAAGGACGGCTACGACACCGAGATGATCGCGGCCGTGCGCAAGCACGTCACGGTTCCGGTCATCGCCTCCGGCGGCGCGGGCAAGCTCGCCGACTTCCCGCCGGCCGTGGCGGCGGGCGCGGACGCGGTGCTCGCGGCCTCCGTCTTCCACTTCGGTGATCTGCGGATCTCGCAGGTCAAGGGCGCACTGAGGGAAGCGGGCCACCCGGTCCGCTGAACCGGTCGGCCGATCGCGGTGCGATCCGACCTGACGTGATGTCACGAAGGGCCCCCTCGGGGGCCCTTCGCTCTTCCCGGATGCGCAGGATCAGTTGCGCAATTTTTATTGTGCAAGTTTTCCTTCGCATCTAGGGTCGTGGACATGACCTCGCCGGAGAACCGCCGGATCACCGATCTCGGCACCCTGAAGGCCATCTCGCACCCGCTGCGGATGCGCCTCTACCGCGCCCTCTTCGTGGCCCGCACCGCCACCGCCTCCCAGCTCGCCGACCAGGTCGACGAGGCGGTCTCGCTGGTCAGCTACCACCTGCGCAAACTCGCCGAGCACGGCCTCATCGAGGAGGCCGGGGCCCAGTCGACGGACGGCCGGGAGAGGTGGTGGCAGCCGAGCTCGTACGGCTTCAGCATCCACGACGAGGACCTCCGCGACGCCCCCGAGCTCGCCGCCGCGAGCGCCGCCTTCGGCCGTACCGTCGACCAGCAGCGCACCCAGATGTACGCCCGCTTCCTCGACGAGCGTCACACCTGGTCCGGCCCCTGGCGCTCCGCCTCCCTCAGCGCGGAGTGGCTGCCCCGCCTCACCGCCGACGAACTCACCGCCCTCGGTGCCGAACTCGACGCCGTCCTGCACAAGTACGACCAGCGGGCGCGTGCCGCCGAGGCCGCCGGCGACAACGAGGGCCGCGAGAACGTCGCCATCCACCTCAACGGCTTCCCCTACCGCTCATGACCGCCACCCTGGTCGCCGCCCCGGCGCCACCCGCCCACCGCGACCCCCGGGTACTGCGCTGGCTCGGCGCCTACACCGCCTCCACCCTCGGCGACAGCGTCTACCACCTGGCCCTCTCCTGGGCCGCCGTCCGCGGCGGCACCCCCGCCGAGGCCGGACTCGTCATGGCCGTCAGCGCCGTACCGCGCGCCCTGCTGATGCTCGGCGGGGGAGTGGTCGCCGACCGCTTCGGCCCGCGCCGGGTCGTCATCGTCTCCGACACCGTCCGCTGCCTCCTCGTCCTCGCCGTCGCCGCACTCGTCCTCGTCGCCCCGCCCACCCTCTGGGTGCTGGCCGGCATCGCCCTGGTCTTCGGCATCGTCGACGCCCTCTTCCTGCCCGCCGTCGGCGCCCTGCCGCCCCGGATCGCCCCGCACGACCAGCTCGCCCGGGTCCAGGGCATGCGCGGCCTCGCCCAGCGCTCCGGAGCCGTCCTCGGCGCCCCCCTCGGGGGCCTCGCGGTCGCCCTCGGCGGACCGGGGGTCGCGTTCGCCGTCGCCGGACTGCTCTTCGCCCTCTCCCTGCCCCTGCTGCTGGCCCTCCGGCTCCGCCCGCTCACCGGTGAGGCGGAGAAGCGGAACGGCACCGCCTTCGGCGACCTCCTCGACGGCCTGCGCCATCTGCGCGGCCACCGGGTCCTCGGCCCGCTCATGATCGTCATCGCCCTCTCCGACCTCGGCTTCGTCGGCCCCCTCAACGTCGGCCTCGCGCTCCTCTCCGACCAGCGCGGCTGGGGCGCCTCCGGCATCGGCTGGGTCCTCGCGGGCTTCGGCGCGGGCGCCGGCGGCGCCTCGCTGCTGCTGAGCGTCAAGGGCCGCGTGCCGCGCGCCGGGGCCGTCCTCGGCTGGACCATGACCCTCGGCGCCACCTCGATCGGCGCACTCGCCTTCGTCCCGCGGCTGCCCTTCGCGGTGGCCGTCGCCCTCTCCATAGGCCTGTTCGCCGGCCTCTCCGGAGCACTGTGCGGGGCCCTCGTCCAGACCGAGTGCGACCCCGCCTACCTCGGCCGCGTCTCGGCCGTCTCCGGCCTCATGAGCCTGGGTCTCGCCCCGCTCAGCTTCCCGCTCACGGGCGCCGCGATCGGCCTGTGGGGCGTCGGCCCGGTCTTCACCGTCAGCGCGGGGGTCTGCGCGCTCGCCGGTGTCTACGGTCTGGCGGTCGGGGCCGTGCGCCGCGCGGAACTGCCGGGCTGAGGCCCGGCCGCCGGGTCAGGGGCCGCCGGGCAGGTCCGGCGGCCCGCCGGGTCACAGTCCCAGCTGCTTCGTCTCGCTCAGCCGCTCGATCGCGTCCGGCTCCCCGTCGATCTCGACCTTGGCCGAGGCCTGGCGCCCGTACAGATACATCGTGAGCTCGCCCGGCTCCCCGGAGACCGTCACCACCGGGGTGCCGCGGTGCGCGACCGCCGTCTGGCCGTTCGGCCGGCGCAGTACCAGGCCGACCGGGAGCTTGCGGCCGAGGAGGCGGGCGGAGCGCTCCAGGCGCGACCAGAGGGCGTCCGCGAAGACCGGGTCGAGCTCGCGCGCCGACCAGTCGGGCTGGGCACGGCGTACATCCTCGGTGTGGACGTAGAACTCCACGATGTTCGCGCCCTCGTCCACCTGCTTGATGGTGAACGGCGAGAACCGCGGGGGCCCCGTCCGGATGAGCTTGATCAGCTCCTCGTACGGCTTGTCGGCGAATTCCGCCTGCACCCGGTCCTGCCGGTCCTTCAGCACCGGTACGAGCGAACCGGCCGCCGCGTCGGGGCGCCGCTCCCGCACCACCACATGGGCCGCGAGGTCCCGGGTCCGCCAGCCCTCGCAGAGCGTCGGCGCCTCCGGGCCCGCGGCCTCCAACAGGTCCGCGAGCAGAAGCCGTTCACGTTTGGCATGGGTCGACATGACCGCCAGCGTACGGCGGTCACCGCCGGTCCGCCCACTGGACGCCCCGCCGGACACCACCGCGGATCGCGGCACAATGGCGCCATGAGCAGCAATCTCGACCCGGCCATCTCCGCCCGGCTCAAGCGCAGCCCGGACGGGCTCGTCCCCGCGATCGCCCAGCAGTACGACACCGGCGAGGTGCTGATGCTCGGCTGGATGGACGACGAGGCCCTGCACCGCACCCTCACCACCGGCCGCTGCACCTACTGGTCCCGCAGCCGCCAGGAGTACTGGGTCAAGGGCGACACCTCCGGGCACGTCCAGCACGTCAAGTCCGTCGCCCTCGACTGCGACGCCGACACCGTCCTCGTCAAGGTCGACCAGGTCGGAGCCGCCTGCCACACCGGCGCCCGGACCTGCTTCGACGCCGACGTGCTCCCCGTCTCCGAGTAGGGTCTGGCGCCATGGATCTCGACACCTTCCGCAAGCTGGCGGCCGACCGCCGTGTCATCCCCGTCAGCCGCCGGCTGCTCGCGGACGGCGACACCCCGGTCGGGCTCTACCGCAAGCTCGCCGCCGAACGGCCCGGCACCTTCCTCCTCGAATCCGCGGAGAACGGCCGCAGCTGGTCCCGGTACTCCTTCATCGGCGTCCGCAGCGACGCCACCCTGACCGTGAAGGACGGCGAAGCCCACTGGCTGGGCACCCCGCCCGTCGGCGTCCCCACGGACGGCGACCCCCTCCAGGCCCTGCGCGCCACCGTCGAGACCCTGCACACCCCGCGCGACCTGGCCTCCGGCATGCCGCCCTTCACCGGCGGCATGGTCGGCTACCTCGGCTACGACATCGTCCGCCGACTGGAGAAGATCGGCGACTCCACCCGCGACGACCTGAAGCTCCCCGAGCTGACCATGCTCCTCACCAGCGACCTCGCGGTCCTCGACCACTGGGACGGCTCGGTCCTGCTGATCGCCAACGCGATCAACCACAACGACCTGGAGACCGGCGTCGAGGAGGCCTACGCCCACGCCGTGGCCCGCCTCGACACCATGGAGGCCGACCTCGCCCGCCCGGTCGCCACCGCCCCCACCGCGCTGCCCGCCTCCGAACTGCCCGAGTTCTCGGCGCTCTGGGGCGGCCCGGCCTACCAGGACGCCGTCGAGGACGTCAAGGAGCGCATCCGGGCCGGCGAGGCCTTCCAGGTCGTGCCCTCGCAGCGCTTCGAGACCCCCTGCACGGCCTCCGCGCTCGACGTCTACCGCGTCCTGCGGGCCACCAACCCGTCGCCGTACATGTACCTCTTCCGCTTCGAGAACGGCTTCGACGTCGTCGGATCCAGCCCCGAGGCGCTCGTCAAGGTCGAGGACGGCCGGGCGATGGTGCACCCCATCGCCGGCACCCGGCACCGCGGTGCCACCCCGCAGGAGGACCACGACCTCGCCGAGGAGCTGCTCGCCGACCCCAAGGAGCGCGCCGAGCACCTCATGCTCGTCGACCTCGGCCGCAACGACCTCGGCCGGGTCTGCGCGCCCGGCTCCGTGGAGGTCGTCGACTTCATGTCGATCGAGCGGTACTCGCACGTCATGCACATCGTCTCCACCGTCACCGGCGAGGTCGCCGAGGGCAGCACCGCCTTCGACGTCCTCACCGCCTGCTTCCCGGCCGGCACGCTCTCCGGCGCGCCCAAGCCCCGCGCCATGCAGATCATCGAGGAGCTCGAACCCTCCCGGCGCGGCCTGTACGGCGGATGTGTCGGTTATCTCGATTTCGCCGGAGACGCGGACACCGCCATCGCCATCCGCACCGCCCTGCTCCGCGACGGAACCGCGTATGTGCAGGCCGGAGCGGGTGTCGTCGCCGACTCCGATCCCGTCGCCGAGGACAACGAGTGCCGGAACAAGGCCGCGGCCGTCCTCCGCGCCGTCCACACCGCCAACCGGATGAACGGCAACTGACCACGTAGGGGATAGTGGGGTACGTGAGTGCCGTACCCGTACCCCAGCCCCGGGCCGCCCGCGCGGCCGTCCCCACCGGCGGCCGCCGCAGCCTGGCCGCGGCCCTCCTCCTCGGCGCCCTCGGTGCCACCGTCGTCCTGCTCTCCGCGGGCCAGATCTGGGCGGAGGGCACCGCGTCCGTCGGCGGCGGCAGCATCGCCGTCGAGGCGGACGGCGGCACCGTCACCGGTGTGCCGACCGCCCTCGCGATCGTCGGCCTCGCCGCGCTCTTCGCCGTCTTCGCGGTCCGCCGCACCGGCCGCACCCTGGTCGCCGCGCTCCTCGCGCTCAGCGGCGCGGGCGCCGCGCTCGCCGCCGTCCTCGGTGCCTCCGACAGCGCAGCCCTCGACGCCGAGGCCGCCCGGATCAGCGGCGACACCGCCGCCGCGGTCGCCGGACTGACCCACACCGTCTGGCCGTACGTCACCGCCGCGGGCGCCGTCCTCATCCTGCTCGCCGGCCTCTTCGCCCTGCGCTTCGGCAAGAGCTGGCCCGCGATGGGCGGCCGCTACGAGCGCTCGGGCACCCCGCGGGCCGCCCGCAGGGCCCCCACCACCGACCCGGACCGGCCCGAGGACCTGTGGAAGGCCCTGGACCGCGGCGAGGACCCCACGCACGGGTCCTGACGGGGCCGACCGGCGGACCTGACGAAGTCGCCGACGCGCGACGCGTGATCGTCCCGGTACCCCCGATTCACCCTCGCGCGCCCCCGTGCGGGACAATGAGCGCCGAGAGTCCGCGCACGCGAGACCTCACCATCGAGCAACTGCAACGAGGAGCAACTCATGGCGGGCAGCGCCCACGGACACACCCCGGCCGCCTGGACCGGTGTCATCATCTCCTTCATCGGCTTCTGCATCGCCGGAGTCTTCATGGTGGCCGCCAACCTGCCCGGTTTCTGGGCCGGCATGGGTGTCATCGTGCTCGGCGGCATCGTCGGCGGCGCGATGAAGGCCGCGGGCCTCGGCATGCCGAAGGAGTCGGCGGCCGTCGCCGCCGCCCGCGAGGCCGCGACGCTGCAGGCCCGTTCCTGACGCGACACGACGCATCCGAGAGCGCAGTCCGGCCGTGCCGGGCTGCGCTCCCGCGCGTCCGGGGCGAGAATCACCGGGTGGACCCGCAGCCGACGGCCGGAGCCGTGACCGACACATCCAGCACCCGACCGGGTGAACCTGTCCCACCAGGTGAACCGGTCCTGCACCCGGACGCGACCTCCGGCCGGGACTCCACCGCCCGCGCGGACGCCGCCGGGCCGCCGCACGCGCCCGCGTGGCCCGGCGGAGGCCCCGCGACACCGCCGCACCCGCCCGCGTGGCCCGGCGGAGGCCCCGTACCGCCCGGCGGACCCGTGTGGCCCGGTGGTGGGCCCGTACCGCCCGGTGGGCCCGTACCGCCCGGTGGGCCCGTACCGCCACCGGCCCGGTCCCTCGCGCGGCGGCTGCTCGCCCCCGTCGCCACACTCGCCGGGGTCGCCGCCGCCTTCGCGTACGTCGGGACCGTCGACCCCAACGAACCCGGGCACTACCCGGTCTGCCCCCTGCTCCGCTTCACCGGCGTCTACTGCCCCGGCTGCGGCGGACTCCGCAGCGCCCACGCCTTCGTCCACGGCGACCTGCCCACCGCCCTCGGGGCCAACGCCCTCGCCGTCGTCGGCTACGGACTCTTCGGCGCCCTGATGGCGCTCTGGCTGATTCGCGTCCTCCGCGGGGTGCCCATGCGCCTCGCGATCTCCCCCGTTCGGTGGTGGGGGATCGGGGTCGTCCTCGCCCTCTTCACCCTGGTCCGGAACCTTCCCTTCGGCTCCGCACTGGCCCCCTGAAGGGCCCGCGCGGCACCGCGAGGACCCCTACGGGAGTCCCAGCAGATGGGACGCCACTCCGGTCGATGCGGGCCCGGGGCCGTCCTGCGGATAGGATCGATGTGGCTGAACCTGGTTCATCAACACCATCACCGTCCCGGAAGGGGGCCCCTCGCGTGAGTGTGCTCGACGAGATCATCGAAGGCGTACGCGCCGACCTCGCAGAGCGGCAGGCGCGGGTCACCCTCGACGAGCTCAAGGAGCGCGCCGCCAAGGCCCCGCAGGCCAAGGACGGCGTCGCCGCACTGCGCGGCGACGGCGTCAAGGTGATCTGCGAGGTCAAGCGCTCCAGCCCGTCCAAGGGCGCGCTCGCCGCGATCGCCGACCCGGCCGGACTCGCCGCGGACTACGAGGCGGGCGGCGCCGCCGTCATCTCCGTCCTCACCGAGCAGCGCCGCTTCGGCGGCTCGCTCGCGGACCTGGAGGCCGTCCGCGCCCGGGTCGACATCCCGGTCCTGCGCAAGGACTTCATCGTCACCGCGTACCAGCTCTGGGAAGCGCGCGCGTACGGAGCGGATCTCGCGCTCCTCATCGTCGCCGCCCTGGAGCAGGAGGCACTGGTGTCCCTCATCGAGCGCGCCGAGTCCATCGGGCTCACCCCGCTCGTCGAGGTCCACGACGAGGAAGAGGTCGAGCGGGCCGTCGACGCGGGCGCCCGGATCATCGGCGTCAACGCGCGCAACCTCAAGACCCTCAAGGTCGACCGCTCCACCTTCGAGCGCGTCGCCCCCGAGATCCCCGCGCACATCGTCAAGATCGCCGAGTCCGGCGTCCGCGGCCCGCACGACCTCATCGCCTACGCCAACGCCGGCGCCGACGCGGTCCTGGTCGGCGAGTCGCTCGTCACCGGCCGCGACCCGAAGGCCGCCGTCGCCGACCTGGTCGCCGCCGGCGCCCACCCGGCCCTCCGGCACGGCCGGAGCTGACCGCGCCATGACCCCCGTCCGCGCCACGCCGACCGTCCCGGGCTCCGCCCCGGGCGGCCCCGGCGTGCCCGCGGACGCCTCGGGCCGCCGGGGCCGTCTCCGTACGGCCGCGGCACCCGTCTCCAAGCACGCCCCGCTGGCCCGGGGCTGCCGTCCGCGTGGCTGCCGCGCGCCCGCCCGCCGTGTCCACGGCCGCCGGGTGCGGTACGTCATCGGCTCCGAGCCGGGCCAGGTCAACGGCATGCGATGGCGCCCGCGCGCCCCGCGCACCCTCACACACGACGCCTGACCGCCCCGTCGTCCCCGACCGCGCCCCCTCGTGTGACCCCACCCGCACCCACGCGGAACGCGCCCGCGCCTCGTGCGGGTCGCGCCCGCCGCGACCCGTCGTGTGGGCAGTCGTTCCGCAGGGCGGAACGGGTGGGCACACGGAACGGCGCGCTCGGCGGCGCCTCCGCCCCCACGCCCGGACCCGCACCCACAAGCGGTCCGTGCACCGGGTACGGGTTCCGGCCGGGAAGCCTGGGCCCGGCAACGGGCGCCGTCCGTTGTGCCCACCCGTTCCGCCCCAGCGGAACGACGGCCCACAACGGGGCGGCGGCGATCGTGTTGCCGGGTGTGAGCGTGGCGCGCGCATAACGTGACCATCAACCACACGTATCCCGGGGCAACCCGCCCCGCGAGGAGCATCCGCATGTTCAGCGAGTTCTTCATTCCCGACCCGGAGGGTCAGGTCCCCACCGCCGAGGGCTACTTCGGTGCCTACGGCGGCAAGTTCATCCCGGAGGCGCTCGTCGCCGCCGTCGACGAGGTCGCCGTCGAGTACGACAAGGCCAAGTCCGACCCGGAGTTCGCCCGCGAGCTCAACGACCTGATGGTCAACTACACGGGCCGGCCGAGCGCCCTCACCGAGGTGCCCCGGTTCGCCGAGCACGCCGGCGGTGCCCGGATCTTCCTCAAGCGCGAGGACCTCAACCACACCGGCTCGCACAAGATCAACAACGTGCTCGGCCAGGCTCTGCTGACCAAGCGCATGGGCAAGACCCGGGTCATCGCCGAGACCGGCGCCGGTCAGCACGGCGTGGCCACCGCCACCGCCTGCGCCCTCTTCGGCCTCGACTGCACCATCTACATGGGTGAGGTCGACACCCGGCGCCAGGCCCTGAACGTGGCCCGGATGCGGATGCTGGGCGCCGAGGTCGTCGCCGTGAAGTCCGGCAGCCGCACCCTCAAGGACGCCATCAACGAGGCCTTCCGCGACTGGGTCGCCAACGTGGACCGGACCCACTACCTCTTCGGCACCGTCGCCGGCCCGCACCCCTTCCCCGCCATGGTGCGCGACTTCCACCGGGTGATCGGTGTCGAGGCCCGCCGCCAGCTCCTGGAGCGCGCCGGGCGCCTCCCCGACGCGGCGATCGCCTGCGTCGGCGGCGGCTCCAACGCCATCGGCCTCTTCCACGCCTTCGTGCCGGACGCGGACGTCCGTCTCATCGGCTGCGAGCCGGCCGGGCACGGCGTCGAGACCGGCGAGCACGCGGCCACCCTCACCGCGGGCGAGCCCGGCATTCTGCACGGTTCGCGGTCGTACGTCCTCCAGGACGAGGAGGGCCAGATCACCGAGCCCTACTCGATCTCGGCGGGCCTCGACTACCCGGGCATCGGCCCGGAGCACGCCTACCTCAAGGACAGCGGGCGCGGCGAGTACCGCGCCGTCACCGACGACGCCGCCATGCAGGCGCTGCGGCTGCTCTCGCGCACCGAGGGAATCATCCCGGCCATCGAGTCGGCGCACGCCCTCGCCGGAGCCCTGGAGGTCGGCAAGGAGCTCGGCAGGGACGCCCTGCTCCTCGTCAACCTGTCCGGGCGCGGTGACAAGGACATGGACACGGCCGCCCGCTACTTCGGCCTGTACGAGACCGACACCGAGGTCGCCGCGGACGCCGGCGCCGACGACATCGCGGAGATCGAGGGGGACGTCAAGTGAGTGGGAACATCGAGCTGCTCGGCGACACCCTCGCCAAGGCGAAGGCCGAGAACCGGGCCGCGCTCATCGCGTACCTCCCGGCCGGCTTCCCGACCGTGGACGGCGGCATCGCGGCGATCAAGGCCGTCTTCGACGGCGGCGCGGACGTGGTCGAGGTCGGCCTCCCGCACAGCGACCCGGTCCTCGACGGGCCGGTCATCCAGACCGCCGACGACATCGCCCTGCGCGGCGGCGTCAAGATCGCCGACGTCATGCGTACGGTCCGCGAGGCCCACGAGGCCACCGGGAAGCCGGTCCTCGTCATGACGTACTGGAACCCGATCGACCGCTACGGCATCGAGCGCTTCACCGAGGAGCTCGCCGCGGCCGGCGGCGCGGGCTGCATCCTGCCCGACCTGCCGGTCCAGGAGTCCTCGGTCTGGCGTGAGCACGCCGACAAGCACGGTCTCGCGACCGTCTTCGTCGTCGCGCCCAGCAGCAAGGACGAGCGCCTCGCCACCATCACGGCGGCCGGCTCCGGCTTCGTCTACGCCGCCTCCCTCATGGGAGTCACCGGCACCCGCGAGTCGGTCGGCGAGCAGGCCGCCGATCTGGTCCGCCGCACCCGGGCCACGTCGGACCTCCCGGTCTGCGTCGGTCTGGGCGTCTCCAACGCCACCCAGGCCAAGGAGGTCGCGGTCTTCGCCGACGGCGTCATCGTCGGCTCCGCCTTCGTGAAGCGGATCCTCGACGCCGACGGCGACGAGACCGCGGGACTCGCCGCGGTAAGGGAACTGGCGGCCGAACTCGCCGAGGGTGTCCGGCGCGTTTCGTAACCCATTTGGGTGGATCTGCGACCGGGGAGGCGCGCACGTGCCTCCCCGGTTCGTTTCCGAGGCGTGAGCGAGAACAACCGTGGTGACGGTAATCGGAGCGCGCGGGAGCGCCTCCAGCAGCAGCGTGAGCGCGAGAAGGCCCGTGAGAAGAAGCGGCGGGTCCTGATCGTGTCGGCGGCGGTGGTCGGCGTCCTCGGCCTGGCCGCGGTCGTCGGCGTGATCGCCGCCGGTGGCGACAAGGACAGTGGATCCGACAAGGCCGGCCCGGTCGTCGCGCCGAGCGGAGCGACCGAGGAGGACGCGAAGCCCGCCATTCCCACCGGAAAGTCGGACGCCCCGTCGACGCTGGCCGTCTGGGAGGACTTCCGCTGCCCGGCGTGCGCCCAGTTCGAGAACGCCTTCCGGGACACCATCCACGAGCTGGAGGCCACGGGCGCGCTCAAGGCCGAGTACCACCTGGCCACCCTCATCGACGGGAACATGGGCGGCAGCGGCTCGCTGCGCGCGGCGAACGCGGCGGCGTGCGCCCAGGACGCGGGGAAGTTCACCGCCTACCACGACACGCTCTACATGAACCAGCCGCCGGAGATGGACGACACCTTCGGCGACAACGCCAAGCTGATCGAGCTGGCGGCCAAGGTACCGGGGCTCGACACCCCCGCCTTCCGCAGCTGTGTGAACGACGGCACGCACGACAGCTGGGTGGTCAAGTCGAACGAGGCCTTCCAGAACGGCGGCTTCCGCGGCACGCCCTCCGTCCTCCTCAACGGAGAATCGGTCTTCCCGCAGAAGGGGAACGAGCAGATCTCCCCGGAGAACCTGAAGAAGTGGGTGGCCGAGGCCAACAAGGGCAGGCAGCCGGGCACGGTCTCGCCGGCCGCTCCGGCCTCCCCTTCGGCGGGCTGAAGGCGCCCTCCCGGCGGCTCTCCCGGCGGAAACGGCCGGGGTTAGTTACCCATACGTTGCCGGGTGGGCTGCCGTCCCGCCCGCCCGGCAGGGTAGCGTCGGTCCTGCCATGGACCTTGCCTACATTCCCAGCCCGTCGACCGGCGTGATCAACCTCGGACCGATCCCGCTGCGCGGCTATGCCTTCTGCATCATCATCGGTGTCTTCGTCGCCGTCTGGTACGGCAACAAGCGCTGGATCGCCCGGGGCGGCACCGCCGGCACCGTGGCCGACATCGCCGTCTGGGCGGTGCCCTTCGGCCTCGTCGGCGGACGCCTGTACCACGTGATCACCGACTACCAGCTGTACTTCAGCGAGGGTGAGAACTGGGTCGACGCCTTCAAGATCTGGGAGGGCGGCCTCGGAATCTGGGGCGCCATCGCGCTCGGCGCGGTGGGTGCCTGGATCGGCTGCCGCCGCCGGGGCATCCCGCTCCCGGCGTACGCCGACACCATCGCCCCCGGAATCGCCTTCGCCCAGGCCATCGGCCGCTGGGGCAACTGGTTCAACCAGGAGCTCTACGGCCGGGAGACCGACCTGCCCTGGGCCCTGAAGATCACCGAGAGCGCGAACCGCGAGGCCGGGTACTACCACCCGACCTTCCTCTACGAGTCGCTCTGGTGCATCGGCGTCGCCTTCCTGGTCATCTGGGCCGACCGCCGCTTCAAGCTCGGCCACGGCCGCGCCTTCGCCCTGTACGTCGCCGCGTACTGCGCGGGCCGGGCCTGGATCGAGTACATGCGCGTCGACGAGGCGCACCACGTGCTCGGCCTGCGTCTGAACGTGTGGACGGCGATCATCGTCTTCGTGCTCGCGGTGCTCTACATGGCGATCTCGGCGCGGATCCGTCCGGGCCGCGAGGAGATCGTCGAGCCGAAGGCCGCGAAGGACTCCGTCGCGAAGTCCGGGGACGCCGACGGGACGGACGGGCCGGCCGCCGCCGACGTCCAGGACGCGGCTCCGGACTTCGACAAGGCGGACAAGGCCGCCGAGGATGCCGCCGAGGACACCGACACGACCGACGGGGACGTGGAGCACGGGGCCGACAACGGCGCCGGGTCCGCCGCCAAGAGCTGACCCCCGCAGCCGGTCGAAGGGCCGCCGGGACCGAGAGGTCCCGGCGGCCCTTTCGCATGCGAGGGGGTACGGGTGTCAGGCCGTCCGGGCCGCCAGGGCGAGGACCCGGTGGGCGCCCTGCACGACCGCCGCGTCGACGAAGCGGCCGTCCGGGAGGGCCAGCGCGCCCGGCTCCGTGCCGGCCGCCTCGACCACCTCCCGGGCCGCGTCGATCTCCTCGGGGGTGGGCAGGTAGGCGCGTTCGATGACCGGGAGCTGGCGGGGGTGGACGGCCGCCCGGCCGAAGAAGCCCAGGGCCCGGCCCCGGGCACAGCCGGCCGCCAGTGCCTCCAGGTCGGCGATGTCGGGATGGACCGACTGGGCCGGGGGCGGGAGGCCGGCCGCGCGGGCCGCGACCACCACCCGGCCCCGCGGCCAGTCGAGGCCGCTGTCCTCCCGCACCCCCAGGTCGGCGCGGAGGTCCGCCTCGCCGAGCGCGATGCCGCGCACGGCCGGATGGGCGGTGGCGATCGCGTAGGCGTGCTCCACGGCGAGGGCGTTCTCCAGGAGCGGGTAGAGGGGGAGACCCGGGGCGAGCTCGGCGATCCGGTGAATGTCGGTGGCGTGTGTCACCTTGGGAACCCGGAGACCGTGAAGGCCGGGGAGGAGGGCCAGGGTGGGGATGTCGCGCGGGGTGTGGACGCGGACGTGGATCGGCACGGGGTGCGGGTCCGCGAGCAGATCGGCCGTGGCGTCGAGGGCGTACGCCTTGCGGTGCGGGGCGACCGCATCCTCCAGATCGACGATCACGACGTCGGCGCCGGAGACCAGCGCCTTGCGGACGACCTCGGGGCGGTCGCCGGGGGCGTACAGCCAGGTGAGGGGGGCGGCGGGGCGACTCCGGCCGGCCGCGTCCCCGGTGCCGCTCGTCGGGCTCATACCGCCCCCTGCTCACGGAGGGCGTCGATCTCGGCGGGGGTGAGGCCGAGTTCGGAGAGGACGGCGGTGGTGTCGGCTCCGTGCGGGCGGCCGGACCAGCGGATCCCTCCGGGCGTCTCGGAAAGGCGGAAGAGGACGTTCTGCATCTTGATCGGGCCGAGTTCGGGGTCCAGCACCTCGGTCACGGTGCCGAGCGCCCGGTACTGGGGGTCGGCGACGACGTCCCGGACGTCGTAGACCGGGGCGATCGCCGCCTCCGCCTTCTCGAAGGCCGCCATCGCCTCCTCGCGGGTGCGGCGGGCGATCCACGCGCCGACCGCCTCGTCCAGGACGTCCGCGTTCTCGGCCCGCCCCGCGCCGTCGCCGAACCACGGCTCGTCGATCAGATCGGGGCGGCCGACCAGCACCATGACGCGTTCGGCGATGGACTGGGCGGAGGTGGAGACGGCGACCCAGGAGCCGTCGGAGGTCCGGTAGGTGTTGCGCGGGGCGTTGTTGCGGGAGCGGTTGCCCGTCCGGGGCTGGACGTAGCCGAGCTGGTCGTACCAGAGGGGGTGGGGTCCGACGACCGCGAGCATCGGTTCGATGATCGCCATGTCGACGACCTGGCCGCGTCCGGTCGTGGTCCTCGCGGTGAGGGCGGTCATCACCGCGTACGCCGTGGCCAGGGCGGCGATCGAGTCGGCCAGACCGAAGGGGGGCAGGGTGGGCGGACCCTCGGGCTCGCCGGTGATGGCGGCGAAGCCGCTCATCGCCTCGGCCAGGGTGCCGAAGCCGGGGCGGTGGGAGTACGGGCCGAACTGGCCGAAGCCGGTCACCCGGGTCAGGACGAGACGCGGGTTGACCGCGGACAGCTCCTCCCAGCCCAGACCCCAGCGCTCCAGGGTGCCCGGGCGGAAGTTCTCCACGATCACATCGGCTTCGGCGGCCAGCGCGAGGAGGGTGTCACGGCCGCCGGGCGAGGACAGGTCGAGGGTGATCGCCCGCTTGTTGCGGCCGAGGACCTTCCACCAGAGACCGATGCCGTCCTTGGCGGGGCCGTGGCCGCGGGACGGGTCGGGCTTGCGGGGGTGCTCGACCTTGACGACGTCGGCGCCGAAGTCGCCGAGCATCGTCGCCGCGAGCGGACCGGCGAAGAGGGTCGCGAGATCCAGGACACGCAGACCGTGCAGGGGGGCCCGCGGCGTGGAGGCGGCCGAGGGGAGGGACGGGGCCGTGGTGGGGGACTGCGGAGCGACGGTCATACGGGGTCGGCCTCCTTCTGGGCGAGGGAGCCGAAGGCCGCCTCGATCTCGGTGCGGAACGGCATCGACGTCGACGCGCCCTCG
Source organism: Streptomyces zaomyceticus (assembly GCF_014656215.1). Taxonomy (GTDB): domain Bacteria; phylum Actinomycetota; class Actinomycetes; order Streptomycetales; family Streptomycetaceae; genus Streptomyces; species Streptomyces zaomyceticus. The sequence continues at coordinate 290,112 of NZ_BNBZ01000003.1, read as the reverse complement.
CGCTGCACGGAGAGCGCGGCGGCGGCCTGCGCCCAGGCGAGGGCCTCCGGAGCGGGACGGCCCTCGCCGAGGGCGACCGCCAGCGCGCCCACGAGGGTGTCACCCGCCGCGGTGGTGTCCACGGCCAGGACGCGGGGTGCGGGCACCATGACCGGATCGGCGCCCCGTACCGCGTACAGGCTGCCCGCCGCCCCCAGGGTGACGACCACCTCGGGGACGTCCCGGAGCAGGGCCAGAGCGGCCTCGCGCGGGTCGGTCAGTCCGGTGAGCGCGGCGGCCTCGTGCTCATTGGGCACCAACAGGTCGGTGGTGGCGAGGAGTTCGGGGGGCAGCGGCCGGGCGGGCGCCGGGGTGAGGACGGTGCGGACACCGAGACGGCGGGCGGTCGCGGCGCCCTCCACGACGACGGAGAGGGGGAGTTCGAGCTGGAGGAGCAGGGCGTCCGCGGTGCCGATGAGGGCCTCGTCGCCGTGGTCGAGGGAGGTGACGGTGCCGTTCGCGCCGGGGATCACGACGATCGCGTTGCCGCCCGCGTCGTCGACGACGACATGGGCGGTGCCCGAGGCGCCCTCGGCGGTGCGCAGCAGGTCGGTGTCGACCGAGCAGTGCTCCAGGTTGGCCCGCAGGCGTTCGCCGTAGTCGTCCGCGCCCACCGCGCCGATGAACGACACCTCGCCGCCGGCGCGGGCGGCGGCGACGGCCTGGTTGGCGCCCTTGCCGCCCGGGATCGTACGGAAGGAGCGGCCGGTGACCGTCTCCCCGAGGGCGGGGGCCCTCGGCACATAGGCGACGAGATCCATGTTGGTGCTGCCGAGTACGACGATGCTGGTCATGGGCGTACTGCCTCCAGGTGGGTCAGTTCGGCCAGGGAGTCGAAGCCGATGCCGTCGAAGGGCGCGACCGAGGTCGCGAGACGGTTCTTGAGGGGAGAGGTCCAGCGCTCGGGCAGCCGGTCGGGATGCCCGGCGAGCAGGCCGGCGACCGAACCCGCGGTGGCGCCGTTGGAGTCCGTGTCCCAGCCGCCCGAGACGGCCGCGCAGACGGAGCGGGAGAAGTCGCCGTCGGCGTGGGTGAGGGCGGCGGCGAGCAGAGCGGCGTTGGGGACGGCATGCACCCAGTGGTACCCGCCGAGTTCGGCGTGCAGCCGGTCGACGACGGTGTCGAAGTCGGCGGTGTCGCGCGCGTGTCCGATCCCGCTGCGGACTGCCCGTGCGAGGCGGGAGCGCGGCGGGATCACGGCGAGTCCCCCGGCGAGCGCCCGGTGGACGTCGGCGGTGCCGGTCGCGGCGGTGGCGAGGGTGGCGGCGACGAACATGGCGCCGTACACGCCGTTCGCCGTGTGGGTGAGCACCGCGTCCCGGTACGCCTGTCCGGCGGCGCCGACCGGGTCGCCCGGGTGGGTCCAGCCGTGGACGTCGGCCCGGATCTGGGCGCCGATCCACTCGCGGAAGGGATTGCGGTGGACGGCGGTCAGCGGGGGTTCGACGCCGTCGAGGAGATTGCGGTAGGCGACGCGCTCGGCCGTGAAGGTGCGGCCGGCGGGCAGCTCGTCGAGCCAGAGGCGGGCGACGTCGGCGGTGGTGAAGTCGCGGCCGTACCGCTGGAGCAGCAGCAGGTTGAGGAGCGGGTAGTTGAGGTCGTCGTCCTCGGGCATCCCGTCGATGTTCTCGGCGAGGGAGGTGGTGGCGGAGCGCCGGTTCCAGGGGTGGGCGGCGAGCAGCTCGGGCGGGACGCCGCGGGCGGTGAACCAGTCGGAGAGGGGCCAGTTGCCGGTGGCGCGGGCGAGGGCGCGGATCGCGGGGAGGGGGAGCTTCTCGACGGGCTTGCCGAGAAGGCAGCCGGCGGCTCGGCCGAGCCAGGCGGCGTGCAGCCGGTCACGGAGCGCGGTGTCCGTCCCCGCACCGCCGGATCCCGGGGCTCCGCCCGCGGGCCCCCGGAAGCGCGGCGTTTCGCGCGGCGGGCGGTCACGAGTGCCTGGCGGTGGGGGTGGGGGAGGGCTCTGGTGGGCGGCGTGCGGGGAGCCGGGGCCGGGCACGGGCGCCGGTGCCCGCCCGTCCTGCCCGGGGGGACGCCCGTCCTGCCCCGGGGGGCGCCCGTCCGCGACGGTCCGGGCGGCGCCGTGGAGTGCCAGGGCCCGAATCCCGGGGAGGCCCGTCGGCTCGTGGGGGGACAGGGGGGAGGGGAGCGTCGCCAGGGAGTCCAGGAGGTGTTCGGCCAGCGGGCGGAGGTCCGGGCGGGGAGTGGCGGACGCGCCGGCGGTGGGCGGGGCGGGGAGGCCGCCCGCCCGCTGCCAGCGGGCGGCCACCTCCCGTGCGTCGCGGCCGTCCTCGCCCGCCTGGCGGAGTTCGTGGCCCACCAGGTCCTCCGGCTGGACCCAGGTCAGACGGAGGTTCATCGGGGCGCGCCCGTCAGGGTGGCGAAGGCCGCTTCGTGGGCCCGGCGGCGCTCCCTGTCGTGGGCGAAGATCTCCCGGGCCACCTCCGTCAGCGCCTTCGCCGGGGAGTGGACGTCCAGACGGCTCGCCTCCGCCACCTGCTTCGCCCAGTCCGACGGCACCGCCGTCTCCCCGTGCAGCGCGCCCACGATCGCGCCCGCCATCGTGGCGACCGAGTCGCAGTCACGGCCGTAGTTGACCGCGCCGAGCACCGTACGGCGGTAGTCGCCCTCGCCGACCAGCAGCATGCCGAGGGCGATCGGCAGCTCCTCGATCGCGTGGAGACGGGACGGTCGCCGGGCGCCGAGGGAGGGCGAGCGGTAGTCGGGGCCGACCGAGTCGAAGGGGGCCACCGCCGTGCGCAGGGGGGCCAGCGCCGACTCGAAGTCCCGGTGCCGGGAGGCCACTTCCGCCACCGCCTCGATCGCCGACCGGGTGCCGTCCTTCGCCAGGGCGAGGGCCGTGTCGACGACCGACGTGGGTGTGGCGCCCGGTACGCACGCCGCCGCCACCGCCGCCGCGAACACGCCCGCCGCCTCGCGGCCGTACGAGGACTGGTGCGCGCCCGCGACATCGAGGGCCTCGGCGTACGCGGCCTCCGGATGGGCCGCGTTCACGAGTCCGACCGGGGCCATGTACATCGCCGCACCGCAGTTGACGATGTTGCCGTCGCCGGCCTCGCGCGGGTCCGCATGGCCGTAGTGGAGCCGGGTCACGATCCACTTCTCGGCGAGGAAGATCCGCTGGAGCGGCAGCGCGTCCGCCTCCAGCTCCGGGATCCAGACCGGCGAGCCCATGAGTTCGGGCACGAGATGGTCCGCGACCGCGTACGCGTCGAGGTGGCCGCGGACCTTCTCGTACACCCGGATCAGGGCATGGGTCATCAAGGTGTCGTCGGTGACGTGTCCGTCGCCCTTGTGGTACGGGGCGATGGGGCGGGCGGTACGCCACTCGGCGCCGTTCCAGGGGCCGACGATCCCGGTGACGCGTCCGCCGTGGCGCTCCACGATCTGCTCGGGGGTGTAGCCCTCGACGGGGCCGCCGAGCGCGTCGCCGACGGCGGCCCCCACGAGACTGCCGGTGATCCGGTCATCCAGTGCGGGTGTCGCTCCGGGTGTCACCACGGGTGTCGTGGTCGGTGGCGATACGGGTGCCGTTGTGGGTGTCATGTCGGAATTGTCCACCCGGGGTGGTCGGTTCCGTGGCTGCGAGCAGCCCGGCGAGTTCGACCAGATCCGTGCCCGCGAGCCGGGGCAGCGCGCAGCCCGCCAGCGTCCGGCACGCCGCGCGCCAGGTCGCGGGCACCGAACGGCCCCCGCCCAGCGCCCCGGTGAGCGCGCCCGCGAGCGCGGGCGCGGAGTCGGCGACCCGGGAGAGACAGACCGCGGCCGGCACGGCTGCCGCCATCTCGCCCCGGGCGGCGGTGGCGAGCGCGAGCGCGACCGGGACCGTCTCGGCCGCGGCGATGCCGTAGCTGTAGACGTGGTCCACGATCTGGTGCTCCAGGAGCGGGACCAGCTCGAAGGCCGAACCCGCGGTCTCCGCCAGCTTCACCGCGTACCGGGCGTTGCGGCCGATCTCGGTGACGGGCGGGAGTTCGGCGAGCGCCGCACCGACGGCCTCCTCGACCGTCGCCCCGCCGAGCGCCGAGGCGACGGCGGCCGCCATCGCGCGGGCGCCGTGGACTCCGTCGCCGTCCTGGGTGTACCGGGCGTCGAACTCGGCGAGTTCGGCGGCGGCGCGGGGGTCGCCGGGGTGGACCACGGCCAGGACGGCGGCCCGGACGCAGGCCGCGTCGTCGAAGAAGTGCGGATTGTCGTGGCCGGTGGCGGGTGGACGCAGACCGGTCGCGAGATTGCCGAGGCCCGCGCGGACGGAGATCCGGGCGCGGAGCGGGAGAACGGCGGACTCGACCTCCGGTGCGCGGTCGGCCGCGGCGGCGACCTGTCCCGCGAGGGCGTTCCAGGCGAGGTCGACGGCGGCGCGGAGGCGACGCTCCGGGGGGAGGCCGGTGAAGACCGGGCCCGAGGCGGTGAGGATCGCCTCGGCGGTGAAGGCCGCCCACTCTGCGTCGTCGGAGGGACCGAGGCGGAGGGGCTCGGGGGGCTGGTTGAGGGCGATGGGGACGGGGAGGGTGGTCGTGGCGTTCTGCTCGGCGAAGGTGTCGAGCTCACGGGTGAGACGACGGGTCCACTCGGGCATACGGGCGGCACGATGCCTGGCGGCGGGCCAGCCGGCGGCGTCGCCCGAGGCGAGGCCGAGGAGGAGGCCTTCGACGGCGTCCCGGTCCGCACTGCGGGGGGCCTCCGGCCGGGGGGCCCGGTGGGCGCCGCCCCACGAACCGGTGCCGCGCACCGGGGCGGCCGCCTGTGGCACGAGGTCCGGCGGGCCGGCGTCCGGCGGCGGCACGAGGGCCGGCGGGACGGAATTCGGCGCCGAGGCGGGGGCCTGTGGTGCGAGGGCGGTGGGGTCGGCGTTCGGTGCGGGGGCCTGTGGTGCGAGGACCGGCGGGTCGGTGTTCGGGGCCGGGGTCTGTGGTGCGAGGCCCGGCAGGTCGGCGTTCGGTGCCGGTGGTGCGAGGTCCGGTGGGTCGGCGTTCGGCGTCGGTACCGGTGGCGCGAAGTCCACGGGGGCGGAGCCCGGTACCGGCGATCGGTCCAGGGGGGTGCCGAGCAGGGAGCCGTGACCCGCCGTCAGGGGCTGCGCCCACCCGTCCCGGTCCGCGGGACGAGGCTCCGCGGTGGTGGCGGCGACCGTGCCCGCGGTGTCCGTCGTCGTGTCCCCACTCATCAGGATTCCCCCTCCGGGGTCAGAAGGTCTGCTACGTCCAGGACGTGGTAGCCGCGCATCGACGGGAGGCAGCTGCCGGTCACCGGCGCGATGGCCCGCGCCCATTCCTCGGGGATCGCCGACGCGCCCGCCATCGCGCCGGCCAGGGCGCCCGCCACCGCCGCCGTGGTGTCGGCGTCGCGGCCCATGTTGACGGCCGTGAGGACCGCCGTACGGAAGTCGCCCCGCGCCGCCGCGAAGGCGCCGAACGCCAGGCCCACCGCTTCCGGGGCCAGGTCCGTCCAGGGGTAGCCGCCGATGACGACCGCCGAGCGGACCTGGCGTTCGCGGGTGAGGGGGTCCGGCTGGACGCGCTGGGCGGCGACGACCGCGCGGCGCAGTGAGCGGGCCGTCCACGAGTCCATCGGGACCGCGGAGAGGGCCGCGGCGATCACGGAGGTGACGCCCGCTCCCGCCATCGCCGCCGCGACGCCCGCCGCGACCGCCTGGCCGCCGTAGATGCCCTCGCCGTCGTGGCTGACGCTGCCGTCGATGGCGACGAGCCGGGCCGCCTCCGCCGGGCGGCCGGCCGCGAACACCCCGAACGGTGCCGCGCGCATGGCGAGACCGTCGCTCCAGGCGTGCCGGTGCTGGGCGGAGATGGGGGCGGCGAGGCCCCGGCGGAGGTTCTCCAGGGTGCCGCGCTCCGAGAAGCCCGCGCCGCGGAACGGGCCTTCGTCGAGGTCGGCGATCCAGTGGTGCCAGGCCCGTTCGACGTGGTGGACGGTGAGGGCCGAGCCGTGCCGGGCGAGGAGCAGCGCCGAGAAGATGGCGTACTCGGTGTCGTCCGTGCCGGCCGGGCTGTCCGTGACGAAGCCTTCGATCCGGCCCCAGCGGCGGCGGATCTCGGAGGGCCGCATGTTCTCGGCGGGCGCGCCGAGCGCGTCGCCGACGGCGAGGCCGAGAAGTGCCCCTCTCGCCCGTTCACGCGTGTCGCGCGCCGTGGTGGTCACCATGGTCGTGGCCCCTTCCTCGGTGGGGGCGCGTCGATGGCGCCCGCTGCCTGGATCTGTGCCACCACGGGCCGCGAACTCGCCGAAGAAACGTCTCTGTCACCCGCCTGACACCTCGCCAGAACCCGGTTCCCGCAGCAAGGCACGCCTTAGTAAGTACGGCCTGCCTTGCTGGCGGGCCCCTTACATCGCGCGTATTTTCGAGGGTGTTGGGGGCGGCGGGTGCAACCCGGCCCGCCGGAACGAGGGGAGAGCCATGTCCATCATCGAAGCTCAGGCGCCACTGCACGAGGCCCACCGCGACAACCACACGCACCGTGACGTGAACGGCGGTTGGCTGCGTCCGGCGGTCTTCGGCGCGATGGACGGACTCGTGTCCAACCTCGCCCTGATGACCGGCGTCGCCGGTGGCGCGGTCTCCACGCAGACCGTCGTCATCACCGGCCTCGCCGGACTCGCGGCCGGCGCCTTCTCGATGGCCGCCGGCGAATACACCTCCGTCGCCTCGCAGCGCGAGCTCGTCCAGGCGGAACTGGACGTCGAGCGACGTCAGTTGCGCAAGCACCCGGTCGACGAGATGGAGGAGCTCGCGGCGCTCTACGTCTCCCGGGGCGTGGAGCCCGCGCTCGCCCGCGAGGTCGCGATGCAGCTGTCGCGGGACCCGGAGCAGGCGCTGGAGATCCACGCCCGCGAAGAGCTCGGCATCGACCCGGACGACCTCCCGTCGCCCACCGTCGCCGCCGTCTCGTCCTTCGGCTCCTTCGCGCTCGGCGCGCTGCTCCCCGTGCTGCCGTATCTGCTGGGGGCGACCGCGCTCTGGCCGGCCGTCCTGCTCGCGCTCCTCGGGCTCTTCGCCTGCGGCGCGCTCGTGGCCCGGGTGACCGCCCGCGGCTGGCTCTTCAGCGGACTGCGCCAGCTCGTCCTCGGCGGCGCGGCCGCCGCCGTCACCTACGGGCTCGGCATGCTCCTCGGGGCCGCGCTGTAGGTCCTCTCCCGTGGATCTCGCCCGGCCCGCGCGAGGCGAGCCGGCCCGCGCGAGGTACCCCGGCCCCCGAGAGGCGCCCCGGCCCGCGAGAGGCGACCTGGCTCCTGAGGGGCGACCCGGCTCCCGAGAGGCGACCCGGCCCCCGCGGGGCCGGTGCGGATTCCGTACCCCCGCAGAAGACCGAGAGGCTCCCCAAAGGGGCTTCTCGGTCTTTTCGTGCTCTCTTTTCGGCGCAGAGGCCGCGAAAGGGCTGTGACGTATATCCCTGGCCCGATCCGCCGCAGCGATGAGACACTATGCAGGACGCCACATATGTAGCCGGTTACCCGGCGGTTTCGAACCCATGACCAACGGGAATGAGGCATGAGCGTCGCTGGGCAATGAAGCCCACACAGTGACGGGTCGCCGAAGACCCGGAGATCCTCCGGATCGACTCGATCCGTCCCCGCGAGGCAGGCCTCTGACCTCGCAAACCACAGGTGAACCCACACCACCGCTCCGTGTCGGTGGTGTCCGCATGCTGGAACGAGCTATCCACTTCGCGAGAAGCCAGCCATCATGTAACCTGCACGAAATTTCGCGGAGGGCCAACGTCGTCCCTCGGCAGCAGCTCCCCCAGACGTGGTCTGGGAGGTGCCCCCAGCCACGACGACGACGGGAGAGCCGATGCGTTCCGACGCCTGGTCGCCCATGGACGGTCGCCCTGCTCCGCAGGGGATGTACGACCCCCGTAACGAACACGACGCCTGTGGTGTCGGGTTCGTGGCCACCCTCACCGGTGTAGCCAGCCACGCGCTGGTCGAGCAGGCGCTGACCGTACTGCGCAACCTCGAGCACCGCGGCGCCACCGGCTCCGAGCCCGACTCCGGTGACGGCGCCGGCATCCTTTTCCAGGTCCCGGACGCCTTCCTCCGCGAGGTCGCCGGCTTCGACCTCCCCGAGGCCGGCGCGTACGCCGTCGGCATCGCCTTCCTCCCCGAGGACGGCACCGACGAGACCACCGCCAAGATCGAGGCGATCGCCGCCGAAGAGGGCCTGAACGTCCTCGGCTGGCGCGAGGTCCCCGTCGCCCCCGAGCTGCTCGGCGCCTCCGCCCGCGCCACCATGCCGGTCTTCCGCCAGCTCTTCGTCGCCGACGGCGAGACCTCGGGCATCGCGCTCGACCGCAAGGCCTTCGTCCTGCGCAAGCGCGCCGAGCGCGAGGCCGCGACCTACTTCCCGTCGCTCTCCGCCCGCACCATCGTCTACAAGGGCATGCTGACCACCGGCCAGCTCGAGCCCTTCTTCCCGGACCTGTCGGACCGCCGCTGCGCCACCGCCGTGGCCCTGGTCCACTCCCGGTTCTCCACCAACACCTTCCCGAGCTGGCCGCTGGCCCACCCGTACCGCTTCGTCGCCCACAACGGTGAGATCAACACCGTCAAGGGCAACCGGAACTGGATGACCGCCCGCGAGGCCCAGCTCGACTCCACCGTCTTCGGCGAGGGCTCGCTGGACCGGATCTTCCCGATCTGCACCCCGGACGCCTCCGACTCGGCCTCCTTCGACGAGGTCCTGGAGCTGCTCCACCTCGGCGGCCGCTCCCTGCCCCACGCGGTCCTGATGATGGTCCCGGAGGCGTGGGAGAACCACGAGACCATGGACCCGGCCCGCCGCGCCTTCTACCAGTACCACTCCACGATGATGGAGCCCTGGGACGGCCCGGCCTGCGTCACCTTCACCGACGGCGTCCAGGTCGGCGCGGTCCTCGACCGCAACGGTCTGCGCCCCGGCCGCTACTGGGTCACCGACGAGGGCCTCGTCGTCCTCTCCTCCGAGGTCGGCGTCCTCGACATCGACCCCGCCAAGGTCGTCCGCAAGGGCCGCCTCCAGCCCGGCAAGATGTTCCTCGTCGACACCGCCGAGCACCGCATCGTCGAGGACGACGAGATCAAGGCCGCCCTCGCCGCCGAGCACCCCTACGAGGAGTGGCTGGAGACCGGCGAGATCGAGCTCTCCGACCTCCCCGAGCGCGAGCACATCGTGCACACCCACGCCTCGGTCACCCGCCGCCAGCAGACCTTCGGCTACACCGAGGAAGAGCTCCGCGTCATCCTCGCCCCGATGGCCCGCACCGCCGGCGAGCCCCTCGGCTCCATGGGCACGGACTCGCCGATCGCGGCCCTGTCCGCCCGCCCGCGGCTCCTCTTCGACTACTTCACCCAGCTGTTCGCGCAGGTCACCAACCCGCCGCTGGACGCCATCCGTGAAGAGCTCGTGACCTCGCTGCGCTCCTCGCTCGGCCCCGGCAGCAACCTGCTCGAGCCCACCTCCTCGACGTGTCGCAGCGTCACCCTGCCGTTCCCGGTGATCGACAACGACGAGCTGGCCAAGCTCATCCACATCAACGCCGACGGCGACATGCCCGGCATGAAGGCCGCGACCCTCTCCGGCCTCTACCGGGTCTCCGGCGGCGGCGAGGCCCTCGCCGCCCGCCTCGACGCCATCTGCGCCGAGGCCGACACCGCCATCGAGGGCGGCGCCCGCCTCATCGTGCTCTCCGACCGGCACTCCGACGCCGAGCACGCGCCGATCCCCTCGCTGCTGCTCACCGCGGCCGTCCACCACCACCTCATCCGCACCAAGCAGCGCACCAAGGTGGGTCTGCTGGTCGAGGCCGGTGACGTCCGCGAGGTCCACCACGTCGCCCTGCTCATCGGCTACGGCGCCGCGGCGGTCAACCCGTACCTCGCCATGGAGTCCGTCGAGGACCTGGTCCGCGCCGGCACCTTCATCGAGGGACTGGAGGCCGAGCAGGCCATCCGGAACCTGATCTACGCCCTCGGCAAGGGCGTCCTCAAGGTCATGTCCAAGATGGGCATCTCCACCGTCGCCTCCTACCGCGGCGCCCAGGTCTTCGAGGCCGTCGGCCTCGACGAGACCTTCGTCGCCACGTACTTCAACGGCACGGCCACCAAGATCGGCGGCGCCGGTCTCGACGTCGTCGCCAAGGAGGTCGCCGCCCGCCACGCCAAGGCGTACCCCGTCTCCGGCGTCCCCTCGGCGCACCGCGCCCTGGACATCGGCGGCGAGTACCAGTGGCGTCGCGAGGGCGAGCCGCACCTGTTCGACCCGGAGACCGTCTTCCGCCTGCAGCACGCCACGCGCAACAAGCGGTACGACATCTTCAAGCAGTACACGGACCGGGTGAACGAGCAGTCGGAGCGCCTGATGACGCTCCGCGGCCTCTTCGGCTTCACGTCGGACCGCCCCGCGATCTCCGTCGACGAGGTCGAGCCGGTTTCCGAGATCGTCAAGCGCTTCTCCACCGGCGCCATGTCGTACGGCTCCATCTCCCGCGAGGCGCACGAGACCCTCGCCATCGCCATGAACCAGCTGGGCGCCAAGTCCAACACCGGTGAGGGCGGCGAGGACCCGGACCGCCTCTACGACCCGGCCCGCCGCTCCGCGATCAAGCAGGTCGCCTCCGGCCGCTTCGGCGTCACCAGCGAGTACCTGGTCAACGCCGACGACATCCAGATCAAGATGGCCCAGGGCGCCAAGCCCGGCGAGGGCGGCCAGCTGCCCGGCCACAAGGTCTACCCGTGGGTCGCCAAGACGCGTCACTCGACGCCCGGCGTCGGCCTCATCTCGCCGCCGCCGCACCACGACATCTACTCCATCGAGGACCTGGCTCAGCTGATCCACGACCTCAAGAACGCCAACCCGGTCGCCCGCATCCACGTGAAGCTGGTCTCCGAGGTCGGCGTCGGCACGGTCGCCGCCGGTGTCTCCAAGGCCCACGCGGACGTCGTCCTCATCTCCGGCCACGACGGCGGAACGGGCGCCTCGCCGCTCACCTCGCTGAAGCACGCCGGCGGTCCCTGGGAGCTCGGCCTCGCCGAGACCCAGCAGACCCTGCTGCTCAACGGGCTGCGGGACCGGATCGTCGTCCAGACCGACGGCCAGCTCAAGACCGGCCGTGACGTCGTCATCGCCGCGCTGCTCGGCGCCGAGGAGTTCGGTTTCGCGACCGCGCCGCTCGTCGTCTCCGGCTGCGTCATGATGCGCGTCTGCCACCTGGACACCTGCCCGGTCGGCATCGCCACCCAGAACCCGGCGCTGCGCGACCGGTTCTCCGGCAAGGCCGAGTACGTCGTCAACTTCTTCCAGTTCATCGCCGAAGAGGTCCGCGAGATCCTCGCCGAGCTGGGCTTCCGCACCATCGAGGAGGCCGTCGGCCACGCCGAGCTGCTCGACACCAGCCGCGCCGTCACCCACTGGAAGGCGCAGGGTCTCGACCTGGAGCCGCTCTTCTACGTGCCGGAGCTGCCCGAGGGCGCGGTCCGCCACGCGCTGATCGAGCAGGACCACGGTCTGGAGAAGGCCCTCGACAACGAGCTGATCCAGCTCGCCGCCGAGGCCCTCAACGCCGCCTCCGCCGAGGAGGCGCAGCCGGTCCGCGCCCAGGTCGCCATCCGCAACATCAACCGCACGGTCGGCACCATGCTCGGCCACCAGGTGACGAAGCGGTTCGGCGGTGCCGGCCTCCCGGCCGACACCATCGACATCACCTTCACCGGCTCCGCGGGCCAGTCGTTCGGCGCCTTCCTGCCGAGCGGTGTCACCCTCCGCCTGGAGGGCGACGCCAACGACTACGTCGGCAAGGGCCTCTCCGGCGGCCGCGTGATCGTCCGCCCCGACCGAGGCGCCGACCACCTCGCCGAATACTCGACCATCGCGGGCAACACCATCGGCTACGGTGCGACCGGCGGCGAGCTGTTCCTCCGCGGCCGCACCGGCGAGCGCTTCTGCGTCCGCAACTCCGGAGCCCTGGTCGTCTCGGAGGGCGTGGGCGACCACGGCTGCGAGTACATGACCGGTGGTACGGCGGTCGTCCTCGGCGAGACCGGACGCAACTTCGCGGCCGGCATGTCGGGCGGTGTCGCCTACGTCGTCGACCTCGACCGGGACAACGTCAACTCCGGCAACCTGGGCGCGATCGAGGCCCTGTCGGACGCCGACAAGGACTGGCTGCACGATGTCGTGCGCCGCCACCACGAGGAGACCGGCTCCACGGTCGCCGAGAAGCTCCTTGCCGACTGGACCGCGACCGCGGACCGGTTCAGCAAGATCATCCCCACCACGTACAAGGCAGTGCTCGCCGCCAAGGACGCCGCTGAGCTCGCCGGTCTCTCCGAGGCCGAGACCACCGAGAAGATGATGGAGGCGGCGACCCATGGCTGACCCCAAGGGCTTCCTGACCACCGGTCGCGAGGTCGCCGAGACCCGCCCCGTGGGCGAGCGCGTCAGGGACTGGAACGAGGTCTACGTCCCCGGCTCCCTGCTGCCGATCATCAGCAAGCAGGCCGGCCGCTGCATGGACTGCGGCATCCCGTTCTGCCACAACGGCTGTCCCCTCGGGAACCTGATCCCCGAGTGGAACGACTACGCCTACCGCGAGGACTGGTCGGCGGCGCAGGAGCGTCTGCACGCCACCAACAACTTCCCGGAGTTCACCGGCCGACTGTGCCCGGCGCCGTGCGAGTCCGCGTGCGTGCTCGGCATCAACCAGCCGGCCGTCACCATCAAGAACGTCGAAGTCTCCATCATCGACAAGGCCTGGGACGCCAACGACGTCAAGCCGCAGGTGCCCGAGCGCCTGTCCGGCAAGACCGCGGCCGTCATCGGCTCGGGCCCGGCGGGTCTCGCCGCCGCCCAGCAGCTGACCCGGGCCGGCCACACCGTGGTCGTGTACGAGCGTGCCGACCGCATCGGCGGCCTGCTGCGCTACGGCATCCCCGAGTTCAAGATGGAGAAGCGGCACATCAACCGCCGCATCGAGCAGATGCGCGCGGAGGGCACCAAGTTCCGCACCGGCATCGAGATCGGCCGCGACCTGACATCGACGGACCTGCGCAAGCGGTTCGACGCCGTGGTCATCGCCGCCGGTGCCACCACCGCCCGCGACCTGCCCGTCCCGGGCCGTGAGCTGGCCGGCATCCACCAGGCGATGGAGTACCTGCCGCTCGCCAACAAGGTCGTCGAGGGTGACTTCGTGACCCCGCCGATCACGGCCGAGGGCAAGCACGTCGTCGTCATCGGCGGCGGCGACACCGGCGCCGACTGCGTCGGCACGGCCCACCGCCAGGGCGCGGCCTCGGTCACGCAGCTGGAGATCATGCCGCGACCGGGCGAGGACCGGAACGCCAACCAGCCCTGGCCGACCTTCCCCATGCTGTACAAGGTCACCTCCGCGCACGAGGAGGGCGGCGAGCGGGTCTACTCCGTCTCCACCACCCACTTCGAGGGCGACGAGGACGGCAACGTCCAGTTCCTCCACCTCGTCGAGGTCGAGTTCGTCGCGGGCAAGCTGACCCAGAAGCCGGGCACGGAGCGCAGGATCCCCGCCCAGCTGGTCACGCTCGCGATGGGCTTCACCGGCACGGACGTCGAGAACGGCCTGGTCGCCCAGTTCGGTCTGGACCTCGACGAGCGGGGTAACATCGCCCGTGACGCGGACTTCGCCACCAACGTCGATGGCGTGTACGTCGCCGGAGACGCCGGCCGTGGCCAGTCGCTCATCGTCTGGGCCATCGCCGAGGGCCGCTCCGCCGCCCGCGGTGTGGACCGCTTCCTGACCGGCGCGAGCTCGCTGCCGGCCCCGATCCGCCCGACGGACCGTTCGCTGACGGTCTGATCCGACCGGATCACCCGAGAAACGTCCCGTACAACGACGTACGGAACTGAGCGCGGCGCCCCCCGAATGTCCCCGACCGGACGACTGGGTGGGCGCTGTTGCGCGTTCGCGGTCCGGGCGTGCTCACGAGGTGCGGGGTGGGGTGGATCCGAGCACCGTGCTCACGCGGTCCGGGGCGGGACGGATCCGGTCGTGGACAGCCAGGCCGCCGCCGCGTCCAGCGCCGCGTCCGCCTCCGGCAGCAGCCCCGCCCCGCCCAGGAAGCCGTGGAACACACCCGTGTGCAGGTGGACCTCGGTGCGCACACCCGCCGCTGAGAGGCGGCGGGCGTAGGCGAGGCCCTCGTCGCGCAGGGGGTCGCAGTCGGCCAGTACCAGGAGGGTCGGCGGGAGGCCGGAGACCTCGGCCGCCAGGCCGGGGGAGGCCGCGGTCGGGTCGCCGTCCGGGCCCATGTACTGCCGCCAGTACCAGCGCATGTGCGCCGTCGTGTGGAAGTAGCCCTCCGCGAAGTCGTGGGCCGATCGTCCCTCCATACGGTGGTCGAGGGCCGGGTGGACGAGGAGCTGGCCCGCCACACGCGGGCCGTCTCCGTCGCGGGCGCGGAGGGCCGCCGCCGCTGCCAGGTTCCCGCCGCTGCTGTCGCCGGCCAGGAACAGGGGGCGCCCCGGACAGCGGTCGGCCGCCCACTTCAGGGCCGTGCACACATCGTCCTCGGCCGCCGGGAAGCGGTGCTCGGGCGCGCGCCGGTAGTCGACGGAGACGACGGTGGCGCCGGTACGGGAGGCGAGCGCGCGGCACGTCCGGTCGTGGGTGTCCGGATCGCACAGGACCCAGCCGCCGCCGTGGGCGAAGACGACGACGAGGTCGGCCGTGCCCTCGTACACGCGGACGGGGACTCCGCGCGCCGAGGCGGAGGAGGCCGGCGGGATGTCGCCGAGGCGGGCCCGGGCCGCCGCCCGGAGGGCCTCCGGGCCCGCCTCGGGGCCGGGGAAGCCGGCCGTCATCGCGTCGCAGAGCGCGCGGGCGGCCGGGGTGAGGGGATCGGTCGTCATGCGGTGAGACCTCCGTCGATCGTGAACTCGGCGCCCGTCACGTACGAGGACCTGTCGGAGAGCAGAAAGGCGATCAGCTCGCCGACCTCCTGGGGGCGGCCCATCCGGCCGAGCGGCAGGTGCGACCAGTCCCTCTCGGCGACCGCCGCCGTCATGGGGGTGTCGACGGCGCCGGGGTGCACCGAGTTCACCCGGACGCCGTACCGGGCGAGGTCGCGGGCCGCCGAGCGGCTGAGACCCCGCAGACCGAACTTGCCCGCTCCGTAGGCGGCGTGGCCGGGGACTCCGGTCAGGCCGGCCGTCGACGACACGTTCACGATCGAGCCTCCCCCCGCCTCCCGGAGCGAGGGGAGGGCGGCCTGGATGCCGAGGAAGGGGCCCAGCAGGTTGACCCTGAGGAGGAGTTCGAAGTTCTCGTACGTCTCCGACTCCACGGGCGCCGTTCGCCACAGGGCCGCGTTGTTGACGAGCCCGTCGATCCTGCCGTACGTGGAGACCGCCGTGTCCGTCACGGCCCGCCAGTCGTCCGCCGACGTCACGTCGTGACGGACGAAGACCGCCGCCCCGCCGAGCTCCGCCGCGACCGCCCGGCCCTCCGCCTCCCGTACGTCGGTGAGGACGACCCGTGCCCCGTACGCCACCAGGAGGCGGGCCTCGGCCGCGCCCTGGCCGCGGGCCGCGCCCGTCACGATCACGACCCTGCCGTCCAGGACGCCGCTCACGCGGATGTCTCCGGTGCGCGGAAGTGCGGGATGACCTTCGTGCCCCACTGGCGGATGGTCTCCAGACAGACCTCCTGCGGCACGGTGCCCATCTGGATCAGGCACATCACCTCGTCGACGCCGATCTCCCGGAGCCGCTCGACGTAGGCGATCGCGGTGGCGGAGTCCCCGTAGGCGTGGTCGGTGTTGTAGGTGCCGGTGTCGACGGGCCGGGCGGGGACGTTCGCCTCGTGCAGCCGGGCGATCAGCGCGTCCCGTTCGAGGGCGAGGGCGCCGGTGTGGTCCTCGTCCTCCGCGTAGCCGGTGGGTGCGGGGGCGCCGCCGTACCAGTGGGCGATCGACTCGGCGAAGAAGCGCTGGCCGCGGGTGCCGAGCCGGCGGGCGCGGTCGGCGTCGTCCAGGACGATCGTCGGGCAGAGCGCGGAGAAGTGGTCGTTGACCTCGGTGGAGACGAGCCGCGACCCGTCCCGTGCGGCGACGGCCTCGTCGTACACCGTGCGCATCGCGCGGACGTCGTCGGCGCCCGCGAACCCCATCACGAGCGCGCCGATGCCGAGTTCGGCGGCCTGCCGAAGCGACTCGTGCCGGGAGCAGGCCATGAAGAGCGGGGGATGGGGGAGCTGGGCGGGGCGGGGCAGGACCGCGCCGGGGCCGATGTCGAGGGAGCCGTGCCACTCGAACTCGGGCTCGCGCCACGCGGCGGCGAGGATCCGCAGCGCCTCCTCCGTCTGCGGCCGGGTGTCCTCGGGGCGCACCCCGAACATCCGCATCTCCTGGCGGGTCGCGCCCCGGCCGGCGCCGATGTCGACCCGGCCGCCGGAGAGCACGTCGAGCATGGCGGCGCGTTCGGCGACCCGGACGGGGTGCTGGTAGCCGAAGGGCATGGTGACCACGCCGTGGCCGACGCGGATGGTCCGGGTGCGGGCGGCGACCCAGGTCAGGAAGATCTCGGACGCGCTCATGTGGGCGTACTGGGTGAGGGAGTGGTGCTCGACCGCCCAGACGCGGTCGAAGCCCATCTCCTCGGCGAGGACGGCCTGTTCGACGCAGTCGTGGAGGACGCGGTGTTCGCGGGCGGGGGTGGGGTCGACGAGCTGTGCTTCGAAGATCATGGAGAACTTCAACGGGAGCTCCTCCCAGGGCGATGGTGCGACCGGGGTGCAGGACTATACCTAATCGAAATACTTCTAACAGGTATAGATGGAGGAGGGAAGGGTGGCCGTAGACTGCGGTCCGTGGCGGACGAGAAGACGGACGCGGGGCGCGAGTCGCCCGAACTGCCGGAGTCGCCGGGGCTTCCGGCGACGAGCTGGGCCGTGCTCGGGCTGCTCTCCTTCGGGCGCGAGCTGTCCGGTTACGACGTCAAGAAATGGGCGGACCGGTCGCTGGGCCTCTTCTACTGGAGCCCGTCGTTCAGCCAGATCTACAGCGAACTCAAGCGTCTGGAGAAAGCCGGCTTCGCCGCGTCGCGCCTGGTCGCCCCGGAGGCCGGCTCGCGCGACAAGCGCGTCTACCTGATCACCGGGGCGGGCCTCGCCGCCGTCCGGACCTGGGCCCGCACCGCCCCCCTCGATCCCCCGGTCCTCAAGCACGGGCCGATGCTGCGGCTCTGGCTCGGCCATCTCCTCGAACCCGACCGGATGCGGGAGATCCTGACGGCGCACCGGGCGTACGCCGAGAGCATGCGGCTGCGCGCCGAGGCGGACGCGGCGGACGCCGCCGCGAACGAGGCCTGGGCCTACCCCCGGCTCACCCTCACCTGGGCCGAGCGGTACTACGCCGCCGAGCGCGACCTCGCCGACGCCATGCTCGCGGACATCGAGGGGCCAACGGGCGAACGCCCCTGAGCGGCCGGGAAATCGCTTGGCCGGGGCCGGGCGCGGCGGAGATCATGAACGTATGACCTCTCTCGTGCGACATGTGACGATCGACTGCACCGACGCCTACGCCCTGGCCACCTTCTGGGCGAACGTCCTGGACTCCAAGGTCTCCGACGACGACCGGCCCGGCGACGACGAGGTGCTCGTCGAGACGGCGGGCGCCGGGCTGCTCTTCATCCAGGTCCCGGAGACGAAGACGGTGAAGAACCGTGTCCACCTCGACCTCCAGCCGCAGGACCGGACCCGCGACGAGGAGATCGCGCGGCTGCTCGGCCTCGGCGCCGCCCTCCTCGACGACCGCCGGAACCCGGACGGCACCGGCTGGGCGACCCTCGGCGACCCGGAGGGCAACGAGTTCTGCGTCGAGCGCAGCGAGGCGGAGCGCACCGCCGCCTCCTGACGTCCACCGGTCCCGAGACGTCGGGTCCCGGCGTCGGGACCCGACGGACGGAGTAATCCGGACAGTGGATGTCTGCTTTCCGGTGTTTCCTGGACTCATGGGAGACACCGGAACCGGAACCACCTGGTCGGCCTTCGAGGCCGCCGAACCCGAACTCGCCGCGACCGTGCGCGAGCGCTTCGGGCAGTACACCCACCACGCCCTCGCCACGGTCCGAGGGGACGGCTCGCCCCGACTCAGCGGCATCGAGGCCGACTTCCGCTTCGGAGAACTCTGGCTGGGCATGATGCCGAACTCCCGCAAGGCCCTCGACCTGCGCCGCGACCCCCGCTTCGCCCTGCTCGCCAACCCGGGCTCCGGCACCGACATGGGCGGCGGGGACGTCCGCGTCTCCGGGCGGGCGGTCGAGGTCACCGACCCCGCGACCGTGGACCGGTACGCCGCCGAGGCGGGCGCGCCCCGGCCCTTCCACCTCTTCCGGGTGGAGCCGACCGAGGTCGTACGGACCTGGGTCGACGACGACGAGCTCGTCGTCCGCACCTGGTCCGCCGGGCGCCCGGTCCGCACCTTCCGGCGCGGCAACGGCGACAGCCCGCCCCGCCGGGTGGCATGAGCCCGTGACGCGGCGGACCCCGCCGGGTAGCGTGGGGATCTTCGGACGGCGGAAGCCCTCCGGAGTCCCGAAAGCGGTGCCATGACCCCGCATTCCGACGACACTCCCGCGCGAGCCCGGCTCCGGCTCGACGCCGCGCTCGCCGACCTGACCGACACCTTCCGCGGCATGACCGCTGCCGCGGACGAGGTCCAGTGCGACTGCCACTGGGGCAGCGAGGAAGAGCTGGCGCGGTTGAAGTCCCCGGACACGGAGCTGGACCCCGGCCTCCTGCGCCGCACCTGGACGGCTCCCGACTGGCGCGACAAGGGCGCCGTGCTGCGCCGCATCCTGCCCCAGTTCTCCGGGAGCCTCGTCCGTGGCCGGGTGGAGCAGCTGTCCGGCATGGAAGAGGTCGGGCGGGTGTTCGCCTGGGCCGATTGGCGCCAGTGGCCCGCGGACCAGAGCGCGGCGGTGGAGGAGTTCCTGCACGCCTGGTGGGCGTACAGCCTCGTCGAGACGGATCCCGCCGTGCCCGTGCACCAGCTGCTGGTGCTGTGCACCGAGGCCTCCGGCACGCTCGACCCCTGGCTCGCCGTGTGGGAGACGCTGGATCATCCGGCGGCCCACGGGCACCTGGCCGAGGCGGCCGGCCAGTGGGACCACGACCTGCTCGCCGACGAACTCCCCTGGCGCACCTGGCACGACGAGGACCGGCTGCGCACCGGTCTCGCGGACTGGCTGGTCGGCCACGCCCTTCCCCGGCTGCGGTCCCGGGGCGCTCCCGAGGAACTGCTCCACCGGATACGGCTGATCGGCCTCGGTGGTCCGGCCCGCTGGGAGGACCCGCACTGGCCGAACCACCGCTCCTGAGCCGCGCCCCCGCCCCAGGTCAGGAGCACGCGCCGAGGACGGCCGCCCGGCAGGCGGCCGGGTCCCCCCAGGCGTCCCGCAGCGGGCGGGCCTTGCGGAGCCACAGGGAGAGGTCCAGCTCCTCCGTGTAGCCGACCGCTCCGTGGATCTGGAGGGCGGTGCGGGCCGCCGCGTACCCCGCCTCGCCCGCCGCGACCTTGGCGGCCGCCACGTCCCCTTCGGCCGAGGTCACCGCCGCCCCGAAGACCAGCGGCCCGGCGAACTCCAGGGCGAGCAGCGTGTCGGCCAGGCGGTGCTTGACCGCCTGGAACGCGCCGATCGGGGTGCCGAACTGGGTGCGCTGCCGGGCGTACGCGACCGTCCGGTCGAGCAGCGCGCGGCCCACGCCGAGGGACTGCGCCGCCGTCGCCAGCGTCGCCAGGCGCCGGGCGTGGCCTGCCGCGACGGCCACGGCGGTTCCCTCGGCGAGCAGTTCCCCGCCGGGCGCCGGGCGGGCCAGGCGCCGCGCGGGATCGGCGGACACCTCGACCGGTCCGTGGCCGTGTGCCCGCCACAACTCCTCGCCCCGTACGACGAGCACCGCGTCCGCCCGGTCGGCGTCGAGGGCGTAGGGGACGGGGTGCCGTTCGGACTCCGGCCCGGCGATCGCCAGCGTCGCCGTCCACTCTCCCGACGCCAGGCCCGGAAGCAGCCGCTTCGCCGGGCCGGGCTCGCCCAGCCGCGCCAGTTCGCCGAGGAGCACCGCCGTCGCCACCGTCTCGACCACCGGGCCCGGCACCGCGTGACGGCCCAACTCGACGAACGCGTGAGCGAGTTCCACCGGGAGCGGGCCCACCCCGTCGTACGCCTCCGGTACCGCGAGCGCCCACACGCCCGCCTCCGCGAGCCGCCCCCACAGGGCCCGCCCCGGGCCGGGGTCGCCGCCCGCCCAGGCCCGTACGGCCGCCGGGGTGTCCGAGGCGCAGAGCATCGCGTCCAGGGAACGGGCGAAGGCCCGCTGCTCGTCGGTCGGCAGGAAGCTCATCAGCGGCGCCCCTTCGGGAGGCCGAGCAGCCGCTCGGCGATGATGTCGCGCTGGATCTCGTTGGTGCCCGCGTAGAGGGGGCCCGCGAGGGCGAAGACATAACCCTCGGCCCAGGCGCCGTCCGCGAGCTCGCCCTCCGCGCCGAGGAGGTCGAGTGCCGTCTCGTGCAGGGCCAGGTCGTACTCCGACCAGAAGACCTTGTTGAGGCTGGACTCGGCCCCCGACGGCGCCCCCGTGGCCAGCCGGGCCGCCGCGCCCGCCGTGAACAGCCGGTACGCCCGCGCCCCGATCACCGCGTCCGCCACCCGGTCCCGCAGGGCCGAGTCGGCCGGGTCGCCCTCCGCGCGCCACAGCCGTACGAGCCGGTCGGCGGCGGCGAGGAAGCGGCCGGGGGAGCGGAGCATCAGCCCGCGCTCGTTGCCGGTGGTGGACATCGCGATCCGCCAGCCCTGGCCCGGCTCCCCGATCACGTCCTCGTCGGGGACGAAGACCTCGTCGAGGAAGAGCTCGGCGAAGGCCGGCTTCCCGTCGAGCCGGCCGATGGGCCGGACCGTCACGCCCGGCGCCCGCAGGTCGAACATCAGATAGGTGAGCCCCCGGTGGGGCCGGTCCGCCGCCGGGTCGCTGCGGAAGACGCCGAAGGCCCGGTCGGCGAAGGCGGCCCGGGAGGACCAGGTCTTCTGTCCGGACAGCAGCCAGCCCCCGTCCGTACGGACCGCGCGGGAGGTGAGGGACGCCAGGTCGGAGCCGGCCTCGGGCTCGGACCAGGCCTGGGCCCAGATCGTCTCCCCGGTCGCCATCGACGGCAGCACCCGGGCCCGCTGTTCCTCCGTGCCGTGGTCGAAGAGGGTGGGGGCGAGGAGCTGGACGCCGTTCTGCGAGACCCTTCCGGGTGCCCCCGCCGCCCAGTACTCCTCCTCGAAGACCAGCCACCGGGCGAGGTCGACGCCACGGCCCCCGTACTCCTCGGGCCAGGAGACCACCGACCAGCGGGCGGCGGCCAGTTCGGCCTCCCAGGCGCGGTGGGCGGCGAAGCCCTCGGCCGTCTCCAGGGAGACCAGCGGCACGACGGGGACATGGTCCCGGAGCCACTCCCGGGCCTCCGCCCGGAAGGCCTCCTCGGTCCGTGTGTACGAGAGATCCATCGGTCACCCCGCCCTCACCCGTTCCCTAACAAGTGTTTGGTAGGTTAACGTACGGCCATGAGCAGCGTCGAGGAGTTCCGGGCGGAGATACGGGGCTGGCTGAAGACCCACCTCAGCGGCTCCTTCGCCGCCCTCAAAGGACGCGGCGGACCCGGCCGCGAACACGAGGCGTTCGCCGAACGCCTCGCCTGGGAACGGCACATGGCCGCCCACGGCTGGACGTGCGTCGGCTGGCCGAAGGAGTACGGCGGACGCGGCGCGACCATCGAGGAACAGATCGCCTTCCACGAGGAGTACGCCCTCGCCGACGCCCCCGCCCGCGTCAACCACATCGGCGAACAGCTCCTCGGGCCCACCCTGATCGACCACGGCACCGAGGAACAGAAGGCCCGCTTCCTGCCCCCCGTCCGCGCCGTCGAGGAACTCTGGTGCCAGGGCTACAGCGAACCCGGCGCCGGCTCCGACCTCGCCGCCGTCCGCACCCGCGCCGTGCGCGAGGACGACGCCTGGGTGGTGACCGGCCAGAAGATCTGGACCTCCCTCGCCCACGAAGCCCAGTGGTGCTTCGTCCTGGCCCGGACCGACCCCGGCTCCCGGCGCCACGCCGGACTCTCCTACCTCCTCGTCCCCCTCGACCGGCCGGGCGTCGAGATCCGGCCCATCGTCCAGCTCACCGGCACCAGCGAGTTCAACGAGGTCTTCTTCGACGGCGCCCGCACCGACGCCGCGAACGTCGTCGGCGCGCCCGGCGACGGCTGGCGGATCGCCATGGCCACCCTCGGCTACGAACGCGGGGTCTCCACCCTCGGCCAACAGGTCGGCTTCCGCCGCGAACTCGACGCCCTCGTCGCCCTCGCCCGGCGCAACGGCGCCGCCGCCGACCCCGACATCCGCGACCGCCTCACCCGCGCCTGGGCCGGACTGGAAGCCCTGCGCGCGGGCGCCCTGCGCGGCACCGACCCCTCCGCCGCCAAGCTGTACTGGTCCCACTGGCACCGCGACCTCGGCGAACTCGCCCTGGAGGTGTGCGGCCCCGCCGCCACCCTCGCCGCCGCGGCCCCGTACGAACTCGACGACTGGCAGCGGCTGTTCCTCTTCTCCCGCGCCGACACCGTCTACGCCGGGTCCAGCGAGATCCAGCGGAACATCATCGCCGAGCGGGTGCTCGGCCTCCCGAAGGAGCCGCGACCGTGACACCGCCGCCGCCCCCGCCCCCCTACGTGCCCGGCCACGGACTCCTCCGCGGACGGACCGCGGTGATCACCGCCGCCGCCGGAGCCGGCATCGGCGGTGCCACCGCCCGCCGCTTCCTGGAGGAGGGTGCCCGCGTCCTCGTCAGCGACGCCCACACCCGGCGCCTCAAGGAGACCGAGACCGCGCTCGCCGCCGAGTTCGGCGCCGGCTCCGTCGCCGCCCAGCCCTGCGACGTCACCGACGAGAGCCAGGTCCAGGCCCTGTACGACACCGCCGAACGGCTCCACGGCCGCCTGGACATCCTCGTCAACAACGCCGGCCTCGGCGGCACCGCCGACCTCGCCGACATGACCGACGAACAGTGGAACCGGGTCCTCGACGTCACCCTCGGCGGCACCTTCCGCTGCACCCGCGCCGCCCTGAACCGCTTCCGCGCGTCCGGCACCGGCGGCGTCGTCGTCAACAACGCCTCCGTCGTCGGCTGGCGCGCCCAGGCCGGACAGGCCCACTACGCCGCCGCCAAGGCCGGGGTCATGGCCCTCACCCGCTGCGCGGCCGTCGAGGCCGCCGCCTACGGCGTCCGGGTCAACGCGGTCTCCCCGTCCCTCGCCATGCACCCCCACCTGGCCAAGGTCACCACCACCGAACTCCTCGACGAACTCACCGCGCGCGAGGCCTTCGGGCGGTACGCCGAGCCCTGGGAGATCGCCAACGTCATCGTCTTCCTCGCCGGCGACTACTCCTCCTACATGACCGGCGAGACGGTCTCCGTCAGCAGCCAGCACGCGTAGGGGGTGTCGTGTGGATCGGGCCGCGCTCGCGGGCTCCGGCCCGCACGCCCGCCGCGTCGCCGTCAGTCGCCGACTGCCCCAGGAGCCCGCTCCCTCATCCGGCCCGACCCACACGACACCCCCTGGACCAGAATGGACGTGTGCCGAACACTCCCCAGAGCTCAAGCAAGAAGAAGACCCCGGTGAGCGGCGGGCCCGAGCGGCGCCGTGAACTCCTCGACACGGCGGCCGAGGTGTTCGCCGCCCAGGGGTACAACGCCACCACCGTCCGCAAGATCGCGGACGCCGCCGGAATGCTCGCCGGCAGCCTCTACTACCACTTCGACTCCAAGGAGTCGATGCTCGACGAGATCCTCTCCACCTTCCTCGGCGAGCTGTGGGAGGGGTACGACGCCGTCCTCGACGCCGGACTCGGGCCCCGCGAGACCATCGAGGCCCTCGTCACCGAGTCCTTCCGCGAGATCGACCGGCACCGCGCCGCCGTCGCCATCTACCAGAAGGAGTCCCGGCACCTCACCGACCAGCCCCGCTTCCACTACCTCACCGACTCGCAGCTCAAGTTCGAGAAGGCCTGGCTCGGCACCCTGGAGCGCGGGGTCGAGGCCGGGATCTTCCGCGCCGACCTCGACGTCCGCCTCACCTACCGGTTCGTCCGCGACACCGTCTGGGTCGCCGCGTCCTGGTACCGGCCGGGTGGCCTGCACAGCCCCGAGGAGATCGCCCGCCAGTACCTGTCGATGGTCCTGGACGGAATCGCCGTACGTCCCTAGACACCCAGGAAGACACCAGAAGGAGCCCCCATGCCCGAGGCCTACATCGTCGAAGCGGTCCGCACGCCCGTGGGGCGCCGGAAGGGCGGACTCTCGTCCGTCCACCCGGCGGACCTCGGCGCCCATGTGCTCAAGGCCCTCGTCGCCCGCTCCGGGATCGACCCGGCCGCCGTCGACGACGTCGTCCTCGGCTGCCTGGACACCGTCGGGCCGCAGGCCGGCGACATCGCCCGTACGGCATGGCTGGCCGCGGGCCTCCCCGAAGAGGTCCCCGGGGTGACCGTCGACCGCCAGTGCGGCTCCTCCCAGCAGGCCGTGCACTTCGCCGCCCAGGCGGTCATGTCCGGCACCCAGGACCTGGTCGTCGCCGGCGGCGTGCAGAACATGTCGATGATCCCCATCGCCTTCGCCTCCCGGCAGGCCGCCGAACCACTCGGCCTCACCGGCGGGCCCTTCCACGGCAGCGAGGGCTGGCGCGCCCGCTACGGCGACGCGCCGGTCAACCAGTTCCACGGCGCCGAGCTGATCGCGGAGAAGTGGCGGATCACCCGCGCCGACCAGGAGGAATTCGCCCTCCGCTCGCACCGGCGGGCGCTGCGGGCGATCGACGGGGGCCGCTTCGGACGGGAGACCGTGGCGTACGGGGAGGTCCGCGTCGACGAGGGGCCGCGCCGCGACACCAGCGCGGAGAAGATGGCCGGACTCGCACCGGTCGTCGAGGGCGGCACCATCACCGCCGCCTGCTCCTCCCAGGTCTCCGACGGGGCGGCCGTCCTGCTCCTCGCGAGCGAGCGGGCCGTACGGGAGCACGGGCTCACCCCCCGGGCCCGGGTGCACCACCTCTCCGCCCGCGGCGAGGACCCGATCCGGATGCTCTCCGCACCGATACCGGCGACCGCCCACGCGCTCAAGAAGACCGGTCTGACCATCGACGACATCGACCTCGTCGAGATCAACGAGGCCTTCGCACCCGTCGTCCTCGCCTGGCTCAAGGAGACCGGCGCCGACCCCGCGAAGGTCAACGTCAACGGCGGCGCGATCGCACTGGGTCACCCCCTCGGCGCGACCGGCGCGAAACTCATGACCACCCTCCTCCATGAGCTGGAACGCACCGGCGGCCGCTACGGCCTCCAGACGATGTGCGAGGGCGGTGGTCAGGCGAACGTGACGATCATCGAGCGGCTGTGAGGCGTGCGGGGCGGGGTGGCGTGGGGCGGTCGTGACGGTCACCGGCGGGGTGCCGGGACCGTCCTGCCGGAGGCAGGCGCAGCCGCCCGAAGCCGGGGAGGCCCCTCGGGGCCGAGCGGTGCGAGGGTGGCCGGTGGGGGAGGGGGCGATGTGCGAGGGCGGCGGTCAGGCGAACGTGACGATCATCGAGCGGCTGTGAGGCGGGCGTGGGCGGCGTGGCGTCCGGCGGCCGTGACGGTCACCGGCGGGGTGTGGGCGGCGCCGTCGGGCTGTGAGGTCGCCCACGTCGCGAGCCGCTGGGCTGGCCTGATCCGTCCGGGCATCCGTCGGGCGGGGCGGGAAGGTCCCGAGGCGCACTATTGTTCCGGTAGAGACATCCGGGGCTCGTATCACGCGTTCCGGGAAAACAGCCGGGGCCCGTATCGCGTGTTCCGGGTAGAGCAGCCGGGGCCCGCACCGTGCAGGTGCGGGCCCCCGCTGTGCCGCGAGCACCGGCCAGAAAGGCACGCATGACCCGCTCCGAGCGCCCCCACAAGCGCAGCCCCCGCACCTCCCAGGCGAAGTCCACGTCGCAGCCGAAGAACTCCCGCGGCGGCCGCCGTCCCACCGCGCCCCCGCCGCCGAGCGAGTTCACGCCGCCGGAGACGGTCACTCCCGCGCTGCCCGCGGTGGCCTCCTTCGCCGACCTCGACATGCCCGAGGGGCTGCTGCGGACCCTGGGTGAGCAGGGCGTCACGGAGCCGTTCCCGATCCAGGCCGCGACCCTCCCGAACTCGCTGGCCGGCCGTGACGTGCTCGGCCGCGGGCGTACCGGCTCCGGCAAGACCCTGGCCTTCGGACTCGCGATCCTCGCCCGCTCCGCCGGCCGCCGCGCCGAGCCGGGCGCGCCGCTCGCGCTGGTCCTGGTGCCCACGCGCGAGCTCGCCCAGCAGGTGACCGACGCGCTCACCCCGTACGCCGCCGCGCTGCGGCTGCGGATCACCACGGTCGTCGGCGGCATGTCGATCAGCCGGCAGTCCTCCGCGCTGCGGCGCGGCGCCGAGATCCTCATCGCCACGCCGGGCCGTCTCCACGACCTCATCGACCGGGGCGACTGCCGCCTCGACCAGGTCGCCGTCACCGTCCTCGACGAGGCCGACCAGATGGCCGACATGGGCTTCCTGCCGCAGGTCACGAAGCTGCTGAAGCAGGTCGAGCCGGGCGGGCAGCGACTGCTGTTCTCGGCGACCCTCGACCGGAACATCGACCGGCTGGTCAAGATGTTCCTCGACGACCCGGTCGTGCACTCGGTCGACCCGTCGGCCGGCGCGGTCACCACGATGGAGCACCACGTCCTGTACGTGGCCGACGAGACCGACAAGAAGGCCGTCACGCTGCGGATCGCGGCCCGCGACGGCCGGACGATCCTCTTCCTGGACACCAAGCGGTCGGTGGACCGGCTGGTCAAGCGGCTCCTCGCCAACGGCGTACGGGCCTCCGGGCTGCACGGCGGCCGTTCGCAGCCGCAGCGCAACCGGACCCTGGACCAGTTCAAGAGCGGTCAGGTCACCACGCTCGTCGCCACGAACGTGGCCGCGCGCGGCATCCATGTCGACGACCTCGACATGGTCGTCAACGTCGACCCGCCGATGGACCACAAGGACTACCTGCACCGCGGCGGCCGTACCGCCCGTGCCGGTGAGTCCGGCAGCGTCTTCACCCTGGTCCTGCCCGAGCAGAAGCGCGACATGGGCCGTCTGATGTCGAACGCGGGCATCAGCCCCCGTACGGCGCAGATCAAGTCCAGCGACGAGGAGCTGGCCGAGCTGACCGGCGCGAAGGAGCCCTCGGGCGTCCCGGTCGTCGTCGAGACCCCGCAGCCGACCCAGCCGCGCAAGCCGGCCGGCGCCGGCGGTGGCCGTTCCTCCGGCCGACGCCGTCGTCCGGCCGCGGCCGGCGGCGCCACCGGTGCCGGAGCGGGCTCCGGCCGTTCCGGCGCCACCGGTACGGCCTCGGGCCGCACGGCGGGCTCCTCGGGCCGTACGGCGGGCTCCGCCGGCCGCACCGCCGGTGCCGCCGGTGGCTCGGGCCGCGCGTCCGGCGGTGGCCGGGGCGCCGGCTCCGGCACGGGCGGCGGAGGCGGTGCCCCCGGGGGCGCCGGTGCCGGTCGCACCGGGCGTCAGGCCGCGGGCACCAGCCGTGCGCGCAGTGCCGGCAGCTCGCGGAGCTCCAGGCCGAGGCCGACCGACACGTAGCGGAACACGCTCCCGTACGAGGAGCGCAGCTGCTCCAGGGCGGTGTCGAGGTACTCCGCCCGCACCTCCTGGAGCGGAATGATCAGGGCCGGGTTCTGCATGAGCCCGGCCTGTTTCAATCCCTCGCGCACCCGTGCGTCGTACGCGGCGCGGAAGGTGTTGGAGGCCAGGTAGTCGGCGCGGGCGAGGGTGTCGGGCACGCCGAGCAGGGTGAGCAGGAGCCAGCCGACCCAGCCGGTGCGGTCCTTGCCCGAGGTGCAGTGCAGCAGCAGCGGCCCCCGGCGGGGGTCGGCGAGGTCCCGCAGGGTCGCCGCGAAGGCGGCCCGGTTCGCGGGGTCGGTGACGAAGGTGCGGTACACCTCGCGCATGAACGCGGCGGCCCGCCCGCCGCCGAGCAGCTCCTCCTGCCGCACCGGGTCGCGCGAGCCGATCGCGGTGAGCAGCTGCCCGAACAGGCCGTTGTCGGTGACGGGCCGGGGGACCGGGAGGGCGCCGGCCGGCAGCCGGTCGGCGCCGTCGTACCCGACCTCCAGGGGGATCCGCAGGTCGACCACGGAGCGGAGGCCGAGCCCGGCGAGGGTGGTCAGGTCGGCGTCGGTGAGCTTGGCGAGGTGGTCGCCCCGGTAGGCGAGGCCGTACCGGACCCGGCTCCCGTCGTACGTGGGGTATCCGCCGAGGTCACGGACGTTGACGGCGCCCTGGAGCGGGATCTGCCGGATCGCGGGCGTCCGCGCGGTCCGGGGGCGGGCGGTCGCCTCCGTGGGCAGGGCGGTGAGCAGGGCGGTGGTGCCGGTGGCGGTGAGCAGAGCGCGTCGGGACAGGTGCACGGCCGGACTCCTTTGCGGCTCGGGGGTGTCGAGGGTCTCGGGCGGGGTCACGGCTCCGGGTGCGGGAGCGCCCGGAGCACCTGGGCGGCCTCGGACATGATCCGGGCGACGAGTTCCTCGCAGCCGGGGAGGTCCTCGATCACTCCGGCGATCTGACCGGAGGCCATGACGCCCAGGTCGGTGCGGCCCTCGACCATCGAGGCCCGCAGGAGCATCGGGGTGTTCGCGGCGAGCAGGATCTGGCTCCAGGACAGGTCCTTGCCGTGGCGCATGGCCAGGCCGTCGCGGACCATCGCCGCCCAGGAGAGCCCGGAGAGCTTCCGGAAGCCGGCCGCCCGTCGTACCGCCTGCGTCAACCCCCTTACCCGGCCCGCCCGTTCGAGCGAGGAGACGAACTCGGTACGGAGCATCCGGTGCGGCAGCCCGTCGACGGCCGTCGTCACCGTGATGTCCTTGACCGTGGCCGCCAGATAGCGGGCCTTCACCGCGTCCGGCACGGTCGAGTCGGAGGTCAGCAGGAACCGGGTGCCCATGGCGATGCCCGCCGCCCCGTGGGCGAGGGCGGCGACCAGGCCCCGTCCGTCACGGAAGCCGCCGGCCGCGATCACCGGGATGTCGACGGCGTCCACCACCTGCGGCAGCAGCACGGTCGTCGCGACCTCGCCGGTGTGGCCGCCGCCCTCCCCGCCCTGGACGAGCACCGCGTCCGCGCCCCATCCGGCGACCTTCTCGGCGTGCCGCCGGGCGCCGACGGAGGGGATCACCACCACCCCGGCGTCCTTGAGCTCGGCGATCAGGTCGCGGGAGGGGGCGAGGGCGAAGGAGGCGACCCGTACGCCCTCGTCGACGATGATCCGGACGCGCTCGCGGGCGTCCCCCGCGTCGGCGCGCAGGTTCACCCCGAAGGGCCGGTCGGTGCGGGACCTCACCTCGCGGACGGCGGCGCGCAGTTCGGCCGGGGTCATCGTGGCGGAGGCGAGGATCCCGAGGGCGCCCGCGTTCGCGGTGGCGGTCACGAGCCGGGGACCGGCGACCCAGCCCATGCCGGTCTGCACGATCGGGTGACGGACCCCGGTCAGCTCGGTGAGCGGGGTCCTCATCGGGGCGCGACCTCGCGGTCCCGCAGCCCGCGCGGGTCGACGACCTCGCGGATCAGCCGCAGCTCCTCGGCGGTCGGCTCGCGGGTGTACGGCACGTCGCCGTCGGTCACCAGGTCGAAGCCGGTGGCCGCGCGGACCTCGTCGACGGTGACGCCCGGGTGGACGGAGGCGAGCCGCATCGCGTGGCCGGGCGACTCGAAGTCGAGGACGGCCAGGTCGGTGACGACCCGGGGGAGGCGGTGGTACGGCCCGACGGCATGGTCGTAGCCGACCCCGCTGATCATGTCGACCCGCTCGACGAAGACCCGGGGCGAGTGCTTGGGGATCCAGTAACTGACCGGGTTGTTGAGCGTGTTGACCGGTGCCCCGCGGACGCCGAGGAGCTGACGGGTGGGCCGTTCCCAGTCGCCGATGCAGGAGATGTTCTGGTTGCCGTACCGGTCGATCTGGCTGGCGCCCATCATCACGTGCCGCTTTCCGCCGGTGACCATCGTGAGATGCCTGCGGTACGGCAGCCAGCCCTCGGGCTCCCCGTCGAGGCCGACGAGCAGGGCCTCGCCGTCGGTGAGGAGGAGATCGGGGGAGAAGGTGCGTCTGGCCAGGCGGGCGCCGAACGAGGGGATCAGGCCCATGGGGCTGGCGAGCACCTCGCCGTTGTCGCGCCAGGCCTCGGCGCAGGCGATCACGCAGTACTCCGCCCGGCTGGTCACCGCTGCCGTCGCCTCCGTCGTCGCTTCCCTCGTCACTTCCGCTCCTCGCGCTCGTCGTGCCAGGCCCGTACGGCGTTCTGGTAGTCGTCCTCGCTCTTGCCCGACAGGAAGCGCTCGGCGAACTCGGACCAGGGGGTGGTGGCGTAGAGCTTCTGGAAGGGCTCGTCACGGTCGTGGTCGGGCGCGCAGGACGTGAAGTGGGCCCCGTTCGGGGTCTCGACGACGCCGGTGACGCTGTGGCGGCCGACGAGGAGGGTCTGGGGCACGGTGTCCGGCCCGAAGCGGTCGACGAGCCGCTCGCAGGAGAGGTACGCGGTGTCGGCCGCCTCGCAGAACAGGTCGTCGAAGTACGGGTCGGGGCCGAGGTACTGGCCGTTGCCGCGCCGGTCGGCGCGGTTGAGGTGGACGAGGGCGGCGTCCATGCGCAGAGCGGGCACGGCGACGAACTCCTCGCCGTCCTCGTACGGGGAGGTGACGGTCCGCAGGCCCGGATTGACCCGCATCACGTCGGAGCCGAGGCCGGCCCGGACCGGCAGGAAGGGCAGCCGGTTGGCGGCGGCGTGCAGGCCCCACATGAACATCGCCTCGTCGAGCTCGGTGAGCTCGAAGGCGCCGCGCTCGCGGGCGGCCCGGAAATGGGGTTCGAGGGGGATGGAGTCCAGGGTGGTGAAGGGGGCGACGAGCCGACGGATCCGGCCGGCGGCGGCGAGCAGGCCGACGTCCGGGCCGCCGTAGGAGATCACCGTGAGATCACTGATCTCGGACCGGAGCAGGGCTCTGACCAGGGCCATCGGCTTGCGTCGCGAGCCCCAGCCGCCGATCCCGATCGTCATGCCGGAGCGGAGCCGGCCGACGACCTCCTCGGGTGTCATCGTCTTGTCGGTCACGGGGAGTTCTCCTTCCCGAAGGTGTCGCGGACCCGGTCGGCGACACCGCTCAGATTGGCCTCGAAGGTGAAGCCCTGTTCGAAGCGGTAGCTGCGCCGGACGTCCACGGGGTCGATGCCGTTGAGGGCGGCCTTGGCGAGGCGCAGGAGGGTGCCGTCCTTGGCGGCGATCTCCCCGGCCAGGCCGAGGGCCGCGTCGAGCAGCTCGGGACGGGGGACGACCTTCCACACCGAGCCGTGGGCGTGCAGTTCGGCGGCGGTCGCGGTCCGCGAGGTGTAGTAGAGGGTCCGCATCAGATGCTGGGGCACGAGCCGGGCGAGATGGGTGGCGGCGCCGAGCGCGCCCCGGTCCAGCTCGGGGAGCCCGAAGACGGCGTCCTCGGCGGCGACGATCGCGTCGGCGTTGCCGACGAGGCCGATGCCGCCGCCCAGGCAGTGCCCGGCGACCGCCGCGACGACCGGGACCTCGCACTCGTACACCGCCGCGAAGGCCTCGGCGCAGCCGCTGTTGGCGCCGATCAATGAGGTGTGCCCGGGGTCCCGCTGCAGTTCCTTGATGTCGACGCCCGCGTTGAAGCCGCGGCCCTCGGCGGTGAGGACGACACAGCGGACCTCGGGGTCGCGGCCCGCCGCGCGGACGGCGTCGGCGAGCGCGTACCAGCCCTTGACGGGCAGGGCGTTGACGGGTGGGAAGTCGACGGTGACCAGAGCCACGCCCGCGGTGGGGCGAGAGGTGCAGACACCCATGAGCGGATCAGCTACCTTTCCACCAAACGTTTGTTAGGTATCTCTTGAGGGGGAAGGTAGCAGCCCATGGAGCTGGACGGGAGGGTCGTGCTCGTCACCGGCGGAACCCGCGGTGTCGGCGCGGGCATCGCACGCGCCTTTCTGCGGGCCGGCGCCCGGGTCGCCGTCTGCGCCCGCAGACCGCCGGACGCACCGGTCGGGGCGGCGGGCCGCACCGCCGAGTTCCACCCCGTCGACCTGCGGGAACCCGCGGCCGTACGAGAGTTCTTCCACGACTTCGCCGAGCGGTACGGACGGCTCGACACCCTCGTCAACAACGCGGGCGGCACGCCGTACCGGCTCCTGGACGACGAGGAGGGCGGCATCGAACGCCACGCGCGCGTGCTCGCCCTGAACCTCACCGCCCCGCTCACCGTCAGCCTCGCCGCCCACCCGCTGCTCCGCGCCGCGCGCGGCGCGATCGTCATGATCGGCAGCGTCAGCGGCACCCGGCCCTCACCGGGCACGGCCGCCTACGGGGCGGCCAAGGCGGGCCTGGAGAACCTCGCCCGCTCGATGGCCGTCGAATGGGCCCCCGAGGTGCGGGTCAACACCCTCGTCCTCGGCATGGTGGAGACCGAACTGTCCCACCTCCACTACGGCGACGAGGCCGGGATCGCCGCCGTCGGCCGGACCGTACCGCTGGGCCGGCTCGCCGCACCGGACGAGATCGGGGAGGCGGCCGTCTTCCTCGCCTCCGACCGGGCGGCCTACGTCTCGGGAGCCTCGCTCCTCGTGCACGGCGGAGGGGAGCGCCCCGCCTTCCTCGACGCCGCGACCGCCAACGCCACGGCCGCCAACGTTCCGAGCATCAATGTCCCGACCGCCGACACCGCGACCGTCGACACCGTGAACGTCACCGTCACCACCGCCGACAAGGAGAGCTGACATGGGAATCTGCGAGGGTCGCGTCGTGATCGTGACGGGAGCGGGCCGCGGACTCGGCCGGGCGCACGCGCTCGCCTTCGCCGCCGAGGGCGCCCGGGTGGTCGTCAACGACCTCGGGGTCGGTCTCGACGGCCGCCCCGGGCCCGACAGCCCGGCGGTCGCGGTCGTCGAGGAGATCAGAGCCGCGGGCGGCGAGGCCCTCGCCCACGGCGGTGACATCGCGAGCACCGAGGGCGCGGCCTCCCTGGTCGCGACCGCCCTCGACGCCTACGGCCGGCTCGACACGCTCGTCAGCAACGCGGGCTTCCTGCGCGACCGGATGCTCGTGAACCTCGACGAGAAGGACTGGGACGCGGTCATGCGGGTCCACGCCAAGGGTCACTTCCTGCCGCTGCGGTACGCCGCGGCGCACTGGCGGGCCGAGACGAAGGCCGGGCGCGCCCCGGTGGCGCGCGTCGTCCACACCACCTCGGGCGCCGGGCTCCTCGGCAGCGTCGGCCAGGGCAACTACGCGGCGGCCAAGGCCGCGATCGTCGGCCTCACCCTCGTCGCCGCGGCGGAACTCGCCCGGTACGGGGTCCAGGTCAACGCGATCGCCCCGGCGGCCAGGACCCGGATGACCGAGCGGGTCTTCGAGGGGCTCGACGCACTGCCCGAGGACGTGTCCCCGCTGGTGGTGTGGCTGGGCTCGGCCGACTCGGACGGCGTGACCGGCAGGGTCTTCGAGTCCGAGGGCGGCCGGCTCACCGTCATGGAGGGCTGGCGGCCGGGCCCGACGGCGGAGAAGGGTACGCGCCGGAGCCCGGCGGAGGCGGGGGAGACGGCCCGGCGCCTCCTCGCGGAGGCGGAGCCGCCGCATCCGGTGTACGGGGCCTGAGCGGGGCGCGTCCGGGCGGGCGGCCGCGGCGGCCGGCCCGGACGCGCGGCGCGGCCGCCGGGTCCGGAAGGGCCCCGGAGTCATGCTCACAGGATCCCCACGTTCGCGAGCACGAGGTCAACATCCGGAGAATTGAAGGGAATCGGCCTTCCGGGCCGGTTCTACGCGCGTCATCATCGCCGTCATGCGAATCCCCCCTCGATTCACCCTCGCCGGCGGTGTCGCCACCGCCCTCCTGTCCTCCCTCCTGCTCGGCGCCCCCGCCACCGCCGCCGGGGCCCCCGCGCCCGCCGCCGTCACGACCCCGTTCGCCTCGGTCGCGGCCGTCGGGGAGATCTGCTCCTCCGACCTCCCCGGCCAGGCGCACACGACCCTGAGCCTGATCGACGCGGGCGGCCCGTTCCCGTACAGCCAGGACGGCTCCGTCTTCCAGAACCGGGAGCGGATCCTGCCGGCCCGCACGGTCGGCTACTACCACGAGTACACGGTCGAGACCCCGGGGTCCTCCACCCGCGGCGCCCGCCGCATCGTGACCGGCGACTCGGCGCGGGAGGACTACTACACCGCCGACCACTACGCGTCCTTCGACCTGATCGACCACAACTGCTGAGACCGGCCCCACCCGACCCGCCCTCGGGGCCGACCCGCCCTCGGGGCCGACCGGCCCTACCCGGTCGGCCCTACCCGGTCGGCCCTACCCGGTCGGCCCCACTCGGTCGGCCCCGGACCCGACCGGTCCCTCAGGCGCTGCGCGGGAACGTCCACTCCAGCCGGGTCCTGACCCGGGGGTCCCGCACGTACTCCAGGGCCGCGAGCGCCGTCTCCCGCGCCGCGCTCTCCGCCTCCCCGTCCGCGAGGACCGAGGCCAGGGCGTCGACCGCACGCGGATCCTGACGGATCGCGAGCCCGCGCGCCGCCTCCGCCGCCGTCTCCGGATCGCTGTCGCCGAGCCGCTCGGCGAGCCCCTCCCGTACGAGAGGGGTGTCGTCGGGCAGTTCGGCGAGCGCGAGCGTCGCCCAGTCCCGTACCCGCGCGTCGCCGTCCCGGCTCAGCGCGAGCAGCACCCCGAGCGCCTCCGTGTGCCCGGCCGGCACGATCCCGGCCAGCGCGCCCGCGACCGCCCGCCGTACCGCCGCGTCCGGATGCCCGGCCGCGGCCAGCAGTTCGGGCACGGCGGCCGGCTCCGCGCACTCCCCGAGCGCCCACACCACCGAGAGGACCGGCTCCCGCGCCGACAGCGTCACCTCCGCCGCCAGCCGCCGCAGCACCGGGACCGCGCTCGGCGCGAAACCGGGCAGGGAGCCGAGCACCCGCGCGCCGAGCGCCCGGCGCAGCGGATCGCGGTACGCGCACCAGGCGGCCGCCGCCACGAAGGTCTCCTCGTCGGCCCGGCCGGCCAGCTCGGTCACCGCCGTCGTCCAGTCGTCGAGCTCCGGGTCGCCGCAGCGCAGCGCCCGCGCCGCCAGCTCCTCGTGCGAGGTGCGGAGCCCGAGCGCCGCTTCCAGGAGGGTGGCGATGGCGGCGTGCCCGGTCCCCCGGTCGTCGCCGCGCCCGGGGGCGCCGTTCTCGCGCAGCAGTTCCACGACGACCGTCACCCCGCCGTCCTCCTTGACCCGGCGGATCACGGCCTCGTACGTCTGCCCGCCCTCGTTCCCCGCGACGAGCCCGCGCCGCAGCTCGGCCGCCATGTCGACGCCGATCCAGCGCCGCGCCTCCCGCAGCCCCGCCTCCCGCGCCGCCGCCCCGTGGTCCAGGAGCGCCCGGACGCAGCCGGTGGAGCCGCGCCGGGCGGCGGCCACGAGCGGCAGGATCCCGTCGGGTCCGCGCCGGTCGGGGTCGGCGCCGTACTCCAGCAGCACCCTGGCCGTGTCGGCGTGCCCGAGCCGCAGGGCCCAGGAGAGGGCCGTGAAGCCGTACGCCTCCTCCTGGTCGGCCCCGGCGCCCGCCGCGAGCAGCGCCCGCACCACTTCGGTGTGCCCGCCGACGGCCGCGCCGCACAGCGGCAGATCGTCGCCGTCCTCGCCGCTGCCGCGGCCCGGGTCGGCCCCGGCGGCCAGCAGCACCCGTACGATTCCGGCCTCGTCGCCGACGGCCGCCCGGTACAGAGCGGTCTCCTCGTCCTCCCGCTCCTCGGGGTCGGCCCCGTTCCGCAGGGCCTGTACGGCCCCGTCCTCGTCCCCGTCGCGGATGGCGTCGAACAGCGTGCTCATGCGCCGACCCTGACCCGCCGTCCGGTCCTGGCGCAAATCGGATTCCCTCGGCCGCCTCCGGCGCCGTGCCCGCCCCGCCTCCGGCGCCGTGCCCGCCCCGCCTCGCGGCGCCGTGCCCGCCCCGTCTCCCGGCGCCGTGGCCCCTCGTACGCCCGTGCCAGAATCGAGCCGTATGACGCACCATCACGACGACCCCGCAATCGAAGTCGGCCACGGCGACGCCGCCCTCGCGAAGCTCCTGGAGGAGGGGCTCGACGCGATCAACTTCGCGGCGACGCACACCACCCCCGAGGACCAGGGCGAACTGTCGGTGAGGGCCGTCGACGCGAACGGCGGGCTGATCGGCGGGCTCACCGGCTGGACCTGGAGCGGTCTCTTCGGCATCGACATGCTCTGGGTCCGTGAGGACAGCCGGAAGGACGGCTGGGGGAGCCGGCTCCTGCGCGCCGCCGAGGACGAGGCCAGGCGGCGCGGATGCGACCGGGTCAACGTCTCGTCCTTCACCTTCCAGGCCCCGGACTTCTACCGGCGGCACGGCTATGTGGAGACCGGGCGGGTTCTCGGCATCCCGGGCGACGCCGAGGACATCCACTTCCACAAGAGCCTGGTCCAGGACGTTCCGGACACCCCCTAGGCGTGTTTCGAACCGGCCTCCGGTGGCGGCGGGGCGAAATCGGCTCGCCCCGCCGACGCACCGACTGGCAGGGTGCGGCGCATGACGCCCCCGTACCAGATCCGTGCCGACCACGACGCCCGCACCATCGTGGTCTACCAGGCGTACTCGTCCGCCATCGCCGACGCGGCACTGCGGGCGGGCCGTTTCGTCGCACCGTTCTCGTTCCACCGGATGACGTGGATCAAGCCGTCCTTCATGTGGCTGATGCACCGCAGCAACTGGGCCCGCAAGCCCGGCCAGGAACGTGTCCTCGCGGTGCGGATGACCCGGGAGGGCTGGGAGGAGGCCCTGTCGCAGGCCGTGCTGACGACCGCCGACCCGGCGGCCGTGGCCCGGGCGGCCGTACATGTCCAGTGGGACCCGGAGCGCTCGCCGCGCGGAGCGGCACTGAACCACTACAGCATCCAGGTCGGCATCGGCCGCCATCTGATCCGCACGTTCGCCGACGACTGGGTCGTCGGCCTCACCGACCTCACCCCCCAGGTCCGTAAGGCCTCGACGCTGATACGGACCGGGCGCGCCGCCAAGGCACAGCGGCTGATTCCCGTGGAGCGCGTCTACCCGATGGACCGGACGCTTGAAAGCGTCGTCTCCCCCGGTGGATGAAAGGGACGACCTAGCCTCCGCACTCCAGGACCGTGCGGCACACCCCGCAGCGGGCCCGCAGCGCCCGCCCCGCGGGGATCCGCAGGCGCTGCCGGCAGACCGGGCAGAGGAACGAGACACCGGTCGCCGGCGCGCCGCCGTCGAAGGTGTACGGGGCGCCCTCGCCGGCCCGGCCCCGGCGCCGTTCCCAGCCGTACCGCCGGCGCTCGGCCCAGCCCGCCCCGGCGAGCGGCGCCGCCGTCCGCTCCCGGTCGGCCTCGGCCCGGCCCCGTACCCATGCCTCGTACGCCACCGCGCTGGTGAACCACGGTGACGGGTCCTCACCGAACACCTCGGCCCGTTTGGCGAGGACGTAGCCGAACTCCTCGGGGGTCAGATAGCCCAGCTTCTGGCTCTCGACACCGTCCTGCCGGAAGGCGTCGAGCAGCAGCCAGCCCGCGCCCAGATAGGTGGTGACGACGTCGGTGAGGATCTCGTTCTCGGCGGTGCCGGGGAAGCCGAGGCCGAGCCGGTGCAGGAGCACATGGGTGATCTCGTGGGCCAGGGCCGCGCCGATGTCCCGGCGGCGGGTCCGGAACCGGTCGTTGAGTTCCACGTAGTACTCGGGTCCCGCCGCGAGCTCGACGGCCGCCGCGTGCTCCATCGGACGGAAGCTCACGACCATGCGCGCCTCGGGGAGCCGCAGATGGCGGACGAGGGCGCGGGCCACCCGCTGGGTGCCGAGGTGGAGGTCCTCGTCGTCGTCGAGAGCGACGTCCGAGGGCGGCACACTCACCGGGTAGCGGTGTACTCCGTCGGGGGAGAGGCGCCGGTAGAGCGCCGTGAGCGAGGCCCCGACCGAGGCCCGGTGCGGGAAGCCGTGGACGACACGACCGCCCCCCTGTCCGTGCGGCATACCGGACCCCCCTTCCCGCCCACTGTACGGTCCTGTCGTCCGGCGTGGCCGAAAACACTTCCTTGTGGCGGCAGTTGCCCGCTGTCCATACTCCGGACATGACTTGACGGGCGCATGTCATTGTCCGTCGAGGCAACCCCCCATGAGAGAAGGCAGACACGTGAATCAGAACCGAATGGTCCGCGCACTCCAGAAGCTGGCCGCGGCCGGCGCCGTCGTCCTGGCGGCCGTCAGCCTCCAGCCCACCACCTCGGCCTCCGCGGCCCCCGCCCCCGTCGTCGGTGGCGTCCGCGCCGCCCAGGGCGAGTTCCCCTGGATGGTCCGGCTCTCCATGGGCTGTGGCGGCTCGCTGATCACCCCGCAGGTCGTCCTCACGGCGGCCCACTGTGTGAGCGGCTCCGGCAACAACACCAGCATCACCGCCACCGCCGGAGTCGTGGACCTGCAGAGCAGCAGCGCGATCAAGGTCAGGTCCACCAAGGTCCTCCAGGCCCCGGGCTACAACGGCAAGGGCAAGGACTGGGCGCTGATCAAGCTCGCCAGCCCGATCAACTCGCTGCCCACGCTGAAGATCGCCGAGACCACCGCGTACAACAGCGGCACCTTCACCGTCGCCGGCTGGGGCGCCGCCCGTGAGGGCGGGGGCCAGCAGCGCTACATGCTCAAGGCGAACGTGCCGTTCGTCTCGGACGCCTCCTGCCAGAACTCCTACGGCAGCGACCTCGTCCCGAGCGAGGAGATCTGCGCCGGCTACAGCCAGGGCGGGGTCGACACCTGCCAGGGTGACTCCGGTGGGCCCATGTTCCGCAAGGACAACGCCGGAGCGTGGACCCAGGTCGGCATCGTGAGCTGGGGCGAGGGCTGTGCCCGCGCCGGCTACCCCGGTGTCTACACGGAGGTCTCGACCTTCGCCGCCGCGATCAAGTCCGCCGCGGCCACGCTGTAGGGCTTTCCCGTACTGGTGCCCCGGAGCGGCCTCGGCTCCGGGGCACCGCCGTGCCCGGCGCCGCGGTCCGCCCCGGAGGCCCCGAGGCCCGGCGCCCCGGAGGGACGCCGAGGTGCCGAGGGCGTCGAGGACGCGGAGGACGCGGCGGACGCGGAGGACACGAAGGACCGGAGGGCTCAGAGGACGCCGAGCTCCATGTCCGGCACCCCGTCCCCCTCCAGCTCCAGCACCCACACCTCGTTCGCGCCCTCCCGGAGCACCGGGCCCGGCACGAACAGCGCCTCCTGCGGGCCGGCCGTCCAGTACCGGCCGAGACAGAAGCCGTTCACCCAGGCGAAGCCCCGGGTCGCGCCCGGCAGCCGCAGCACCGCGTCCCCGGCCCCCGTGACCCCCAGGACCCCCCGGTACAGCCCCGGGCCGCCGCCCTCCGCCCCCTCGCCGAACGGCCGCTCGGCGAACGGCACCTTGCCCACCGCCGCCGTCCCGAAGGCGTCCAGACGCAGACCCCGCGCCCGTACCCCGTGCAGATACTGCCGCTCGTGCCGGACCCCGCCCGTGATCCCCTTCGGCTCCCCCTGCCGCGGCCCGTAGTTGACCCGGCCGAGGGACTCCACCCACAGATCCACCACCGCCGGACCCGCCACCGGGGCGGCGAGCACCGGATCCTCCCCCTCCGCCGTGTCCAGCACCCCCGCCGGGGAACCGTCGACGTACACCACCGCCCGGTCCCGCAGCCCCGTCACCCCCAGCGGATACGGCTGCCGGGGACCCGGCACCACCACCCGGTAGCGGACCAGACCCCGGTCCACACCCAGCTCCTCGAAGGTCGACGGCACCGGCGCGACCACCTCCTCGTCGCCCAGCACCTCCAGGACCGACTCCAGCGACGCCCAGCCGTCGAACCCGCCCCGCACCGGCGCCGCGAGCCGTGCCGGAGGCTCCGGAAGCTCCGGCAAAGACCCCTCCGCGTACTCCGCGAGCACCTCGCGGAACCGCCAGAACTTCTCCGTCGGCCGCCCCGCCTCGTCCACCGGAGCGTCGTAGTCGTACGAGGTCACCGTCGCCCGCAGCGGCCCGTCGTGCAGCTCACCGGCCCGGTTCGCACCGGCCCAGCCCCCGAAGTTCGTCCCCCCGTGCGCCATGTACACATTGACCGAGGCCCCGCACTCCAGGATCTCCCGCAGCGCCCGGGCCGCGTCCTCCGCGTCCCGCACCGCGTGCTCCGTGCCCCAGTGGTCGAACCAGCCGCACCAGAACTCCATGCACATCAGCGGCCCCGAGGGCTGATGACGCCGCAGCGTCGCGAAGCCCTCCCGCGCCCCCGAACCGAAGTTCGCCGTCGCGAGCACCCCCGGCACCGAACCACCGGTCAGCATGTGGTCCTCGGGACCGTCCGAGGTGAACAACGGAACGCTCACCCCACAACGCCGCAACAGCTCCGCCAGCCACTCCAGATACGCCCGGTCGCTGCCGTAACTCCCGTACTCGTTCTCCACCTGCACCAGGAGCACCGGCCCGCCCCGGTCGATCTGCCGCTCCACCACCTGCGGAAGCAGCCGCCGGAACCAGGCCGCCACCGGCGCGAGGAACTCCGGATCGAGAGTCCGCACCCGGCGCCCGAGCGGCCCCGTCAGCCAGTGCGGCAGACCGCCGTTCTCCCACTCGGCGCAGATGTACGGCCCCGGGCGCACGATCGCCCACATCCCGGCCCGCTCCACCGCGTCCAGGAACCGGCCGAGCGCCTCCACGTCCCCGAACCGGCCCGGCTCCGGCGCGTACAGATTCCACGGAACGTACGTCTCGACGCAGTTGAGTCCCATGGCGCGCAGCATCCCGAGCCGGTGCTCCCACTGCTTCTCGTGCACCCGGAAGTAGTGCAGCGCCCCCGACAGGAGCCGCACCGGCCGTCCGTCGAGCAGAAAGTCCTCGTCACCCACAGCGAACGTGCTCATGGCCTCACCCTCACCCTCTGGCGGTGAGCCGGTCCATGGACAAAGATCGTTGCAGTTTGGACGTTAGGACGTCAGGGAAGGGCCCCGCCGCATGTACCACACCTGGATGCGCTACTTCACGCCCAGCCCGGTCCACCACCGCCTCGGCCTGGTCTGCCTCGGCGTCGGCCTCCAGCACGGCACCCTGCCCACCGTCGGCCCCCGCACCCTCGACCACCACGTGGCCGTCGTCGTCTCCGCCGGCAGCGGCTGGTACCGGGGCGCCGACGGGCGCCGCACCACCGTCACCGCCCCCACCCTGCTCTGGCTGACCCCCGGCACCCCCCACCACTACGGCGCCGACCCCGAAACCGGCTGGGACGAGGCCTTCGTCGACTTCTCCGGGCCCGCCACCGCCACCTACACCGAACTCGGCTACATCGAACCCGACCGGCCCGTCGTCCCCCTCTCCGACGCCGCCCCCGCCCGCGCCGCCATCGGCCGGATCGCCCGCGCCGCCCGCGCGGGCAACCCCCTCCTCGAGGTCGAGACCGGCGCCGCCGTCCACGAACTGCTCGTCGCCCTGCGACGGGCCCGCGCCGACACCAACGCCGACGGCGACCCCGTCCTCGCCGCCCTCGCCCGCGACGCCTTCCAGCCGCTCTCCGTCGCCGAGCACGCGGCCCGGCACGGCATGACCGCCGCCGAACTGCGCACCGCCGTCCGCCGCGCCGCCGGATGCAGCCCCAAGGACTACCTGCTCACCGTCCGCCTGGGCCGCGCCAAGGAACTCCTCGCCGCCACCGAACTGCCCGTCGCCGCCGTCGCCCGCCGCGTCGGCTACGACGACCCGGCCTACTTCTCCCGGCTGTTCACCCGCCGGGTCGGCACCGCCCCCATCCGCTTCCGCGAGCAGCAGGGACGGTCCGTGCACGGAGGCTGGAGCAACCGCGTTCCGGATCCCGAACACCCGCCCACGATCCCCCCGAGATCCGTCTAAGCTCGCAGATCATGAGCGAGTCCACCGGCCACCAGTCCCAGCCGTCCCCGTCCCAGCCCGACGACTCCGTACGGGCCGAACTGACCCGGCTGCGCGAAAGCATCGACAACATCGACGCGGCGGTCGTCCACATGCTCGCCGAGCGCTTCAAGTGCACCCAGCAGGTCGGCGTCCTCAAGGCCCGGCACCAGCTGCCGCCCGCCGACCCCGACCGCGAGGCCCGCCAGATCGCCCGGCTGCGGGAACTCGCCGGGAGCGCGAAACTGGACCCGGCCTTCGCGGAGAAACTCCTGAACTTCATCATCGCCGAGGTCATCCGCCACCACGAGACGATTGCGGACGGAGCACGCTGATGGCCCGCGTCACGGTCTTCACCCTCGGAGGGACCATCTCCGCACGAGGCGGTGACGCGGCCCGCATGACCGGCCAGGAGGTCCTCGCCGAACTCGGCGGCGACCACGACATCGTCCTCAACGACTTCCGCCGCGTCCCCAGCTCCACCCTCACCCACGAGGACCTCGCCGCACTCGCCGCCGAGGTCCGCGCCACCGTCGCCGCCGGCTCGGGCGTGGTCGTCGTCCAGGGCACCGACACCCTGGAGGAGACCGCCTTCCTCCTCGACCTGCTCTGCACCACCGAGCAGCCGATCGCCGTCACCGGCGCCATGCGCCGCCCCGACCTGCCCGGCGCCGACGGCCCCGCCAACCTGGCCGCCGCACTCGCCGTCGCCGCCGACCCGGCCTGCCGAGGCCTCGGCGTCCTCGTCGTCCTCGCCGACGAGATCCACGCCGCCCGGCTCGCCCGCAAGACCCACACCACCTCCGTCGCCACCTTCGCCTCGCCCGGCGCCGGGCCGCTCGGCACCGTCGTCGAGGGCGAGCCCCGCATCCTCCTCCGGCCCGCCGTCCCCGCCGCGGCCTGCCCGCTGAAGCTCGACCCCCAGGTACGGGTGGCCCTGGTGACCCTCTCCCTGGGCGACCGCGGCGAACTCCTCGAAGCCGTCGACGACCGCTTCCAGGGCCTCGTCGTCGCCGCCTTCGGCGCCGGCCACGCCCCCGCCCGCCTCGTCGAACCGCTCGCCGAGCTGGCCCGCCGCATCCCGGTCGTCCTGGCCTCCCGCACCGGCGGCGGAACGACCCTCTCGCACACCTACCGCGGCCCCGGCTCCGAGTACGACCTGCTGCACCACGGACTGATCCCGGCCGGCCCCCTCGACCCCGCCAAGGCCCGCATCCTGCTCCACACCCTGCTGTCCAGCGGCGCGGCGGGCCCGGCCGGCTACGACCGCCCGCGGATCACCGCCGCCTTCGCCCATCTGAACGGCTCCGGACTGGCCTGAGCCCCGGAGGGCCACCCGGCACGGACACGAGGCGGCCCGGCGTCGCCCGGCACGGACGCGAGGCGCCCCGGCGACGTCCGGCGCGCACACCCGGCGCCCCGGCGTCGCCCGGCACGCCCCGGCGTCCCCGCGACGCTCGGCACGCCCCCGGCACCCGCCCCGGACGCACCCCCGGCGGGAGACACCCGGGAGAGGGCGTGTCTCGCCCTCACCAGGGGCGTTCCGCCCCACCACCCCTGCCCGGCCCGGGCGGGATCGGGCAGCATAGGGCCCATGTCCGTACTGACGCGCGACGAAGCGCAGACCCGTGCCCAGCTCCTCGACGTCCAGCACTACACCGTGGACCTCGACCTCACCACCGGCGACGAGACCTTCGAATCCACCAGCCTCATCAGGTTCACCGCCCGCACCGCCGGGGACACCTTCGTCGAGCTGAAGCCCGAAACCCTGCACTCCGCCCTTCTGGACGACGAACCCCTCGACATCACCACCCTCGAAGGCAACCGTCTCCCGCTGCGCCTCGGCGCGGGCGAGCACGTCCTGCGGATCACCGCCACCATGCGCTACTCCCGCACCGGCGAGGGCATGCACCGGTTCACGGACCCCAGCGACGGCGAGTCGTACGTCTACACCCAGCTCTTCATGGAAGACGTCCAGCGCGTCTTCGCCGCCTTCGACCAGCCCGACCTCAAAGCCGTCTTCGAGGTGTCCGTCGACGCCCCCGAGGGCTGGACCGTCCTCGCCAACGGCATCACCGAACAGCAGCCCGACGGACGCTGGAAGGCGGCCCCCACCCCGCCGCTCTCCACCTACTTCGTCTGCTTCGCCGCCGGCCCCTGGCACTCGGTCCGCACCGAGCACGCCGGACTCCCCTTCGGCATCCACTGCCG
This sequence comes from Streptomyces zaomyceticus, assembly GCF_014656215.1. Classification (GTDB taxonomy): domain Bacteria; phylum Actinomycetota; class Actinomycetes; order Streptomycetales; family Streptomycetaceae; genus Streptomyces; species Streptomyces zaomyceticus. Next base: position 245,800 of record NZ_BNBZ01000003.1, on the reverse strand, counting down.
CCGCTCCCTCGCCGCCCACCTCGACGCCGACGCCGACGAGATCCTCACCGTCACCAAGGCCTGCTACGACCGCTTCCACGAGAAGTTCGAGGAGCCGTACCCCTTCGACTCCTACGACCAGGCCTTCGTCCCCGAATTCAACTCGGGCGCCATGGAGAACCCCGGCCTCGTCACCTTCCGCGACGAATTCGTCTTCCGCTCCGCCGTCACCGTCACCGAGCGCCAGACCCGCGCCATGGTCATCGCCCACGAGATGGCCCACATGTGGTTCGGCGACCTCGTCACCCTGCGCTGGTGGGACGACATCTGGCTGAACGAGTCCTTCGCCGAGTACATGGGCTACCAGACCCTCAACGAGGCCTGCTCCGACCTCTTCCCCGACACCTGGGTCGACTTCGGCGTCACCCGCAAGGCCTGGGGGTACGAAGCCGACCAGCGGCCCTCGACCCACCCCGTCGCCCCCGACCCGGAGTCCGTCCCCGACACCGCCTCCGCACTCCTCAACTTCGACGGCATCTCCTACGCCAAGGGCGCCTCCGCCCTCCGCCAGCTCGTGACCTGGCTCGGCGAGAAGGACTTCCTCGCCGGCATCAACATCCACTTCAAGCGCCACAGGTTCGGCAACGCCACCCTCGCCGACTTCATCGACAACCTCGCCGCCGCCACCGACCGCGACGTCCACGCCTGGGCCGAGCAGTGGCTGCGCACCACCGGCGTCGACACCCTCACCCCGGCCCTCACCGGCGAAGGCCTCCACTGGAAGCTCGCGGTCGACCGCGACGGCGCCCGCCCGCACCGGATCGCCGCCGGCCTCTACGACCGCGACCCCTCCGGCGACCTCGTCCTGCGCGAACGCCGCGAACTCGACGTCCCCCAGACCGGACCCGCCGAGCTCACCGGCCCGCGCCCCGCCCTCGTCGTCCTCAACGACGAGGACCTCACCTACGCCAAGCTCCGCTTCGACGAGGTGTCCGAGGAAGCCGCCCTGCGCGGCCTCTCCCGCATCCCCGACCCGCTGACCCGCGCCGTGATCTGGAACGCCCTCCGCGACATGGTCCGCGACGGCGACCTCGGCCCCCGCGACTACCTGGAGATCGCCCTCGCCCACCTCACCGAGGAGACCGAACTCGCCGTCGTCCAAGGAGTCCTCGGCTTCGCCCGCGCCCAGATCGCCGACCGGTACGTCACCGAGGAGCAGCGCCCCGCCGCCCTCGCCACCATCAGCGAGATCGCCCGCGCCCTGCTCCGTCACACCGAGGACGGCGAGGCACCGGGGCTGCGCCTCACCGCGGTCCGCGCGTGCATCGACAGCGCCACCACCCCCGACAAGATCGCCTCCTGGCTCGACGAGGGCACCGTCCACGGCGGCCCGGAACTCGACCCCGAGCTGCGCTGGCGCATCCTGGCCCGCCTCGCCGTCCTCGGCGCCACCGACGAACCCACGATCGCCGCCGAACTGGAACGGGACCCGAGCGCCACGGGCCAGGAGGGCGCCGCCCGCTGCCGGGCCTCCCTCCCCACCGCGGAGGCCAAGGCGGCGGCCTGGTCGGCCCTCTTCGACACGGACGACCTCTCCAACTACCTCTTCACCGCCACCGCCCAGGGCTTCTGGCAGCCGGAACAGGCCGCACTCGTACGCGAGTACGTCCCCCGCTTCTACCCCGCGGCCGTCGCCCTCGGCGACCGCCGGGGCGCCGCCATGGCCGAGGCGGCCGGCCGCCACGCCTTCCCGGCGTACGCGATCGACCAGGAGTCCCTGACGCTGGGCGAGCGGCACCTCGACGACGACCGTATGATCCCGGCCCTCCACCGCAAGCTCGTCGACCAGCTCGACGACCTCGCCCGAGCCCTCAGGGCCCGCGAGGCCTGACGGAGGGTACGGCCGGGCGGAGAGCGTGGCCGGGCGGAGGGGGGACCGCCCGACAGGGGTACGCCCCGCCCCGCCCGGCCGCGACCACCCACCCCGCATCCCACGGACGGCGCCCCGAAACCAGGGCGCCGTCCCTCGTTCGGGTCACAACCCCCGACTCCCCGGACATACCCCGACAACCCCCGGCACCCTGTCGTCCATGCGTGCCGCACCCCCACCCCTCGCCGGAGGCACCCCCGGCCCCGACGCCCTCGGCCCCCTTCTCCGCACCGTCCTCGACGCACTCCGCGCGGGGGCGGAGCAACGCGGCGGCCCCCTGCCGGCCGGTGGCCCCCAGGCGGTGGCCCGCCACATCGACGCACTCGGCACCGCCCTCCCGGAGACCGGCACCGGCGCGGACGAAGCCCTGACCGCACTCGTCCGCGCGCTCGCCGCCGGCGCCGCCGACCCCGACGGCCCCCTCTGCGCCGCCCACCTCCACACCCCACCCCTCGCCCTCGCCGCAGCCGCCGACCTCGCCGCCTCCGCCCTCAACCCGTCCATGGACTCCTGGGACCAGGCCCCCGCCGCCTCCGCCCTCGAAGCCCTCGTCACGACGGCGCTCGCCGCCGAGGTCTTCCCCGACGCCGTCCGTCCCGACGCCCTCGTCACCACCGGCGGCACCGAGTCCAACCAGCTCGCCCTCCTCCTCGCGCGAGAACGCCACGGCCCGGTCCGCACCGTCGTCGGCGCCAACGCCCACCACTCCTTCCGGCGCGCCGCCTGGCTCCTCGGCCTCCCCGAACCGGTGGTCGTGCCCACGCCCCGCGGCACGATCGACCCCACCGCCCTCCACGAGACACTCACCACCCTCACCGGGCCCGTCCTCGTCGCGGCCACCGCGGGAACCACCGACGAGGGCCTCGTCGACCCGCTGCCCCGGCTCGCCGACGCCTGCGCGGCCCACCACGCCGAGTTCCACGTCGACGCCGCCTACGGCGGCCCCCTCCTCTTCAGCCGCGCCCACCGCCACCTCCTCGACGGCACGGCCCGCGCCCGCACCGTCACCGTCGACCTGCACAAACTGGGCTGGCAGCCCGCCGCCGCAGGCCTCCTCGCCGTACAGGAGACCGCCGACCTCGCCGCCCTCGGCCACACCGCCGACTACCTCAACGCCGACGACGACACCGAAGCCGGCCTCCCCGACCTCCTCGGCCGCTCCCTGCGCACCACCCGCCGCCCCGACATCCTGAAGACCGCCGTCACCCTCCGGGCCCTCGGCCGCACCGGTCTCGGCGCCCTCGTCGACGCCTGCATGGAACGGGCACAGGAACTGGCCGACCTCGTCGAGAAGGCACCGGGACTCGACCTGCGGGACCGGCCCGTCCTCACCACCGTGCTGTTCCGGCCGCGCGACGCCGACGACGAGACCGTCGCCGCGATCCGCCGCACCCTCCTCGCCGAAGGCCGCGCCGTGCTCGGCCGGGCCGAGGCGGACGGCCGCCTCTGGCTCAAGGCCACCCTGCTCAACCCCCACGCCACCCCCGGCGACCTGGCCCAGCTCATCACTCTCGCGGAAGGCAGCACGCACCGATGACCGGCAGCACCCCCAAGGACGAGCAGGACCGCCCCCACGATCTGGTGGGCATCGGCATCGGCCCCTTCAACCTCTCGCTCGCCGCTCTCGCCCAGGGCATCCCCGGCAGCCTCTCCACCACCTTCTTCGAGCAGAAACCCACCTTCCACTGGCACCCCGGCCTCCTCATCGAGGGCGCCACCCTCCAGGTCCCCTTCCTCGCCGACCTCGTGACCCTGGCCGACCCCGCCAGCCCCTGGACCTTCCTCAACTACCTGAAGCACCGGGAACGCCTCTTCCCCTTCTACTTCGCCGAGAAGTTCCACATCCAGCGCACCGAGTACGACGCCTACTGCCGCTGGGTCAGCGAACGCCTGCCCGGCCTGAACTTCGGCCACCAGGTCGACTCGGTCCGCTGGAACCCCGAGCGGCGCCTGTTCGAGGTCGACTTCACCCAGATCGACCCCGACGGCGAGGCCGAAGCCCTCGGCCGCGCCTACACCCGCAACGTCGTCCTCGGAGTCGGCACGGAACCCTACGTCCCCGAGCCGCTGAAACCGCTCGCCGACGCCCCCGGCGTCCCCGTCTTCCACTCGGCCGACTACCTCGCCCACCGCGACACGCTCCTCGCCGCCGGGCACGTCACCGTCGTCGGCTCCGGCCAGTCCGGCGCCGAGGTCTTCCTCGACCTGCTCAGATCCCGCCCCGCCGGTGCCGAGAGGATCCACTGGCTGGCCCGCACCGAGGCCTTCGCCCCGATGGAGTACTCCAAACTGGGCCTCGAACACTTCACCCCCGACTACACCCGCTACTTCCACTCCCTCCCCGAGCAGGTACGCGGCGACCTCGTGCCCCGGCAGTGGCAACTGCACAAGGGCATCGACGCGGACACGATCGCCGCCATCCACGACGAGCTCTACCGCCGCACCCTGCACGGCGGCTGGCCCGACGCCGTCCTCACCCCCGGCGTCCGCGTCCGCACCGCCGGCCGGGTCGCCACCACCCAGGTCGAACTGCACCTGGAACACCTCCAGCAGGGCACCCGCTCCCGGCTCACCACCGACGCCGTCGTCCTCGCCACCGGCTACCGCGAGCGCCCGGTGGAACGGATGCTCGCCGGCCTCGACCCGTATCTGCGCCACGACTCCGCGGGCCGCGCACGGGTCGACGAGCGGTACCGGCTGGTCCTCGACCCGTCCGTGACCGGCGCCGTCCACGTACAGAACGCCGAGAAGCACACCCATGGCGTCGGCGCCCCCGACCTGGGCCTGGCCGCCTGGCGGAGCGCGACCATCCTCAACTCGATCACCGGCAAGGAGCCGTACCCGCTGCCCCGCCGGACCGCCTTCACCACCTTCGGCCTGGAGACACGAGAGGCGCCGAGCATTCCGGCCCAGGGCCAGAAGCTGACGCCTCTCACACAGATCGTCTAGCGGGTCTCAGAAGACCGGGACGCCGTCCCGGGTCAGCCTCCAGTCCACGGAGGCGAACAGACCCGGGTCGACCGTCCCCTTCGCCTGCACCCACTGGATGATGGTGTTGCGGATCTCGTCCGAATTGGCCCACAGCTGCTGTGCGTTCGCCACGTGCGGGAACGCGCCGCCACCACTCGCCCGGTAGTTGTTGACCGCGAGGACGAACTTCGCCGCCGGGTCCAGCGGCTTGCCCTCGAAGGACAGGTTCACGATCCGCGAACCGGCCGGCGCGGCGATGTCGATGTCGTACGTGAGCCCGGAGACGGCGTCGTAGTTGTAGTCCGGGATACCGCCCGCGTTGGTCAGCTTCGCGGTGTCCACGGGGACACCCGCCGCCGTCTGGACGTAGTACCGCGCCGAGTACTCCAGGTAGTCCTTCAGCTGGGCGCCCGTCATCAGACGGGCCTCCAGGGTGTTCTCGAAGGGATACAGACCGGCGGCGTCCTTGATGGAGACCTGCCCGGCCGGGATGCGGGCCGTCCGGGAGAAGCAGGAGGCCTGCGACAGCACCGGCAGGGCCGCGTGCGCCCCGCCCGCGAGGGCGGCCTTCACCGTCTCGGCCTGGACGACGTTGATCAGATCGATGATCGGCTCGTCCTTCCACGGCGCGTCCGCCGTGGTCATGACGGCGGTGGAGGTGCCGATGATCTGGTTGACGTACGCGACGACCTTCTTGTGCTCGTCCCCGAGCAGCCCCGTGATCTCCGGGTCCTCGGCCACCGTGTTGGAGTTGAGGACCTGCGCACCGACCTTCTCGACCGTCCAGCGGCCCTTCTCCCACACCAGGTCGAAGTCGAAGAGGGTGAGCCGCTGACCCCACTTCAGCGGCTCGGACAGAACGACGTCCTTGCCGGTCTCCTTGTTCGTGACCCGGTACTCGGGGATCTCGGTGTGCGCGTGCCCGACGAGGATGGCGTCGATGCCCGGCACCTGCTCCGCGACGAGCCCGGCCGCGTTCTCGATGTGGGGGAGCTGGTCACCGTAGGAGGAGGTGCCGCTGGAGCCGGAGTGCGCCGAGACGACGACGACGTCCGCACCCATCGAGCGGAGCTTCGGCACCCACTTCGCGGCCTGCTCCTCAAGACCCGGGAAGACCATCTTCCCGCTGACGTTCGCCTTGTCCCAGATCGCGATGCCCGGGTTGGTCAGGCCGAGTATCGCGACCTTGACGTCCTTGCCGTGCGGGGTCCGCAGCCGGTGCATGCTGTACGGGGCGAAGGCCGGGCGCAGCGTCTTCGCGTCGAGCGCGTTGGCGCCGAGCAGCGGGAAGTCGCACTGCTCCTCGAACTTCCGCAGCACCGGGATGCCGTAGTTGAACTCGTGGTTGCCCAGCGCGGCGGCGTCGTAGCCGATGGCGTTCATGGCCTGCGCCATCGGGTGGACCGGGCCGCGGCGGGCCGTGATCGGGTCGACCTTGGCGTAGTAGTACGAGAGCTGGGTGCCCTGGATGGTGTCGCCGGCGTCGATGAGAAGGGTGTTGCGGCGCCCCTTCTCCTTGCGCACCTGGTCGACCAGGGTCGAGATCTTGGCGAGGCCGACATCGTTGTGGGCCTTGTCGTCGAACTCCTTGTCCGTGAAGTAGTCCCAGTTGAAGACATTGCCGTGCAGGTCGGTGGTGCCCATCACGGTGAAGGAGTACCGCTTCTGCGGACGCGGGCGGCCATGGCCGCCGTGGGCCTCGGCGGGCACGGCGACGGCCCCGGCGACGGCCACTCCGGCTCCGGCGGCGGCGGTGCGCTCCAGGAACGTCCTGCGGTTCAGCGGCATGTGCGATCTCCCCTTTGGTTCTGTGACGCAGGCGCCGACCGTGGCGCACAACGCGCGTAGATTCTGGCTCAGACCGCACCCCGGCAACAGACCTTTCGGGTTACGGAGTGGGAAAGTGTTCGGTGGACGATCGCTACCGAACACGGAGGAGTCAGGACGTGACGCAGGAACACGTGACCCCGGACGCACCCCAGGTGACGGTCCGCGGTGAAGGGCGACTGGAGATCGACCCGGAGCTCGCCCGGATCTGGGTGACCGTCTCCGCGCGCGGCACCGACCGCTCCGCGGCGCTCGCCGACCTCACCCGGCGCAACGCACAGGTCCTCGAACTGGTCAAGGCACAGGGCTCCGCCGTCGAGAAGCTGGAGACCGGCAGCTTCTCGATCTCCCCCGAGCTCACCCGCAAGGGACGCGGGGAACGGGTGCACGCCTTCCGCGGACGGGTGCGGGTCACCGCCGAACTGAGCGACTTCACCGTCCTGGGAGAGCTGGTGACCCGCCTCGCCGACCTCGAACTGACCAGTGTGGACGGACCGTGGTGGTCCCTGCGCCCGGCCTCCCCGGTGTACGCGGAGGCGCGCCGCCTCGCGGTGACGGAGGCGGTCGCACGGGCACGGGCCTACGCCGAGGCGCTCGGCACCTCCCTCGCGTCACTCCTCGAACTGTCGGACGCGGGGCTCGCCGAGCCCCTGATGCCGAGGCGCGCCGGGTTCGGCTCGGCGGCGGTGGCCTACTCGGCGGAGGCGGCCGGCGAGGCCCCGCCGCTGGACCTGGAACCGCAGCGGCAGACCGTCACGGCCGAGGTCGTCGCGCGCTTCACGATGCGGCCGCCCGCACTCTGAGACAGGGGGCGCCGGGGCGCGGAAATCGCTCATCGGAGCACCCCGGCGCACAGATTCAAGACTTGTCAACAGCCTTTCACGGAAAGGTTGTTGAGTAGTCATGTCCCACCAACTCGCTACTGGTGGGTAAGCCCTAGTCTCGACCTATGCGCCGAGCGAAAATCGTTTGTACCCTTGGGCCCGCCACCGAAACATACGACCAGATCAAGGCGTTGATCGAGGCCGGAATGGACGTGGCCCGCTTCAACCTCAGCCACGGCTCGTACGTCGAGCACGAGGAGCGCTACCAGCACGTACGCAAAGCCTCCGACGAGACCGGCCGCAGCATCGGAGTCCTCGCCGACCTTCAAGGCCCGAAGATCCGCCTCGGCCGCTTCCGCGAAGGCCCCGTACTCCTTGAACGCGGCGACGAGTTCACCATCACCGTCGAACCCGCCGAAGGCGACCGCCACTGCTGCGGCACGACCTACTCCGGCCTCGCCGAGGACGTCACCACCGGCGAGCGCATCCTCGTCGACGACGGCCGCGTCACCCTGGAAGTCGTCTCCGTCGAAGGACCCCGGGTCAACACCCTGGTCATCGAAGGCGGCATGGTCTCCGACCACAAGGGCCTCAACCTGCCCGGCGTCGCCGTCTCCGTCCCCGCCCTCTCCGAGAAGGACATCGAAGACCTCCGCTGGGCGCTGCGCATCGGCGCCGACGTCATCGCCCTCTCCTTCGTCCGCAGCGCGCGGGACATCGAGGACGTCCACCGCATCATGGACGAGGAGGGGCGCCGGCTGCCCGTCATCGCCAAGATCGAGAAGCCGCAGGCCGTCGAGAACATCGAGGAGATCGTCGCCGCCTTCGACGGCATCATGGTCGCCCGCGGCGACCTGGGCGTCGAGATGCCCCTGGAGCAGGTGCCGATCGTCCAGAAGCGCGCCGTCAAGCTCGCCAAGCGGAACGCCAAGCCGGTCATCGTCGCCACCCAGATGCTCGACTCGATGATCGACAACTCCCGCCCCACCCGCGCCGAGGCCTCCGACGTCGCCAACGCCGTCATCGACGGCACCGACGCCGTCATGCTCTCCGGCGAGACCAGTGTCGGCCGCTACCCCATCGAGACCGTCCGCACCATGAGCCGGATCGTCGAAGCCGCCGAGGAGGACGTCCTCGCCAAGGGCCTCCCGCCGCTGACCGACCGGAACAAGCCCCGCACCCAGGGCGGCGCCGTGGCCCGCGCGGCCGCCGAGATGGGCGACTTCCTCGGCGCCAAGTTCCTCGTCGCGTTCACCCAGTCCGGCGACACGGTCAAGCGACTCTCCCGCTACCGCTCGCCGATCCCCCTGCTCGCCTTCACCCCGGACCCGGCGACCCGCTCCCAGCTCAACCTCACCTGGGGCGTCGAGACCTTCCTCGGCCCGCACGTCGACTCGACGGACGCGATGGTGGCGCAGGTCGACGAGGAACTGCTGCGGATCGGCCGCTGCCGCCCCGGCGACATCGTGGTCATCACGGCCGGCTCCCCGCCGGGCGTCGCGGGCTCGACGAACCTGGTCCGCGTCCACCACATCGGCGACCCGCTGACGTAGGGGTCAGTGCTTGGGTCCGACGTGCTGGTCCATGAGGGCGACGGATGCTTTGCGGGCGACGGAGATGTTCTGGGCGGTGCGCGACTGGTTCGCGGCCTTCCACTCGACGCCCACGCGGTCGAGGGCGTGGGTGAAGAGCCCGATGATGTCGGTGGACGAGTTGGTGAAGAAGTAGCGGGGGTACTCGTACCGCTTCCGTTCGCCGCCGATGAGCCGGGTCGTCCAGTTCGTGATCCGGCTCCCGTCGGAGTGGATGAGTCCCCGGATGAAGTGCCACGGGTACGCGTCGACGATCTCCTGCTGCCACGGTTCGAGGGCGATGTGCCGCTCGTGCTTCTTGCCGGGCCCGTGCTGAGGGAAGAGGCATGCGAGGTGCTTGGAGTAGATCTTGACGTCTAGGCACCCTTGCCGCTGGACCTTCGATGCGTGATTGCCGGGTAGGACGGATTGCATCGCCTGCACGCAGGCGTCGATGAGCCCCGGCCAGGTGTCGGTACACGAGATGGAAAGGCTCGGAACCCGCATAGCAGGGCTGTGGGCGATGTGCCCGTCACCGAGGTAGAGCCCCAGTAGGTACGAGTACGCCGACCCGTCGAGATCCCGTCCGTCGCACCGTGCGCACAGAGGGCTGTGCCTACCTGGGCACTCGCCACGCGTCGCGCGGTCCTTGTGCTTCCAGTAGCTGATCGTGCCCTGTGGGACGTTGAGCTGGCGTGCCACGTCCGCGTTCTTGGCGCCGCCGCGCAGCAGTGTGAGAGCCCGCTGTCGTACTTCTGTGCTGTGAAAGTCCATGCGGTCACTCTGCGCAGTGAGCCGTCGCCGTGCGCAGCAAAAAGCGGACATTCACACGAAGGTGAACGTCCGCTTCAGAAGCTGTGCCGGGTGCGGGACTCGAACCCGCAAGCCCTCACGGGCAGATGTGTTTGAGACATCCGTGTATGCCATTCCACCAACCCGGCAGATCGCCAATCGGAGTGTACCCGGTCACTGGTCCGGCCAGCAGCTAGGTAGGCTTCCTAGTGCAGCGCACTGCCCCGCAACGAGGAGCCCCCGTGACCGCCCCCGAGTCGCCCCAGCCCGCCGACGACGCCGACGCGTCGCACGTCCCGCCGCTGACGACCCGTGTCGTCATCGCCGAGGACGAGGCCCTCATCCGCCTCGACCTCAAAGAGATGCTGGAGGAAGAGGGCTACACGGTCGTCGGCGAGGCCGGTGACGGTGCCACGGCCGTCGAGCTCGCCCGCGAGCACCGCCCCGATCTCGTCATCCTGGACGTGAAGATGCCCGTCCTGGACGGCATCTCGGCCGCCGAGAAGATCGCCGGCGAGTCCATCGCCCCGGTCCTCATGCTCACCGCCTTCTCCCAGCGCGAGCTCGTCGAGCGGGCCAGGGACGCCGGCGCCATGGCGTACCTGGTGAAGCCGTTCAGCAAGAGCGACGTGGTGCCGGCCATCGAGATGGCCGTCTCCCGCTTCTCCGAACTGCGCGCCCTGGAGCAGGAGGTCGCGGACCTCTCCCAGCGTCTGGAGACCCGCAAGCTGGTGGACCGCGCCAAGTCGATCCTGCAGACCCAGTACGGGCTGACGGAGCCGGCCGCGTTCCGCTGGATCCAGAAGACCTCGATGGACCGCCGTATGTCGATGCAGCAGGTCGCCGAGGCCGTCATCGAGGACGCCGAGGAGAAGAAGGCGGCCAAGGGCCAGTAGCCCCGTCCGCCCCCGTACACATACGGAGAAGGCCCGCCCCACGACTTTGTGGGGCGGGCCTTCTGTCTGTGGTGCCGACCGGGTGGGTCAGTCCTCGCCGAGGTACGCCTTGCGGACGGACTCGTCGTGGAGCAGGTTCCGGCCGGTGCCCGAGAGCACGACCTTGCCGATCTCCATCACGTGACCCTGGTCGGCCAGGGCGAGCGCGGCCTGGGCGTTCTGCTCGACGAGCAGGATGGTGGTGCCCTGGGCCTTCAGCTCGGCGATGGTCGCCATGATCTTCTGCATCATGATCGGCGAGAGGCCCATGGAGGGCTCGTCGAGCATGAGCAGCTTGGGCTGGGACATCAGTGCCCGGCCCATGGCGAGCATCTGCTGCTCACCGCCGGAGAGCGTGCCGGCGGCCTGCTTGCGACGCTCGCCCAGGATCGGGAAGAGGTCGTAGGCGCGCTGGACGTCCTTGGCGATGCCCGCGGTGTCCTTCCGGAGGAAGGCGCCGAGGAGGAGGTTCTCCTCGATCGTCATGCGGGGGAAGATGTGCCGGCCTTCGGGGGAGTGCGCCAGGCCCAGCGAGACGATCTTGTGTGCGGGGATCTTGCGGAGGGACTTGCCCTCGAACTTGATCTGGCCGCCGACCGGCTTGAGGAGCCCGGAGAGGGTCCGCAGGGTGGTGGTCTTTCCGGCGCCGTTGGTGCCGATGAGGGTGACGACCTCACCGGCGTTGACGGAGAAGGAGATGCCCTTGACGGCCTCGATCTTCCCGTAGGCGACGCGCAGGTCCTCGACTTCGAGCAGTGCGGTCATGCGTCGTTCTCCTTGCCCGAAGCAGGGTCGTGCGGGGTGTCCTCCGAGGTCTCGCCGGCGGCCGGGGCCTCGTCGGCGGGGGCCTCGGGGGTCTCCGGGGCGTCGTCCGAAGCCTCGTCCTCGGAGGCCTCGTCGTCGGCGGCCCCGTCCTGGGACGGAGCCTCCTTCGCCGGGGCGTCCTCGGCCGGAGCGGCCTCGGCGGCCTCGTCCTTCGCGGGGGTCTCCTCGGAGGGGGCCTCCGCCGCCGCGGTGTCGTCCGCGACGGGCTCGCCCAGGTAGGCGGCGATGACCCGCTCGTCGCTCTGGACGGTGTCGCTGTCGCCCTCGATCAGCTTCTGGCCCTGGACGAGTACGGCGACCCGGTCGCAGAGGTTGAAGATGAACCGCATGTCGTGCTCGATGACGAGCACGGCGATGCCCATGTCCCGGATGGCGAAGATGAGTTCCTCCGCCGCCCGCGTCTCCTGCGGGTTCATGCCGGCGGTGGGCTCGTCGAGCAGGATCAGACCGGGGTCGCTCGCGAGGGCGCGGGCGATCTCCAGCTTGCGCTGCTCTCCGTACGGGAGGTTCTTGGCGAGGTGCTGGGCCTTGTCCTGGAGACCGATGAACTCCAGGAGCTCCATCGCCCGCTCGGTCGCCTCCGCCTCGGCCTTCTTGAAGCCGGGCAGACGGAGCAGCGCGGACCAGAGGCCCTGCTTCATCCGGGTGTGGCGTCCGACGAGGACGTTCTCCAGGACCGTCATGTTGTGGAAGAGACGGATGTTCTGGAAGGTGCGGGCGATGCCGGCGTCGGTGACCTTGTACGACGTGGGCGGCAGGACCTTGCCCTTGTACCGGACCTCTCCCTCGGTGGGGACGTAGAGGCCGGTGAGGCAGTTGAAGAAGGTGGTCTTGCCGGCGCCGTTGGGGCCGATGAGGCCGACGATCTCGCCGCTGTTGACGGTCAGGTTCACATCGCGCACGGCGGTGAGGCCGCCGAAGCGCATGGTGACCCCGCGGGCGTCGAGAACGGTCTCGCCGGCGGTCGGCGCGCTGGTGGCGTCGGCGGTCTTCGTGGTGGTCGTCATGGTTCAGGCACCTGCCTTGACGGGCGTGGCGGGCGTCTCGTCGTGCTCGTGGAACTCGAGCTGGTTGCGCCGGTTGGCGATCATGCCCTCGGGGCGGAACCGCATGAGCAGGATCAGCGCGACGCCGAAGGCGAAGAGCTGGTACTCGCCCATGAACTGGAGCTTGTTCGGGATGAGGAAGAGCAGCGAGGCGCCGACCAGGGGACCGCTCATCGTGCCCATGCCGCCGAGGACGACGGCCGCGAGCAGGAAGGCGGAGTTGGGCGGGATCGGTCCGGCGAAGAGGTACTGCTCCGGGGTCACCGTGTAGGTCACGTGGGCCTGCACGGTGCCGGCGAGGCCGGCGAGCGAGGCGCCGAGCGCGAAGGCGATGAGCTTGACCCGGAAGCCGTTGATGCCCATGGCGAGCGCCGCGGTCTCGTCCTCGCGGATGGCGACCCAGGCGCGGCCGATGCGGGAGTCGCCGCTGCGCCGGAAGACCATCACGACGACTGCCATGATCAGCAGCATCAGGAAGAAGTAGTTCGCGAAGCGGCCGATGGTGAAGCCGGCGATGGCGTGCTCGGCGCCGAAGTCGAACCCGAGGATGCTGAGGTTCGGGATGGACGCGATGCCGTTGGAGCCGTTGGTGATGTCCGGGCCCGAGGTGCCGTCGGTGTTCATGACGGCGATGCGGAAGATCTCACCGAAGCCGAGCGTCACGATGGCGAGGTAGTCGCCGCGCAGTCGCAGGGTCGGGGCGCCGATGAGGACACCGAAGACCAGGGAGGCTCCGGCGCCGACGAGGACGGCGGCCCAGAAGGGCAGGTGGACGCCGAACGGGGAGGTCGGGGCTCCCGAGACGAGGGCGGCCGCGTAGGCGCCGACGCCGAGGAAGGCGACGTAGCCGAGGTCGAGGAGACCGGCGAGGCCGACGACGATGTTCAGGCCCAGGGCGACCGTGGCGAAGATCAGGATGTAGACGCCGAGCGTCGCGTACTGGTCGTCGGTCTGGGTGAAGGGGAAGAGCGCCGCCGCGATGAACGCACCCGCGATGGTGAGGTTCTGGTGCTTCTTGGTGAGCTGCGTGGCCTGCTGCATGAGGCCGGACTTGTTGATCGCGGCGAAGCCGAGGCCGGCCGTGATCAGGAAGCCGACGAACAGCTCGTCGTACTCGGTGCCGACGCCGTAGGTGAAGACGCCGAGCGCCGCGGCGAGGATGCCCGTGATGATCAGGATCTCGACCGTGGAGTGCATCGGGGGCAGCTTGCGGGCGGTGCCGGTGGCGGCGAAGGCGCCCTTGAAGGCCGTCCAGCCGTTGCCGGCGCGGTGCTTGAACTGGTCCCAGCCGGTGTCCTCGGGGTCCACGGGGTGTACCGCGGGCCGTTCGAAGGGGAGGGCGAGGGCGCCGAGGAGGGTGAGCAGGGAGGTGAGCGCGACGATCGCGCCGCCCGGCTCCAGGTTGATCGGGCCGCCCAGCGAGACGCTGATCGCGGCGACGGTGTACCAGGTGGTGCCGAAGGTGGCGAGGGCGGCGACCTTGATCGCGGCGTCGGCGCCGGCCGGGGTCAGCCAGCGGGTGCCCTTGACGCCGTAGGAGGAGAGGGCGAAGAGGGCGGTGAGCAGGCCCAGGACGAGGACCTGGGTCTGGAGGCCGGCGGGGGAGCCGTAGTACGTGAGGTCGCCGGGGAACGTGGGCGTCCAGGTCCAGGCGAGGAAACAGGCGGCGACGGTGAGGCCGGAGCCGCCCAGGGCGAGGGCGCGGGCGGCCTTGGCCGGCAGGAAGCCGATCAGACCGGTCGCTTCGTCCCGCTGGGAGGCCGCTGCTGCCTGGGTGTTCTCGGAGATGGTGGTCATGGTGCTCACGCCCTGTCCGCGACGCGCTCGCCCAGGAGGCCTTGTGGCCGGGCGAGGAGTACGACGATGAGGAGTACGAAGGCCCAGACGTCGGCCCAGGACTGGCCGCCGAGCTGCTCCATACCGGGGATGTGGCTGACGTACGCCGTCGCCATGGTCTCGGCGATACCGAGGACGACTCCGCCGATCATGGCTCCGTAGATGTTGCCGATGCCGCCGAGGACGGCGGCGGTGAAGGCCTTGAGTCCGAGGAGGAAGCCCATCTTGTAGTCGACGACGCCGTACTTGAGGCCGTAGGCGACGGCGCCGACGGCGGCCATGGCCGCGCCGAGGGCGAACGCGATCACGATGATCCGGTCGGTGTTGACGCCCATGAGCTTGGCGGTGTCCGGGTCCTGCGCGGTGGCCTGCATGCCGCGGCCCACGCGGGTCCGCATGACGAAGAAGGCGAGGACGGCCATGCAGATCGGGGCGGCGATCAGCAGGAAGACGTCACCGGTCTGGATGGTGATCGGGCCGAGCTCGATCGGACCGCCGGGGATCTGCGGGAAGGTCCGGGCGCTCTTCGCCTCGGGGTACCACACCCACACCGCGTACTGCAGGGCGAGGGAGAGGCCGATGGCCGTGATGAGCGGGGCGAGGCGGGGGCCACCTCGTAGCGGACGGTAGGCGAACCGTTCCGCCCCGACGGCTATGGTGGTCGCGACTATCACGGCACCGATGATCATGACGGGCAGCGCGACCCACATGCTGGTGCCGCCGGGCAGGATGAGCCAGACCGTGAGCGCCCCGAAGCCGCCGGTCATGAAGATCTCGCCATGGGCGAAGTTGATGAGCTGGACGATGCCGTAGACCATCGTGTAGCCGACGGCGACGAGCCCGTACATGGATCCCAGTAGCAGGCCGTTGACCAGCTGCTGCGGCAGTTCGTTCACCGCATTGTCCTCCGAGACTTTCGACGGATGTGACACCGCGCGGGGAGCCTGGTGCGGCCCCCCGCGCGGTGAAAGTGGTGCTGAGTGGTGCTGAGTGGTGCTGAGTGGTGCTGCGGAGCGGGCTGTTGATCAGCCGCCGAAGGTGTCGGACTTGACCGGCTTGAACGCGCCGCCCTCGACCTTGTAGACCGTCAGCTGCTTGTTGGTGGTGTCACCGAACTCGTCGAAGGAGACCTTGCCGGTCACGCCCTCGAAGGAGACGGACTGCATGGCCTCGACGACCTTGGCGCGCTCGGGGGCCTTGCCACCGTTGCCCTCGGCGGCCTTCTTGACCGCCTCGATGATCGCCCAGGTGGAGTCGTAGGCGTAGCCGCCGTAGGCCTCGTAGGCCTCCTTGTAGCCCTTGGCCTTGTAGTTGGCCAGGAACTCCTTGGCGGAGTCGAGGGACTCGATCGGCGCGCCGACCGAGGTGGCGATGTCACCGTTGGTCGCGGCCGCGCCACCGAGCTTCACGTACTCGGGGCTGTAGATCGCGTCGCCGCCGACGACGACGACCTTCGCGCCGGCTTCCTTGATCTGCTTGGCCAGCGGGCCGGCGGCCGGGTACTCGCCACCGTAGTAGACGACGTCGGCGCCGGAGCTCTTCACCTTGGTCGCGACCGCGGAGAAGTCCTTGGTGTCCGGGTTGATGTGCTCGGTGCCGAGGACCTTGCCGCCGAGCTTCTCGAACTCGCCCTTGAAGGTGCCCGCGAGGCCGGCGCCGTAGGTCTTCTTGTCGTCGATGATGAAGGCCTTGGTCTTCTTGGCCTCGTTGAAGACGTACTGCGCGGCGAACGGGCCCTGGATGGCGTCCGTGGTGGCCGTGCGGAAGTACGACTTGTAGGTGCGCTTCTTGTCGCCGGTGCTCCAGTTGATGCCCTGGCTCAGCGCGGGGTTGGTGTTGGCCGGGGAGACCTGCACCAGCTTGGCGTCGTCGAAGACCTTCTGCATCGACTCGGCGACGGAGGAGTTCAGCGGGCCGACGACGCCGAGGACGGACTTGTCGGCGACGAACTTGGTGGCGTTCTGCTGGCCGGCGGAGGGCTGGGCCTGGTCGTCCAGGGACTCCAGCTTGAAGGTCACGCCCTTGACGTAGGACTTCTCGTTGGCCGTCTTGACCGCGAGGTCGGCGGAGTTCTTGATGCCGAGGCCGAGGGCGGACAGCTCACCCGTGAGGGGCGCGTCGAGACCGATGGTCACGGTGACGTTGCCGCCGTCACCGTTCTCGGCGGCGCCGCCCTTGTCGTCGCGCGAACCACAGGCGGTGAGGGTGAGTGCTCCCGCGGTGACCGCGGTGGTGAGTATGAGCATCGAACGGTTTCGCACGAAGGGTCCTTTCCCTGGCGCGGCCCCCTCGGATGAGGCGGTGCCGTGAAGCTGCGGAGCGAGGGGTGCCGTTTTGGAACGCCGGGCCGTACTGGGGTTGGTACAAGGCCGTGCAGTAGAACGCGCCCGGCGGCGCGGTGACTGGCGGTGACTCTAAGCGCAGGTGGGGAGGGTCGGGGAGCGCCGAGGTCAGGATGTGACTGTCTTGTTATGCCGACGGGGAAAGAGTGTGCGCGTCGGCTGGGAATACCGGGACAATAGGGTCTGTAATGCGGTGTTCACATAGTGAGAACGCGCAGTTCCGCTAAGGGGCTTGAGCGATTCTTGGTACTGACGGTCCGCTCAGCGGACTCTCCGGATATCGGACAACGGCAGAAAGCTGAGCGGACGAACCGGCCCCTCCGCTTCAGCTTTCGCCGACCCTTGTGTATGTGACACAGCGTGACGGAAACGGGCGCCCGGGGCGGGCCCGGAACGCCGAAGGGGCGGCACCCGTAGGTGCCGCCCCATGGTCGTGCGTCGCTGGTCAGGCCTCGTATGTCACCGCTCAGCCGTTCGAGGTGTCCGGAATGCTGGACGCGTCCTTCGCGGTGACCTCACGCAGCAGACAGGTCAGCCGCGCCGAGCAGACCCGCTTGTCCTGCTCGTCGGTGATCACGATCTCGTACGTGGCGGTCGACCGCCCGCGGTGCACCGGCGTCGCCACACCGGTCACCAGACCGCTGCGCACCCCGCGGTGGTGGGTGCAGTTCAGATCGACACCCACCGCGATCTTCGACACCCCGCCGTGCAGCATCGAACCGATGGAGCCCAGCGTCTCGGCCAGCACCGCCGAGGCGCCCCCGTGCAGCAGACCGTACGGCTGGGTGTTGCCCTCCACCGGCATGGTGCCGACGACCCGCTCGGCGGAGGCCTCCAGGATCTGGACCCCCATCCGGTTGCCGAGGTGCCCGGCCGAGAAGAGCGCCGGGAGGTCGACACCCAGCGCCGCGTACTCGTCGAGGACCTCCTGCGGGAACTTCACGTGCTGCTGCTCACCCATGCCCGGCTCCGTTCGTTTCGTACGTCTTCGTACGGCTGGTCTTCCTGAGCTGCCTGAGCAAACGCTTAGGCGGAGGCGGATTCTTCCAGACGGACGATCACGGACTTGCTCGCGGGGGTGTTGCTGACGTCCGCCGTCGACTCCAGGGGGACGAGCACGTTCGTCTCCGGGTAGTAGGCCGCCGCACACCCCCGCGACGTCGGATAGTGCACCACCCGGAAGCCGGGCGCCCGCCGCTCGCTGCCGTCCGTCCACTCGCTCACCAGGTCCGCGTACGACCCGTCGGCGAAGCCGAGCGCCGCCGCGTCCTCGGGATGGACCAGGACGACCCGGCGGCCCCCCTTGATGCCCCGGTAGCGGTCGTCCAGGCCGTAGATCGTGGTGTTGTACTGGTCGTGCGAGCGCAGCGTCTGGAGCAGCAGCCGCCCCTCCGGCACCCTCGGGTATTCGACCGGTGCCGCCGTGAAGTTCGCCTTCCCCGTCCTCGTCGGGAAGCGGCGCTCGTCGCGCGGACCGTGCGGCAGCCGGAAGCCGCCCGAGTCGGCCGCGAGACGCGCGTTGAAGTCCTCGAAACCGGGCACCACGCGCGCGATCCGGTCCCGGATCGTGGCGTAGTCGGCCTCGAACTCCTCCCAGGGCGTGGCCGATTCGGCGCCCAGGGTGGCACGGGCCAGCCGCGCCACGATCGCCGGCTCGGACAGCAGGTGCGGGCTCGCGGGCGGCAGATTGCCGCGCGAGGCGTGCACCAGACTCATCGAGTCCTCCACCGTCACGAACTGCTTGCCGCTCCGCTGCACGTCCTTGTCGGTGCGCCCCAGCGTGGGCAGGATCAGCGCGCGCGTGCCCGTGACCGCGTGCGAGCGGTTCAGCTTCGTCGAGACGTGGACGGTGAGCCGGGCCCGGCGCATCGCCGCCTCCGTCACCTCCGTGTCCGGCGTCGCCCCCACGAAGTTGCCGCCCATCGCGAAGAACACCTTCGCCTCGCCGTCGCGCAGCGCCTGGATCGAACGGACCACGTCGAAGCCGTGGTGGCGCGGGGAGACGATCCCGAACTCCTTGTCCAGGGCGTCGAGGAAGGCCGGCGCCGGGCGCTCGAAGATCCCCATGGTGCGGTCGCCCTGCACGTTCGAATGACCGCGCACCGGGCACACCCCGGCACCCGGCCGGCCGATGTTGCCGCGCAGCAGCAGGAAGTTGACCACCTCGCGGATGGTCGGCACGGAGTGCTTGTGCTGGGTGAGGCCCATCGCCCAGCACACGACGGTCCGCTCCGAGGCGAGCACCATCTCCAGGGTCCGCTCGATCTCGGCACGCCCGAGACCGGTCGCGGCGAGTGTCTCGTCCCAGTCGGCCTCCCCGGCCGCCGCCACGAACTCCTCGTACCCATGGGTGTGTTCGCGTACGAACTCCTCGTCGACCGCCCCGGCCGTCTCCAGTATCAGCTTGTTGAGCAGCCGGAAGAGGGCCTGGTCGCCGCCGATGCGGATCTGGAGGAAGAGGTCGTTGAGCGCGGCACCCCTGAGCATGCCCTGGGGGGTCTGCGGGTTCTTGAACCGCTCCAGGCCCGCCTCGGGCAGGGGATTGACCGAGATGATCCGCGCGCCGCCCGCCTTGGCCTTCTCCAGGGCCGACAGCATGCGGGGGTGGTTCGTGCCGGGGTTCTGCCCGGCCACGATGATCAGGTCCGCCCGGTGCAGGTCCTCCAGCGAGACGCTGCCCTTGCCGATGCCGATGGTCTCCGTCAGCGCCGACCCCGAGGACTCGTGGCACATGTTGGAACAGTCCGGCAGGTTGTTCGTGCCGAACTCGCGGGCGAAGAGCTGGAGCAGGAACGCGGCCTCGTTGCTCGTCCGCCCCGAGGTGTAGAAGAGCGCCTCGTCGGGGGAGCCGAGCGCCCGGAGCTCCTCCGCGACGATCGCGAAGGCCCGCTCCCAGGTCACCGGCTCGTACCGGTCGCCGCCCTCGGACAGCAGCATCGGCTCGGTGATCCGGCCCTGCTGGCCCAGCCAGTACCCGCTGCGGGTCGCGAGGTCCGCCACCGGGTGCGCGGCGAAGAACTCCGGGGTCACCCGGCGCAGCGTCGCCTCCTCGGCGACCGCCTTCGCCCCGTTCTCGCAGAACTCCGCCACATGGCGCTTGTCCTCCTCGGGCCAGGCGCAGCCGGGGCAGTCGAAGCCGCCCTTCTGGTTGACCTTGAGGAGGGTCCGCGCGGTGCGCCGCAGACCCATCTGTTCCTGGGCGATCCGCAGGGTGTGCCCGATGGCGGGCAGCCCGGCGGCGGCGTGCTGCGGCGGCGTGACCTGCGGTGCGTCCTGGACCGGGTCGCCGACCGGCGGCTTGCTGACCATCGCGCTCTCCCTTGAGCGGTAATCCTGAGGCGTACGTCTCCGATCCTGTCACGCGGCGGTGACAGGGCGGGACCCCGCCGGTGCCGACCGGAACGGTGGGAGGGAATGTCAGTCGTCCGTGGCAGGATCGTCATGTGGCCGAGACAGCATCGAAGAACCCCGCAGACACCCGTCCCCGCCTGCTCCTCATGGACGGGCACTCCCTCGCGTACCGGGCGTTCTTCGCGCTGCCCGCGGAGAACTTCACCACCGCGACCGGGCAGCCGACGAACGCGATCTACGGATTCGCCTCGATGCTGGCGAACACGCTCCGCGACGAGGCCCCCACGCACTTCGCGGTCGCCTTCGACGTCTCCCGCAAGACCTGGCGGTCCGAGGAGTTCCCCGAGTACAAGGCGAACCGCTCCAAGACCCCCGACGAGTTCAAGGGGCAGGTCGAGCTGATCGGCGAGCTCCTCGACGCGATGAACGCGCCGCGGTTCGCCGTCGACGGCTTCGAGGCCGACGACGTCATCGCGACCCTCGCCACCCAGGCCGAGGCCGCCGGCTTCGAGGTCCTGATCGTCACCGGCGACCGGGACTCGTTCCAGCTGGTCTCCGAGCACACCACCGTGCTCTACCCGACCAAGGGCGTCTCCGAGCTCACCCGCTTCACCCCGGAGAAGGTCCAGGAGAAGTACGGCCTCACGCCCTCGCAGTACCCCGACTTCGCGGCCCTGCGCGGCGACCCGTCGGACAACCTGCCCGGCATCCCCGGCGTCGGCGAGAAGACCGCCGCCAAGTGGATCAACCAGTTCGGCTCCTTCGACGAGCTCGTCGAGCGCGCCGAGGAGGTCAAGGGCAAGGCCGGCCAGAACTTCCGCGACCACCTGGAGTCGGTCAAGCTCAACCGCCGGCTGACCGCGATGGTCACGGACGTCGAGCTGCCGAAGGGCGTCACGGACCTCGCCCGCGAGCCGTACGACCGCGGGGCGGTCGCCCTCGTCCTCGACACCCTGGAGATCCGCAACCCCTCGCTGCGCGAGCGGCTCCTCGCCGTCGACCCGGGCTCCGCCGAGGACACCGCCCCGGCCCCGGAGGCGGGCGTCGAGATCGACGGCACCGTCCTCGGCGCCGGAGAGCTCGCCCCCTGGCTCGCCGAGCACGGCACCGAGCCCCTCGGCATCGCCACCGTCGACAGCTGGGCCCTCGGCACGGGGAACGTCGGCGAGATCGCCCTCGCCGCCGCCGGAGGCGCCGCCGCCTGGTTCGAGCCGAGCGCGCTCGACGAGGCCGACGAGCGGGCCTGGGCCGCCTGGATCGCCGACCCCGAGCGGCCGAAGGCCATGCACAACGCCAAGGGCGCCATGCGGGTCTTCCCCGAGCACGGCTGGAGCATCGCGGGCGTCACCATGGACACCGCCCTCGCCGCCTACCTCGTCAAGCCCGGCCGGCGCTCCTTCGCGCTCGACGCGCTCTCCGTCGAGTACCTCCACCGCGAGCTCGCCCCCGCGGCCGCCGCCGACGGCCAGCTCGCCTTCGGCGCCGACGACACCGCCGAGGCCGAAGCCCTCATGACCCAGGCGCGGGCCGTCCTCGACCTGGCCGCGGCCTTCGAGGAGAAGCTCGGCGAGGTCGGCGCCCGTGAGCTCCTCCACGACGTGGAGCTGCCCACCTCCGCCCTCCTCGCCCGCCTGGAGCGGCACGGCATCGCCGCCGACCGCGATCACCTGGAGGCCATGGAGCAGCAGTTCGCCGGCGCGGTGCAGCAGGCCGTGAAGGAGGCGCACTCCTCCGTCGGCCACGAGTTCAACCTCGGCTCGCCCAAGCAGCTCCAGGAGGTCTTCTTCGGCGAGCTGAACCTGCCGAAGACCAAGAAGACCAAGACCGGGTACACCACCGACGCCGACGCGCTCGCCTGGCTGGCCGGCCAGACCGAGCACGACCTGCCCGTGATCATGCTCCGGCACCGCGAGCAGGCCCGGCTGCGCTCCACCGTCGAAGGGCTGATCAAGACGATCGCCGCCGACGGGCGCATCCACACCACCTTCAGCCAGACGGTGGCCGCCACCGGGCGCCTCTCCTCCACCGAGCCCAACCTGCAGAACGTGCCGGTACGGACGGACGAGGGACGCGCCATCCGGCACGGCTTCGTCGTCGGCGAGGGCTTCGAGGCCCTCATGACCGCCGACTACAGCCAGATCGAGCTCCGCGTCATGGCCCACCTCTCCGAGGACGAGGGCCTCATCGAGGCCTTCACCTCCGGCGAGGACCTCCACACCACCGTCGCCTCCCAGGTCTTCTCGGTCGAGCGGTCCGCCGTCGACGCCGAGATGCGCCGCAAGATCAAGGCCATGTCGTACGGCCTGGCCTACGGTCTGTCCGCCTTCGGCCTCTCGCAGCAGCTGAACATCGACCCGGGCGAGGCCCGCGGCCTGATGGACACCTACTTCGAGCGCTTCGGCGGGGTGCGGGACTATCTGCGCCGGGTCGTCGACGAGGCCCGCGCCACCGGATACACCGAGACGATGCTGGGCCGCCGCCGCTACCTGCCCGACCTCAACAGCGACAACCGCCAGCGCCGCGAGGCCGCCGAGCGGATGGCGCTCAACGCCCCGATCCAGGGCACCGCCGCCGACATCGTGAAGGTCGCGATGCTGGGCGTCGACCGGGCGCTGACCGAGGCGGGTCTCTCCTCCCGGATGCTGCTCCAGGTCCACGACGAAATCGTGCTCGAACTCGCCCCCGGCGAGCGCGAGCGGGTCGAGGCCCTGGTCCGCGAGCAGATGTCGGCGGCGGCCGACCTCCGTGCCCCCCTCGACGTCTCCGTCGGTGTCGGCCACGACTGGGACTCCGCGGCGCACTGACCCACCCGGACCTCCGTGCCGGGTCCCGCACCGCACGGTGCGGGACCCGGCACGGAGGCGTGTCCGGGGTGGACCGGCGGCGGGGCCGGTGGGCGAGCGGGTCCCGAGGGCCGTGGCCCGGGCACGTCGGCGCGCGTCCGGCCCGCGGGAGCGGAGCGGATCAGCGAGATCCCTGACGGGAGCGTTCCGTCGAAGCGGCCCGGTCCGGCGCCTCCGCCGGCGGGGCAGGGGTGGCCGGGGCGTCCTGCCCCGGCGCGGGCGGCGTCCCCAGCAGCCGTACCCCCGTCCCGTACAGCACGAGGCCGACGGCGAGCCCCGCGCCGGCCCCGAAGCAGGCCGTCGGAATGACGTCCAGGGGCGTCTCGATCCTGCCCCAGCCCCAGTACGCGGCCCAGCGCAGCACCCGGTGGGCGATCCCGGCGAGGACACAGCCACCGATCAGACCGGCCGCCAGCAGCCGGCCGCGCCGCCCCGGGACCCGCACCCGGGCCGGCAGCTCCACCCCCGGGCCCGCGGCGCGCAGCGCCCGCGCGGTGAACAGCACGAGGAGCCCGAGGGCCAGCGCCGAACCCCCGTACTGCGCGTAGAGATAGACGGGGAACCCGGCCACCACGTCACCGAGGAACGGGACCGCCCGGGTCCCCCAGCGGTCGAGGTGGGTGAACGAGTCCCACACCACATGGGTCGTCGCGCCGAGGACCGCGGAGAGGGCGAACCACCCCGCGAGCACGGCCGGATGCCGCCCGCTCCGGACGCGGCCCCGGAGCAGCCCGTACACCGGCCCGCGCCAACGGGCGGGCAGCAGCGCCACGAGCGGTTCGCGAACGGTCAGCCACAGGGCCACCAGCACGGCGGCGATCCCGATGTCGGCCGTGACGATTCCCACGGGGGAGTGGGTGACGTCCCCGAGGACCATCGCACCGGGGAACGCCGTGGCGGCGAAATAGGTCATGTCGGGCGCGAACGAGCCCGCGACGAGGGCGGACGCGACGAGTGGTCCGCGCGCGGTCCCGTCCCGGCGCAGTCCGGGCAGCACGGCGGCGGCATGGCTCAGGGTGAACGGCAACGGGACTTCCCCCAGGTTCAGGTGGTGGCGGCCGGAGTACGTCGTCGGCCGCAGTGCAAGAGGGGTCCGACCCTCCGCCCGGTTCCCGCCCGGCGGCCGTTCGGAGACTCCCGGCACCCCGCCCGACCGCCGTTCGGACGCTCCCGGCCTTCCGTCCCGCTGCCGTTCGGGGGCTTCCGCCATCCCGCCCCGGCGGCGTCGGCGACGAGTTCCGTAAGCGGCCGAGAGGTGGCGAAACCGTGAAACACGGTCAGGCGCCGGTGCCCGGCGGACCGGAGTTGGCATAGGGTCGCCGGAGGTCTCGCGCGGGGAGCGCGGGACCTCCGTCGAGGGGGAAGGGACCACGGAGATGTCAGCGCACTTGGGCCGCAGGCTGCGCAAGGGGGCCACCAGCGGTGCGGTGATGGCGGCGGCGGTCGCCGCACTCGCCGCCTCACAGGCGCCGGAGATGATCCCGCCGCCCGCCGACAACGCCGGCGGTGACCGGGCCATCGGCGCGGGAGACACCGCGCCGCCGTCCGGCGACGGCTCCGCCACCGGCGATTCGCCGTACTACACGGTCCTGCCGCCGCTGAACACGCCGAACAAGCCCGGCACGAGCATCAACCTGCCGGTGATCACCGGCCCCGCCGAGGCCGGCATACCCGCGTCCGTGCTCTCCGCCTACAAGCGCGCCGAGCAGTCCATACGCTCGACCGACCCCGGCTGCAACCTGCCCTGGCAGCTGCTCGCGGGCATCGGCAAGGTCGAGTCGGGCCAGGCGCGCGGCGGCAAGGTCGACGCCAACGGCAGGACCCTCTCGCCGATCCTCGGGCCCGTCCTCAACGGTGTCGGCTTCGCCAACATCTCCGACACCGACCGCGGCGCCTACGACGGCGACTCCACGCACGACCGCGCCGTCGGCCCGATGCAGTTCATCCCGTCCACCTGGGCCACCTGGGGCCAGGACGCGAACAGCGACGGGAAGCGGGACCCGAACAACATCTACGACGCCGCGCAGGCCGCCGGTCTCTACCTCTGCGCCAACGACCGCAACCTCGCGCTCAAGGCCGACCTCGACCGGGCGATCCTCAGCTACAACCGCTCGCGGGAGTACCTGAACACGGTCACGTCCTGGTTCGAGTACTACAAGCGCGGCACCCACCAGGTCCCGGACGGCACGGGAGTGTTCCCGGTCGACCGCAGCGACGACCGCGGCCGGGGCAACCGTCCCACGCCGCCGTTCTCGCCCCTCCCGACGTCTCCCGACCCGAAGCCCTCCGACACGGGCGCCCCGAAGCCGAAGCCGACGCGGCCGGGCGAGCCCTCGAAGGTCACGCCGCCGCCGACGAAGCCGACCACGCCGACCAAGCCCCCGGTCACTCCGCCGACGAAGCCGCCCACCGTCCCGCCGGCCGTCAGGGTCGACCGGCTCACGACCGTCTCCACGGGGCAGCTGACCGCGACCACCGAGAGCGTCTTCGCCAAGGCGCCGACGGTCGCGGCGCTCGACGCCTCGGGCGCGCCGGTCGCCGGGGTGACCGTCCGCTTCGAGATCACCGGCACCACCGACGCCCGCTTCGCCGGCGGTGCGACGACCGTCACCGTCACCAGCGGATCGGCCGGTATCGCCGCCGCCCCGGCGCTGCGGGCCGGCGAGAAGATCGGTGCGTTCACCGTCAGGGCCGTCGTCGTGGGCAACAGCGCGAAGGCCGCCGAGTTCACCGCGACCGTCACCGAACGGCAGGCGGACGCCCTCGCCCGGGTCGCCGGCGACCCGCTGTCGGCCACCACCGGGACCGCCTTCACCCAGCCGGTGCAGGCGAAGGCCACCCTCAAGGGCGCGGTCGCCGCCGGCGTGCTCGTCGAGGCCAAGGTCGTCGTCTCCGCCACGGCCACCGAGGAGAGCACGGAGGGGCCGTACTTCAAGAACGCGGCGGGCGACACCGTCCGCACGCTCGTCCTGAAGACCGACGCCAACGGCCTGATCTCGCTGCCCGAGCTCCTCGCGGGCGACAAGGCCGGCGAGTACGTGCTGATCCTGACCGCACGCGGCGGCGTCAGCACGGAGATCAAGCTGACGGTCACCGCGCCCGCCGCGACGCCGACCCCGACCCCGACGTCGGATCCGTCGCCCTCCGGCACCGGATCGCCCGAGGCCTCCCCCTCGCCCTCGGCCTGACCCGCCCGCGCCCTCGCGCCGCGTCCCTCCGCGCCGCTCCTCCGCCCCCACCGGGCGGCGGGGCGGCGCTCCGCGTTTCCCGGACGCGGGGACGCCCACGGTGCAACGTGTTCTCATCTCGCGGTCGCGTTGCTACGGTGCCCCCGCCCTGACGACCTATCAGATCGCATCCCGGGAGGCCGACCATGCGCGCCCTCGTCGCCGCCGCCATCGGACTCGCCCCAGTCCTCCTCTTCGTCCTCCTCGTCTCCGTGGTCGATCTGCCGCCCGACGGACCCACCTCGCCCAAGCCGCTCCTGACCGCCGATCCCGGCCCCAAGAAGTAGGGGGCGACCGTGCGCCGCCGAGCCAGCCTCGTCCTGCTCGCCCTCGCCGTCTTCTGCGCCGCGATGGCCCCGACCCTGCGCTGGTACGCCTTCCCCCGCCTGGCGAAGATCCCGCCGAACCAGTACCAGGAGACCGTCCTGGAGGCGAAGCCCGCCACCCTCCTCAACTACTCCACGCTCAAGGCGGAGAAGGTCGAGAAGATCACGATCATCCAGACCCTCAAGGGCAACGTCGAGGAGTCGCGTCGCATCGAACGCGACGCCGGACGCGATGTCGTCGTCTGGGACGCCCTCGCCCACGTCACGGGCCCCGACGGCAAGATGGTCTCCCAGATCCCCGAGCGGTACATCTTCGACGCCCACACCCAGGACCCCGTGCACGCCACCGGTGAGTCCGTCGACGGCGACCCGGTCCGGCGCGAGGGCATCGAGTTCAAGTGGCCCTTCCTCACCGAGAAGCGCGACTACCGGTACTTCGACGCCCAGACCCGCACCTCGGCCCCCATCCACTACAAGGGCACCCGCACCTTCCGCGGCATGGAGGTCTACTACTTCGAGCAGACCGTCCCCTGGACCAAGGTCCCCATGCCGAAGACCATGCCGGTCAAGGGCATCACCCCGAAGCTCCTCGCCGACTCCGGCCTCACCCGCTGGTACACGACCAAGCGGATGTTCTGGATCGAGCCGGTCACCGGCGCCCCCGTCAACGGCGAGGAGATCCACAAGGAGGAGCTCCGCAACGCCAAGGCGCTGATGGGCCGGGACACCCTCACCGTCTTCGAAGGACACGTGAAGATGCGCGAGGACTACATCGAGAGCGTCGGCGAGATGGTCGCCGCCAACCGTCTGACGGTCCTCCTCCTCGTCTCCTACCTCCCGTGGAGCCTCACCTTCGCGGCGCTCCTCCTCCTGGCCCTCGCGCTCTGGCTGGAGGCCCGCTCCCGCCGTCCCGGGCCGCGACCGGCCGTCACCCCGGTCACCCCTCCCGTCTGAGCCGCGCACTCGTGAACCGGGTCGGCTCCGCCGCCGACGGGTCCTCCGGCCACGGGTGCTTCGGATAGCGGCCCCGCAGCTCCGCCCGCACCGACCGGTAGCCGTCCCGCCAGAACGACGCCAGGTCGGCGGTCACCGCCGCCGGCCGCCCGGCGGGGGAGAGGAGATGGACGAGCACCGGGACACCCGCCACCCGCGGCGTCTCGGCCAGACCGAACATCTCCTGGAGCTTCACCGAGAGCACCGGCCGCCCACCCCCGTACTCGACCCGGATCCGTGACCCGCTCGGCACCTCGATCCGCTCGGGAGCCAGCTCCCCCAGCCGCCCCGCCTCGCCCGAGGCCCAGGGCAACAGCCGCCGCAGCGCCTCACCGGCGGAGATCCGCCCCAGGTCGGCCCGGCGCGCCGCCCGGGACAGCTCCGGCTCCAGCCACTCCCCGGCCCGGTCGACCAGCGCCCCGTCCGCCACGTCCGGCCACGGGTCCCCCACCTCCCGGTGCAGGAACGCCAGCCGCTCGCGCAGCTCCCCGGCCTCCCGGCTCCACCGCAGCAGCCCCGGCCCCTCGCGCCGCAGACCGTCGAGCAGCGCCTCCCGTACCAGTGCGGGCTCCGCCTTCGCCCCGAGCGGCCGGACCGTCAGCTCGACCGCGCCGAGCCGGTCCACCGAGCGCGCGACCACGTCCCCGTCCTCCCACCGGACCTCCTCGCCGGTGGACCGCAGATGCCCGGCCGCCCGCCGCGCCATCTCCTCGTCCACCACCGCGGCCAGCCGCACCCGAGCCGTGGCGTCCCGCGCCGTACGGTCCGCCACCGCGACGGCCAGCCACGGGGCGGCACGCAGCCCGGAACCCTCGGCGAGCCGGGCCCCGCTCCCCGACACCATCAGATAGCCCCCCTGCTCCCGGGCCCTCGCCACCCGCTCGGGGAAGGCCAGCGCCGTCACGAGACCGGCCACCGCGTCCTCACCGGTCACAGGGGTCGCGGGGGTCGCGGCGGTTCCTCGGACGGCGGGGGTGCCGGCGTCTCCGGGGGCGCCCCCCGCTTCCGGCGCGCCCCCGCTCCCCGCCTCGGCAGCCGACCGCTCCAGGCGCCGTGCCTCCGCCTTCCAGCGGGCCCCGTACCCGTCGGACCCCCGCCTGGCGGCGCGCCAGGCCGCCGCCAGATCGTCCCCGTAGTCGCGCGGCGGCTCCTCGCTGAGCAGCGCCACCACCTCCGCGGCCCGCCGCGCCCCCACCTCCACCGCACCGTCCAGGAGGGCGCGACCGAGCCGGGGATGGAGCCCGAGCCGGGACATCCGCACCCCGCGTTCGGTGGCCCGGCCGGCCGCGTCCACCGCTCCGATCGACCCGAGGACCGAGCGGGCCGCCGTCATCGCCCCGGCGGGCGGCGCGTCGAGCAGCGCGAGCCCCTCCGCCGTCGGGTCGCCCCAGCAGGCGGCCCGCAGAGCGAAGTCCGCCAGATCGGCGACCTTGATCTCCGGGGACGGGAAGCGGGGCCTGCCCCCGTCGTTCGCCTCCGCCCAGCAGCGGTAGACGGTTCCCGGGGCCTCACGGCCGGCGCGGCCGAGGCGCTGGGTCGCCGTGGCCTCGGAGACCGTCACCGTCGCCAGCGAGCCGAGGCCGCGGGCGTGGTCGGTGCGCGGCTCACGGGCGAGACCCGAGTCCACGACGATCCGCACCCCCGGCACCGTCAGGCTGGACTCCGCCACCGAGGTCGCGAGCACCACCCTGCGCCGCCCACCGGGCTGGGTACCGCGCAGCACCGCGTCCTGTACCGCCGCGGGCGCCCGCCCGTGCAGCTGGAGCACCTCGGCGTCGACGTCGCCCAGCATCCCGGCGGTCCGCGCGATCTCCCCCGTGCCCGGAAGGAAGCAGAGGACGTCCCCGTCGTGGCGCTCCATCGCGAGCCGGACCGTCGCGGCGACGTGCCGGAGCAGCGCGGGGTCCACCCAGGTGCCGTGCGCGGGCCGGACGCCCGGGGGCGGCGCCGCGAAGAAGACCCGGCAGCCGTGCCCCTCGCCCTCGCTGCGCACCACCGGCGCGGGCCCGTCATCGTCCAGGGCGGTGAGGAGATCCGCCCAGGCCGCCGCGTCGCTCGTCGCCGACGCGGCGATCAGCTCCAGCTCCGGCCGCAGGGTGGCCCGTACGTCCACCAGGAACGCCATCGCCGTGTCGGCGTCCAGGTGCCGCTCATGGCACTCGTCGAGCAGGACCACGTCCACGCCCGCCAGCTCGGGGTCGCGCTGGAGCCGCTGGAGCAGGATGCCCGTGGTCACCACCTCGACCCGCGTCGAGGGTCCGGTCCGCCGCTCGCCGCGCACCGAGAAGCCGACCGTGCCGCCGACCTCCTCGCCGAGCAGCCACGCCATCCGCCGGGCCGCCGCCCGCACCGCCATGCGGCGGGGCTCGGCCACCAGGACCCGCCGCCGCCGGCCGTCCCCCACGAGTCCCGCGAGCGCGAGCGGCACCAGCGTCGTCTTGCCCGTGCCCGGCGGCGCGGACAGCACGGCCGTACCGCGCCGGTCGAGCGCTGCCAGCAGCTCGGGGACGGCATGGCGGACGGGAAGACGGTCGAGAGCGTCATGTCGGATCACGCACTCAGTCTCGTACGCGACGCGAAAAGGCGGGCCCCGTTGTCCACAGGGCCCACCTATAAGTACGACAGATATGAGGCGTCGGTCGGCCGCTACTCCGCGCGCTCGCAGACGAAGATCGCCGTCCCCGGGATCAGATTCCCCCGCAGCGGAGACCAGCCGCCCCACTCCTGGTTGTTCCACGCCGGCCACTCCGGCTCGACCAGGTCCAGCAGACGGAACCCGCCGGCCACCACGTCCCGCACCCGGTCGCCGATCGTCCGGTGGTGCTCCACGTACACGGCCCTGCCCTGCTCGTCCTGCTCCACATAAGGGGTGCGGTCGAAATAGGAGGCCGCGATCGACAGGCCCTCGGGGCCGGGCTCGTCGGGGAACGCCCAGCGGATCGGATGCGTCACCGAGAAGACCCACCGGCCGCCGGGCCGCAGCACCCGCCGCACCTCCCGGAACACCTTCACCGGGTCCGCCACGAACGGCACCGCGCCGTACGCGGAGCACGCCAGGTCGAAGGAGCCGTCCCGGAACGGCAGTGCGCCGGCGTCGGCCTCCACCAGCGGGACGTCCCCGCCGATCCGCAGCGCGTGCTGGAGCTGCCGGTGCGAGAGGTCGAGGGCCACCGGCCGCGCGCCCTGCGCCGCCAGCCACCGCGAGCACTGCGCCGCGCCCGCGCCGATCTCCAGGACGTCGAGGCCCTTCAGCGAGGAGGCCGGTCCGAGGAGCCCGGCCTCGGCCTCGTCGAGTCCCTCCGGCCCCCAGACGAACCGGTCGTCCCCGAGGAAGGAGCCGTGATCGCTCTGGTACTCGTCGGCGTTCCTGTCCCACCAGCCACGGCTGGCACGGCTGCTCTCCGCGTCCCCCGCGTCACGCCGGGTGGCCTCCGCCTCGTCCTCTGCCGAGTAGGGGGGGACTTCGTGTTCGTACTCTTGGTTCATCTCGCCCGCCGATGTAGTTTGCGCTCAGTGCCGCCGTGCGGAGCACCCGCCGTCGCGGCGTGGAAAGACACGAGTGGTGCCGGAGTTGAGTAGATCTGCCCCGGGTGCGCGCTTCGCGCATTGACCCTGTCCGGCCGCCCCCGTATGCTAAAGGTTGCGCTGCGGGCCTGCGCGCCTCAGACGGAGCAGGCCGCGCTCGTACCTGTTGTATGTCCCCTCGGTTTTCGAGGCTCCTCCCGTTCGCGGGAAGGCCGCCTCATTGGCTGTCCGGCTTCTCTTGGTGCGATACGGGCTCTCGGCGTAGCAGTACCTACGACTTTCTGTCCGTAACCGGAGCCCTTTCCCACATGACGAGCAGCACCGAGACCACCGCCACCAGCACCACCCCGCAGGTTGCGGTCAACGACATCGGTAACGAGGAAGCCTTCCTCGCCGCGATCGACGAGACGATCAAGTACTTCAACGACGGCGACATCGTCGACGGCGTCATCGTGAAGGTCGACCGGGACGAGGTCCTGCTCGACATCGGTTACAAGACCGAAGGCGTGATCCCGAGCCGTGAGCTCTCGATCAAGCACGACGTCGACCCGAACGAGGTCGTCAAGGTCGGCGACGAGATCGAGGCCCTGGTTCTCCAGAAGGAGGACAAGGAAGGCCGCCTGATCCTGTCCAAGAAGCGCGCTCAGTACGAGCGTGCCTGGGGCACGATCGAGAAGATCAAGGAAGAAGACGGCATCGTCACCGGTACCGTCATCGAGGTCGTCAAGGGTGGTCTCATCCTCGACATCGGCCTCCGTGGCTTCCTGCCGGCCTCCCTCGTCGAGATGCGTCGCGTCCGCGACCTCCAGCCCTACGTGGGCAAGGAGCTCGAGGCGAAGATCATCGAGCTGGACAAGAACCGCAACAACGTGGTCCTGTCCCGCCGCGCCTGGCTCGAGCAGACCCAGTCCGAGGTTCGCCAGACGTTCCTCACCACCCTGCAGAAGGGTCAGGTCCGCTCCGGCGTCGTTTCCTCGATCGTCAACTTCGGTGCCTTCGTGGACCTGGGTGGCGTCGACGGTCTCGTGCACGTCTCCGAGCTGTCCTGGAAGCACATCGACCACCCGTCCGAGGTTGTCGAGGTCGGCCAGGAGGTCACCGTCGAGGTTCTCGACGTGGACATGGACCGCGAGCGTGTCTCCCTGTCGCTGAAGGCGACGCAGGAGGACCCGTGGCAGCAGTTCGCCCGTACGCACCAGATCGGTCAGGTCGTCCCGGGTAAGGTCACCAAGCTGGTTCCGTTCGGTGCGTTCGTCCGCGTGGACGAGGGCATCGAGGGTCTGGTCCACATCTCCGAGCTGGCCGAGCGCCACGTGGAGATCCCGGAGCAGGTCGTCCAGGTCAACGACGAGATCTTCGTCAAGGTCATCGACATCGACCTCGAGCGTCGTCGCATCAGCCTCTCGCTGAAGCAGGCCAACGAGTCCTTCGGTGCCGACCCGGCCTCGGTCGAGTTCGACCCGACCCTGTACGGCATGGCCGCGTCCTACGACGACCAGGGCAACTACATCTACCCCGAGGGCTTCGACCCCGAGACCAACGACTGGCTCGAGGGCTTCGAGACCCAGCGCGAGGCCTGGGAGACCCAGTACGCCGAGGCGCAGGCTCGTTTCGAGCAGCACCAGGCTCAGGTCATCAAGTCCCGCGAGGCCGACGAGGCCGCCGCTGCCGAGGGTGCTGCCGCCCCGGCCGCCGGCAACGCCGGTGCGGGCATCTCGGGTGGTTCGTACTCCTCGGAGTCGGACGACAACTCCGGCGCCCTGGCGTCGGACGAGGCGCTTGCCGCCCTGCGCGAGAAGCTGGCCGGCGGCCAGAGCTGAACAGGCTCTCCGCTGAGCGCTAGCCGCTAGCGAAACGAGGCCCGCTCCCCTTCGGGGGAGCGGGCCTCGGTCGTTCTCCGGCCCCGTTCGCGTACGGACCGGCTCGGGGAGCCGAGCCGGTGGGTGGTTCAGGGGCACTCCCGAGCGGTGGTTCAGGGGGTGACGGGGATGTTCGTCAGGCCGTTGCCTCCGGTCACCGTGTTCGAGGCGTACACCGTGGTCGGGCAGGAACCGCTCCGGTTGGTGACGTTGATCGCGAGCCGCTGGGAGCCGGTCGCGCCCGTCAGGTTCGAGCGATTGCCCCGGAAGACGGTCCCGCAGCCCCAGCCGCTCTGCTGGGTGTGGGTCTCGAAGCCGTTGTTCGTCGTGTTCACCCCGGTGTTGCCCTCGACGAGGACGCCGTTGCCCTTCACGTCGACCCAGGAGTCGTCGTAGTTGGCGCCGGTGAGACCACGCCCGTCGAAGGTGTTGCCGACGATCCGCGCCCCGGTGGTGCCCTCCTTGATGTCGACGCTCTCGCCGCCGACGTCCGGCCCGATGACGTTGTTCAGGATCTGCGCGTTGTCGCTGCGGTCGGCGAGGTTGCCGGCGCTCCCGACGTACACCCCCTCGCCCATGCCCCGGCCGTCGTTCCCCGTGTCGTAGATCCGGGAGTTCTTGAGGACGCCGTTCTTGCTGGAGTTGCGGAAGTGGACGCCTTCCATGTCCAGGTCGTGCACGGTCACCCCGTCGATGACCACGCCGTCGGCGGTGTCGGCCATGATCCCCTTCTGGCCGCCGGTGAGGGTGATGCCCTTGACCGTCCAGTACGAGGCGCCGTTGAGATGCAGCCCGTAGCCGCCGCCGGCGGTCAGCACCGCGCGCGAGGAGCCGGTCAGGGTGATCCGGGCCGAGGAGGTGCCCGGGGTCGTGGCCTTGAAGTTCCCGGTGTACGTGCCGTCCGCGAGGTGGATCGTGTCGCCGGGCCGGGCGTTGGTGAGCGCCGTCTTCAGCTGGGCGGCGGTCGAGACCTCGACGGTCGCCGCCGAGGCGGGGGTGGTGACGAGGGGGACGGCGAGGAGGGCGGGGAGCAGGGGGAGGAGCAGCGTTCGGGTGCGCATGGGATGCCTTCCGTACGGGGGCGAGGGGGGTGTTCCTGTATGTGCACGATGGTCGGGATGCTGAACGCGATGCTGTCCCGAGACGGTAGGGAGGGGTGGTGGGCATGTCAAGGTCTGGACCAGTGGCCGGAGTTCGCCGACCCCGGGCGCGGCAGGTCCGTGAGCGACGTCGGTGGCGGAGCGCGCGCCGGAAGATCACGCCGCACGGGAATGGCGGTGCGGTGCGAGACGTTCCCAGAGAGGACACGAGGAGGAGCGGTAATCGTGCTTGATCCCCAGGATTTGTACGAATGGGACCCGAAGGGCCTGGCCGTCGTCGACCTGGCTCTGGCGCAGGAGTCGGCCGGGCTGGTCATGCTGTACCACTTCGACGGCTACATCGACGCGGGCGAGACCGGTGAGCAGATCGTCGAGCGGCTGCTCGACACGCTGCCCCACCAGCTGGTGGCCCGCTTCGACCACGACCGGCTCGTGGACTACCGGGCCCGCCGCCCGCTGCTGACCTTCCGGCGCGACCGCTGGACCGCGTACGAGACACCGTCCATCGAGGTCCGGCTCGTCCAGGACGCGACCGGCGCGCCCTTCCTGGTCCTCTCCGGCCCGGAGCCGGACGTGGAGTGGGAGCGCTTCGCCGTCGCCGTCCGGCAGATCATCGAGCGCCTCGGCGTGCGTCTCTCCGTCAACTTCCACGGCATCCCCATGGGCGTGCCGCACACCCGTCCCGTCGGACTCACCCCGCACGGCAGCCGCACCGACCTCATGCCGGGCCACCGCAGCCCCTTCGACGAGGCCCAGGTCCCGGGCAGCGCCGAGGCCCTCGTCGAGTACCGGCTCACCGAGTCCGGCCACGACACCCTCGGTGTCGCCGCGCACGTCCCGCACTACGTCGCCCGCTCCCCGTACCCGGACGCGGCGCTGACCGCCCTCGAGGCCGTCACGGCCGCCACCGGCCTCGTCCTCCCCGGTGTCGCCCACTCCCTGCGGACCGAGGCCCGGCGCACCCAGACCGAGATCGACCGCCAGATCGGCGAGGGCGACGAGGAGCTGGTCGCGCTCGTGCAGGGTCTCGAGCACCAGTACGACGCGGCGGCCGGCGCCGAGACCCGCGGCAGCCTGGTCGCCGAGCCCGTCGACCTGCCGTCGGCGGACGAGCTCGGCCGAGAGTTCGAGCGCTTCCTCGCCGAGCGGGAGGGCGACGCCTGAGCCGCCGGGGCAGGCCCGACGCCCGGGCCGCCGGAGGCAGGCCCTAAGCTGCCGCTCATGCTGAAGGTGGGCCTGACCGGCGGGATCGGCGCCGGCAAGAGCGAAGTGTCACGGCTGCTCGTCTCGTACGGGGCCGTGCTGATCGACGCGGACCGGATCGCCCGCGAGGTCGTCGAGCCCGGAACGCCGGGGCTCGCGGCCGTCGTCGAGGCCTTCGGGGACGACATCCTCACCGAGGAGGGGACGCTCGACCGGCCCAGGCTCGGCTCGATCGTCTTCGCCGACGCCGACCGCCTGGCCACGCTCAACGCCCTCGTCCACCCCCTCGTCGGCGCCCGGTCGGCGGAGCTGGAGAGCCGTGCGGGTGAGGGCGACGTCGTCGTCCACGACGTACCCCTGCTCACCGAGAACGGCCTCGCGCCGCTGTACGACCTGGTCGTGGTCGTGGACGCGTCCCCCGAGACCCAGCTCGACCGGCTCGTACGGCTCCGCGGCATGGCCGAGTCCGAGGCGCGGGCCCGGATGACCGCCCAGGCCACGCGGGAGCAGCGACTGGCGGTCGCGGATCTCGTGATCGACAACGACGGGCCGCTCGACGCGCTCGCACCGCAGGTGCGGAAGGTCTGGGACGAGCTGGAGCGCAGGGCGGCGACGGCATAGCGTCCGGCCCGCCGTGCGCCCGCGGAATGCGGGTGCCGGGTCCGGTGTTCAACCACCGGATCGAGGGGGAAGGATCCCATGGTGGCCGACAGAAACCCGGAAACGCACGTCATCGACTTCCGCGCCGCCGAGCATCTGCTGGCCGCGCGGGACCCTCGGGGCGCCCTGAAGCTGCTGGACTCGGTGATCGCCGCCCATCCCGAGAACACCGCTGCGCGCCTGCTGCGTGCCCGGGCGTTCTTCGCCGCCGCGCAGCTGCGTCCGGCGCAGCTGGAGTTCGAGCTGGTCCTGGAGCGTGAACCGGACAACGCGTTCGCGCACTTCGCGCTGGCCCGCACCTTCGAGCGCTCGGGTCTGACCGCCCAGGCGACCCGCCACTTCCGACTCGCCGCCGCGCTCGACCCCAAGCCGGAGTACCTCCAGGCGGCGGGCTTCGACACGGAGCGGTAGGGCCGGTGCGGCGGGGCCGGGTCGGCGGGGCGCTCAGCGTCCCCTTCCGCCGTGATCCGGCTCGTACGGCGGGATGTTCCGGCCCGGCTGCCAGTGCGGGCCCTGACGCATGTGCCGCACCACCATCACCAGGTCGCAGACGACCACCAGGAACAGCACCCCGCACGCCGCGGCCCAGCCGGGACGGCCCACCAGCGAGAACACGGTCGTGCCGAAGGCGGCCCACAGCAGTCCCCACACACCCAGCCAGAACCGCATGCGCAGGGGACTGCGCGCGGTCGCCGGTTCGTTCCCGGAACGCATGACGCTCACCGTCTCCCCTCCGAGCCCCTCGGAGGACACCTCCAGGATGGACCCGGCGGAGGGGTCGGGGGAACCGGTCAGTGGACGACGCTGTAGCTGCGCCACGGCAGGGCGCCCGGCGCGACCCGGTAGCTGGTGTTCATGGGGAGGTAGATGTTGTGCTCCCCCTTGCAGTCGGGCGTCGCGTACAGCCTGATGTCGACCAGGGTGTTGTTCTCGACCCGGTGCACCCCGCTCGGGGCGAGGAGGCGGTGGCAGCCGTTCACCGAGGGGCTCGTCACGGTCACCACGACCTCACGCTCCGTCTCGTACGAGAGCGTGCCGACCATGGTGCGGCCCAGGCTCGAACAGCCGGCGACGGCGAAGGTGAGCAGCACGGCCCCGGCAGCCGTCGTGAGACGCCGGCGAACGGACATGGCGGTTCCTCTTCTGTCGGAGTTCGGGTCCGCGGTGCGGCGGCACCTCGGGTTCCACCCGGTACAGGCCACCTTCGTGCCCGGGGGGTCCGGTGTCATCCGCTGCTGGGCCGCCCGGGCGAACCCGCCTGGCGGCCGTTGTCAGACCCCGGTCGTAAGGTCGGAGGTCCGGTCGTCGATCGTCACCCGGTGGAAAGGAGCGCGGAGCCGTGGCACACACCTGGATCAGCAGCGCCGCCGTGTTCCTGCCGGCCGCCCTGCCCCGCGAGGGCCGGGTCGCCTTCTGGGCCCCGGACGGCGGTGCGCTTCCCGACCCGGCGCACGGCGGCGCGGAGCGCGTCGAGCTGACCGTCGCCCGGCGCCACGGCAGCGGCGCCCGGAGCCGTGCCGTCCCCGCCCTGACCCTGCCGATCGACTCCGCCCTGCCCCATCTCGTCGCGGCCCGCCACCACCCGGCCGCGCACCCCGCCACGGCCGGCTGGGGAGCCGCCGCGCTGCACGCCCTGCACCTGGCGGCCCGCGGCCGCATGCTGCCGGGGCTCACCGCCGACGACCTGGACGCCTGGCGGGCCGGGCCCCTGGACGCCGACGACATCGCCCATCTGCGGGCCGTCGCCGCCGCCCTGCCGTACGAGGCGCACGCCGTGCCCGTTCCCGGGCGCGGCGCGCTGCGGCTGCCCGATCCCGAGGCCCTCGTCCGCGCCTTCCTCGACGCGGTCGCCGACACGCTGCCCCGTACCCCTGCCGCCGCTCACGCGGTGGGGGCGCCGTTCGCGGCCCGCGCGCCCCAGCACCTGCCCCGCGCGCGTGCCTGGGCGGCGGAGGCGGCGGCCGGGATGGACGCGGGCGTCCGTGTCTCGCTCCGCCTGGACCTCTCGCCGTACGAACTGTTCGACGCGGATGCCGGCGGCACCACCGACGGTGCCGCCGCGACTCCGAGGGGCGAGCGGCACGCCGCCGCCGCGCTCCTCCAGATCCACAGCCTCGCCGATCCGACCCTCGTCATCGACGCCACGGCCCTCTGGGCGGGGGACGGCGAGCACTTCGGGCCCCGGGCCCGGATCGACGCCGTGCTCGCCCTGCGCCGGGCCGCCCGCGTCTGGCCCCCGCTCGCCCGGCTCCTGGAGCGGGACGTGCCCGACGTCCTCGCGGTCACCGAGGACGAGCTGTACGAGCTGCTCGGCCCGGCCGCCGCCCGGCTCGCCGACGCGGGGGTCGCCGTCCACTGGCCGCGCGAACTCGCCCGCTCGCTCGGCGCCTCCGCCGTCGTCAGGGCCGCCCACGCCGCACCCGGCTCCGCGACCGACGGCACCGCCTTCTTCGACAGCGAGGAACTGCTGCGGTTCAACTGGCAGCTGGCCCTCGACGGCGATCCGCTCACCGAGCGCGAGATGGACCACCTGGCCGAGGCCCACCGGCCCATCGTGCGGCTCCGGGACCAGTGGGTCGTCCTCGACCCCGATCTCGTCCGCAAGGCCCGAAAGCGGGAGCTCGGCCTGCTCGAACCGGTCGACGCCCTCGCCGTCGCCCTCACCGGCACCGCCGAGGTGGACGGGGAGACCGTGCCCGCCGTCCCCGTCGGGGCACTCGCCGCGCTCCGCGACCGGCTCCTCGCCGGCCCCGAGGACGTGGAGGCTCCGCCCGGCCTCACCGCCACCCTCCGCGACTACCAGCTGCGCGGCCTCGCCTGGCTGGACCTGATGACCTCGCTCGGACTCGGCGGCTGCCTCGCCGACGACATGGGCCTCGGCAAGACCGTCACCCTCATCGCCCTCCATCTGCGCCGCGCCCGCCGCGCCCCCACCCTCGTCGTCTGCCCGGCGTCCCTGCTCGGCAACTGGCAGCGGGAGGTGGGGAAGTTCGCCCCCGACGTGCCCGTCCGGCGCTTCCACGGCGCCGAGCGCGACCTCGACGCCATCGAGGGAGGCTTCGTCCTCACGACCTACGGCACGCTGCGGACCAGCGCCGCCCAACTGGCCCGCCGCGAGTGGGGGATGGTCGTCGCCGACGAGGCCCAGCACGTCAAGAACCCGTTCTCCGCGACCGCGAAGGCGCTGCGCGAGATCCCCGCACCCGCCAGGGTCGCCCTCACCGGCACCCCCGTGGAGAACAACCTCTCGGAACTCTGGGCGCTCCTCGACTGGACCACCCCCGGTCTCCTCGGCCCGCTCAAGGCCTTCCGCTCCCGGCACGCCCGCGCCGTCGAGAACCACGAGGAGATCGAGCACGAGGAGGCCGTCGAGCGGCTCGCCCGGCTCGTGCGCCCCTTCCTGCTGCGCCGCCGCAAGTCCGACCCCGGGATCGTCCCCGAGCTGCCGCCCAAGACGGAGTCGGACCATCCCGTCTCCCTCACCCGGGAACAGGCCTCGCTCTACGAGGCGGTCGTCCGCGAGACCATGGCGCGGATCGAGGAGGCCGAGGGCATGGCCCGCCGGGGCCTCGTCATGAAGCTGCTGACCTCCCTCAAGCAGATCTGCAACCACCCCGCGCAGTATCTGAAGGAGGAGGCCCCGCGCGGCAGCGGGACCGCTCGGCTCGCGGGCCGCTCGGGGAAGCTCGCCCTGCTCGACGAGCTCCTCGACACGATCCTCGCCGAGGACGGCTCGGTGCTCGTCTTCACCCAGTACGTGTCGATGGCGCGGCTCCTCGCCGACCATCTGGCCGCCCGCGGCATCCAGGCCCAACTCCTCCACGGTGGCACCCCGGTGGCCGAGCGGGAGCGGATGGTCGACCGTTTCCAGGCCGGTGAGATCCCCGTCTTCCTGCTCTCCCTCAAGGCCGCGGGCACCGGCCTCAACCTCACCCGGGCCGGCCATGTCGTGCACTACGACCGCTGGTGGAACCCGGCCGTCGAGGAACAGGCCACCGACCGGGCCTACCGCATCGGCCAGACCCAGCCGGTGCAGGTCCACCGGCTGGTCGCCGAGGGCACGGTCGAGGACCGGATCGCCGAGATGCTCCTCGCCAAGCGGGCGCTGGCCGACGCCGTCCTCGGCTCGGGCGAGGCCGCCCTCACCGAACTCACCGACCGGGAGCTCGCCGACCTGGTGTCCCTGAGGAGGCCTTCGTGACCACGCCACGGGGCGCGCGGGGAGCCGCCCCCCGCCACGACGACCGCCGCCGCAGCTTCCCGCAGGTCGCACCCCGCGAGGCCCCCGACGGGCGGTTCGCCGCCACCTGGTGGGGCAACGCCTGGGTGGACGCCCTGGAGGACACCGCCCTCGACCCGGCCCGCCTCGCCCGGGGGAAGGCGTACGCGGG
Source organism: Streptomyces zaomyceticus (assembly GCF_014656215.1). Classification (GTDB taxonomy): domain Bacteria; phylum Actinomycetota; class Actinomycetes; order Streptomycetales; family Streptomycetaceae; genus Streptomyces; species Streptomyces zaomyceticus. The sequence goes on along the minus strand of NZ_BNBZ01000003.1, from coordinate 205,445 downwards.
ACGCGGCCATGTCGACGCGATCACCGTCACCCAGGGCCGGGTCGTCGCCTACGTCCACGGCAGCAGGCCCCGCCCGTACCGCACCGAGATCAGGATGCGGACCCTGGGCGACGACGGCTGGGAGCGGTTCCTCGAGGAGGCCACCGCACGCCCCGACCACATCGCCGCCCTGCTCGACAAGGACGTGCCCCACGCCCTGGAGGCGGTCACCGGACTGCTGCCCGCGCCCGGCGATCTCGTCCCCGACTGCTCCTGCCCGGACGACGGTTACCCCTGCAAGCACGCCGCGGCCCTCTGCTACCAGGCCGCCAGACTCCTCGACGAGGACCCGTTCGTCCTCTTCCTGATGCGCGGCCGCGGGGAGCAGGAGCTCCTCGCCGAGCTCACCCGGCGCAACGCCGCGCTGTCCGCCGCCGAGGCGACCGCCGCCCCGCCCCCGATGCCCACCGTCCCCGCCCGCGCGGTGATCGCCGCGACGGAGCGCCCCGCGCCGCCGCTTCCCCCGCCGCTGCCCCTCCCGGACCGGCCCGGCCGCCCCGCGGTCTTCCCGCCCGACCCCGACGCCCCCGACCCGCTCGCCCTCGACCTCCTCGCCTCCGAGGCCGCCGTCCGCGCCCACACGTTCCTCGTCACCGGGCACGACCCGGTCGCCGCGCTCACCCCGTGGCAGGACGCCGTCCGGCTGGCCGCCGCGCACCCGGGTTCCGGGCTCACCGCCTCGACCCGCGCCCTCTACCGCGACCTGGCCTACGCGCTCGACCGCACCCCCACGGACCTCGCCCGGGCCGTCGCCGCCTGGCGGCAGGGCGGCGCCGCCGGTCTCGCCGTGCTCGAGGAGCCCTGGGACCCGCCGGCGGGTCCGTTCGACCGGGCCCGACCCGCCCTGCTCGCCGCCGACTTCCCCGCCTTCCGCCCCTGGCGCAACCGGCTCTCGACCGAGTCCCTCCAACTCCGCCTGGGCCGGGACGGCCTCTGGTACGGCTACGAGTCGGACGCCGGCCGTGAGGACTGGTGGCCGCGCGGCGCCCCCGATCAGGACCCGGTCGGCGCCCTCACCGACCTGCTGGGACACTGACCGACACTCGAACGGACCCCACTCGATGGAGTGAAACCGGTCAACGGCCGGATCCGGCACGTGCGTTTGTCGCGTTGATTCCGGTACGGGCACTTGCCCGCACACCTCCGGAAGGCAGGAAGCCATGAGGCAGATTCGCCGAAGTGGTCTGGCCACACTGTTGGTCACGGGTGGGGCGCTCGCCCTCTCGGCCGGCGCCGCGCACGCCGACTCCGGCGCGCAGGGCGCCGCGGTCGGTTCGCCGGGCGTCGGCTCCGGCAACACGGTTCAGCTGCCGGTGCACGTGCCGGTCAACGTCTGCGGGAACACGGTCAACGTCGTCGGTCTGCTCAACCCGGCCTTCGGCAACCGGTGTTCCAACCACTCCACCGAGAAGGAGCCCGACGGCTACGGCTCGGAGGACGGCGGCGGCCGGTCCCACAAGGACCTGCCCGGCACCCCGCGCGGTGGCGAGCAGGCCGGCGGTCAGCACGGTGGCGGATCCTCCGACGGCGGCTCCTTCAACGGCGGCGGGTCCACGTCCGAGACCCATGTCGCGGGATCTCCCGGCGTCCTCTCCGGGAACGGCCTCCAGCTCCCCGTCGACCTCCCCGTGAACATCAGCGGGAACTCGGTCAACGTGGTCGGCATCGCCAACCCGGTCTTCGGCAACACCTCGGTGAACGGCCCCTCGAAGCCCGAGCAGCCGATCGAGACGCCGACCCCCCGCCCGCAGACCCCCGTCCGGAACGTGCCGGTCCCGCAGACCGAGACCGAGACGGAGAAGCCGGCCCCCGCGCCGCAGGGTGAGACGAGCCCGGTCGCGCTGGCCGCCACCGGTTCGGACAGCGTCGGCTACGCCGCCTCCGCGAGCGCCGCGCTGCTGCTCGGCGGGGCCCTGCTGTACCGTCGCGCGCGCCGCGCCGGAGACCAGGCCTGAGGGTCCCGCCCTCGCGGCCCGGCCGACGTGCGCCGACACCCGAGCTGTCAGCCCCGTCCACGGCCGGGGGCGCTCTCGCCGCCGCGACGCCAGGCCCGGAGCACCGTCTCGATGGCGGGAGCGACCCTCGTCCGGGCCTGGTGTCGGGGAACCCCGCCCATCAGCAACGAGTCGTACGGTGTGTCGACATGCCGTACGGAGGCGCGCACCGCGGCCGTGACGGCGCCGCGGTCGAGCGAGCGGCCCGCCGCGGTGCGCCCCACTCGCCCGCTGCCCTTCGCCGAGGCGTGGACGGCGATCTCCGTGGCCCGGTCCGCCGGGCAGGACGGGAAGAGCCGCACGATCTCGGCGAGGAGGACCTCGGTGATCTCCGCGTCGAGTGCCGCACGACGCACCGCGTCCCGCGCCCGGCGCCTGGCCCGGGCCTCCGCGTCGGCCAGGCAGGCCGATTCCGCTTCGGCGAGAGCGGTCTCCTCGACGAGGAGGCCCTGACGCTCGTACCGCGTACGGCGCCGGTTGTGACGTACGACCACGGCCCAGAGGGCGCTGCCCTCGCGGGCCCGGCGGGTGAGCGCCGTGTCGCCCCGGCGCAGGAAGACGAGATGCCCGAGGTCGGCGCAGTCGAGACAGACCGGGGAGTTGAACTCGACGATCATCCGCTCCAGCGGTCCCCGCAGGCACTCCGAGCAGCGGCGGCGACGCAGCGGTTCGACGACGACGGGGGCGACGAGGTCCATGTCCGCACCCCGTTCAGCGGAGGCCGGGCGCGGCGGCTGCGATGAACACGGCGAGTGCCTCCTTCGCCTGCGCGGAGCGGCGGGCGCGTTCCGCCTCGCCCTCCGCCTCGTGCATGCAGTGGGTCTCCTCGAAGGCACGCTCGGCCAGTCGTCGCACGTCCGGGTCGTCGCACACCAACTGGACGCGGAACAGGGCCTGCCGGGCGTTGGTGCGCCGACGGTAGGAGGCGTGACGGGACTCCTCGGCCTCCTCCGAGCCGGGCTCCTTGAACGCCCGGAACCAGCGGTCGTTCTGGCTGTGCCGGTAGTCGACGACCGCGCCCGCGTAGGCGCTGTAGGTCGCGATCCGTTCCTGGCGCAGTTGTTCCGTCCGGGCCAGCGAAGCCGTGCGCTCGGTGGCCCGTCCCTGGAACCAGTGGGTGGCGATGACGCCCAACAGGGTTCCCGCCACGGCTATCAGCGCCACATCCATGACCGACCGCCCCTCCCGTCCCCCTCGGACCCTCCGGCCCGTGGATCCTCAGTCCTTCAGATCATGACAGGAGGGAGGGGGGAACGTCACTGCCGGTAGCCGCTGAGGAAGCGGCCGATGCGGCTGATCGCGGCGTCGAGGTCGTCGGCGTACGGCAGGGTCAGGATGCGGAAGTGGTCCGGTCGGGGCCAGTTGAAGCCGGTGCCCTGGACGACCTGGATCTTCTCCCGCAGGAGCAGGTCGAGGACGAACTTCTCGTCGTCGTGGATCTTGTGCACCTTCGGGTCGAGGCGCGGGAAGGCGTACAGCGCCCCCTTCGGCTTCACGCAGGAGACGCCCGGGATCTCGTTGAGCTTCTCCCAGGCTCGGTCGCGCTGTTCGCGCAGCCGGCCGCCCGGGGCGGTGAGTTCGTGGATCGACTGGCGGCCGCCGAGCGCGGCCTGGATGGCGTACTGGGCGGGGGCGTTGGGGCAGAGCCGCATGGAGGCCAGCATGGTGAGCCCCTCCAGGTAGTTCCTGGCGTGCTGCCTGGGTCCGGTGACGACCAGCCAGCCGGAGCGGAAGCCCGCGACCCGGTAGGTCTTGGAGAGCCCACCGAAGGTGAGGACGACCAGGTCGGAGGCGAGGGAGGCGGCCGGGTAGTGGACCGCCTCGTCGTAGACGATCTGGTCGTAGATCTCGTCGGCGAAGACCATCAGGCCGTGGCGGCGGGCGAGATCGAGGATCCCCTCGACGATCTCCTTCGGGTAGACCGCGCCGGTGGGGTTGTTGGGGTTGATGATGACCACGGCCCGGGTCCGGTCGGTGATCTTCGACGCCATGTCGTCGAGGTCCGGGTACCAGTCGGCCGACTCGTCGCAGAGATAGTGCACGGCCTTGCCGCCGGCGAGGGTCGTGACCGCCGTCCACAGCGGGAAGTCGGGGGCGGGGATCAGGACTTCGTCGCCGTCCTCCAGAAGCGCCTGCACGGCCATGGAGACGAGCTCCGAGACGCCGTTGCCGAGGAAGACGTCGTCGACGTCGACCTCGGGGAGACCCATGGCCTGATAGCGCTGGGCCACGGCGCGGCGGGCGGAGAGGATGCCCCGGGAGTCGGTGTACCCGTGGGCCTTGGGAAGCATCCGGATCATGTCCTGGACGATCTCCTCGGGCGCCTCGAAGCCGAAGAGCGCCGGGTTGCCGGTGTTGAGGCGCAGGACGCTGTGGCCCGCCTCCTCCAGCGCGTTGGCGTGCTCGATGACCGGGCCCCGGATCTCGTAACAGACCTCGCTCAGCTTGCTCGACTGCCGGAACTCCATGTCCGACCTCCCCAGGTCCCCGGAATCAGTGTTGCTTGGTTTTACCAAGTTCCAGCTTGGAAAGTCCAACAACATGTCTAGACTGCGTCGCATGCCACGTCAGCCACGCCGCCGCAGCTACGACCAGCACTGCGCCGCCGCGCGCGCCCTCGACCTCGTCGGCGACCGCTGGACCCTGCTCGTCGTCCGCGAACTCCTCGCCGGGCCGCGCCGCTACACCGACCTCCATGCCGACCTCCCCGGCGTCAGCACCGACATGCTCGCGGGCCGTCTCAAGGACATGGAGGGCGCCGAGCTCGTCACCCGCCGCCGACTGCCCCCGCCCGCCTCGGCGTTCGTCTACGAACTCACCCCGCGCGGCCGTGACCTGCTGCCCGTGCTGCGCACCCTCGCGGCCTGGGGCGCGCCCGACCTGGGCGAGCCGCGCCCCACCGACGCCGTCCGCGCGCACTGGTACGCCATCCCGCTCCTCGGGGCGATCGCCGAGCTGGGCGCGGGGGTCGTCCAGGTGACCCTGGACGAGGGCGAGTTCCATGTACGGGTCGGGAACGACGGAACGGCGTCCTACGGGGACGGGGTGTTCGGGGTCGGTACGACGGAGGTGCCGGACGCCCGGCTGAGGACCGACACGGCGACCTGCCGGGCGCTCGCGAGCGGGGAGCTGACGCTGGCCGAGGCGATCGAGGCGGGGCGGGCGGCTCTCGAACGGCCCGTGGGGGCGGCCGGGGCGTAGCCCGACCGCGGGCGCGATCGGCCGAACCGCGATCGGCCGGACCGCGATCGGGCCGGTCGGGATCGGCTCGGCCGCGGTCGGTCCCGTCGGGTCCGGTGTCACCGGGATCGGCTCGGCCGTGGTCGGCCCGTCAGCGGCCCGACTCCACCGCCAGGCTGCGTGCCAGCCGGTCCCGGGCCTCGGTCTGCGCGGCGATCCGCGCGTCGAGCACGGCCAGCCGCTCACGGGCGATCTCCAGGCCACGGGCGGACGGCGGGGCCGAGGGCATGTCCCCGTCGAGGCAGGAGCGGAACGCGGAGACGTCGTCCAGGGTGAGCCCCGCGGCCAGCAGATACCGGATGTTCGCCACGCGGGTGACGGCACCGTCCCCGTACACCCGGTAGCCGTTGGCCGCGCGCTCCGACGCGATCAGCCCCGCCGTCTCGTAATGGCGCAGGGCGCGCGGCGACGCCCCCGTCCGCCGGGCCAGTTCACCGATACGCACGGGCGCCACCTCCTCGCCCAGTCGTATCACGCGACCAGCGCGCCCCCGTCGACGGGCAGCACGGTCCCCGTCAGGAAGGCGGCCTCCGGCGCCGCGAGCGTGGTGATCGCCCAGGCGACCTCCTCGGGCCTGCCGATCCGCCCCAGCGGGGTGTGCGCGAGCTGCCATGCCCGCAGTGCCCTCAGCTTCTCGGGGGAGAGGCCCGAGTGGTCCGCGATCGGGGTCTCGATCGCACCGGGAGCGACCGCCACCACGCGTACCCCGTCGGGCGCGAGCTCCACCGCCCAGCAGCGGGTCAGGGTCTCCAGGGCGCTCTTCGTCGCCGGATAGACCGAGTTGGCCGGCCAGCCGCGCTGCCCGATCGTCGTCGTCACGTTCACCACGACGCCCCGGGACGCGCGGAGCGCGGGAACGGCGGCCCGGGTGAGCAGGACCGGGGCGACCAGATTGGTCTCGAGGAGCGGGGCGATCACGGAGCGGTCGAGGGTTTCCAGCGGGCCTCCCTTGGCGATCCCGGCGTTGTTGACGAGCACGTCGAGACTGCCGTGGGCGGTCAGGGCCGCTCCGACGACGTCCTCGGGGGCGCCCTCCGCGGTGATGTCGGCGACGAACGGGTGGATGCCGGGATGCCCCTCGGCGGTCTCCCGCAGCGGCTCCTTCCGGCGGCCGACGGCGAGGACCGTCGCCCCCTGCGCTGCGAACGCGCGGGCGGTGGCGCGGCCGATGCCGGTGCCCGCGCCGGTGACGACGACGACCCTGCGGGGTGCGGTGCCGTCCATGGAAGCGGTGGTCATGAAGGGAGTGGTCATGAATTCGATGGTCGGACCCTGACGCCAATGGCAGGGTCAAGGCGTGACGTACGACGAACCGCACGAACTGTGGTCGGCCCTGACCTGGGAGACCCGCCGGCACGTGGACGCCGAGGTGATCCGGCGGAGACGGCTCACGGCGGTCCTCGCGATCCGGGAGTCCGGCCTCCTGCCCGAGCCGGATCTGAACGACTGCGTCGCCCTCGTCGGCGTACGCGAGGAGATCCTGGCCGACCGGCTCGTACCGCTGCCGCGCACGGACGTGGACACGCTCGCGGCGGATGTCGCGGTGCTGCCCCGCCGGCCCGTCGCCCTGGAACTGGAGTGGGACGGGGACACCTGGGGCTGGATCCTGCTGCTCGTCGCCGTCCTTCCCGGCCCCGAGTCGCGGCCGCACCAGCTGGCCCAGTGGCAGGAGGTCGTCTGGGAGGAACCCCTCGCCACGGCGCGGGCCCTCGCGGACCGGCTCGGCGTGCCCCTGAGCGGCCCCGGGGACGACGGGCCCGCGGGCCTGCGGGCAGGATGAACGGATGAGCGGGATGCGATACGAGGCGATCACCTGGGAACGGCTGGCGGAGACGCTCGCCGGGCGGCTCGACGCGCCGGCGCCGGCGGAGGGTGACGCGTGGCTCAAGGTCGGCATCGACGGACCGCCCGCCGCACCCGGGGGCGAGCTCGCCGGGCTGCTCGCCGAGGCGCTGCGGACGCGCGGGCGCTCCGTCCTCGTCGTGGGGACCGCCGGCTTCCTGCGGCCCGCGTCGCTGCGGTACGAGTACGGGAAGCAGGACCCCGACGCGTACTACGACGGGTGGACCGACACCGGGGCGCTGTGGCGGGAGGTCTTCGGGCCGCTGGACCCCGGCGGCACCGGGAGGGTGCTGCCCGATCTCTGGGACCCGGTGAGGGACCGCGCGACCCGCAGCCCGTACGCGACGCTGCCCCCCGGTGGGGTGCTCCTCCTGCACGGACCCTTCCTGCTCGGCCACTGGTTCCCCTTCGACCTCACCGTGCACCTGCGGCTCTCCACCGCCGCCCTCGCCCGGCGTACCGAGGAGGCCTGGACCCTCCCCGCCTTCGCCCGGTACGAGACGGAGGTCGAGCCCGGTACGGCCGCAGACGTGGTCGTCCGCGCGGACGACCCGCGCCACCCGGCCTGGACGGGGTTCGGAGACTAGGCCGTCTCTTCCGGATCTCGCCCGGCCGGGGCCGACGGGTCCGCGCCGCCCCGGCCTGCGCCTCCCGGCACGGGCCTTCCGGTCCGCGCCTCCCGGCACGGGCCCGTCGGCCGTCCGTCACCGTCAAAGTCACGGTCACCGTGACCGTCGGGCCGTCCCCTCATCCCGTCAGCCGGCCACCCGGTTCGTTCGCCGGTCTGCCGCCCATCAGCGTTACCGCCTCCGCGCCCGCCCGGCAGCCCGCCTCGGTGGCCTTCGCCGGGTCGGCTCCCGCGAGCCGGGCCGCCAGGAAGGCGCCGGTGAACGCGTCACCCGCGCCCGTCGAGTCCACCGGCCGCGCCGGAGGCGCCGCCACCCGCGCGGTGACCGCGCCGTCCTCGGCGACCAGGGCGCCCGCCGCCCCGAGGGTGACCACGACCAGCGGGAACCGGCGGCTCAACTCGGCCGCCGCCACCTCCGGATCGTCCCGGCCGGTGAGCGACCGGGCCTCGTCGGCGTTGGGCAGCAGGACCTCCGCGCCGTCCGCGGCCGCCAGGAACAGATCCACCCCCAGCTCCGCCAGGAACCCCGCCGAAGCCGGGTCCACACTCACCGGGACCCCCGCGTCCCGGGCGTCCCGCAGCGCCAGCCGGGCGGTCTCGCGGCTCGGCGCGGCGAAGAACAGATAGCCGGAGAGATGCAGCCGGGCCACGCCGTCGAGCAGGCCGGCCGACCAGTCGCCGGGGGAGAGGCGCAGGGCGGCGCCGCTGTCGGTCAGGAAGGTGCGCTCCGCCGAGGAGTCCACGAGCGCGATCACGGTCGCCGTCGCCGCCTCCGCGTCCCGGACCAGCAGGGGGCGCACGCCCGCACCCCGCAGCGCCCGCTCGTGCCAGTCGGCCGCGTCCGTCCCGACCCGGCCGAGGATCCGGACGTCGGGGCAGCCGGAACGCACCGCCCAGCAGGCCGCGTTGGCTCCGGCGCCGCCCGGCAGCGTCCGTATCTCCGCCGCCGTGTCGGTCGCGGGCGCCAGTGGGGTCCGGTGCCGGGCGACGACGTCCGTGACCACGTCCCCGACGACGAGCAGCGCACCCGCCGCCGGGCTCACCGGCCGCCCGCGCCGAACGAGGCCCCGCCGCCGGACGCCGCCCCGGAGCCGCGCGCGGGGTCGGCGGTGCGCGCCGCCCCCGCCCCGTACGCCCCGGCGATCCTCGCCGCGAGCCGCACATTGCCCCGGACCGCCGCCAGGTTGGCCTCCAGGGACGCCCCTTCCGTGTGCACCGTCAGATATTCGAGGAGGAACGGTGTCACCGCCTGCCCGGTGATCCCCTTCTCCTTCGCCGCCGTCAGGCCGCCCGCGAGCACCCGGTCGTGCAGGGCGGGATCCAGCTGCTCCGCCGGCGGCACCGGGTTGGCCACGATCAGCGCCGCCCGCGGCCCGCCGAGCCGGTCCTGGGCCCGTATCACCCCGGCCACTTCCTCAGGGGTCCGCAGCGTCCAGTCCACGGGCTCGCCCGAGGAGGCGAGATAGAAGCCGGGGAAGTGGTCCGTGCCGTACCCGACGACGGTCACACCGAGCGTCTCCAGACGCTGGAGCGTCGCGGGCACGTCGAGGATCGACTTGACCCCGGCGCACACCACGGTGATCCCGACCCGGGCGAGCAGCCGCAGGTCGGCGGATTCGTCCTGGGTGTCGGTCCACTCCCGGTGCACCCCGCCGAGGCCCCCGGTCGCGAACACCCGTATGCCGGCCGCGTCCGCGAGCCAGGCCGTCGCCGACACCGTCGTCGCCCCGGTCACGCCGGTCGCCAGGGCCGGGGCCAGGTCGCGGTGCCCCAGCTTCCGTACCGCGGGGTCCTCGGCGATCCGGGTCAGGGCCGGCCGGTCCAGGCCGACCCTGGCCGTGCCGTCGACCACGGCGATCGTGGCGGGGACGGCGCCCCCGGCCCGCACCAGCTCCTCCAGCTCCAGGGCCACGGCCAGGTTCCGCGGGCGCGGCAGGCCGTGGGCGATGATCGTCGATTCCAGCGCGACGACGGGACGCCCCTCGTGGAGCGCCTCGCGTACCTCTTCGGACACCTGTGTGGACATGTCCCATTCCTGGCGCGACCACAGGTCCCGCAAACCTCGCCGGCGAGCTCCGGCCACCCGGTGGGGGCGCCTTCGGATTCCGTCACGGAGCTCCCGGAGTCGTCCTCCGCGGCGGCCGCGCCACCCGTCCGGCGCTGCGGCGAAGGGCTCGTGCGGATTTCGTCGCCGCCGCTGGATCCGGGTATCGCGCCTGGTGGGAGGCGAAACGGAGGGTTTCCCTCCAGCCGGTCCCGGCCTCGGACCGGCTCCGGACCCCCGCTACAGTCACCGCCCATGACGACACATGACCAGCCCTCCTTCGCCGTGCACATCCCCGACGCGGAGCTCGAGGCGGAGCCCCTCGACCCCGCCCAGATCGTCTCCGGCACGCCCGAGGTGACGGGCAGGGTGCTGTGGGAGTCCGCCGACGGCAAGCAGCTGCGCGGCATCTGGCAGATCACGCCCGGCGTCGTCACCGACACCGAGGCCGACGAGCTCTTCGTGGTGGTCTCCGGCCGGGCGACCGTCGCCGTCGAGGGCGGGGCCACCCTGGAGATCGGACCCGGCGACGCCTGCGTGCTGCGCGAGGGCGACAGGACGACCTGGACCGTCCACGAGACCCTGCGCAAGGCGTACCACATCAGCCTCTGAAGTGGCCGGGGACGGCCGCGAGTCGAGAGTCTGGTAGGAAACCTTCCTATCGGCTAGCATCCCCGGCAGCGGCTTGGCGCGGCGCCCCACCCCAAGGGGCGTGACGCGCTCAGCGAGAGCTCTGACCCGGCCGCCGAGCACCACCCCGCCGTGTGGCGCCCCGAATCGCCACCCGGCCGGTCGCCCGTGTCCGTACCCCACGGCACGGGCGCCCCGGCCCGCCGCCGCGCGGCCGGCCCGTGGTGCGCAGCACCGGTGTCCAGCTCTCGCCGACCCCCAGGCCAGGGAGCCCAGGTATGCGCCTGAACGCCTCCGCCCCACCACGCCGCACCACCACCCCCCTCCCCTTCGTCCTCGCCGCCGTGCTGCTGCTCGTCGGCGGCCTCCTGCTCGCCCTTCCCGACCGGGCCGGAGCCGCCGCCGACGTCCTGATCTCCCAGGGCCGCCCGGCCACGTCCTCCTCCGTCGAGGACAGCACCTTCGGCCCGGAGAAGGCCTTCGACGGCGTCTCCACCACCCGCTGGGCCAGCGCCGAGGGCGTCGACCCCCAGTGGATCCGGGTCGACCTCGGCCCCTCGGCCACCGTCTCCCGCGTGAAACTCGTCTGGGAGGCCGCGTACGCCAAGGCCTACCGCGTCGAGATCTCCGCCGACGGCACCACCTGGACCCGCCTCGCCACCGAGACGGCGGGCAACGGCGGCACCGACGACTGGACCGGACTCACCGGCCAGGGCCGCCACCTCCGCGTCTACGGGACCGCCCGCGGCACGTCGTACGGCTACTCGCTCTTCTCGGTGGAGGTCTACGGCACCACCGGCACCACGGAGCCGCCCACCGGCGCCTTCACCGTCGTCGCGGCCGGTGACATCGCCGCCCAGTGCACGGCCTCCAGCAGTTCCTGCGCCCACCCCAAGACGGCCGCCCTGGCCCAGCGGATCGCGCCGTCCTTCTACCTGACGATGGGCGACAACCAGTACGACGACGCCCTGCTCTCCGACTTCCGCAACTACTACGACAAGACCTGGGGCGCCTTCAAGGCGAAGACCCGGCCCGTGCCCGGCAACCACGAGACCTACGACCCGGCCGGCCCGCTCGCCGGCTACAAGTCGTACTTCGGCTCGATCGCCTACCCGCAGGGCAAGCCCTACTACAGCTACGACCAGGGCAACTGGCACTTCGTCGCCCTCGACTCCAACTCCTTCGACGACGCCGCGCAGATCCAGTGGCTCAAGGACGACCTCGCGCGGAACACCAAGGGCTGCCTCGCCGCCTACTTCCACCACCCGCTGTACTCCTCCGGCGGCCACGGCAACGACCCGGTCTCCAAGCCGGTCTGGCAGATCCTCTACGGGGCCAAGGCCGACCTGGTCCTCAACGGACACGACCACCACTACGAGCGGTTCGCCCCGCAGGACCCCAACGGGCGGGCCACCGCCGACGGCATCGTCGAGATCGTCGGAGGCATGGGCGGCGCCGAGCCCTACGACATCGAGACCGTCCAGCCCAACAGCCAGAAGCGGATCAGCGGTCCGTACGGCGTCCTGAAGCTGGACCTCACCGACACCACCTACACCTGGCAGTACGTCGGCACCGACAACCAGGTCAAGGACTCCGGCCCGACCTACACCTGCCACTGATGTACCTCGCGACCACCGGTCGCCGCGACGCGCCGCCCACCCCCTCGGGGGTCCGGCGGCGCGTCCCGGGCACCGTCCTCGCCCTCGGCGCGGTCAGCCTGGTCACCGACATCTCCTCGGAGATGGTGACCGCCGTGCTGCCGCTCTACCTGGTCCTCGGACTGGGCCTCTCCCCGCTCCAGTTCGGGCTGCTCGACGGCCTCTCCACCGGAGCCACCGCACTCGTCCGGCTCCTCGGCGGCGCCACCGCCGACTGCGGCGGCCGCCACAAACAGGTCGGCGGAATCGGCTACGCGCTCTCCGCCTGCTCCCGGCCCGTCCTCCTCCTCGCCGGCGGCGCGACCGGCTGGATCGCGACCGCGCTCGCCGCGGACCGGCTCGGCAAAGGCGTCCGCACCGCCCCGCGCGACGCCCTCATCACGCTGCACAGCCCACCCGAGGACCTGGGCCGGGCCTTCGGTACGCACCGCGCCATGGACACCACCGGCGCCCTCCTCGGACCCCTGGCCGCCTTCGCCCTGCTGTGGGCGACGGCCGACGCGTACGACGCCGTCTTCGCCGTCAGCTTCTGCGTCGGCGCGTTCGGTGTCCTGCTCTGGGTGCTCCTCGTCCCCGGGCGGAACCCGGCCGACGGGAAGAGCCCGACCGATCCGCCGCCACGCGCGCGTGCCGGGTCCCGCGCCGGGCTCCCCGCCGGCTTCCGCGCCGGGCCCCTCGCCGGGCTGCGCTCGCCCGCGTACCGCCGGATCGTGCTGTGCGCCGGGCTCCTCGGAGCCGCCACCGTCGGCGACTCCTTCCTCTATCTGCTGCTCCAGCGGCGGCTCGCGTTCGACGCGACCTGGTTCCCGTTCCTGCCGCTCGGCGCGGCCGCCGTCTATCTGCTGCTCGCCGTGCCCGCCGGACGCCTCGCCGACCGGACCGGACGGCGCGGACCCTTCCTGTACGGGCACGGGGCCCTGCTCCTCGCCTACGGACTGCTGCTCGCCCCGCTGCCCGACACCGCGGTCCTCGTGGGCGTCCTGCTGCTGCTCGGCGTCTTCTACGCGGCCACCGACGGCGTCCTGATGGCCCTCGCCGGGCCCTTCCTGACCGAGGGCAGGCACGCCGGCGGCCTCGCGGTCGTCCAGACCGCGCAGGCCCTCGCCCGGGTCGGAGCGGCCGTCGCGTTCGGTGCCGTCTGGACCGCGAGCGGGCCCGGGACCGCGCTCGTCGCGGCCACGATCGCCCTCACGGCCGCCCTCTGCTGCGCCGCGCGCCTGCTGCCCGCCACCCCCTCGGGCAACGGCGACCCTCAGCCGTCCGAGAGCCTCGCCCCCGATCCCTCCGAGAGGACCGACTGACCCATGTCCGCCCCGACCGGCGCCCGTCCGTCCACCCGCACGCGCGTGTGGATCCTCGTCCTCGCCCTGCTGCTGCTCGGCGGCGGGGCCACCGCCTACACCCTGCGGGCGGCCTCGGGGCGCGAGGCCGCGACCACCGGCACCGCCGACCCCGGCTTCACCCTCGACGCCGCCACCGGCGCGCTCTACACCCGGGACACCGCGAGCGGGCGGGTCGCGCGCGTCGACCCGTCCGCGCCCGGCGGCCGGGTGGCGGGCGGCCCCTCCTGCGACCGTTTCCACGCGGCCGGTTCCACCGCCCTGTGCCTTCGGCGCAGGCCGGGCGTCCCGGCCCGCTCGTACGCTCTCGTGCTCGACCGGCGGCTGCGCGAGGTGCGCCGCATCGCGCTGCCGGGCATCCCCAGCAGGGCCCGGGTCTCGGCCTCCGGGAACATGCTCTCCTGGACGATGTTCGCGACCGGCGACTCGTACGCGCGCTCGTCCTTCTCGACCCGCACCTCGATCCTCGACCTGCGTACCGGGTACCTGGTGAAGAACATCGAGCAGATCCCCCTCACCCTCGGCGGCCGCCGCCACCACGCCCCCGACGTCAACTACTGGGGCGTCAGCTTCGCCGCCGACGACAACCGCTTCTACGCCACCGTCTCCACGGGCGGCCGCACCCATCTCGTCGAGGGCGACATGCGGAACTGGTCGGCCCGGGCCCTTCGGGAGAACGTCGAATGCCCGTCGCTCTCCCCGGACGGCACCCGGATCGCCTTCAAGAAACGGGTCTCCGAGGGCCCGCGCGAGCCGTGGCGGCTGTATGTGTACGAGGTGGCCACCGGACGCGAACACGCGGTCGCCGAACGGCGCGGCATCGACGACCAGGCCCTGTGGACCGACCCGGACACCCTGGCCTACGGGTACGGGGGAGACGTCTGGGAGGTGCCGGCCGACGGCACGGGAGCGCCACGCCGACTGGCGAGCGGGGCGTCCTCCCCGTCGGTGCCGAACTGACCGACGACCGTACGGAGGTGACGTACCGGCCGGCGGAGGTGCCGCACCGGCCGGCGGCGGTGCCGCACCGGCGGTGCCGCCCGGACCGGCCGCGCGGACCTCACGCCTTCCGGAGCGAGCCCCGGATCGCGAGCGCCGCCATCGGCAGCAGCAGACACGCGGCGATCGCGTTCAGCGAGCCGTACCCCGCCCGCGCGACGATCAGACCCGCCGCGAGCCCGCCGACGCCGGCGGCCGTGTTCATGATGAAGTCGGAGAGCCCCTGGACCGCCGCGCGGGCGGCCTGCGGCACCGAGTCCGTGAGCAGCGCCGAACCGGACACCAGCCCCGCCGACCAGCCCAGACCGAGGATGAACAGGCCGAGGGCGGTGCGGCCGTGGCTGGGCCCCGCCGTGCCCGCGACGAGCGCCGCCAGACCGATGAGACCGACCGCGAGCCCGATCACCGACAACCTCCCCAGCCGGTCGGAGAGCCAGCCCATCAGGGGCGAGAAGGCGTACATGCCGGCGATGTGCCCACTGATGACGAGCCCGATCAGCTGGATGTCCGCCCCGTGGTGGGTGAGGGCCACCGGCGTCATCGACATGATCGACACCATCGCGGTGTGCGAGCCGGCGACGGTGACCACGGCGAGCCGGGCCTTCGGGGACTCCCGTACGGCCCGCATCCCGGCCCGCAGGGAGCGTTCCTCCGGCGCCTCGCCCGTGCCCGTCTCGTGGAGCGCGCGGGCGGTGAGGAGCGGATCCGGGCGGAGCAGCACGGCCACCACGACCGCCGCCGCCACGAAGACTCCGGCGGCCCAGACGAAGGGGCCTGCGGTGGCCGGTATGCCCAGGCCGGCGACGCTCTCCCCGGCCGGCGCGGCGATGTTCGGGCCGAGCACCGCCCCGATCGTCGTCGCCCACACCACCGTGGAGATGGCCCGCGCCCTCCGGTCGGGTTCGGCGAGGTCGGCGGCGGCGAAGCGGGCCGCCAGGTTGGCCGAGGACCCGGCGCCGAAGCCGACGAGACCGAGCAGCAGCAGCGGGAAGCTCTCCACGACCGCCCCGAGCACCGCCACCCCGGCACCGACCGCGCCGATGAGGTACGCGAGGACCAGCCCGGCCCGGCGCCCGCGCGAGGCCATCAGGGCGGCCAGCGGCATGGCGAGCAGCGCGGGCCCGGCCACGGTCGCCGTCGACGCCAGCCCGGACAGGGCCTCGGAGCCGCTGACGTCCCTGGCCAGGACGGCGGAGAGCGCGACGCCGGTGGCGATGCCGAGGCCGCCGAGTATCTGGGTGGTGATGAGTACGGCCTGCACGCGCCTGCGCAGGGCCGGGAGCTCGGCGGGGGTGACGGAGGCGGATATGTGCGCGGGCAGGATGGCGTCAGGGGCACCGGGGCTGTGGGTCACTGACGTGAGTGTGCCAGCCGTCCCATCCGAGGGGAACGGCCCGTACCCCGGAGGTGAAACCCCTGATCAGAACAGGGGCGCGGGCAGTACGCCCTCCAGGGCGAGCAGCTGCCGCTTGGTCTCCGTACCGCCCCCGAAGCCGCCGAGTCCGCCGTCGCTCTCCACCACGCGGTGGCACGGCACCACCACCGGCAGCGGATTGGAGCCCATGGCCGCGCCGACCGCCTGGGCCGCTCCCGGCTGCCCCACGCGCCTGGCCAGCTCCCCGTACCCGACGACCGTGCCGTACGGCACACCGCTCGCCAGCTCGCGCAGCACCGTCCGGTTGAAGCCGGTCGTCAGGCTCCAGTCCAGGGGCAGGTCGACATCGCCCGGCTCGCCGGCGAAGTACCGGTCGAGACGGCATATCGCTTCCGCGAGCAGTCCCGAGGCGCACTCCACCGGCGCCGTGCCGAGCCGGCTCGCCAGCCGGCCGAGCATGTCCTCCCGCCGTGCCGCGTCGGCGTGGAACTCGACCCGCACGAGCCCCCGCCCGGTCGCGGCGAGGAAGAGCGGCCCGATGGCGCTCTCCATGACCGTCCACTCCACCGGGACGGCCCGCCCGTCACCCGTCGGCCCCGCTTCGATGTCCATGCCGCCCACGGTACGGCCCGCCACCGACAGCGGGGTCGCGAACGCCTCCCGCCCCCCGACCCGCCGCCGCTCCGCCACCGCCCGCGGACGCCTCCGGGAGGGCCGGGGCATCGCCGCCAAGATCACGGACCGGTCTCGCTCAGGTCTCACGACCGGAAATTCCCCGGTCACGTGGTCGTGAGGCGCGCGGCGCGCCATAATCTCGCCCCGGTAGTACTACCCAGCGGTACCGACTGTTTTCGGACGACGTGGCACCAGGGGTGGAGGACACACGCTCATGCAGGGCACGGTCGACGGATTCAGCTACGGGCTCGTCACGCCGGTGGCGGCCTTTCTCATGGCGTGCCTGGGCGGCGCCCTCGGCCTCCGGTGCACCACGAGATCGCTCCGCCACCGCGACAGCTTCAAGGCGGGCTGGCTCGCCCTCGGCGCCACCTCCATCGGCACCGGCATCTGGACCATGCACTTCATCGCCATGATGGGCTTCTCGGTCCGGCAGGCGCCCATCAACTACGACCTGCCCATCACGTTCGCCAGCCTGGGCGTCGCCGTGCTCATGGTCGGCATCGGGATCTTCATCGTCGGGTACCGGGGGGCGACCGCCCTCACCCTGGTCACCGGCGGCACCATCACCGGCCTCGGCGTGGCCACCATGCACTATCTGGGCATGGCCGGGATGCGTCTCCAGGGGCGCATCGAGTACGACACGCTCACCGTCGCGCTGTCGGTGGTCATCGCCGTCGTGGCCGCCACCACGGCCCTCTGGGCGGCCGTCTCCGTCCATGGATTTCTGGCCAGCCTCGGCGCGAGCCTGGTGATGGGCGTGGCCGTCAGTGGTATGCACTACACCGCCATGTCGGCCGTGAGCGTGCACCTGCACGGCACCGAGCCCGTCACCGGCACCGGCGACACCGCCACCTCGCTGTTGCTGCCGATGCTGATCGGCCCGGCGGTCTTCCTCATCCTCGCCGCGGTCGTGGTCATGTTCGACCCACTGCTAGTCATGGGCGACCCGGATTGGCAGCGGTCCGCGGCCCGGGCCCCGCGCCGCCCGGGAGTGCCCGCTCCGCGCCACGTGCCCTCCTACGGCGAGCCCGCCAACTGGACGGCCCGGCCCGCCGGCCGGGGGGCCCGCAGGAGCGTCCCCCGGGGCGGCCACCGCTCACAGGACTGGTGACGGAGGGCCGCCGCGGGCCGATCGCCCCCCGAGTGTCAGTGCCGGGTCGTACGGTGGTTGCATGCGGCCCGTTTCCAAGATCGAACGTTCGGTGGCGCCCTTCGAGGTCGTCAGCTCCTACCAGCCCAGCGGCGACCAGCCGACGGCCATCGCCGACCTGGAGCGGCGTATCCGCGCGGGCGAGAAGGACGTCGTGCTCCTCGGTGCCACCGGTACCGGAAAGTCGGCCACCACCGCGTGGATGATCGAGAAGCTCCAGCGCCCCACCCTGGTGATGGCGCCGAACAAGACGCTGGCCGCGCAGCTGGCGAACGAGTTCCGCGAGCTCCTGCCGAACAACGCGGTGGAGTACTTCGTCTCGTACTACGACTACTACCAGCCCGAGGCGTACGTCCCGCAGTCGGACACGTACATCGAGAAGGACTCCTCCATCAACGAGGAGGTGGAGCGGCTCCGCCACTCCGCGACGAACTCCCTGCTCACCCGCAGGGACGTCATCGTCGTCGCCTCCGTCTCCTGCATCTACGGCCTCGGCACCCCCCAGGAGTACGTGGACCGGATGGTCCCGCTCAAGGTCGGCGAGGAGCTCGACCGCGACCAGCTGCTGCGCCGCTTCGTCGACATCCAGTACACGCGCAACGACCTGGCGTTCACCCGCGGCACCTTCCGGGTCCGCGGCGACACCATCGAGATCTTCCCGGTGTACGAGGAGCTCGCCGTCCGCATCGAGATGTTCGGCGACGAGATCGAGGCCCTCTCCACCCTCCACCCGCTGACCGGCGAGGTCATCAGCGAGGACCGCGAGCTGTACGTGTTCCCCGCCAGCCACTACGTCGCGGGTCCCGAGCGCATGGAGCGCGCGGTCAACGACATCGAGCGCGAGCTGGAGGGCCGGCTCGCCGAACTCGACAAGCAGGGCAAGCACCTGGAGTCCCAGCGTCTGCGCATGCGGACCACGTACGACCTGGAGATGATGCGCCAGATCGGCTCCTGCTCCGGCATCGAGAACTACTCGATGCACTTCGACGGACGCGACCCCGGCTCCGCGCCCAACACCCTCATCGACTACTTCCCCGAGGACTTCCTGCTCGTCATCGACGAGTCGCACGTCACCGTGCCGCAGATCGGCGCCATGTACGAGGGCGACGCCTCCCGCAAGCGGACCCTGGTCGACCACGGCTTCCGGCTCCCGTCCGCCCTCGACAACCGCCCGCTGAAGTGGGAGGAGTTCCAGGAGCGGATCGGCCAGACCGTCTACCTCTCCGCGACCCCCGGGACGTACGAGCTCTCGCGCGGCGACGGCTTCGTCGAGCAGATCATCCGCCCCACCGGGCTCGTCGACCCCGAGGTCGTCGTCAAGCCCACCGAGGGACAGATCGACGACCTGGTCCACGAGATCCGGCTGCGCACCGAGCGGGACGAGCGGGTCCTCGTCACCACCCTCACCAAGAAGATGGCCGAGGACCTCACCGACTACTTCCTGGAGCTCGGCATCCAGGTGCGCTATCTGCACAGCGACGTCGACACCCTGCGCCGCATCGAGCTGCTGCGCGAGCTGCGCGCCGGTGAGTACGACGTCCTCGTCGGCATCAACCTGCTCCGGGAGGGCCTCGACCTCCCCGAGGTGTCCCTCGTGGCCATCCTCGACGCGGACAAGCAGGGCTTCCTGCGCTCCGGGACGTCCCTGATCCAGACGATCGGCCGTGCCGCGCGAAACGTCTCGGGTCAGGTCCACATGTACGCGGACCGGATCACCCCCGCGATGGAGCAGGCCATCGACGAGACCAACCGCCGTCGCGAGAAGCAGATCGCGTACAACACGGAGCACGGCATCGACCCGCAGCCGCTCCGCAAGAAGATCAACGACATCGTCGCGACCATCGCGCGCGAGGAGATCGACACCGAGGAGCTCCTCGGCAGCGGCTATCGGCAGGGCAAGGAGGGCAAGGGCGCCAAGGCCCCCGTCCCCTCGCTCGCCGCGCACGGCGCCAAGGGCGGGGGCAAGGCCGGCTCGACGGTGCAGCTGGGCGACCGGCCCGCCACCGAACTGGCCGCGATCATCGAGGAGATGACCGACCGGATGCGCGCCGCGGCCGCCGAGCTGCAGTTCGAGGTGGCCGCCCGGCTCCGCGACGAAGTGGGAGAGCTGAAGAAGGAGTTGCGCCAGATGAAGGAAGCGGGACTCGCCTGACCGGACACGGTCCGGTGTGTTGCAAGACCGACACAAATCCGGACCGCGGCTCTGCGGTGTCAGTACCTCTGCGTAGGGTGCTGACAACCGCACGCACCGGACAGCGGGCGCGGGGAACGCCAAACGAGAGGGGCAAGCGCGTGACGGTCAACATGACCAAGGGTCAGGCCATCAGCCTGGAGAAGCAGGGCGGAGGCAGCCTCAGCCAGGTGCGGATGGGGCTCGGCTGGCAGGCGGCACCGCGTCGGGGCCTCTTCGGCAAGCGCACGCAGGAGATCGACCTGGACGCCTCGGCCGTCCTCTTCGCGGACAAGCAGCCGGTCGACGTGGTCTTCTTCCGTCACCTGGTCAGCGACGACGGCTCGGTCAAGCACACCGGCGACAACCTCGTCGGCGGCGCCGGCCAGGGCGGGGACGACGAGGCGATCCTCGTCGACCTCCAGCGGGTCCCGGTCCACATCGACCAGATCGTCTTCACGGTGAACTCCTTCACCGGTCAGACGTTCCAGGAGGTGCAGAACGCCTTCTGCCGGATCGTCGACGAGGCGAACGGCCAGGAGCTCGCGCGCTACACCCTGGACGGCGGCGGCAACTACACCGCGCAGATCATGGCGAAGGTGCACCGGGTCGGTTCCGGCTGGCAGATGACGGCCCTCGGCAACCCGGCGAACGGCCGCACGTTCCAGGACCTGATGCCCGCGATCCTGCCGCACCTGTAGGCGGCCCGCGCAGCACGCACCCACAGCTCCCGGAGGCGGCAGGCCACCGGGAGCTGTCCCGCATGAGTCACACCATTCACCGAACCATGTGCACCGCTTCCACCACGTGCACCGCATGAGCCGCATGAACCGCGCCGGGAAACGCTGAGGGGACAGAGTCGATGACGGCCGAGCTGGTCCGGGGGCAGAACCACCCCCTGCCCGACACCCGACTGGAGATCCGGGTGTCGGCCGGTCACCCTGTCCTCGCCGGAGCCACGCTCTGCGACGAACAGGGCAGAGTTCCGGGCGTGGAGTGGATCGCCCACCCCGGCTCGCCCTCCCTCCCGGGCGTCGACGTCCCCCGGCAGGCGGCCGCCGACCACCGTCTCACCGTCGACCTGGAGGCCGTGCCCGGCGCCGTCCACCGCGTGTCGGTGCTCCTCGCGCTGCCCGGCCCGCGCACCGGTGGAACCACCCGCTTCGGAACGGTCGCCGCCCCCTTCGTCGCCGTCACCGATCACGACGGCACCGCGATCGCCAGCTACACGATCACCGGCCTCGACAGCGAGTCCGCCGTCGTCGCCCTGGAGCTGTACCGGCGCCAGGGCAGCTGGAAGGTCCGCGCCATGGGTCAGGGGTACGAGGGCGGGCTCGCCGCCCTCCTCGGCGACCAGGGCCTGGAGCGCCCGGCCGACCTGGCCGCGTCGATCCTGGCGGCGGTCGCGCCGGAGCCCGCCCCGGTCACCGCGCCGCAGCACGTCCCGGAGGCGGAGCGCGTACGCCGCACGGCGCCGGCGACCGCGTCGGACCCGGCCCCGACCGCCCCGGTGACACCGCCGCCGACCCCGGCGACGGGAACGGGCCCGGGCACGGGCGCGCCCACCCCGGCCATGGGCTCGACCACGCCCACCCCCGCGGCGGGCACCTCCGCCTCCGCCTCCTCCGCCTCCGGCGGCCCCGTCGACTACTCCCACCCGCGCCGCCGGGCGACACCCGCGTCCGCACCGGCGCCCGCGCCCGAGCCCCGGCAGGCTCCGCCCACTCCGGTCGCGGGGGACGCGTCGGGCTGGTCCATGGACGAGCGCCTGTACAACCAGGTCTGGGGCATGTTCGAGGACCTGGCCCGGACCGCCGCCGCCTACCGCAGCGCCTGCGACTTCGCGGAGTCCCGGCTCGACCGTGAGCTCGACGAGACCCTCTCCGACTACCGAGCCCGGGGCGGCGGCGCGAACGACGCCGCGCGGACCGCCGCCCGCGCCCGGCACGACGAGCTGGTGGAGCGGGCGCGCGAGGTCCTGGACCGGGACCTCGCCCAGCTCGCGGCCGAGTCCGAGGTCGTCGAGCCCGCCCTGCCGGTGGCGTTCGCCCGCTGGGACAACCCCGTCTGGCACGCCTACCGGGTCCCGGACGGGGACCCGATGGCCGTCCGGCTCGGCGACCTCCACCTCCCCGAGCGGACCGACCTGCGGATTCCCATGCTCGTCCGGCTGCCGCTGGAGCGTGGTCTCTGGGTGGACAGCGGCCGCGGCCGCTCCGAGGCCGCCGGCCTCCTCGACGAGGTCGAACTGCGGCGGCTCGCCCTGGACAGCGCTGTCGCGCACACGGCCCGGCTGCTCGCGGCGCATCCGGCGGGACAGTTCACCGTCCATGTCGTCGACCCGGCGGGCGCGGGCGCCGCCGCGCTCGCGCCGCTCGTGGAGACGGGCGTCCTCGCGGCCCCGCCGGCCCGGGGCGCGGCCGGGGTCTCGGCCGTCCTGGAGCAGCTCACCGAGCGGGTCGACCTGCTGCAGATGGCGCTGCGGGCCGGTGCCTCCGACGCCCTGCCGCCCGGTCTGGACACCGCTCGGCAGCTGCTGCTGGTGCACGACTTCCCGCACGGTTTCGACGACCGGGCGGTCACCCGGCTGCGCTACCTCGCCGACGAGGGCCCGTCGGTCGGTGTCCATCTGCTGATGGTCGCGGACCGGGAGGACGCCTCCGCGTACGGGCCGCTGCTCGATCCGCTGTGGCGCTCGCTGCTGAGGCTCACACCGGTCCCCGACGACCACCTCGCCGATCCCTGGGTCGGCCATGCCTGGTCGTACGAGCCGCCGATCCTTCCGCCGGGCAGCGGAGTCCTCCGGCAGGTCCTCGCGCGCGTGGCGGCCGCCCGCCATGGAAAGGGCTTCTGACCTGCGCTCTTGGGGGCTCTTTACCCTGCGCTTTACCTTTTCTTGGTCATTCGGGTAATGTTCTCGGCGCGGAGGGGAGTACTCCCCATGCGCGGCGTACCCGTCAATACGGACGGATCCTCAGGGTCCGATCCCGGGGCGTCGGCCCGGCGGCGATCGCATCGTCTCGGGTGGAAGAGACCTCCGGCAGCGACGACGCTGATCAGTAGCCGTACGACGCCGGAGGCGCAGTGGACGTTTCAATGACCATGTGGGTGCTGACCGTTCTCGGTCTGTGTGCCCTGATCGGTGCCGACTTCTTCATCGGGCGCAAGCCCCATGACGTGTCGGTGAAGGAAGCGGGGATCTGGACGGGCGTCTGGATCGTCCTCGCGGGTCTGTTCGGGCTCGGCCTGTGGTTCGCCGGTGAAACCCAGGCCTCCGGAGAGTTCTTCGCCGGCTACATCACCGAGAAGTCGCTCAGTGTCGACAACCTGTTCGTCTTCGTCCTGATCATGGCGAAGTTCGCGGTCCCCTCCCATCTCCAGCAGCGTGTGCTGCTGGTGGGCGTGGTGATCGCCCTGGTGCTCCGTACGATCTTCATCGCCGCGGGCGCCGCGATCATCGCGAACTTCTCGTGGGTCTTCTACATCTTCGGCGCGTTCCTGATCTACACCGCCTGGAAGCTCATCCAGGAGGCGCGCTCCGACCAAGAGGACGAGATCCCGGAGAACCGCGTCCTCAAGATGGCCGAGAAGCGGTTCGGCGTCGCCGACCGGTACCACGGCACCAAGCTGTTCATCAAGGTCAACGGCAAGCGGGTGATGACCCCGCTGATGGTCGTCATGCTCGCCATCGGCACCACCGACATCCTCTTCGCCCTCGACTCCATCCCGGCGATCTTCGGCCTCACCCAGGACCCGTACATCGTCTTCACCGCCAACGCCTTCGCCCTCATGGGTCTGCGGCAGCTGTACTTCCTGATCGGCGGCCTGCTCAAGAAGCTGGTCCACCTCAGCTACGGCCTGTCGGTGATCCTCGGCTTCATCGGCGTCAAGCTCGTGCTGCACGCCCTGCACGAGTCCGGGGTGCACGTCCCGGAGATCTCCATCCCGTTCTCGCTCGCGTTCATCTGCCTCGTCCTGATCGTCACCACGATCACCAGCCTCATCGCCTCCAAGCGACAGGCTCAGCGGGAGGCCGCCGAAAGCGTGGCCGACGCCGACGGTGCCGAGAAGGACAGCATCGGCGCCTGACGCGGCACACACGGCGACGGCCGGCCGGGGATCTCCCCGGCCGGCCGTCGCCGTTTCCGTCTCAGGTGGAGACGGGCTCCGGGGCGGGCCGCTGCCCGGCCCGGGCCGGGAGGGTCTCGGGCAGGAGGGCGAAGCAGGCCAGGCTGACGAGCGCGACCAGCGTCAGATAGGCCGCCACACCCCAGGGCGGGCCGGAGCCGCCGTCGGAGAGGGCGGTGGCGACCAGCGGAGTGAGAGCGCCGCCCAGGACGCCGGCGAGGTTGTAGCCGACGGCGGCGCCCGTGCAGCGGACCCGGGGCTCGTACAGCTCCGGGAGGTACGCGGCGACCACCGCGAACATCGTGATGAACGCGAGCAGCGCTCCCAGGAAGCCCAGGAACATCAGGAACGGCCGTGCCGTGTGCAGCAGCGCCACCATCGGGAACATCCAGAGCGCGGAAGCGGCGCACCCCGCGAGACAGAGCGGCCGGCGGCCCCAGCGGTCGCCGAGGAGGGCCACGAAGGGGGTGGCCGCGCCCTTGATCGCGACGGCCGCCATGACACAGGTCAGCATCACGGTGCTGCTCACCCCGAGCCGCTCGGTGCCGTAGGCGAGGGCCCAGGTGGAGACCGTGTAGAAGGTGGCGTACCCGACCGCGAGCGCCCCGGCCGTCAGCAGGACGAGCCGCCAGTGGTCGCGCGCGACCTCCGCCAGCGGGGCGCCCGCGCGCTTCCCCGCCGCGGACAGCTCCTCGAACTGGGGGGTCTCCGCAAGGGAGGAGCGCAGCAGCAGTCCGGCCGCCGCGAGCACACCCGCGGCCCAGAACGGCACCCGCCATCCCCAGGAGCGGAACTCGGCGTCGCTCAGGCCGGCCGAGAGCGCCAGCATCACCCCGTTCGCCAGGAGGAAGCCGACCGCCGGACCGATCTGGGGGAAGCTCGCCCACAGCGCACGCCGGTGCGCGGGGGCGTGCTCGGCGGTGAGCAGGACCGCCCCGCCCCATTCGCCGCCGAGGCCCAGGCCCTGGAGGAAGCGGAGGACGAGCAGCAGCACCGGGGCGGCGATGCCGAGCGTCGCGTACGTGGGGACGCAGCCGACCGCGACGGTGGCGCAGCCGGTCAGGAGCAGTGAGGCGAAGAGGACGGGGCGGCGTCCGTACCGGTCGCCGACGTGCCCGAAGAGGATCGAGCCCAGCGGCCGGGACACGAAGCCGACGGCGAAGGTGCCGAAGGCGGCCAGGGTGCCGGCGAGCGGGGAGAAGGTCGGGAAGAAGAGCGGCCCCAGGACGAGGGCGGCGGCGGTCCCGTAGACGAAGAAGTCGAAGAACTCGATGGCGGTGCCGGCGAGCGAGGCGGCGGCGACCCTCCCCATCGACGGCGGGGCGGCCGGCACGGGTGGAACACGGGGAGCGGGCAGCGACGGAGAGTGACTGGGGTCCATGCCGCGCCAACTACCCTGCCGCCGTCCGGGTTACGGGGGCGTGCGGAAGCGCGCGGCTGCTCAGCCGCGCGCTCTCGGTCGCCGGTGGATCACCAGCCGCGCTCGCGCCACTCCGCCAGGGACGGGCGCTCGTCACCGAGCGTGGTGTCCTTGCCGTGGCCCGGATAGATCCAGGACTCGTCCGGGAGGACCGCGAAGAGCTTGGTCTCCACGTCGTGGATCAGGCTCGCGAAGGCCTCCGGGTCCTTCCGGGTATTGCCCACGCCGCCGGGGAAGAGGCAGTCGCCGGTGAAGACGTGGGGGTGGCCGTGCTGGTCGTCGTAGACGAGGGCGATCGAGCCCGGGGTGTGTCCGACCAGCCGGCGCGCGGTCAGCTCGACCCGGCCCACCCGGATCGTGTCGCCGTCCTCGACGGGCACGTCGGTCGCGACGGGGATGCCCTCCGCGTCGTACGCCCCCGCGTAGGTGACGGCGCCGGTCGCGGCGACCACCTCGGCGAGCGCCTGCCAGTGGTCGCCGTGCCGGTGGGTGGTGACGACGGCCTTGATGCCGTCGTCACCGATCAGCGTGAGGAGCGTCTCCGCGTCGTTGGCCGCGTCGATGAGCAGCTGCTCGCCGGTCGCCCGGCAGCGCAGCAGATACGCGTTGTTGTCCATCGGACCGACCGCGACCTTGGAGATCATCAGGTCCGTCAGTTCGTGCACATCGGCCGGTCCGCCGACCTTCACCGCTCCGCTGTACGTCATGGGCTCAGCCTATCGCCGGGCACCGACGGGCGGGCGCCCGGCCGACGGCCTACAGCGGCGGGAGCTCCGGAAGGCCGTCGCCCTCGAGGACGGCGAGATGGGCGCCCTTGAGGTCGCGGCCGGAGAGCCAGCCGAGCAGCTCCACGGCGGGGCCGCCCAGGACGACGGGGGTGCCTTCGGCGCCGCCGGTCGTCCACGCGGGGCCGTTCTCCTCGTACCCGACGCGCAACGTCACCGGCGGGACCTCGGGGCGGCCGGACCAGCGGTCGGCGAGGAAGTCGATCTCCCGCAGGACGAACTCCTCGGGAAGGTCCTTCAGGTCGTAGCCGATCCCCAGGTCCACATGGTGCAGGTCCACCTCGACCCAGCGTCGGAAGGGGATGCGGGCGGCCGCGTCCGTGACGCCGTTGCGGAGTTCGACGGTCCGCGCCCAGTCGGCGGGTTCGGCGCCCACGGCCTGGAAGCGCTCGGCGCTCTCGCGCAGGTCGGCGACGTGGACGTCCAGTGGGCGCGGGGCGTCGCGCTCGATGTCGGTGTCGCGGGTCGCGGCGTCCTCGTACATGGGCCGGCCCCGGAGGACGTTCACCAGGGCATCGGCGTTGCGGGCGATGTGGGCCAGAACATGGCCACGGGTCCAGCCGGGAAGCCGTGACGGCTCGGCCAGCGCCGCGTTGTCCAGGGAGGCGGCCGCGTCGAGGAGTCGCTCGGTCGCTTCGCGTACAGAGGCCAGGTCACGCACATGGTCGATCATGGCGCCGACCCTAGCGCCGCCACTCGATCGGGTGAAGCGGTGCGATCGAGGCCGGAAATCGAATGTACGTGCTATAGGCTCGACGGAAGCATCCGGCATCCTTGGTTGTTGGGTACTCAGGCACATCAAGACATCTTTGCGACCCGCACTCTCTGTGCCTCCGCTCTCTCAAGAAAGGTGCGGACCGGCGTGACCGACCGTCTCATCGTCCGTGGCGCTCGTGAGCACAACCTCAAGAACGTCTCGCTCGACCTCCCGCGTGACTCCCTGATCGTCTTCACCGGGCTCTCGGGGTCGGGCAAGTCCTCCCTCGCGTTCGACACGATCTTCGCCGAGGGGCAGCGCCGGTACGTCGAGTCGCTCTCCTCGTACGCCCGGCAGTTCCTCGGCCAGATGGACAAGCCGGACGTCGACTTCATCGAGGGTCTGTCGCCCGCCGTCTCCATCGACCAGAAGTCGACCTCGCGCAACCCGCGCTCGACGGTCGGCACCATCACGGAGGTCTACGACTACCTCCGCCTGCTCTTCGCCCGCATCGGCAAGCCGCACTGTCCCGAGTGCCGGCGGCCGATCTCCCGCCAGTCGCCGCAGGCCATCGTCGACCGGGTCCTCGAGCTCCCCGAGGGCAGCCGCTTCCAGGTGCTCTCCCCGCTCGTGCGCGAGCGCAAGGGCGAGTTCGTCGACCTCTTCGCCGACCTCCAGACCAAGGGCTACAGCCGCGCCCGAGTCGACGGCGTGACCGTACAGCTGAGCGAACCGCCGACGCTGAAGAAGCAGGAAAAGCACACGATCGAGGTAGTCGTCGACCGCCTCACCGTGAAGGACAGCGCCAAGCGCCGCCTCACCGACTCCGTCGAGACCGCGCTCGGACTCTCCGGCGGCATGGTCGTGCTCGACTTCGTCGACCTCCCCGAGGACGACCCCGAGCGCGAGCGGATGTACTCGGAGCACCTGTACTGCCCGTACGACGACCTGTCCTTCGAGGAGCTCGAGCCGCGCTCCTTCTCCTTCAACTCGCCCTTCGGCGCCTGCCCCGACTGCACCGGCATCGGCACCCGGATGGAGGTCGACCCGGAGCTGATCGTCCCGGACGAGGACAAGTCCCTCGACGAGGGCGCCATCCACCCCTGGTCGCACGGCCACACCAAGGAGTACTTCGGCCGGCTCATCGGCGGTCTCTCGCAGGCCCTCGGCTTCAGCACGGACATGCCGTACGCGGGACTGCCGCAGCGCGCCAAGAAGGCGCTGATGTACGGGCACAAGACCCAGGTCGAGGTCCGCTACCGCAACCGCTACGGGCGGGAGCGGGCGTACACCACCCCAGCCTTCGAAGGTGCCGTCTCCTTCGTCAAGCGGCGCCACACCGAGGCCGAGAGCGACTCCAGCCGTGAGCGCTTCGAGGGCTATATGCGCGAGGTGCCCTGCCCCACCTGCGAGGGCACCCGTCTGAAGCCGATCGTCCTCGCGGTCACGGTCATGGAGAAGTCCATCGCCGAGGTCTCCGGGATGTCGATCAGCGACTGCGCCGAGTTCCTCTCCCGCCTCACGCTGAACGCCCGGGACAAGAAGATCGCCGAGCGGGTCCTCAAGGAGGTCAACGAGCGGCTGCGGTTCCTGGTCGACGTCGGCCTCGACTACCTCTCGCTCAACCGGGCCGCCGGCACCCTCTCCGGCGGCGAGGCCCAGCGCATCCGGCTCGCCACCCAGATCGGCTCCGGCCTGGTCGGTGTGCTGTACGTGCTCGACGAGCCGTCCATCGGTCTCCACCAGCGCGACAACCACCGGCTCATCGAGACCCTCGTACGGCTCCGGGACATGGGCAACACGCTCATCGTCGTCGAGCACGACGAGGACACGATCAAGGTCGCGGACTGGGTCGTCGACATCGGCCCCGGCGCCGGTGAGCACGGCGGCAAGGTCGTCCACTCCGGCACCATGAAGGAGCTCCTCGCCAACGAGGAGTCGATCACCGGGCAGTACCTGTCCGGCCGCAGGGCGATCCCCACCCCGGACATCCGCCGCCCGGTGGACCCCGGACGCCGGCTCACCGTGCACGGCGCCCGCGAGAACAACCTGCGGGACATCGACGTCTCCTTCCCGCTGGGCGTCCTCACCGCCGTCACCGGCGTCTCCGGCTCCGGAAAGTCGACCCTGGTCAACGACATCCTCTACACCCACCTGGCGCGCGAGCTGAACGGCGCCAAGTCGGTGCCCGGACGCCACACGCGAGTGGACGGCGACGACCTCGTCGACAAGGTCGTGCACGTCGACCAGTCCCCGATCGGCCGCACCCCGCGCTCGAACCCGGCGACCTACACCGGCGTCTTCGACCACGTCCGCAAGCTCTTCGCCGAGACGATGGAGGCCAAGGTCCGGGGCTACCTGCCCGGCCGCTTCTCCTTCAACGTCAAGGGCGGCCGCTGCGAGAACTGCTCCGGCGACGGCACCATCAAGATCGAGATGAACTTCCTCCCGGACGTCTACGTCCCGTGCGAGGTCTGCCACGGCGACCGGTACAACCGGGAGACCCTGGAGGTCCACTACAAGGGCAAGTCCATCGCCGAGGTCCTGAACATGCCGATCGAGGAGGCCCTCGACTTCTTCGAGGCCGTCCCGACGATCTCGCGCCACCTGCGCACGCTCAACGAGGTCGGCCTCGGGTACGTCCGGCTCGGCCAGTCCGCGCCGACGCTCTCCGGCGGCGAGGCGCAGCGCGTGAAGCTCGCCTCCGAGCTCCAGAAGCGCTCGACGGGCCGCACGGTCTACGTCCTCGACGAGCCGACCACCGGTCTGCACTTCGAGGACATCTCGAAGCTGATCAAGGTGCTGTCCGGCCTGGTCGACAAGGGCAACTCGGTGATCGTCATCGAGCACAACCTCGATGTCATCAAGACCGCCGACTGGCTCATCGACATGGGCCCCGAGGGCGGCAACGGCGGCGGCGTGGTCGTCGCCGAGGGCACGCCGGAGGAGGTGGCCTCGGTCCCGGAGAGCCACACCGGCAAGTTCCTGCGCGAGATCCTCGGCGCGGACCGGATCAGCGACGCCGGGGTGACGGTCCCGGCGGCCCGGGGCACGAAGAAGGCGGCGGCGAAGAAGGCCCCTGCCAAGAAGGCCGCGACGACCAAGGCCGCCGCGAGCAGGACCGCGGCCACCAAGGCCGCCGCTCCGGCGAAGAAGACGGCCACGAAGGCGACGGCCACGAAGGCCGCCGCCAAGAAGACGGCGACCCGGGCCCGCAAGGCCTGACCTCGGAGGCAGGGCCCCCGCCACGGGGGCCCTGCCGCACGGGGCACGCACCCCGGGCCCGGAGGTCGGCGCCGCGCACCACGCCGGTATCGTCGGTTCGGTCACGCCTTGCCCCGATCCACCGTGGAGCGCCCATGTCCGGCCAGTCCAGCCGCCGCACCGTACTGAAGGGCGCCGCTCTCGCCGGTGCCGCCGGGCTGGGAGTCGCCGCCTGCTCCACCGATTCCAAGCTCGGCCACGCCGAGGTGCCCACCCCGACCGCTCCGGTCGCCCTCGGCGCCCCGGACGAGGTCCCCGTCGGCGGTGCCAAGCTCTACCGCGAGCAGCGGGTCCTGGTGAGCTGTCCGGCCAAGGGCCAGTACAAGGCCTTCAGCGCCCAGTGCACCCACGCCGGCTGCGTC
Source organism: Streptomyces zaomyceticus (assembly GCF_014656215.1). Classification (GTDB taxonomy): domain Bacteria; phylum Actinomycetota; class Actinomycetes; order Streptomycetales; family Streptomycetaceae; genus Streptomyces; species Streptomyces zaomyceticus. Next base: position 175,002 of record NZ_BNBZ01000003.1, on the reverse strand, counting down.
CTCGACAAGATCGAGAACAACGAGGGCAACTGCCCCTGCCACGGCAGCCGCTTCGACGTCACCACCGGCAAGGCGCTCAAGGGCCCGGCCACCGTCCCGCTTCCCGAGGTCCCGGTCCGCGTCGAGAACGGCAAGCTGGTCGCCGGCCCCGAGGCCTGAGCCCCGAAGCCCGAGCCCCGAAGTCCGAGCCGTCGACTGCAGGACTCCCCGGCTCCCCGGATTCGCGGGGTCGCCCGGGTCACGTCCAGTCCCAGTCGACCCCCAGGATCCCCGGGCGTACGCCCTGCTCCACGACGTGCACCGCCCGGTGCCGGCCGCTCAGGGTCAGCTCCGCACGGCCCCCGCGCGGCGCACCCGTAGACGCCTGCGCGAACCTCCGGCACCGCACCGGCAGGGCCGCCTCGTCGAAGCGCACCTGAAGCACGTACTGCCCGCCCGCGAAGCTGAACCCGCGGACGTACTCCCCGCTCGGCCCCGCCGTACCGTCCTCGAAGCCGTACGAGAAGAGATACGTGTCCCCGGCCCGCAGCCGGGCGTCGAAGAGCAGCTCCGCGATCAGCACCCCGGTCCCCGCGTGCCACCGCACCCGCCCGGTCCGGCAGTTCTCCACCGCCCGCACGGCCACCCGGGACGGATCGCAGCCGGGATCGCCGTGGTGGATGGCCAGATAGCGGTCCACACCGTCCCGGTGCGCCCGCACCACATGCTGCGACTCGCGTCCCACCAGCTCCCGCCCGGCCCCGATCCGCACCCGCTCGTGGTGCCCCACCGTGTGCAGCCCGCCGTCCGTAGGTGACTCCAGCTCCGCGAGCAGCTCCTCGACCGAGCCCGACGCCTCCACCAGGGAGCGGTACGACCGGGCCGCTGGGCGCTCCACCTCGGACCGCGCCGCCGTGTCGTCCGTGAGCAGCCGCAGCAGCGAGTTCCCGGGCAGCCGGAGCACCTCCTCGAGGGCGCTGACGGCCTTCAGCGACTCCGGCCGCTGGGGTCGGCGGGCGCCCTGCTGCCAGTAGCTCAGACTCGTCACCCCGACCTTGACGCCCCGGTGCGCGAGATGGTGCTGGACCCGCTGGAGCGGCAGTCCGCGCACGGCCAGCGCGGTCCGCAGGGCCAGATGGAAGGGGCCGGTGTGCAGTATCTGCACGAGATCTGCCTCGGTGTGGCTCACGAGGACTCCTCAGTGAACATTCACGGTGGGGGTGCGGACCGTCGCGCCGCGTGGGGTGGGCGGGCTGGTGGGCCGAGGGCGTCCGTTCACACCCGGGTCACACCGTTCACAGTCCGATGTCACCCCGCATTGAAGCGTGTTGACCGGATCCGGACAACGGAAGATGCTCCTGACCAGCGTCCGGACGTGCTCCTGCACCCCCCCATCCCCACCCCCCGCCCCAGGGAGGAACGCGATGCGCAGAAGAAAGCTGAACCTCGCGGCACTCGCCGCAGCCGCCCTCTTTCTCGTCCCCACCACCTCGGCGTCCGCCGCACCCGCTGCCGAGGACGCCGCCGCCCTCGGCTCCAAGCGGCTGAACATCACCATGCAGGCCCAGCAGAAGACCAACTGGTGCTGGGCGGCGGGCGGCAACACCATCGCCACCTGGTTCGGCCGCAACTACAGCCAGAACCAGTTCTGCAACGCCGCCTTCAACCGTCAGCAGGGCTACGACTGCCCCAACAACCAGGCCACCCTCGGCAACGTCCAGACCGGGCTGAGCTGGGCGGGCGTCAACCCCGGCTCGTACGTCACCGGCTGGCTGCGCTACTCGACCGTACAGACCGAGATCAACGCCGACCGGCCGATCGAGACCCGCATCCAGTGGTCCGGCGGCGGCGGACACATGCACGTGATCTACGGCTACGACGACGCCAACAGCTGGGTGTACTGGGGCGATCCCTGGCCCTCCAGCGACCGCTACAACTGGGCCTCGCACGCCTGGTACGTCGACAACAGCTCCTTCTCCTGGACCCACTCGCTCTACCGGATCGGGGCGTGACGGCCATGAACGCACGTGCCACGGGCGCCGGCCTCCTCACCACCGCCGCCCTCGTCCTCCTCGGGGCGCTGCCGGCGGACGCCGTCGAGGCCCTGCCGCCCGCTCCGACCCCCGAACAGGCCGCGTCCGCGCCGGGGACCCTGGACACCCTGTCCCGGTTCTTCGCCCGGGACGGCGCCGTCGCCCGCTCGGCCGCCGCGCCGCGCGTCGAGGGCGGATCCGTGCCGGTACGGATCCTCTCCCCGGACTTCGTCTCGGGGAAGGCCGGTGCGCCGGTCGCCCGGGTCGAGTTCCGGGCCAGCAGGGCGGTGTCCTCGGACGGCCAGAAGGCCTCGCTGTGGACGGTGAAGCGGGGCGGCGGCTGGCAGGTGGTGAACATCGCCACCGGCGACGACGAGATCCGCTACACGGAACAGGGCGGGCGGGTGCTGCCCGGCGGTCTGGTGTTCCGTGAGCCGCAGATCGACGCGTGGTACGTCCAGAAGGGTGCGAGGGTGCTCCCGCTGGACGAGGACGCGATACGGGCCGTCGGCCGGAACGGGACGAGCCTCGGCGCGTACCGGGAGCGGGTCGTCCGCGCGTACGGCGACAAGCTGCCCGGCTCGGCCTACGCGAAGAAGGGGGTGGCGGGCGGGTACGGGCCGCAGGCAGGAGCACCGGCGCCCGCGCCGGCGTCCCGATCGGCCGCCGCCGCCCACGCGGAGCCCGCCGTCACCGTGGCTTCGGCCACGGCGGGCGCGGGCGCGGCCCTGGGCCTGGTCCTGATGTCCGCGGCGGCGGTGCGTCGACGCCGCGGGGCGAAGGAGACCTGAGCCGCCCGGCGCCGGGGGCGGGCCGCACCGGCCCGCCCCCCGGCGCCTCCGGACGGCGCCCCGGACCACCCGGGGTCCGGGGCGCCGCTCAGAAGCGGAACCGGGCCTTGACCGGGTAGTGGTCCGACTGGCCCGCGTCGGCCGTCACCTCGCACGAGACGACCGTCCCGGTGGACGGGCCGAACAGGTAGTCGATCTTGATGCTGCGGCCGGTCAGCGGCTTCGTGGACCGGCCGTCGCGCGGCCGCGTGCTCGAAAGCCCCTCGTCGCACTCCTCGTCCGCCGCGTAGGCCGAGGTCAGGACGTCCTTGGGAAGGTCCGACGAGGCCGAGTCCGGCGGGGTGACGTTGAGGTCGCCGCCGTAGACGGTCCGGTAGCCGGGCTGGGTGTACGCGTGGACGATCTCCTGGAACTTCGCGGCCTGCTCCCTGCGCTTCGAGCCGTCCGCGTCGTCCGTCTTCAGGCCGGCGCTGAAGTGGGCCGTGCAGAACTGCAGCGCCTGGGCCGGGAGAACGGCGCAGATCGCGGTCCGCTGCTCCATGCGCTCCCAGACGCCGTCGACGGTCCTGTTCTGCGGCGAGGGCAGGTCGTACGAGTGGTACCAGACGTTGGCGTCCGGCACCGCCAGACCGATGCCGTAGGAGCCGCGGTCCTTCCAGGCCCCCGCCGAACCGGAGTTGTCACAGGTCCGGGCGGCCTTCACCGAGGACTTGTCGACGGCGAAGGCGATGGGAGCGAAACGTACGTCCCATCCGGTCCCCGTCCTCGCCTCCAGCTGTGCCTCGATCGACTTGGCGTGCGACTCGCACATCTCCTGGAGGAACACGGCACGGTACTGCTGCGCCTCCGCCGTGGTGCCCATCCGGTCGGTGATCCGGGAGCCCAGGGCGGACCCTTCGACCCGGTGGTTCCCGCAGGCGGAGTTGTGGTTCGCGCAGACGTTCCACGACATCACGCGGAAGTCGGCCGCCGGGGCGGGGGAGGCGGGGGCGGGGCGGCCGCCCGCGTCGCTCGCGTTCTCCTCGCCCAGGGCGACGAGCTGGAACTTCTGCCAGGAGCCGACCGTGTCCCCCCGTGCCCGCAGCAGCCCCGCGTCGGTTCCGGGGTCCTGCACCTCGGCGGTCACGTACTTGGGGCCGTCGTTCGTGACGGCCTTCAGGGCGTAGGTTCCGTCGGTCTGCTTCTCCAGCTGGAGCTTCTCCCAGTCGCCGGACGTGGTGCCCCGGGCCCGGAGCAGGTTCTGACGGCTGCCGGTGTAGCCCCGCTCGGTCGTGACGTAGTTCCCGTTGGCCTCCGAGCGCAGGGTGGCACTCGCCCCCTTGTCGTCGGTGTGCAGCGTGAACTTCTCCCAGGAACCCAGGTCGTCGAGCGAGGCCGCGGCCTTGCGGGCCCGCAGCATGGCCTGCCCGCTGCCGACGGTCTCGACCTCCACCGACACATAGAGCCCGCCGGCGCCCACGGACCTCAGCGCGTACTTGTCGCTCGCCGTGACGGGGACCGGACGGGCCTCCACCGCCTGGGCCTGCGCGGGTGTCATGGCGATCACCGCGAACAGAGCGGAACACAGCACCGCCAGGCGGCGCGCTGCCTGTCTCATCTTCTTACCCCACCTCGGGCCGGGAACGGACAAGCGGCGCACGGTACGGCACCTCCGCGACCGCGATCAACGATCACGAGGAGCGTCCGTCATGTCCCGCGGTGCCCGGGGCCGTGTCCCGTCGCGGGGCGGCGGGGTGTCACCGGGCCAGATACCCGCCGTCCACCGGCAGGATCGCTCCCGTCACGAACGACGCCTCGTCCGAGGCCAGGAAGAGGATGGCCGCGGCCACCTCCTCCGGCGTGCCGAAGCGGCCCATCGGATGGGCCCTGACGATCTCGGAGAGGTACTCGGGGCCGCCCGGCTCCACGCGCGCGGCGGCCACCCGTTCCGTCTCGATGGTGCCCGGGGCCACCGCGTTCACCCGGATCCCGTGGTCCGCCCACTCCACCGCCAGGTGCTTGGTCAGACCGGTGGCCACGAACTTCGCCGGACCGTAGACCGCCTGCCGGGCCTGACCGGCGACGCCCGAGATCGACGAGGTGCACACAATGGCCCCGCCGCCCGAGACGAGCATCGCCTCGATCGCGTACTTGCAGGTCAGGAACATGCCCCGGCCGTCCACCGCCATCACCTCGTCGAAGTCCGCACCCTCCGCCTCCGTGATGTCGAGCAGCGGGATCACGCCCGCGTTCGCGACCAGGACGTCCAGCCATCCGAAGCGGTCGACGGCCGTCGCGACGATCCGCCGGGCGTCGTCCTCCTTCGACACGTCGCCGACCACCGGGACGACCCCTTCGAGGGTCGCGAGCCGGTCCGCGTCGATGTCGGCGGCGACCACGTGCGCCCCCTCGCGGAGGAACCGTTCCACCGTCGCGCGCCCGATTCCGCTCGCCGCGCCCGTGATCACGCACACCCGGTCCGCCAGCCGTCCCGCCACTTGATTCGCCATGCCTGGCCAACGAGCGCGCGAGGCCGGAGTGTCGGTGCCCGCCAGTAGGGTGGGGAGCATGGCAGACCCCTCCAGCTACCGCCCCAAGCCGGGTCAGATCCCCGACTCCCCGGGGGTCTACAAGTTCCGCGACGAGCACCGCCGGGTGATCTACGTGGGGAAGGCGAAGTCCCTGCGGCAGCGGCTGGCGAACTACTTCCAGCCGATCACGAGCCTGCACCCGCGCACGGCCACCATGGTGACCACCGCCGCCTCCGTGGAATGGACCGTCGTGTCGACCGAGGTCGAGGCGCTCCAGCTGGAGTACTCCTGGATCAAGGAGTACGACCCCCGGTTCAACGTCAAGTACCGGGACGACAAGAGCTACCCGTACCTCGCGGTGACCATGAACGAGGAGTACCCGCGCGTCCAGGTCCTGCGCGGCCACAAGAAGAAGGGCGTGCGCTACTTCGGGCCGTACGCGCACGCGTGGGCGATCCGCGAGACCGTCGACCTGATGCTGCGGGTCTTCCCGGTGCGGACCTGCTCCGCGGGCGTCTTCCGGAACGCCGCCTCGGCGGGCCGCCCCTGTCTCCTCGGCTACATCGGCAAGTGCTCGGCGCCCTGCGTCGGCCGGGTCACCCCGGAGGAGCACCGCGAACTCGCCGAGGAGTTCAGCGACTTCATGGCCGGCCGTACCGGTACGTACATCCGCCGGCTGGAGAAGCAGATGATGCTCGCCGCCGAGGACATGGAGTACGAGAGGGCGGCGCGGCTCCGCGACGACATAGAGGCGCTGCGCCGGGCCATGGAGAAGAGCGCGGTCGTGCTCGCCGACGCCACCGACGCCGACCTGATCGCCCTCGCCGAGGACGAGCTGGAGGCCGCCGTGCAGATCTTCCACGTCCGCGGCGGACGGGTCCGCGGCCAGCGCGGCTGGGTCACCGACAAGGTCGAGGCCGTCGACACCGCCGGGCTCGTCGAGCACGCCCTCCAGCAGCTGTACGGCGAGGAGACGGGGGACACGGTGCCCAAGGAGGTCCTGGTCCCCGCGCTCCCCGAGGACGCCGAGGCCGTCACGGCCTGGCTGTCGGGCCGCCGCGGGTCCAACGTCTCGCTGCGGATCCCGCAGCGCGGCGACAAGAAGGACCTCATGGAGACCGTCGCGCGCAACGCCCAGCAGTCGCTGGTCCTGCACAAGACGAAGCGCGCCAGCGATCTGACCACCCGATCCCGGGCCCTGGAGGAGATCGCCGAGGCCCTGGACCTGGACTCGGCGCCGCTGCGGATCGAGTGCTTCGACATCTCGCACCTCCAGGGCGAGGACGTGGTGGCCTCGATGGTGGTCTTCGAGGACGGGCTGCCCCGCAAGAGCGAGTACCGCCGCTTCCAGATCAAGGGCTTCGAGGGCCAGGACGACGTCCGGTCCATGCACGAGGTGATCGGCCGCCGCTTCAAGCGCTATCTCGCCGAGAAGGAGAAGACGGGGGAATGGGACCCCGACGGCGTCGTGGAGGACCCGGACGAGGCCGGGCGGCCCAAGCGCTTCGCGTACCCGCCGCAGCTCGTCGTGGTCGACGGCGGGCAGCCGCAGGTCGCCGCGGCCCGGCGGGCCCTCGACGAGCTGGGGATCGACGACATCGCGGTCTGCGGGCTCGCCAAGCGGCTGGAGGAGGTCTGGCTGCCCGGCGACGACGACCCGGTGGTGCTGCCCCGCTCCAGCGAGGGCCTGTATCTCCTCCAGCGGGTACGTGACACGGCTCACGACTTCGCCATCCGCTACCAGCGCTCCAAGCGCGCCAAACGCATCCGGACCAGCCCACTCGACGCCGTGCCCGGTCTCGGTGACACCCGGAAAATGGCGTTGATCAAGCATTTCGGCTCGGTGAAGCGGCTCCGGCAGGCGACAATCGAGCAGATCTGCGAGGTTCCGGGCATGGGCCGGAAGACCGCGGAGGCGGTCGTCGTGGCCCTCGCACAGGCGGCCCCGGCCGCACCCGCCGTGAACACGGCGACAGGAGAGATCATGGAAGACGACGGGGGCGGCACGGCATGACCGCGCACGAGCAGCACACGCACGAAGAGCACGACCGAGAAGACGGAGCAGGACACGTGAGTACGGGCACGAAGGAGACCCCCGGCGACAACGGCGCCGAGGCGGCCATTCCCGAGCTGGTGATCATCTCCGGCATGTCCGGGGCGGGCCGGTCCACCGCGGCGAAGTGCCTGGAGGACCTCGGCTGGTTCGTCGTGGACAATCTGCCGCCCGCGCTGATCCCCACCATGGTGGAGCTCGGCGCCCGCTCCCAGGGCAATGTCGCCCGGATCGCCGTCGTCGTGGACGTCCGCGGCCGGCAGTTCTTCGACAACCTCAGGGAGTCCCTCGCCGACCTGGACGCCAAGCAGGTCACCCGCCGGATCGTCTTCCTGGAGTCCTCCGACGACGCCCTCGTCCGGCGCTTCGAGTCCGTCCGCAGGCCGCACCCCCTCCAGGGCGACGGCCGCATCACCGACGGCATCGCCGCCGAGCGCGACCTGCTGCGCGAGCTGCGCGGCGACGCCGACCTGGTCATCGACACCTCCAGCCTGAACGTCCACGAGCTGCGCGCCAAGATGGACGCCCAGTTCGCCGGCGACGAGGAGCCCGAGCTGCGGGCCACCGTCATGTCCTTCGGGTTCAAGTACGGCCTCCCGGTCGACGCCGACCTCGTCGTCGACATGCGCTTCCTGCCGAACCCGCACTGGGTCCCCGAGCTGCGCCCCTTCACCGGCCTCAACGAGGAGGTGTCGAACTACGTCTACAACCAGCCCGGCGCCAAGGAGTTCCTCGACCGCTACACCGAGCTGCTCCAGCTGATCGCCGCGGGCTACCGCCGCGAGGGCAAGCGGTACGTGACCATCGCCGTGGGCTGCACCGGCGGCAAGCACCGCTCCGTGGCCACCGCCGAGCGGCTCGCCGCCCGTATCGCCGCCGAAGGGGTCGAGACCGTCGTCGTGCACCGGGACATGGGGCGCGAGTGAAGCCGTACCGCCGTCGTGCCTCCACCCTCTCGGTGCGGCGTACGCTCCGCAGGCGCGGCGCCCAGCCGAAGGTGGTCGCGCTGGGCGGCGGGATGGGCCTCTCGGCCTCCCTCGCCGCCCTCCGCCGGATCACCGGCGACCTCACCGCCGTCGTCACCGTCGCCGACGACGGGGGCTCCAGCGGCCGGCTCCGGGAGGAGCTGGGCGTCCTGCCCCCGGGCGATCTGCGCAAGGCGCTCGCCGCGCTCTGCGGCGACGACGACTGGGGCCAGACCTGGGCCCGGGTGATCCAGCACCGTTTCCAGTCCAAGGGCGAGATCAACGGCCACGCCGTCGGCAATCTGCTGATCGTCGCGCTCTGGGAGCAGCTCGGCGACCCCGTGCAGGCCCTCGACCTGGTGGGCCGGCTGCTCGGCGCCCAGGGCCGGGTGCTGCCCATGTCCGCCGTACCCCTGGAGCTCCAGGCCCTGGTGAAGGGCCATGACCCGGAGCGTCCCGACGACGTGGACACCGTCCGCGGTCAGGCGACCGTGGCCCTCACTCCCGGCGACGTGCAGTCCGTCCACCTGGTGCCGAACGACCCGCCGGCGGTGCCCGAGGCGGTCGAGGCGGTCCTGGACGCGGACTGGGTGGTCCTCGGCCCCGGCTCCTGGTTCTCCTCGGTGATCCCGCACCTTCTCGTGCCCCAGCTGCTCGACGCGCTGGCCGAGACGAAGGCCCGGAAGGTGCTCTCGCTGAACCTCGCGCCGCAGCCCGGAGAAACCGAAGGCTTCTCCCCGCAGCGTCATTTGGAGGTTTTGGGACGACACGCCCCTAAACTCGCCCTGGACGTGGTGCTGGCCGACGAGGCCGCCGTGCCCGACCGCGAGTCCCTCGCCGATGCCGCCAAGCGGCTCGGTGCCGCGGTCGAGCTGGCGCCGGTGGCCGGGCCCGACGGCTCCGCGAAGCATGACCCGGAGCTGTTGGCCGCCGCGTACGACCGTATTTTTCGGATGCATGGAAGGATCGGCCCATGGCGATGACGGCAGCGGTGAAGGACGAGATCTCCCGGCTTCCCGTCACCCGGACCTGCTGCAGGAAGGCAGAGGTCTCGTCGATCCTGCGGTTCGCGGGCGGGCTGCACCTGGTGAGCGGCCGCATCGTGATCGAGGCGGAGCTGGACACCGCGATGGCGGCCCGCCGCCTCAAGCGGGACATCCTGGAGATCTTCGGGCACAGCTCGGAGCTGATCGTGATGGCTCCCGGCGGACTGCGGCGCGGCTCGCGTTTCGTGGTGCGGGTGGTGGCCGGAGGCGACCAGCTGGCCCGGCAGACGGGTCTCGTGGACGGCAGAGGCCGTCCCATCCGGGGCCTCCCCCCGCAGGTGGTCTCCGGGGCGACCTGTGACGCGGAGGCGGCCTGGCGGGGCGCGTTCCTCGCGCACGGCTCGCTGACGGAGCCCGGCCGGTCCTCCTCCCTCGAGGTGACCTGCCCGGGTCCGGAGGCCGCGCTCGCCCTGGTCGGCGCGGCGCGCCGGCTCTCCATCGGGGCGAAGGCCCGCGAGGTGCGGGGGGTGGACCGGGTCGTCGTCCGTGACGGCGACGCGATCGGCGCCCTGCTCACCCGGCTCGGCGCACACGAGTCGGTGCTCGCCTGGGAGGAGCGGCGGATGCGGCGCGAGGTCCGCGCCACCGCCAACCGCCTGGCCAACTTCGACGACGCCAACCTGCGCCGCTCGGCCCGCGCCGCGGTCGCCGCGGGGGCCCGGGTGCAGCGTGCCCTGGAGATCCTCGGCGAAGAGGTGCCCGAGCACCTCGCCGCCGCCGGCCGCCTCCGGATGGAGCACAAGCAGGCCTCCCTGGAGGAGCTGGGCGCGCTCGCCGACCCGCCGCTGACGAAGGACGCGGTGGCCGGCCGGATCCGTCGGCTGCTCGCGATGGCGGACAAGAGGGCGCAGGACCTGGGCATTCCCGGGACCGAGTCCAATCTGACCGAGGAGTTGGACGACAGCCTCGTCGGATGATCCGTACGGAATCCTGAACTCCGGGCTGCCGGTGCCTTTCTGAGGCACCGGCAGCTTTTTCGTACACCCGCGAGGCACCCTTGACAGGCCCATGGGCGCCCATGAGCCTGGCGTCTGTTCACCTTCGTGACAGACGACAACAAGGGGGGCTCATGAGACGCAGAGCGAGATCGATCCTCGCAGCGGCTTCACTGTTGATCGCGGGCGTGGCGGCGGCGCCCGTCGCCGGAGCGCAGCCGAACGACCGGGACGGCGGTGACGGCCTCTCCGTATGGCGGGCCCAGGTCACCAAGGAGCAGGTTCCGCTGCTCCTCGAAGCCGGTGCCGACGCCCATGAACTCACCGAACAGGTGCCCGCGAAGGGCTCCGCCACGGTCGAGCTCTTCCTCACCGGCCGGCAGGCCGGTCAGCTGCGCGGCCAGGGCGTCGAGCTCGCCGAGCACCAGCTGACCGCCCAGGCCGAGAAGCGGGTGGCCGCCGCGGGCGACGGCGTCTTCCGCCCGTACGGGGGCCCGAACGGCCTGAAGCAGGAGATCCTGGACACCGCCCGGGCCAACCCCGGGATCACCAAGGTCGTCTCCATCGGCAAGACCCTCAAGGGCCAGGACATCCTCGCCCTCAAGGTCAGCAAGGGCGCCCAGCGCGCCAAGGACGGCTCGAAGCCCGCCACGCTGTACATGTCCAACCAGCACGCGCGCGAGTGGATCACCCCCGAGATGACCCGGCGGCTGCTCCACCACTACCTCGACGGGTACGGCAAGGACGAGCGGATCACCCGGATCGTCGACACCACCGAGCTGTGGTTCGTGCTCTCCGCCAACCCGGACGGCTACGACTTCACGCATGCCGACCCCGACAACCGGCAGTGGCGCAAGAACCTCCGCGACAACGACGGGGACGGTCGGATCGCCCCCGGTGACGGCGTCGACCTGAACCGCAACTTCGCCTACAAGTGGGGCTACGACAACGAGGGCTCGTCCCCCGACCCCGCCGACGAGACCTTCCGCGGCAAGGGCCCCATGTCGGAGCCCGAGACCAAGGCCCTCGACGCCTTCCAGAAGCGCATCGGCTTCGCGTACGGCATCAACTACCACTCGGCCGCCCAGCTCCTGCTGTACGGCGTGGGCTGGCAGGTCGCCACCGACACCCCCGACGACGTGGCCCTCAAGGCCCTCGCCGGCACCCCGCAGAACTCGGCCGTGCCCGGCTACCGGCCGCAGGTCTCCTCGGAGCTCTACATCACCAACGGCGAGGCGGACGGACACGCCGCCAACGTCAACGGGACGCAGATGTTCACCCCGGAGATGTCGACCTGTGCCACCGCCTCCCGGGTCGACCCGAACGACGCCTGGAACCCGGCCGACTGCGCCTCCGTCTTCACCTTCCCGGACGACGAGAAGCTGATCCAGGCCGAGTTCGCCAAGAACATCCCCTTCGCGCTCGCCGTCGCCGAGACCGCGGCCCACCCGGACCGGCCCGTCTCCCCGGTCGGCATCGAGGCCCCCGACTTCACCCCGAAGACCTTCGCCACCTCCTACGCCCGCGGCGGGGAGCAGGAGATCGCCGTCACCGCGCGCAAGTCCCTGCGCGGCAAGACCCTGAAGTACCGGATCAACGGCGGTCGCACCCACAGCGAGGAGCTCGACGCCTGGAAGGGCGGCGAGACCTTCGGAGGCGAGGACAACCTCTACTTCGACGAGTACCGCGCCGAGGTCGAGGACGCCCGGCCCGGCGACTCCGTCGAGGTCTGGTTCACCGCCCGCACCCGCGAGGGCCGGGCCACCGCCTCCGCCCCCTTCACCTACAAGGTCGCCGAGCGGCCCCGCGGCGACGTGCTCGTCCTCGCCGACGAGGGCGGCACCACCGCCGCCCGGCACACCGCCGCCTATGTGAAGGCGCTCGCCGACAACGGCCGCAAGGCCGCCGTCTGGGACGTCGCCACCCAGGGCACCCCGGACGCCCTCGGCGTGCTCTCCCACTTCCGTACGGTCGTCTGGTACACCGGCGCCGAGCGGCCCTCCGGAGCCACCCAGCTCGCCGTCCGCGCCTACCTCAACGACGGCGGCAAGCTGATCAACGCCGGCGAGAAGTCCGGCGGCCTCACCCGGGTCGGCCTGGCCGAGACCAACGACTTCGCCCAGTACTACCTCGGCGCCTACCACCGCGCGGGCCTCAAGAACCCGCCCGCCTTCGCCGGCACCGGAGCCTTCGCGGGCATCGGCGCGGGCCTCGGCGCCGCCGCCGACAACCCGCTGGACAACGCCGGCGCGTACACCGTCACCTCGGACACGCTGAAGGCGAAGGACTTCCCGCAGTTCGCGAGCAGCGCCTCCGCCGGCGACTACCCGGGCATCCGCACCCCCTTCGAGCCCGCCGAGGGCGCGACCTTCGCGGCCGTCAAGCACGCCGACGACACCTGGGCCCGGCTCAGCAGGACCGTCGACCTCACCGGTGTCGCGGCCGCGGCCGCACCGCGCCTGGACTTCCAGGTCAGCTACGACACCGAGCCCGGCTACGACAACCTCGTCGTCGAGGCCCACACCGTCGGCCAGGACGACTGGACGACCCTGCCCGACCTCAACGGCGGCACCTCCGCCGAGCCCCCCGCCGACTGCGGCGAGGGCTACTACGTCCGCGGCCACCCCTTCCTCGCCCACTACCTCACCGTCGGCGAGGACGGCTGCGCCGCCACCGGCACCACCGGCTCCTGGAACGCCTTCACCGGCCCCTCCAACGGCTGGCGGCAGGCCTCCGTCGACCTGAGCGCCTGGGCGGGCAGGAAGGTCGAGCTCTCGATCTCCTACGTCTCCGACCCCGGCACGGGAGAGACGGGCGCCTTCGTCGACGACACCCGCCTCGTCACCGCGACCACCACCGAGGCGGAGGGCTTCGAGACCGCCTTCGGCGCCTGGACCGTGCCGGGCGCGCCCGCCGGCAGCCCCGGCAACGGCTCCGACTGGACGCGCTCCGCGGCCCTCTTCCACTCCCAGGCCGCGGTCACCACCCGCGACACCGTCCTCCTCGGCTACGGCCTGGAGCACGTGCCCGGCGCGACCGAGCGGGCACGCCTCGTCGGCCGCGCCCTCGGGGTGCTCCGCCGCTGACGGAGAGTAGTGGGGACAAAGGTCCCACGACGGCCCGTACCCGTTGGTAGGTACGGGCCGTCGGCCGTTTTACCTCACTTTCCGGGCTCGTACGGATGCGGCCGATGTCACTCGGGGCCCCCTGTGGGGGTAGGGTCGTAAGCGGTCGGGGACATCCCAAAAAACAAAAATCTCGCCGGCGTCGAGCACACCGGCGTACCTAACGAGGAGATCGGTTCGTGACGATCCGCGTAGGCATCAACGGCTTTGGCCGCATCGGCCGGAACTACTTCCGCGCGCTCCTTGAGCAGGGTGCTGACATCGAGATCGTGGCTGTCAACGATCTGGGTGACACCGCGACCACGGCACACCTGCTGAAGTACGACACCATCCTGGGCCGCCTCAAGGCCGAGGTGACCCACACCGCCGACACCATCACGGTCGACGGCCACACCATCAAGGTGCTCTCCGAGCGCAACCCGGCCGACATCCCCTGGGGTGAGCTGGGCGTCGACATCGTCATCGAGTCGACCGGCATCTTCACCAAGAAGGCCGACGCCGAGAAGCACATCGCCGGCGGCGCCAAGAAGGTCCTCATCTCGGCTCCGGCCAGCGACGAGGACATCACCATCGTCATGGGCGTCAACCAGGACAAGTACGACGCGGCGCAGCACCACGTCATCTCGAACGCGTCCTGCACCACCAACTGTGTCGCGCCGATGGCCAAGGTTCTCGACGAGAACTTCGGCATCGTCAAGGGCCTGATGACCACGGTCCACGCGTACACGAACGACCAGCGCATCCTGGACTTCCCGCACAAGGACCTGCGTCGCGCCCGCGCCGCTGCGGAGAACATCATCCCGACCACGACCGGTGCCGCCAAGGCCACCGCCCTGGTCCTCCCGCAGCTCAAGGGCAAGCTGGACGGCATCGCCATGCGCGTCCCGGTCCCGACCGGCTCCGCCACCGACCTGGTCGTCACGCTCGACCGCGAGGTGACGAAGGACGAGGTCAACGCCGCGTTCAAGAAGGCCGCCGACGACGGCGACCTCAAGGGCATCCTGTACTACACCGAGGACCCCATCGTGTCCTCGGACATCGTGAGTGACCCGGCCTCCTGCACCTTCGACGCCTCCCTGACCATGGTCCAGGACGGCAACACGGTGAAGATCCTGGGTTGGTACGACAACGAGTGGGGCTACTCCAACCGTCTCGTCGACCTCACCGTCTTCGTCGGCGGCCAGCTCTAAGCTTCAGGGCGGGCTTTCGATGTGAGCAGGGCTCGGGCAGCGCAACGCCGCGCTGTGCGAGCCCTGTTTGTGTGCTCCACCGCGTACCAAGGAGTCTGTGACAGATGAAGACGATCGACGAGCTTCTCGCCGAAGGCGTCTCCGGCAAGCGGGTGTTCGTCCGCGCCGATCTCAACGTGCCGCTCGACGGCACCACCATCACCGACGACGGCCGCATCCGCGCCGTCGTTCCCACGGTCAAGGCGCTCGCCGACGCGGGTGCCCGCGTCGTGGTCGCCTCGCACCTGGGCCGCCCGAAGGGCGCCCCGGACCCGGCGTTCTCGCTCGCCCCGGCCGCCGCGCGGCTCGGCGAGCTCCTCGGCGCCGAGGTGGCCTTCGCGACGGACACGGTCGGCGACTCCGCCACCGCCACCGTCGCGGGCCTCGCCGACGGCGGGGTCGCCGTGATCGAGAACCTGCGGTTCAACGCCGGCGAGACCTCCAAGGACGACGCCGAGCGCGGCGCGTTCGCGGACAGGCTGGCCGCCCTCGCCGACGTCTACGTCGGCGACGGCTTCGGCGCCGTGCACCGCAAGCACGCCTCGGTCTTCGACCTCCCGGCGCGCCTGCCGCACGCCGCGGGCTACCTCATCGCCACCGAGGTCGGCGTCCTGAAGAAGCTCACCGAGGACGTCAGGCGGCCGTACGTGGTCGCACTCGGCGGCGCCAAGGTCTCCGACAAGCTCGGCGTGATCGACCACCTCCTGGAGAAGGCCGACCGCATCCTCATCGGCGGCGGCATGGCGTACACCTTCCTCAAGGCCCAGGGCCACGAGGTCGGCATCTCGCTTCTCCAGAAGGACCAGATCCCGGCGGTCCAGGAGTACCTGGACCGCGCCAAGGAGCGCGGCGTGGAGTTCGTCCTCCCCGTCGACGTCCTGGTCTCGCCCGAGTTCCCGGACCTCAAGACCAAGGCTCCCGCCAACCCGACCACGGTCGCCGCGGACGCCATCCCGGCGGACGAGGAGGGCCTGGACATCGGTCCGGAGACCCGTAAGCTCTACGCCTCGAAGCTCGCCGACGCCGGAACCGTTTTCTGGAACGGTCCGATGGGCGTCTTCGAGCACCCTGACTACGCCGAGGGCACCAAGGCCGTCGCCCAGGCGCTCGTCGACTCCCCGGCCTTCACGGTCGTCGGTGGTGGCGACTCCGCCGCCGCCGTCCGCATCCTGGGCTTCGACGAGAAGGCATTCGGCCACATTTCGACCGGCGGCGGCGCCTCCCTCGAGTACCTCGAGGGCAAGACGCTTCCCGGCCTCGCCGCACTGGAGGACTGAACCTTTCATGAGCAGCACCCGCACCCCGCTGATGGCGGGGAACTGGAAGATGAACCTCAACCACCTCGAGGCCATCGCCCACGTCCAGAAGCTCGCCTTCGCCCTGACCGACAAGGACTACGACGCCTGTGAGGTCGCGGTCCTGGTCCCCTTCACCGATCTGCGGTCCGTCCAGACCCTGATCGACGGCGACAAGCTCAAGATCAAGTACGGCGCCCAGGACATCTCGGCGCACGACTCCGGTGCCTACACCGGCGAGATCTCGGGCCTGATGCTGTCCAAGCTGAAGTGCGCCTACGTGGCCGTCGGCCACTCCGAGCGCCGGCAGTACCACGCCGAGAACGACGAGGTCTGCAACGCCAAGGTGAAGGCCGCCTTCAAGCACGGCGTGACCCCGATCCTCTGCGTCGGCGAGGGCCTGGACATCCGCAAGGCCGGCAACCAGGTCGAGTACACCCTCGCCCAGCTCGACGGCGGCCTGAAGGACGTCCCCGCCGAGCAGGCGGAGACGATCGTGATCGCCTACGAGCCGGTGTGGGCCATCGGCACCGGCGAGGTCGCCACCCCGGACGACGCCCAGGAGGTCTGCGGGGCGATCCGCGGCCGCCTCGCGGAGCTGTACTCGCAGGAGCTGGCCGACAAGGTCCGCATCCAGTACGGCGGCTCGGTCAAGTCCGGCAACGTCGGCGCGATCATGGCGCAGCCGGACGTCGACGGCGCCCTCGTGGGCGGCGCGGCCCTGGACGCCGACGAGTTCGTCAAGATCGTCCGCTTCCGCGACCAGTGAGTATGCGGTAGCGGAGTTACGTCGTACCCTTGCGGGGGTCGGGCAGGTGCCCGGCCCCCGTCCGTATAAGTCCGAGGAAGTTGGTCCAGCCGTGGTTATGGGGTTCTCGATCGCCCTCATCGTCTTCAGCGGGCTGCTGATGCTGCTCGTGCTGATGCACAAGGGGAAGGGTGGCGGCCTCTCCGACATGTTCGGTGGCGGAATGCAGTCTTCCGTCGGTGGGTCCTCGGTCGCCGAGCGCAACCTGGACCGGATCACCGTCGTGGTCGGTCTGCTCTGGTTCGCCTGCATTGTCGTACTTGGTCTGCTGATGAAGTTGGACGGGTAACTCCAATCACTGGACGCGCGTTGGGCCTTACGTAGACTGGGGCATCTTCGAGCACCATCACGCAGGGAGTTACGACCGTGGCAAGTGGCAACGCGATCCGGGGAAGCCGGGTCGGAGCGGGGCCGATGGGCGAGGCCGAGCGGGGCGAATCGGCGCCGCGCGCCCGCATCTCCTTCTGGTGCTCGAACGGGCACGAGACGCAGCCGAGCTTCGCCAGCGACGCGGCGATCCCGGAGACCTGGGACTGCCCACGCTGCGGCTTCCCGGCGGGCCAGGACCGGGACAACCCGCCGGACCCGCCGCGCACGGAGCCGTACAAGACCCACCTCGCCTATGTGCGTGAGCGGCGCAGCGACGCCGACGGCGAGGCGATCCTCGCCGAGGCGCTGGCCAAACTGCGCGGCGAGATCTGACAACGGTGTGACGGTGTGACGAACGGGCCTTGCCCGCGAACTCGGTTCGCGGGCAAGGCCCGTTCGTGCGTCCGTGCGCGGAAGTCCCGTTGTCGGTGGCATCCCCTACCGTCGGTCGGAGACGGACCACGAGGTCCGACGGGACGCGGGGGAGAGGGACCGTATGACGACGACGACGGCGCCGGCCGGCGTCAAGGCCGTGCCCACCTGGCGGGGTGGCTTCGGGAGACTCTGGACGGCCGCCGTCGTCTCCCGGTTCGGCGACTCGCTGCGCACCGCCGCGCTGCCCCTGCTCGCCGCCTCGCTCACCGACGACCCCCTCCTCATCGCCTCCGTCACCGCCTGCGGCTTCCTGCCCTGGCTGCTCTTCGGACTCCTCGGCGGAGCCGTCGCCGACCGCGTCGACCAACGGCGCGCCATGTGGGTGGTCGACCTCGTACGGGGCGGCCTCATGGCCGCGTTCGCCGTCGCCGTCGCGCTCGGACACGCGGGCATAGCCCTGCTGCTCGTCCTCGCCTTCGCCCTCACCACCCTGCAGACCCTCTTCGACAACGCGGCCACGGCACTGCTGCCCGCCCTCGTGCCCACCGAGGCCCTGGCCGCGGCCAACGCCCGCCTGATGACCGGACAGCAGTTCGCCGGCGGACTGCTCGCCGCACCCGTGGTGCCCGCCCTGCTGCTCGCCGGGCCCGCCGTGCCGTACGCGGCCGACGCCGCCACCTACATCCTCGCCGCGCTCCTCATCGCCTCCCTGCGGACCGGAGCGCCCGAGCGGCCGCCCCGGCCGGCCGGGTCCACCCTCCGCGCCGAGATGGCCGAGGGGATCGCCGTCCTGCGCGGCGACCGGTCCCTGTGGTGGCTCTGCGCGGCCACCACCCTCTGCAACATCGGCATGGGCGCCCTGATCGCCACCCTCGTCGTCCTCGTCACCGACGGCCTCCACGCCGGGAACACCGGATACGCGGCCACGATCACCGGCTTCGCCGTCGGAGGTGTCGCCGGAGGCTTCCTCGCCCGGCGGATCGCCGAACGGACCGGACGCGTACGCGCGGTGTTCCTCGCCGGGACCGTCCAGACCGGCTGTCTCGTCCTGCTCGGGACGGTGCCCGTCCTCGGGGTGTCGATCGGCGCCATGGCGGTGTTCGGCTTCATGGGGACGGTGTGGAACGTCCAGCAGACGACCCTCATGCAGGAACGTGCCCCCGAGGGCATGCTCGGCCGCATCGCCGCGGCCTTCCGCACCCTCGCCGTCGCGGGTGCCCCGCTCGGGGCGCTGCTCGGCGGAGCCGCGGCCGCCGGCTGGGGACCGCACACACCCGCCCTCCTCGCGGCGGCGCTGTTCGCGCTCGCCGTCGCGTCGTTGGCCCCTCTGATCAATTAGGTTGGAGACGCAGCGGGGCAGACAAGCAGTACGAGAAGAAGTGGGCGATGTCCGAGATGAACAACGAAGGCCGCACCAGGCTCAACCGGCTGCCCGAGTGGGCGGCCCTCGGCAAGCACCGTGAGCAGCTGGGCGAGACCCATCTGCGTGACCTGTTCGCCGCCGAGCCGGAGCGTGGCACCGGCTACGCCCTGCGCGTCGGCGACCTCTACCTGGACTACTCCAAGCACCTCGTCACCGACGAGACGCTGACCCTGCTGCGCGAACTGGCCGCCGCCACCGGCGTCGCCGAGCTGCGCGACGCCATGTTCCGCGGCGAGAAGATCAACACCACCGAGGACCGGGCGGTCCTCCACACCGCGCTGCGCGCGCCCCGCGGGGCCGTGATCGAGGTCGACGGGGAGAACGTCGTCCCCGGCGTGCACGCCGTCCTCGACAAGATGGGCGCGTTCGCCGACAAGGTCCGCGCGGGCGAGTGGACCGGCCACACCGGCAAGCCGGTCAAGAACATCGTCAACATCGGCATCGGCGGCTCCGACCTCGGCCCCGCCATGGCCTACGAGGTCCTGCGCTCCTTCACCCAGCGGGACCTGACGCTCCGTTTCGTCTCCAACGTCGACGGCGCCGACCTGCACGAGGCCGTCCGCGACCTCGACCCGGCCGAGACGCTGTTCATCGTCGCCTCGAAGACCTTCACCACCATCGAGACGATCACCAACGCCACCTCCGCGCGGAACTGGCTCCTCACCGGTCTGAAGGCCGACCAGGACGCCGTCGCCAAGCACTTCGTGGCCCTCTCGACCAACGCCGAGAAGGTCGAGGAGTTCGGCATCGACACGGCGAACATGTTCGAGTTCTGGGACTGGGTCGGCGGCCGCTACTCCTACGACTCCGCCATCGGCCTCTCCCTGATGATCGCGATCGGCCCGGAGCGCTTCCGCGAGATGCTCGACGGCTTCCACCTCGTCGACGAGCACTTCCGCACCGCCCCGCCCGAGGAGAACGCGCCGCTGCTGCTCGGTCTCCTCGGCGTCTGGTACGGCGCCTTCTTCGACGCCCAGTCGCACGCCGTCCTGCCGTACTCCCACTACCTGTCCAAGTTCACCGCCTACCTCCAGCAGCTCGACATGGAGTCCAACGGCAAGTCGGTGGACCGCGAGGGCAACCGGGTCGACTGGCAGACCGGACCGGTCGTCTGGGGCACCCCGGGCACCAACGGGCAGCACGCGTACTACCAGTTGATCCACCAGGGCACCAAGGTCATCCCGGCCGACTTCATCGGCTTCGCCCGGCCGGTCGCCGATCTGCTGCCCGGTCTCGTCGCCCAGCACGACCTGCTCATGGCGAACTTCTTCGCCCAGACCCAGGCCCTCGCCTTCGGCAAGACCCCCGAGGAGGTACGGGCCGAGGGCGTCCCCGAGGAGCTCGTCCCGCACAAGACCTTCCAGGGGAACCACCCCACGACGACGATCCTCGCGGACGAACTCACCCCGTCCGTCCTCGGCCAGCTCATCGCGCTGTACGAGCACAAGGTCTTCGTCCAGGGCGCCGTCTGGAACATCGACTCCTTCGACCAGTGGGGCGTCGAACTCGGCAAGGTCCTCGCCAAGCGGATCGAGCCGGTCCTGACCGACGGCGAGGGCGCCGGCGAGCCGCTCGACAGCTCCACCGCCGGTCTGGTCTCCGCCTACCGCTCGCTGCGCGGACGGTAGGACCATGACGGGGGAGAACGCGATACGACTGCGACCGCCCAGGAACGCCGTGGACGAGCGGGCCGTCGCCTGGTGGCGGAGCCGGCTCCTGACGACCACCGCCGTACCGGTGGTGGTCCTCGGAGTCCTCGGCGCCCTCATCGGGCCCGCCCGGTTCTGGCTGCTGGCCGCGGCCACGGCCGTGGCGGCCCTGGGCCTCGCCTGTACCGCGTTCTTCCCCGCCTGGTGGTTCCGGGTCCACCGCTGGGAGGTCACCGAGGACGCCGTCTACGTCCGCACGGGGGCCTTCTGGCAGGAGTGGCGGATCGCCCCGATGTCCCGGATCCAGACCGTCGACACCTCGCGCGGCCCGCTGGAGCAGCTCTTCCGGCTCGCCACCGTCACCGTGACCACCGCCTCCTCCAAGGGCGCCCTCCGGATCGCGGGCCTCGACCACGAGCTGGCCGCCGACCTCGCCGAACGGCTGACCGCCATCACCCAGGACACCCCCGGGGACGCCACATGAGCGTGGACCGCGCCGAGAAGGTGGACCAGGAGACCGACTGGCTGCAACTCGATCCCCGGACCGTCCTCGTCCGTGTCGTCCTCTTCTCCGGCGTCCTCGCCGGAGCCGCGCTGCCCACCGCGTTCGGCCTGGCCGGCTCACGGCCCCTGTGGCAGGCCTTCGCGTGGGTCGCCACGGGCGTCGCCCTCGCCCTCGCCGTCGACATCGTCGCCGAGACCGTCCGCTTCCGCCGCACCCGTTACCGCGTCGGCCGCGAGCGCGTCGAACTCCACACCGGACTCCTCGTCGTCCAGCGCCGCTCGCTCACCCGCGAGCGCATCCGCAGCGCCGACCTCACCGCCAACCCCCTTCAGCGCGTCTTCGGCCTCGTCAAGGTCCGGATCGGCACCGGCGAACACACCTCGGGCGGCGAGTCCACCCTCGAACTCGACCTGGTCACCCGGGCCGAGGGCGAGCGGCTCCGGCACGAACTGCTCGCCCGCGCCGCCGTCACCGCCGCCGAGGACCCGGTCCACGACCCCACCCTGGCCGTCCTCGACCCGCGCTGGATCCGTTACGCCCCCGTCTCCTTCCTCGCCCCCGCCCTCGGTGGCGCGGCGGCCGGCGCCGTCATGCAGGTCAGCGAGTGGTTCGGCGCACAGGGGAAGGTCATCGACTGGATAGGCGACCGCTTCCGGGACGTCTCCGTCACCTGGATCATCGTGGACCTGATCCTCCTCGCCACCGTCGCCGGTGCCGTCGGCGCCCTCGGCCTCTGGGTCGAGATGTGGTGGAACTACCGTCTGGAGCGTGAGCCGGGCGGCACCGTGCGGGTCTCCCGCGGCCTCTTCACCGCCCGGTCGGTCTCCCTGGAGGAGCGCAGACTGCGGGGGATCGAGCTGGTCGAGCCGCTCGGCGTCCGGCTGTGCGGGGCCGCCCGCGTCGACGCCGTCGCCACCGGTCTCACCGAGAGCGGCGACGACCGGCACACCGACCTCAAGACCCTGCTGCCGGCCGTGGAGCGGGCCGTCGCCGACCGGGTCGCCGCCCAGGTCCTGCGCGAGCCGGAGCCGCCCACCGGGGCGCCCCTCGCCGTCCATCCGCGCGCCGCCCGTACCCGCAGGGTGGGCTGGGCGCTGTGGAGCGTCCTCGTGCCCGTGGCGGTCCTCGCCCTCCTCGGGCTGCTCCTCACCCCGGTCCTGCTCTACGTGGCGGCCGGCTGCGTGGTCGTCCTCACCCCGGTCGCCGTGCTGTTCGCCCTCGACGCCTACCGGAGCCTCGGACACGGCGTCAGCGGCGCCTACCTCGTCACCCGTTCGGGTACGGTCCGGCGTGCCACGGTCGCCCTGCAGCGCTCCGGCGTCATCGGCTGGACCGTCAAGCAGTCGTACTTCCAGCGGCGCGCCGGCGTCCTCACCCTGACCGCCACCACGGCGGCCGGAGCGGGGGCTTACGACATCCGCGACGTGGGCCGGACCCAGGGCCTGACCTTCGCCGCCGGGGCCGTACCGGACCTGCTCACGCCCTTTCTCGAACCCGTGCCCACGCGGGACACGCAGACCACGCGGGACGAGCGGGACACGCAGGAGGCCCGGCCCACCGAAAGGTGAACCGGGCCTCCGGGGCATCGCGTCAGGCGGACGCCGGCGGGTACAGACTCCGCGGCAGCTCCGAGGCCGCGGCCGCGTCGAGCAGCCACAGCGTGCGCGAGCGGCCGTAGGCGCCCGCCGCCGGGGCCTGCACCTCGCCCGCTCCCGACAGCGCGATCGCCGCCGCCTTCGCCTTGTCCGCACCGGCCGCGAGCAGCCAGACCTCCTTCGCCGCCCGGATCGCCGGAAGGGTCAGCGAGACCCGGACCGGCGGCGGCTTGGGCGCGCCGTGCACACCGACGACCGTCCGCTCGGTCTCGCGGACCGCGGGCAGCTCCGGGAAGAGCGAGGCCACATGGGTGTCCGGCCCGACGCCCAGCATCAGGACGTCGAAGGTCGGCACCCCGCCGTGGTCACCGGGACCCGCGGCGTCCGCGAGCTCCCGCGCGTACGCGGCCGCGGCGGCGTCGACATCGCTGCCGTACGGACCGTCGGAGGCCGGCATCGCGTGCACCCGCGCCGGGTCGAGCGGCACCCGGTCGAGCAGCGCCTCCCGGGCCTGGGTGACGTTCCGCTCGGGGTCGCCCTCGGGCAGGAAACGCTCGTCGCCCCACCACAGGTCGAGCCGCGACCAGTCGACGGCGTCCCGCGCGGGCGCCGAACCGAGCGCCGCGAGGAGACCGTTGCCGTTGCGTCCGCCGGTGAGCACCACCGAGGCGGAGCCGCGGGCGGCCTGGGCGTCCACGATCTTCGTGATCAGCCGGGCGGCCGCGGCCTCGGCCATCAGCTCCTTGTCGCGGTGGACGACCAGCTGGGGGGTGCTCACTTGGCCGCCGCCTTCTTGGCCGGGGCCTTCTTCGCCGTGGGCTTCGCCGTGGGCTTCGCCTCGGCGGCGGCCGGGGCCGCCTCCGCCTCGGGCTCCGCCGCGGGGGCGGTCACGGCCGCCTCCTCGTCCAGCCGTTCCAGACCGAACTTCAGCGCCGTGGCGTAGGTGTCGTCCGGGTCGAGACGACGCAGCTCCTCGGCGATCAGCTCGGCCGTGTCCCGGCGCTTGAGCGCCACCGCACGGTCCGGCTGTCCCTGGATGGAGAGCGTCGCGAGCGAGCCGTCCGGCCGGTCGAGCACGATCGGGCCGGTGCTGGTCTCCATCCGTACGGAGGTGAGACCGGGGCCGGTCGACTTCGAGCGCCGCACCGGCACCTTCAGCCGGTCCGACAGCCACATCGCGAGCAGCTCGACGCTCGGGTTGAACTCCTCGCCCTCCACCTCGGCGGAGGTCACCTCGCACACGACCTGGTCGAGCGCCGCGGCGAGCATCGAACGCCACGGGGTGATCCGGGTCCACGCGAGGTCGGTGTCGCCCGGGGTGTACGCGTCCGCGCGCGCGGTCAGCTCATGGATGGGCTGTTCGGCGGCGTACGTGTCGGTCACCCGGCGCTGGGCGAGCGCGCCCAGCGGGTCCTTCGCCGGGTCGGTCGGCGCGTTCACCGGCCACCAGACGACGACGGGCGCGTCCGGGAGGAGCAGCGGCAGGACCACCGACTGGGCGTGGTCGACGACCTCGCCGTACAGCCGGAGGACCACCGTCTCACCGGTGCTGGCGTCGGCGCCGAGGCGGACCTCGGCGTCGAGTCGTGCCTTGGAGCGGTCCCGCGGGGAGCGCGAGACCCGCTTGATGACGACGAGGGTCCGCGAGGGGTGCTCGCGGGACGCCTCGTTCGCAGCCTTCAGCGCGTCGTAGGCGTTCTCCTCGTCGGTGACGATGACAAGGGTGAGCACCATGCCGACGGCCGGCGTGCCGATCGCCCGCCGCCCGAGCACCAGCGCCTTGTTGATCTTGGAGGACGTGGTGTCCGTCAGGTCGGTCTTCATGGCCTGCGCCAGCTCCGTCCGTCTCGTGCGAGCATCTCGTCCGCCTCGACGGGACCCCAGGTCCCGGACTGGTACTGCGCGGGCTTGCCGTGCTTGTCCCAGAACTGCTCGATCGGGTCGAGGATCTTCCAGGACAGCTCGACCTCCTCGACACGCGGGAAGAGGTTCGAGTCGCCGAGCAGGACGTCGAGGAGGAGCCGCTCGTACGCCTCGGGGCTGGACTCCGTGAAGGACTCGCCGTAGGCGAAGTCCATCGACACGTCCCGGATCTCCATCTGGGTGCCGGGCACCTTGGAGCCGAACCGCACCGTCACGCCCTCGTCCGGCTGGACCCGGATGACGATGGCGTTGCGGCCGAGTTCCTCGGTCGCGGTGGAGTCGAAGGGGGAGTGCGGGGCGCGCTGGAAGACGACCGCGATCTCGGTGACGCGGCGGCCGAGCCGCTTGCCGGTGCGCAGGTAGAAGGGGACGCCCGCCCAGCGGCGGTTGTCGATCTCCAGCTTGATGGCCGCGTAGGTGTCGGTCTTCGACTGGGGGTCGATACCGTCTTCCTGGAGATAGCCGACGGCTTTCGCGCCGCCCTGCCACCCGGCCGCGTACTGGCCGCGGACCGTGGACTTGCCCAGGTCCTTGGGCACCTTCACCGCGCCGAGGACCTTGACCTTCTCGGCGGCCAGCGCGTCGGCGTCGAAGGAGGCGGGCTCCTCCATCGCGGTCAGCGCGAGCAGCTGGAGCAGGTGGTTCTGGATGACGTCACGGGCGGCGCCGATGCCGTCGTAGTAGCCGGCGCGGCCGCCGATGCCGATGTCCTCGGCCATGGTGATCTGCACGTGGTCGACGTACGACCGGTTCCAGATCGGCTCGAAGAGGGTGTTGGCGAAGCGGAGCGCCAGGATGTTCTGGACGGTCTCCTTGCCGAGGTAGTGGTCGATCCGGAAGACCTCGTTGGGCGGGAAGACCTCGTGGACGACCTCGTTGAGCTCCTTGGCGGAGACCAGGTCGTGCCCGAAGGGCTTCTCGATGACCGCGCGGCGCCAGGAGCCGTCCTTCTGCTCGGCCAGCCCGTGCTTCTTGAGCTGCTGGACGACCTTGGGGAAGAACTTCGGCGGCACGGACAGGTAGAAGGCGAAGTTGCCTCCGGTGCCCTGCGCCTTGTCCAGCTCCTCGATGGTGGCCTTGAGCTGCTCGAAGGCCTCGTCGTCGTCGAAGTCGCCCTGGACGAAACGCATCCCCTGGATCAGCTGCTGCCACACCTCCTCGCGGAACGGGGTGCGCGAATGCTGCTCGACGGCGTCGTGGACCTCCTGCGCGAAGTCCTCGTCCTGCCATTCGCGGCGGGCGAAGCCGATGAGCGAGAAGCCCGGCGGCAGCAGGCCGCGGTTGGCCAGGTCGTAGACGGCAGGCATCAGCTTCTTACGGGACAAATCGCCCGTGACGCCGAAGATCACCAGACCCGACGGCCCCGCGATGCGCGGGAGCCGTCGGTCTGCGGCGTCACGGAGCGGGTTGGCTCCGTGGACTGCGCTCAAAGTGCTTACGCCTCCGAAGGTGCGAGGCGCTGGAGCTCCGCCTCGGTGGACTTGAGAAGGTCGTTCCAGGACGCCTCGAACTTCTCGACGCCCTCGTCCTCGAGGAGCTGGACGACGTCGTCGTAGGCGATGCCCAGCTTCTCGACGGCCGCGAGCTCGGCCCGCGACTGGTCGTACGTGCCGCGCACGGTGTCACCCTCGACCACGCCGTGGTCGGCGGTGGCCTCCAGGGTGGCCTCCGGCATGGTGTTGACCGTGCCGGGGGCGGCCAGGTCCACGACGTACAGGGTGTCCTTGTACGCCGGGTCCTTGACGCCGGTCGAGGCCCACAGCGGACGCTGCTTGTTGGCCTGCGCCTTGTCGAGGGCGGTCCAGCGCTCGGAGGAGAAGACCTCCTCGAACGCCTCGTAGGCGAGACGGGCGTTGGCCAGGGCGGCCTTGCCCTTGAGCGCCTTGGCCTCGTCGGTGCCGATGCCGTCCAGGCGCTTGTCGATCTCCGAGTCCACGCGGGACACGAAGAAGGAGGCCACCGAGTGGATCTTGGAGAGGTCGAGGCCGCGCTCGCGGGCCTTCTCCAGACCCGCCAGGTAGGCGTCCATGACCGCGCGGTAGCGCTCCAGCGAGAAGATCAGCGTCACGTTGACGCTGATGCCGAGACCGATGACCTCGGTGATCGCCGGCAGACCCGCCTTGGTCGCCGGAATCTTGATCAGCGTGTTGGGGCGGTCCACCAGCCAGGCCAGCTGCTTGGCCTCGGCGATGGTGGCGGTCGTCTCGTGGGCGAGACGGGGGTCGACCTCGATGGAGACCCGGCCGTCCTGGCCGTCGGTCGCCTCGAAGACCGGCCGCAGGATGTCGGCGGCGTCGCGGACGTCCGCCGTCGTGATCATGCGGATGGCCTCGTCGACGGTCACCTTGCGGGCGGCGAGGTCGGCGAGCTGCTGCTCGTAACCGTCACCCGAGGAGATCGCCTTCTGGAAGATCGACGGGTTGGTGGTCACACCGACCACATGGCTCTGGTCGAGGAGCTCGGCCAGGTTGCCGGACGTGATCCGCTTGCGCGAGAGGTCGTCCAGCCAGATCGCGACGCCTTCGTCGGAGAGGCGCTTGAGAGCGTCTGTCATGAGAATTCCATCTCCATTAAGTCGTACGTATGCGCGTCAGCGCGCGGCGGCGGCGATCGATTCCCGGGCGGCGGCGACGATCGCCTCCGGCGTGAAACCGAACTCGCGGAACAGGACCTTCGCGTCCGCCGAGGCACCGAAGTGCTCCAGCGAGACGATCCGGCCGGCGTCCCCGACGTACCGGTGCCAGGTGAGACCGATACCGGCCTCGACCGCGACACGGGCCTTCACCGACGGCGGCAGGACGGAGTCCTTGTACTCCTGGCCCTGCTCCTCGAACCACTCCACGGACGGCATCGAGACCACGCGGGTCGGGACACCGGCGGCCTGGAGCTGCTCACGGGCCTCGACGGCCAGGTGCACCTCGGAGCCCGTGCCGATCAGCACGACCTCCGGAGCGCCGCCCTCGGCCTCGAAGAGCACGTAGCCGCCCTTGACCGTGTCCTCGTTCGGCGCGTACGTCGGCACACCCTGACGGGTGAGCGCGAGGCCGTGCGGGGCGCCCTTGCCGAAGACCTTGGTGTGACGCTGCATGATCTCGCGCCAGGCGATGGCCGTCTCGTTGGCGTCGGCCGGACGGACCACGTTGAGACCGGGGATCGCGCGCAGCGAGGCCAGGTGCTCCACCGGCTGGTGCGTCGGGCCGTCCTCGCCCAGACCGATCGAGTCGTGGGTCCAGACGTACGTCACCGGGAGGTGCATGAGGGCCGACAGACGCACCGCGTTGCGCATGTAGTCGGAGAACACCAGGAAGGTGCCGCCGTAGATGCGCGTGTTGCCGTGCAGCGCGATGCCGTTCATCTCCGCGGCCATGGAGTGCTCGCGGATGCCGAAGTGGATCGTGCGGCCGTACTTGTCGGCCTCCGGCAGCGGGTTGCCCTCGGGCAGGAACGACGAGTCCTTGTCGATCGTCGTGTTGTTGGAGCCGGCGAGGTCGGCAGAGCCGCCCCACAGCTCCGGGATGACCGCGCCGAGCGCCTTGAGGACCTGGCCCGAGGCGGCGCGGGTGGCGACACCCTTGCCCGGCTCGAAGACCGGGAGCTTCTCGGCCCAGCCGGCCGGCAGCTCGTTCGCCTGGATGCGGTCGAACTCGGCGGCGCGCTCCGGGTTGGCCGTACGCCACTCGGCGAGCGACTTCTCCCACGCGGCGCGGGCCTCACGGCCGCGGTCGCCGAGCGAGCGGGTGTGCGCGATGACCTCGTCGGTGACCTCGAAGGTCTGCTCCGGGTCGAAGCCGAGGACGCGCTTGGTGGCCGCGATCTCCTCGTCGCCGAGCGCCGAGCCGTGCGCGGCCTCGGTGTTCTGCGCGTTCGGGGCGGGCCAGGCGATGATCGAGCGCATCGCGATGAACGACGGACGCTCGGTCTCGGCCTCGGCGGCCCTGATCGCCGTGTACAGCGCGGCCGGGTCCAGGTCGCCGTTGGCCTGCGGCTCGACGCGCTGGACGTGCCAGCCGTACGCCTCGTACCGCTTCATCGTGTCCTCGGACACGGCCGTCTCGGTGTCGCCCTCGATCGAGATGTGGTTGTCGTCCCACAGCAGGATCAGGTTGCCGAGCTTCTGGTGGCCGGCGAGCGAGGACGCCTCGGCGGAGATGCCCTCCTGGAGGCAGCCGTCACCGGCGATCGCGTAGACGTGGTGGTCGAACGGGGAGGCGCCGGTGGCGGCCTCCGGGTCGAACAGGCCGCGCTCGTAGCGGGCGGCCATCGCCATGCCCACGGCGTTGGCGACACCCTGGCCCAGCGGGCCCGTGGTGGTCTCGACGGCGGCGGTGTGGCCGTACTCCGGGTGCCCGGGGGTCTTCGAGCCCCAGGTGCGGAAGGCCTTCAGGTCGTCCAGCTCGAGACCGAAGCCACCCAGGTACAGCTGGGTGTAGAGGGTCAGGGACGAGTGTCCCGCGGAGAGGACGAACCGGTCGCGCCCGACCCACTCGGGGTCGGCCGGGTCGTGCCGCATCACCTTCTGGAAGAGGGTGTACGCGGCGGGCGCCAGGCTCATCGCCGTACCGGGATGGCCGTTGCCGACCTTCTGTACGGCGTCCGCCGCCAGGATGCGGGCGGTGTCCACCGCGCGCTGGTCCAACTCGGTCCACTCGAGGTCTGTGGTGGTCGGCTTAGTGCTCACCCTGGGTCAGGGCTCCTCTCCACATGTCTGAAGCCGGTGACTGAGGGTGTACCGGCGTTGTCGAGCCTACCCCCGCCGGAACGTCCCTCTTTTCGTGTGCATGCCCCTCAAATGAGCGGACACAGCAAGACTGCCGCCGCCCGTGTGAGTTCGCCTCCCGAAGCGTGTCCACGCCTTGGGACACACCCCCTCAACACGACCCCACCCCCGCGAAGATCGGCGTCTGGGCAACGTCTACAGTGGCGTGGTACGCGCAAGCTTTGCCCCGTCTTCGTCCGGGCGGCTTGCTGGGAATTTCTCTGTCAGGGGTGTGCGTGACGGCCGTCGAGTCCCGACCCGCAGGGGTCGTCTTGACTCCCAGCCCGGGGGGCCATCGGCCGTTCGGGGCCCGCGTCAAGGCATATGTGGCGCTGACCAAGCCGCGGATCATCGAGCTGCTGCTCATCACCACCGTTCCGGTGATGTTCCTCGCCGAGCAGGGCGTGCCCGACCTGTGGCTGGTGCTCGCCACCTGCTTCGGCGGCTATCTGTCGGCGGGCGGCGCCAACGCGCTGAACATGTACATCGACCGCGACATCGACGCGCTGATGGACCGCACCTCCCAGCGTCCGCTGGTCACCGGTGTCCTGACGCCGCGCGAGGGCCTGGTCTTCGGCCTCACGCTCGCCGTGGTCTCCACCCTCTGGTTCGGGCTGCTCGTCAACTGGCTCTCGGCCGCCCTCTCGCTCGGCGCGCTCCTCTTCTACGTCGTCGTCTACACGATGATCCTCAAGCGGCGCACCGCGCAGAACATCGTCTGGGGCGGCATCGCCGGCTGTCTGCCGGTGCTCATCGGCTGGTCCGCCGTCACGAACTCGATGTCGTGGGCCGCGATCATCCTCTTCCTCGTCATCTTCTTCTGGACGCCGCCGCACTACTGGCCGCTGTCGATGAAGGTGAAGGACGACTACGCGCGCGCGGGCGTGCCGATGCTCCCGGTGCTGGCCTCCAACAAGGTCGTGGCCAAGCAGATCGTCGCGTACAGCTGGGTGATGGTCGCCGTCTCGCTGCTGCTCACGCCGCTCGGCTACACCGGCTGGTTCTACCTGACGGTGGCGCTGGTGACCGGCGGCTGGTGGCTCTGGGAGGCGCACGGGCTGCTCAACCGCGCCAACGCGGGCGCGACCGGCGCGAAGCTCAAGGAGATGCGCCTGTTCCACTGGTCCATCACCTATGTGTCGCTGCTCTTCGTGGCGGTCGCGGTGGACCCCTTCCTCCGCTAGACCGTCTCCTCCGGCCCGGGCCCTCCCTTCCGGAGGGGACGGGCCAGGCGCTCAGATGATCAGACCGGCAGACGGCCGGGTTACGTGGGATAGGCCACGTGACCCGGCCGTCGCCAGTAGATCTACCCCTCGGTAGCATCCTTTTCATGGCAGAAACGAAGCAGGCAGAGCGCAAGGCGGCCAAGCTCGCCAAGGAGATCAAGGCCTTCTCCAAGGAGCACGGCGGCTCCGAGGGCCACCTCGCGCACATCGGCCAGGCGGGCACCCGGATCGTCCTCGTCGGCACCGACGGCGGCTGGGGCGACCTGGTGGCCCCCACGTACGCGATCGCGCAGCAGGCCGCCGAGAAGGCCGGTCTCACCCTCCACGAGGAGTTCGACGGCGAGTTCGCCGCCAAGGTCGCCACGGGCCCGTACGAGTGGAGCCGGATGGCCGGTATCCAGATCGGCGGCCCCTCCAACGGCTGAGCCAACAACCTCGCGCGGGGCTCACCCGTTAGGACGTGTGGAGACGCGACACGTCCACACAGGGAGCCCCCCGAGATGATCGACACGCCGAGCCTGGTGGACCAGTACTGCCACGGGGTGCTCCGTACGGAGCTCGGCCTCGGCACCTTCGAGGCCCACCTCGGCGCCCAGCTCGGCGGGAGCACCGCGCTGCCCGCCGCGGGCACCACCTTCTTCGACACCCAGACCGGCTTCGCCGTGCGCCGCTGGTGCCCGCCGCTCCTCGGTCTGGAACCGCACTGCCCGCCCGCCCGCTATCTCGCCCGCCGCCGTGAGCTCGGCGTCGCCGAGGCGGGCAGGCGCCTGCTCCGGGCCTCCGGGATCGCCACCTATCTCGTAGACACGGGGCTACCGGACCAGCTGGCCGGCACCGGACTCCCCGACGATCTGACGGGACCCGCCGAGCTCGGCACCACCGGCGCCGCCGAGGCCCACGAGATCGTCCGCCTCGAACCCCTCGCCGAACAGATCGCCGACACCTCGGGGACCGTCGACGCCTTTCTCGCCAACCTCGCCGAGGCCGTCCACGGGGCCGCCGTCAACGCCGTGGCCTTCGCCTCCGTGGCGGGTGTACGCCAAGGCCTCGCGTACACGCCCGAGCCGCCGGGACCCGGGGAGGTGCGCGGCGCGGCGGGGCGCTGGCTCGCCGGACGGCCGGCGGGAGGGCGGCTCACCGACCCCGTCCTGCTCCGCCATCTGCTCTGGATCGCGGTCACCGCGGGGCGCCCCCTCCAGCTGCACACCGGGGACCGGGACCCCGCATCGGTCGCCGGCTTCGCCGCCGCCACCGGCGGACTCGGCACCGACCTGGTCCTGGTGCACTCCTATCCGCACCACCGCACCGCCGCCCGGCTGACCGGAGCGCACCCCCATGTGTACGCGGACCTGGGACCCGTCCTCGCCCACACCGGGGCGCGGGCGGCCGCCGTCCTCGCCGAGGTCCTGGAGCGGGCGCCGTTCGGGAAGCTGCTCTTCTCCAGCGGCGCCCACGGACTGCCCGAACTCCACGTGGTCGCCGCGAGCGTCTTCCGCACCGCGCTCACCCGGGTGCTCGGCGAATGGGTCATGGACGGCGCCTGGTCCCGTACGGACGCCCAGCGGGTCGCCGCCATGATCGCGGGGGACAACGCCCGCCGGGTCTACCGGCTGGCGCGGCCCGCTGTCGGACCGCGTTGGTAGCGTTCCCCGGCAAGATCGAACGGATCACGGGGAGCGGACGCCATGCGGGAAGTGACAGGACACCAGGTCGACGGGGCACGGATCGGACGCGTGCTCGAGGATGTCCGGGGGCAGACCTTCGAGCACTGGCACGACCTCCGGTACGGCGTCGGGATGTCGCTCGTGCGCCTCGGGGCGGCCCGCGACGAACTCCTCGACCACGTCGGGGCCCGCACCGTCGAGGACCCGGAGCTCGCCGCCGAATCCTCGAGGACGGCGCTGCTCACCGCCGCCGAGTGCGCCCTCGGCGTGCTGGGCGTCGGGTGCTTCCCCGAAGGGGACTGGGACGTGCCGCTGCCCCTGGTCGACCGGACGCTCTCCAGCGACGACCAGCTCTACATCGAGGGCGCGGACCCGGGGCACCGGGCACCCACGGCGCGCACCTGGGTCGACACGTTCGCCCTGTGCCTGATCAGCGGGCTGGTCTGGGAGCGGCGGCGGGTGATCGGTCCGCTGCTCGTGAAGGACTACGCGCCCGCGATCCGCTCGGGAGTGCCGTACTCACGGTTCGACTCGGTCTCGGAGCCGGCGGACCTCGCCGAGATGGACGCCCTCTGCGCGTATCTGACCGTGGAGAGCGGGCGCCACCCCGGCGCCGTACCCGGGGCCGTCCCGGTGCGCCGGCCCGACGCCGAAAAGCGCGCGAGCGCGGCCCGGGCCCTCGACGCGGCCGGCCCGCTCGGCCCCGACCAGCGGCTGCTGCGCGTGCTGCTCGACGACGACCGCGAGGGCTTCGAGCAGGCGCTCGCGGACCGGCTGGAGGAGCACCGCGCGGGCGTCGGAGCCGATCCGGCGCCCAGGACCCTGCTGCCGGTGGGCGCCGTCGCGGCGGCCGCGCTCGCGCACCTGGCGCACGACTGGGAGCCGGGCGTCCGCTCCGGCTACCTGCCCGAGGCGCTGTTGCGCGCACCGGTCCCCGTATAGCCGCATCCGCCCGGACCCCCGCTCCCGGGCGGGGATCCGGGCGGATCCGGGTGGTCCCGGACGGGCTCGGGCGTCGTCCGGCGAGCCTCAGGCGGTCGCGAGCTCGGGGTCGGCCTGGGCCGGGATGCCGGCGGCGGGAACCGGGCGCTCGCGGAGGCTCAGGGCGAGGCGCAGGACGGCGATCCACATCAGAGAGGAGCCGAGCATGTGGACGGCGACCAGGAGCTCGGGGACCCCGGTGAAGTACTGGACGTAACCGATCGCGCCCTGCGCGAGCAGCACGATCAGCAGCTCGCGGGCGCGGGCCCGGGTGTCGAGCGGGGCGTCCACCACCCGCAGGACCAGCCACATCGCGAGCGCCAGGGCGCAGACGACCCAGGCGGCGACGGCGTGGAGGTGGGCGGCGTTCGTCCAGTCCCACGGCATGCGGGGGACGTCGCTGCTGTCGCCGGCGTGCTTGCCGGCGCCGGTCACCGTCGTGCCGAGCACGATGAGCAGGGCCGAAGTGAGCGTGATCGCCCAGGAGAGCTTCCGCACCGGGCGCGGCACCCGCGGGCGGGGTGCGCTGTCGCCCTCGCCCGTCCGGTGCCAGGTGATGACGGCGACGGTGATCAGAGCGTTCGCGGCCAGGAAGTGGCCGGCGACGGTCCACGGGTTCAGGCCCATCCACACCGTGATGCCGCCGATCACGGCGTTGCTCATCACGATCCAGAACTGCGCCCAGGCCCAGCGGGTCAGGTTGCGGCGCCACGGCTTGGTGGACCGGGCGGCGATGATCGCCCAGCCGACGGCCGCCGACAGGACGTACGTCAGCATCCGGTTGCCGAACTCGATCATGCCGCGGTAGCCCTGCTCGGGCGTCACGATCAGGCTGTCGTCGGTGCACTTGGGCCAGGTGTCGCAGCCGAGACCGGAACCGGTCAGCCGGACCGCGCCACCCGTGACGACGATGAGGACGCTCATCACGACGGCGGAGAGCGCGGCGCGCCGGAGCGTCCTGGGGGACGGGGTCCAGCGCCTGGCGATGGAGGCGAGGGGGGTCAGCACGCGCCCTATCGTAGGACGGGGCTTGTGCACGCTTTCACGAGGGGTGCCTTGTCGGGAAACGTCACCCTCTGGGACCCCGCCGCTACTCCCAGCGGAAGAACCTCGCCGCCGCGCCGAGGCCGAGGACGGCCCAGACGGCGAGGGTCAGCGCGTCGCCCCAGGGCAGAGCCGCGCCGTCCTGGAGGACGGCGCGCAGGCCGTCGGAGAGGGCGGAGATCGGCAGCAGCTCCAGGACCGAGCGGGCCGCGTCCGGGAACTTCGCCAGCGGGACGATGACGCCGCCGCCCACCAGGAGCAGCAGGAAGACCAGGTTGGCGGCGGCCAGCGTGGCCTCCGCCCGTAGGGTGCCCGCCATCAGCAGTCCGAGGCCGGAGAACGCGGCCGTGCCGAGCACCACCAGGAGCAGCACGGAGAACGGGTCGCCGTGCGGGGACCAGCCGAGACCCAGCGCGATCGCCGTCAGAAGGGCGATCTGGAGGACCTCGGTGACCAGCACGGCCAGCGTCTTTGAGGCCATCAGCGCCCAGCGGGGGAGCGGCGAGGCGCCGAGGCGCTTGAGCACCCCGTAGCGCCGCTCGAACCCGGTCGCGATGGCCTGGCCGGTGAAGGCGGTCGACAGGACGGCGAGGGCGAGGACGCCCGGGGCGAGGAAGTCGACCGCCTTGTCCGCGCCCGTGTCCACGATGTCGACCGTGGAGAAGAGCACCAGGAGCAGCGAAGGGATGATCACGGTGAGGAGCAGCTGCTCGCCGTTGCGCAGCAGCATCCGGGTCTCCAGGGCCGTCTGCGCCGCGATCATCCGGCCGACGGGGGCGGCGCCCGGCTTCGGGGCGTACGTACCAGTGCTCACGACCGCAGTTCCTTGCCCGTCAGTTCGAGGAAGACGTCCTCGAGAGTGTGGCGCTCGACGGCGATGCCGTCGGGCATGACGCCGTGCTGGGCGCACCAGGTGGTCACCGTGGCGAGCAGCTGGGGGTCGACGGCGCCGGTGATCCGGTACGTGCCCGGGAGCGGCTCCGCCGCGGCCGTGCCGTCCGGCAGCGCCTTGAGCAGGGAGCCGAGGTCCAGTCCCGCGCGTCCGGTGAAGCGCAGGGTGTTCTCGGCGCCGCCGCGGCACAGCTGCTCGGGGCTGCCCTGGGCGGCGACGCGGCCGGCGTCGACGATGGCGACGTCGTCGGCGAGCTCCTCGGCCTCCTGCATGAAGTGGGTGGTGAGGACGACGGTCACGCCGTCGGCGCGCAGCTCGCGGACGAGGTCCCAGGTGGCGCGGCGGGCCTGCGGGTCGAGGCCGGCGGTGGGCTCGTCGAGGAAGACGAGCTCGGGGCGGCCGACGACGGCCATGGCGAGCGCGAGGCGCTGCTGCTGGCCGCCGGAGAGGCGCCGGTAGGTGGTGCGGCCGCAGGAGCCGAGGCCGAGCCGCTCGATCAGGGCGTCCACGTCCAGGGGGTGGGCGTGGAGCCTGGCCATGTGGCGGAGCATCTCGTCGGCGCGGGCGCCGGAGTAGACGCCGCCGGACTGGAGCATGACGCCGATCCGGGGGCGCAGGGCGGCCGCGTCGGCGATCGGGTCGAGGCCGAGGGCGCGCACGGTGCCGCCGTCGGGCCTGCGGTATCCCTCGCAGGTCTCGACGGTGGTGGTCTTGCCGGCTCCGTTGGGGCCGAGGACGGCGGTGACGGTGCCCGCCCGTACGTCGAGGTCGAGGCCGTCGACGGCGGTCTTGCTTCCGTACCGCTTGACCAGGCCACGGACCTGGACGACGGACTCGCTGTTCTTGGTCCCGCGCATGACGGGAAGTCTAGAGAGGGGCCGGAGGTCCTCCCGGCGCGGGGCCGGTCGGCGGATGGCGGGCGGGGATATTTTCCCGGCGACGATCTTGGACGGAGCGGCAGGTTCCGGTGATCCGGAACGCTGTCTTCCGTTCGCTGTGACCGGGTGGCATCGGCGCCGCGGAGCCGGTGTGGCCTGCGCGTACGGGCTTGCGGGGGCGGCCGGATCGGGCCGGTGATTCGTCCTATGAATGATCATTTCCGCAGGTCAGGTAAGCCTTACCTGAGTGACGCACGGCACCGCCACCACTCCCGGCGCCGCTTGTCAGGCCGAGATTAATTACGCAACAATGGCGTTGTGAAAAACGTTGGCGCGGCTCCGGTGGAGGAACTCGCGACCCGTGAGCGTTCGACGCGCAACCGGGTGGCGCGGTCGATCCTGGACCACGGGCCGTCGACCGTCGCCGACCTCGCCGGACGGCTCCGCCTCACCCAGGCCGCCGTCCGCCGGCACCTCGACTCGCTGGTGGCCGAGAACGTCGTCGAGGCCCGCGAGCAGCGCGTCTACGGGGCCCGCGCCCGTGGCCGCCCCGCGAAGGTCTTCGCGCTCACCGACTGCGGCAGGGACGCCTTCGACCAGTCGTACGACTCCCTCGCCGTCGAGGCACTCCAGTGGATCGAGCGCAACGCGGGCGGGGAGGCCGCCGTGGCAGCCTTCGCCCGCGACCGGATCGAGGCCCAGGCGGACACGTACCGCCGGGCCGTCGAGGCGGCCGACCCCGCGCAGCGGACCGAGGCGCTCGCCAAGGCCCTGACCGCGGACGGGTACGCTGCCACTGCGCGGAACGCGCCGGTCGGCGAGCAGCTCTGCCAGCACCACTGCCCGGTCGCCCACGTCGCCGA
Source organism: Streptomyces zaomyceticus (assembly GCF_014656215.1). Lineage (GTDB taxonomy): Bacteria > Actinomycetota > Actinomycetes > Streptomycetales > Streptomycetaceae > Streptomyces > Streptomyces zaomyceticus. The sequence goes on along the minus strand of NZ_BNBZ01000003.1, from coordinate 138,090 downwards.
GCAGTACCCACAGCTGTGCGAGGCGGAGACGGAGTTCTTCTCCCGCCTCCTGGGAACGCACGTCCAGCGTCTGGCCACCATCGCGCATGGTGACGGCGTCTGCACCACGTTCATCCCGCACGGCGCCCCACAGACCACCGAATCAGCATCCGTAAGTACGGCCGGGAGGAACCCCGCATGACCACCGAGATCAGCCACCCCGAGCTCGAGGGCCTGGGTCGGTACGAGTACGGCTGGGCCGACTCCGACGCCGCCGGTGCCACCGCCAAGCGCGGTCTGAACGAGGACGTCGTCCGCGACATCTCCTCGAAGAAGAACGAGCCCGAGTGGATGCTGAAGCTGCGTCTCAAGGGTCTGCGGCTCTTCGACAAGAAGCCCATGCCGACCTGGGGCTCCGACCTCTCCGGCATCGACTTCGACAACATCAAGTACTTCGTGCGGTCCACCGAGAAGCAGGCCGAGTCCTGGGAGGACCTGCCGGAGGACATCAAGAACACGTACGACAAGCTCGGCATCCCCGAGGCGGAGAAGCAGCGCCTCGTCGCCGGTGTCGCCGCCCAGTACGAGTCCGAGGTCGTCTACCACCAGATCCGCGAGGACCTGGAGGAGCAGGGCGTCATCTTCGTCGACACGGACACCGCGCTGAAGGAGCACGAGGAGCTCTTCCGCGAGTACTTCGGCACGATCATCCCGGTCGGCGACAACAAGTTCGCCTCCCTGAACACCGCCGTCTGGTCCGGCGGATCGTTCATCTACGTGCCGAAGGGCGTGCACGTCGAGATCCCGCTCCAGGCCTACTTCCGTATCAACACGGAGAACATGGGCCAGTTCGAGCGGACGCTGATCGTCGTCGACGAGGACGCCTACGTCCACTACGTCGAGGGCTGCACCGCCCCGATCTACTCCTCGGACTCGCTGCACAGCGCCGTGGTCGAGATCATCGTCAAGAAGGGCGCGCGCTGCCGTTACACGACCATCCAGAACTGGTCGAACAACGTCTACAACCTGGTGACCAAGCGCGCCGTCGCCTACGAGGGCGCCACCATGGAGTGGGTCGACGGCAACATCGGCTCCAAGGTCACCATGAAGTACCCGGCCGTCTACCTGATGGGCGAGCACGCCAAGGGCGAGACCCTCTCCATCGCCTTCGCGGGCGAGGGCCAGCACCAGGACGCCGGCGCCAAGATGGTCCACATGGCCCCGAACACCTCCTCCAACATCGTCTCCAAGTCGGTGGCGCGAGGCGGCGGCCGCACCTCCTACCGCGGTCTCATCGAGATCGGCGAGGGTGCCCCGGGCGCCAAGTCCAACGTGCTGTGCGACGCGCTCCTCGTCGACACGATCTCCCGCTCGGACACGTACCCCTACGTGGACGTGCGCGAGGACGACGTCTCCATGGGCCACGAGGCCACCGTCTCCAAGGTCTCCGAGGACCAGCTCTTCTACCTGATGAGCCGCGGCCTCACCGAGTTCGAGGCCATGGCGATGATCGTCCGCGGCTTCGTCGAGCCCATCGCCAAGGAACTCCCAATGGAGTACGCCCTGGAGCTCAACCGGCTGATCGAGCTGCAGATGGAAGGCGCGGTCGGCTGACGACGCCACCGCCCCCGTTCGCAGCGACCGACTTCGTACGTACGCAGGAAGAGAGCAACACGACAGCCATGGCTGAGGCTCAGAACATCCCGGCGGGCTCCACCACCGCCGGCTCGATCGCGGTGGCCGCCGAGTCCACCGTCGCCACGCGCATGAGCGCGCCCCCGTCCTTCGACGTCGCGGACTTCCCGGTCCCGCACGGCCGCGAGGAGGAGTGGCGGTTCACCCCGCTCGCCCGACTCCGCGGCCTGCACGACGGCACCGCCGTCGCGTCCGGCGAGGGCGTCAAGGTCGAGATCGAGGCCCCCGAGGGCGTCACCGTGGAGACCGTCGGCCGTGAGGACGAGCGTCTCGGCAAGGCCGGCAAGCCGGTCGACCGCGTCGCCGCCCAGGCGTACTCCTCCTTCGAGAAGGCCTCGGTCGTCACCGTCGCCAAGGAGGCCGTCCTCACCGAGCCGATCCGCATCGCGGTGCACGGCCAGGGCGGGGTCGCCTTCGGCCACCAGGTCATCGAGCTCGGCGCCTTCGCCGAGGCCGTCGTGGTCATCGACCACACCGGTGACGCGGTGCTCGCCGCCAACGTCGACTACGTCCTCGGCGACGGCGCGAAGCTGACCGTCGTCTCCGTCCAGGACTGGGACGAGAAGGCCGTCCACGTCGCCCAGCACAACGCGCTGGTCGGCCGCGACGCCTCCTTCAAGTCCGTCGTCGTGACCTTCGGCGGCGACGTCGTCCGCATCCACCCGCGTGTGTCGTACGCGGCCCCCGGCGGCGAGGCCGAGCTCTTCGGTCTGTACTTCACCGACGCGGGCCAGCACCAGGAGCACCGCCTCCTGGTCGACCACAACACGCCGCACTGCAAGTCCAACGTGGCCTACAAGGGCGCGCTGCAGGGCCAGGACGCGCACGCCGTCTGGATCGGCGACGTGCTCATCCAGGCCGCCGCCGAGGGCACCGACACGTACGAGCTCAACCGGAACCTGGTCCTCACGGACGGCGCCCGGGTCGACTCCGTGCCGAACCTGGAGATCGAGACCGGCGAGATCGCCGGCGCCGGTCACGCCTCGGCCACCGGCCGTTTCGACGACGAGCAGCTCTTCTACCTGATGTCCCGCGGTATCCCGCAGGCCGAGGCCCGCCGCCTCGTCGTCCGCGGCTTCTTCGCGGAACTCGTCCAGCAGATCGGTCTGCCGGACGTCCAGGAGCGCCTCCTCGCCAAGATCGAGGCCGAGCTGGAGGCCTCCGTCTGATGGCCTTCGTCCGAGTCTGCGCGCTGAGCGAGCTGGAGGCCGACACCCCGAAGCGGGTCGAGGTCGACGGCACGCCGGTGTCGGTCGTGCACACCGAGGGCGAGGTGTTCGCGATCAACGACATCTGCTCGCACGCGAACGTCTCCCTCTCGGAGGGCGAGGTCGAGGACTGCGCCATCGAGTGCTGGCTGCACGGCTCCAGCTTCGACCTCCGGACCGGCAAGCCCTCCGGCCTTCCCGCGACGCGCCCCGTGCCCGTTTACCCCGTAAAGATCGAAGGGGACGATGTGCTCGTCTCCGTCACCCAGGAGTCCTGAGTCACCCATGGCAACGCTTGAAATCCACGACCTGCACGTCTCCGTCGAGGCGGAGAACGGCCCCCGCGAGATCCTCAAGGGCGTCGACCTGACCATCAAGCAGGGCGAGACCCACGCCGTCATGGGCCCCAACGGCTCCGGCAAGTCGACCCTGGCCTACTCCCTCGCCGGCCACCCGAAGTACACGGTCACCGGCGGCACCGTCACCCTCGACGGTGAGGACGTCCTGGAGATGTCGGTCGACGAGCGCGCCCGCGCCGGCGTCTTCCTCGCCATGCAGTACCCGGTCGAGGTCCCCGGTGTCTCGGTCTCCAACTTCCTGCGCACCTCCGCCACCGCCGTCCGCGGCGAGGCGCCCAAGCTGCGCACCTGGGTGAAGGAGGTCAAGTCCGCGATGGAGCAGCTCCAGATGGACCCGGCCTTCGCCGAGCGCAACGTCAACGAGGGCTTCTCCGGCGGCGAGAAGAAGCGCCACGAGATCCTCCAGCTCGAACTGCTCAAGCCGAAGATCGCGATCCTCGACGAGACTGACTCCGGCCTCGACGTCGACGCCCTGCGCGTCGTCTCCGAGGGCGTCAACCGCGTCCGCGAGACCGGCGAGGTCGGCACCCTGCTGATCACCCACTACACGCGGATCCTCCGCTACATCAAGCCCGACTTCGTGCACGTCTTCGCGAACGGCCGCATCGCCGAGTCCGGTGGCGCCGAGCTCGCCGACGTCCTGGAGAACGAGGGCTACGACAAGTACGTGAAGGGTGGCGCGTCCGCGTGACTTCTGCCCATCAGGGGCTCTCCGGCCTCCTCGACACCGAGGCGATCCGCAAGGACTTCCCGCTCCTGGATCGCGTGGTCCACGACGGCAAGAAGATCGTGTACCTCGACTCCGCGGCGACCTCGCAGAAGCCGCGGCAGGTCCTCGACGCGCTCAACACGTACTACGAGCGCCACAACGCCAACGTCCACCGCGGCGTCTACACGGTCGCCGAGGAGGCGACGGCGCTGTACGAAGGCGCCCGTGACAAGGTCGCGGCCTTCATCAACGCGCCGAGCCGCGACGAGGTGATCTTCACCAAGAACGCCTCGGAGTCGCTCAACCTCGTGGCCAACATGCTGGGCTGGGCCGACGAGCCCTACCGCGTGGACCACGAGACCGAGATCGCCATCACGGAGATGGAGCACCACTCCAACATCGTGCCGTGGCAGCTGCTCTCGCAGCGCACGGGCGCGAAGCTGAAGTGGTTCGGCCTCACCGACGACGGCCGTCTCGACCTCTCGAACATCGAGGAGGTCATCACCGAGAAGACCAAGATCGTCTCGTTCACGCTGGTCTCGAACCTGCTGGGCACGATCAACCCGGTGGAGACGATCATCCGTCGCGCCCAGGAGGTCGGTGCGCTGGTCTGCATCGACGCCTCGCAGGCGGCCCCGCACATGGTCCTGGACGTGCAGGCGCTCCAGGCCGACTTCGTGGCCTTCACCGGCCACAAGATGTGCGGCCCGACCGGCATCGGCGTGCTGTGGGGACGGCAGGAGCTCCTGGAGGACCTCCCGCCCTTCCTCGGCGGCGGCGAGATGATCGAGACCGTCTCGATGCACTCCTCGACGTACGCGCCGGCCCCGCACAAGTTCGAGGCGGGTACGCCCCCGATCGCCCAGGCCGTCGGCCTCGGCGCGGCCGTGGACTACCTGTCGGCGATCGGCATGGAGAACATCGCGCGCCACGAGCACGCGATCACCGAGTACGCCGTCCGGCGCCTCCAGGAGGTTCCGGACCTGCGGATCATCGGCCCCACCACGGCCGAGGACCGCGGCGCGGCGATCTCCTTCACGCTCGGCGACATCCACCCGCACGACGTGGGTCAGGTCCTCGACGAGGAGGGCATCGCCGTCCGGGTCGGCCACCACTGCGCGCGGCCGGTCTGCCTGCGGTACGGAATTCCTGCGACCACGCGGGCGTCGTTCTATCTGTACTCCACCCCGGCCGAGGTCGACGCCCTGGTCGCGGGACTCGAGCACGTACGGAACTTCTTCGGGTAGGGGCTTGGCCGTGAAGCTGGATTCGATGTACCAGGACGTCATCCTGGACCACTACAAGCACCCGCACGGGCGCGGTCTTCGGGACGGCGACGCCGAGGTGCACCACGTCAACCCGACGTGCGGCGACGAGATCACGCTCCGCGTGAAGTACGACGGCTCGCGCATCGAGGACGTGTCGTACGAGGGTCAGGGCTGCTCGATCAGCCAGGCCTCGGCGTCCGTCCTCAACGAGCTGCTCGTCGGCAAGGAGCTGGCCGAGGCGCAGAAGATCCAGGGCACCTTCCTGGAGCTGATGCAGTCCAAGGGCCAGCTCGAGCCGGACGACGCGATGGAGGAGATCCTGGAGGACGCGGTCGCGTTCGCCGGAGTCTCCAAGTACCCGGCCCGTGTGAAGTGCGCCCTGCTCAGCTGGATGGCGTGGAAGGACGCGACCGCCCAGGCCCTGGGCGACGCGGCGGAGAGGAAGTCGGCATGACCGAGAACGCCGAGGCCACGATGAAGCCGGCCTCCGAGGAAGAAGTCCGTGAGGCGCTGTACGACGTCGTCGACCCCGAGCTGGGTATCGACGTCGTCAACCTGGGCCTGATCTACGGCATCCACATCGACGAGTCGAACATCGCGACGCTGGACATGACCCTGACGTCGGCGGCCTGCCCGCTGACCGATGTGATCGAGGACCAGGCGAAGTCCGCGACGGACGGCATCGTCAGCGAACTGAAGATCAACTGGGTCTGGATGCCCCCGTGGGGCCCGGACAAGATCACGGACGACGGCCGGGAGCAGCTGCGCGCGCTCGGGTTCAACGTCTGACGGTCGCCGCGACCGACCGTTTCGCGCTTTCGAACGGCCATGCCCACCAGGCAGACTGGGGGGCATGGCCGTTCGCATGTATCAGCTCACCGTCGACTCCCACGATCTGCCGGCCCAGGCCCGGTTCTGGTCGCGGGTGCTGGACTGGCGGATCCTCTTCGAGTCCGAGGACGAGATCGTCATCGGTGCCGACGCGCTCGCCCTGCCGGGGATGTGCTTCATCGCCGTGCCCGAGGGCAAGACGGTCAAGAACCGGCTCCACCTCGACCTGACGCCCGACGACCAGGCCGCCGAGGTCGAGAGGATCCTCGCCCTCGGGGCGCGCCGGATCGATGTCGGGCAGGGCGCGGACGCCACCTGGGTGACCCTCGCGGACCCCGAGGGCAACGAGTTCTGCGTACTGCGGGCGAAGACCTCGCTCACCGACTGAACGGCGGCGGCGTCCCGGCGGCCAGGACGAGCTCGTGGGCCAGGTTCTCCTTGCGGATGCGCTGGTCCACGTAGAGCAGGGCGGTGACCAGCGGCGGGAAGACGGAGACGACCGCCTGGCTGATCAGCTGGCCGAGGGCGAGGAACGTGACGACGACGACCACGGAGACCACCACGGTCGCGGAGTCCTCGTCCGTGAAGTCGGTGGCCGCCAGCGGGGCCGACACCAGCGCGGAGAGGACCTGCTGGATCAGCATGCCGACGACGGAGGCCATGATCCCCGCGGCCAGCACACAGCCGAAGATCCGCCACCAGGAGCCGCGGACCAGGTGCGAGGAGCGGCGCATCGAGGCGACCGCGCCCTGACCCTCGATCACGGCCGCCGCCGGGGCCAGGCTGAACTTCACCCAGATCCAGAGGGCGAAGGGAAGGGTCGCCAGCGCGCCGAGGATCCAGAGCAGCGTGGCGACGAACGACATCGAGCCCTGGTCGCCCGCTCCCGTGCTCGCGTCGGCGAGCCCGGCGAAGAGCGAGACGACCATCGCGACGAAGGCGGCGGCGAAGAGCAGCATCGGGATCATCAGGGCCACGGTCGTCAGCAGCACGGTGCCGAGCACGGACGGCATCCGGGCCCAGGAGCGGCGCCAGATCGCGCCGAAGGTCGTGGGACGGCCGAGGACCGCCTCCTGGACGACGGCGGGGCAGGCCGCCGCCACCAGGGCGTTCGCGCAGAGGACCGTGATCATGCCGGCCAGCCAGACGCAGCCGAAGGCGATGATCAGCGGCCGGATGTCGTCCCACCGCGGCTCCTGCCCCGTGGGCAGGTCGAACACGGCGGGGAAGATGTCGCCGACGGCCAGGTACGCGATGCCGATCGCCGCTCCGATGACCACCAGGGCCGCGAGGTAGACGGCCGCCGCCACCCCCAGGAGCTGCTTCCAGTAGCGGCCGAAGGTCGCGAAGGCGCCGGTCAGGATCGTGCTGAAGCCGAGCGGCGCCAGGGGTATCACGCCGGGCTTCGGCGGCGGGGGCGGCGGCGGGTAGCCGTAGCCGTAGGGCGCGCCCGGGGGGCCGTAGGGCGGGCCCGGGGGTCCCTGAGGGGGACCGGGGGGATTCGTCATGCGGCACACCGTATCGGGCAACGATGCGTACGGCCGTACACATACTGTGTACGCTTGTACGCATGGGTTACGGACTGCTCGCCGGTGCCATCGTGGCGGAGATACTCGCCACCACCTCCATGAAGTACAGCGAGGGCTTCACGAGGCTCTGGCCCTCGGTCGTCACCGGCGCGGGCTATCTCATCGCCTTCGCGCTCCTCGCGCAGGCCCTCAAGACGCTCCAGGTCGGCACCGCCTACGCCATCTGGTCGGGCGTCGGCACCGCCGCCGTCGCCACCATCGGCATCCTCTTCCTAGGCGAGACCCTCAGCGTGGCCAAGATCGCCGGGATCGTCCTCATCGTCGCCGGGGTCGCCGTCCTCAATCTCGGCGGTGCCCACTGATGGCCCGCCCCCGCCGCCACGACCCCGAACGACGGGAGCGGATCGTGGACGCGGCGCTGCGGGTCGTCGGACGGTCCGGGATCTCCGGGCTCAGCCATCGCACGGTGGCCGCCGAGGCGGACGTGCCACTCGGCTCGACCACGTACCACTTCGCCTCCCTCGACGAACTCCTCGTCGCGGCGCTCCACAAGGCCAACGAAGGCTTCGGGCGGCTGCTGCGCGAGAGGGCCGCCCTCGCCGCGCCGGAGACCGACCTCGCCACCGGCCTCGCCCGGCTCCTGGGGGAGTGGCTGGGAGGCCGACGCGCCCACGTGGAGCTGGAGTACGAGCTCTACCTGGCCGCGCTGCGGCGCCCCACGCTCCGCCCCGTCGCCGCCGAGTGGGCCGAGACCGTCGTCTCCGTCCTCTCCCCGTACAGCGACCCCGTCACCGCGCGCGCCCTGGTCGCGCTCATGGACGGCATCTGCCTCCAGGTGCTGCTGACCGGCGTCTCCTACGACGAGGAGTACGCGCGAGAGATGCTGGCGCGGGTACTGCGGCCGGCCTGAGAAGAGCCGGTCACGGGCCTCGCGGCGGGTTCGTGCCGTCGTTTCTGCACGAAGGACCGAAACATCCTGTCCGTGCTCGTCGGAACCGCCGACGCCCCCGACCGTCACCTGAGACCGGTTGGCCCGAGCGGGGCCCCGCCGGTTAGGTTTTCCGTCATGACCACTGCTTCTCGTACCATCGGCGCCGTCGCCGCCGGCCTCGCCACCATCGCCGGCGACGGCACCGTTCTCGACACCTGGTTCCCCACCCCCGAGCTGACCGAGGCGCCCGGCCCCGCCGGCACCGAGCGGCTCAGCCCCGACGAGGCCGTGAACGCCCTCGGTGAGGGCGCCGCCAAGGCCCTCGGCGTGGACGCCCGCCGCGGCGTCGAGGTGGTCGCCGTCCGTACCGTCATCGCCTCGCTCGACGAGAAGCCGCTCGACGCCCACGACGCCTACCTGCGTCTGCACCTGCTCAGCCACCGTCTCGTGCGGCCGCACGGCCAGAGCCTGGACGGCGTCTTCGGCCTGCTCGCCAACGTCGCCTGGACCTCGCTCGGTCCGGTCGCCGTCGACGACATCGAGAAGGTGCGGCTCAACGCCCGCGCCGAGGGCCTGCACCTCGCCGTGACCAGCATCGACAAGTTCCCGCGCATGACCGACTACGTCGTGCCCGCCGGAGTCCGCATCGCCGACGCCGACCGCGTCCGGCTCGGCGCCCACCTCGCCGCCGGCACCACCGTCATGCACGAGGGCTTCGTCAACTTCAACGCCGGCACCCTCGGCACCTCGATGGTCGAGGGCCGGATCTCCGCCGGTGTCGTCGTCGGCAACGGCTCCGACATCGGTGGCGGCGCCTCCACCATGGGCACCCTCTCGGGTGGCGGCAACGTCGTCATCTCGATCGGCGAGCGCTGCCTGATCGGCGCAGAGGCGGGCGTCGGCATCGCTCTCGGCGACGAGTGCGTCGTCGAGGCCGGTCTGTACGTCACCGCCGGCACCCGGGTGACCATGCCCGACGGCCAGGTCGTGAAGGCCCGCGAGCTCTCCGGCGCCTCGAACATCCTCTTCCGCCGCAACTCGGTCACCGGCACCGTCGAGGCCCGCCCGAACAACGCGGTCTGGGACGGACTGAACGACATCCTGCACAGCCACAACTGATCCGGTGACTCTGCGTTAACAGAACGTAGGGTCACCGCACGCAGACAAGGCGAGGAGTCGACACCATGAGGGCGAAGCCCACGGTCGCAGGAGTGCTCACGATGGCGGCGGTGCTGCTGCCGGCCGGGACGGCCGCGGCGGACGAGACGCACAGTCACTCGCACAACGGGCCGAACGTCTCCCTGATCTCCACCGGGCAGATCGACGACCCGCTGGAGGACGTCCTGGAGCACGCGGCGATCCTCGGCCGCACCTACACCAGCGACTCCGCCTGATCCGACCGGACCAGCGCCTCGTACACCGCGCGCAGCCCGTCGACCGTCTCCCGGTCGGCGGGCTGCAGCGGTTCCCGCACCGGTCCGCCGAGCAGCGCCTTCACGGTGACCGTGCCGGGCAGACCACCGGCCATCATCCGCTCGGCGAGCGGCAGCAGCCGGGCGTTGAGCCGGGCCGCGCCCGCCGCGTCGCCCGCGTCGAAGGCGTCGAGGACGGCGCGCAGCCGAAGGGGCACCACGTTCGCCACCGTGCTGACGTAGCCGGCCCCGCCGACCGCGTAGAGCGGCAGGTTCATCTCCTCGCAGCCCGAGTAGTACGCGAGCGAGGTCTCCGCGATCACCCGGGTCGAGCCCAGCAGGTCGTACGCGCAGTCCTTCACCGCCACGATCCGGGGGTGCTCGGCCAGCCGCAGCATCGTCGCGGGCTCCACGCGGGTGCCCGTACGGCCGGGGATGTCGTAGACCATCACCGGCAGCCCGGTCGCGTCCGCGACCTTCCGGAAGTGCGCCTCGACGGCCGGCTGCGGCGGACGGCTGTAGTACGGGGTGACGACGAGCAGTCCGTCCGCCCCCGCCCCCTCGGCCTGGCGGGCCAGCTCGGCGGTGTGCCGGGTGTCGGCGGTCCCGACGCCCGCGACGATCGAGGGACCGAGCCCCACCGCGTCCCGCACGGCGCGGACGAGCGCGGCCTTCTCGGCGTCGGAGGTGGTCGGGGACTCGCCGGTGGTGCCGTTGAGGACCAGACCGTCGCACCCCTCGGAGACGAGCCGGGCGGCCAGCTTGCCCGCCTCGTCGAGGTCGAGCTCACCGGTGGGGGTGAACGGGGTGATCATCGCGCAGAGCGCGCGGCCGAAGGGCGCCGGGCGGGAGGAGGAAGGGCTCATCCCGGAAGTCTGGCCGCAGCGGACGGTGAAGGTCCACTTAGATCTGCTTCGGCTCAGAGATCACCGTTACTTAAGGATGGCCGTTCTGGCATCATCGACGGGCGCGACAGGGGGACATGGAGAACAGCACAGCATGAGCTCACACAGCACGGCCGACCGCCGGGTCGCACTCGTCACCGGCTCGTCCTCGGGCATCGGCGCCGCCGTCGCCCGCCGCCTCGCCGAGGCCGGCTACCGGGTCGTCGTCAACTCCGCGCGCTCCGTCGAGGCGGGCGAGAGGCTCGCCGCCGAACTGCCCGGCGCCGTCTACCTCCGGGCCGACGTCTCCGACGAGAGCCAGGCCGGGGAACTCGTCGCGCGGACCGTGGAGACCCTCGGCCGCCTCGACCTCCTCGTCAACTGCGCGGGCACCACCCGGTTCATCCCGCACGACGACCTCGAAGCCGCCTCGCCCGAGGTCTGGCGCCATCTCTACGACGTCAACGTCATCGGCGTCTGGCAGACCGTCACCGCCGCCGTCCCGCATCTGAGGAAGACCCGCGGCGCCATCGTGAACGTCTCCTCCCAGGCCGGCGTCCGGCCCGGCGGCAGCTCCATCCCGTACGCCGTCTCCAAGGCGGCGGTCAACCACATGACGAAGCTCCTCGCCAAGACCCTCGGCCCCGACGTACGGGTCAACGCGGTCGCGCCCGGTCTCGTCGACACCCCCTGGTTCGACGGGGTGGACGGCGCCGACGCGGCCAAGGCGCATGTGGCGGACGTCGTCCCGCTGCGCAGGGTCGGCCGGGCCGAGGACATCGCCGGGGCCGTCCACGACCTGGCCCACTCCTCGTACATCACCGGAGAGGTGCTGCTCGTGGACGGCGGCGGACACCTGCTCGGGTAGAGCCGCGGGCACCTGCGCGGGTGGATCCGCGGCCGTGGGCCGGGGGACCGGCCCCGGGTTCAGAGGGTGAGCTTGAAGCCGTCGTGGCTGCGCGCGAAACCCAGGGAGGCGTAGAAGCGGTGGGCGTCCGCCCGCCGCTTGTCGCTCGTCAGCTGGACCAGCGCGCAGCCGCGCTCCCGCGCACGGGCCACGGCCCGCTCCATCAGCTCCCGGCCGAGGCCGCCACCCCGTCGGTCGGCCCGGATCCGGACCGCCTCGATCAGGGCCCGCTCGGCGCCGCCCCTGCCGAGCCCCGGGATGTACGTGATCTGCAGGCAGCCCAGGACGGGTTCACCGTCCGTCAGGACCAGCATCTCGTTGCGCGGATCGGCCTCGATCTCCGCGAAGGCCCGCTCGTACGCCTCGGTGACACCGATCGAGGCGGGGTCCACCACCGTCTCCTCGTCGGCCAGGAGGGCGAGGACGGCCGGGAGTTCGGAGCGGGTGGCGGGGCGGAGCGCCAGGTCGCGAAGGATCATGGCGCGAAGTCTCGCACGGAGCTTCGCACAAAACCTCGCACGGGACCGGTGCTTGACCTCAACCTTGGTCGAGGTACGAGGGTGGAGTCATCCGAGGAACAGGAGACCTTTCCATGAACGCCGTCGCACACCCCGACGCCCGCCCCGACCTCCACCGCCCCGCGGTCGGCGCCGTCCTCGTCAGCACCTGGCGGGTCGGCACCCCCGAGCGTCAGCGCGCGGCCGTCGAGGCCATCCGAGCGGCCTGGGAGAGCAAGGAATGGCCCGACCTGGGGCTGCTCTCGTACAGCGTCTACACCGGAACGGACGGGGACACGCTGCTGCACTACTCGCAGTGGACCACCGAACAGGCCTACGAGGACTACGTCCTGACCTACCGCGACGGCCGGAACGCCGAGATCGACGCGGCCGTGCCCGACGTCGAGCGGGTGGAGCTCCACCGCTACGCGCCGCCGTACCGCTCCGCCGTCCTCGACGGATCGGCCGAGGGCTCGGTGCCCGGCGTGATCGCGGTCGTGGAGGCCGAGTTCGACGGGCCGGACGCGGGGCGCCAGCGGGCCTGGGTGGACGTCGTGTTCACCGCCCTGGACGAGGACGCGGTGCAGCGGCCGCCGTTCGGCGGCATCGGCGCGCACTTCCACCTCTCCACCGACGGCCGACGGGTCCTGAATCTCGCCGAGTGGGAGAGCGGACGGGGGGACGAGGAGTGGCCGGCACAGGGCGAGCCCGCGAGCGAGGCCTGGGAGCGCGTGCGGGGCTACCCGGGGCTGGCCGCGAGCCGGGTGCGGCGCTACACGCCGGCGCTCAGCCTGAGCGCCGGCGTCTGACCGGAGCGGCACGGGGCGGGTCCGCGCGGACGGAGCGCGCGCGGACCCCGGCCGCTACGGGCGGAAGCGCAGGACCTGCGGGTCGTGGTCGCTGTCCTGGTCGGCGAACTCCGCGTTGATGTGGACGCTGTCGTACTCGAAGTGGCGCACGCCGGGGCTCGTCAGGATCTGGTCGAGCACCTGGCTGTTGCCCTGGTAGACGTACGAGTAGCGCTCGCTGTGCGGCAGCGACTTCACGGCCGGGTACAGCGCGCCGCCGTCGGCCAGCGCCTTCGTCGTACCGGAGAACTCGAAGTCGTTGATGTCGCCGACGACCAGCACGTCGGCCTGCTTCTCGACCGCGAGGATCTCCTTCACGAAGCCGTTGACGGCCTGGGCCTGGAGCAGACGCTTCGCCTCGGACGAGCGGTTCGGCGGCTGGTGGTGCGAGACGATGGACTCGTCGCCGCCCTTCGAACCGAAGTGGTTGGCGATCACGAAGACCGTACGGCCGCGGAAGACGAACTCGCCCGCGAGCGGCTTGCGGCTGCTCTCCCAGGCGGTGTTCGCCGGGTCGACGCGACCGGGGGAGAGGGTCAGCGCGGCGTGGCCCTTGCTGCCCGTCACGGTGGTGGCGGTGGTGGCGTCGCCGCCCGCGCGGTCCGTGAAGGAGACCCGCTCGGGGTTGAAGAGGAAGACCTGACGGATGTTGCCGCCGGGCTCGCCGCCGTCCTTGTTGTTCTCCGGGTCGACCGAGCGCCACTCGTACGCGGGGCCGCCGGCCGCGACGATCGCGTCCGTGAACTTCTTCACCGTCTGGTCGGCGGCGACCGTGCCGTCGTTCTTGGCGCCGTTGTTGTCCTGGATCTCCTCCAGGGCGAGGATGTCGGGCGAGGCGAGGTTGTCGACGACGGCCTTCGCGAGCGCGTCGAACTTCTCCTGCGGGTCGCTCGGGTCGAGGTTCTCCACGTTGTACGTGGCCACGGCCAGCTCGTTCTTGTGCTGCTCGTCCGTGGACTCGCGCTCCAGGCCCCGGTCGACGACGGTGCCGAGGGTGCGGGCGGTGATCGTGTAGCCGCCGAACTGGTTGAAGTCGAGCGGGCCCTCGGTCGTGCCGGTCAGCCGGTCGCCGACGTTCGCCTTGGGGAACGGCTGCTGGGCGACCGGGGTCAGCGACTGGATCTGCAGACGGCCGGTGTTCTGGTCCTCGTAGGAGCCGTAGACCGTGCCGCCGCGCCAGTTGCGGTTCTCCCAGGGCTTCACCGTGACCCACAGCTCGGAGTACGGGTCGGTGGCGCCGACCACGCGCGAGGAGCCGATCCGGACGTTGGTGCCCTCGAGGGACTCGTAGTAGTCCAGGGCGTACTTCCCGGGGTTCAGCTGCAGGCCGTTGATCGAGCCCTCGGCGGCCGGGTCGCCCTCCGGGGCGTACGTGCCGGGCACGGACCAGGCGGAGATCGTCACCGGGGCGGGGACCGGGTTGCCCTGGGAGAGCACCGTGACGACCGGCTTGGAGAGCTGGGTGAGCGACTGGTTGCCGGAGTTCAGACCACCGGGGACGTACTCGGTGACCGTGCCGTTCAGGCTGACGGCGTCGCCGACGGCGACCGTCGGGACGGAGCTGGTGAAGACGAAGAGGCCCTCGCTGGTGGCCGGGTTCGCGTCCGCCTCGGGGTCCTGGATCCAGAATCCGCGCGAGCCGTACGTGCGGACACCGGTGACGATGCCCGTGACGCCGGTGACCTGCTTGCCGACGAGCGGGGAGACGCGGGTCGTGCCCTGGATGTCGTGGATGCGGACGCTCGCGGCGTCCTCGGCGGCGGCGGTCGTCGAACCGGCGAGCAGACCGGCGGCGAGGGCCGAGGCGACGACGGCGGATACCGCAGCGGATCGCGCGACGGTGCGGCCGGCAGATCTCGGTATGGAGGAAGGCATCAGGGGACTCCGAGGGTGCTTGGAGGAACGGCAGAATAATCTACGCGCGTCAATCTCTTTGCAGAGCGACCGACTTGTCAAGAGTCGACGGGTGTACGAAGGCTGACGGATCCGTGAACCGGCGGACGCCCTCCCGGATGCGTCTACGCTGAGAGCCGCTCTCCGAGCCCCCTTCACCGGTACCTCCCACCCCCTTCACCCGTACCTGTCACCCTTCACCCCCGGACGCGTCGAGGAGACCCCCCAGATGTCAGCGGAGCACCCCACCCTTCCCCCCGTTCGGCTCCGTGCGGACGCGGAGCTGGCGCGGGACGCCCTGGCCGCCCCCCTCGTCGCCCACGCGGTACGGCTCGCCCGCTGGGCCGGGCCCGACACCCGGGTGGACGCGGGCGGCGAACTCGTCGACGAGCAACTGCCCGAGGCCGTCGAGGTGCTGGGCCTCGGCGACGACGAGGACGGCGAGATCTGGGCGGGCGACGCCTGGCGACTCGCCGTCGACACCGGCCTGGTGGACGTCCAGGACGGCGACGAGACCGAGGCGGGCGACACCCCCGGGCGGGCCGCGCCCGGCGAGAACCTGACACTTGTCACGGGCGGTTCGCCGCAGGACGTCCTCACTCTCTGGCTGGACGGCTTCGACGCGGTCTTCGGCGACGCCGTCGCCCCCGTCCTCGACGACCTGGACGCCGTCGTCGGCGAGGACGGCGAGATCGACATCGAGTCGCTCGACTGGGACCCCGAGGTGGAGGCCGACTTCCTGGAGGGCGTGCTCGGCAACCTCTACCTGCTGACCGTCAGCGAGGGCGGGGCCGGCGAGGGACCGGTGCCGCTGCCCGCGCTCGCCGCGTCGATGGTCGTCCCCGACGACATGGGCGAGCCCACCGACGACGTCCTGGAGCAGGTGTCGGACGCGATGATGCGGCTCGACGAGCAGTTCCGGCTCCTGGAGACGATCGGGCTCGTCGAGTACCAGCCCGTCGACGAGGCCCTGATGGTCGAGGAGGGAGAGGAGCCCGCGCCGCCCGTCGACGACGAGGACGTCACCCGGTACGGCATGGTCAGGCTGACCTCGCTCGGCCTCTACGGCGTCCGGGCCCGGATGCTGGAGGCCGGCGTGGACGCGCCCGCCGTCGGCGACCTCGCCGACAAGGGCGCCGACGCGCTCCTCGACGGGATCTCCGGCTACCCGGAGGCCGCCGCACGCGAGGAGACCGCCGGCTGGCTGGCCGGCCGTGAGCCGCTCGAAGCCGCCCGCGAACTGCTGCGCGCCGCGCGCGGCGCGGACGCGGGCTCGCCGCTCCGCCGCCTCCACTGCCAGCAGACGCTGTCGCTGGTGGGCGCGGAGGCGGAGCCCGCGGTACGGGAGGTCCTGGACGACGCGGAACTCGGCGGCCTCGCACGGGTCTGGCTCGCCGAGCGGGGCGCGGCGGACGTGCCCGCGCCGCCGGAGTCGATGATCTTCTGGCTGGCCGTCGACACGATCGCGGCCCAGCTCGACGCCGACGGCGACCTGGAGGAGGTCCAGGAGCTGATCGAGGGCCTCACGGGACGCCACAGCGGCTTCTTCGAGGCGGCCTGGCGGGTGCAGCACCCGGCGACGGCGGAGGTCCTCGAGGCCATCGGGCGCCTCCACCGGGACAAGGGCGTGGCGAAGGAGGCCCGCAAGGCGGCCTTCAAGGCGCGGTCGAGGTCCGGCGCCTGACCCTGCGGGTGGCCGGGGCGGTGAGGGGCGTGGCCCGCGGGGCGGCTGAGGGCGGGGACGGGTCCTGCCCCGCGCGGGCCGCGCTCAGGGGCGCCGCGGGAGGGCGGTGGCGCGGCCTTACCCGCCGGCTGCGGGAGGGCGGTGACGGGGCCCTGCCCGCAGGGCCTTGTCCGCTGCCCGCGCCGGGGGCGTCCGTTGTCCGCAGGACTCCGGGTGACGGCCCGGGCGTCGGTCGCGGGGCGCCGGAGACGGGTGGGTGCGGGTCCGGCCCGCGGGTCCGGCGGGCGGTGTTCCCGTGGCGTTCAGGCGGTGTTCGTGGTGGCGCGGGAGGGTGGCCCGCGACAACCGGGCCAGCACAGGGAGAACGCCACACCATGCCCCTCAACCGCAGAGAGTTCACCAAGCAGTCCGCCGTCGCCGGTGCGGGGCTCGCCCTCACCGGCGTCGTCGGGGCTCTCGCCACCGCGCCCGAGGCGCTCGCCGCCGACGACCCGGAGACGTACGGGGCCGGCCACGGTCACGACCACGGTCACGGCCACGGCCACCGGCTCGGGTACGGTCCGCTCGTCGCCGACCCCGAGGGGACGCTCGCGCTGCCCGCCGGGTTCTCGTACCGCGTCGTCACCCACAGCGGGGTGACCCGGCTGGAGTCCGGCGAGTTCACGCCCTCCAACCACGACGGCACCGCCGCCTTCGCCGGGCCGCGCGGCACCACGTACCTGGTCAACAACCACGAGCTCAAGGGCACCCGTGACAAGTGGGACCACCCGGTCCCGCTCACCGAGGGGCTCGTCTACGACCCGGCGGCGGCCGGCGGCTGCACGGTCGTCGAGGTGCACCGCGACGGCACCGTCGCCGAGTGGGTCGGCATCGCCGGCACCTCCACCAACTGCGCGGGCGGCAGCACCGCCTGGGGCACCTGGCTGACGGGCGAGGAGAACTCGGACCGCGCCGGCGTCAACGGCATGACCAAGGACCACGGCTACATCTTCGAGGTCGACCCGCGCGACCGCCGCGCCAACCGGAACCCGAAGCCGATCAAGGCCTTCGGCCGGTACGACCACGAGGCCGTCGTCATCGACCCCAAGCGGGGGCACGCGTACCTCACCGAGGACGCCTCCAACCCCAACGGACTGCTCTTCCGCTGGGTGCCGCCGAAGGGCTTCGAGCACGGCCGCGGCAAGCTCCGTACCCTCGCCGACGACGCCGGTGTGCTCCAGGCCGCCAAGTGCGTCGACTCCTCGGGCCGGTTCGTGGACGACCTCTCCCGGGCGGGCCGGATCGGCACCGTCTACGGCGTGGACTGGGTCGACGTCCCCGACCGCGACGGCCGGACCACCTCCGTCCGCAAGCAGTTCGCGGACGGCCGGATCACCCGCGCCCGCAAGCTGGAGGGCATGTGGTGGGCCGACGGCGGCGCGTACGTCGTCTCCTCCTACGCGCGCGAGGAGAGCCCCGGCGCCGCGCACGACGGCCAGGTCTGGTTCTACGACCCCAAGCGCCGCACGCTCACCCTCAAGGTGCTGCTCGGTGTGAACGCGAACCCGGACGTGGACGGCGCCTACGACGGCCCCGACAACATCACCGTCTCCCCGTACGGCGGTCTCGTCATCGCCGAGGACGGCGAGGGCGTCCAGCACCTCTTCGGCGCGACCGACTCGGGCCGCACCTACCCGATCGCCCGGAACGACCTCAACGGCAGCGAGTTCACCGGCGTGACCTTCTCGCCCGACGGTGACACGCTGTTCGCCAACATCCAGGACCCGGGCATCATGGTCGCGATCACCGGTCCCTGGCGGCGTCAGCCCCGCCGCTGACCCCTGGTCAGTTCCATGGACTGACATCTAACATGTCAGTCCATGGACGCACTACGGCCCGTGGGCCGGACCCTGCTGCGCGACCGGGCCTACGAGGCGCTGCGCGAGGCCATCGTGCGCGGCGACCTCGCCCCCGGCGCCCCGCTGAAGGACGCCGATCTCGCCGAACGGCTCGGGCTCTCGCGCGCACCCGTGCGCGAGGCCCTGGTGCGGCTCGGCGACGAAGGGCTCGTCGAGTCCAAGCCGCAGAGCTACACCCGGGTCACCCGGCCGGTCAGCCGGGTCGTCAGGGACGCCGCCTCGGTGGTGCGGGTGATGCACGAACTCGCCGCCAGGACGGGCGTGCCGCTGCTCGGCCCCGAGGGCATCAGGGCCATGCGCGAGGCCAACGAGCGCTTCGCGGCGGCCGTCCGCGCCTCCGACGTCGAGGCCGCCCTCGACGCCGACGACGAGCTGCACCAGGTCCTCGTCGTCGCCAGCGGCAACCACGCCGCCGCCGCCACGATCGCGCGGTACACCCCGCTGATCCGCCGTGTCGAGCGGCGCCTCTTCGGCGATGCCGGGAGCTGCGGGTCGGCCGAACTGCACGCCCGGCTCATCGACGCGTGCGAGGCGGGGGACGCGGTGGGGGCGGTACGGGTCACCACGGAGATCTGGGCGGCCCTCGAACAGCTTGCGGACGACGCCATCGAGGTGGCCGAGGTCACCGGCATCCCCGCGCCCGTCGACCCGGCACGCCCCGTCTCGTAGCGCGTCCAGGACCGTCGACCAGCCGCCGTCACCCACCGGGAGCCGCTTTGCCGATCACCGACTTCGACCGCTACCCGCTCCTCTTCGGGCCCTCGCCGGTCCATCCCCTCGAACGGCTCACCCATCACCTCGGCGGCGCCACCCTCTGGGCCAAGCGCGAGGACTGCAACTCCGGTGTGGCGTACGGCGGGAACAAGACCCGCAAGCTGGAGTACCTGGTCGCCGACGCCCTCGCCCAGGGCTGCGACACCCTGGTCTCCATCGGCGGGGTGCAGTCCAACCACACCCGCCAGGTCGCCGCCGTCGCCGCCCGGGCCGGACTGCGCTGCGTCCTCGTCCAGGAGAGCTGGGTCGACTGGCCCGACTCCGTCTACGACAAGGTCGGCAACATCCTGATCAGCCGCCTCGCGGGCGCCGACGTACGGCTGGTGCGGGCCGGCTTCGGCATCGGCTTCAAGGAGAGCTGGGAGCAGGCCCTGCGGGAGGTCGAGGAGAGCGGCGGCAAGCCGTACGCGATCCCGGCGGGCGCCTCCGACCACCGGCTCGGCGGACTCGGCTTCGCGAACTGGGCGTACGAGGTGGCCGAGCAGGAGCGCGAACTCGGAGTCCTCTTCGACACGGTGGTCGTCTGCTCGGTGACCGGCTCCACCCAGGCCGGGATGGTCGCGGGCTTCGCCGCGCTGGCCGAGGAGGGCGGGCCCGCCCGCCGGATCATCGGCGTCGACGCCTCCGCGAAGCCCGTTCCGACCCATGAGCAGATCACCCGGATCGCCCGGGACACCGCCGCCCTCATCGGTGTCGAGCGACCGGTCACGGCGGCCGACGTGGAGCTCGACGAGCGCTATCACGCGGGCGTGTACGGCATCCCGGACGAGGCCACCCTCGACGCGATGCGGCTCGCCGCCCGCACCGAGGGCATGGTCACCGACCCCGTGTACGAGGGGAAGTCGATGGCGGGACTGGTCGACCTGGTGGACCGGGGGGAGATCGGCCGGGACTCGACCGTGCTCTACGCCCACCTCGGCGGCCAGCCCGCCCTCAACGCCTACAGCGCCCTGTTCTCCTAGGGGTGTCCGGCCAGGCGGGACGTTCCGGACACCCCCTGGGCCAGTTCGGCTCGGGGGCGCCCCGCCCGTCGGCGGGACGCCCCCGGGCGCCGAGGAGACCGGTCGCTCAGAGTGCCTGGGCGGCCGGCTTCACCATGCCCCGGACGGTCCGGGACTTCACGAACTCGCCCATCGCCGTCATCTCCCACTCACCGGTGAACTGCTTGATCAGCTTGGCCATCATCACGCCGGTCTGGGGCTCGGCGGTGGTCAGGTCGAAGCGGACCAGCTCCTCGCCCGTCGCCGCGTCGATCAGCCGGCAGTAGGCCTTGGCGACCTCGGTGAACTTCTGGCCGGAGAAGGAGTTGACCGTGAAGACCAGACCGGTGGCGTCGGCCGGCAGCCGGCCGAGGTCGACGACGATCACCTCGTCGTCGCCCGCGCCCTCGCCGGTGAGGTTGTCGCCGGAGTGCTTCACCGAGCCGTTGAGGATGGACAGCTTGCCGAAGTAGCAGCTGTCCAGGTGGTTGCGCTGCGGGCCGTACGCGATGACGGAGGCGTCCAGGTCGATGTCCTTGCCCCGGTACGCGGGCTCCCAGCCGAGGCCCATCTTGACCTGGGAGAGCAGCGGGCGGCCGCCCTTGACCAGGGACACGGTCTGGTTCTTCTGGAGGCTGACCCGGCCCTTGTCGAGGTTGATCTTGCCGCCGGCGGCGGGGGCCGGGGGAGCGGCCGGGGTGGTGGCGGCGATACGGGGGTCCACCGGAGCGACGGGCGGGGCCGGGGGCGCCACCGGAGCGGGCGGGGCGACGGGGGCGGGGGCCACCGGCGCGGCCGCCTGCGGGGCGGCGGCGGGCTCGTCGTCCACCGAGACACCGAAGTCGGTGGCGATGCCGGCCAGGCCGTTCGCGTATCCCTGGCCGACGGCGCGGGCCTTCCACGCGCCGTTGCGCAGATAGATCTCGACCACCACCAGCGCGGTCTCGGTGGCCAGCTGCGGCGGGGTGAAGGTGGCGAGGACGCTGCCGTCGTCCCCGTTGCGGAGGGTGGCCGTGGGCTCGATGCCCTGGAACGTCTGGCCCGCGGCGTCGGGGCTCGCGGTGACGACGATCCTCTCGATGCCGGCCGGGACGGCGGAGGTGTCGACCAGGATCGCGTCGGGGGCGGTGCCGCCGCCGGAGCGGTAGGTGACACCGGGGCCGGACGGCTGGTTGTAGAAGATGAAGTCGTCGTCCGAGCGCACCTTGCCGTCGGCGCCGAGCAGCAGGCCCGAGACGTCGAGCCGCACCGGGGCGGCGACGTCCACCGCCACGCGCGCGGCGGTGAGAGGAATGTTCGAGCCGGGGGTCATAGCGGTCATGCCAGGGCTAACGAACCGGGTCCCTTTGCCGTTCCCTTACCCTCGTCCGGTTCGGCCACCTTGATGACGCGGGTGGTTCCTGGCCTGCCGCTCGTTGCCGAAGCGGTACGACCCCGTCCAGCGGGCCATGACGAGCTGGGCGTCCCCCGACTCGACCTCGGCGAGGAACTTCTCGGCGCGGCCGCCGCGCAGCACGCCCGCGGCCCGGCCGAGATGGGTGAGGACGACGGAGCCGTCACGGCGCTGTTCGTACGTGAATCCATGGGGTCGTGGCATGCCGGGCATCCTGCCGTTCCCGGTCAGATCCGTCATATGAATATTCTTTCGACCCATGGGTGCAGTGGGGGCGGAGGGGCCGGTGGTTCCGGTGGGGGCACGGGGCGCTGTGGGCGGCAGCTGTTTCCGGACACAGGACGTGGACGAGGCGCGCGAGGAGCTCGACGCCCGCTACTACGCGAACCGCATGGATGTCGTCGACCGGGAGCGGCGCCCCTTCGAGGCCCGCTTCGACACGGTCGCGCTCGGCCCGCTGGTCATCGGCGACCTGAGCTGTGGGGCCGATGTGCGGATGAGTTTCGGGGAGCTCGGCGCGTACCACCTGAACGCGCCGCTCGACGGGCGGATGGAGATGCGCCAGGGCGGGTCCGCGATCGTCGCGACCGCCACCGACGCGCTGCTGCTCGACCCGGCGGGGGACACCTTCCTCGATCGCTGGAGCGGGGACTGCCGGGCCCTGTCGGTGAAGATCGGGGCGGCCGAGCTGCGCGACCGCCTGGAGCAGCTCGTCGGCCGTCCGCCCCGCGGCCCGCTCGTCTTCGCGCCCCGGCTGGACATCTCGCGCGGTCCCGGTCTGAGCTGGGTGCGCTTCGCCCGCCAGGTCGCCGCCGAGGCGCTCGCCGGAGAGGGCCTCGCCCGGCACGAGCTGGTGGCCCGTCCCTTGCAGGAGGCGCTGCTCAACGGGTTGCTGCTGGCCGCCGAGCACCCCTGGCGGGAGGAACTGGCCCACCCGGGCGAGCCCCGGCGCCCGGCACCGGTCAAGCGTGCGATGGACGCGGTGCGGGAGCGTCCCGAGCACCCGTTCACGACCACCGAGCTCGCCGCCCTGGCCCGGGTGAGCGTGCGCCGCCTCCAGGAGTCGTTCCGCGAGTACGTGGGGATGTCCCCGATGGCGTACGTACGGGAGGTCCGTCTCGACCGGGTGCGCGAGGAGCTGCGGGCGGCCGCGCCGGACCAGGTGAGCGTGAGCGAGGTGGCCTGGCGCTGGGGCTTCGCCCACCAGGGTCGCTTCGCCGCGCGCTACCGGGAGAAGTACGGCGAGTCGCCGTCCGGCACCTTGCGCGGCTGCCGCTGAGGTCGGGCCGCCGGCCGGCCGCGTCGGCGGCCGCCGGACCGTGCGCGTGCGGACCGGCGGCGGTCGTGCGCGTACGGACCGGCGGCGGTCGTGGGCGCTTCCGGCGTACGCCGGGGCGCGCGAGGGGGCGCGTACTTCGCCGACCAGCGTGCTTCCATGCGTCAACCCACCGCGCATTCCGGACAGGTGCCGCGTTCCGCGGCTCGCGATGATCTTTCTCCCGGCCTACGGTGGGGAGGTCCGGCGCCAGCGCGCACCGTGACCCGGGCCCCGGCCGGCTCCCCCGTATCAGTCCGGCCGGGTCCTGCGTATCCCTCCCGGCCGGCTCAGTGCGGCCAGCGCGGCGGGTTCACACAGAAGTGGCCGCCCAGGTACAGGTCGTCGGCGCTGCCCTCCGGCGGGTGGCCCTTGTCGGCGACGAGCTTCTCCGCGTAGACCTCCGAGTCGTCCTCCGGCGCGAAGCCGAGCGCCCGGGCCGTGGACAGGTCCCACCACGCGCGCGTGTTGGCCGAGGAGCCGTACACGATCGTGTGGGCGACGTCCTCGGCGGTGAGGGTGGCGTGCAGGAGGCGGGCGCAGTCGGCGGGGCTGAGCCACATCGACAGCATCCGCACGGAGGTGGGCTCGGGGAAGCAGGAGCCGATGCGGACGGAGACGGTCTCCAGGCCGTGCAGATCCCAGTAGAGCTGCGCCAGGTCCTCGCCGAAGCACTTGGAGAGGCCGTAGAAGGTGTCCGGGCGGTGCGGGGTGTCGACCGGGACGAGGGGTTCGCCCTCGCGCGGGCGGCGGGTGAAGCCCACGGCGTGGTTGCTGGAGGCGAGGACCACGCGCCGGACGCCCTCCTCGCGGGCGGCCTCGTACAGGTTGTACGTCCCGGCGATGTTGGCGGCCATGATCTTGTCGAAGGTCGACTCCAGGGAGATCCCGGCCAGGTGCACGATCGCGTCGACGCCCCGGACGGCCTCGCGCAGCGCCGCGCGGTCCGCGAGGTCGGCGACGATCGCGTCCGGCGCCCCGGGCACGGGGACGACGTCCAGGAGGCGGAGCTCGTAGCCGTACGGGGGCAGCAGCTCCCGCATCAGCGTGCCGACGCCTCCGGCGGCGCCGGTGAGCAGGAGTGTGCGGGGTGCGGGCATGGAGCGGGTCTCCTCCGTCGAGCGGGATGCGCGGCATTCATCTGAGCGGAATTCACAACCGTGGACACGCTAGGGAGCGGTCCGACGGAGCGTCAAGAGTGTGCGATGCGGCGTGTTCTCTCCTTGACCGGTGGTTCTGTGCTGTTCTAGCGTGCGGGACGTCAGCGTTCAAGAATATGGATGACAGTCATAACCGTGCACGCGATGGCCCTGCACGACGGACTTCCCTGGGAGCGACCGTGACCACTGCCCCGCTCGCCGGCCGGCTCGACGGCCTGCTGTTCTTCCCCGTCACGGCCTTCGCGCCGGACGGCTCCCTCGACCTCGACACCTTCCGCGCGCACGTGCGCGCGGGCGTCGACGCGGGCGCGGCCGCCGTGTTCGCCTGCTGCGGCACCGGCGAGTTCCACGCCCTCACCCCCGAGGAGTTCCGGGACTGCGTCGCCGCCGCCGTCGAGGAGTCGGCGGGCCGCGTACCCGTCGTCGCGGGCGCCGGCTACGGCACCGCGCTCGCCGTCCGGTACGCCCGGCTCGCCGAGGAGGCAGGCGCCGACGGGCTCCTCGCCATGCCGCCGTACCTCGTCGTCGCCGACCAGACCGGGCTGCTCCGCCACTACACCGAGCTCGCCGCCGCCACCTCGCTCGACGTCATCGTCTACCAGCGCGACAACGCGATCCTCACCCCCGCCACCGCCGTCGCCCTGGCCCGCACCGACGGGATCATCGGTCTCAAGGACGGCCTCGGTGACCTCGACCTGATGCAGCGGATCGTCAGTGCCGTCCGCGCCGAGGGCCTCGACCTGCTCTACTTCAACGGCCTGCCGACCGCCGAACTCACCGGCGCCGCCTACCGGGGCATCGGTGTCACCCTCTACTCCTCCGCCGTCTTCTGCTTCGCCCCCGACATCGCCCTCGCCTTCCACCGCGCCCTCACCACCGGCGACGACACCACCGTGAACCGGCTCGTCGACGTCTTCTACCGGCCGCTCGTCGAACTCCGCGCCCAGGGACGGGGGTACGCCGTCTCGCTCGTCAAGGCGGCGGTCCGCAGGGGAGGCCTGGACGTGGGCGGGGTGCGGCCGCCGCTGAGCGAGCCCGCGCCCGAGCACGTCGACGAACTCGTCCTGCTGGTCGAGCGCGGCAGGGCCCTCCTGAAGGAGATCGGCGCATGAGCGGGAGCACGGGCGGTGCCGCCGCCACGGGCGCGGTGCGCGCCGGCGCCTTCGTCTACCCCTGGGACGTCGACGGCGACCCCGCGGCGCCGGGACTCCTCGCGGAGCTGGGCATCGCGCAGGTCACGCTCGCCGCCGCCTACCACTCCACCCGGGCGCTGACCCCCCGCCATCCGGCCCACCGGATCGTCACCGCCGAGCACGCCGCCGTGCTCTACCCGCCGGACCCGGACCGCTGGGCGGGCCGTCCGCTCCGCCCGTACCCGGCGGGGGAGTGGGCCCCCGGCGACGCCTACGGACGGGCCGCCGAGGCCCTCGCCGCCACCGGCCTGGAGGTGCACAGCTGGGTCGTCCTCGCCCACAACTCCCGCCTCGGCGCCGAACATCCGGAGACCTCGGTCGTCAACGCCTACGGCGACCGCTACCCCTGGGCCCCCTGCGTCGCCCGTCCCGAGGTGCGCGCCCTGCTCGTCGACCTGGCCGCCGAGGCCGCCGTACGGCCCGGCGCGGCCGGCACCGAACTGGAGTCCTGCGGCTGGTACGGCCTCGCCCATCTGCACGCCCACGACAAGACCGGCGGCGTCGCCCTGGGGGAGCGGGAGCAGTACCTGATGTCGCTCTGCTTCTGCTCCTCCTGCCGGCAGGGGTACGGGGACGGGGGCGCCGACCCGGACGAGCTGGCCGCCGCCGTGCGCGCCGCCCTGGAACCCGTATGGACCGGATCGGGACCCGCGGGCGGTCTCGGCGCCGCGGAGGCCCCCGCCCTCGCGTGGCGCGCCGGGACGGCCCGTGCCTTCCAGGAGGCCGCCGTGGCCGCCGTACGGGCCGCCGCCCCGCCCGGCTTCCGGGTCCTGCTGCACGCCGACCCCGACCCGTACCGCTGCGGCGCCGACTCCGGCACGGACCCCGCGCACGTCCTGGGCCTCGCGGACGGGGTGGTCGCCCGCCCGCCGCGCGTCGCGGAGTTCGCGGCCCACGCGCGCCCGGGGACCGTCCTCGCGGCGAACCTGTCCGTCGTCACCGGCATGGGCGGCGCCCCCGACCGGCTGGCCGACACCGCGGAGCGGGCGTTGGACGCCGGCGCGACCGAGCTGCGGCTCTATCACGCCGGGCTGGCCTCGGACGAGGATCTGGCCGCCGTCCGGACGGCCCTGCGGAAGCTCGGCTAGCGAGCGCTCCGGTTCCTACTCCGGCTCCCGTGCCTGCTCCCGTGCCTGCCCCGGCTCCCGCCCCGGCTCCCGCGCCTGTTCCCGCGTCTGCTCCTGCTCCTGTTCCTGCTCCCGCTCCCGCGGGACGGACAGCAGGCGCGCGGCCGAGGCGCGGGTGTCCGCGACATGGGCGCGGGCCAGGGCCTCCGCGCCGTCCTCGTCGTGGTCGCGGACGGCCTCGTAGAGCCGCTCGTGCGCCCCGCACATCGGCTCGCCGTCCGACTGCGCCGAGGTGAGCCGGAAGAGCCGGCGCAGCCGGGAGTCGAGCGGGGCCATCAGCTCCACCAGGAGAGGGTTGCCGGAGAGCTCGACGATCTGCCGGTGGAAGTCGGCGTTGAGGGAGACGGCCTCGCGGAGCCGTCCGGACTCCGCCGCCCTCCTGGCGCGGGCCAGCAGCCGCTCCAGGTCCCGCAGCCGTGCGGGGCCCGCGTGCCGTGCGGCGAGCCGCGCGGCCAGGCCCTCCAGGTTCTCCCGTACGTCGAAGAGGTGCTCGGCGTCCTCCGGGCCGAAGTCCGTCACCACCGACCCCCGGCGCGGCTGCACCGAGAGGAAGCCCTCCGACTCCAGGCGCTGCATCGCCTCGCGCACCGGCACCCGGGAGACCCGCAGCCCGTCGGCGATCTCCCGCTCCACGAGCCGTGTGCCCGCCGGGTACTCCCCCTCGATGATCCGCTCGCGCAGCTCCACGTAGACCCGCTCCCGCAGGGACGGGTGGGTGTCCCCGATGGCGGTGCCGCGGGCGGCGGGGCTGTGGACGATCATGGGAGCGGCTCCAGTCGGGTCGCGGGGGGTGGTGCTCCCTCGATCTTCGCAGACCCGTTCGCGCCGCCGGCGAATCGGCCCCGAAAGCGTTGCCCGGTATTCGGTATACCAGATACGTTGACGCTGCACCGCGCTCACCAGGGGAGATTCCGGCACGGCCCCCTTCGAGCCCCAAGGAATCCGCTTCCGCGAAGGAGAACCATGTCCACCGGACCCCGGCCCGGCGCCCCCACCCCCGGCGAAGCCGCCGGCCCCCGCCCCACGGCCGCCGAGCCCGGCTGTCTCGTGGCGGCCACCCTGCCCGACGGCCGCACCGCCGACGTCCACCTCCTCGACGGCCGGATCGGCGCCGTCGAGGACCACGTCCCGGGCCGTCCCACCCCTCCCGGCGCCCTCCACCTCGGCGGCGCCCTGCTGCTGCCCGCCCTCGTCGACGGCCACGCCCACCTCGACAAGACCCTCCTCGGCGCCCCCTGGCGCCCGCACCGCGTCACCGCCACCCTGCGGGAGCAGATCGCCGCCGAACGGGAGTCCCGCCACACCGAGGAGGTACCCGTCGCCGAGCGGGCCGCCGCCCTCGCCCGCCGGATGGTCTCCCTCGGCACCGGGCACGTCCGCTCGCACGTCGACGTCGACCCGGACACCGGCCTCGACCATCTGCACGCCCTCCTCGGTGTGCGCGAGAAGTTCCGCGACCGGCTCGGGATCCAGCTCGTGGCCTTCCCGCAGAGCGGGGTCGTCACCGCCCCCGGCGTCGCCGACCTCCTCGACGCGGCGCTCGCCGACGGCGCCGACCTCGTCGGGGGCCTCGACCCGGTCGGCTTCGACGGTGACGCCGACGGTCAGCTCGACATCGTCTTCGGACTCGCCGAGCGCCACGGCAAGGGCATCGACCTGCATCTCCACGACGGCGGCGAGACCGGCACCGCCCAGCTGCGGAACATCGCCGCCCGCACCGCCGCGATCGGCCTCGGCGGCACGGTCGCCGTCAGTCACGCGTACGCCCTCGGCGAGGTCGACGACGCCGAACTCGACCGCACCGCCGCCGCCCTCGCCGCCGCCGGGGTCGCCATCATGACCAACGGCCCGAGCGGCCCGATGCCGCCGGTCCTGAGGCTGCGCGAGCACGGCGTCCGGGTCTTCGCGGGCTCCGACAACATCCGTGACACCTGGTGGCCCTACGGCACCGCCGACATGCTCGAACGCGCCACGATCATCGGCCTGCGGGCCGGGCTCATGACCGACGCCGAACTGGCCGCCGCCGCCTCCCTCGTCACCGGCGAGGCCGCCGCCGCACTCGGCCTCACCGGCCACGGCCTCACCCCGGGCAGCCGTGCCGACCTCGTCGCGGTCGCCGCCGGTTCCGTCGCCGAGGCCGTCGCCTCCCACCCCCGCCG
This sequence comes from Streptomyces zaomyceticus, assembly GCF_014656215.1. Lineage (GTDB taxonomy): Bacteria > Actinomycetota > Actinomycetes > Streptomycetales > Streptomycetaceae > Streptomyces > Streptomyces zaomyceticus. The sequence goes on along the minus strand of NZ_BNBZ01000003.1, from coordinate 109,457 downwards.
GCTGCTCGTGCTGCACGCCGGGAGGATCGTCGGCCCCTTCCCGGACGACACCTACCCCGCACTCGTGCCGGCCGCCGGAGACGCGCGATGAACACCGGAACCCGGTGCCCGGCCTCCCGCCCGTCCTCCGTGTCCGCCGCACGAAGCCGGAGCGGTACGCGTCCCTGACGACACCGCCCGGGGCACGCGACCGATCCGGTACGGGGGCGGAGCCGGCCCGCCGTCCCCGTACCGCGGCCGCTCGTCGGAGCGGACGGCCGTCCCCCGCCACCACCCGGCCCGCACGGACCACCGGGTCGCGGAGGGGGAGGGCCACCACCGCCCGGGGCGGGCACTCACCGTCGACGAGCACGAAGCCGGCGCCGCGCCCGTCCTGCCCCCACCCCCCTCCTCACCAGGCCAGGTCCTCCAACGCGTCCAGATCCGGCACCGCCGTCACGATCGGCTCCGCGTCGCCCGTGCCCGCCCGCAGCTCCGCCCAGATCGTCTTCCCGCGCCGGGCGTAACGCGTCCCCCAGCGCTCCGCGTACTGCGCCACCAGATACAGCCCGCGCCCGCCCTCGTCCGTCGCCGTCGCGTGCCGCAGATGCGGCGAGGTGCTGCTGGCGTCCGAGACCTCGCAGATCAGCGTCCGGTCGTGGAGCAGCCGGACCCGGACCGGATCGGCGCCGTACCGCACCGCGTTCGTGATCAGCTCGCTGAGCACCAGCTCCGCCGTGAACGCCACGTCCTCCAGCCCCCACTCCACCAGCTTCGCCGCCGCCGCGTTCCGTACCGGCGAGACCGCCGACGGATCGCGCGCCACCTCCCACTCGGCGATCCGCTCCCGGTCCAGCAGATTCGTCCGGGCCACGAGCAACGCGATGTCGTCGCGCGGCGAGGGCGAGAGGAGGGTCGCCAGCACATCCGCGCAGGTCTGCTCCGGGCTCCGGTCCGGGCGCGCGAGCGTCGACCGCAGCAGCCCCAGACCCGTGTCGAGGTCCCGCCCCCGGTCCTCCAGGAGCCCGTCCGTGAAGAGCACCAGCTTGCTGTCCTCCGGCAGCCACAGCTCGGTCGTCTCGAACGGCACGTCGCCGAGCCCCAGTCCGAGCGGCAGCCCCGGCGCCAGCTCGGGGAAGTCGACCAGCCCGTCGGGACTCACGAACGCCGGACCCGGATGCCCCGCGCTCGCCACCGTGCACTGCCCGGACGCCGGATCGTAGATCGCGTACAGACAGGTCGCGCCGGTGATGCCCTCCTCACGGCGCCGTCCCTCGCCCTCCGGCCCCTCCGACTCCCGGTCGTCGATGCGGGCCGTCAGCTCGTCCAGATGCCCGAGCAGCTCGTCCGGCGGCACGTCGAGCGTCGAGAAGTTGTGGACCGCCGTCCGCAGCCGCCCCATGGTCGCCGCCGCGTGCAGCCCGTGCCCCACCACGTCGCCCACCACCAGCGCCACCCGCGCACCCGGCAGCGGGATCACGTCGAACCAGTCACCGCCGACCCCGGCCTTCGCCGGGAGGTAGCGGTACGCCACCTCCACCGCGCTCTGGTCGGGCAGCACCCGGGGCAGCAGGCTCCGCTGGAGCGTCACCGCCATGGCGTGCTCCCGGGTGAACCGGCGGGCGTTGTCGATCGCGACCGCCGCCCGCGCCGCCAGCTCCTCCGCGAACGACAGGTCCTCCTCCCCGAACGGCTCCGGGGTGTCCGCACGCCAGAAGTTCGCCATGCCCAGGACCACCCCACGGGCGAGCAGCGGCACCGTGAGCAGCGAGTGCATCCCGAACGCGAGGGCCCGCGCCGCCCCCTCCGGATCCTGCTCCCGCCAGCCCTCGGCCGCCGCCAGCTCCGCCTGGAACACCGCGTGCCCCGCGTTCAGGGCCCTCGCCATCGGGGTGCTCTGGACGTCGAACCGCACGGTGTCCCCGACCGGCTGCAGCGGCTGGTCGGGCCGGAGCCCGTTCATCGCCGTCCGCCGCATCTCCGTGCTCGCCGGGGCGGAGTCCGGCGGCTCCTCCCCGCGCAGCACCGGTTCGAGCAGCTCCACCGTCGCGAAGTCCGCGAACCGGGGCACGGCCACCTCCGCGAGTTCCTCCGCCGTCCGTACGACCTCCAGGGTCGTCCCGATCCGCACCCCCGCCTCGTAGAGCAGCTGGAGCCGGCCGCGGGCCACCGCCGCCCGGCCGGTCAGGGCCGCCAGCTCGGTGGTGTCCCGCATCGTCATCACACATCCGGACTCGCGCCCGGCCGGGAGCGTGGGCCGTACGCTCACCGCGAGCAGCCGGTCGCCCGCCCGGTGCACCTCGTCCGTCGCCGACCGGCCCGACTCCAGGAGCTCGACCGTCCGGGGGTCGAGGCCGAGCTCCGAGACGTGCCGCCGCTCCGCGTCCGCCGTGAGACCGAGCAGCCGCCGCGCCTCGTCGTTGGCGAGGAGCAGCCGGCGGTCCGGTCCCACGATCAGGACGCCTTCGCGCACCGCGTGCAGGACCGCCTCGTGGTGCTCCTTCATCCGGGTCATCTCGGCCGGGCCGAGGCCGTGCGTCTGCCTGCGCAGCCGCCGGCTCACCAGAGCGGCCCCGCCGACGGCGATCACCAGGGCGCCCGCCGCGGCTCCCACCAGCAGCGGCAGCCGCCCCTGCACCGCGTGGGTGATGCTCTCCACCTCGACCCCGCTGGTGACCAGGCCGACGATCCGGCCCCGGTCGTCCACGACCGGGACGACGGCCCGTACGGCGTCGTTGGGCGCGCCCCGGAACAGCTCGGTGAACGAGTTGCCGTCCACCACCGCGCGCGACAGGTCCCCGGTCGCCTTGCGGCCGATCAGCTCCGGTTCCGAGTCGGTGTAACGCACACCGTCCCGGTTGAGGACAGCGATGAAGTCCACCCCGGTGGCCCGCCGGGTGGCCTCCGCCCGGTCCTGGAGTTCCGCCGTCGGATCGGGGGAGACGAGTGCCGCGTCGACGCCGGGCGCCTTCGCGAAGGCCTCCGCCACCGCGAGCGAGCGGACCGCGGCGTCCCGCTCGGAGTCGCTGCGGGCCTGGTAGAACGTGATGAACACGGCTGCCGCGATCACCAGGAGCGCGATCAGCGCCTCCAGGGCGAACACCTGCCCGGCGACGCTCCGGAGCCCGTTCCCGCGCCCGCCGGGGTCCGTGTCGCGCGCCCTGTCCCGCCGGGCCGTCATCCCGTGCTCCGGGCGATGAGCAGCGCCACGTCGTCCGGCGCGCCCGGCCGTCGCAGTGCCTGCAGCAGCTCGTCACAGGTCTCCTCGAGGGGACCGCGCGCCTTGTCGAGGAGACCCACGAGCAGCGCGAGCCGTTCGTCGATCGCGTCGTGCCGGGTCTCGATCAGCCCGTCCGTGTAGAGCACGAGCCGGTCCCCGGGCAGAAACGGCACCCGGACCGTCCGGAACGTCCCGCCACCCACCCCCAGCGGCGCCCCCGGCGGAACGTCCACCAGCTCGGCCGGACCGTCCGCCGGCACCCGTACGGGCGGCAGATGGCCCGCGTTCGCGATCCGGCACCGGCCGTGGACCGGGTCGTGCACGGCGAACAGACAGGTCGCGATGTAGTGCTCCAGGCCCGCCGTGATCCGGTCCAGATGCCGCAGGACCTGGGAGGGCGGGAGATCGAGGTCCGCGAAGGCGCAGGTGGCGGTCCGCAGCCGCCCCATGGTCGCCGCCGCGTCGATCCCGCTTCCCATCACGTCACCCACGACCAGCGCCGTCTTGTCGTCGGGCAGCGGGATCACGTCGTACCAGTCGCCGCCGACCTCGCTCGACGCCTGTGCCGGCTGGTAGCGGGCCGCGACCTCCAGGCCCGCCCGCTCCGGGGGCGCGCCCGGCAGCAGACTGCGCTGGAGGGTCACCGCCGAGTTCCGCACGCTCTGGTACCAGCGCGCGTTGTCGATGCTCACGGCCGCGCGGGCCGCGAGCTCCGTCGCGAGCAGGACGTCGTCGCCGTCGAAGGGCAGGGCGTTGCGGTCGCGCTTGAGGTCGAGCGCGCCGAGGACCTCGCCGCGCGCGATCAGCGGCACCGCCAGGTACGAGTGGACTCCGGCCCGGGCGAGCAGCTCCGCGGCCTCGGGATTCCGCGCGATCCGCGAGAGGTCGCCGGGGCCGACGTGCTGCACCAGGACCGGCAGGCCGGTGTGCACACACCGGGTGACGAGCCGGTCCGCCCCGTACATGGTGATCGCCCCGGGCGGGTCCGCCGCCGGCAGCGCGGCCGTCCGGGCCGCGGCCTTCACCGCGAGCGCCCGGAACAGCTCGGGCCCCTCCTCGGGCGCGCCCGGTCTGCGCAGCGCCAGGACGGAGTCGAGGACGTCGACGGCGGCGATGTCCGCGAGTTCCGGCACCACCACGGAGGCCAGCTCGTCGGCGGTCTGTTCCACCTCCAGGGTGGTGCCGACCCGGGCCGAGGCGTCCGCGATGAGGGCGAGCCGTCGACGGGACCGGTCGGCGTCCGCGTCCGCCCGGTGGCGCTCGGTGACGTCGATCACCGAGGCGGCGACCCCGAGGACCCGGTCCTCGGTTCCCTCCAGTCGGTAGAACGAGACCGACCAGGCGTGGTCGCGGTCCGGGTCGGCGGGGGTCCGTCCGACGGTGGGATGGTCGAGCAGCGGCGTCCCCGTGGCCAGTACGGTGCGCAGCGCGGCCTCCAGGGCCTCGGCGTCGATCTTCGGGAGCATGTCGCCGATCCGCCGCCCGATGTGGAGGGCGGCCGGGAGACCGTTGATCCGTTCGAGGGCCGGGTTCACCCGGACGTAGCGCAGCTGGGTGTCGAGGACGGCCAGGCCGATCGGGGACTGGGAGACGAGCCGGTCGGAGAGCGCCAGCTCGGTCTCGACCCGTTCGACGGCGGCGTGGTCGGCGGCGATGCCGAGCGCGTACAGACCGCCCAGGTCGTCGGTGAGCCGCATGTTGCGGAACTCCACCTGCCGGACGGTGCCGTTCTTGTGCCGTACGGGGAAGGTGCCGGCCCAGGTCGTGCCCTCGCGCAGCACCTCGCCGAAGAGGCGCATCGCCTCCTCGCGGTGCTCCGTGCCGACGATCAGGCGGGCCACGTACTGGCCCAGGGCCTCGGTGGCACCGAAGCCGAACAGGTCCTCCGCCTGGGGGCTCCACAGCACGATCCGTCCGTGGGCGTCCACGACGATGGCGGCGACCCCGAGCACGTCGAGGAGACCCTTGCCGTCCAGGGGCATCCCGACCCGCCCCGTCGTCCCCGGGAAGGAACCAGCCGTCACACTGCCCTCCTCCCGCCGCGCCCATGCCTCCTTCCATGCTCGCCGCCTGCCGGTCGCCCCGCACCGCGAGCGCCCCGTGCGCGGTGCGGGCACGGGGGCCGGGGTGCGGGAACGGCGGTGTGCCGCACCGTCCGCCGTCCGCCCTCGGCGACCGGAGAGATTCCGTCCGGTGAGGACGGTCGCCGAGGACACTCGGCGAGGCCCGTCGGTGAGGACGGTCGGCGAGACCGCTCGGTGAGGCCGCCCGGCCGGGCCGGTCGGTGAGCCCGGTCGGCCGGGCCCGTCAGCGAGGCCGGGAGGAGTCCACGCCGATCGCGAGCAGCGCGGCCCGGGCCGCGTCGCACAGCGCGTCGTCGTCCGGCACGGACCGCCAGCTGCCGTGCTCCACCGGCCGCTCGTCCGCGTCGAGGAAGGCCCGCAGCACGGGTACGGCGGGGTGGGCGGCCGGGCCGATCCCGGCCAGCAGCCGGACCGTCTCCGTGACCGAGGGACGCGCACCGCCCCGGGCGAACGGCTCGATCGCGCCCACCAGCACCGGCACCACCTCGTCGGCGCGGCCGGTGATCCGCCAGAGCGCCTCGCCGGCCCGCAGCGGGAGCCGGCCGGTCGGGTACCGGTGGAGCAGCTCGCGCACCCAGCCGGCGTACGGGGTGCTCGCCGCGCCCAGTTCCCCGAGCACGGTCACCGCGCCGTCCCTCCCGAGCAGGGTGTCCTTGTGCGGCAGGAACAGGGCGAGCGCGGGTTCCCGGTCGCCGGTCAGCCTGCCGTACGCCAGGGCCAGCGAGCGCGGTGCGAACGCCTCCTGTCCCTCCGGCGGGGTGTCGATCAGCGCCCGGAGCCGGGCGCGGTCCACCACCGCCGCCGCCTCCGGGCCGATGGCCACGAGGGCGTCGGCGGCCCACACGGCGCCGGCGGTCTTCAGGAGCGCGCACAGTTCGGGGAGCGCGGGCGCCGCCGCCGGGCCCCAGTCCGTCAGGACCTGGCACAGGGCCCGGGTCTCGTCGGCCGAGCGCGAGGCCGAGAGCCGGGCCCGCAGCGGCGGGAGCAGCACCCCGGCGTGCGCGGCGAGCGGGGCGAGCGTCTCGCGCAGGCCGAGGTCGTGGGTCCACCAGCCGGAGGAGTGGATCCCGAAGTACGAGAACCCGGGACGTTCGCCGGCGAGACGCCGCGCGAGCGGGGCCACGCAGCGCGCGTCGCCGATCCGGGTGAGCGCCCACAGGGCGTGGTCCTGCGCGGGCAGGTACGGCTCGCCCTCGTCGTCGACCATGCCGGCGAGCCGGTCCGCCCACGGCCGGGCGGCGGCCCCGCACATGCCGAGGACCCGTACGGCGAAGAGCCGGTTGTCGGGTTCGGGGTCGTCGAGGTGGGCGGCCACCGTCGGCAGCAGGGCCGGGACGGCCGATCGCCACCGGCCCAGCTCCTCGGCCGCGGCCTCCAGGGCCTCGCGCCGGACCGACGCGTCCGCGTTCCCGAGCAGCCGCCCGGTCAGGGCGACCCGCGCCGCCCGGTCCTCGCCGAGCAGGCCGATCGTCCTGGTGAGGGGACGCCCGCCGAGGTCGCCGCCGTCCAGGACCTCGGTCACCACGCGCGCGTAGCGGGGGTCGTCGCCGCCGGGGTCGGCCGTCCGCAGCGCCTCCACCGCCCGCAGGCGCAGCGCGGCGGACGACCCCGGCTCCGTCAGCTCCCACAGCCGGCGCACCGTCCCGGCCCGCTCCGGGTCGGCGTGCCCGGCGAGCTCACCGGCCGCCTCCACGATCCGGTCCCGGACCTCGGGGACGGACTCCAGGGACCAGCGGGTCCACAGGGCGGCCAGCGTCTCGTCCGCCCGCCCCCAGGCCTCCGAGAGCGCCTCGACGACCACGGCGCGTATCCGGGGCGAGGCGTCGTGCAGCACCGGGAGCAGCACCGGGACGGCCAGGTCCCAGGCCTCCGCCCAGCCGGGGGCGATCCAGCGTTCCTCGGCCCTGTTCCCCTCGTGGGCGAGGCACGCGATCAGCTCCAGGAGGTCCGCCCGGGCCGTGACCTCCGGGTCGGCGGCCGCCCGGACCACGAACGGCAGTGCCGCCACGGCGGACGAGAAGACGGCGCCGCCCTGGTGGTGGACGTTCGTGAGGAGTTCGTCGGCGGCCGTGAGGGAGTCCTCGGGCCGGTACAGGGCCCGCAGCTGCCCCGGCACGTCCGTGGCAGAGCCGTAGGCGTGCCGCAGGGTGTCCCAGGCGATGGCGTCGATCCCGTCGTCCGGCGCACCGGAAGGCCGGGCCACGGCGCCGATCCCGTCGTCCGGCGCACCGGAGTGCCCGTCGTCCGGTGCGCCCGTGGGGCCGTGGGGGGTCACGCGTCGGCTCCCCGCTCCTCGTACGAAGGCTTCGCCCGCGCCCTCTCGGATCGCAGCGCGGCCGCCGTCACCACCGCGCCGAGCCCCTCCCACAGACCCACGCCGAGGAATCCGGCCGGCGCCCGGCCGGTGACGACCGCGAGGGTGAAGACGGCGCAGGTGAGGAGCCGGAAGGGGACCGTCCAGCGGAAGAAGGGCTTCCAGTCGGCGAGCGAGGCCAGAACGTAGTACACGCCCATGTTGAGCGCCGCCATGGAGGAGGCGGTCAGGAAGACCAGGGTGTGGTCGCCGTCCGCCCGCCCGCCGTCGGGCACCGGCTCGAAGCCCATCACCGTGAGCAGCGCGTCCGGTACGACCAGGCCCACCACCCCCAGCGCGGCGGCGAGGACACCGAAGACCGCGATGGTCCAGCCGGACAGGGAACGGGGCAGGCGCACGGCGGTCCTCCGCGAGGTGGGTGCAGGATCAGCGGTTCGAATGCGTGCTCGGACACGAGCGTGACCCTGCATATCGCGTGACGGGGCCCGACGGCCAATCGGGGTCCCCGCCACGTCACTTCGGCAGGTCGGCTCACTTCAGCGCCGCCGCCATCATCTTCTGCGCCACCGGGGCCGCCAGGCCGTTGCCGCTGACCTCGGAGCGGGCCGCGCCCGAGTCCTCGATCATCACCGCGACGGCGACCTGCTTCCCGGTGGCCGGGTCCTTCGCGTACGAGGTGAACCAGGCGTACGGCGTCTTGCTGTTGTTCTCGCCGTGCTGCGCCGTACCCGTCTTGCCGCCGACCTCGGCCCCGTCGATCGCCGCGTTGGTGCCCGTCCCCTCGTCCACCACCGTCCGCATCGCGCTGCGCAGCTGCCCGGCCGTCGAGGAGGAGACGATCCGCTCGCTGTCGCCGTCGTCGAACGTGCTGAGCGCGTCGCCGTCCGAGTCGACGACCTCCGACACCATGTGCGGGGCGGCGAGCAGGCCGTCGTTGGCGATCGCCGCCGACACCATCGCCATCTGCAGCGGGGTGGCGGTCACGTCGAACTGGCCGATGCCGGTGAGGGCCGTCTGCGCCTTGTCCATGCCGGACGGGTACACGCTCGCGTAGGCGCGGACCGGGACGTCCAGCTCGGCGTCGTTGAAGCCGAACTTCTCCGCCATCGCCTTCACCTTGTCCTGCCCCAGATCGGCGGCCATCTTGGCGAAGACGTTGTTGCAGGAGTACCGGAGCGCGGTGCGGATCGTGGCGTTCTCGCAGGGCGCCGAGGCGTTCTCGTTCTTCAGCACGGTCCGGGTGCCCGGCAGGGTGTACGGGTCGGGGCTCTTCGTCGCCGTGTCCACGGAGCCGTACAGACCGTCCTCCAGGGCGGCCGCCGCGACGACCAGTTTGAAGGTGGAGCCGGGCGGCAGCGGCTGGCGCAGCGCCCGGTTGACCAGCGGCTTGTCCTCGTCGGTGGTCAGGGCCTTCCAGGCGTCGCCGTCGGAGGTCCCGGCGATCTTCGACGGGTCGTAGGACGGGGTGGAGACCATCGCGAGGATCCGGCCGGTGGCCGGATCGACGGCGACGGCCGCGCCCTTCGTGTCCCCGAGCGCCCGGTAGGCGGCCTTCTGCACGTCCGGGTCGATCGTGGTGACGACCGTGCCCGGCTGTTGCTGCTTGCGGGTGACGGCGTCGAGCGGGGTCTTCAGCCGGTCGTCGGTGCCGTCGAGGACGCCGGAGTAGATGCCCTCCAGCTGGGTGGCGCCGTACGCCTGCGAGCTGTAGCCGGTGACCGCCGCGTACAGCTCACCGTCCGTGTACGTGCGCCGGTACTCGAGGTCCGTTCCCTCCGTCTTCTTCGAGCCGGTGACCGGTGAACCGGCCACGACGATGTTCCCGAGCGGCTGCGCGTACTGCGCGATCGTCTTCCGCCGGTTCTTGCTGTCGTCCGCGAGCGCCTTCCCCTCGTACGCCTGCACCCAGGTGGCCCGGCCCAGCAGGGCGAGCACCAGGAGCAGCACGAAGACCGAGGTGCGCCTGATCGTCTTGTTCATCGCACTTGGGGGGACGAACGGCCCGGTGGGGGACGTTCCGGATGTGGCCGGTTTCTCAGCGAACCTTCATGCGGGGCGGGCCTCCGTGTGGCCGCCGTCACCCCGTCCGGACGAACCCCGACTCGTACGCCAGGATCACCGCCTGCGTGCGGTCCCGGGCGCCCGACTTCGCCAGGACCGACGCCACGTGCGTCTTGACCGTGGCCGCGCCGACGCCGATCCGGCCCGCGATCTCCGCGTTCGTCAGGCCCGTCGCCACCAGGCGCAGCACCTCCGCCTCCCGTTCGGTGAGCCGCGCCACCCACGGCGGCGCCACCGGTGGCCGGTGCCGGGCGTGCTCGGCGGCCAGCCCCCGTACCGCCGCCGGGTACAGCAGCGAGTCGCTCCGCGCGACCAGCCGGACCGCGCCCACCAGGTCCTCCGCCGCCGCCCGCTTCAACAGGAATCCGGCCGCGCCGACGCGCAGCGCGTCGTACACGTACGCGTCGTTCTCGAAGGTGGTCACCACCACGATCCGGGGCGGCTCCGCCATTCCCGCGAGGATCTGCTCGGTGGCCCGGATCCCGTCGATCTCCGGCATCCGTACGTCCATGAGGACGACGTCCGGCCGCTCGGCCCGCACCACCGACACCGCCTCGGCGCCGTTGGCCGCCTCGCCGACGACCTCCAGGTCGGGCTCCGCGTCGAGGATGACCCGCAGGGCCGTCCGCACCATCCGCTCGTCGTCGGCGAGGACGATCCTGAGGGGGGCGCTCATCGGGGGATCCCGACGACGAGACGCCAGACGCCGTCCGCCGGACCGGCCTCGGCGGTGCCGCCGAGCAGCCGGGCCCGTTCGGCGATACCGCGCAGGCCGTGCCCGCCGTTCGGGCGGACGACCGGGGGCCGCGCGGGCAGGGGGTTCTCCATGGTGATCTCCACCTTCTCGGTACCGGCGTCGAGCCGTACGGTGACGGGCTCCCCGCCCGCGTGCCGGGCCGCGTTCGTCAGCCCTTCCTGAACGATCCGGTACGCCTCCCGGGACAGCGCCTCCGGTACGGGGGCGAGGTCCCCGGACACGGTCAGCGCCACCTTCGGTCCGGCGCCCCGCACCAGGGCCTCCAGGGCGTCGAGCCCCGGCCCGGGCCCCGGCCCCTCCTCGGACCGGTCGCCCCGCCGCAGCAGGCCGAGAACCCAGTCCAGCTCGCCGACCGTGCGCCGGGTGGTCTCCTCGATCGCGGTCAGCGCCTCCCGGACGAACTCCAGGTCCGCCCCTTCGCCGCCGTCCAGCACCCGGCGGGCCGCCCCCGCCTGGAGGGTGACCGCGCTCAGCGCGTGACCGACCGAGTCGTGCAGCTCCCGCGCGAGCCGGTTGCGGGACTCCGCCTCCGCCGCGCGCCGCTCGGCCGCCGCGAGCCGGTCCGCCGGGCTCGGTCCGAGCAGCCGGGGCGCCTGCCGGGCGAGCAGGGCCCCGGTCGCGGCGGCCACGGCGGCGAGCGCGAGCAGCATCAGGAGCCCCGCGGGGACCGCGGCCCAGGTCCACCAGGGGCGGTCGAGGCCCCAGAGCCGGCCGAGCTCCGACTCCCGCAGCGCCGGCGAGAACGGCAGCGCCAGCACGGACACCGCGAACGGAGGGAGCGCCAGGCTCGCCCCGCTGATCAGCGCCCCGGCGCCCAGGTGCAGGGTGAGCCAGCCGGCGGTCCTGGCCTTCGCCTCCCTGCCCCGGGCCGGGCCGTCCGCCAGAGTGTCCGCCGGAAGGCCGCACAGCGCCCGCGCCGTCGCCACCGACATGGGCCGGGCCAGGGGGAAGAGCGCGGCGACCGCGACGAGCGGAAGCCCCACCGCGTACGCCCCGAACTGCAGCCCGAGACTTCCGGTGAACAGCCCGCCCTCGCCGAGCAGCATCCCGACGACCACGGTGCCGACCATCCAGAACGGCATGAACAGCGCGCCGCCCACGATCAGATGGAGCCAGCGCCGTCTGGCCCGCTGCCCGAGGAGGGCGGCCGCGCACCGTCTCACGCCTCGGTGCTCCGGCGCCGCAGGACCACGGCCAGAGCGGCGGCGAGGAGGAGTCCGGTGATCATTTCGCCAGCGTAGGCGAGCCGCATCAGGGTCGTGACCTGCTTGGCCGGATCCGCCTCCGGTATGAGCGCCACCAGTGACATGTAGGCGCCCCAGCAGCCCGCCGTGCTCGAGCCGACCCAGGCCGCAGCGACGGCGGTCCGCACCTTCAGCGCCGCGGGCCGGCGCAGGACCAGGAAGAGGGTGGCGGCCACGCCGACGACCAGGAAGACGACCCACTGGGCCTCCAGGACGACGGCGTCGGAGTCCCGTTCGACGATCTGCCGGGCGGACATGCCCTCGGTCGAGCCGAAGAGCCACCGCACATGGAGCACGGCGGGGAAGAGCGCGAGGACGGCGCCGGCCAGAGCGGTGGCCCGTACCAGGGGACCCGAGAGACGGGCGGGGAGCCCACCGAGCCGCCCGCGCCGGAGGTGGCCCCAGCGGTCGCGCGCGTACAGGGCGAAAAGGGTCCCGAGGGAGAGGCCCTGGAGGATGAAACCGCCGTAGACGACGACGAAGACCCAGGGCTCCAGGAAGGGTTCGGCGGGAGCGGCCGCCCGCTCGTCACCGCCCAGGAGGGCCACGGCGAGCTGGGCGGGATAGCCGGTCATGATCGGGGCGAGCAGCCCGGTCGCCGCCCACATGGGGAGCACGAGGAGCCAGGCCGGCACCCGTCGCCCCCAGGGCCGGGTGAGGAGCAGGGCGAGGACGACCACGAGGGCGTCGGCCAGCACCGTGATCGAGTTGGCGACGGCCAGCAGCTCCCGGCGCTCCAGGAGCGCGCTCCCGGCGGGGATGCCGATCTCGCTGCCCGCCACCCAGGCGATCTTGAGCGAGACGTACGGGACGCAGGCGAGGATCGCGACGACGCGCAGCGCGCGCCGGGCGCGGCCGGGACGGTGGTCGGCGGGCGTCCGGTGGCCGGTGCCGTCCCGGTGGTCGGCGCCGGGCGCCGGGGCGGGGAGGTGAGCGGTCGGTGTCATGGCTCCACGCTCGCGGGTGCGCCCCCGGTGCCACCTCCTGCGGAGCGACGATCCGCCTCCGCCGCACGGGGGAGGCGGAGATGTCCCCGGGGCTGGTGACGAGGCCGCGCCACATCGTCGGTGAGGCCGCGCCACACCTTCGGAGGGAGGGGGCCGACCCGAAATTGACCCACGTTTTTCTAGATCAATTGAACCCGACCCAAGGGTCAATGGGGCCCTAGAGTAGTGATCATGAACGAGAACGCGCCCTTCGCCCCGCTCCTGACCCGCGCCGCCACCGCCGAGACCACCGCCGACCCCAGCAGCGTGATGACCCTCCTCGCCGACTCCGGCTCCACCGGCGGACAGCTCACCAGCTACCGCTCCTCCTTCGCGAAGGGCGCGGTCGGCGCCCCGGCGCACTTCCACACCAAGGCCTCAGAGATGTTCTTCGTGCTCGGCGGTTCGCTCCAGGTCCTCGTCGACGAGGAGCTGACCGTCCTGGAGCAGGGCGACTTCCTCCTCGTCCCGCCGCACACCCCGCACGCCTTCGCGGCCGCCCCCGGAGCCGAGGCCGACGTGCTGTTCGTCTTCACGCCCGGCATGGCCCGCTTCGACTACCTGCGCCTCCTCGGCCGGGTCATGCGGGGCGAGGCGAGCTTCGAGGAGATCAAGGCGTCCTCGGAGCGGTACGACAACCACTACGTGGACAGCCCGGTCTGGCAGAAGGCGCTCGCCGAGCGCGGCTGAACCGGCCGGGCACGGCCGACGGCTCCGCCGGGTGGGTGGCGCCGGGAACGTGCGGTGTCCCCTCCGGGGATGCGTTCAGAGGCGCCGGGTCGCCAGTGTCAGCCGGTCCCGCGCGTCGAAGAGCGCGTCCTTGATCATCTGCTCGTGGGCCGGGGTGAGCCGCGCCACCGGCACCGAGCAGCTGATCGCGTCCCGCGCCGGGGTCCGGTACGGGATCGCGACCCCGAAGCAGCGCAGCCCGAGGGTGTTCTCCTCGCGGTCCACCGAGAAGCCCTGCTCGCGGATGACCCGCAGCTCCTCGATGAGCTGCTCGCGGTCGGTGATCGTGTGCTCGGTCAGTGCCGGGAGGGTCTCGGGGAGCAGCTTGCGCACCTGCTCGTCGGTGTGGGTGGCGAGCAGCGCCTTGCCGAGCGAGGTGGAGTGCGCGGGCAGCCGGCGCCCGACGCGGGTGAACGGCCTCAGGTAGTGCTGGGACTGACGGGTCGCCAGGTAGACGACGTTGACGCCGTCGAGCCGCGCCAGGTGGATGGTCTCGGTGGTGTCGTCGGAGAGTCGGTCCAGGGTGGGCCGGGAGGCGGCCACCACCTCGTCGCCGTCGATGTACGAGGTGCCGACGAGCAGCGCCCGCACGCCGATGCCGTACCGCGTGCCGGTCGCGTCCGTCTCCACCCAGCCCAGCTCGACCAGGGTGCGCAGCAGCATGTAGAGGCTGGACTTGGGGTAGCCGACGGCTTCCTGGACGGCGGCGAGCGAGTGCATCCCGGGGCGTCCGGCGAAGTACTCGAGCAGCTCCACGGTCCGCACCGCGGACTTCACCTGCGCTCCGCCCGCGTCGGCAGTCGCCATGACCCTCGCCCCTTTTCGTCGTCCGGTCGTCCCGTGGCCACCTGGCTGAACGGGGCCCTTGTGGAGACGGCCGGGCCGTCCCTAAAGTCCCGTACAGATGCGTTCATCTACGGGAACTGTGTTCAGAATAGCGAACAGGGGCGTGGCGGTGGCGGCAGAACCAGTGTGGAGTGTGGACCCCCGGACGGGGAAGCCGCGCGAGCGGGTCGCGACGGAAGCGACGGCGGAGGACGTCGACCGGTCCGTACGGGCCGCGCACGGCGTCCGCGAGGCCCTCGCCGACCGGTCCGTACGGGCCGCCCTCCTCCGTACCGCCGCCGACCTCCTCGACGGGGCCGGTGAGCAGATCATCGAGACCGCCGACGCCGAGACCGCGCTCGGACCGGTCCGCCTCACCGGCGAACTCGCCCGCACCACGGCCCAGTTGCGGGCCTTCGCCGAGGTCGTCGAGGAGGGCTCCTTCCTCGACATCCGGATCGACCCGCCCGACCCCGGAGCCGTCCCGCCCCGGCCCGACCTGCGCCGCTGGAAGATCCCGCTCGGCGTCGTCGCCGTCTACGCCGCCAGCAACTTCCCGCTCGCCTTCTCCGTCCCCGGCGGCGACACCGCGAGCGCCCTCGCGGCCGGCTGCCCCGTGGTGGTCAAGGCCCATCCCGACCACCCGGCCACCTCCGAACTCTGCGCCTCCCTGCTGCGCAGGGCCGCCGTCAAGGCGGGCCTCCCCGAGGACGTCCTCGTCCTCGTCCACGGCTTCGACGCGGGGGTGGAGCTCGTCCGCCACCCGCTCGTCGCCGCCGCCGGCTTCACCGGCTCGGTCCGCGGCGGGCGGGCCCTCTTCGACGCGGCCGCCGCCCGTCCCGTCCCCATCCCCTTCCACGGCGAACTCGGCTCCCTCAACCCGGTCGTGCTCACCACCGCCGCCGTCGAGGAGCGGGCCGAGGAGATCGGCGCCGGCCTCGCCGGTTCCATGACCCTGGGCGCGGGCCAGTTCTGCACCAAGCCCGGCTTCGTCCTGGCCCCCTCCGGCGAGGCCGGCGACCGCTTCCTCGCCGCCCTCGCCTCCGGGGTCTCCGCCGCCGGACCGGCCGTACTGCTCGACCACCGGATGCGCGAGGCCTTCGTCACCGGGGTCGCCGAGCGCGCCGCGCTCGGCGGGGTGGAGAGCCCCGTCGCCCCCGGCGCGGTCGGTGCCCACACGGTCGGCGCCGGTGTCCTCGCCGTCGACGCCGGGCGCCTCACCGGCACCCGGGGCGAGGGCGACGACGGCCACCACCTCCTCCTGGAGGAGTGCTTCGGGCCCGTCACCGTGGTCGCCCGCTACGACTCCCGTACGGAGATCACCGAGGTCCTCTCCCGGCTGCCCGGCAACCTCACCGCCACCCTCCAGATCGCCGAGCGGGGCGAGGACGAGGACGCGGCCCCGCTCCTCGCCGAACTCACCCCGCTGGCGGGCCGGGTCCTCGTCAACGGCTGGCCCACCGGCGTCGCCGTCGCCGCGGCCCAGCACCACGGCGGCCCCTACCCCGCCACCACCTCCACCTCGACCTCGGTCGGCGCGACCGCGATCGAGCGCTGGCTGCGCCCGGTCACCTACCAGTCGACCCCCGACCGGCTGCTCCCCCCGGAGCTCCGTGACGGCAACCCGCTGGGGCTGCCCCGCCGCTGAACCCCCTCGTCCCACCGTCCGACGCGCACCACGATCTTGCCGAGGTGCGCGTCGGACTCCATCAGCCGATGGGCGTCGGTGATCCGCTCCAGGCCGTCGAAGACCTCGGCGATCACCGGCGTCAGCGAGCCGTCGCGGAGCCCCGAGCCGATGAAACCGGCCGAGCGCCGCCGCCCCTCCCCGGTCCCGGCGAGTGCCCGTTGGCGTACGTGTGGACCGTCTGCGGCCAGTTCGCCGAGAGGGCGACCGGCCGCGGGTCGAGCCAGCCGTACTGCACGGCCGTTCCCCCGGGCCGCCTCGCCCACCTCACCTGGTGGCGGATGACCACGGCGGGCCGCCTGCTCCGCTCCGAGGACCTCCCGCTCCGCGCGGTCGCCCAACGCTCCGGCTGCTCCTCGGAGTTCGCCTTCGCCAAGGCCTTCGCGCGAGAGTACGGCGTGGCCCCGGGCCGGTACCGCAAGGGCGCACGGGACCCGGGGCTCAGGCCCGGCGGCCCGGCAGGCGCAGGGACGCCAGGGTCGTGAGGGTCAGGAAGGCCGCGCTGATCAGGAGGCTCGCGCGCAGGGCCGTCTCCATCGACGCGGCCGCCATCGATCCGAAGACCGCGATCGCCAGCGCGCCCGCAGTCTGCCGGACCGCGTTCAGGAGGCCGGCGGCCGTGCCCGCGCGCTCCGCCGGGACCGCCTCCATCATCGAGGCGATCAGCGGCGGCAACGAGAAGCCCGCCCCGAGCGCCAGCGGCACCAGGAGCAGCGCCTGCGCCCATGGCGAGGTGCCGGCGTCCACCGTGAGCAGTCCGAGCAGGCCCGCCACCGCGACCGTCTGGCCGAGGACGATCGGCAGCCTCGGCCCGTACCGTGCCGCCGCCTTCGCCGACAGGATGTTCACTCCGGCGAGCAGCCCCGTCATCGGCAGGAACATCAGCCCGGCGGCCAGCGCCGACAGGCCGAGCACCTGCTGGAAGAAGAGGCTGAAGACGAAGAGCATCCCGTAGAAGGCCACGCTGTTCGCCGAGCCCGCCGCGACCGCGACCGCGACCGTCGTGTTCCGGAAGAGCCCGAGCGGCACCACCGGGTGCCGCCGCCGCGTCTCGATCACCAGGAACGCGGCGAACGAGACGCCCGCGACCCCCAGCGCCCACCAGGCCTCCGTGCCGCCCTCGATGGCGGCGAAGGTCAGCGACCCGAGCGCCGTCATCGCCGTCAGCTGGCCCGGCAGGTCGAGCGGGGCGGGCCTGCGCGCCGACGGCGCCACCCGGGTGAGCAGGACGAGCGCGAGCAGCCCCAGCGGCAGATTGACGAAGAAGATGCCCCGCCAGCTCCACGCCGTGGTCAGCGCCCCGCCCACGACCGGGCCGAGCGCCACCGCGACCGTGCCGCCCGCCGCCCACAGCGACACCGCCCGCGCCCGCCGCACCGGATCGCCGTACGCCTCGCGCACCAGCGCCAGCGAGGCCGGCAGCATCGCGGCGGCCGCCGTGCCCTGCACCGCCCGGGCCGCGAGGAGCTCCGGAAGGCCGGGGGCGAGACCGCAGGCGGCCGAGGCGAGGACGAAGACGACCACCCCGATCCCGTACGCCCTGCTCGCCCCGACCCGGTCGGCGAGCGCCCCGCTGGACAGCAGCAGCGCGGCGAAGGCCAGCGTGTACGCGTCGACCACCCACTGGAGTCCGGACATCCCGGCCCGCAGGTCCGCGCCGATCGCGGGCAGGGCGACGTTCACGACGGAGGTGTCGAGGGTGATCAGGGCGAAGCCGAGCATCGCGGCGGCCAGGGCGGGTCCGGGCACCCCGCCCCCGGCGGCCCGGGCGGCGGGGTGCCCGGGGGCACGGCCGGAGGACGGGGCGCGGCCGGAGGACGGGGCGGGGAGGGAGGACGGGGCGGGGGCGGGGGCCGTGGTGCGGTCGGTCGAGGACATGCCACCAGCTTCATGATCGGCGGAGCCGTACAGTAGTGGCCCGAATGCCATATGCCCGGAGGTTCTGGCCATGACCGCCCCGCCCCACGCGCGTCCGGCCCGCGTCCGTCGTGTCGCCGTGATCGCCGCCCCGCCCGTCTCGATGTTCAACCTGGCCATCCCCGAGATGCTGTTCGGCAAGGTCGAGATCGACGGCGCGCCCGGGTACGAGACCGTCATCTGCGCCCCGGACCCCGGGCCCGTCACCACCGCCGGCGGTCTCGACCTGGTCGTCCCGCGCGGCCTCGACGCCGTGGAGGAGGCCGACACCGTGGTCCTCGCGGGCGGCGGCTCCGCGACCGACCCCGACCCGCGCATCCTCGACGCCCTGCGTGCCGCCGCCGCCTCGGGGAAGCGGATCGCCTCCATCTGCACGGGCGCCTTCGCGCTCGCCGAGGCCGGACTGCTCGACGGCCGGGCGGCGACGACGTACTGGGCGTACCGCTCGCTGCTCGCCACCCGGCATCCGGCCGTCGACCTCCAGGACGACGTCCTGTTCGTCCAGGACGGACCCGTGCTCACCTCCTCCGGGTACGCGGCGGGCATCGACCTCTGTCTGCACGTCATCCGCACCGACCACGGCGCCGCCGTCGCCAACACCGTCGCCCGGCTGGCCCTCGTCGCACCCGTACGGCCCGGCGGCCAGACCCAGTTCACCCAGACCCCGCTGCCGCCCGAACGCGGGGTCTCGTTCGCCGACACCCGTGCGTGGGCGATGGAGCACCTCGACGAACCGCTCGGCCTCACCGACCTCGCCCGGCACGCCGGGGTCTCCGTCCGCACCCTCTCGCGGCGCTTCCACGCCGAGACCGGGGTCAGTCCGCTCCAGTGGCTGCTGCACCAGCGCGTGGAGCGGGCGAAGGAGCTCCTGGAGACCACCGCGCTGGCCGTGGACGGGGTGGCCCGGGCCAGCGGTCTCGGCACGGCGGACTCCCTGCGCCGGCACCTGCTGCGCCGCACGGGCCTCACCCCGAGCGGCTACCGGTCCTCCTTCAGCCGCCTCCCCGCCCCGCTCTGACGGCCCCGTCCCCGTTTCTTCCGCCCCTCCCCCCGCCCCGACCGCGTACGGGGCGGACGGGGGCGGACGCGGCGGTCTCCGTCCGGCCGCAACCGGCCCGCCCTCCCGCGCGTCCTCAAGGTTCATGATCCGACTCGCCACCGCAGCAGACCTCGACGCCGTCGCGACCCTCCACACCGAGGCCCGCGCCACCTACTACCGCGGCCACATCCCAGACGCGGACTTCCTCGGCCCCGAGGAGATCGCCCGCGCCCGGGCCGGCTGGGCCGCCGCCGTGGACCGCGGGGCCGTCCTCTGCGCCGTACGGGACGGGGCGATCGCGGGCATCGCCGCGTACGGCGAGCGCGACGGTCTCATGCACCTCACCCAGCTCCACGTCCTCCCCGCCCGCTGGCGCGCGGGCGTCGGCACCGAGCTCCACGCGGCCTGCGGCGACGCCTGGCGCGCCGCCGGGGTGACCACGGCCCGGCTGGAGGTCTTCGAGAAGAACAAGCGGGCCCAGGCCTTCTACGCTGCCCGCGGCTGGCTCCCCGACCCCGAGACCCCGCGCGACGGCGACCACCTCGTGCTCCGGCTCACACTGGGGCCGGAAACGGAATGAAATCCGCCGGTCGGGTCGTTGTCGCGACGGAACACCCCACCGTCGACCCCCGGAGAGAAGTCACATGCGCGTCGAGATCTGGAGCGACATCGCCTGCCCCTGGTGCTACATCGGCAAGGCGCGCTTCGAGAAGGGACTCGCGGCCTTCGCCCACCGCGAGGACATCGAGGTCGTGCACCGCTCCTTCGAGCTCGACCCGAACCGCGCCAAGAGCGACACCGGCCCCGTCCTGGAGATGCTGGCCGAGAAGTACGGCCGCACCCTCGACGAGGCCCGTGCCATGGAGGCGCACGTCGCGTCCAACGCGCACTCCGAGGGCCTCGGCTACCGGACCGACGGCCGTGACCACGGCAACACCTTCGACATCCACCGGCTGCTCCACCTCGCCAAGGACCGCGGACGCCAGAACGAGCTCCTCGACCTGGCCTACCGCGCCAACTTCGCCGAGGAGCGCTCCGTCTTCGACCCGGAGACCCTGGTGGCGCTCGGCGTCGAGGCCGGTCTCGACGAGACCGAGGTGCGGGCCGTCCTCGCCGACGACTCCGCCTACGCGGACGCCGTGCGCGCGGACGAGCGCGAGGCCGCCGAGCTCGGCGCGAACGGTGTGCCCTTCTTCGTCCTCGACCGCCGCTACGGCATCTCCGGCGGCCAGCCCGCCGAGGTCTTCACCCAGGCCCTGGAGCAGGCCTGGCAGGGCCGGGTCCTCCAGCCGATCGGCGGGGACGCGGCGGTCTGCGACCCGGACGGCAGCTGTGAGGTCCCCGGGGCCTGAGGCTCCTTGCCCGCACGGCGGTCCGACCGCCCGCACCCTCTCCGACCTGCGGAGATAAGCAAAGCTTGGATTTTCCCCATGATCTAACCCAATTGACGGGAGATCGTGGGGAATCCAGGCTGGGGGCATGGATTCCCTGGAACAGCCTCTCGGCGGCGCCGAGTTCGCGCCCAAGAAGACCTACCTCAACACCTCGGCGTGCGGGCTGCTGCCCCGCCGGACCATCGAGGCGGTCACGCTCCTCGCCGAGGAGACCGCCGACGGCCGTCCCGACGGCGCCGGAAGCTTCGACATCGTGGACGAGGCCCGTGCCGCCTTCGCCCGGCTCGCCGACGTCCCGCCCGAGCGCGTCGCGGTGGGCAGCTCGGTCGCCGTGCACTGCGGGATGATCGCCCAGTCGATGCCTTCGGGGTCCGAGATCCTCTTCCCGGAGGGCGAGTTCTCCTCCGTCATCACCCCCTTCACGATCCGCGGCGACCTCAAGGTCCGTTTCGCGCCGCTGGAGCGGCTCGCCGAGTCCGTCGGCCCCGACACCGCGCTCGTCGCCTTCTCCGCCGTGCAGTCGGCGGACGGCCGGACGGCCGACTTCGCCGCGATCCGCGCCGCGGCGGCCGCGCACGGCGCCCGGACGCTCCTGGACGCCACCCAGTCGGCGGGCTGGCTGCCGCTGCGTGCGGGGGAGTGGGACTACACGGTCGCCGGCGGCTACAAGTACCTGCTCTGCCCGCGCGGGGCGTCCTTCCTCACCGTGACCGAGGAGGCGCAGGACTCGCTCCTCGCGATCCACGCCAACTGGGTCACCGGCGAGGAGCTGTGGGTGAACAGCTACGGCCCGGTCCGTGAACTGGCCCGCACCGCGCGCCGCTTCGACGAGCCCGCGGCCTTCTTCTCGTACCACGGGGCGGCCCGCTCGCTCGCGCTCCTGGAGGAGATCGGCATCGAGCGGATCGAGGCCCACAACAAGGGTCTCGCGGCCCGCTTCCGCTCCGGTCTCCTCGCTCTCGGCCACGAGCCGGTCATGGACGAGTCGACCGTCGTCGCCGTGCCCCGTCTCGGGGACCGCGCGGACGCGCTGCGCGAGGCCGACGTCCTGCTCTCGGCCCGCGCGGGCAACCTGCGGGCGTCCTTCCACCTGTACAACGCGGCGGCGGACGTGGACCGGGCCCTGGACGTCCTCGCGGACTGAGCCCCGCGGGGCCCGTGCGGGCCCCGCGGTCGGGCGGTCGGGCGGTCGGCAGGCCCCGAGTCGTGGCCGGCGGTTTCCGGCCCGCGGCGGGTGGTTTCCGCGCCGCCCGTCAGCAGACCCCGGGGGGCGGCGGGCACTCGCCCGCCTCGCCCGCCTCCTCGCGGAGGTTCTCCGCCACGAGCCCGAGGAGCCGGGCCAGTTCCGCCCGGTCCTCGGGCCCGAGTCCGCTCAGGGAGAGCTGTTCCAGGTCCGTCCAGACGCCCTCGACGCCGGCGCGCAGCGCGCGCCCCTCGTCCGTCGCCTCGACGAGGACGGCTCGGCGGTCGGCCGGGTCCGGGCCGCGGCGGACGTGGCCGCACTGCTCCAGGCGCTGGAGCATCTTGGTCACCGTCGAGGCGTCCAGGCCCAGCGACTGGATGAGTTCGGACTGGCGGACCGGCCCGCGGTCCCAGAGCCGCATCATCATCATTTCCTGGCCGGGGTAGAGCTCGAGCTCCTTCAGCCGGCGCCCGGCGGCGATCCGGTGCATCCGGGCCACCCGGGCCAGGGCGATGCTGACCGGTCCGCCGTGGGCGGCGGACGGGGTCGGCTCGGTACAGACGGGGTCGGGTCCAGGCATCGGGGCTCCTCGGGAAGGCTCTCTCCACCAGATTACCTTGGTCGGCCAATCAATGGGTTACAGTGAATCCGGGCCAGATAGTTGGCCGACCACATAAACCTGTGAAGGGGACAGCCATGACCACCGCCTTCGACCCCGTCGACCTCGCCGGGACCCGGCTCGCCAACCGCATCGCCATGGCGCCCATGACCCGCAGCCGCGCCGACGGCGAGAGCCGCACCCCCACCGCGCTCGTCGCCGAGTACTACGCCCAGCGCGCCTCGGCCGGCCTCATCATCACCGAGGGCGCCCAGCCGACCGCCGTCGGCCAGGGCTACCCCAACACCCCGGGCCTGCACAGCGCCGAGCAGATCACCGCCTGGCGCGAGGTCACCGACGCCGTCCACGAGCGCGGCGGAAAGATCTTCGCCCAGCTGATGCACGCCGGCCGGATCAGCCACCCCGTCGTCCTCGGCGACGGCCTCCACCCCGTCGGACCCTCCGCCGTCGCCCCGGCGGGCAAGCTCTTCGCCGGCACCGGACTCATCGACTTCGTCGCCCCGCGCGAACTCACCGCCGACGAGATCCGGGAGACGGTCGACGGCTTCGCCACCGCCGCCCGCAACGCCGTCGAGGCCGGCTTCGACGGTGTCGAGATCCACGGCGCCAACGGCTATCTCGTCCAGCAGTTCCTCGCCTCCGGCTCCAACCACCGCACCGACGAGTGGGGCGGCCCCGTCGAGAACCGCATCCGCTTCGCCGTCGAGGTCGTCAAGGCCGTCGCCGCCGAGATCGGCCCCGAGCGCACCGGCCTGCGCGTCTCCCCGGCCAACACCTACAACGACATCGCCGAGACCGACACCGACGAGCTCTACCCCGCCCTCGTCGCCGCGATCGACCCGGTCGGCATCGCGTACCTCCACGTCACCGAGGCCGCCCCGGAGGTCCGCGGGCTGACCCTCGCCCTGCGCAAGGCGTTCACCGGCACCTTCATCCTCAACCCGGCCACCGAGGGGCCGACCGGGGCCGACGCCCTGACCCTGATCGAGGACGGCACCGCCGATCTCGTCGCGTACGGGGCGCTCTTCCTCGCCAACCCCGACCTGCCCGCCAGGCTGCGGGCCGGCGGCCCCTTCAACACCCCGGACACCGCCACCTTCTTCGGCGGCGACCACCGCGGTTACACCGACTACCCGGCGCTGTGACCGGGGCACCCGGAGGAACGGGGAGGGGGCGGGGGCCCGGCACCGGCCCCCCCCCCCCTCCCCGTACGACCGGCCGGGATCAGGCCCACGCCTCCGTGACCGCCCGGCCCGCGCCCTCCAGGTCCACCGTGCGGCCCGTCTCGCCGAGCGCCGCGCCCAGGGCGGCGAGCGAGGACCGCACGGCGCCCGGCGTCGCGTCCACCCCGTAGTGGTTGACCCGGATCATCTCCTTGGCCAGCGCCCCGCCGCCCGCGATCAGCGGCAGCGACGGATCGGCGGCCAGCGCCTTCGCCACCAGCTCCGAGGCGTCCACCCCGGCCGGCACCCGCAGCGTCGTCGCGACCGGGGCCGCGTCCTTCGCCTCGTACACATACGGTTCCAGACCGCCGCCCAAGGCCAGCGCGCCAGCGCGGGTCGCGGCCGCCGCGGAGGCGTGCCGCGCCATCAGGGCGTCCAGGCCCTCCGCCTCGATCCGCTCCACACAGGCCTCCAGGGCCAGCATCTCCAGCTGCGCCGGAGCGTGCAGCAGCGCCTTGCGGCCGCCGTCGATCCAGCGCTCCTTCCAGTCGAGGAGGGAGAGGTACGAGCGGCGCGGCGCGGCCGGGTTGGCGGCGAACCGCTCCCAGGCCCGCGCGCTCACCGACACCGCCGACACCCCCGCGGGGCCGCCCATCGCCTTCTGCGCGCCGATGATGCACATGTCCACGCCCCAGGCGTCCGGCAGCACCGGCTCGGCGCCGATCGACGCCACCGCGTCCAGGTAGAACAGCGCGCCGTGCGCCCGGACGACCTCGCCGATCTCCGCCACCGGGTTGGTGTTCCCGGTCGCCGCCTCCGCGTGCACCAGCGACACGAAGTCGATCTCCGGGTGGGCGGTCAGCGCCTGCTCCACCTGGGCGGCCGTCACCGCGGTGTGGAAGGGCACCTCCAGGTCGACCACGGTCGCGCCGCAGTCCCGCAGCCAGTTGCCGAAGGTCTGCCCGTACGGTCCCGTCACCACGTTCAGCGCGGTCGAACCGGCCCGCGCCCCACTGCGGATGCACCCTTCCAGCGGCAGCAGCGCCTCGCCCTGGGTGATCACCACGTCCTGCTCCGTGGAGAGCAGCGCGGCCACCCGGCGCTCGATCGACGCGAAATGCGCGGCGGTCAGCGGGGCCAGGTCCAGGAGCGGATGTGTCACGGTCACGGCGGTGCCTCTTCGACTCGGTGCGGTGCGGGCGGAACTCCGATCAGGGTACCGAGGCACCTTCCCGCCGCCCCCTGTCCCACCTGTACACCCCGTACGGGCCGCGCGGGACGGCCGACGGGCGGCCCCCCCGATCGGGGGTCCCGGCGGGGCACCCTCCCTCGTACAGTGCAGACATGAGCGATCACACGGTGCTGCACGTGAAGGGACGGGTGCTCGTCGGCCCCGAGGACGTACGGGACGAACTGTGGTGCGTCGACGGCCGGATCACCTTCGACCGACCCGCCGCCGAGGCGGTCACCGTCGAGGGCTGGGTCCTGCCCGGACTCGTCGACGCCCACTGCCACGTCGGCCTCGACCGGCACGGCCCCGTCGACGAGGCCACCAGCGAGAAGCAGGCCCTCACCGACCGGGACGCGGGCACCCTGCTCATCCGGGACGCGGGCTCGCCCTCCGACACCCGCTGGATCGACGAGCGCGAGGACCTGCCGAAGATCATCCGTGCGGGCCGGCACATCGCCCGTACCCGTCGCTACATCCGGAACTACGCCCACGAGATCGAGCCCGCCGACCTCGTGGAGTACGTCGGCCGCGAGGCCCGGCGCGGCGACGGCTGGGTCAAGCTCGTCGGCGACTGGATCGACCGTGACGCGGGCGACCTGACCGCCTGCTGGCCGCGCGCCGAGGTCGGGGCGGCCATCGCCGAGGCGCACCGGCTGGGCGCCCGGGTCACCGCGCACTGCTTCGCGGAGGACTCCCTCCGCGATCTCGTCGAGGCCGGCATCGACTGCGTCGAGCACGCCACCGGCCTCACCGAGGACACCATCCCGCTCTTCGCCGAGCGGGGCGTCGCGATCGTCCCGACCCTGGTCAACATCGCGACCTTCCCGCACCTCGCCGACGGCGGTCAGGAGAAGTTCCCCCGCTGGTCGGCCCATATGCGCCGGCTGTACGAGCGCCGGTACGACACCGTGCGCGCCGCCTTCGACGCGGGCGTCCCGGTCTTCGTCGGCACCGACGCGGGCGGCTCCCTCGCCCACGGTCTCGTCGCCGAGGAGGTCGAGGAGCTGACCCGGGCGGGCATCCCGCCGATCGACGCGCTCGCGGCCACCGCCTGGGGGGCCAGGGCCTGGCTGGGCCGTCCCTCCCTGGAGGAGGGCGCCCCGGCCGACCTCGTCGTCTACGGCGAGGACCCGCGCGCGGACGTCCGGGTCCTCGCGGCGCCGCGGCGGATCGTGGTCAACGGGCGGGTGGTGGGGTAGCCGACCACCCGCGCCGGAGGACCGGCGGCGGGGGCGGCGCGACGGCCGGCCCCCGCCGGGCGGTCAGCGGCGGGTCAGGAAGGCCAGCCGGGCCTTCTTCTCCGGGATGAAGACCTCCGGCAGGTCCACCTCGGGCAGCACGACCTCGGGGCCCAGCTCGAAACCGGCCCGCACCATGCGCGCGATCGCCTTCTCGTTGGCGGCGTCCGGCTCGACGACGACCCGGGTGTGGTCCCGCAGCGTGAAGCCGACGAGCACCGAAAGGAGACTGCCGGTGAAGCCGGGCTGCGGGGCGGCGTTCGGGGCGATGAGGAAGTGGGCGCCGACGTCCCCGGGGAGCACCTCGTAGCACTCGCTCACCCGGTCGGCCTCGGGGTCGTACGTCTGGAGGAGGGCGACCGGCTCGTCGTCCCGGCTGACCAGGAAGCCGTGGTGGGTGGTGAGCGAGTCGAGGTGCGCGTAGATGTCCCGGACCTGCTCGACGGTGGTGCCGACCATGCCCCAGAAGCGGGACCGCTCCTCGTTGACCCAGCCGTGCAGGAGCTCGGCGTCGCGGTCGGGGTCGATCGGCCGGACGGTGACGGTGCCGAAGCCCTCGACGTTCCGGACGTATGCGGCGGTGGTCATCCCTGCTCCTTGGTGAGGTACTGCCAGTCGGTGGTGACGGGGGCGAGCTCGCCCCTGAGCCACAGGGGAAGCTGGTCGCGGTGGTGCGGGTCGCCGGGGACGCCGGACGCGCCGAACGGCACGATCCACCCGCTCCGTTCGCGGTCGGCGAGGTCCCAGACGTAGCGCGCGGCGGAGGCGCGGGCGCTGCGGTCGGTCCACCCCGGCACGCTGGAGGTGGAGAGCACGCAGTCGTGGTCCCCGCCGAGCCCCGGCCACTGCGCGTCGTCCGGGTCGGGCAGCGCCTGCCAGGGCGCGAGCCGGTGCGTCACGCCCCAGGCGGCGGGGGCTTCGCCGGCGCCGACCTCATCGAGTGCCTCGCGCACGATCCGGTCCACGTCCCCGGCGGGCACGGGCCCGGCCACGAGCAGGGTCTCCAGGGCGTAGGCGACGCGCGGGCCGAGGGCCAGCCAGGGCCGGAACACCTCGGGGTACGGGGCGGGTTCGCGCAGCGCGGCGAAGGCCTCGTGGGCGGCGAGCCGGCGCACCACGGCGCCGCGCACGGCCGCGTACAGACCGGCGTCGGTGCTCTCGGCGTCCATCCGGCGGTCCCAGGCGAGCAGCCGCTCCCGTACGGCGGAGGCGGCGGGGGAGAGGGCGAGGGAGAGGGCGGGGACCGCACCGGCCCCGGCCTCGTCCGCGGTCGTGCCGCCGGCCTCCGCCTCGTCCGTGGTCGTGCCGCCGACCCGGGCCACGGCCGCGAGGAGCCGTGCCGCCGAAGGGTTGTCGGTGTCCCGGTGGACGGCGGTCACGGTCTCCGGGGTCCACTCCGCCGAGGCGCCGAGCAGCGCGTCGATCCGCTCCGCCCGGTGCGGCGGGGCGAACTCGACGCCAAGCGGCGCGGCCAGGCCCCGGGCGTTGGCCATCACGGCGTGGCCTGTCACCTCGGCGCGGGGGAGCGGCGCGGGGGACGCCTCCCAGGCGTGCGCCGGATCCCAGGCGGACACGATCCGCAGCGAGTTGGCCCGGTTCCGTACGGGGACGTGGCCGGCGACCCGGTGCAGCAGACCGCCCCGGGTGTCGGCGGCCAGGACGACGTTGACCGGCTCGACCCAGCCGTCGAGGGCCGTGTCCACCTCGGCGACGGTCCGGGCGCGCAGCAGTGCGGGCAGCACCTCGAAGCCGAGCTCGCCGGTGACCCGCGGCGGGTGGCGGAGGCTGACGGCCTCCCAGCCGGCGGTTTCCGCGGGCTCGTCCCGGTGCTCGTCGTCCGCGCCGATGATCACCGGGCCCCGGTCCGTCTCGATCACCTCGATCACGACCGCCTCCCCGCCGGAGACCTCGACGGTCTCCGTGTGCGCGGCGGCCGGGCGCCACCCCTCGGGGCCGTACGCCTCGATCCCGCCGTCCGGGAGCCGCCGCAGCCGCTCCCGGTAGAGGTCCTGGTAGTCCGCCATCGCGTTGGTGATGGCCCAGGCCACCGGGCCGGTGTGGCCGAAGTGGGCGAGTCCGGGGACGCCCGGCACGGCGATGCCCACCACGTCGTACTCGGGGCAGGCGAGCCGGATCTGCTGGTAGACGCCGGGTGCCTCGATGAACCGGTGCGGGTCGCCGGCCACCAGGGCCGCGCCGCTCGCGGTCCGCCCGCCGGCGACCAGCCAGCCGTTGGAGCCCGAGGTGCCGGGCCCGTCGGTCGAGAAGAGCTCCGTCCACTCCTCGCCGAGGCGCCGGGCGACCTCCTCGCGCCACAGCTTGGTGGGGAAGCCGGCGAAGAGGATGTGGGTCGTGAGCCAGACGGCGAGCGGGGTCCACGGCTCCCAGCGGCCGGGGGCGAGGCCGGTCTCCGTGAACTCGGGGGCGCGTCCGGCCCCTTCCGCCAGACCGTCGTTGACCCCGTCCACGTACGCGCGTACCCAGGCGGCGGTCCGGGGGTCCTCGCGTTCGAGCCGCTCGAAGCAGCGGCGGGCGGTGTCGGCGAGCCGGGACCGGCGGGCGAAGGTGTCCCAGGCGAGTTCCGCGGGGCCGAGGAAGGCCGCCGTGGTGCCCTGGGCGCGGTGTCGCTCGACCTCCAGCTGCCAGGCCCGGTCGCGGGCGGTGGCCCGGCCCTGGGCGAAGGAGAGTTCGTCCGGGTCCGCGGCGCGCAGATGGGGGACGCCCCAGGCGTCCCGGTAGACCTCGATGCTCACGGAGACCCCGATCCCGTCCTTGTGTCGCCATGGCTCTTTGCCATGTCCACTGCCAATTTCTTAGGTTAGGCTGACCTAAATTAATCTACAGGAGTTCAGGGGAGGGGATTGCGGTGGGTCACGGCTGGCAGGGTGCCGTTCTCAAGTTGTTCCGAGGCAAGGACTTCACGTTCACCGTGACGGGGGCCGAGCAGGTCACCGAGGACTACCGCCGGGTGCACTTCACGGACGGCGGGCTGCTCGCCGCCGCCGGAATCCACCCGACGATGTGGGTGCGCCTCTGGTTCGAGAGCGCGGGCAAGCCGCACCAGCGCGCCTACACCCTGGTCGACCCCGACCTGGAGGCCGGCACCTTCAGTCTGGAGTTCGCCCTCCACGACGGTGTCGCCAGCCACTGGGCCCGCGCCTGCGTCCCCGGTGACACCGTGGACGCGACGCTCCAGGGCACCGGCTTCGATGCCCCCGCCCCGCTGCCCGGACGGCTCCTCCTGGTCGGCGACGCGGCCTCCCTGCCCGCCGTCAACTCCCTGCTCGACGCGCTTCCGGGCGTCCCGGCCACCATCTGGTTCGAGACCCAGCACGCCTCCGACGAGGACCTGCCGGTCCGGCTCGACCCCGAGCACCACGAGCTGCGCCGGGTGCCGCGCGAGAACGGCGGGGCCGACCTCGTCGCCCGGGTGAAGGCCGAACTGCCCGGGCTCGCGGACTCCGATCCGTACGTCTGGATCGCCTGTGACACCGCGACCACCCGTACCCTCGCCGCCTACGCGCGCAAGGAGCTCGCCCTCCCCAAGGAGCGCGTCCACGCCCTCGGGTACTGGCGCGCGAGCTGAGCGCGCCGGGTTGACGATCCGTTACCCCGGCGCGGCGCCGGTCGTTCACACCGTTCCCTCGTGTACCCGTGTGCACCCGTGCGTGCGAAAGACGCGGGACACCCGGGAACGGTTGTGTCGAGAAAATTCGAAAGTGAACACGGAAACCCCCCTTTGGAGTGAACTCACGCCAGGCGACTGCCGGTTCACTCTCCGTGCGTAAAGATTCCGGTGTCTCAAGTCGCCGAGGCCGCGCCGACCCACCGTCCCCGTGGTGAGCGGCCGGCGACGCCATGTCTCTTGTGGGGGTTCCACCATCTTGAACAGCAACACCTTCGGCATGCCCGTACGCCGCACCGCCGCCGCCGTGACCGTCGCCGCCCTGGCCGTCGGCCCCGTGCTCCTCGTGGCCCCGGCGGCGCACGCCACGGGCGACGAAGGGCGCGCCACCGCCGTCGTCCTGCGGACCGGCCTCGACGTCTCGCTCGTCGGCAAGACGGTCGACGTGCCGGTCCGGGCCTCCCTCAACGAGGTCAAGGCGCCGGAGACCGAGAGCGAGACCGCGCTCACCGTGAAGGTGCGGGGGGCCGAGGGCGGGAAGCCGATCGACATCCTCGCCGCCGACGTCGCCACCTCGAAGGCCACCGTGGACGAGAAGAAGGCGGAGGGGTACGTCAACCTCGTCAAGGCCCGGGTCCACGTCCCCGGCATCCCGCTCCTCTCCCTCGTCGAGGTCGAGAAGGTCACCTCCAAGGCGCTGTGCGAGGTGGGGAAGAAGCCGGTCGCCGAGTCCAACGTCCTCGGTCATGTCATCGTCTTCGGCAAGAAGACCACCCTGTCCACCGGAGGCCGGACCCACGTCGAGGTGCCGGGCGTCGGCAAGGTGACCCTCGACCTCTCCCGTACGTCCACCACCTCCCGCACGGCGGCGGCGACGGCCCTCGAACTCAAGGTGGAGGTCGACCCGCTGAAGCTCGGCGTGGCCGCGGTCAACGGCACCGTGACCCTCGCCGAGGCCACCTGCGAGACCCCCGTGGGTCCGGCCCCGACCGAGAAGCCCACCGAGAAGCCGACCGAGCGGCCCACCGAGAAGCCCAGTGAGCAGCCCAGCGAGCAGCCCACGCAGGAGCCCTCGGCCAAGCCGAGCGACGCCGGCGGCATCAAGACGAACAACGGCGGCACCACGCCCACCGAGAACCTCGCCGCGACCGGAGGCAGCTCCACCACCCCCTACATCGCGGGCGGGGCGCTCGCCCTCCTGGTGGCCGGCGGCGGCGCCCTCGCGCTGACCCGCTCGCGCGCCCGCTCCCGAGGCTGACGGTCCGAGGGGGACGGCCGGGAAGGCGGCCCGAGGGGGACGCGCCGGGGGGCGTGGCGCGGGAGCGTGAACGGGTCCGGGGAGGGCGACGGTGACGACGTCGCCCTCCCCGGACCCGTCCGCCCGCGCCGTCAGCCGCCCATCAACAGGGCCTGGTCGAGGGCCTGGAGGAAGCGGTTCGTCGTCACCCGGTCCCGGACCGCGATCCGCAGCCAGTTCCGGTCGAGCCCCGGGAACGTGTCGCCCCTGCGGGCCGCGAAGCCCAGCGACCGCAGCCGCTCCCGCACCGCGTCCGCCCCGTCGATCCGGAGCAGCACGAACGGGCCCTCCGAACCCTCCACCGTCCGCACCTCGTCGAACTCCGCCAGACCGGCCAGCAGATGGGCCCGCTCCACCCCGATCCGGTGCGCCGCGTGCTCCGCCTCCGCGAGCGCCACCCGCGACATGCAGGCCTCCGCCGCCACCAGGGCGGGCGTCGACACCGGCCACAGCGGCTGCGCCCCTTCGAGCGCCTCGACCGTCTCCGGCCCGGCCAGCACGTACCCGATCCGCAGTCCGGCGAGTCCCCAGGTCTTGGTGAGGCTGCGCAGCACCACCAGCCCCGGCACATCGGTCCGCCCGGCCAGCGACTCGCGCTCGCCCGGCACCGCGTCCATGAAGGCCTCGTCCACCACCAGCGTCCGGCCCGGGCGGGCGAGCGCGGCGATCGAGGCGCCGGGATGCAGCACGGAGGTGGGGTTCGTGGGATTCCCGATCACCACCAGGTCGGCGTCCTCGGGGACCGCCGCCGGATCCAGCCGGAAGCCGTCCTCCTCGCGCAGCAGCACCCGGCCCACCTCGTGGCCGACATCGCGCAGCGCCGCCTCCGGCTCGGTGAACTGCGGGTGCACCACGACGGGTCTGCGCACCGGCAGGGCCCGCGCGAGCAGCACGAAGGCCTCGGCCGCGCCCGCCGTGAGCAGCACCCGGTTCGACGGCAGATCGTGCCGCTCCGCGACCGCCGCCCGCGCGGCCCGCGCGTCGGGGTAGGCGGCGAGTCCGGTCAGGGAGTCGGCGATCCGCTCCCGCAACCAGTCCGGTGGGGTGTTCGTCCGGACGTTGACCGCCAGATCGATGAGTTTCTCGTCCCGGACCTCGGCGTCACCGTGGTGGCGCAGGTCGTGGGCGTCGGTATGCGTGTGCATGTCCATGGCCGCCGTCGTGTGGGGGGTGGGGATGGTGGGGGGTGAGCCAGGCTCGCCAGCGATGTACCCGTGAGTCCGTGGCAACAACCGTACGCCTGGGGCATCTTCGTTCGGACGAACCGGGACGGATACGGCGAGAGCGCACGTTACGCGCCGGGTTTTCCGCTTCGGTACGACCAGCACGGCGCGGCTCCCCGACCCGGGAGGGACCCCCGCACACGCCGACGTCCCCGCACCCGTCCCCGCACCGGCTTCCCCGCCCGCACCGGCTTCCCCGCCCGCGCCGGCGTCCCCGCCGTCACGAGTGCCCCCGCCCGCCGCGAGCAGCGCGGCCGCCTCCGCCACCGACGCCGTGCCCGTCGCGGCCAGCGGCAGCGCCGACGGATGCGGTACGGGTACGGCCGCGAGCTCCCCGGCCGTGAACCCCCGCACCGGTACGCCGAGCACCGCCGCGGCCCCCGTGACGCCCGGCTCCGCCGCCCGCGCGTCGAGCGTGCCGAGCGACCGGACCTCCGCGCGCGTCAGCCCCGCCTCCCGCAGCACCGCACCGACCAGGGCGAGCACCTCGTCCACCGGAACCCCCGGCCGCGCCCCGACACCGAGGTGCGCCGACGCCACCCGATCCGATACCAAAGGCCCATGGCTGTAGTCGTCGCGCTCGGCGCGTTCCTCATGACGCTCTTCGGAGGCTGGGTCGCGGGACGCGTCACCGACCGGCGCCACCTCGTCCTCGGCCTCGCCGGCGGACTCATGCTCGGCGTCGTCGGACTCGACCTGCTGCCGGAGGCCCTGGAGGCCGCGGGCGACAAGGTCTTCGGTGTCCCGGAGGCCCTGCTGCTGTTCGTCGGCGGCTTCCTCCTCGCCCATGTCGTGGAGCGACTCCTCGCCGTACGGCAGGCCGCGCACGGTGTGGCGGCCGACGAGAGGGTCCCGCAGGTCGGTATGACGGCGGCCGCCGCGATGGTCGGTCACAGCCTCATGGACGGCATCGCGCTCGGCGCCGCCTTCCAGGTGGGCGGTGGCATGGGCGCCACCGTCGCCCTCGCGGTCATCACCCATGACTTCGCCGACGGCTTCAACACGTACACGATCACGAGCCTCTACGGGAACGCGCGCCGCAAGGCCGTCGGCATGCTCGTCGCGGACGCCCTCGCCCCGATCGTCGGTGCCGCCTCCACCCTGCTGTTCACCCTTCCGGAGGAACTCCTCGGCAGCTATCTCGGCTTCTTCGGCGGCGCCCTGCTCTATCTGGCCGCCGCCGAGATCCTGCCGGAGGCCCACCACGACCACCCCGCCCGCTCCACCCTGCTGTGCACGGTGGCGGGCGTCGGCTTCATCTGGCTCGTGGTGGGAGTCTCCGGCGGCTGACCTCACGCGACCGGACCGCCCGCGCACCGCTCGACGAACCGCGCGGCCACCTCGGGGGCACCGGCCCAGTGGGTGTGCACATAACTGGCGTGCACTCCCCCCTGGACGAAGCCCTCGACACGGTGCTCGGGCTGCCGCAGCCCCCAGGCGGCCAGTTCCCCGGCACCCGGCTCGATCACGGTCCGGTGGAACTCGTGACCCCGCATCCGCGCCCCCGCGGGGGCGAGCACGCTGTCGTTGACGGCGACGGCGTCCCGGTACCCGAGCGTGAGCCGCTCCGACATCCGCGCGTCCGCGTCGAGCACCCCGCACATGGGTGAGCCGTCGAGCGACCGCGCCAGATACAGCAGCCCTGCGCACTCGGCGGCGACGGGCGCCCCGGTGGCGGCGAGCGCGGCGACGGCCTTCCGCAACGGCTCGTTGGCGGACAGCTCACCGCCGTACATCTCGGGGAACCCCCCGCCTATGACGAGTCCCGAGGTCCCCTCGGGCAGGGCCTCGTCCCGCAGGGGATCGAAGGCGACGACCTCGGCCCCGGCGGCGGTGAGCAGCTCGGCGTGCTCGGCGTAGGAGAACGTGAAGGCGGCGCCCCCGGCCACGGCGACCCGCGGGGCGGGGCGGGCGGGCAGCACGGCGCCACCGGTGCCCGGCCGCCCGGCGGTCTCCGGCGACCAGGCCTCGGTGCGCAGGTCCGGCGCGCTGCGCGCCAGCGCGAGCAGTGCCTCCATGTCGCACCCGGCACGCACCTGTTCCGCCTGCGCGGCCACCGCCTCGACCGCCGCGGCCTGCCGCTCGGCGACCGGCACGAGCCCCAGGTGCCGCGACGGCGTGGCGACGGCGGGGGCCCGCCGCAGCACCCCCAGCACCGGAACCCCCGACTCCCCGAGCGCCTCCCGCAGGAGGTGCTCGTGCCGGTCCGTCGCGACCTTGTTGAGGATCACGCCCCCGATCCGTACCTCCGGATCCCAGGACGCGAACCCGTGCACGAGCGCCGCCACCGACCGCGACTGCGACGAGGCGTCGACGACGAGCACCACGGGTGCCTTGAGCAGCTTCGACACCTGTGCGGTGGAGGCGAGTTCGCCCTGGTCGGCGGCTCCGTCGTACAGGCCCATGACCCCTTCGACCACGGCCAGGTCGCAGCCGCGCGCCCCGTGTTCGAAGAGCGGCGCGATCAGCCCCGTACCGCACATGTACGCGTCGAGGTTGCGGCCCGGCCGTCCCGTCGCGAGCGCGTGGTAGCCGGGGTCGATGTAGTCCGGCCCGACCTTGTGCGGGGAGACGGCCAGACCACGGCCGGCGAACGCGGCCATCAGGCCGGTCGCGACCGTGGTCTTGCCCGCGCCCGAGGAGGGCGCGGCGATGACGAGACGTGCTACCACTCGATGCCCCGCTGGCCCTTCTGACCGGCGTCCATCGGGTGCTTGACCTTGGACATGTCGGTGACGAGATCCGCGAAGTCGACGAGCTCCTGCGGCGCGTTCCGGCCGGTGATGACGACGTGCTGGTGGCCCGGGCGGTCGCGCAGCACCTCGACGACCTCCGCGGTGTCGATCCAGCCCCAGTGCAGCAGGTAGGCGAACTCGTCGAGGACGTAGAACTTGTACTTCTCCTCGGCGAGGTCCCGCTTGACCTGCTCCCAGCCCTCGCGTGCCTTCTCCTCGTGCGACTGCTCGCCCTCGGCGACCTCGCGCTGGATCCAGGACCAGCCCTCGCCCATCTTGTTCCAGGTGACCGTGCCGCCCTTGCCGGTCTCGCCGAGCGCCTTGAGGGCGTTCTCCTCGCCGACCTTCCACTTGGCGGACTTGACGAACTGGAACACCCCGATCGGCCAGCCCTGGTTCCAGGCGCGCAGCGCCATGCCGAACGCGGCGGTCGACTTCCCCTTGCCGACGCCCGTGTGCACCATCACCAGGGCCCGGTTGCGGCGCTGACGGGTGGTGAGTCCGTCGTCGGGTACGACGGTCGGCTGTCCCTGCGGCATTAAGCGGCCCTCCTGGCGGTGGTCTTCGGGTTTCCCTGTACGTCCCGGACGAGGCCGGCGATGGAGTCGGCGCGCAGCTCGTCCAGGGTGACGGCGGTGCCGCCGAGTTCACGGGCGAGCTCCCGGGCGAGCCCGAGCCGGACGGGTCCGGTCTCGCAGTCCACGACGACGCAGGCCGTGCCCTCCGCGGCGTGCAGCCGTGCCGCGCGGGCGGCCAGCGCCACCGGGTCGGCGCCGCCGCCGGTCGCCCGGCCGTCGGTCACGACGACGAGCAGGGGGCGGCGCGAGGGGTCCCGCAGCCGCTCGATCCGCAGCACGTCGTGGGCCTTGAGCAGCCCGGCCGACAGCGGGGTGCGGCCGCCGGTCGGAAGCTTCTCGAGCCGGGCCGCGGCCGCGTCCACGGACGAGGTCGGCGGCAGCGCGAGCTCGGCGTCCCGGCCCCGGAAGGTGATCAGGCCGACCTTGTCGCGCCGCTGGTAGGCGTCGAGCAGCAGCGAGAGGACGGCGCCCTTCACCGCACTCATCCGCTTCCGCGCCGCCATCGAGCCCGAGGCGTCCACGGCGAAGAGCACCAGGTTGCCCTCGCGTCCCTCCCGGGTGGCCTGCCGCAGGTCGTCGCGGCGGACGACCAGGCCGGGCCCGGTCCGCCCACGGGTCTTCTGGTGCGGGGCCGCGGCCTGCACGGTCGCGGCCAGGTGCAGCTTGGTCAGCGCGCCCCGGGGGCGTACGGAGCCGGTGGTGCGGCCGTGCTCGGTACGGGCCCGGGAGCGGCGTCCGGCCGCGCCCTCGCCGAGACCGGGCACGCTGAGCACCTTGGTGCGGAAGGGCTCGGCGGCGGCCACGGCGGCCCGCTCGCCGGAACCGGCGCCCTGGGGCGCGGGGGCGGGCGCGGGGGCCTCGTCGGGCGAGGCGGCCTCCTCGGGAGCCGGCGCGTTCTCGACGGGGGGCCCGTCGGCCTGCGGCGGAACACCCCCACCGGGGCCGCCGTCACCGGGGCCGCCGTCACCGGGACCCCCGTCGTCGGGACCGCCGTCCCCGGGACCCTCGGGCTCGGGGTCCTCGTCCGGGTCGCCCTTGAACTGCTCCAGGGTCTCGTCGAGCTTGTCCTCGTCGAGGCCGGGTGCGTCGAAGGGGGAGCGGCGCCGCCGGTGGGGGAGGGCGAGGAGCGCGGCCTGCCGTACGTCCTCGGAGGTGACCTCGGTGCGACCGGCCCAGGCGGCGAGCGCGGTCGCCGTCCGCGCCATGACGATGTCGGCGCGCATGCCGTCCACCTCGAAGGCGGCGCAGGTGGCGGCGATCTGGAGCAGCACGGCGTCGCCGAGGGCCACCCGCGGCAGCAGGGCGCGGGCGGCGGTGATCCGGCCGCGCAGCGCGGTCTCCTCGCCGGCCCAGCGGGCGGCGAAGGCGCCCGGGTCGTCCTCGAAGGCGAGGCGTCGCCGGACGACCTCGACCCGCTGCTCCGGTTCGCGGGAGGCGGCGACCTCGACGGTCAGCCCGAAGCGGTCGAGCAGCTGCGGACGGAGCTCGCCCTCCTCGGGGTTCATGGTGCCGACGAGCAGGAACCGGGCGGCGTGCCGCACGGAGACGCCCTCGCGCTCGACGTAGGAGGAGCCCATCGCGGCGGCGTCGAGCAGATGGTCGATGAGGTGGTCGCTCAGCAGATTGACCTCGTCGACATAGAGAATGCCCCGGTGGGCGGCGGCGAGCAGCCCGGGCTCGAAGGCCTTGACCCCCTCGCTGAGTGCCTTCTCGATGTCGAGCGAACCGACGAGCCGGTCCTCGGAGGCGCCGACGGGCAGCTCGACCATGCGGGCGGCCCGCTCGGTCCCGGGCCCGGTCGCGTGGGGACCGTCGGGGCAGCCGGGGTCGGGCGAGTCCGGATCGCAGCTGAACCGGCAGCCGGTGACCACGGGCACGGCGGGCAGCAGCTCGGCGAGCGCCCGGACGGCGGTGGACTTGGCGGTGCCCTTCTCGCCACGGACCAGCACCCCGCCCACGGCCGGGCTGACGGCGTTGAGCAGCAGCGCGAGCCGCAGGTCGTCCATGCCGACGACGGCGGTGAACGGGTACCGGGTGCTCATCGGGTGGTCCTTTCCTCGAGTTCGATTCGCTGTTGTCCGCAAGGACGGCCCCGCGTCACGGCGCACCCGGCGGCACGAACGGCAGCCCCGCGGGAGCCCCCTGCTCGATCAGCCGCAGCAGCGCGTCCGTGTCCGCGTGCTCCTCGATCAGGTCGCCGAGCCGGTCCAGCTGCTCCTCCCGCAGCGCCCCGAACGAGGTGTCGGGCGCCGGAACGAACCGCCGTCCGGCAGCCGCCGCGACCTCCCGCAGGAACGCCCGCCGGAACCCGTCGCTCTCCAGGGAGCCGTGCCAGTGGGTGCCCCAGACGGACCCCACCCGGCACCCGTCCAGGAACGGCTCCCCGCCCTGTACGTCGGCGACGCCGTGGTGGATCTCGTACCCCTCGACGTGCTCCCCGAGGGCGGAGCCGACCGGCCGGGCGAGGGTCTTCTCCTGCGCGAAGCGGACCCGCACGGGCAGCAGCCCGAGCCCGTCGACGGCCCCGGCCCGGGACTCGACCTCGTCCTCGATGTGCTCGCCGAGGACCTGGAAGCCGCCGCAGATGCCGAGCACGGGCCGGCCCTCGGCCGCGCGCCGGGCCAGCGCGTCGGCGAGACCGCGTTCCCGCAGCCAGGCGAGCGCCTTGACCGTGCCGCGGGTGCCGGGCACCACGACCAGGTCCGCGTCGACGAGCTCCTCGGCCCGGTCGACGAACCGCACGACCACACCCGGCTCCGCCGCCAGCGCGTCCACATCCGTGAAGTTGGACATCAGCGGTACGGCGCAGACCGCGACCCGCAGCACGTCCTCGCCGACCGGCGGTGCGACGACGGACTCGCGCACCGCGCCCCGGAGGGAGACCCGCAGGCCGTCCTCCTCGTCGATGCCGAGCCCGTGGGCGTACGGCAGTACGCCGAAGGTACGGCGCCCGGTGAGCCCGTGGAGCATGTCGAGGCCCGGCTCCAGCAGGGTCACGTCGCCGCGGAACTTGTTCACGAGGTATCCGGCGACGAGTTCCTGGTCCTCGGGGGAGAGCAGCGCCGTCGTGCCGAAGAACTGGGCGAAGACCCCGCCCCGGTCGATGTCCCCGACCACGACGACGGGCAGCCGCGCGGCCCGCGCGATGCCCATGTTCACGATGTCGGTGCGCCGCAGGTTGATCTCGGCCGGGCTGCCCGCCCCTTCGCAGATCACGGCGTCGTAGGTGCTCCGGAGCTCCTCCAGGCACGCCATCACCGGCTCGAAGAGTTCCTTCTGCCGTCCGCCGTGGTAGCCGCGGGCGCTCAGCTCACCCACCGGCCTGCCCATCAGGACGACCTGGCTGGAGCGGTCGCTGCCGGGCTTGAGCAGCACCGGGTTCATGAGCGCGGTCGGCTCGACGCGGGCGGCCTGCGCCTGCATGGCCTGGGCCCGCCCGATCTCGGCGCCCTCGCGGGTCACGAAGGAGTTGAGGGACATGTTCTGCCCCTTGAACGGCGCCACCTTGAGGCCCTTGCGGACCAGCCAGCGGCAGATTCCGGCCGTGACGACGCTCTTGCCGGCGTCGGACGTGGTGCCGGCGACCAGCAGCCCCCCACCCCTCATGCGTTCCTCCGCTTCCGGGCCCCCAGGGCGCCGATGATCATGCGGCCGCCCACACAGGCGGCCAGAGTGAGTCCGGTGACCCGTCGCGACAGCCGTACCGCCCGGTCGATGTCGGCGACCTCGACGGGCCGCCCCTCCCCGTTGAGCACCGGCCGGTGCTCGACCCGCCCGCCGTACGAGAGGGTGCCCCCGAGCCGTACGCCGAGCGCGCCCGCGAAGGAGGCCTCGACCGGGCCCGCGTTGGGGCTCGGGTGCTTCGACGCGTCCGCCCGCCAGGCCCGTACGGCTCCCCGCGGGTCGCCGCCGGCGACGGTCGCGAGGGCGGCCGTCAGCCGGGCCCCGGGCCAGCCGGCCACGTCGTCGAGGCGCGCCGAGGCCCAGCCGAAGCGGCGGTGGCGGGGCGACTTGTGGCCGACCATCGCGTCCAGGGTGTTGACGGCCCGGAAGCCGACGAGGCCGGGCACACCGGCGACGGCGCCCCAGAAGAGGGCGCCGACCACGGCGTCGGAGGTGTTCTCGGCGACCGACTCGACGA
Organism: Streptomyces zaomyceticus; assembly: GCF_014656215.1. Lineage (GTDB taxonomy): Bacteria > Actinomycetota > Actinomycetes > Streptomycetales > Streptomycetaceae > Streptomyces > Streptomyces zaomyceticus. Next base: position 70,188 of record NZ_BNBZ01000003.1, on the reverse strand, counting down.
CGGCGCGGGCCATCGCCGGTCCGTCGAGGGACTGGGGGTCGCGCCCGCACAGGTGCGGCAGCCGCTCCCGGGCCACGTCCAGGTCCCCGGCGGCGAGCGCCCCGCCGATGGCGCGGGCCTCCCGGCCCAGGGTCGTACCGCCGACGACGGCCCAGACGGAGGCGGCGGTCAGCGCGACGGCGGCGGCAGGCCGGTCGCGTACGGCCCGTGCGGCGAGCGCCCCCAGGGCAGCGGTGGAGCCGGCGCAGACGAGGGTGTGCAGGGCGCCCCAGCCGCGGTGGTCGTGGTGGAGGCGCTGCTCGACGGCGGCGGCAGCCCGGCCGAACGCGGCGACGGGGTGGCCGCGGCGGGGGTCGCCGATGAGCAGATCGACGGCGAGACCCGCGGCCGCGCCGTAGGCGAATCCGTCCGGGGACAGGCGGCTGGTACTGCTGCGGCCGGGCATGGCGCTATGTCCTCACTCAGGGTCCGCGCCCTGGATCGACGTGACCGGCGGCGAGAGTTCCTGACTCCCGGACCCTTCGGATCCGGTCACAGTGGCGGGACCGCGCCGGAATCGCACCGGACTTCCTCTACTGCCGCCGTAATGGCCTCGGCAGTCCACCACGGCCCGAGAACACCCGTCAACTCACCCTTGACCTGCGTCGGGTCACTGTGCGAAGCACCACAAACACGGCGCCGGACATACGACGGCCGGGCGGCCCGCACCCGAAGGTGCGGACCGCCCGGCCGGGGTTCGCGGACCGTCAGACGACGATCAGGTAGATGCCGTACGCGACCGCCGCGAGGCAGAGGCCGAAGCAGGCGTAGGCGCCGGTGCGGGCCATCGCGGCGGAGCCTCCCTGGGCGGCGGCCTGCTCCTGCTTGGAGAGGCCGATGATGCCGAGGGTGAACAGGCCCACGAGCAGGAGGGTCGCCACGAGGCTGACTCCGAAGACGGAGCCGAGTGCTGCCCAGTCGATCTTCATGTGGTTCGTTCCTTACACCGCTGCGGCGGGGGCCGGGGGAGCGGCCGGGTCGGTGGGAACCGGCGCGGGGATGGTGGTCTTGAGGTCCTCGTCCGCGACGGCGGCGACGGAACCGGCGGCCGGCGGCGGGGTGACGGCCGCGATGGCGGTGGTCACGACGCCCGCGGGCTCGGCGTCGAGGTCGTCGGCGGTGACGTTGTTGTGGTCGACCGGCTTGCGGCGGGACAGCGACCAGATGACGGCCGAGCCGCCGACCAGGATGACCGCGACGGCCGCGATGCCCCAGGGGCCCTGCTTGGTGAGGAACTCGGCGCCGGCGCCGACCAGGCCCGCGGCGGGCAGGGTCAGACCCCAGGCGACGAACATCCGGGTCGCGGTCGACCAGCGGACGACGCCGCCCTTGCGGCCGAGACCGGCGCCCATCACGGCACCCGAGCAGGACTGGGTGGTGGAGAGGGAGAAGCCGAGGTGCGAGGAGGCCAGGATGACCGTCGCGGCGCTGGTCTGGGCGGCGAAGCCCTGCTGCGGCCGGAGGTCGGTGAGGCCCTTGCCCATGGTGCGGATGATCCGCCAGCCACCGAGGTACGTGCCGAGGGCGATCGCGACACCGGCGGAGACGATGACCCACATGGGCGGGTTGGAGCCGGGGGCGAGGACGCCGCCGGTGACCAGGGCCAGGGTGATGATGCCCATCGTCTTCTGGGCGTCGTTGGTGCCGTGGGCGAGGGAGACGAGACCGGCGGAGGCGATCTGGCCGACCCGGTAGCCCTTGGCGGTGTGCTTCTCGTCGGTCTTGGCGCCGATCTTGTACGTCAGCTTGGTGGCCAGCATCGCGGCGAGGCCGGCGACGAGCGGCGCGGCGACGGCGGGGATGAGGACCTTGGTGACGATGGTGGAGCCGTTCACCGCCGACCAGCCGGCCGACATGACCGCGGCGCCGATGAGGCCGCCGAAGAGGGCGTGGGAGGAGCTGGACGGGAGTCCGAGCAGCCAGGTCAGCAGATTCCAGAGGATGGCGCCGACCAGCGCGGCGAAGATCACCTCTGTACGAATGCCCTCTTCGTTGATGATCCCGCCGGAGATCGTCTTGGCGACCTCGACGGACAGGAACGCGCCGACGAGGTTCAGCACGGCGGACATGGCCACCGCCGTCTTCGGCTTGAGTGCACCGGTCGAGATGGTCGTCGCCATCGCGTTGGCGGTGTCGTGGAAACCGTTCGTGAAATCGAACACGAGAGCTGTCACGACCACAATGGCGAGCAGCAGCGTGATGTGTTCCATTTACCCAGGCAATCGTTTGACGTCAGTGGCGAGCCGAACGTAAGCAACCTGGGTGAACGGAAGGTGAACTGGGACCGGCGGCGTGGTGTCCCTATCCGGTGTCAAGAGATTCCGCTTAGCGTCCCGGAGGGCCGGCTGTCCACCATGCGGTCACCCCGCAACCCCGGGTAATACGGGCCATCACAGGGCACATGCGACCTGACCCGGTTCCTCCGCCGGCACCCGGTTCCGCACCCTGGAACGAATCATCCGACCGGGGGACCCCGCCGAGGAGACCCATGTCACTCCCCAGGGGGATCCGCCGTTCCCACCCGACCGGGTCCGTCCGGTGGCAGCTCCTGCCCACCCTGCCGAGACTGGGAGCGTGCGCCCGGCTACAGCGACGGCAGCGGCCGTCACCACTCTGCTCGGTGTCGGCGCGGCCGCGATCGCGGCCGGCCGGTACGCCAGCGACGTCGCCCTCAGGGCGCCGTCCGGACGTCCCCTGCCCGGGGATCCCCGACTCACCGTGCACGCGACGGGCCCCGACCGGATCACCCTCACCCGCAGCCTCGCCTCGCTGCGCCCCGGCACGTACGGCATCGAGGGCCACGGCCTGCACGCCGTCGTGGGCCCCGTCCTCGACCGGGTCCCGCACACCGCCGACACCGTCGTCCGCCGGCTGGAACGGGTCGAGCTCGGGGTGCTCGGCCCCGGCGCCCGCGTCCGCTTCACCCCCGCGCTGCACATCGGCACGCCCATCAGCGCCCTCGGGCTCGCCCACGAGGACGTCGAGATCCCCGGCGAACTCGGCCCCCTGCCCGCCTGGCTGGTGGCCGCCCCCCGCACCACCTGGGTGATCGCCCTGCACGGCCTCGGCACCACCCGCGAGCACCCGCTGAACGTCGTCCCCTTCTTCAACCGGCGCAAGATCCCCGTCCTGATCCCCGCCTACCGCGGCGACGAGGGAGCACCCGCCTCCCCGGACGGCCTGACCCACCTCGGGGACTCCGAGTGGCGCGACGTCGACGCCGCCATCCGCTACGCCGTCCGCCGGGGCGCGGCCAAGGTCGTCCTGCACGGCTGGGGGACCGGCGCGTCGATGGCCCTGCGCGCCGCGGCCGAGTCGGGGGTGCGCGACCGGATCAGCGGCCTCGTCCTCGACTCCCCGGTCCTCGACTGGGAGGCCACCCTCCGCAACCTCGCCGCGGCCCGCCACGTCCCCGGCCCGCTGCTCCCGCTCGCCGTCCGCGCCGCCCAGGGCAGGATCGGGGCCGCCCACGGCGGCGACCTGCTCAGGGACTCCTCCGAGCCGGGCGCCCTGCGCGTCCCCGTCCTGCTCCTCCACGGCCCCGACGACAGCATCTCCCCGTGGGAGCAGTCCGTCGAGCTCGCCGCCCGCCGCCCCGATCTGGTCACCCTCCAGACCGTGCGGCAGGCCCCGCACGCGGCGATGTGGAACGCCGACCCGGTCCGCTACGAGGAGGCCCTCCGCCGCTTCCTCACTCCCCTTCTCTGAGACCCCGCGACCCCCTCGTCCGCCGCCCTCCACCCCTCTCCGCCCCGCTCTTTCCGACGGGCCGGCCGATTCCGATTGGGCTTTCGGGCCGTCAGCGGGAAGACTGCCCCCGTGACGTCTCGAAAGCCCGATGAACCATTGGCGCGCAACTCCAGACTCCGACTCGTCCGCCCGCGGGCGCTGGCCACCGCCCGACGGGCGGTGACGACCCGGCGCACCCGGCCGGCGCCGCGGCCGCCCGAGGGCACTCCGCCCCGCGCGGAACTCGCCCGCCAGGCCCGGCACGTCCTCGCCGACGCCGTACGGATCGCCCGCTGGGCCGCCGTCGAGCGCGGCGCCGAAGCGGCCCTGCGCACCGGCCCCGGACCCGTCACCGCCCAGGAACGGGCCGCCGCCGCACTCGACCTGACGCCCGGCCAGATCAGCGCCGGCTGGGACCGCGCGCGGCTCGCCGGACTCGTGGAACTCCACGGCGACACCGCCCGCCCCGGCTGGCGGCTGCACGCCTGGGACCGCGACGACTCCGCCGTGCTGCGCGGCTGGGTCGCCCTCTTCGACGCGTGGTCCCTGGTGCACCCGGCCCCCGAGGGGGTCGCGCCGAGCGCCGTCGCCGAGGTCGTCGAGGCCGTCCCGCAGGTGCTCTCGCTGCTCCAGCTCTCCCAGGGCCCGGTTCTCGTCCCCGCCCTCCTCGACCTGCTCGGCCAGCGCGTCGAGGAGCTGCGGGAGGAGCGCTGCGAGGTCCCGGTCGCCGGACCGGCCCCCGAGGCACCGGACGTCCCCGGCCCGGACCACGGCACCGACGGGCTCCCGGCCCTCCTCGACTGGGCCCTCGAAGGCCTGGCGGCCGTCGGCGCGCTCACCCTCGACCCCGGCGCGGAGGGGCGGCACGCCACGCTGACGCCGCTCGGCAACTGGGCGGTCTGGGTCAAGCTGGAGCAGATCTGCGTCGCCGCGCAGAGCCCCGCCGGAAACATCGAGCAGTCCGCCGAGGACATGCTCCGCGGCTGCGCCCGGCTCACCCCCGGCCCGGCCCGCGCCGAGTACCGCGCCTGGCTCGCCGCCCGCACCCTCTCCAGCGCGGTGGCCGAGCTCCTCGCCGTCGCCCGAGGCGAGGACGCGCTGCTGCGCGGGCTCGCCTTCGAGGCGCTCCGGGTCGTCGGCGCCCCCGCCGAGGCGGAGGTGCGGGCCACCGTTGCCGAGCCGCCCCTGCGCCCGTACGCGCTGCTCTGGCTCGCGGAGTACGAGGGCGCCGACCCCGACGACGCCCAGGAGGTCCTCACCCGTGAGGAGGCCACCTGGCTCTGGGTGGACACGGCGGCCGCCGTCGCCGACCACGGTGAGAGCGCGCTGCTCGTCCGGCACCTCGAATCGGCCGTGCAGGGCACCGTCCCGGCGCTGCTCGACGAGGTCCGGGCCGTCGGCCATCCCCGTACGGTCCAGGTCCTGGTCGCCCTCGCGGCCGCCCACCCGGACCCGGCCCTGGCCAAGGCGGTCCGCAGGGCCGCGTTCCAGGTGCACACCGGGGGGTCGTGACCACGGGAGCGTGACGTCGGGGACGGGTGACCGGGGAGCGCGTGCCGCCGGCGCCGGGTCACACCGGTGCGCGCTCCCCGGGGAGCGCGCCGAGGGGCGTGCGCCCGCGCCCGGCGCCGCCCGGCTACTCCGCGGCGCCGGGGACGTACGTCCCGAAGCTCCAGATGTTGCCCTCGACGTCCCGGGCCGTGTAGTCCCGGGACCCGTACTCCTGGTCCTTGGGGGGCATCACGATCTCGACGCCGTGGGCGACCGCCCGCGCGTGGTGCTCGTCGACGTCGTCCACGTGCACGAAGACGCCGACCGGGCCCGCGCCGGCCATCAGCTTGTCGAACTCGCTGCCGGTGCCCCTGCTGCCGAGCATCACCATGCCGTTCCCGTACGCGAGCTCGGCATGGGCGACCAGCCCGTCCTCGCCCTCGTACACGGCGGTCGCGGTGAAGCCGAAGCCCTCCGTGAGCTGGGTGATCGCCGCCTTCGCGTCCTCGTACGTCAGCGCCGGACAGATGTGGGGGGCCTCAGCCATCCCGACCACTTCCCTTCGATTCGGCCGAATGTGACCTGGGTCTCAGTCTGGCAGCCCTCGTCGGGAACTCAGCGGAAGGTGTTGCACCGGGCCATGTCGCCGGTCCGGTAGCCCTCGTAGAACCACTGCTGGCGCTGGGCCGCGGAGCCGTGGGTCCAGTTCTCCGGGGTCACCCGGCCCTGGAACCGCTCCTGGATCCGGTCGTCGCCCACCGCGGCCGCCGCGTCCAGGCCGTCCCGGATGTCCTCGTCGGTCAGCCGGGTGAGGACGGGGCGGCCCGTCCGGTCGTCGGGCGTGGTCGTGGCGTGCCGCGCCCACACCCCCGCGTAGCAGTCGGCCTGGAGCTCGACCCGCACCGCGTTGGAGTTCGCTCCGGTCCGCCCGTCCTGGGCGCGGCTCAGGGTCCCCATCAGGTTCTGGATGTGGTGGCCGTACTCGTGCGCCACCACGTACGCCTGGGCGAAGGGTCCGCCGCTCGACCCGAACTTGGTCCGCAGTTCGTCGAAGAAGCCCAGGTCCAGATAGACCTGCCGGTCGCCGGGGCAGTAGAAGGGGCCGACCGCCGAGGTCGCCGATCCGCACGCGGTCGGCACGCGTTGGCTGAACATCACGGTGGCGGCGCTCCCGTAGGTGCCGCCCCGGCGCGCGTACTCGCTCCGCCAGAAGTCCTGGACGCTGTTGACGACGGCGACGATCCGGCAGTCCTCGCGGGTGTTGGCGTCCGAGCCCTTCCTGCAGCTCTGGTTCACCTGGGCCGCCGAGGAGGAGCTGGCCACCGGCTCCTCGCCGCCCCCGGAGAGCCCGAGCTGGTCCGGTCCCACCCCGAAGAGCACGCCGAGGACCAGGGCGATGAGACCGATGATGCCGCCGCCGACGGTCGCCCTGCCGCCCGGGACGCGGCTGCTCCGGACGTCCTTGACCTCCGAGGTGTCCAGGTCGGCGTCGTCGTCGAACTGCACGGTCCACCACCCTCCGCGTCACTGCCGCGGCAGAGGCCGCCGCCCTGCGCCGAGTATCGGACGATCTTCCGCCCTGCGCCCCTTTTGTCAAGCATCAGCGGAAATGTGAGAAAGCTCCGATCGCGCCCCGGGCCCCCTTCTGGCCGAAAAGCAGTTGCAGGGGCCCGTTAGACTGGCCGTATGGCCATTCTCCCCGTGCATTAGCGGCGTCGAAGCCTTCATCAGCCGTCCTTCCGCCGTTTCCCACCGCCCTGGAGTCTGTCCGTGATCACCGCTTCCGGCATCGAGCTGCGCGCCGGCGCCCGTGTCCTCATCGAGTCCGCTTCCTTCCGTGTCGCCAAGGGCGACCGCATCGGCCTCGTCGGTCGCAACGGGGCGGGCAAGACCACCCTCACCAAGTGCCTCGCGGGCGAGGGCATCCCCGCCGCCGGCCAGATCGCCCGCTCCGGCGAGGTCGGCTACCTCCCGCAGGACCCGCGCACCGGCGACCTCGACGTGCTGGCCCGCGACCGCATCCTCTCGGCCCGCGGCCTCGACGTCCTCCTCAAGAAGATGCGGATGAACGAGGAGCGCATCGCCACCGGTTCAGGCGCCACCCGCGACAAGGCGATGAAGCAGTACGAGCGCCAGGAGACCGAGTTCCTCACCAAGGGCGGGTACGCGGCCGAGGCCGAGGCCTCCACCATCGCCGCCGCCCTCGGTCTGCCCGACCGGGTGCTCGGCCAGCCGCTGCACACCCTCTCCGGCGGTCAGCGCCGTCGTGTCGAGCTCGCCCGCATCCTCTTCTCGGACGCCGACACGCTCCTCCTCGACGAGCCGACCAACCACCTCGACGCCGACTCCATCGTCTGGCTGCGCGACTACCTGAAGACCTACCGCGGCGGCTTCATCGTGATCTCCCACGACGTCGACCTCGTCGAGACCGTGGTCAACAAGGTCTTCTACCTGGACGCCAACCGCTCCACCATCGACGTCTACAACATGGGCTGGAAGCTCTACCAGCAGCAGCGCGAGGCCGACGAGAAGCGCCGCAAGCGCGAGCGCCAGAACGCCGAGAAGAAGGCCGCCGCCCTCAACTCGCAGGCCGACAAGATGCGCGCCAAGGCCACCAAGACCGTGGCCGCGCAGAACATGGCCAAGCGCGCCGAGCGGCTGCTCTCCGGCCTGGAGGCGGTGCGCGCTTCCGACAAGGTCGCCAAGCTCCGTTTCCCCGAGCCGGCGCCCTGCGGCAAGACCCCGCTGACCGCCGAGGGACTCTCCAAGTCCTACGGCTCGCTCGAAATCTTCACCGATGTGGATCTGGCGATCGACAAGGGCTCGCGCGTCGTGATCCTCGGTCTCAACGGTGCGGGCAAGACGACCCTGCTCCGGCTGCTCGCCGGAGCGGAGAAGGCCGACACCGGCGAGGTCACCCCCGGCCACGGCCTCAAGCTCGGCTACTACGCCCAGGAGCACGAGACGCTCGACCCCGAGCGCAGCGTCCTGGAGAACATGCGTTCGGCAGCGCCCGACCTCGACCTCGTCGAGGTGCGCAAGACGCTGGGCTCCTTCCTCTTCTCCGGCGACGACGTCGACAAGCCGGCCGGGGTCCTCTCCGGCGGCGAGAAGACCCGGCTGGCCCTGGCCACCCTGGTCGTCTCCTCGGCGAACGTGCTGCTCCTGGACGAGCCGACGAACAACCTGGACCCGGCCAGCCGCGAGGAGATCCTCGGGGCCCTGCGGACGTACAAGGGCGCCGTCGTCCTCGTCACCCACGACGAGGGCGCGGTCGACGCGCTGGAGCCGGAGCGGATCATTCTGCTCCCGGACGGCGTGGAGGACCTCTGGGGCCCGGACTACGCGGACCTGGTGGCCCTCGCCTGACCCGGAGACCGCCGAGTGATCATTCCGGACTGGATCATTCGGCTCATGGGTGATCCTTCATCTGAGTGAGGGCGTCTCGTACTCCCCGGCGCGGTGCTCTGCCGAATCCTTCCGGCAGGCCCGCGCCGTACGTGTGTTCCCCCTGTATCGCTGACCTGGCACTTCCCGTTCCGCGCGGTACGGAGGCGGCTTTCCGGCTCACCGGAATAAGTGCTTCCGGTCGTGACGGCGGCGCGCTCGTCCACAAACCCGGCGGCATGGACCTTGTCGAATGGGTGGCCAGGACGGACGGGAGGGGTGATCATGAGAAGTCCAGAGCGCACTTCCCATGAGGAGGCACGGGTGGCCGAGACTCTGAAGAAGGGCAGCCGGGTGACCGGCGCCGCGCGCGACAAGCTCGCGGCAGACCTGAAGAAGAAGTACGACTCCGGTGCGAGTATCCGGGCGCTGGCCGAGGAAACGGGCCGCTCCTACGGATTCGTCCACCGGATGCTGAGCGAGTCCGGAGTCACGCTGCGTGGACGCGGCGGAGCGACCCGGGGCAAGAAGACCGCCTCGGCCTGACATCGGGGCGGCTCGACCGGGCCACCGGGTCTCTCGGTGGCCACCCGGTCGGTCCTCGGACCGGCCAGGTGGTTACTGTGCAGTCACTTAGCATCGGATGCAGTGCTGCACCGGAACCGGAGGCGCCCCATGACTACGCTCGACGACTCTGAGCTCGTATTCGACAAGGACGGTGTACGGCTCACCGTCGAGGACGCCGTTGCCACGGTGACTCTGACCCATCCGGCGAAGCGCAACGCTCAGTCTCCCGCTCTGTGGCGGGCGTTGTCAGAAGTCGGCCGGTCGTTGCCCGGCAGTGTGCGGGTCGTCGTTCTGCGCGGCGAGGGAAAGTCCTTCTCCGCCGGACTCGACCGGCAGGCGTTCACGCCCGAGGGCTTCGACGGAGAGCCGTCGTTCATCGATCTCGCGCGCGGTTCCGACGAGGACCTCGACGCGGTCATCGCCGAGTACCAGGAGGCGTTCACCTGGTGGCGCCGTAGCGACATCGTGTCGATCGCGGCCGTCCAGGGACACGCCATCGGCGCGGGCTTCCAGCTCGCTCTCGCCTGCGACCTGCGGGTCGTGGCCGAGGACGTGCAATTCGCCATGCGCGAGACCAGCCTGGGCCTCGTCCCGGACCTGACCGGGACGCACCCGCTCGTCTCGCTCGTCGGCTACGCACGCGCGCTGGAGATCTGCGCCACCGGGCGCTTCGTCCACGCGGAGGAGGCCGAGCGCATCGGTCTCGCCAATCTCTCCGTGCCCGCCGACGAGCTCGACGCGGCGGTACGGGACCTCGGCGCCGCCCTGCTCGCGGCGCCGCGCGACGCGGTCACCGAGACCAAGGCGCTCCTCCGGGGTGCCTCGGGCCGCTCGTACGAGGAGCAGCGCGTCGCCGAGCGCGCCGCGCAGGCCCGCCGTCTGCGCGACCTCGCGGGCCTCGGCGACTGACACCCCCTAGCGCAGGTCCGAGACCACGACCGTGACCGCGGTGCCCTCCGGGGCGGCCGCGGTCACGGTCGCGCGGACGGCGCGCGCCACGTCCAGGGGGCGGGCCCCGGCCGTCACGGCCACTTCCACCCGCACTCCGTCGGCGCTCCGGCGTACCGGCGGGCCCAGCGTGTCCGTCACGCCCGCCACACCCGTCACCCCGAGCGCCGCGAGGGCCAGGGGGTCGTCCGTCGCCGGAGAGGTGGGGCCGGGCGGTGGGGCGGTGGGCTCCGCGGGCCCGGGCGGCGCCGTGTCGAGCAGCGCCGTCACGCGCAGGTCCACGGCCGCGACCACCAGCCCGATGCCGTCCTCGGCCGCCGCGATCAGTGCCGCCCGCAGCTCCTCGGTGAGCTCCGGCAGCGGCCGCCCGGCCACCGCGCCGAACGAGGCCCGGACGAGCAGCGCCCCCGCTCCGGCCGGCTCCGTCCCGGCCGTCCCTGTCCCGGATGCCCCCGTCTCCTTCGCTTCCGGTTCCGCTTCCGTCTCCGATGCCGGATCGGGGTACGCGGGGCCGATCCGCAGCGCGCCCGGCACCACGCCCCGGACCGCCTCCGCCGAACGGCCCAGTACGTCGCGCACCGTCCGCTCGGTGATCCAGGCCCCCTCCGCCGCCGTCCCGAGCGGCAGCAGCCTGCCCGGGGCCAGGCGGTCCCGCACCGCCGCCGTCCAACCCTCAGCTGTCGTCATTGCTCCAGCCTGCCGCATCCCCGGGGCGAGACCGGGTAACCGCCCTTAGTGTGGGCGAAGAACCCCGAAATATCCCAGAAGGGGCGAAATTCAATGGCGGACACCACTTACTCCGGCGACACCGCGCCCAATGAACCGCGCCGCACCTCCGTCACCAAGCGGGGTGGCGGTGATCCGGCCTCCCGGGGCCGGACGACGATCGCCGACGGCGTCGTCGAGAAGATCGCCGGCCTCGCCGCCCGGGACGTCGTCGGCGTCCACGCCATGGGCAGCGGAATCTCCCGCACCCTCGGTGCCGTACGCGACCGGGTGCCCGGCGGGGGCGGCGGCAAGGCGAACGCCACCCGGGGCGTGAAGGCCGAGGTCGGCGAGGTGCAGACCGCGCTCGACCTGGAGATCGTCGTCGACTACGGCGTCTCCATCGCCGATGTCGCGGGCGATGTGCGCGAGAACGTCATCAACGCCGTGGAGCGGATGACCGGCCTCGAGGTCGTCGAGGTCAACATCGCGGTCAGCGATGTGAAGCTGCCGGACGAAGAGGACGAGGAGCCGGAGTCACGGCTCCAGTAGCCGCCGAAGGCGGCGCGCAGGGGGCTCGGGAGGACTCGGAAAGGGGTCAGGAATGAGTATGGCGGTGGTCGGCCTGGTGGCCGGCATGGCTCTCGGCTTCGCCGGATACTTCGGCGGATTCGGAGCGTTTGTGCTGGTCGCGGCCTTGGGGGCGATCGGCTTCGTGGCCGGCCGCTTCCTCGACGGCGACCTCGAACCCGGCGATCTCTTCCGGGGCCGCGACCGCGGCGACCGGCGGCGGTGACCCGGGGTGGCCGCTGACCTTGCCTCCCGGGGCCCCGTGCGGGACCGGGGGGCGACGTCGATCGCCGACCGGGTCGTCGCGAAGATCGCCGCCCAGGCGGCGAGGGAGGTCGTGGGAGCCGTACCCGAAGGCGGCTCCAAGCCCCACGCCTCGGTCGTCGTCCACCGGGACGTCGCCCGGGTGGCGGTGAGCCTCGAACTCGACTACCCCACCGACGTCGGACGCCGGTGCGGGGCCGTACGCGGCAGGGTCCGGGCGCGCGTGGAGGAGCTGGTGGGCATGGAGGTCCACGAGGTCACCGTCCATGTGGAACGCCTCCACTCCCCGCTCACCCGGCAGGCCGCACCGAGGGGTCGCCTGTCATGACGACCGCCCCGGGCCCGGCCCGCGAACCCGACCCCGACGGCACCTCGGGCCCCGGACACGACGACATCTCGGGGCCCGACCCCGACGGCACCTCGGGCCCCGACGGCGACCGCGGTGACAGCACCGGCTCCGTCCCCGTCCTGACCGACGAGCCCGCCCCCGCGGCCCCCGTCCGGCGCTTCTGGGCCGTCCGCCGCATCCCCGCGGCCGTGCTCGCCGCCCTGGTCCTCGGCGGAGCCGGGCTGCTCCTCTACGACGTCGCGGCCGTACGGGCCGACCGCAGCGCCATGGCCTGGCGCCGCGAACTCGCCGACGGCCTCGCGACCCGGCCCCTCGACGACACCGCGGTCGTCCTGGGTGCCGTCGTCGCCGTCGTCCTCGGCCTCTGGCTGCTGATCCTGGCCGCGACCCCCGGCCTGCGCAAGATTCTCCCGATGCGCCGCGAACACGCCGACGTACGGGCGGGACTCGACCGGGAGGCCGCCGCCCTCGCCCTGCGGGACCGGGCCATGGAGGTCTCCGGGGTGCAGTCCGTCCGGGTCCGTGTCGGCCGGTCCAAGGTGGCCGCCAAGGCGGTCTCGCACTTCCGGGCGCTCGACGAGGTCCGCGGCGACGTGGAGACGGTCCTCGCGGCCGGCATCGACGAACTCGCCCTCGCCCGCCCGCCCGCGCTGTCGGTACGGGTGGCCCGGCCGTCCGGAAAGGGATGAGCCGGTGACGGTCCCCGTCCTCGAACGGACGATCCCCCCGAGGGGCGTCCTCCGGAAAGGAGCGAGCCGGTGAGAGTCGTCCTCCGGCGCGTCAACCGTGTCCTGCTCGGCCTCGCCGGGCTGCTCCTCGTCGTCGGCGGCGGGGCGGTCCTCGCCGCCGCGCTCGACCTGTCCGTACCGTCCTGGTGGCCCTGGTCGGGCCCCTCGGACGTACTGCTCACCACCGCCCAGCGGCAGCGGTGGCGGGACGAGGGCTGGTGGTGGCCGGTGGTCATCGCGGTGCTCGGGCTCGTCGTCCTGCTCGCCCTGTGGTGGCTGCTCGCCCAGTTCCGGCGCGCCAGGCTCGCCGAGGTCCTCGTCGACACCGGCGACGGCGAGGCGGCGACCCTGCGCGGCCGCGCCCTGGAGGGCGTCCTGGAGGCGGACGCCACCGCCCAGGAGGGCGTCGCCCGGGCCAAGGTCTCCCTCACGGGCCGCCGCACCGCCCCCCGGACCCGGGTCGCGCTCCACCTGGAGCCGTACGCCTCACCGGGGGACGCCCTGACGACCCTCAGCGCCCAGGCGCTCGCCCACGCCCGTACGTCCACGGGCCTGCCCGCCCTGCCCACCGAGGCGCGGCTGCGGGCGGTCAAGCACCGGGCCCGCCGGGTGTCCTGACGGCCTGCAGGGCGGCCCGCCGGTCCGCCCGGCGGCGGCCGCCGGAAACCGTCCGTCAGAAGCCGCTGCGCGCCCCGCCGTCCACCGGGAGCATCAGTCCCGTGAGGTACGAGGCGGCCGGGGACAGCAGGAAGGCGGCGGTCCGCCCGAACTCCGCCGGGGTGCCGTAGCGGCGCAGCGGGATGGTCGCCTCGTTGGCGGCGCGGGAGGCCTCCGCGTCGCCGGAGAGGGCGTCGAGGGAGCGCACCCGGTCCGTGTCGATGCGGCTCGGCAGCAGCCCGACGACACGCACCCCGCGCGGACCCAGGTCGTTGGCGAGGGACTTCGCGAAGCCGGCCAGGCCGGGGCGCAGTCCGTTGGAGATCGTCAGGCCGGGGATCGGCTCGTGGACCGAGGCCGACAGCACGAAGCCGATGACTCCGCCCTCGCCGAGCGTCTCGGCCGCCGCGCGGGCGAGCCGTACGGCTCCGAGGAAGACCGTGTCGAAGGCGGCCGCCCACTGCTCGTCGGTGTTGTCCGCCGCGAAGCCGGGGGCCGGGCCGCCCACGCTGATGAGGATGCCGTCGAAGCCGCCGAACCGCGCCCGCGCCTCGGCGACGAGCCGCGCCGGGGTCCCGGGGTCGGTGTTGTCGGCGGCGAGCCCGGCCGCGCCGGGTCCCAGCTCGGCCACGGCCTCGGCGACGGTCTTCTCCTCCCGTCCGGTGACGAGCACCTTGGCCCCCTCGGCGAGCAGGGCTTCGGCGGAGGCCCGCCCGAGCCCTCGCGTCGCCCCGGTCACCACGTACACACGGTCCTTCAGTCCAAGATCCATGGGCCTATCCTGCCGGGTCCCGATCCTCCGCGGCCAGTGCGAGGGCCGTGCCCACCAGGCCGATGTGACTGAAGGCCTGGGGGAAGTTGCCCAGCTGGCGGTCGGTCACCGGGTCGTACTCCTCGGCCAGCAGGCCCACGTCGTTGCAGAGGGCCACGAGGCTCTCGAAGAGCTCCCGGGCCTCCTCGGTCCTGCCGGTCAGCCGGAGCGCGTCCGCGAGCCAGAAGGAGCAGACCAGGAAGGTGCCCTCCTGGCCCGGGAGGCCGTCCACCGCCGCCGAGTCGGCGCTGTAGCGGCGTACGTAGCCACCGTGGAGCAGCTCCGCCCGTACCGCGTCCACCGTGCCCACCACCCGGGGGTCGTCCGGCGGCAGAAAGCCGACCTGGGGGATGAGCAGGGTCGCGGCGTCCAGCTCCGGCGAGCCGTACGCCTGGGTGAAGGTGTTGCGGGCGGGGTCGTAGGCCATCGCGCACACCTGTGCGTGGATCTCCTCCCGCATCGTCCGCCACCGCGCCACGTCCCCCGGCAGCGAGGGGTCCGCCTCCAGGGTGCGGACCGCCCGGTCGGCGGCCACCCAGGCCATCACCTTCGAGTGGGTGAAGTGGCGGCGCGGTCCACGGACCTCCCACAGGCCCTCGTCGGGCTCGCGCCAGGTCGACTCCAGGAAGCCGAGCAGGCTCAGCTGGAGGTTCCAGGCGTGCCGCTCGGCCGGGATCCCGGCCTCCCGCGCGCGGTGGAGCGAGTCCATGACTTCGCCGTACACGTCGAGCTGGAACTGGTCCACGGCCGCGTTCCCGGTCCGGACCGGCGCCGAGTCGGCGTACCCCCGCAGCCAGGGCAGGGTCGTCTCGGGGAGCCGGCGTTCCCCGGCGGGCCCGTACATGATCTGCAGATCGGCCGGGTCGCCGGCGACGGAGCGCAGCAGCCAGTCCCGCCAGGCGCAGGCCTCGTCGACGTATCCGGCGGCGAGCAGCGCGCCGAGGGTGAGGGAGGAGTCCCGCAGCCAGCAGGCGCGGTAGTCCCAGTTCCGCACACCGCCGACCTCCTCCGGCAGGGAGGTGGTCGGGGCGGCCATGATGCCGCCGGTCGGGGCGTAGGTGAGCGCCTTGAGGGTGATCAGGGAGCGCATCACGGCCTCCCGGTACGGGCCCCGGTAGGTGCAGCGGGCCGCCCACTCCCGCCAGTCCGCGAGGGACTGTTCCAGGGCATCGTGGGGGTCGACGAGGTCGGGGCGCGGCTCGTGCGAGGGATGCCAGGTCAGGACGAAGGCCACCTTCTCGCCGGCGGCGACGGTGAAGGAGGAGCAGGTGGAGAACTGCTGGCCCCAGGTCTTCACGGGCGGTTCGCTGCGCAGCCAGACCGCGTCGGGCCCGGCGATCGCGACCCGGTGCCCGTCCGAGCGGCGCATCCAGGGGACGACCGAGCCGTAGTCGAAGCGCAGCCGCAGGACGGCGCTCATCTCGACGCTGCCGCTGACGCCCTCCACGATCCGCATCAGATCCGGGGCCCTGTCCCGCTGCGGCATGAAGTCGACCACCTTGACGGTGCCGGTACGGGTCTCCCAGTAGGTCTCCAGGACGAGGGAGTCCTCGGCGTACCGCCGGGTGGCACAGGTGGTGGCGCCCTTGGGGGCGATCCGCCAGTGGCCGTTGTTCTCGTCGCCGAGGATCGCGGCGAAGCAGGCCGCCGAGTCGAAGCGGGGCAGACACAGCCAGTCGACCGATCCGTCGCGGCCGACGAGCGCGGCGGTCTGGAGATCGCCGATGAGGGCGTAGTCGTCGATACGTTGCGTCACGCTTTGGGCTGTTCCCGGAAGCGGCGGCGGTCAATCAGAGGGACGGAGTGGCCTGGATCGCTTCCGGGTCCTTCTCCGGGGTTCCGGGGGCGTCGTTTCCGGGCGAGTCGGACGAGGCGGAGGCCTTCCGGTCCAGCTTCTCCCGGCGGACCAGGATCACCCAGCCGACGGGCACCCCGGCCGCGAAGAGCCACCACTGCACGGCGTACGCCATGTGGGCGCCGATCGAGTCGTGGTCGGGTTCGGGGATCAGTTCGGGGGTGTCCCCGGCGGGGGCGGGCTCGGTCTGCTCCAGGTAGCCGCCGAGCACCTCGCCGCCGATGAGCCCGGCCTGCTGCCGGCTGTTGATGAGCATGACCTGGCGGTCCGGCAGACCCTTCAGGTCCTTGATGCCGCTGGCGCCGGTCGTCTCGTCGGCCTTGAGGCGGCCGGTGATCGTGACCTCGCCCTTGGGGGCGGGCGGCACCGGCGGGAAGGAGTGCTGATCGGCGGCGGCGGGCACCCAGCCGCGGTTGACCAGGACGATCCGGCCGTCCCGGAGGACCATGGGGGTCAGGATGTGCACGCCGATGCGGTCGTCGGAGGAGGTGCGGCGGCGGACGACCACCTCGTGGGCGGTGTCGAAGGTGCCGGTGGCGGTGGCGGGCCGCCAGTAGTCGGAGCGCGGGACCGTGTGGCCGGGAGACGTGAGCTCCTCCACCGGCAGCGGCTTCGCCGCGATGTTGTCCGCGATCAGGGAGTTCTGGGTGACCCGGCGTTCGTGCCGGTGGAATTGCCAGAAGCCCAGTTCGATCATCGTCGGGATGAGGGCGAGGGCGATCAGGGTGAGGATCACCCACTGCCGGGACAACAGGAAGCGGTACACGCCGTCGACGGTACAGCGTGGCGAAAGGCCCCCTCGCGGCGGGTGCCGAAGGGGGCCGAAAGCCGTCAAGGGATCGTTTCCTCACATGGACCGGACCGTGTCCGGTCACACCCTGTCGACGATGCCCACCTTTCCCTCCGCGCGGGCGCAGTGGCCGCCGCAGTACCAGCTGCCGTCGACCTCGACGCCCTGTCCGATGATCTGGACCCGGCAGTGCTCGCAGATGGGCGCCATGCGGTGAATGGCGCAGGCGAAGCAATCGAAGACATGGATCGCGCCCTGGGCGTGAATCTCGAAGGACATGCCGTAATCGTTTCCGCAGACCTCACAACGTGCCATGCGCCACAGGGTGGGGCTCCCGGCGGGCGCGCGCAGCTCGGCGCGCCCGCAGGGCCGGGGGTGTCACCCGTCTGCCGGGGCCACGTCCCTGAGCAGCTGGGTGTAGGCGGCCTCGTCGACGATCGGCGTGCCGAACGACTTGGCCTTGACCGTCTTGGAGGTGGCGGAGTCCGGGTCGTTGGTGACCAGCAGGCTGGTCAGCCGGGAGACGCTGCCCGCGACATGGAGCCCCGCGTCGACGGTGCGGTCCTCCAGGAGCTCCCGGTCGACGGAGGTGTCCCCGGAGAAGGCCACCCGCATGCCCTGCTTGAGCGGTTTGTCCGTCTCGTAGCGGCCGGGGTTGGGGTGCGGGCACGGCGGACGCTTCCGCGAGGGACGCCAGCTGTTCGCCCGGTACGAGGACCCGTGCGCGGACTGCCGGCCGATCAGGGGCTGCGCGGGCGACGAGGCCCACTCCGTCAGCGGCCGGCACTCCAGGAGCGGCAGCCGTACGTTGCGCTCGGCCGCCGCGTGCAGGCTCGGCCGGAACGCCTCGGCCAGCACCCGCGCGTCGTCCAGCGCGTTGTGCGCGCGCTGCTGCACGACGCCGAAGTGCGCGGCCAGCGACTCCAGCTTGTGGTTGGGCAGCGGCAGCGACAGCTCCTTGGCGAGCGCGATCGTGCACAACCGCTGCCGCACCGGAGCGGCGGACTCGGCGCGCGCGTACTCCCGGGCGATCATCTGCCAGTCGAACATCGCGTTGTGCGCGACGAGCACCCGTCCGTCGAGCCGGGCCGCGAACTCCGCCGCGATCTCCGGGAACAGCGGCGCGCCCTCCAGGACGTCCGTGGTCAGCCCGTGGACCCAGACCGGTCCGGGATCACGCTCGGGATTGACGAGGGTGTACCAGTGGTCCTCGACGTTCCCCTGGGCGTCCAGCCGGTAGACGGCAGCCGAGACTATCCGGTCGTCGCGGGCGAGTCCGGTGGTCTCCACGTCGACGACCGCGTACCCCTGCGGGTAGGCGGCCGGCCACGTCGCTGCTGTCGTACGGTCGTCAAGCACGGTCAATGAGAATACGGCCCGCGACGGACAACTCCGTCCCCGGTGTCCCCGGAGGACCCCGGAACCGGCCACGAGGCTCAGCCCAGCAGTGCCACCAGATCCCCGGCCGCGGCCTGTTCGAGACCGCAGCCGTCCACCGGGCCCGGCAACAGCCGGTAGACGGTGCCCGAGGCCCCGTCGGGTACGACGTCCCCGTCGAGGAGGGCCAGGAAGGCCCTCCGGCCGTCCGCGACCGTCCCCGCCGTCCTCGGCCCGTCCGCGCCGGCGCTCCGCCGGTCGGGCGCCCCGGACCTCCGGATCCGGTCCGCGAAGGCCTCCACCGGCTCGGCCGGGCGCCGTTCGTACCCCCACACCTCGTCCGGACCCCCGTAGCCGCGCCGCAGCACGTGCACCGCGTCCGTGCGGGCCGCGGCGTGCCAGACCGCCAGGTCCCACAGCGTGGTGCGCCCCGCGGTGAAGTACTGGTGGAGGTCCTTGCCGACCCGGGCGAGCTCCCCGCTGTGCGAACCCACGCTCTGGAAGCCGTCGGACGCCGGCAGGTGCAGATCCGTCCAGAGGAACGTGCGGTGCTCCAGATCGACGAGCATCGGCACATGGACCTGGGAGTCGCCCACGAGGTCGTACCGCTGGCGCACCGTCTTCGGGTCGTAGACGGCGTCCCTGCCCTCCCGGGACGGCAGGGCCATGAATCCGGCGAAGGCGTCCAGGAGCTGTTCGAACGGCACGTTGTTGTAGCTGAGGACGATCGGCATCGCGAAGCGCACACCCTCGTCGGCGAGAGCGGACAGATCCAGGTCGGCGTACTCGGTCGCACCCCTGGGCGCGGGCGCCGAGGTCAGATCACCGGAGTGGACGACCGACCGCAGCCCGTGGACGAGGTGGGTGAAGTCGCACAGCCCGACGTACGTCCAGTCGGCGTCGAACAGCGCGACCGACAGGTCCAGGTCGACCCGGGTCCCGGCCGGCTGGGTCCAGTGCAGGAACATCCGCAGGACCTCGCCCCGGGGCAGCGGCTGGTTCGAGCCGCGCGGCACCGCCACCAGGGCCTTGGCCGCGGCGCCCTCCGCGGACGGCACGGCGAGCCCGGACAGCGCCGCGTCCAGGACGGCGACGTCGAACCGGGGCGCGGCGCCGAGCCGTCGCAGCACCTCGTTCTCGAGGAGCCGGCAGACCTCCGTGGAGAGCGGGTACGCCAGGGGCGCGCGCCGGTCGTCCGTCGTCCACGCGTGCGTGACCCGGCCGCGCGGGAAGAACACCCGCCGGTCGCCCGGCAGATGGCGGATCCGCAGCCGCCCGAGTGCCGAGAGCAGGGGACCGGGGCCCGCGCCGGGCAGGGCGCGGCGCAGCGTCCCGGCCACGCGCTCGTCGAGGGTGTCGGAGCCGTACAGGCGCAGCAGATGGTCCAGGCGCCGCACCAGCTCGCCGGGGCGCTGGGCGAGCAGCGCGAGCGCGGTGTCCGGCTCCCGGTCGGCCAGGGCGGTCTCGACCCGGCCGGACCAGGTGTGCGGCTTGAGACGGAGGCCGTCGACCCGTACCACCCGGGGGTGCTCGGCGGCGGTCCGCCGCAGCGCCTCGCCGAGCGGGTCGTCCCCGGTGTCGAGCGAGGTGCCGCGCAGCACCGCGAAGGCCATCGCGACCCGGGGGTGCCGGGCGTGCCGCTCGTACGGATGGAGGACCTCGGCGGCCTTCTTCCACAGGCCCGGATGGCGCAGCAGGTCCTCGACCAGCGAGGTGGTGTCGAGTCCGTCCAGGAGGGAGAGGAGCCGGCGGCGCAACGGGCGCGGCACCGAGAGGAACCGCCGGGGCTCCAGCAGGTCGGCCTCCCCGCCCGACCGTACGGCCAGCAGCCGCAGGACGTCGGTGGCGGTGGTCAGCCGGCGGTCCAGCTCCTCCTCCACGGCCGCCCGCCTGGTCCGGTCGAGCCAGAGGGATCCCAGGAGCAGGGCCTTGGTCGCCCGTACGGGGATGTCGGCGGGCAGCCAGTCGAGGGAGGCGGGCGCGTGGGCGAGGAGGAGCTTCAGGTCGTCGCGGTCGCCGGGGGAGAGCGGGGTGCGCCGGGCGAGGAGGGTCAGCAGCGCGGTGACCACGTCGCCGGGCAGGTCGCGCCCGAGCGCGAGGAGGCGCAGCGGACCGGCTGTGGAAGGCTCCTCGTCGTCGGCCTCCCCTTCGTCCCCGGCGTTCCCGGGGTCGGGGGCCCGGTCGGCCGCGGCCGGGGGCGTCAGGAACGGGTCCTCGGGGTCGATGCGCCGGTGGCAGATCGGGCAGCCCGTGTACTCGGCGCCGTCCCAGCAGATCCCGCACGCCAGATGGGCGCAGGGCGCCACGGCGTGGACGCTGCCGGCCGTGCCGCACAGCACGCACGGCTGGTTCGGCCACTGCAGTAGCAGCGTGAGCACCCGGTCGACGTACAGGGCCGCGGTGTCGTCGGGGACGGAGGCCGGGAAGGAGCGGAACAGCGGCATGTGCGGGCGGTCCGCGCCCAGTTCGGCGTCGAGCCGGGAGAGGAGCCCGTGGCCCGCGTCCGCGAGCCCCGCGGGGCCGAGCCAGGCGAGTGCGGCCCGCAACTCGGCGGTGGGGGCGAAACCCCGGTCCAGGAGCTCGGCCTCCAGGGCGGTGAGGCCCTCGATGGTGGAGGGATCGCCGGGGCGGGGCCCGGCCTGATCGACGTAGACCGTACGGAGACGGCGGAGCAGGACGGACGACACCACAGACAAAAAGGGATCTCCAGAAGGGAGGGGAAGAGAGGGCGGGAGACGGAGAGTGAGCGCGCTACGGATGTCGTAGAAAGAGGAGAAGGAAGCACGCTTGCGGAGCCGTCCCCGCGTGCGCCGACTCTAGGACGGCACCGCACGCGTGTGCCAACGAATTAATCCGTCGCGTCGATCCGGGGACGGCCGTGGGGTCCCGGGGGTCCGGGTCGGGCCGTGGGTCCGGCCGGTCCGGGTCGGGCCGTGGGGTCCGGCCGGTCCGGGTCAGGCGGTGGGGTCAGGCCGGTCCGGGGTCGGGCCGTGGGATCCCAACAGGCCGTTCACCAAGGCCCGTACGGAGGTCACGAAGAGCCGCTCCGGGTCGACCGGGGCGGCCAGGGCGCGGGTGAGGGCGGGGTCGGGCGGGTCCGTCGTCGCCGTCTGCCAGAGCTCCGTCTCGGCGGGCGACTGGGCGGGGGAGCGTTCCCGGTTGCGCTCGACCAGGACATGGCCGACGACCTGGACCTGCACGGCCCGCACCACCTCCGCGGCCCGTGCGCCGCGCAGGCCCGCCGCGTGGACCTCCTGGGCCAGCGCGCGCTGGGCGGGCAGGAACATCCGCTCGGTCAGGCCCCGTTCGTGGACCATCGCGACCAGATGGGGACGCGCCCGGAGTTCGCGGCGGAGGGCGCGGGCGACGGAGACGATCCGGGCGGCGGGGGTGCGGCCGTGCGGGGTGATCGCGGCGAGGTCGGCGACCGTCCGCTCGACCAGCGCGTCGAGCAGGGACTCCCGGTTGCCGACGTGCCAGTAGATCGAGGTGACCGCGGTGCCGAGCTCGGCGGCGAGCCTGCGCATGGTGAGGGCGGCGGGGCCGTGCTGCTTCACCAGAGCGGCGGCGGTCTCCAGGACCTCCTCGCGGGTGAGTGCGGTGCGCGCCATCCGATCCCCCAACTCTGGCCCGTGCACGCCTATTTACCCTTCATCGTCGCCGGTGTAACTCTGTTACAGACCCGACTCCATGAAGGGCGGTACCTCATGGCACGAGTACGGTACGGGGCACGCGACGACGCCGAGATCACGGCGGCCCGCACGAAGAGCGCGAAGCTTCCCGACATCTGGTCCACCGGAGTGGTCGCCGTCTGGGAGACCGATCCGGACGTCGTCGCGGCGGTTCTGCCGCCCCCGCTGAAACCCACCGCACGTCCCCTCGTCCGCGCCAACATCTCCCGGGTCGACCTGCCCGGCTACCCCCTCGGCGCCGGCTCGGTCGCCGTCGCCGCCGCCCACGGCGACCAGGAGGGCTGGTATCCGCTCGTCATGCCGATGACCCACGAGCGGGCCCTGGTCGGCGGTCGTGAGGTCTTCGGCGAACCGAAGAAGCTCGGCGAGGTCCTCGTCGAACGCGACGGGCTCGTCGTCCGGGCCTCGCTCGCCCGGCACGGCATCGCCTTCGTCGAGGTGCGCGGCGCGGTCTCCGGCCCGCTGCCCACGCCCGGGCCCACCGAGAAGACCGACTTCTACTTCAAGTTCCTGCCGGGTGTGGACGGCACCGGCTTCGACGCCGACCCCGTCCTCGTCCACTGCGTCCGGAACGAGAAGGTGCGGAAACTGGAACGGATCACCGGGGACGTCGTCCTGCGCGAGTCCATGTACGACCCCGTCGCCGACCTCCCCGTCCGCCGGATCGTCGAGATCACCCTCGGCGAGAAGACCACCGACCAGAAGGGGCGGGTCGCGGAACGGGTCAGCGCCCAGGCCCTCCTGCCGTACATCCACCAGCGGTACGACGACCCTCAGCAGATCCTCGACGGCCCCCCGGAAGGGAGCGCCTGATGGAGCTGCGGCCGGGACAGGTCGCCGTCGTCACCGGCGCGGCGAGCGGCATCGGACTCGCCATGGCCCGCCGCTTCGCCGCCGAGGGCCTGGCCGTGGTGCTCGGGGACGTCGAGGCGGGCGCGCTCGCCGAGGCCGCCGAAGGGCTGACGGAGGGCGGGGCGCAGGTCCTCGCCCGGACCGTCGACGTCTCCGACCCCGACGACGTCCGGGCGTTCGCGGACGCCGCGTACGACGCCTTCGGCGCCGTCCACGTCCTCTGCAACAACGCGGGCGTCGGCTCCGGAGCCGAGGGCCGCATGTGGGAACACGAGCCCAACGACTGGAAATGGGCCTTCTCCGTCAACGTCTGGGGCGTCTTCCACGGCATCCAGGCCTTCGTCCCCCGCATGCTCGCCGGCGGCGAGCCCGGCCATGTCGTCAACACCTCCTCCGGCGACGGCGGCATCGCCCCGCTGCCCACCGCCTCCGTGTACGCCGTCACCAAGGCGGCCGTGGTCACCATGACCGAGTCGCTGTACGCCCATCTGAGGGCGGAGCACGCGCGCGTGGGGGCGTCCGTGCTCTTCCCCGGCCCGCACATGCTCCGCACCGGCCTGTGGGAGTCGCACCGCAACCGGCCCGAGCGGTACGCCAAGGAGCGGCCGCGCAGGACCCCGTACCGCAGCCTCGACCAGTGGGAGGCCGCGATGAAGGAGGCCGGGCACGAGGTGGCCTTCACCCCGGTGGAGGAGGTCGCCGAGCACGTCGTCGACGGCATCCGCGCCGACCGCTTCTGGATGCTGCCGGAGAGCGAGCACAGCGACCGGCAGATCCGGGCGCGCTCGCGGTCGATGCTCGACCGCGCCGACCCGTCGTACCTGGAGAGCTTCATTCTCGACTGAGGGGGCCCCGATGGCCGATCCGAACGATCCGTATCTGATCATCTCCTCCGACTGCCACGCCGGGCTGCCCACCGAGGAGTACCGGCCCTATCTCGACTCCCGCTTCCACCGCGCGTTCGACGAGTTCCTCTCCGGACGCGAGGCGCGCCGGGAGGCCATGACCCGGCTCGGCGTACGCAACGAGGCCTTCGCCGACAAGTGGTTCCACGACAACGAGGAGGGGCTGCGCGGCGGCTGGGACGCCGTGCAGCGACTCAAGGAGCTCGACGGCGACGGGGTCGCCGCCGAGGTGGTCTTCCCCGACGCGGACGCCGTCGACAGCCGGACCGCAGCCCCCTTCGGCGTCGGCCTCGGCCTCTCCGGCGACCAGGACCCGGAGCTGGGCATGGCGGGCGCGCAGGCGCACAACCGCTGGCTCGCCGACTTCGTCGGACAGAACCCCGAACGGCACTGCGGGGTGGCGCTGCTGCCGATCACCGCGGAGCCCGCCGCGGTCGTCGCCGAGATCCACCGAGCCAGGGAGTCCGGGCTCGGGGCGCTGATGATCCCCTCCATGTGGGTGGACAAGGAGCCGTACCACGACCGGCGCTACGACCCGGTCTGGGCGGCCGCCGCCGAGACCGGGATGCCGCTGGTCACCCACTCCGGCGCCGCGCCCCGCGAGGAGTACGGCGACCACCTCGGCATCTATGTCTCCGAGGTCACCTGGTGGCCGGCCAGGCCCCTGTGGTTCCTGCTCTGGTCGGGCGTCTTCGAGCGTCACCCCGGACTGCGGTTCGGGGTCGCCGAGTCCGGCTGCTGGTGGCTGCCGAACCTGCTCTGGTTCATGGACCGGCTCTACCTCGGCGCACACGGCGGCAAGAAGCTGTCCCCGTTCGCGGAACTGAAGCGGCCGCCGAGCGAGTACCTGGACCGGCAGGTCTTCGTCTGCGCCACCAACACCAAGCGGCGCGAGCTCGCCCAGCGGTACGAGATCGGCGTCGACAACATCCTGTGGGGCTCGGACTTCCCGCACCCGGAGGGCACCTGGCCCGACACGCGCGCGTGGCTCCGGAAGACCTTCCACGACATCCCGGTGGCGGAGACGCGCCGGATGCTGGGTCTTTCGGCGGCCGAGGTCTTCGGATTCGACGTCCGCGCACTGGATCCGATCGCCCGGCGCATCGGCCCCACCCCCGCCGACCTCGGCCAGCCCGCCGACCAGACCGCGGTGGAGGCCTCCTGGGCCCGCTCCCGCGAGGTCGGCCGCCACTGGCTGACCGACCACGACTTCCCGGTCCTGGGGGTCACGCCGTGACGGACCGCTACACGGTCGTCTCGGCCGACTGCCACGCCGGCGCCGACCTCCTCGACTACCGGCCGTACCTGGAGAGGAAGCACCACGAGGCCTTCGACGCCTGGGCCGCCTCCTACGTCAACCCGTACGAGGACCTGCTCGCCGACACCGCCGACCGCAACTGGAACTCCGAGCGCCGGCTGCGCGAGCTGGAGGCGGACGGCATCGTCGCCGAGGTCGTCTTCCCCAACACCGTCCCGCCGTTCTTCCCCAAGGCCTCCCTGATGGCCCAGCCGCCCACCGCGGCCGAGTACGAGCAGCGCTGGGCCGGGCTGCAGGCGCACAACCGCTGGCTGGCCGACTTCTGCGCGGCCGCGCCGGGGCGCAGGGCGGGAGTGGCACAGATCCTCCTCAACGACGTGGACGCGGCGGTCGCCGAGATCCGCCGCACCCGCGAGGCCGGGCTCACCGGCGGCGTCCTGCTGCCCGGGGTCCCGCCGGGCTCGACCGTGCCCGAGCTGTACTCGGAGGCGTACGACCCGATCTGGGCGGTCTGCGCCGAGCTCGACGTCCCCGTCAACCACCACGGCGGTTCCGCCTCGCCGCCGCTGGGCGACGAACCGGCCGCCCGGGCGGTCTTCATGGTGGAGACCACCTGGTTCTCGCACCGGGCGCTCTGGCACCTGGTGTTCGGCGGGGCCTTCCGGCGCAACCCGGGGCTCAAGTTGGTCCTCACCGAGCAGGGCTCGGGCTGGATCCCGGGCGTGCTCGACATGCTGGACTACTACCACGGGCGCCTGGTGTCGGCCGCGACGAAGGCCTCCACCGCGGAGTCGAAGTTCGGCGCGGGCCTCGCCGAGGCCATGGGCCGGGGCCCCAGCACGGTCTGGCGCGACAACTGCTTCGTCGGCGCGAGCTTCATGCGCCCCCACGAGGTGCCGCTGCGCGACCGGATCGGCCTCGACAAGATCATGTGGGGCAGCGACTACCCGCACGACGAGGGCACCACCCCCTACTCCAGGGAAGGACTCCGGATCGCCTACGCGGGGCTGCCCAGGGAGGAGGTCGCGGCGATGGTCGGCGGCAACGCGGCCCGTGTCTACGGCTTCGACCTCCGGCTGCTCGATTCCCTCGCCGCCGTCCACGGGCCGACGGTCGAGGAGATCGCCGAACCCCTGAAGGAGGTCCCCGCGGGCGCCACCAGCCCGGCCTTCGCCCCGGGCGGGTCGGTCCGCGTCTGGTGACCCGCCGGGTGCGACGCTCCTGACGTGACCGACGCACCCGAGGACACCGACGCCTCCGCACACGAGGCCCACGGCGGAGGCCTCGGCTCCCGTCTCAACTGGCTCCGGGCGGCCGTGCTCGGAGCCAACGACGGAGTCGTCTCCACCGCGGGCCTCGTCGTCGGCGTCGCCGGCGCCACCGAGTCCCAGGCGGCGCTGCTCACCGCCGGTCTCGCGGGACTGCTCGCCGGATCGATGTCGATGGCGGCGGGGGAGTACGTCTCGGTCTCCACCCAGCGCGACTCCGAGGAGGCCGCCCTCGCCCAGGAGAAGCGCGAACTGCGCGAGGACCCGGAAGCGGAACTCGCCGAACTGACCGGCCTCCTGGCGGCCCGCGGCCTCTCCGCCGACGTGGCCCGCGAGGCCGCCGAACAGCTCACCGCCCGCGACGCCCTGCGCGCCCACGCGCGCGTGGAGCTGGGCATCGACCCGGACCGGCTCACGATCCCCTGGCACGCGGCCGCCGCGAGCTTCCTCGCCTTCACCGTCGGCGCCCTGCTGCCCCTCCTCGCGATCGTCCTTCCCCCGGCTTCCGCCCGCCTCTGGGTCACGGTCGTCTCCGTCCTCGCGGCCCTGGCCCTCACCGGCTGGTGGAGCGCCCGCCTGGGCGAGGCACCCGCCGGCCGCGCCGTCCTCCGCAACGTGGCGGGCGGCGCCCTGGCGATGGCGGTCACCTACGGCGCCGGTTCGTTGCTGGGAGCGACGGGGATCTAGGCCGCTCGGGGGGTCCTTGTCGGAAGGCTCCAAGGCTTGCTGACAACTCGTCTCGCATACTTGTTGGTAACCACGTCTATCCGCACCCCGACCCTCACCCCTACCGTCATCGGCATGCCGAACCTGCCCGATGTCGTGCTCTGGTCCATACCGGCGTTCGTCCTGCTCACCGTCGTCGAGATGGTCAGCTACCGCCTCCGTCCCGACGACGACGCCGCCGGATACGAGGCCAAGGACGCCGCCACGAGCATCGGCATGGGACTCGGGAGCCTCTTCGTCGACCTCGTGTGGAAGATCCCGATCGTCGCGATCTACGCGGCCGTCCACGAGCTCACTCCGCTCCGGGTGCCCGTCCTGTGGTGGACGATCCCGCTGATGCTGCTCGCCCAGGACTTCTTCTACTACTGGTCGCACCGCGGGCACCACGTCATCCGCGTCCTGTGGGCCAGCCACGTCGTGCACCACAGCAGCCGCAGGTTCAACCTCTCCACCGCCCTGCGCCAGCCCTGGACCGGCTTCACTTCCTGGCCGTTCTATCTGCCGATGATCGCGCTCGGCGTCCACCCGGCCGCGCTCGCCTTCTGCTCCTCGGTCAACCTCGTCTACCAGTTCTGGATCCACACCGAGCGCGTCGGCAAGCTGCCCCGCCCCTTCGAGTACGTCCTCAACACCCCCTCGCACCACCGGGTCCACCACGCCTCCCAGGGCGGCTACCTGGACCGGAACTTCGGCGGGATCCTCATCGTCTGGGACCGGGTGTTCGGCTCCTGGGTCGGCGAGACCGACCGGCCCGTCTACGGACTCACCAAGAACATCGAGACCTACAACCCGCTGCGCGTCGCCACCCACGAGTACGCCGCCATCGCCCGCGACGTGAAGGCCGCGCACGACTGGCGCGAGCGCGCGGGACGGGTCTTCCGCGGCCCCGGCTGGCAGCCCGCCCCCACCGGCCCCGCTCCCGGCGGCCCCGCCCCCACCGGCCCCTCTTCCACCCCCGTCACCCCGGAGCGCGCCGCGTGAAGACCTCCTCCCGCGTGCTGCTCGCCGCCTTCGCCCTCGTGGCCGCCGTCGACCTGATCTCCCTGCTCGCCGGCGCCGAGCCCGGCCACCGGATCGCCAAGCCGTTCCTGATGCCGTTGCTCGCCGCGTACGCCGTCACCCGGGGCGCCCCCAGGCCGCTGACCCTCGCGCTGCTCTTCGGCTGGGGCGGCGACGTCCTGCTGCTCTCCGACGCGGACGGGGCCTTCCTCGCCGGCATGGCCTCCTTCGCCGCCGGGCACGTCTGCTACCTCGTCCTCTTCGGCCGACGGCGCACGTCCCCGGCGCTCGGCGTCCTGTACGCCGTGACCCTCGTCGGCACCGTCCTGCTCCTCTGGCCCGACCTCCCCGCCGATCTGAGGGTCCCGGTCGCCGGCTACTCGCTGCTCCTCACCGCCATGGCGTACCGGGCGAGCTCCCTCGGACTCCTCGCCGGAGCGGGCGGCGCCCTGTTCCTGCTGTCCGACACCCTCATCGCCACCGGGATCGCCGACTGGCCCCGGCTGCCGGTGCCCGACTTCTGGGTCATGCTGACCTACATCGCGGCGCAGTACCTGCTGACGGCGGGAGCGCTCCGCGCGATGTACGGTGAACGTCGTACAAACGTCTGACAGCAAGGACCGTCCACCATGCGCGCCACCACCATCCACGCCCCGTTCGACATGCGCGTGGAGGACGTGCCCGACCCGGTGGTGCAGGATCCCACCGACGTCGTCGTCCGCGTCCTGCGCGCCTGCGTCTGCGGCAGCGACCTCTGGGCCTACCGCGGTGAGTCCGCCCGGCAGCCCGGCCAGCGCATCGGCCACGAGTTCCTCGGCATCGTCGAGGCGGCCGGCTCCGAGGTCACCGGCTTCGCCGCGGGCGACCTCGTCGTCGCCCCCTTCGTCTGGTCCGACGGCACCTGCGACTACTGCGCCGAGGGACTCCAGACCTCCTGCCCGAGCGGCGGCTTCTGGGGTTCGGTCGGCTCCGACGGCGGCCAGGGCGAGGCCGTCCGCGTCCCCTTCGCCGACGGCACCCTCGTCAAGCTCCCCGCCGACGCCGCCTCCGACGACCGGCTCCTCACCGCGCTGCTCGCCCTCTCCGACGTCCTGGGCACCGGCCACCACGCGGCCCTCGGCGCCGGCGTGAAGCCGGGCTCCACCGTCGCCGTCGTCGGCGACGGAGCCGTCGGCCTCTGCGGCGTCCTCGCGGCCAAGCGCCTCGGCGCCGAGCGGATCATCGCCCTCGGCCGCCACACCACCCGTACCGACATCGCCCGTCTCTTCGGCGCGACCGACGTCGTCGCCGAGCGCGGCGAGGCCGCCGAGGCCGCCGTCCGCGAGCTGACCGGCGGCCAGGGCGCCCACGGCGTCATCGAGGCCGTCGGCACCGAGCAGTCCATGCGGACCGCCGTCGCCATCACCCGCGACGGCGGCTCCATCGGCTACGTCGGCGTCCCGCACGGCAGCGGCACCGGCCTCGACCTGTCCGTGATGTTCGACCGGAACATCGCGCTGCGCGGCGGCGTCGCCCCCGTGCGCGCGTACATCCCCGAGCTCCTCCCTGACATCCTGGACGGCACCGTCGACCCGTCCCCGGTCTTCGACCTCACCGTCGGCCTCGACGGCGTCCCGGGCGGCTACAAGGCGATGGACGAGCGCACCGCGCTCAAGGTCCTCGTCAAGCCGTAGTCCACACCGGGTCATCGGCCCCGGGCAGGCCCGGCGGGCGCGACCAGCCCGCCGGGCCGCCCTCGTACGCGACGGGCGACACGGCGTGCCGCAGCCGCCCCAGCGGACCCTCCGACGCGGTGACGTACCGCTCGGGCTCGTACCGGGGCAGGGTGTGGGTCAGCCAGTGGCCCGTCTGGGCGAGGGCGAGCCGGACGAGCCGGGTGCCGCCGTCCCGGTCCTGCTCGGTCAGGGACCGCAGCACCGCCGCCGCGAGCAGATAGCCGGTGCCGTGGTCCAGGGCCTGCGCGGGCAGCGCGCCCGGCTGCTCCGCCGAGCCCTCGACGACGCCGATCCCGGTCGCCACCTGGACCAGGCTGTCGAAGCCGCGCCGTCCGCCCCACGGTCCGTAGTCGCCCCAGGCGGAGAGCCGCGCGGTGACCAGCCCCGGGCGGTGCAGGCCGAAGCGGTCGAGCGCGCCCGGCCGGTAGCCGGTGACCAGCACATCGGCGGAGTCCAGGAGTTCGCCGAGGGTGCGCCGGTCCGACGGGCGGTCCAGATCGAGGGCGGCGGTCCGCTTGCCGACGTCCGTGTCCGCGTGCTGGTCGGGCAGTTCGGGGTTGCCGGGCGGGTCGATCCGCAGCACGTCCGCGCCGAGCAGCGCGAGCGTCCGGGTCGCGACCGGGCCCGCGATCACCCGGGTCAGGTCGAGGACCCGCAAGGGGCCCGTACGGCGCCGGGGCGGAGCCTCGTCGAGCCGCTCCCGGGTCAGGAGCGGCCGGGCCGCCACCTCGCGGCCCTGGGCGTGCGCCGCCCACTCGCCGGGGGTGCGCAGGGCCACGGCCAGGCCCCCGGCCGCGTACACCGCCGCCTCGACCTCGACGGCCGTCCGCTCGCCGATCGCCGCCGCGACGGCCTCGACCGAGTCGTCCCGCGCCCCGAGCGCGGCGAGCAGGGCGGCCCGGTGGTGCGGGTAGTTGGCGTGGGTGCGGACCCAGCCGTCGGCAGCCCGCCAGAACCGGGAGAGGGGAGCGAAGGACACCGGCGCGCGCCCGTCGACCCGCAGATGACGCTCGCTCACGAAGGCGGTGGCGACGGCCCCGTCGTCCACCCGTACGGGACCGGGGAGCCCGGCCCGTTCGACGGCGGCGAGCCCGGCGACCGCGACGGAGGCCCGGGCCAGCTCCATCACCGGCAGCCTGGCCGGCAGCAGCCCGGAGGACCCGCCGTACTCCACCCGGTCCGCCAGAGCGGGATCACCGCCGAGGGCCGACCACAGCAACTCCGTACCCGTGCGCACCGTATGCGTCATGCCGTTGTCCATGCACCGCACTATGGCACTCGGTGCCATGCGAAGGGCCCCGGTGCGGTACACCACACCGGGGCCCTCGTCGGGTCACTCGTCGACTAGCGGCGGACGGCGTCCAGCGCGTCGATCAGACCGGCTCCGTAGAAGCCGTTCTTGTTCTTGCCACCCTCGCAGACGGCGTCGATCTTGCCGTCGCCCTCGATGTCGTACGGGTTGGTGCACGTCTGCTTGTCGGCCTGCGCGTACAGCAGGGCCTTCAGCGCCGCCGGGCTCGCGTGCGGGTGCGTCGACTTGATGAGCGCCAGGACGCCCGCCACGTGCGGCGCGGCCATCGACGTACCGGCCTTGTAGTTGTAGCCGCCGTTGACCGTGGTCGACAGGATGCGGCCGTTGACCGCCGGGGCGTCCGGGGTCTGGTACTCGGTGCGGTCACCGCCGGGGGCGGCGATGTCGATGACGCCGAGACCGTAGTTGGAGTAGGACGCCTTCAGGTCCTTGGCTCCGGTCGCGGAGACCGTGACGACGCCCGGCAGCATGCCGGGGTAGTCCAGGCAGACCTTCGGGTCGATGACCCGGTCGCCCGGAGTGGTGTCGTTCGGGCTGCTGTTGTCGAGGATCGAGTCGGCCGCCAGGTCGAACTTGGAGTTGCCGGCCGCCGCGACGTTGACCGTGCCCTTGCGCTCCGCGTAGCGGCTCGCGCGGGTGACCGCCTCGATGAGGGCCTTCT
Organism: Streptomyces zaomyceticus; assembly: GCF_014656215.1. Lineage (GTDB taxonomy): Bacteria > Actinomycetota > Actinomycetes > Streptomycetales > Streptomycetaceae > Streptomyces > Streptomyces zaomyceticus. The sequence goes on along the minus strand of NZ_BNBZ01000003.1, from coordinate 38,533 downwards.
GGTCCTCGTCGTTCTTGCAGGCGAACATCCACGGGTCGGTGTAGTAGCTGTTGTTCGTGACGTCGACACCGTGCTCGGCCGCCCACACGAAGCCGCAGACGACGGCCTCCGTGTAGAAGAAGCCGTCCGGGGTGGACACCTTGATGCCGGAGACCTTCACGCCCGGGGCGACACCGGTGACGCCGACGCCGTTCTTGGCGGCGGCGATCGTACCGGCGACGTGGGTGCCGTGGTCGCTCTCGCCCGGGTTCGGGCGCCACGAGCCGGGGGTGGTGTCGGGCTTGCCGGACACGCAGTTGGCGGAGGCCTTGGCGTCGAAGTTCGGCGCCAGGTCCGGGTGGGTGTCGTCGACACCGGTGTCGATGACACCGACGGTGACACGCTTGCTGCCGAGGGTCTTCTGGTGGGCCTTGTCGGCCTTGATCGCCGGGAGGTCCCACTGCAGGGGCTCCAGCGGGTCCTGCTCGTCCGTCGCCCTGGCCGCGGCGGCCTTGGCCTCGGCCGCGGAGAGCGTCTGCGCGCCCTCGTCGACGGTGGTGACGGACTGGGCGGAGAGCGGGGCGGTACGGGTCGAGCCGGCCGACACCACACCGTGGGCCTTGCGGATCGTCTTCGCGAACTCGGGGTTCTGCGAGTGGACGACTATCACGCCTATCTGGTCGTACGCGACGACCACTTCGCCACCGGCGCGGGCGATCGCCTTCTTCACCGAGGAGGCGGTCCAGCGGCCCCCCGCGACGTTCACGACGTACGACAGCTTCGGGCCGTCCGTCGTCACGGTCGCCGCCGGTGCGTCGCTCAGTTCCGCGGCGGAGGCGGCGCCGGAGGGAAGGAAGCCGAGCGAGGCCGTGAGCGCGAGACCAACCGGCAGAGCGAGAGCTCGGCCGCGCCTCGATCCCAGATGAGCCATGGGTTCTCCACATCATCCGTATGTACTGCCCACGCGCGGGTTTGCGCGCGGACAGGTGCATGACGAACGAAGCTATCGCTGATCTTCCCGGCCATTCAATGAGTTGAGAAGACTTCATGAAGATCTGACCGAAGAAATCCCTCGCGTGAACCGCTTCCCGTTCCGCTCCGTGCCGTTGGGCAGGGGAGGCGCTCCGACCGGAGCCCCTGTTCCCGCACCCCCCGGTGAGGCCCCCTTGACCATGCCGTCCGCCCCCGCGTCACGAGGAGATTCCGTGGCTACCGAAGCACCGCCGCCGCCCAGAAACGGGACGGAGGCCCCATCGGCTCCCGTTTCGCCCACGACGGAACAGTTCGTCGAGGTGCAGGAGGGCGAGGAGTTCGGCGAACTCCGCCGCACCTACCGCTCCTTCGCCTTCCCGCTCACGCTGGCCTTCATCGCCTGGTACCTGCTGTACGTGCTGCTCTCCAACTACGCGGGCGGCTTCATGGGCACCAAGGTCTTCGGCAACATCAACGTGGCGCTCGTCCTCGGCCTCGGCCAGTTCGCCACCACGTTCCTCATCGCCTGGCTCTACTCGCGGCACGCGGCGAACCGGCTCGACCCCAAGGCCGAGGTCATCAGAGAGCGCATGGAGGGCGAAGCATGAGCACCCCCGTCCTGCTCGCGGCGGGCAACGCCACCAGCGAGCACCGACCCCTGATCATCGCCCTCTTCGGCGCCTTCGTCGTCGCGACGCTGGTCATCACCGTCTGGGCCGGCCGGCAGACCCGCAGCGCCGCCGACTTCTACGCGGGCGGAGGCCAGTTCACCGGCTTCCAGAACGGCCTCGCCATCTCCGGCGACTACATGTCCGCCGCGTCCTTCCTGGGCATCAGCGGCGCCATCGCCCTCTACGGCTACGACGGCTTCCTCTACTCGATCGGCTTCCTCGTCGCCTGGCTCGTCGCCCTGCTCCTGGTCGCCGAACCCCTGCGCAACTCAGGCCGGTTCACGATGGGCGACGTCCTCGCCTACCGGATGCGCCAGCGGCCCGTCCGTACCGCCGCCGGCACCTCCACCATCGTCGTCTCGATCTTCTACCTGCTCGCGCAGATGGCGGGCGCGGGCGTGCTCGTCTCGCTGCTGCTCGGCATCACCAGCGACGGCGGCAAGGTCGCGATCGTCGCCCTCGTCGGCGTCCTGATGATCGTCTACGTGACCATCGGCGGCATGAAGGGCACCACCTGGGTGCAGATGGTGAAGGCCGTCCTGCTCATCGCGGGCACCCTCCTCATCACCTTCCTCATCCTGCTGAAGTTCGACTTCAACCTCTCGCAGCTGCTCGGCGCGGCCGCCACCAACAGCGGCAAGGGCGACGCCTTCCTGGAGCCCGGCCTGAAGTACGGCGTCTCCGCCCTCTCGAAGCTGGACTTCATCTCCCTCGGCATCGCCCTCGTCCTCGGCACCGCCGGACTGCCGCACATCCTGATCCGCTTCTACACGGTGCCGACCGCCAAGGCCGCCCGCAAGTCGGTCAACTGGGCCATCGGCATCATCGGCGCCTTCTACCTGATGACGATCGTCCTCGGCTTCGGCGCCGCCGCCCTGCTCAGCGGCGACACCATCAAGGCGTCCAACAAGGCGGGCAACACCGCGGCCCCGCTCACCGCCCTGGAGGTCGGCGGCGGTGCCGGCTCCACCGGCGGCGCGATCCTCCTCGCCGTGATCTCCGCCGTCGCCTTCGCCACCATCCTGGCCGTGGTCGCCGGTCTGACCCTCGCCTCGTCCTCGTCCTTCGCGCACGACATCTACGCGAACGTGATCAAGCGCGGCAAGGCCACCGAGAAGGAGGAGATGCGGGCCGCCCGCTGGTCCACCGTCCTCATCGGCATCGTCTCGATCGCCCTCGGCGCCCTCGCCCGCGACCTCAACGTCGCCGGACTGGTCGCCCTCGCCTTCGCGGTCGCCGCCTCGGCCAACCTGCCGACGATCCTCTACTCACTGTTCTGGAAGCGGTTCACCACCCAGGGCGCGCTCTGGTCGATCTACGGCGGTCTGATCTCCTCCGTCGTCCTCGTCCTCTTCTCGCCGGTCGTCTCCGGCGCTCCGACGTCGATGTTCAAGGGTGTGGACTTCCACTGGTTCCCGCTGGAGAACCCCGGCCTCGTCTCGATCCCGCTCGGCTTCCTCCTCGGCTGGCTGGGCTCGCTCTTCTCCAAGGAGGAGCCGGACGCGGGCAAGTACGCGGAGCTCGAGGTCAAGTCCCTCACCGGAGTGGGGGTCGCCGCCGCGGTCAAGCACTGACCGGAGCGCAGTCGGTCGTATACGTTCCGCAGCGAATCACCGGCCGCGTCGTAGAGTTCTACGACGCGGCCGCGCCGGTCCTCGTGACAATCTGCCCTGCTCGTTGTCCGCGTGCTCACGTAGGCTCGGACCACACGCAACCACAAGACGGGGAGGGGGCCCACAGTGCTCATCGACACCTTCGGCCGCGTGGCCACCGACCTGCGCGTCTCGCTCACGGACCGCTGCAATCTGCGCTGCACCTACTGCATGCCGGAGGAGGGCCTCCAGTGGCTCGCCAAGCCGGATCTCCTCACCGACGACGAGATCGTCCGGCTGATCCGCATCGCGGTCACCGACCTCGGGGTCACCGAGGTCCGCTTCACCGGCGGCGAGCCGCTGCTCCGCCCCGGCCTCGTCGGCATCGTCGAGCGCTGCGCGGCCCTGGAGCCCCGCCCCCGGATGTCCCTCACCACCAACGGCATCGGGCTCAAGCGCACGGCCGCCGCCCTTGAGGCCGCCGGCCTCGACCGGGTCAACGTCTCCCTGGACACCCTGCGCCCCGAGGTGTTCAAGGCCCTCACCCGGCGCGACCGTCACCAGGACGTCCTCGACGGCATGGCCGCCGCCCGGGACGCCGGCCTCACCCCGGTCAAGGTCAACGCCGTCCTGATGCCCGGGCTCAACGCCGACGAGGCACCCGACCTCCTCGCCTGGGCGGTCGCGGAGGGTTACGAACTCCGCTTCATCGAGCAGATGCCCCTCGACGCCCAGCACGGCTGGAAGCGCGACGGCATGATCACCGCCGGGGACATCCTGGAGTCGCTGCGCACCCGCTTCACCCTGACGCCCGAAGGCGCCGACGAGCGCGGCTCGGCCCCCGCCGAGCGCTGGGTCGTGGACGGCGGACCGCACACGGTCGGTGTCATCGCCTCCGTCACCCGCCCGTTCTGCCGGGCCTGCGACCGCACCCGGCTCACCGCCGACGGTCAGGTGCGGACCTGTCTGTTCGCCACCGAGGAGACGGACCTGCGGGCCACGCTCCGCTCGGACGCGTCGGACGACGAGGTCGCCCGGATCTGGAAGCAGGCCATGTGGGGCAAGAAGGCCGGGTCCGGCCTCGACGACCCGAGTTTCCTCCAGCCCGACCGCCCGATGTCGGCGATCGGCGGCTGAAGGGGCAGACCTCGGGCCTCAGGGCCTCGGGCCTCAGGCCTCGGCCGACTCCCAGTCGGCCAGCGGCACGACGTCCTTGAGGAAGCCCCGTACCCCCAGGAACTGGGAGAGGTGTTCCCGGTGCTCCTCGCACGCGAGCCAGGTCTTGCGACGCTCGGGCGTGTGCAGCTTGGGGTTGTTCCACGCGAGCACCCAGACGGCGTCGGCGCGGCAGCCCTTGGCGGAACAGATCGGCTTCTCTTCGCTCACCTGATCATTGTCCAACAAGGGCGATGCCGAGCAGCCACGGGGGGAGCTGCCCGGCATCGGTCCGTCGCTCCGACGGGGGATGCGGAGCGCGTAGGCAGTATGTCACGGCACATGGGGTCGGGTGCACAGGAACTTCACGATTGATCTGAGCTTTTCCTGAGGTTTCCGGCCACTGTCCGTGATCAGTTCCGGCCGTGAGCTCGCTCCGCTTCCGTGTCCGCCGACGTCTCCGCCGCATCGAGCGCGGGCCGTGTCGGAGGCGCCACGAAGGTGGACGGAAGAGACGGAGCCGACTCGCGGCCCGCGTTCGCGATGACCACGGCGATGTAGGGGAGCAGGACACCCAGGGCGAGCGCCACGACGGCCACGTGCCGCTCGACGTTCCACAGCACCGCGGCCGCGATCACGGAGAGTGTCCGGACCGTCATCGAGATGATGTAGCGCCGCTGCCGTCCCCGGACGTCGTCCGCGAGCCCCTGCCGGGCTCCCGTGATCCGGAAGACCTCGGTCCCGCCCTGCTTCGGCATCGCCGTACACCACCCACCGGTCGCGCCGGACCCTCCCCGGTCCGGACCTCACTCCCACGGTACGCCCGCCCCTCGGCACCGGCGAGACCGGGGCACGGATGGAGCTGTCCGACATGCGCCGTATGGCCTCCGGGCCGAGACTGGGCGCACATGCGTACAAGGAGGCGGCGATGGGTTGGTTGTGGGCGATCATCGTGGGGTTCGTCCTCGGTCTGATCGCGAAGGCGATCCTGCCGGGGAAGCAGCAGATCCCGCTCTGGCTGACGACCGTGTTCGGCATTCTCGGCAGCGTGCTCGGCAACGCGGTCGCGACCTGGATGGGTGTCAACGAAACCAAGGGCATCGACTGGACCCGCCACCTGCTCCAGCTGATCGGCGCCGTCGTCGTCGTGGGGCTGGGCGACATGCTGTGGGTCTCGATCAAGGGCAGCAGGCAGCGGACCTAGGCCGGAAGAGGCGGCCTCAGGGCCGCCCGGCGGGCGTCCCGCCGACGAGAGACGAGCGACGAGCGACGAGTCCGGGCCCGGAGCCCGGAAAGCCGGGAGGCCCGGTACGGCACATGATGTGCCGTACCGGGCCTCCCGGTCGTCGTTCGGTCAGGCGCCGACGAGCTCGATCGCCGCCAGGTTCTTCTTGCCGCGCCGCAGCACCAGCCACCGGCCGTGCAGCAGCTCCTCCGCCGAGGCCTCGGCGTCCTCGGCGGTGACCTTCACGTTGTTCACGTAGGCCCCGCCCTCCTTCACCGTGCGGCGCGCGCCCGACTTGCTGGGGGCGAGACCGACCTCGGTGAACAGGTCCACGACCTGGCCGAGCTCGGTCACCCGGGCGTGCGGCAGCTCGGAGAGGGCGGCGGCCAGCGTCGCCTCGTCCAGCTCGGCCAGGTCGCCCTGACCGAACAGCGCCTTGGAGGCGTTGATGACGGCCGCGCACTGGTCCGCGCCGTGCACCAGGGCGGTGAGCTCCTCGGCGAGCGCCCGCTGGGCGGCACGCGCCTGCGGCCGCTCGGCGGTCTGCGCCTCCAGCTCCTCCAGCTCCTCGCGGGACTTGAAGGACAGGATCCGCATGTACGTCGAGATGTCCCGGTCGTCCACGTTCAGCCAGAACTGGTAGAACGCGTACGGCGTGGTCATCTCCGGGTCGAGCCAGACGGCCCCGCCCTCGGTCTTGCCGAACTTGGTGCCGTCCGCCTTGACCATCAGCGGGGTCGCCAGCGCGTGCACCTCGGCACCGGGCTCCATGCGGTGGATCAGGTCCAGCCCGGCCACCAGGTTGCCCCACTGGTCCGAGCCGCCCTGCTGGAGCACACAGCCGTAGCGGCGGTACAGCTCCAGGAAGTCCATGCCCTGGAGCAGCTGGTAGCTGAACTCCGTGTAGCTGATGCCCTGCTCGGACTCCAGGCGCCGGGCGACGGAGTCCTTGGTCAGCATCTTGTTGACCCGGAAGTGCTTGCCGATGTCCCGCAGGAACTCGATCGCCGACAGGCCGGCGGTCCAGTCCAGGTTGTTCACCATGACCGCCGCGTTGCCTCCCTCGAAGGAGAGGAACGGCTCGATCTGCGTCCGCAGCCGGTTCACCCAGTTCGCGACCGTCTCGGGGTCGTTCAGGGTGCGCTCGGCGGTCGGCCGCGGGTCACCGATCTGGCCGGTGGCCCCGCCGACCAGCGCCAGCGGCCGGTGCCCGGCCTGCTGGAGCCGGCGGACGGTGAGGACCTGGACCAGGTGGCCGACGTGGAGACTGGCCGCGGTCGGGTCGAAACCGCAATAGAAGGTGACGGGACCGTCCGCGAGAGCCTTGCGCAGTGCGTCCTCATCGGTGGACTGGGCGAAGAGCCCACGCCACTTCAGCTCGTCGACGATGTCCGTCACGGTCGTCCGTCTCCTTGATTGATTGCGGTGATGCCGTGGCCCAGTCTAGGTGGGTCAGACCCCCTTGCTGACCGAGCTCATGTTGAAGTCGGGTACCCGCAGGGCGGGCATCGCGGCCCGGGTGAACCAGTCGCTCCACTCGCGCGGCAGCGTCTTCTCCGTCCGGCCCGCCTCCGAGGCCCGCGACAGCAGATCCACCGGCGACTCGTTGAACCGGAAGTTGTTCACCTCGCCGACCACCTCGCCGTTCTCGACGAGGTAGACGCCGTCCCGGGTCAGACCGGTGAGCAGCAGCGTCGCCGGATCGACCTCGCGGATGTACCAGAGGCAGGTGAGGAGCAGACCGCGCTCCGTCGCGGCGACCATCTCCTCCAGGGAGCGCTCGCCACCGCCGTCCAGGATCAGGTTCCCCGCTCCCGGGGCCACGGGCAACCGGGTGAGTTCCGCCGAGTGCCGGGTGGTGATCAGGCGCTCCAGCCGGCCGTCCCGCACCCAGTCCGTCGGCGCGATCGGCAGACCGTTGTCGAAGACGGACGAGTCGTCGCCCGAGGAGTGGGCGATCACGAACGGCGCGGACTCCAGTCCCGGCTCGTTCGGGTCGCTGCGCAGGGTCAGCGGCAGCGGGGAGAGGGTCTCGCCCAGCCGGGTGCCGCCGCCGGGCTTGGAGAAGACCGTACGGCCCTCCACCGCGTCCCGGGCCGTGGAGGACCACAGCTGGTAGATCAGCAGGTCGGCCACGGCCGTCGGCGGCAGCAGCGTCTCGTACCGTCCGGCGGGCAGCTCGATCCGGCGCTCCGCCCAGCCGAGCCGGGTCGCGAGCTCGGCGTCGAGCGCGGCCGGGTCGACGTCCTTGAAGTCGCGGGTCGAGCGCCCGGCCCAGGCGGAACGCGAGCGGTCGGGGGACTTGGCGTTCAGCTCCAGGGTCCCGTTGGGCTGGTCGTGGCGGAGCCGCAGCCCCGTGGACGTGCCCAGATAGGTGGAGGTCAGCTCGTGGTTGGCGAAGCCGTAGAGCTCACGGCCGCCGGCCCGGGCGCGGGCGAAGGCCTCGCCGAGCGCCGGGGCGAAGTCGCCGAAGACGGCGGAGGAGGTCTCCGCCGGAGCGTCCGTGAAGTCCGGGGACGAGGGGACGTCCTTCACCAGCGGCTGGGCGTCCTCGGCGGGCCCGGCGGCCCGTGCGGCGGCCTCGGCGGCCCGCACCAGCGGCTCCAAGTCGTCGGCGGTCACGGCGGACCGGGAGACGACACCGGAGGCGGTGCCCTGCGCGCCGTCGACGGTCGCGATCACGGTGAGCGTACGGCCGCGGGTGACACCGTTCGTGGTGAGCGCGTTGCCCGCCCAGCGCAGATTGGCCGACGACTCCTCGTCGGCGATGACGACACACCCGTCGGCACGGGACAGCTCAAGGGCCCGCTCGACGATCTCGTACGGCTTGCTGACGCGGCTCATCGTCCGGCCTCCTGCGTCGTGTTGAGAATGTTGACGCCCCGGAAGAGGGCGGACGGGCAGCCGTGGGAGACCGCGGCGACCTGGCCCGGCTGGGCCTTGCCGCAGTTGAACGCGCCGCCGAGGACGTATGTCTGCGGGCCGCCGACCTGCTCCATGGAGCCCCAGAAGTCGGTGGTCGTCGCCTGGTAGGCCACGTCCCGCAGCTGACCGGCGAGCCGCCCGTTCTCGATGCGGAAGAAGCGCTGTCCGGTGAACTGGAAGTTGTAGCGCTGCATGTCGATCGACCAGGACCGGTCGCCGACCACGTAGATGCCGCGCTCCACGCCCCCGATGAGGTCCTCGGTCGACAGACCGCCCGGGTCCGGCTGGAGCGAGACGTTCGCCATCCGCTGCACCGGCACGTGCGCGGGGGAGTCGGCGAAGGCGCAGCCGTTCGACCGGCCGAGGCCGGTGAGCTTGGCGATCCGCCGGTCCAGCTGGTAGCCGACCAGCGTGCCGTCCTTGACCAGGTCCCAGCTCTGCGCCTCGACGCCCTCGTCGTCGAACCCGACGGTCGCGAGACCGTGCTCGGCCGTCCGGTCACCCGTCACGTTCATGATCGACGAGCCGTACGCCAGCTTCCCCAGCTGGTCGAAGGTGGCGAACGAGGTGCCCGCGTAGGCCGCCTCGTACCCGAGGGCCCGGTCCAGCTCGGTGGCGTGCCCGATCGACTCGTGGATGGTCAGCCAGAGGTTCGACGGGTCCACGACCAGGTCGTACCGTCCCGCCTCGACGCTCGGCGCCCGCATCTTCTCGGCGAGCAGCCCCGGGATCTCGTCCAGCTCCTTGTCCCAGTCCCAGCCGGTGCCCGTCAGATACTCCCAGCCCCGCCCGACCGGCGGAGCGATCGTCCGCATCGAGTCGAACTCGCCCGTCGTCTCGTCGACGGCGACGGCGGTGAGCTGCGGGTGCAGCCGGACACGCTGCTGGGTGGTCACGGTGCCGGCCGTGTCCGCGTAGAACTTGTTCTCGTGGACGGTCATCAGCGTGGCGTCCACGTGCGCCACGCCCTCCGCCCGCAGCAGCCGCGCACTCCAGTCGGCGAGCAGCGCGCTCTTCTCCTCACCGGGGACGGAGAAGGGGTCGATCTCGTACGAGGAGATCCAGGTGCGCTCCTCGTGCACCGGCTCCTCGGCGAGCTCCACCCGCTCGTCGGACCCGGCCGCCGCGATCACCTTCGCCGACAGCTTGGCCATGGCCACCGCCTGCGAGGCGACCCGCGCGGCCCCGTCCATGGTCAGGTCGACCCCGGACGCGAACCCCCAGGCCCCGCCGTGCACCACCCGCACCGCGTAGCCCAGGTCCGTGGTGTCCGAGGAACCGGACGGTTTGGCGTCGCGCAGCCGCCACGAGGCGCTGCGCACCCGCTCCAGACGGAAGTCGGCGTGCTCGGCGCCGAGCGCGCGCGCTCGGGCGAGCGCCGCGTCGGCGAGCGCCCGCAGGGGCAGCGCGACGAACGAAGGGTCGATCTGATGGACCACGAGCGGCCTCGCTCTCGGTGATCGGAAGGCGGCGGTTGATCTGCTCCGGAAGTCAATCACGGGACGGGCCGCCGAGTCGGCGCATTGTGGTGCGCCCACGGCGGAACGCGCTCCAACAGGCCTTCCCCGGAGGTGCATTGGAGGGTCGGAATCAGGAAGAGGCATGGCTCCCGTGTTGATGGGATGAGATGATCGACGCCATGCACGGGTGGGTGAACGGAGTCAGGTCCTGGCTGTCGTCGCTGGACGAGGACGCACTCAGATCCCTGCTGACCTGGCATCAATGCTTACGGGGCGACAGACACGCCCACACTTCGGACCGCCCCCCGCGCCCGGCGCCCCCCTCACGGCGGGAACTCCACGCGGCGCGGGTCCGCCTCGCCAAGGCACAGCCGGGACAGCTGACGAGCATCACCGGCTGCGGACTCATCTGGGCGGTGAAGGCGCTCCACACGGAGTACGGCTTCTCGCAGCGCGCCCTCACGGACCCCACCCTCGACGAACTCCTCGCCATGCTCACGGTCCTCGACCCGCCCCTCGCGCGCTGCGCCCTCTACGGGATGCTCCTGCCCGGCACGAGCCGGCTGCCGGTGGGACCGCTGGCCCGGGAACACGAGTCCGCGTTACAGGCGGCGGCGGACAGCGGCCCGCCGCACGACGCGCACGAGATCGGCCCGCGCTTCGAGGCCCTGGAGGCCGCGTCGGACGAGCACCCGGGCGGTGACGAGGCCCCCGCGGAGACCCCGCCCGACTCCCCGACGACGAACCCCGAGTGTGAGGATGCCGCTCCCGTGCCCGACGCCGTGCCCGCACCCGCACCCGCTCCCGCTCCCGAGCCGACCGTCGCGTCCGCATCCGCCCCCGTGCCCGCTCCCGGACCGGAGACCCCGGTCGGCCCGGCGGCCTCGCTCGCCCGGCTGAAGGGGACCGGTGAGCGGCTGGCCGGCGTCCTGCGCGTCGCGGCGGACGCGGTCGAGACCGGGCAACTGCCCCCGGACGCAACCGTCGAGGCGATCAGCGCCTGGACCGAGGACCGCGAGCGGCTGACCGCGGCGCTCGCCGCCGAAGGGATCGCCTGGGGGCCGGATCTCGGATACGCCGAAGCCGGGGACGAGTTGACCCGTCTGCGGGAGGCGCGGGCCGAGCAGTGCGACGGCCTGCGCCGCAAGGCGAGCCGCTACGCGGAGCTCCTGGAGTGGGCCGACGACGAGGAGGAGGCCGCCGACCTCCGCCGCCACCTGGACCGCGTCGAGACACAACTGCGCGAACTCGGCGCCCCGGCGGGCGAGGAGCCCGCCGCCGATCGCCCCGGGGCAGGTCCGGGGGAAGCCTCAGGAGAGACGCCCGCCGAGGTCACGGGCGAGCCGGATGCCCGGTGCGGCGGACCGGGGGAGGAGGCCCCGGCGGGACGGACCGAGCACGGCACCGGGGACGCGACCACGAGCACGTGCCGGGTCCGGGCGGGCGCCTCCGCGATCGAGGCCGTCCGCCGGGCGGTGGAACCGCCGCCGCCGGCCCCGCTGCCCGCCCCGGACCCCGTACCCGACCGGGCCCCCGCCACCCCGCCGGAGCAGACGCCCCGGCCGACGCGGCCGCCGACGCCCACCACGGCGCCCGTCGCCACCACGGCACCCGTCCCCACGCAGGCCCCGCCCCCCGACCCCGCCCCCGACGCGCTTCCGCTCCCCGCCCCGTCCGTCTCCGTCCCCGCCGACCAGGCCCCCGCGCCCGCCGCCGCCCCGGCCGGCACACAGGATCCGCCCCCGGCCCCCGCCGCCGAGCCCCTTTCCGCCGCCGAGCCCGCCCCCGTACCGGCCCGGAACCCCGTCCCCGCGCAGACCCCGGCCCTCGTCCCCCCGCAGCCCCAGCCGTCCGCCCCCGCGCCCACCCCCGAATCCCTCCCCGTCGAGGACGAACCCTGGCCCTCCGGGGTCGACGCGCCCGACTGGGACCCTTACGCGCCCTGGGACACCGGCAGCGAGCCGCCCGTCGGCAGGCTGCTGCGGTACGGGCGGGTCGCCGAGGCGTACTGGATGACCGTGGCCTCCCGCGAGAGCGACGTCCGGGCCCGCACCCTCGCGTTCGCCGCCGCCGCCTTCGGCTGTGTCTCGGACAGCGAGGCCACCCCCGTACAGATGGCGCACGAACTCGACCCCGCGCTCGCCGCCCAGGACCGCGAGGCCCATCTCGTGGCCCTCGCGGCCGCCCTCCGCACCGGGCTCACCGCGCGCTGGCCGCACGGCCTCGTCAGCGGATTCGTCATGCCGTCCGGGCTCACCGGACCCTGGCAGCAGCTGCTCACCGTGCTCGTCGCCGCCGTCCGGGACGGCCGCGCCTTCGAGCCCGGCATGCTCCAGGGCAGCGCCGAGGGCCTGGAGGCCGCCACCCGCGAGGAGATCGGACTGACCGCCCGGCAGCTGCTCGACGACCTGCCGCGCCGCAAGATGAAGTACCAGCGGGCGTCCCAGGTGCTCCAGTACCTCGTCGGCCCCTCGGGCCCGGTGCGCCAGGCGCTGAACGAGGTCATCGAGTGGTCCGCCCAGAGCCCGGCGCAGTACACCGGCACACCCGGCTTCCGGTCCCTGGGCGAGGAGTTGTGGCGGGCGGAGGACATCGACCGGCTCATCGAGGACACCGACGCCCTGTTCCGTACCTCGAAGCAGGCCAAGGAGCCGATCACCGCCGGCGCGCTCCGGCAGCTGCACACCGCCTGCCGCTCCGTCGGCGAGCTCCTCATGCGGGCCGAGGCCGCCCACACCGCGGCCCGGCCGCACCAGGGGGTGAGCGACCGCGGCATCCCCGAACTGGCCTCGGTCCTCCAGGACGTGGCCGACGAGCCCGCCCCGGCCGGCACGGGCGGCGCGGCGCTCGCGCTGTTGCGGTCCTGGCTGACCGGCGAGCACCTGCGTTCCGCGGACACGGGCGCCGACCAGCTGCGCGCGAACGGCGGCTCGGTCCCGCCCGCCGACTCCCTCCTCCGGCTGCCCGACCTGCCCCGGGACGCCCTGGGCGACCCGGAGTTCTCCGACCCCAGGGCGGCCCGCCGGATCGCCGCCCTGCTGACCCCCGCGGACGCCGAGTACGCCCTCTCCCGCTACCTCGGCGACGGCGACCTGCACCTCGCCAGGGCGCTGATCGCCGCGGTCGAGAGCGAGCCGGAGGAGTACGGCTGCACCGACCCCGAATGGGTCGAGACGGCGGCCAGGAGGCTCACCCAGGGGCACGAGGACTGGCGGCGCACGGTCGCCGGGCACCATCGAGCGGCGGCCGGACTGCTCGCCCAGATGCGGACCCTCAACCAGCTCGCGGCCGATCAGGAACGGGAGTTCGTGGGCCGGCTCCAGGAGTTCGCCGACGGCGAGGACTCGGGCCGCTACCGCTTCGCCGTGGACCAGCTGCGCACCCTCCAGGACGAGCTGGTCACCCTTGTCGAGGACTACACCCGGCAGCTGCGCGAGAGTCTCGCCCAGCTCCGTTCCCGCCCCGACCAGCCGCTCTCCACCGGCGACCACGACCGGATCTCCCGGCTCATCGACGAGGGGGACACGGTCACGGCCCAGGAGTTCCTCGCCCTGGCGACGAGCCACACGCCGCTGCCCGAACAGGGCGCCCGGTACGACGACGGATCGGAGCTCGAGGCCTTCCTCACCGGTGTCACCGCGCCCGGCGCGCCGAAGGCCGGCGGCGAGGGCGTCGACGCCGACTGGTGGGCGAAGCGCTACGGGGACCCGGCGTCCTCGCTCACCCCGGCGGCGGTCAACGGCCTCGAGGCCTGGGCCGCGCTCTGCACCCCGCGCGGCCGGCGCGGCGAACTGCCCCAGCACCTCTCCCGGTTGCTGCGGCTGCTCGGCCTCGACGTCTCCCCGGGCCAGGTCACCGCCGAGCGGGTGGCCCTCGGCCAGGGCATGCGCCGTTTCAAGGTGCGCGCGCAGGTCGCCGAACGCGCCGGGTACGTCGCCGCGCTCGGCTCCCGGACCTCCTCGTACACCGTCCTGCTCATCTGGGAGGAGCAGCCGGCCGACGGCCCGCTGGCCCACCTGGAGGACGCCGACGTCGGCGCCAACATCGTGCTCTATCTGCATCCGCTCGGTCTGGAGGGCCGTCGGGGGCTCGCCGAGTCCGCCCGCTCCTTCGCACAGCAGTCGCTGGTCGTCGACTCCGCCGTGATGGGCTGGATGGCTGCCCGGGCCCCCGGCTCCTTCCGTTCGCTGCAGCGCGTGACCCTGCCCTGGGCGGCGTACAACCCGTACACGCCGTTCGTGGCGGGCCTCGTCCCGCCCGAGGTGTTCTACGGCCGCGACGAGGAGATGCGGGAGGTGATGGGCCGCGAGGGCGGCATGTTCCTCTACGGCGGCCGGCAGCTCGGAAAGTCCGCGCTGCTGCGCCGGGTCGCCGAGATCTTCCCGAGCCGCACCGACACCCACGTCGCCGTCTACCTCGACCTGCTCAAGGCCGAGATCGGCCACGCCGAGGCACCCGACCGGATCTGGAGCCGGCTCGTCGAGGACCTCAAGCGCAAGGGCGTCTTCAACAACAAGATGTCGGAACAGGCCGGTCCCGACGTCGTCGTGCGCAACATCCGCACCTGGCTGGACCAGGACGACACCCGCCGGATCCTGGTCCTCGCGGACGAGGCGGACGCGTTCCTCAACACCGACTCGCGCCGCGCCTACCGCGTCGGAAGCGAGTCGACGTTCCCGAACGTCATGCACTTCCAGCGGCTCATGGAGCACACCGAACGACGGTTCAAGATCGTCTTCGCGGGACTCCACCAGGTCCAGCGCTTCGGACACCTCTCCAACGTCTCCACCGTGCACGGCGGCCCCGACGTCCTGGTCGGCCCGCTCGGCACCCAGGCGGCCGTCCGGCTCGTCACCGAGCCCATGGCCGCCCTCGGCTACTTCTTCGAGCGCCCCGAACTGGTCTGGCGGATCCTCGCCATCACCAACTACCAGGCCAACCTGGTGCAGATCTTCTGCCGCGAGCTCGTCCGCGTCCTCCACGACCGGCCGTACACCTTCTCCGGGGGCCCGGTCCGGATCAGCGAGGAGGACGTCCAGAAGGTCGCCGCCTCGGAGACCGTGCGCCAGCAGATCGCCGAGCGGCTGCGCTTCACGATCAACCTGGAGGACCGCTACCGGGTCCTCGCCCTCGTCATCGCCCTGCTCAGTCTCGCCGACAACTACCGCGGCGACTACTCCGCGGGCGAACTGCTCCAGGAGGCCCGGGAGGCCTGGCCGGAGGGGTTCGAGATGCTCAGCGCCAAACAGGCGCAGATCTTCCTCACCGAGATGGTCGGCCTCGGCCTGCTCATCCAGCTCGGCGACCGCTCCCGCTTCGCCGTCCGCAGCCCCAACGTCGTCAATATGCTCGGCACCCGCGAGGAGCTCGAACTCGAACTGCGCGAGACCGAGTTCGGCCTTCCGTACGACTACAACCCGCATGCCGCCCGGCGCATCCTCGGCCGCGACGCCCGGCACGTCCAGACCTACAGCCCGCTCACCGAGGAGCAGCTCCACGAGACCGCCCAGTCCGGTGTCAGCCTCATCGGCACCACGGCCCTCCACCGGCCGGAGCTGGTCCGCCGGGCGGTCACCGCGTTCGCCGAGAACCGCGGGGTCGACGTCGTCCCGTACACCCACGGGGACGACCTCACCGCCCTGCTCGCGAGCCGGGGCCGCAAGGCCCATGTGATCATCGCCGACCTGCGCGGCGCCACCCCGGCCGAGCTGCGCGACGCCGTCCGCTCCATGCTGATCCACGCCGGTCCCGCCGCCGACCGGCTCGTCCGGCAGACCGAACCGCGCAGCGGCGGCAACGAGAACCGCTCCGTCGTGGTCGTCGCCGACGCGGCCGGCCTCGCCGAACTGGCCGCCGACGACGGGCACGAGGAGCTGGCCGTACGGTGGCTGCGCCCCGAACGGTGGACCGCGGACGCCCTGCGCGCCTGGTCGGAGTGCCCCTTCGTGTCCCGCGAGGACCGCGACCGGCTGGTCGCCGCGACCGGTGGCTGGCCCCGCTGGATGGAGGCCGCGGTGACGGACGTGTCCGTGCACGGCGCGACCCTGGACAACGCCGTCGAACGGATACGCGCCCTCATCGCCGGCTCCCGCAACATCGAGGAGCACCTGCGCCTCTCCGGTCTCGACACACGGGACCTCGACCTCCTCACGGCCTGGACCGGATACGTGGAGGAGGGCCAGGGCGTGCCGCGCGACGACGTGGGGGCTGCGATCGAGCTCTCCGACGCGGACACCGACGCCTGGCTGCAGCACCTGGGCCGGCTCGGCGTCCTCGACGAGACGCCCGAGGGTTTCGCGGTGGAACCGGTGACGTACCGCGCGGTGCGGTCCCGGGCGGCCGCCGGGGAGAAGTGAGGTGACGGGGGCGGAGACCGAGGCGGGGGCCGGGGCGCGCACGGGAGCGCGGGCCGTGCCTCCGGGTGAGCTGCCGGGCGTACGCGCGCAGCTGCGCGCGGTGGCCGCCGACCTCGCGGCCGGGCTCAACTGCCTCTGGCTGGTCACCGACGCGATGGTGGAGTCGGGGCTCGCGGACGAGCTGTACCGAGGGGCGCTGTCCGCCGCTCCGATACGAGTCGACATACCGCCCCCGGCCTCGGCACACCCGCACGCGACGGAACCGGAGCCGGGGCCGGGCGCGGGAGAGTTCGGCGTACGGGCGGACACCGGGGGTGGGGCGGACCGCGACGGGCCAGCGGACGGCGTCGGATGGGCGGACGCCGGCGGACCGGCCGACACCGGTGGATGGGCGGACGCCGACGAGCTGCCCTTTCTCGACCTGCCCGACGACGGCTTCGACCTCGACCTCGGCTGGTCCCTCGACGGCGCACCGCCCCGCGTACCGGCTCCCCGCAAGGAGCCCACCGGCCCCCGGCACGACCCGCACGGCCTCCTCGCCCGCCTCGGCAAGGAACTCTCGGTCGACGCCGACGAGGCCGTGGCGAGCCTGGTCGCCCCGGGCCGGTACGGCCGCCCCGTCGTCGGCATCCGCGCGTGGGCGGAAACGGAAGCGCCCGGCACCCGGACCGGAGCCCTACCCGGCACCCGGACCGGCACCCCGTCCGGCGTCGTGCCCGGAGCCCCGTCCGGAGCCCCGTCCGGCGTCCTGCCCACAGCCGCGCCCGGCGCCCCGCCCGGCGCCCCCGTCGAACGCCTCTTCCGCTCGCTCGCCGCCGCCGTCAAGGACGCCGGACTCCCGCCGGCCGAGCGCCCCCGCCTCCTGGTCGTCGCCCGCCTCCGCGACCTGCCGGAACCGCTCCCGGACGAGCTCCGGCACGGCCTCGGCGACACGGCCGTGCACTGGTGGTGGGGCGCGCTCGGCCGACTCGACACCGCCACCGCCATCGCGCCGGTCCTCGACCACGCGCCCGGCACCTCCGGCCGCGACCGCCACCGCCACAGCGACCCGCTCGCCGAGCGCATCCGCCGCGCGGTGCGGTCCGAGACCGTCGTCGAGGTCTGCGGCCCCGACCTGGAGCTCGCCCGGCTCCTCGCCCTGGACTGGGACGGGGCGCAGCACACCCTCGGCGCCGCGCTCGGGCGCTGTCTCGCCCGGTCGCCCGGACCCGTCCCGGCCGACTGCCCGCCGCTGCGGCGGATCGGCGCCCTGCTGCGGCCGGGCGCGGAACTGCGCCAGGCCTGGGCCAGGGGCGCCGTCGTCTCCTGGGAGGGCCGGCTCCGCGCCCACGTGGGCGTCTGGCACCCGGCGGCACCCTCCGCGCCGGCCACCGGCGAGGCCGAGGACCGTCTCACCGCGCTGGTCTCCCAGGCGCAGCAGCGGGTCCTGACCCCGTGGATCGAGGAGGCCCGGCAGCGACTCGCCGTGAGGGCCCTCGGCCATCTGAACCGCCCGGTGGCCACGCTCGTCGCCGGCTACTCCGCCCGGCCCCCCGCGTACCTGGGCCGCGACCCGGAGCGGGCGTTCCTGGAACTTCAGGTGGGCGAGCTGCTGCGCGCCCACATCGGCGGCGCCCTCGCACTGCCCGCGCGCGACGCGGCACTGCTGCGGCTCCTCGTCGACGCGCGGAACGTGCTGGCGCACCGGTCCGTGCTGTACGACCGGACACTCGACGAGCTGTGCGCCGAGCTCTCCCAGGCGGATCTGCGCGCCCCGTAGTCCCACGGAGGGCCACGTCAGAGAGGGTGCGGGGCGGCGAGCGGGCCGGTGGAGTCCCACCCCGCGACGCCCCCGAGCTGTAGGGACCCGACAGTGACACCCGTACGCCACTGTCGGAGCTCGATTCCTCATGTCGGTGGCGATACCGATAGGTTTTCGGCTACCAGACCGCTATCGAAAGGGTGATCCGTTGAGCCGCTCGGTTCTCGTCACCGGAGGAAACCGGGGCATCGGCCTCGCCATCGCCCGCGCGTTCGCCGATGCCGGCGACAAGGTCGCGATCACGTACCGGTCGGGTGAGCCGCCGGCCGGCTTCCTGGCCGTCAAGTGCGACATCACCGACGGTGAGCAGGTCGACCAGGCGTACAAGGAGATCGAGGAGCAGCACGGTCCGGTGGAGGTCCTCGTGGCCAACGCCGGCGTGACGAAGGACCAGCTCCTCATGCGCATGTCCGAGGAGGACTTCACCTCCGTCGTCGACACCAACCTCACCGGCACCTTCCGGGTCGTCAAGCGTGCCAACCGCGGGATGCTGCGCGCCAAGAAGGGCCGCGTCGTCCTGATCTCCTCGGTCGTCGGTCTGCTGGGCTCCGCGGGCCAGGCCAACTACGCCGCCTCCAAGGCCGGCCTGGTGGGCTTCGCCCGCTCCCTCGCGCGTGAGCTGGGCTCCCGCAACATCACCTTCAACGTCGTCGCCCCTGGTTTCGTCGACACCGACATGACCGCGGTGCTCACCGACGAGCAGCGCGCGGGCATCGTGTCCCAGGTGCCGCTGGGCCGCTACGCCCAGCCGGAGGAGATCGCCGCCGCGGTGAAGTTCCTCGCCTCCGACGACGCCTCGTACATCACTGGAGCCGTCATCCCGGTTGACGGCGGATTGGGCATGGGTCACTGATCACCATGAGCGGAATTCTCGAGGGCAAGCGCATCCTGATCACCGGTGTGCTGATGGAGTCCTCCATCGCCTTCCACACCGCGAAGCTGGCCCAGGAACAGGGTGCGGAGATCATCCTCACCGCCTGGCCGCGGCCGTCGCTGACGGAGCGCATCGCCAAGAAGCTCCCCAAGCCCGAGAACGTGAAGGTCCTGGAGCTCGACGTCTCCAACGACGAGCACCTCGCGCGTCTGGAGGGCCAGGTCCGCGAGCAGCTCGGTGACCGTCTCGACGGCATCGTGCACTCCATCGGCTTCGCCCCGCAGGACGCGCTCGGCGGCAACTTCCTCAACACGCCGTTCGAGTCGGTCGCCACGGCCATGCACGTCTCCGCCTTCTCGCTGAAGTCGCTGACGACGTCGCTGCTGCCGCTGATGACGGAGGGCGGCTCGGTCGTCGGCCTCACCTTCGACGCGCAGTACGCCTGGCCGCAGTACGACTGGATGGGCCCGGCCAAGGCCGCCCTGGAGGCCACCAGCCGCTACATGGCCCGCGACCTGGGCAAGCAGAACATCCGCTGCAACCTGATCTCGGCGGGTCCGATCGGTTCGATGGCCGCCAAGTCCATCCCGGGCTTCAGCGAGCTGGCCGCGGTGTGGGACAGCCGTTCCCCGCTGGAGTGGAACCTGGCCGACCCGGAGCCGGCGGGCAAGGGCGTCGTGGCGCTGCTGTCCGACTGGTTCCCGAAGACGACGGGCGAGATCGTCCACGTCGACGGCGGTCTGCACGCGATCGGCGCGTAACCGCTCCGCACAGCCGGAAAGGGCCGTGTGCCGCCCCTCGGGGCGGCGCACGGCCCTCGCCGTTCCGCAACTCCTGCCCGACTCGAAAAGTCGCGCGAATCACCCCAGACTGAGGCAGAGCGTGAGGTTCCTGCTGCTGATGGGGAGGAGGTACGGGCATGCGCGCGATACGTCACGGGTTCGGCGCGTTCGCCTCCGTCGCCGTACTGCTCACCGGGATAGCCGTCGCCGCCGAGGTGCGGGCCGCCCCGGCCCCGGCCGAGGAGCTCCCCGTCACCACCCCGACGCCCGAGGAGCGGGAGAACTTCGGCGCCTCCTGCCGCACCGTCGTCCAGGGCTCCCGCGTCACGGCCCACTGCCAGAACCCCTATCCGCGCACCGACCGGGTCCGCCTCCATGTGGAGTGCGAGCGCTGGTGGGACATCGACAGCGACAGCGCCCCCGTGGACGTCGGCCCCGCCGACTACGGCGAGCTGAACGGCCGTTGCTGGAAGGAGGTCCGGTCCGCCTGGGTCACCCACCAGCCGGCGGACCAGGCTCCGGACCCGGCTCCGGTACGGGGCTCCTGAGGCACAGGAAGGGATAGCCGGCCGCTTCCGTACCGGCCCGCTCGGCGTCGCCGTCCCGGATCGCGTCCACCAGGCGCGCGTGGTCCATGTGGTTCTCGGGGCGCAGCTCCTGCCCCACGTCGTCCCGCAGCCAGTCCCGCAGGAGATCGCCCAGGTCCGCGTAGAGCTCCGTCAGCACCTCGTTGCCCGAGGCGGCGACGACCGCGTGGTGGAAGGCTGCGTCGACGGTCACGAAGCGCTCCGCGTCACCGGACTCCCATGCCTCCTCGCGTCGTACGAGCAGGGCGTCCAGCTGCTTCAGATCGCGCTCGCTGCGCCGCCCGGCGGCGAACCGCGCGGCCGCGGACTCCAGGGTCGAGCGCAGCTCGGCCACGTGCCGGGGGTCGGATCCGGCGAAGCGCCGGTGCATGACGCCCGCGAGCTCACTGGTGGCGAGGACATAGGTGCCGGAGCCCTGGCGGATGTCGAGCAGCCCGTTGTGCGCCAGGGCCCGTACCGCCTCGCGCACCGTGTTGCGGGCCACTCCCAGCTGCTCGACCAGCTCGGGTTCGGTCGGGATGCGTGAACCCACCGGCCACTCGCCGGAGGTGATCTGGTTCCGCAGCTCGGCGATCACCTGATCGGAGAGGCCTGTGCGCCGGGGATGGCCGAGGGCCATGAAGCACCTTCCCATTCGTTCGAGATTGGACAACCAATCATCCCATGATTCTATGATGGCCTCATGCCTGACGAGCCCGAGACCCTCGAACCCACCGCACGACCGGCCGGAACCCTCGCCCCGGCGGCCATCGTGGCGCCGCCAGGAGCGGCCCCCATCGCCGGAGATTCTTCCGCACCGGGACGGGCGCACCGCTGGACCCTCGGCCTCGTCACGCTCGGACTCGTCCTGGCCGCGCTGAACCTGCGTCCCGCCATCACCAGCCTCGGCGCCCTCCTCGAAGAGGTCAGCGCGGACCTCCACATGAGCGGCACCGTCGCCGGCGTCCTCACCTCCGTCCCGCCGCTCTGTTTCGCGATCTTCGGCATCACGGCCCCGCGCCTCGCCCGGCGCTTCGGCCCCGCGGCCGTCGTCTGCGCGGGCATGGCCGCGATCTTCGCGGGCCTCGTCCTGCGGCCCTTCGCCGGCGGTACGGCCGGCTTCCTCGCCGCCAGCGCCCTCGCCCTCATGGGCATCGCCGTCAGCAACGTCCTGATGCCGGTCATCGTCAAGCGGTACTTCCCCGACCGCATCGGCAGCATGACCGGCCTCTACTCGATGGCCCTGGCCCTGGGCACGTCCGTCGCGGCGGCCGCGACCGTCCCGATGACCCAGGCCCTCGGCGGGGACTGGCGCATCGGCCTCGGCGTCTGGGCCGCCGTCGCCGCGCTGGCGGTCCTGCCCTGGATCCCTCTCGTACGCGACCGCGACCGCGGCATCGCGGGCACAGGCACAGGCACCGGGAACGAGGCCGGGGCCAAGGTCAGGACCAGGGCCGAGGCCAAGACCACCAGGGCCGATGTCGAAGCCACGGCCACGGCCGACAAGGCCGCCGCCCCGCTGCGCATCACCCGCAGCCGCACCGCCTGGGCCCTCGGCTGCTTCTTCGGCCTCCAGGCCACCGGCGCCTACATCACCATGGGCTGGATGCCGCAGATCTTCCGGGACGCAGGCGTCCCCGCCTCCACCGCGGGTGTGCTCCTCGCCGTCACCATGGTCATGGGCGTCCCGCTGGCCTTCGTGATCCCCCGGCTCGCCACCCGGATGAAGAACCAGGGCCCGATCGTCGTCGCGCTCGGCCTCTGCGGCCTCAGCGGCTACACCGGCCTCTTCCTCGCCCCGGCCGCCGGAGCCTGGGTCTGGGCGCTGCTGCTCGGCATCTCCAACTGCTCGTTCCCGCTCGCCCTCACCATGATCGGCATGCGTTCGCGCACCGGCGCCGGAGTCGTCAGGCTCTCGGCCTTCGCGCAGAGCGTCGGCTACCTCATCTCCATCCCCGGGCCGCTCCTCGTCGGCGTGCTCTACCAGCACAGCGGCGGCTGGGGACTGCCGATCGCCCTCATGGGCGGTCTGATGGTGCCGCAGATGATCGTCGGCACCCTGGCAGGCAGGGACCGGACGGTCGAGGACGAATGCTGAGATGCGAGACTGTCGCCATGCCAGTTCTCGAACCCAATCCCCCGAACGGCCAGAAGAAGCTGCTCCTCGTGTTCGGCGCGATGATCGGCATCACGGTCGTCATCGCCGTGATCGCCTCGATCGCCTCCCCGTGAGGCGCGCTCACCCTGACCCGAGGTAGGGCTGGCCCCCGTATCCCCTAGGGGGCGGGTGTCAGGGTGAAGTGGGTGGATCACCGGATGGGCCGACCGGTCCGCGATCCCTAGGTTGGAGACAACAGGGAAAACGGAGCTCTCACCCACGGAGGCGGTCATGACGGCCCGTACGTACACCCGCGTCCGACCGGCCGTGACCGGCGTCGACACCCGGCTGCCCTGGTGGGCCCTCGCCCTTCCGGCGGCCGCCTTCGTCGCCCTCCTGCTGCTCATGGCCGGGTCCGAAGGGGCCCGTGCGCCCCTGGGTGACGCCGGGGCCGGACGGGTCCTGGAGCGGATCCAGCAAACGCTCTCTCTCTGAGTCGACATGAGCCGTTTCGTGCGAAGCTGATGACCATGAGCGTCGACACACCCCGCAGGATCGTGCTGCTCCGACACGCGAAGGCGGACTGGAACCAGGAGTCCGACCACGAGCGCCCCCTCGCCGACCGAGGACGCGCGGACGCCCCCGTGGCGGGCCGCAGACTCGCCGAGACCGGCATCGCCTTCGACCTGGCCCTCTGCTCGACCGCCACCAGGACGCGCGAGACCTGGAAGCTGGCCGTGCAGGCGCTGCCGGAGCGCCCCAGGACGGTGTACGAGGAGCGGCTGTACGAGGCCTCGCTCGGCGAGCTCATCGCCCTGCTCAACGAGACCTCGGAAGAGGTCTCCGACATCCTGGTCATCGGCCACAACCCCGGGATGCACGCACTCGCCGAGGCCCTCGCAGGTGACGCCGAGGGCGACCTCCTGCCCCGGATGCATCGCAGCGGCTTCCCGACCTCGGCCTTCGCCGTCCTCGGCTTCAACGGCTCCTGGAAGTCCCTGGAGCACGGCGCCGCACGGCTCGTCGACTTCTGGACCCCGCACGACTGATCCGTACGGGGTGCACCGCCGTACGGAAAGGGCCCGGCCGTCAGCGGACGGCCGGGCCCTTTCCCCTTGCCTCAGTGCAGCAGGTCCTCGCCGCCGTCCGCGGCCTCGACCTCTTCGCGGGTGATCCCCAGCAGGTACAGCACGGTGTCCAGGAACGGCACGTTCACCGCCGTGTGCGCGGCCTCCCGCACCACCGGCTTCGCGTTGAACGCCACGCCGAGCCCGGCCGCGTTCAGCATGTCCAGGTCGTTCGCCCCGTCGCCGATCGCCACGGTCTGCGCCAGCGGCACACCCGCCTCCGCCGCGAACCGGCGCAGCAGCCGCGCCTTGCCCGCCCGGTCCACGATCTCGCCGGTCACCCGGCCGGTGAGCTTGCCGTCCACGATCTCCAGGGTGTTGGCCGAGGCGAAGTCCAGCCCCAGCCGCTCCTTCAGATCGTCCGTGACCTGGGTGAACCCACCGGAGACGACACCGACCTGGTAGCCGAGCCGCTTCAGCGTCCGGATCAGGGTCCGGGCCCCGGGCGTCAACCGCACCTCGGAACGGACCTTGTCGACCACCGAGGCGTCGAGCCCGGCGAGCAGCTCCACCCGCGCGTGCAGCGACTGCTCGAAGTCCAGCTCGCCGCGCATCGCGGCCGCCGTCACCTCGGCGACCTTGTCCTCGCAGCCGGCGTGCGCCGCGAAGAGCTCGATCACCTCGTCCTGGATCAGCGTCGAGTCGACGTCCATGACGACGAGCCGCTGGGCCCGCCGGTGCAGCCCGGCGGAGACCACGGCCACATCGACCCCGATGGTGTGCGCCTCGGTGGCGAGAGCGGTCCGCAGCGGCTCCGTCCCACAGCCGGAGACGGCGAACTCGACGGCGGTGACCGGGTACTTCGCCAGCCGGAAGATGCGGTCGATGTTGCCGCCGCTCTCCGCGATCCTGGCCGCTATGGCCGCCGTCTGCTCCGCGGTGATGGGGTTGCCGAGCACGGTGACGTGCGAGCGCCCCTCACCCCGGGGACGGTTGTCGCCCGTACCGGAGATGATCTCGGCCTGGAGCTTCAGCGACTCGGCCCAGCTGTGGATGGTGGCCCTGAGCTCGCCCTGCGACGCGACGGTCGGCTCGGTGACGAGCGCGCACAGGACGAGGCGGCCCCGGGAGACCACCTGCTCGATGTCCACGACGTCGACGGAGTAGGCGGCGAGGGTGTCGAAGAGTCCCGCGGTGATCCCGGGACGGTCCTTCCCGAAGATCTTGACGAGAAGGGTGGGAACGTCTGAGGTCTGCGATGCGCTCATGGTGCTTCCACCGTATCGGGCAGCGTGCGCCGCCCGACCCCCCGTCCCGCCCAGCGGACACCCGGGTCGTCGTGGCCCCGTCCCGAAGCCGCCCCCCGGACGGGTTCCCGGGGCGTGTCCGCCGGGTCTTCACACGGCCCGACTTTCCGTTACGGGACCGGGCCTGAAATAGTTCCCCAGGATGATTCGCCATCCCTGGACTCCCAGCGACGGGGGTACATCGGGGGACAAGTAGTGGGGCATGGAGTGCCAGAACTCGTACTGGAATTGAACGGCAGGACCTGGACGCTCGATCCGTCCAGGTCGTACACCCTGGGCCGCGACCCGCAGGGCGACCTGGTGATCGACGACGCCAGGGTCTCGTGGCGCCACGCCACCATCAGCTGGGGCGGTCGCAGTTGGGTCATCGAGGACCACGGCTCGACCAACGGCACGTTCCTGCAGGGGCAGCGGATCCACCAGGTGGAGATCGGTCCCGGCTCGGCCGTCCACCTCGGCAACGCGACCGACGGCCCGCGGCTCAATCTCGCCGGTACCCCCGCCCAGCAGCAGGCTCCGGCGGTCCACCAGCAGGCCGCGCCCCAGGCGCCGGTCCACCAGGTCCCCGTACCCCAGGCCGCCGAGCAGGCCGAGTGGATCACGCACCAGGCCCCGCCGCAGCAGAACTGGCAGCAGCCGGCCCCGCCGCAGCAGCAGGTACCCCAGCAGCAGGTCCCGCCCCAGCAGGGACCCGGCCGGCCCGGTGCCGCCGCGGGCGCGTCGTCGGCGTACGCGGACCGCAGCCCCACCACGTTCCACCAGCTGGCACTCGGCCACGTCATGCGCATCGGCCGTGCCCTCGAGAACGAGCTGGTCGTCTCCGACCTCCAGGTCTCGCGGAACCACGCCGAGTTCCACGCGACGCCCGACGGACGCTTCGAGATCCGCGACCTCGGCTCGCACAACGGCACGTACGTCAACGGTCAGCCGATCCCCAAGGGCGGCACCGCCCTCCTCGGCCCGCAGGACATCGTCGGCGTCGGTCACTCGACCTTCCGGCTCGTCGGCGGCCAGCTCGAGGAGTTCGTCGACACCGGTTCGGTCTCCTTCTCGGCCCGCCACCTCACGGTCACGGTCGACGGCGGCAAGCAGATCCTCAAGGACGTCTCCTTCGGCGTCCCGGAGAAGTCGCTGATCGGTGTCATCGGCCCGTCCGGCTCCGGAAAGTCCACGCTGCTCAAGGCGCTGACCGGCTACCGCCCGGCCAACGAGGGCGACGTCCTCTACGACAACCGAAGCCTCTACAAGCAGTTCGCCGAGCTGCGCCAGCGCATCGGTCTGGTCCCGCAGGACGACATCCTGCACAAGGAGCTGACCGTCCAGAAGGCGCTCCGCTACGCCGCCAAGCTCCGCTTCCCCGGCGACACCGCCGAGTCCGAGCGCGAGGCCCGCATCGGCGAGGTGCTGCGCGAGCTCAAGCTCGACATCCACAAGGAGAAGAAGGTCACCTCCCTCTCCGGTGGTCAGCGCAAGCGCGTTTCGGTCGCCCTGGAGCTCCTCACCAAGCCGTCGCTGATCTTCCTGGACGAGCCGACCTCCGGCCTCGACCCGGGCATGGACCGCGATGTCATGCAGTTGCTCCGCGGCCTCGCCGACGACGGCCGCACGGTCCTCGTCGTCACCCACTCGGTGGCCGAGCTGGGCCTCTGCGACAAGCTGCTCGTGATGGCCCCCGGTGGCTCGGTGGCGTACTTCGGCCCGCCGGACGAGGCGCTGAACTTCTTCGGCTACTCCACCTGGGCCGATGTCTTCTCCGCCTTCGAGAACTACCGCGACTACGACTGGGCGGGCCGCTGGAAGGGCTCGCAGCACTACCAGCTGTACGCCGCGGACATCGACGCCGTCGCCGCGCAGCCCGTCCAGATGCCGCAGCGGGCGATGTCCCGGCCGCCGAAGCCGCAGGGCTGGGGCTCCCAGCTGTGGACGCTGATCCGCCGCTACGTCTCCGTGATCGCCTCCGACGTGGGCTTCATGGCCCTGATGGTGATCCTGCCGGCCGTCCTCGGCGCGGTGTCCGTGGTCATCCCCGCCGACTTCGGCCTCGGCAGGCCCACGCCCCCGTCCCGGTTCAACGGCGACGCCGGCACGATCATGCTGATCCTCGCGGTCGGCATGTGCTTCAGCGGCGCGGCCAACTCGGTCCGTGAGCTGATCAAGGAACGGGTCATCTACGAGCGGGAGCGTGCCGTCGGCCTGTCCCGCTCCGCGTACCTGATGTCCAAGGTCATCGTCCTCGGCCTGATCACGGCCTTCCAGGGCGTGATCATCTGCGCCATCGGCTTCTCCACGCGCGCGCTGCCCGAAGAGGGCCTGTTCATGCCGCCGGCCGTCGAGCTGTGCATCCAGGTCATCGGGCTCGGCCTGACCTCGATGATGGTCGGCCTGGTCATCTCCGCGCTGGTGAAGACCGCCGAGAAGACCATGCCGCTGCTCGTCATGTTCGCGATCATCCAGGTCGTGTTCACCGGCATCCTCTTCCAGGTGTACGACTCGCCCGGCCTGGAGCAGTTCGCCTGGCTCATGCCCTCCCGCTGGGGCATCGCCGGCGCCGGCGCCACCCTGGACCTGGCACACCTGATGCCGCCGTGGGACCAGAAGAACCCCTCGAACGTCGACCCGCTGTGGGACCACACGGTCGCCCAGTGGAGCCTCGACCTCGGCATCCAGCTGTTCATGGCCGCCGTCTGCTGCGTCGCCGTGGCGCGGCTGCTGCGCCGCCACGAGCCCGAGGTCATGCGCAAGTGACCGACTGAGCGACCCGTACGCCGAAGGGCGGCACCCCAGTGCGGGGGTGCCGCCCTTCGGCGTACGACAGCGGACTCGGGGCCAGGCCCTGTGCGATCAGTACGCGCTGTTGACGTTGTCGATCGAGCCGTAGCGGTCGGCCGCGTAGTTGGCGGCGGCGACGAGGTTGGCGACCGGGTCGTACTGGTCGAACTTGGTGCCCGGGATGTGGTAGGCCTTGAAGGTCGGGTAGATGACCTGCAGCAGGCCCTTCGACGGGACGCCGTTGATGGCGTTGATGTCCCAGTTGTTGATGGCCCGCGGGTTGCCGCTGGACTCACGCATGATGTTCTTGTGCAGGCCGTTGTACGTGCCCGGGATGTTGTGCTTGTCCATGATGAACAGCGCCTCGCGGATCCAGCCGTCGAGGTTGTTCGCGAAGACCGGGGTACGGGCGACGGAACGGCTCGCGGCGGTCTTCGCGGCGGCGCGCTTCTTGGCGTCGGCCTTGGCCTTCG
Organism: Streptomyces zaomyceticus; assembly: GCF_014656215.1. Lineage (GTDB taxonomy): Bacteria > Actinomycetota > Actinomycetes > Streptomycetales > Streptomycetaceae > Streptomyces > Streptomyces zaomyceticus. Next base: position 10,461 of record NZ_BNBZ01000003.1, on the reverse strand, counting down.
CCGCGGCCTTCGCCTTCGCCTGGGCCTTCGCCTGGGCGGCGGCCTTCGCCTTCGCGTCCGCCTTGGCCTTGGCGGCCGCCTTGACCTTCGCGGCGGCGGCGGCCTTGGCCTTGGCTTCGGCCTCCTGCTTGGCCTTCAGGCCGACGGTGCTCTGCTGCTCGGTGACGCTCTCGGCCAGGGCCTTCGCCTGCGGGCTGTTCGCGTTGTACGACCAGGCCACCTGCTGCGTACCGGAGAGAGCCTGCGGCTCGGTCTCGGTGGACCCGCCGCCCTGCACCAGGGAGAGGGTGAGCGCGGCGGCGCTCAGAGCGGCGACACCGGCGATCGTGGCCTTGTGGGTCTTCTTCAGACCACGAATGTGGCCAGGGGTGTTCGCAGACATAACGGACTACCTCTTCGAATCGCTGGGGGTCGTCGCTCGGCCGGGGCGGCGCTGCGCCTTCATCGGCGGCGACGGGGGCAATTCTTAGCGGCAGCAAAATCCTGTGGCAAAGGTGTGACGTACGATCCCGGGTAGTGGATCAGGGGCGTGTGCACGGGCCACAGAAGCGCCCTTATGTCTGACTCACCCCACCCTGACCCGCCCTCCGGACGTCCACTAGGGGCCTTCGTAAGTGACCTGGGTCCTATGCCCGGGCTCACATCGGCCCCGTGGCGAACTCACCCGGCGTTGCACCGGCAATGCGCACCGTGAGCCCCCTCCTCCCCGGGGTGTACGCACCCTCCCGGGCCCTACGACCTAGGTCCCCCGTCCCCCTCCTACGCGGTCCCCGGACGGATACGGACCGTCACCACCCGCCGGTACGGTGAGGACATGAGCCATCGACCCAGCTCCGGCCTGGCCGCCGTGAGCACCGCACTGCTGGCGATGAGCCGCCATCTGGAGGTCCGCGACGTCCTCAAGACGATCGTCGCCTCCGCCCGCGAGCTGCTCGACGCCGAATACGCGGCCCTGGGCGTCCCCGACGACCACGGGGGCTTCGCCCAGTTCGTGGTCGACGGCGTCAGCGACGAGCAGTGGAAGGCCATCGGCCCGCTGCCCCGGCAGCACGGCATCCTCGCCGCCATGCTCCACAAGGCCGAGCCCGAGCGGCTCGCCGACGTCCGCGAGGACCCCCGCTTCGAGGGCTGGCCGGCCGCCCACCCCGAGATGTCCGACTTCCTCGGCCTCCCCGTCAGGGACGGCGACGAGACCCTCGGCGCCCTCTTCCTCGCCAACAAGCGCTGCCCGAAGGAGACCGGCGGCTGCGGCTTCACCGCCGAGGACGAGGAACTCCTCTCGATCCTCGCCCAGCACGCGGCCATCGCCCTCACCAACGCACGTCTGTACGAGCGCAGCCGCGAACTCACCATCGCCGAGGAGCGCTCCCGGCTCGCCCACGAGCTGCACGACGCCGTCAGCCAGAAGCTCTTCTCGCTCCGGCTGACCGCCCAGGCCGCCGCCGCCCTGGTCGACCGCGACCCCGCCCGCGCCAAGGGAGAGCTCCAGCAGGTCGCCGCCCTCGCCGCGGAGGCCGCCGACGAGCTGCGCGCCGCCGTCGTCGAGCTCCGGCCCGCCGCCCTCGACGAGGACGGTCTCGTCCACACCCTCCGTACCCACATCCAGGTCCTGGACCGTGCCCACACGGCCCGGGTCACCTTCGAGAGCCCCGGGACCCGCGCACTGCCCGCCGCGCAGGAGGAGGCCGTGCTCCGGGTGGCCCAGGAGGCCCTGCACAACGCCCTGCGGCACGCGGACGCGGAGCTCGTCACCGTCTCCCTCACCCGGGCCGGCCAGGGCGCGCGGCTCACCGTCGCCGACGACGGCAAGGGATTCGACCCGCGTACGGTCCGCAGCGCCGGACGCCACCTCGGCCTGGTCTCCATGCGGGACCGGGCGGGCGGCGTCGGCGGATCGCTCACCGTGACATCGGCCCCCGGCGAGGGCACCACGATCGAGATGGAGGTTCCCGGTGGCTGACAAGCGGATCCGTGTCCTGCTGGTCGACGACCACCAGGTCGTCCGGAGAGGACTGCGCACCTTTCTGGAGGTGCAGGACGACATAGAGGTGGTGGGGGAGGCCTCCGACGGCGACGAGGGCGTCGCCAGGGCCGAGGAGCTCCGCCCCGACGTGGTCCTCATGGACGTGAAGATGCCCGGCACGGACGGCATCGAGGCGCTGAAGCGGCTGCGCGAGCTCGACAACCCCGCGAGGGTCCTCGTCGTCACCAGCTTCACCGAGCAGCGCACGGTGGTCCCCGCGCTCCGCGCCGGTGCCTCCGGATACGTCTACAAGGACATCGACCCCGACGCCCTGGCCGGCGCGATCCGCTCCGTCCACGCGGGGCACGTCCTGCTCCAGGCCGAGGTCGCGGGCGCGCTCCTCGCCCAGGACGACTCCCACGGGGGTACGGGGCGGGGCCCGGCCCTCACGGAGCGGGAGCGGGAGGTCCTCGGCCTGATCGCGGACGGCCGGTCCAACCGGGAGATCGCCCGCGCGCTCGTCCTCTCCGAGAAGACGGTCAAGACGCATGTCTCGAACATCCTGATGAAGCTCGACCTCGCGGACCGCACCCAGGCGGCCCTCTGGGCGGTCCGGCACGGCCTCACCAACTGACGCGCCCCCTCGCGCGCCGGGCGCACGACCGTTCAGTCCTTCATACCGTCGTGTGTATGTCCCCCGTTCGGCGCAACCTCATGAGGGGGACGGCGTTCTCCATGGCGTGCTGCTGCTGACCGGCCGCAGCGATGACCAGGAGGATGTACCCAGTGAAGAACCTCAAGAAGGCCGCCGCCCTCACCATGGTCGCCGGTGGCATCGTCGCCGCCGGCGCGGGTGTCGCCTCCGCCCACGGCGCCGAGGCCACGGGCCAGGCCCTCAACTCGCCGGGCGTCGCCTCCGGCAACCTGGTGCAGGTCCCGGTCCACGTCCCCGTGAACGTCTCCGGCAACACGGTCAACGTGATCGGCCTGCTCAACCCGGCCTTCGGCAACCACGCCGTCAACGGCTGAGCCGCACCAGGACCGACCGGCCCCCGGAGGACCCCCCGGGGGCCGGCCCCATTTTCCGGTGCGGTGGGTTCAGAACCCCCGGTCCCGCTCCCTCTCCTCCACATACGCGTTGTACGCGGCGACCTGCGCCCGCCGGGCCACCCGCTCCACCGGCCGCAGCGCCTCCCCCCGCGCCGCCATCTCCGAAGCGCTCACCGCGCCCCCGTGCCCGTGGTCGTACGCCAGGTCCACGAGGAGTCCCACCCGCTGCGCCAGCTCGAGGACCCGCACCGCGCGCGGCGGATACCCCGGCGCCAGCACCTCCCGGCCCACCTCGGCCCGCGCCCGGTACGCCTCCCGGGCCGCGTCCGCCGCCGGCCCCGAGGCCGCCACGTCCAGCCGGGTCAGCACCGCCGTGGCGTCCCGCAGCGCCTCGGCCAGTTCCCGCTCGGCCTCGCCGAGCGACGGCACGTCCGCCGGCGGAGCCTCCCGTACGGCCAGACAGCGCCAGACCACCTCCACGTGCACATCACCCACCGGGCCCGCCTCCGAGACCTCCGGCACGAGACCGTACGGCGCGCCGTGGCCCACCGCCGCCTCCGCCGCCTCCAGGGCGCGCGCGTTGAAGTCCGGCGGTCCGCTGAGCCCCAGCGGATGCCCCGGCGCGGGCAGAGCCACCCGCCACCCGGTCACCCCGAGCCGCCGCAGCCGGCCCAGCGCCAGCGTCAGCCCCACCGGCCGCGCCTCACCCGGCAGCCCCTCCACGCGGTGCACCGCGTCCTCCCCGACAATGGCCAGCGCCGCCTCGTCCGGCGACACCGCCCCGGCCAGCAGGGCATTGCCCCATGCGGCCAGGCGTCCTGAGCGTGGTTCCGAAAGCATCCCCCAAGACTAGGGCGCGTCCGGGGGACGCAAAGGAAGCCCTAGGGACCGGCCCGCTCCGTCGATAACGTAGGTTTTCCCCTGGACGCCGCGCCCACCGGCGCAAGGCGACGACACGACTCGACCGCAAGGGGAGACAACGCGCTCATGAGCGATGTACTGGAGCTGGTGGACGTATCCGTGGTCCGCGACGGACGGGCTCTGGTGGACGAGGTCTCCTGGTCGGTCAAGGAGGGCGAGCGCTGGGTGATCCTCGGACCCAACGGCGCCGGCAAGACCACCCTTCTGAACATCGCCTCCAGCTACCTCTTCCCCACCAAGGGCACCGCCCACATCCTGGGCGAGCAGCTCGGCGGCGTCGGCACGGACGTGTTCGAGCTCCGTCCCCGCATCGGCATGGCCGGCATCGCCATGGCGGAGAAGCTCCCCAAGCGTCAGACCGTCCTGGAGACCGTCCTCACCGCCGCGTACGGCATGACCGCCACCTGGCACGAGGACTACGACCCGGTCGACGAGCAGCGCGCCAAGGCCTTCCTCGACCGCCTCGGCATGAACGACTACCTGGACCGCAGGTTCGGCACGCTCTCCGAGGGCGAGCGCAAGCGCACCCTGATCGCCCGCGCGATGATGACCGACCCCGAGCTCCTCCTCCTCGACGAGCCCGCCGCCGGTCTCGACCTCGGTGGCCGCGAGGACCTCGTCCGCCGGCTCGGCCGCCTCGCCCGCGACCCGTACGCCCCCTCCATGATCATGGTCACCCACCATGTCGAGGAGATCGCGCCCGGCTTCACCCACGTCCTGATGATCCGTCAGGGCAAGGTCCTCGCCGCCGGCCCGGTCGAGATGGAACTGACCTCCCGCAACCTCTCGCACTGCTTCGGCCTCCCGCTCGTCGTCGAGCGCGTCGGCGACCGCTGGACCGCCCACGGCCTGCCCCTCAAGTAACGGACACGGCGCCGACGTCCCGCACAGTCGCCCGCGCCCTGTCCCGGAGTGCCCCACCCGCCCTACCATGACCATGTGGACATCGACGCATGGGTCTGGTGGCTGATCGGCGCGGTGGGGCTCGGCATTCCGCTGGTCCTGACCGCGATGCCCGAGTTCGGCATGTTCTCCGTCGGAGCGGTCGCGGGGGCGGTGACCGCCGCGCTCGGCTTCGGCATCGTCGCCCAAGTGCTCGTCTTCGTCGTCGTCTCGGTGGCGCTCATCGCGGTGGTGCGCCCGATCGCCGCCCGCCACCGCGACGACAGGCCCCGACACGCCAGCGGGATCGACGCCCTGAAGGGCCGTCAGGCCATGGTTCTGGAACGGGTCGACGGCAACGGGGGCCGTATCAAGCTCGCGGGGGAGATCTGGTCCGCGCGCACCCTGGACTTCGGACAGAGCTTCGAACCGGGCGAACAGGTCGACGTGGTGGACATCGACGGGGCGACCGCCGTGGTCATGTGACCGAACCTCGCCCATGACGCTCCGCCATCTGGGAAACTGGATCATCGAAAGCAACCCGGCAGTCAACCGGCAGCGAAGGGCACGGGGAACACGATGTCAGCAGTCATCATCGTCCTGATCATTCTGGTGGTGCTCGTCTTCATCGCCCTGATCAAGACGATCCAGGTCATCCCGCAGGCGAGCGCGGCGATCGTGGAGCGCTTCGGCCGCTACACCCGCACGCTCAACGCCGGACTGAACATCGTCGTCCCGTTCATCGACTCGATCCGCAACCGGATCGACCTCCGTGAGCAGGTCGTCCCGTTCCCGCCGCAGCCGGTGATCACCCAGGACAACCTCGTCGTCAACATCGACACGGTCATCTACTACCAGGTGACCGACGCGAGGGCCGCGACGTACGAGGTCGCCAGCTACATCCAGGCGATCGAGCAGCTCACCGTCACCACCCTGCGCAACATCATCGGTGGCATGGACCTGGAGCGGACCCTGACCTCCCGCGAGGAGATCAACGCGGCCCTCCGCGGCGTCCTCGACGAGGCCACCGGCAAGTGGGGCATCCGCGTCAACCGCGTCGAGCTCAAGGCGATCGAGCCGCCGACCTCCATCCAGGACTCGATGGAGAAGCAGATGCGCGCCGAGCGCGACAAGCGCGCCGCGATCCTCACCGCGGAGGGCACCCGCCAGTCCGCGATCCTCACCGCCGAGGGCGAGAAGCAGTCCGCGATCCTGCGCGCCGAGGGCGAGTCGAAGGCTGCCGCGCTGCGCGCCGAGGGCGAGGCCCAGGCCGTCCGCACGGTCTTCGAGGCCATCCACGCCGGCGACCCCGACCAGAAGCTGCTGTCCTACCAGTACCTCCAGATGCTCCCGAAGATCGCCGAGGGCGACGCCAACAAGCTCTGGATCGTGCCCAGCGAGATCGGTGACGCCCTCAAGGGCCTCTCGGGAGCCTTCGGCAACAAGGACGGCAGCGTCCCCGGCTTCAACACCAAGGGAGTCGGGGCCCAGAGGCGAGACGAACCCCCGGTTGACTGACGCATACACGTAATCTTCGTGCATGATCGGTGCGAGCCCCTCGACCCCGACGACCTCGGGGCGGGGAGGCGACTCACTGACCGTGTAAGGAGATGGCGTTGTCCATCTGGGAAGCCCTGGCAGTCTTCGCCGCCGGCATCGGCGCCGGCACCATCAACACCATCGTCGGATCGGGAACGCTCATCACGTTCCCGGTCCTTCTCGCGACCGGTCTCCCACCGATCACCGCGAACGTCTCCAACGCCCTCGGCCTCGTACCGGGTTCCGTCAGCGGAGCCATCGGCTACCGACGCGAACTCAAGGGCCAGAAGCGCCGCATCCTCCGCCTCGGCGCCGCCGCCCTCCTCGGCGGCCTCGTCGGAGCGATCCTGCTGCTCGCACTGCCCTCCGCGGCCTTCGACGCGATCGTCCCGATCCTCATCGGCCTCGCGCTCGTCCTGGTCCTCTTCCAGCCCCGGATCTCGGCGGCGGTCAAGCGCCGCCGAGAACAGACCGGCACCGAGGCCCACCCCGACGGCGGCCCCGTCCTCCTCGTCGGCCTCTTCCTCGCCAGCATGTACGGCGGATACTTCGGCGCCGCGCAGGGCGTGCTCTACCTGTCCCTGATGGGCCTGCTGCTCCACGACAGCCTGCAGCGGATCAACGCCGTCAAGAACATCCTCGGCGCCCTCGTCAACGGCGTCGCCGCCGTCTTCTTCCTCTTCGTCGCCGAGTTCGACTGGACGGCCGTCCTGCTCATCGCCGTCGGCTCCACCATCGGCGGCCAGATCGGCGCCAAGGTCGGCCGGGGGCTGTCGCCCGCCGTCCTGCGCGGAGTGATCATCGCGGTCGGCATCGTGGCGATCGTCCAGCTGACGCTCCGCTAGCCGCCGTAAGGGCCCGTCCTCCCCACACCGGGGAAGGCGGGCCCACACCGTACGGGACAGGGTTACGCGGCCGCCTTCGCCAGCCACTCCGGGAGCTCCGAGCGCTCACTCGCCCGCATCGCGAGCAGCATCGCGTCGGCGGGCGTCGGCTCGAACGGCTGGAACAGCAGCGGCATCCCCGCCTGCTCCGGCGTCCTGGCGGCCTTGCGGTGGTTGTCCTCGGCGCAGGAGGCGACCGTGTTCAGCCAACTGTCCCCACCGCCCTGGGCACGCGGCACCACATGGTCGACGGTCGTCGCCCGCCGCCCGCAGTACGCGCACCGGTGTTGGTCCCGGACCAGCACCCCCCGTCTCGACCACGGTGCCTGTCTTCGGAACGGCACCCGTACGTAGCGGCAGAGCCTGATCACCCGCGGCACGGGCAGGTCGACGGCGGCACCGCGCACCCGCAGATCGGGATGGGCGTGCTCGACGACGGCCTTGTCCGTCAGGACGAGCACCACCGCACGGTTGAGAGTGACCGTCGACAGCGGCTCGAAGCTCGCGTTGAGTACCAGCGTGTCCCGCATTGTGCCCACCTCCCGTGTGCAGGCCCGGCCCCGGAGCGGGGCGGTGGGGCCTGGATCAACGATGGCCGGGCCGGCCGGGGTCGGACAACGCAATATTTCCCGCGCAACAAAAGATGCCCGCTTCTGATCTCTCCAAGACCAGAAGCGGGCAAACAACAAACGAACGATCAGACCGCCGCGGGAGCCGCGTACTCACCGATCAACTGGGCACGCCCCAGCGTGTGGAACCGCAGGTTGAACCCGACCACCGCCGGCGACACGTCGCCGTCGGGACCGAGCTTCTCGCTGTCCACCGCGTACACCGTGAACACATAGCGGTGCTGCTCTCCCGCCGGGGGAGCGGCGCCACCGAAGTCCTTCGAGCCGTAGTCGTTCCGGACGTGCACGGCACCGGCCGGCAGCCCCTCGAACGACCCCGACCCGGCGCCCACGGGCAGCTCCGTCACGGACGCCGGGATGTCGAACAGCACCCAGTGCCAGAACCCGCTGCCCGTCGGGGCGTCCGGGTCGAAACACGTCACGGCGAAGCTCTTCGTCCCCGCCGGGAACCCCTCCCAGCGCAGCTGCGGCGAGGTGTTCCCCGCCGCGTACACCTGCGCGTCCTTCAGGACCCCGCCCGGCGCGATGTCGTCGCTCACCACGGTGAACGTCTCCACCGGCGGATGGAAGTCATGGGGGAGAGGAGCCCTCTTGCCCTCGGACACGTCGAAACCTCCGTATCGCCCGTACTGCGTCAGCAGCCTTCGTACAGCCGAGCCTAGAGCCAGTTGCGACGCCCGCCGACCTCGGCGAGCCACTGGTTCAGGTAGGCCGCCCAGTCGGTCGTGTGGAAGTCGTGCAGACCCACCTTGAACGCGCGGAAGGAGTCGCTGCCCTCACCGAACAGACCCGGCTTCTTGTCCATCTCCAGGACGACGTCCATCTCACGGTCGTCCGCGACGAAGCTGACCTCGACCTGGTTCAGACCCCGGTACTGCTGCGGGGCGAAGAACTCGATCTCCTGGTAGAAGGGCAGCTTCTGGCGCGTCCCCCGGATGTGCCCGCGCTCCATGTCCGCGCTCTTGAAGCGGAAGCCCAGCTGCAGGAACGCGTCCAGGATCGCCTGCTGCGCCGGCAGCGGGTGCACGTTGACCGGGTCCAGGTCACCGGAGTCCACCGCGCGGGCGATCTCCAGCTCGGTCGTCACCCCGATGTTCATCCCGCGCAGCTGCTGCCCGGAGACGGAGGTCACCGGCGTCTCCCACGGAATGTCGAGACCGAACGGCACCACGTGCACCGCGCCGGCCTTCACCTCGAAGGCACCGCCCAGACGCACCTTGACGAATTCGATGTCCTGCTTGTGCTCCTGGTCGCCGCCCTCCACCTCGACCCGCGCCTGAAGCCCGACGGAGAGCCCCTCGATCTGCTGGTCGACGTTGCCGCCCTGGATGCGCACCTCGCCCTGGACGACACCGCCCGGGACCACGTTCTCCTCGGTGAGCACCGTCTCCACGGTGGCCCCACCGGCACCCAGGCTCGCGAGCAGCTTCTTGAATCCCATGACCTTCACTCCTTCTCAGTCCTGACCCCTACATACGCGCGACGACCGTAACCGGTTCCCCACCGGGTACCACTACGCTCGGGCGCCATGAGCGAGAGCCCCGACCGTACGCCGCTCCCGCGGGCCTTCTTCGACCGCCCGGTCCTCGATGTCGCCCCCGACCTCCTCGGCCGCACACTCGTCCGCCGTTCACCCGCGGGGCTGATGGAACTGCGCCTTACGGAGGTGGAGGCGTACGCCGGCGCGATCGACCCCGGCTCGCACGCCTTCCGGGGACGCACGGCACGCAATGCCGTCATGTTCGGCCCGCCCGGCCACGCGTACGTCTACTTCACCTACGGCATGTGGCACTGCCTGAACCTGGTGTGCGGTCCCGAGGGCGAGGCGAGCGGAGTGCTGCTGCGCGCGGGGGAGATCCTCAGCGGCACCGAGCTGGCCCGTCCCCGCCGCCGCTCGGCCCGGTACGACCACGAGCTGGCCAAGGGCCCCGCCCGCCTGGCCACGGCCCTCGACGTCGGCCTCTCCCTGAACGGCACGGACACCTGCACCGACCCGGACGCCCCCCTCACCCTCCTTACGGGCACTCCGCCGGCCCCGGAGCACATCCGCAACGGCCCTCGCACGGGCGTCGGCGGCGACGGAGCCCCCCACCCCTGGCGCTTCTGGATCGACGGGGACCCGAGCGTGAGTCCGTATCGACCCCACACGCCCCGGAAACGCCCACTTGACTCGAACCGTCCGACCGCCTAACGTAGCCCGAGCAGCTGGTTACGGGCCTGCTTGTTCAAGCACCCCGCAGCTGCCACCCACTACTCAAGATGACTCCCCAGCAGGGGCGTATTTCGGCATGCCGAAATTCGAATTCGAATGGCTCGATTATGAGCCGCCGATGAAATCAGCTAAAGTAGTGACCACGCCGAGAGGCGAAAGGCAGCCAACAGGCCACCGGATTACAAACTCCGAACCGGAAACGGAACGGAAAACGATCTGGTAAGGTTGGAAACACGAAGGGAAGCCCGGAGGAAAGCCCGAGAGGGTGAGTACAAAGGAAGCGTCCGTTCCTTGAGAACTCAACAGCGTGCCAAAAATCAACGCCAGATTAGTTGATACCCCGTCCATCTTCGGATGGCGAGGTTCCTTTGAAAGTCCTGC